>CAVQOD010000030.1:377500-519404 GCA_963714345.1 uncultured Alphaproteobacteria bacterium | reverse complement strand
TGCCAGGCGACGACGTTGAGCGGCGAATGATCCATCTCCGCCGCCCATAGATTGCCTTGGAATTTCGCCACCACGACACACGGCGTCTTGGTGTCTTCGTAAGCGGCAACGGGACTCAAGAAATCGCGCGAATTGGCGAGTCCGTTGGAGCCGAGCGGACCCAGTTCCGGCAGCCGCAGCGGCTGGCCGTAATTCTCGCAGATATAGCCGCGCGCAGGTCCGTCCGGCAGCTCGACGCGGAAACGAAGTCCGCGCGGGATAACGACGATCTCGCCCGGCGGCGTCTCGACGATGCCGAGCTCGGTGACGAAGCGGGCGCGTCCCTGCTGCGGCACGATGAGCATCTCGCCGTCGGCATTGTAAAAGCAGCGGTCGGTCATCGAGCGGTTGGCGGCGTAGATGTGGATCGCCATGCCGGTCTGCGTCGCCACGTCGCCATTGCCGCCGAGCGTCACGATGCCGGCGATGAAGTCGGTCGGATCGTTTGGAATGGGAACCGGGCTCCAGCGCAATTGCGTCGGCGTGGCGTCGACGTCGTTGAACGGCGCGCTGCGGATGAGCCCGTTGTCGATGCGCGCATAGGGCCGATGCACGACAGAGGGCTGGATGCGATAGGTCCAGGTGCGGCGGTTTTCCGCGCGCGGCGTCGTGAATGACGTGCCCGAGATCAGCTCGGCATAAAGTCCGTGCGGCGGACGCTGCGGCGAATTTCGTCCGACCGGCAAGGCGCCGGGCACGGCTTCGGAAACGAAATGATTGCCGAAGCCGGATTGGTACCGAAATTCGGCATGGGCGTTTTTGCCCTCCGCTTCGCGGAGCTTGGTTTCCTGATTCATCATGAACCTCCCCGAGCCCCCGCCGCGACAGCGAGTGCCTCACTCCCCAAAGCCGCCTACCACCGCCTCACGGACGAATTCTGGATTTCGCTCGCAATGACGCTCAAAAATTTGGTCACGGGCGCAACAAATATCCGCTTTCCGCGATCACGGCGCAAGCCGGTTGGGGCGGCCGAGTTCCAGAGGCGTGGCCGCCGCCGCAATTCGCCTTGAATGACTCACAATCCGTCCCAAAAGCCGCCCGCTTGGACCGGTCATGAGCGCCGCCAGAGGACGAGGGAAACCCTTTCTTAACCAAGCTTGGACTGCGCCGCCGTGCGCCGTCGCGACACGTTCTGTGAGGGAACGGGGATGCGGCCGATACTCGCGTTTGCAATCCTGCTGCTGGGACTTTCCGACGCCGCGCCGGAGCCGGATTATTCCCGTTACTTCACCGATTATCCGCATTCCGCAGCCGGCGGCGCGGCGTCTTCGTTCATCGAAATCGAGTCATCGACCGGCAGAACCGACCGGCTCACCGTGGCGTCGCTGGAGCCGCACGCGTCGCGGTCGAAACGCTCAAGCCCGCCGCTGCCGATGCGGATGCCGATGGCGACGTGCCGTCGAACAGCTCAGATACAAGCAACACGGATACCGCCACGACAGCGACCTGTCGCTCAACGATCTTTGCAACGCGCTTTACACCTCGGCACAGGATAACGATTTGCCGGTTCCATTCTTTGCCAATCTGATCTGGCAGGAGAGCCGGCTGCGCGACGACGCCGTAAGCCGGAAAGGCGCCTTGGGCATCGCGCAATTCATGCCGGAGACCGCCGCCGAAACCGGGCTCGACAATCCGTTCGACCCGCTGCAAGCCATCCCGGCTTCGGCGCGGTTCCTGCGCGAGCTTCGCCTGGAATTCGGCAATCTCGGCTTTGTCGCCGCGGCCTACAATGCCGGCGCGCACCGCGTCGTCGAATGGCTCGAACATCGCGGCCAGCCTGCCGCGCGAAACGCGCGGCTATGTCGCGCGCGTCACCGGGCTTTCCGTCGACGCTTGGCGCCGCATGGCGGTCAATGACGATGCGCTGACCTTCGTACAGCACCTGCCCTGCCGCAGCCTGCCCGCCTTCGCCAGCGTGGAACAGGCGCAATCGGAGCAAGTCGAATTGCAGCAGGCGAAGCTCGAACAGCTCAAGATCGACGAGGCCAAGGCCGAACAAGCGAAGCTGGAGCAAGCCAAGCTCGACAAGCCGGCGGCCAAAGCTGCGGCGAGGTCGCACCGTGAGCATGCGGCCGAGCGCAAGCGCGGCCGCGGCGATCGCGAGCGCCGCGACGCGCACGCCGACACGAGCAGCACGCCGACAAACGCGAGGCCGAGCAACATCGCACATGCCGGCCGCGAAAAGCATAACAGCGTTTAGCCAGGACAGCCGGCCGCCGCTTTAATCCACGGCCGCGGTCGCGGGAGCCGCGCCTGATGCCGAGCGTCACGATACGCTGCAGCAAGTCCGGATAGCCGATGCCGACATGTTTCGCCGACGTCGCGAATTCCTGGCTTTCGGCGATTTCGGGATTGGGATTGGCTTCAAGAAAATATGGCGTGCCGTCGGCGGCAAGACGAAAATCGATGCGCGCATAACCGTCGAGCTCCAGCGTCCGGTAAATCCGCTTGGCCATGCGCTGGATGCGGGTCGCGAGTTCCGGCGTGAGATCCTTGGCCGGGCCGTGCCGGATGCCGCGGCGCTCCTGATAGTCGGGATCGTGCTTGACCTTCTCGGTGGCGATGAGCCAGTCGCCCTCCGCCATGTTCTGGAATTGCAGCTCCCATACCGGCAGCACGATCAGCCGCTCGTTGCCGACGATGCCGACATAGATTTCGCGTCCCTCGATATATTGCTCGGCAATGGCGTTGGTGCCGATGCGCTCATGGATGAAGTTGACGCGTTCGATGAGCTTCTCGTCGCTGTCGACCACCGAAGCTTGCGAAATGCCGTAAGAAGCGTCTTCGTTGACGCTCTTGACGATCAGCGGCAAAGCCAGCCGCGCCGGGCGTTTCACCTTGCGGCCCTTCGGAAACACGGTGAAATCCGGCACCGGGATGCGGTGATAATGCACCAGCGTCTTCGACAGATCCTTGCCGCGCGCCAGCATCAGGCCGCGCGGATTGCAGCCGGTATACGGCACGTGCATCAATTCGAGATAGCTGACGACATTCTGGTCGTAGATCGCCTCGCCGCGGAATTGCTCCAACAGCGTGAACACCACGTCCGGCTTCCAGGCCTCGATGTCGTCGCGGATCGGCTTGAGTTCGTCATGCACGCCGAGCGGACGCACCTCGTGGCCGGCGGCGCGCAGCGTCGTCACCACGTCGTATTCGGTCTTCCAGACGTTGATCTCCTGCTCGGTATAGCCCTTGCTCGATTCCGGCGGGATCAGGTCCGGGTGAACGAGCAGCAGGACGCGCAGCTTTTTCATAGCGCGATCCATCTTCGCCGCGACGGACCGAACAGTGTGTGCATGGTCTTGGCGGTCAACAGCACGGCGAATTCCATGCATCAGTTTGCGCTCGGGACCGACCGCGCGCAAATTGAGCTCGCGGCAGCGCTGGATCATGTCGTCGAGCACGACGTCGAAAGTAAGCTGATATTCGCCGGTCCATTTGGCGACCAGCTCGCGCACCCGGGCGCGGTTGCGCCGGATGAAGGACGACGCCGCTTCGGCGTGGCGATGCCGCGGCTCGGCCGAGAACAGCCGCCGCAGATCGCGGTCGTAGGTTTTCGGCGTATCGACGACGTAGAGCGTCCGCTTTCTCTTGTAATAGTCGCCGAGCGTCTGATTGAGCTTGCTCAGCGGATCGACTTTTTCCCGATGCGTGAGCGTCGGCCGCTTGCCGGCGATCTCCGCCATCAGTTCGTCGACATATTCCAGCTTTTTCAGCGCCGGCCAGCCGGCATAGCGCGTCCGCCAATGCGAGCGGGGTCGCAGCCACACCGCGAAAGTCTCGGCGAAATCCTCGTCGGGATGACTTTGCGCGTACCACAGCCGCAAATGCTGGACGTGATTGCGGCTTGCCGGATTGGGCCGGTAATAGCGCGGATAGCGCTTCGATGAAGGGCCGAACAATTGCTGCCAACGGCGGCGGCGATAAAGCTGATAGGCGTGGGTGACGACGTGACCGCATTCGTGGCGGAGAATACGCATGCATTCGGAGGTCGTGCCGCCCTCGACGTCGAGGATCATCTTCTTCTCGAGCCGCACCAGCCGCGGATGCGCCAAGTAGAAAGGGATGGCGATGCCCGGAGTATTCTCGGGAGAAAACCACTCGCTCGAAATCCAGGCATGCGGCCGCACCCGGATGCCATGGTCGGCGAGTTCGCCGTAGAGCCGGTGCAGGCACTTCTCGAGCCAGGTGCCTTCGACCGTCACTTTGAGGTCCTTGAGCCGGACCTTGAGCAACTCGTCGTCGGACAGCGATGCCCAGGGGAACTTCCTGCGAGCTTTCCTTCGCGGCATGACGCTTCGAAATCCCAACGAGCCAACAGGCAAATGGTGTCACGGCGGAGCGGTTGCGACAACCGCCAACGGTTAGCCCCGCAGGCCGCAGTTTCCTTGGCCGCGCCCGGCGGCGTATGGTTACGCCCATCGTTACGCAAGCGCCGGACCTGGGTAAGTGCAGTCGAGAATCGAGCCGGTACTGATCGTCGGCGGCGGCCCGGTCGGGCTCGCGCTTGCCGGCGATCTCGGCTGGCGCGGCATTCCTTGCGCCTTGATCGAGCAATCCGACGGCTCGATCTTTCAGCCGCGCATGGACCTCGTCGGCATCCGCACCATGGAATTCTGCCGACGCTGGGGCCTGGTGCCCGCGGTCGAAGGCTCGCCCTATCCGCGCGACTACGCGCAGGACAATATCTATCTGACCAGCCTCGCCGGCCATGAACTCGCCCGCGAGCGCTTCCCGGGGATCGGCCAAGCGCCGCCGCCCAAGGAAAGCCCGCAACGGCGCGAGCGCTGCCCGCAGAATATGTTCGATCCGATCCTGCGCGCGTTCGCGGCGGCGCAGCAAAGCGTAACCTTGCGCTATCGCACGCGGCTCGTCTCGTTCGAGCAGAATGCCGATCTGGTGACGGCCGTCGTCGAGAACGCCGCAACCGGCACGCGCGAGGAGATCAGGGCGCGGTACATCGTCGGCTGCGATGGCGCGCGCAGCCTGGTGCGCGAGACGCTCGGCATCCGCATGTCCGGCAATCCGGTTTTGACCTACACCACGAACGTCATCTTCCGCTGCCCGCATCTTCTGGCGCTGCACAACAAGGGCAAGGCTTACCGTCACATTTTCATCGGCCCGGAAGGCACCTGGGCGACGATCGTCGCGATCAACGGCCGCGACGAATGGCGCTTCTCACTGATCGGCGGAGCCGAGCAACGCGAATACACGGACGAGGAGATCAAGGCCGCCATCCGCCGTGCCGTCGGCTGCGACTTCGAATTCGAGATATTGAGCGTCCTGCCGTGGGTGCGGCGCGAACTGGTCGCCGAGCGCTACCGCGACGGCCGCGGCTTTATCGCCGGCGATGCAGCGCATGTGATGTCGCCCACCGGCGGCTTTGGCATGAACACCGGGATCGGCGACGCGGTCGATCTGTCCTGGAAGCTTGCCGCCATGATCGAGGGCTGGGGCGGCGACGGCCTCCTCGATTCCTACGGCGCCGAGCGCCAGCCGGTCGGCGCCCGCAATGTCGTGGAAGCAGGCGGCAATCTGCGCCGGATGCTTTCGGTCGGCCGGCATGACGATCTGCTCGACCCAACGCCACAAGGCGAAGCGACGCGTCAGCGGGTCGGGCGCGAGTTCAGCGAAATCATGCGCCGTGAATGGCACACGCTCGGCATCCATCTTGGCTATCGCTATGAGGGCTCGCCGATCTGCTGGCCGGATGGATCGCCGGCCCCGCCCGACGATCCGCGAACCTATGTCCCGACGGCACGGCCCGGACACCGCGCGCCGCACGCGTTCCTCGCCGACGGCCGCTCGACGCTCGATCTGTTCGGCAAGGCCTATACGCTGCTCGTTTTCGGCGCCGACTCGACCGAGGTGGCGTCCCTTTTGGAGGCCGCAAAGCAACGTGGGGTGCCCATGGCGGTCGTCGCCATAGACGAACCGCAGATTGCCGCGCTTTACCAGCGCAAAGTCGTGCTGGTGCGCCCCGACGGCCATGTGGCCTGGCGCAACGACCGCATGCCCGAGGACGCGCTTCGCCTTGTCGACGTCGTGCGCGGCGCGGCTGCGGTTCCGGACCGCCGCGCGGAAAAACCGGCGGTGCAAAGCGGCCGATATTTCCACTAGACTGTAGCCATTATCGAAGAGGAAACCCCATGCAGGTCCCATCCCGAGAAGACCTTGCCCGCTCCGGCACGCTTGAGGAGCTCTACGGCAAGCTGACGCAAGTCGGCATCGCGCCGGGCTGGAACAAGAAGGTTGCTTCGCTGTGGGCGGCGCCGAAGAAGAATTTTGCGCCGGCGCACTGGACCTACGAGCAGGCGCGCGGCGCGCTGGATGCCGCAGGCCGGCTCATCAATACCGAGCTTGCCGAGCGGCGCAATCTCATTCTGTTCAATCCAGCCTCCGGCGAAAGCTACGGCACGGTGCGCACCATGGTCACCGCCTACCAGATGATCATGCCGGGCGAATGGGCGCGGGCGCATCGCCACACGCCCAATGCGCTGCGCCTCATTATCGACGCCGAGCCCGGCGTCTACACCGACGTCAACGGCGTGCGGCTCGCCATGGAACCGGGCGACGTGCTGCTCACGCCGAACTGGTCGAGCCACGGCCACGGTAATGACAGCCGCGCCAGCGCCTATTGGCTCGACTTCCTCGACGTTCCGCTGGTGCAACTCCTCGAGCCGATGTTCTTCGAGCCGGCCGAGGAGGACAAAACCCACGAGGCCTTTGCCGATGCGCCGCCGACCAAGGATTCACCGTTCGTGTTTCCGCTGAGTGAAACGCTCAAACGCCTCGATGCCGCCACGCCCGACCCGGCCGGCTCCTTCGGCACCCATGTCGAGCTCGGCAATCCGGCGATGGACACGATCGGATTGTCGATGATGCGGCTTGCCCCGCGCGTCGTCACGGCGCCGTATCGCACGACGGCGAACAACATCTACGCTGTGGTCAAAGGCGCGGGCGCGACGACGGTCGACGGCGAACGCTTCGAATGGCGCCGCGGTGACGTCGTCGCCGCGCCGGCCTGGCGGCCGCATCACCACGAGGCCACCGAGGATGCGCTGCTACTCCGCGTCTCCGACGAGCCGGTGATGCAGCGGCTGGGCTTCCATCGCGTCGAAGAGTCAAAGGCGGCGCACTAACGCACCAGGCAAACCTTCTCCAGCATGACGTGGACGCCTTTGGCTCCGTTCACCACCTGGGTGATACGCAGATCAGCGGCCAAGCTGCACAGCGTATAGGCATCCTCGCGCGAAATTCCGGTACGCGCGCAAATCAGCTTGATCATGTCGCGTAACGCGATCACCACCGCGTCGTCGAGGTCGGGATCGAATGCCATGGTCATGATATGGGTCGGCGTCTCGGCGAGCGGCCATTCGAGCTTCATGTCGTCGCGCACAAAGAGTTCGAACGTGCCGACCAGGCCGGTCTCGATCGCGGTAATGCAGACTTCGCCGTCCCCCTGCACGCCGTGACCGTCGCCGACCGAGAACAGCGCGCCGTCGACATGGATTGGCAGATAGAGCGTGGCGCCGGCGACCAGTTCCTTATTGTCCATATTGCCGCCGTTGCGACGCGGCGGCGGCGAGGCTACCGCGCCCCAAGCCGCGGGCGGCGCCGTCGCCATGATGCCGAAGAACGGCTTGAGCGGCAGTTCGAGGCCCCATGGCAGCCGGGCCACCATGCGGGCGCGATCGAGCGGGATGTGGATGAGGCGCGCCGTTTCGAAATCGTCCGGCAACGCACCGGCCAGCGGCCGGATGGCGTTGTAGCCCCAGTCGTAGAACAGATCGATTGCCTTGATGCGGACCTCGAGCACCTGCCCGGCCTTGGCGCCGCGCACGGCGACCGGCCCGGTGAGGATGTGCGGCCCATTCAACTTCTGCGGCACGCTTGCGTGAATCGCGCGCAACGCGTCCGGCACGGTGAGACCCGAATTTGCCGGCGGCAGCGCCGCGGGCGGACCGGACACCGTCGAGATGACCACCTCATCGCCGGGTTCAACGATGATCAGAGGCTTGAGCGCCGCATCGAAAAAGCCCCAATGCACCGTCTCGGGTCCGGCATCCAAACGATGTGTTGTCATGCGCCTACCATCGGCGACTAGCCCGATCCGCCAGGCTGTGAGATCATTGCCGCCCGCCATCAGTCAATCGTGAACCTACCATCAATGCAATCAGGCATCGGAACTACGGTACGCCGCAAAGAAGACCTGCGCCTCGTCACCGGCCGCGGCTGTTACAGCGACGATTTCAATTTCCCGGATCAGGCCTATGGCGCGGCGGTGCGCTCGCCGCATGCGCATGCGCTGATCCGCGGCATCGATGTCGCTGCGGCGTGCGCCATGCCGGGCGTGCTCGCGGTGCTCACTGGCGCCGATGCGCTGGCCGATGGGCTGACCCGGATTCCACATCTGACCGCAGCCGGCGCGGCGCCCGATATCGTGCTCGTCAATCGCGACGGCTCACCGGTGCCGGCGGCGCCGCATTATGTGCTGCCGACCGATCGGGTGCGTCATGTCGGCACTGCAGTGGCCTTCGTCATCGCCGAGACCGTGGCGCAGGCCAAAGATGCCGCCGAAAAAGTCATCGTTGACTATGAGCCGCTGCCGGCGGTGACCGACGCCAAAGCGGCGATCGAAAAAGACGCGCCGCGGCTCTACGACGATTTGCCGAATATCATGATCGACGCGGAGGTCGGCGACGCCGCGGCGACCGACGCGGCCTTCGCGCGCGCCGCTCACGTCACGCGGCTCGACACCTGGATCAACCGCGTCACCGGCGTGCCAATGGAGCCGCGCGCCGCCGTCGGCATCTACGATGCCGCGTCCAACCGCTACACGCTCTATGCCGGCTCGGGCGGCATCGTGCGCCAGAAAAAAGAGATTGCCGCGATCCTCGGCGTGCCGTTCGAGAATGTCCGCGTCATCGCCCAGGAAATCGGCGGCAATTTCGGTACGCGCAACAGCTTCTTTCCGGAATTCGCGCTGGTGGTCTGGGGCTCGCGCCGTGTCGGCCGTCCGGTGAAATGGACAGCCGATCGCAGCGAAGCATTTGTCAGCGACTATATGGGCCGCGACCTTACGGTGTCGGCGGAACTGGCGCTGGACGCGCAGGGGCGCTTCCTGGCACTTCGCTCGTCGAATCTCAGCAATGTCGGCGCGCATTCCGGCTCCTACGTGCCGCTGGTCAAGGGCGTTGGGCTGGCGACGTCCGGCTACCGCATTCCGACGTCCTATGTGCAAGCGCGCGCCGTGCTGTCGACGACGATGTGCACGACGCCCTATCGCAGCGCCGGCCGGCCGGAAGTGATCTACGTGATTGAGCGCTTGATCGACAAAGCGGCGCAGGAGCACGGCTTCGATCGCGTGAGCCTGCGCAAACGCAATCTCATTCCGCCGTCGGCTTTTCCCTACAAGAACGCGCAAGGCATCGTTTACGACAACGGCACCTATCGCGTTGTGATGGACCGCGCCATGGAGCTCGGCGATTGGCGAGGTTTTAAGAAGCGCCGTGCCGAGGCGAAGAGGCGCAAGCGGCTGCGCGGCATCGGACTGTGCAGTTACCTCGAAACCACCGGCGGCTATCCGCGCGAGCGCGCCGATGTCACCGTGCAGCCGCGCGGCAAGGTCGACGTCGTGGTCGGCACGCTCTCGAGCGGGCAAAGCCACGAGACCACCTTCGCGCAATGCGTGGCGGAGTGGCTCGGCGTGCCATTCGACGATGTCAACGTCATCGAGAGCGACACCGACATCGTCAAGGAAGGCGGCGGCTCGCATTCGGCACGCTCGATGCGGCTTGCCGGCATCGTCATGGGCAATGCCTCCGACGCCGTCATCGAGAAAGGCAAGAAGATCGCGGCGCATCTCTTGGAAACTGCCGAGGACGATATCGCATTCGCCGCCGGCCGCTTCACCGTGAAAGGCACCGACCGCTCGATCGGGATTTTCGACGTCGCCACGGCGGCAGCCGACGGCAATGCGGCCGTGCCCGAGGATTTGCGCGGGCCGCTTTCCGCCACCGCCGACGAGACCATCAAGCAGCTCGGCTTTCCCTATGGCGCTCATGTCTGCGAAGTCGAGATTGATCCGCAAACCGGCGCGCTCGAGCTCGTGCGTTACACCGCGGTCGACGACGTTGGCCGCGCCATCAACCCGATGGTGGTCCACGGCCAGACCCATGGCGGCGCGGCGCAAGGCATCGGCCAGGCACTGTGGGAGCTTTGTGCCTACGATGCGCATGGCCAATTGCTGTCGGCCTCGTTCATGGACTACGCCATGCCGCGCGCCGACCTGTTACCATCGTTCACCACCGACATCTCGGAGGTGCTGACCCCGACCAACCGGCTCGGTGTACGCGGCGCCGGCGAAGGCGGCACCACCGGCGCGCTCGGCGCCGTCGTCAATGCCGTGGTCGACGCGCTCGCCGAATTCGACGTCACCCATATCGAAATGCCGGTGACGCCGGAGAAGATCTGGCGGGCGATTCATTCGGCGAAAAAGTGACGCTCACGGCCGGCTCGATGCGCCCGGTCGATTCGGCGAGGTCCTTTGCGGTTAGCGCCGCAAGCAGCGGTTCGAGGTAGCGCGCATAGGGTTGCGCCCGTCCGATCGCGCTGCGGTAAATCGGCTGGCGCACTTGGGTCGCGCTCGCCGTACGCACCGGGCGCTCGGTGGCATGAAAATCGAGGCAGCGGGAATCCCATTGGAGGTCGCAATACTGGATGATGCGCCGGGCCTGGCCTGCCAGGTCGACGACTAAATCTTCATAGCGTACGTCGAGGATGCGTCCGGGCGGCAACACCGAACGCCACTGCCGCATCAGCATGTCATAGTGATGATAGTAGTTGCCGAGCTCCGCAAGATCGTAGGTGAAGTATTGGCCGTTCGCGAACAGCTTCGAGAAG
The DNA here is from genome assembly GCA_963714345.1 of uncultured Alphaproteobacteria bacterium. GTDB lineage: Bacteria > Pseudomonadota > Alphaproteobacteria > Rhizobiales > Xanthobacteraceae > BOG-931. The sequence goes on along the minus strand of CAVQOD010000030.1, from coordinate 508,460 downwards.
CACGACATGCAGGTGTCGAGCGGATCGCGCACGGCATGGATGATGCGCGCATTCGGCAGCGCCAGATGAATGAGGCCGGCGAACAGGAAATTCGACGGCATTTTGTTGACGATTCGCGCCGCGGTCGGCGCCAACGGCACAATCTCGGTAAGGTAACGCGCCCCTAGCCGGTGTAGACCTTCGCCTGATTCATGGAGCAACGCGTCCGGAAAAGGCAGCGGACAATCCGCCGCTGAGAAGATAGTCGTTGCCGCTTGGCAGAAATTCGGCAATTCGCCGGCGCCGAATACCTGCGGATGGCTCGCCATGATCTGTTCGATCAGCGTCGTGCCGGAACGGGGCATCCCGACGATAAACACCGGCACCGGTGATGGCTCCCCGGCGTTGCGGAAGGTCCGGATCAGTTCAGGCGTGAATACCGCGCGGATGCGCTCGAAGAGCGCCAAAGTCGCCGCTTCGTCGTAAGGGATTTGTTGCCGCTTGAGCGCGTTGCCGATCTGCAGATGCCGAAACGAATCCGCGTGCCGGCCGACGTCGTCATAGGCCTTGGCCAATGCGAAATGCAATTCGATCTGCTGCTTGACCGGAAGCGACGCAATGCCCCGAGCGAACTCCTCCATATCCGCCAGATACGGATCGCCGGCCGTGAATCGCCTGAGTTCGCCCAGATTGAGATAGCGCAGAGCGTCCCGCGGCGGCAGGCGCAGCGCCTCTTGCGTTACCCGGCGCGCTTCTTCCATGCGCCCCAATTGCTTCAATATGGCGCCGAGATTGTTGTGGGCGTCACCGAAACTTGGCTTCAGCGCGATGGCACGTCGATAAGCCGCTTCCGCCTCAGTCAGCCGGCCTTGGTCGGCGAGAGCATTACCGAGATTGGAATAGGCCGCCGCATGATTTGGGTCGAGCACGAGGGCATCTCGGCATGCCGCCTCGGCTTCGGCGATGCGGCCCTGCTCGCGAAGCGTATTGGCGAGTCTGGCGAAGGTATCGGCAATTTTTGGCTGCAGCGAAGTTGCGTGACGCAGCACTTGTTCGGCGTCGTTCAATCTGCCCAGGCAGTGCAGGACCTCTCCCAGATTACTGTAGAGATCGGGAGAGTCCGGATCGAGCGCAATAGCTTTGTGGTGTGCGGCCTCCGCCTCCTCGAACCTGCCGCTGCATTTCAGGGCGATGCCCAAATTCGAGTGGGACTGCGGCAAATCCGGCTTGAGCGCGATAGCGAACCGGAATGCAGATTTGGCTTCATCCAGCCTGCCAAGTTCGCAAAGAGCTATCCCGAGATTGTTGTAAGCGTCGACAAAGCGCGGATTGAGCGCGATGGCGCGGCGGTACGCGGCCTCGGCGTCGGCGAATCTGCCTAAACCCACAAGGGCGGCGCCGCGGTTGCAATGAGCCGCCGCGAGATGCGGGTTGAGCGAGAGAATCTGATCGTAGAAGGCAATGGCCTTGGTCAATCGACCGGACTGGTGACAGTGCAGCGCTTCGGCGAAGCGCCGGGTCAAAGCGCCGGCTATCGGGGCCGGCCGATGTCCGCTCTCGTTGCGTCGTGCCGAACGATGCTGTTTTCCGTTATTTCGCGTCTCCGCGCGCCGCATTTTGCGGTTCATGTCGCTCGCTCATCGTGATGACGGAGCGTCGCCCCCGCATCTCGAAGTTGCAGCAAGTCGCCGCAGCTTTTGCAGCCGCCGGCTAAAACGCTAAGTCGATCGCGGGCAAAGCGCGCCGGAGACAGCCATGGCGATTTGCCCGGTGTCGTAGCGTCGCCCTTGCCCCGGTTTGACTCGAGTATGGTAAATGTTTGGTTAATTCGAGCGCCGTGCTACAGGCGGTGAAGCCGCAGCTAACCTCCGCGCGACGCGGCAAGAATGAATAATGAATACACAGCGGACTGGAGCGACAATGCCTGACATTTTGACCCAACAAGACGGACCGATCCTGCGCGTCACGCTCAACCAGCCGGATCGCGGTAATGCCGTTTCCGATGCAATGGTCGCCGAGCTCGCCGGCATCATTGCGGGCGCCGAGAAGAGATCGAGTCTCGTCGTGCTGCGCGGCGCCGGCAAGGACTTTTGCGTCGGCCGCGCCATGATGGGTCAGCGGCCGGCTACTGAGCCCGACGCCTACGAGCGGCGCGCCTTCAGCGACGTAGTGTTCGACTGCTACGGCGCCATGCGCGACGCCAAGATACCGATCATCGCCGTCGTGCAGGGCCGCGCGCTGGGGTTCGGCTGCGCTATCGCCGCGGCCTGTGACATCACGCTGGCGAGCGACGCCGCGGTGTTTCAGGTGCCGGAAATGGCGCACAACATCCTGCCGACGATGGTGATGTCGTCGTTCGTCGACCGCGTACCGCGCAAGGCGATGAGCTATCTGGTCTACTCGCAAGCCGAGATCGGTCCGGAGCGCGCCTTGAGCTTCGGCATCGTCAGCGACGTGGTGCCGGCCGCCAAGCTCGACGCCGCGGTCGAAACCTTGTGCGCCGCCATCCTCAAGGCGCCGAAGCCGGCGATCTACGGCGTCAAGGAATATGTAAAAACAGGTCCGGACATGGCGGTCTATGGCGCGGTCGAATTCGCCCGCAATCTGCACGCCACCGTCAATTCATCGGGCGAAATGCGCAAGAAACATTAGGCAGCGAAACGTCGCACCTCTCGCGGCAGCCTTGCGGAGGGTTCCCAAAAAGGAGGAGTATCCAAGCCAAGTCCGAATTCAATCGGCCGGCGCCGGACAACAATAACAGATGGCCATGTTGGAAAACCTTTGGGGAGGTTTCATGACGTTCGCCCGCTTTTTCGTGGCGTTGATGTTCGCCGCTTGTCTTTTCGTCACCGGCGCCGCCTCGGCGCAGACCTATCCCGATCGTCCGATAACCTTGATCGTCGCCTTCCCGCCCGGCGGTGCCGACGACGCCACTGCGCGCATTCTTCAGGATCCGCTGCAGAAGGCGCTCGGCCAGCCGATCGTGATTGAGAATATCGGCGGCGCCGGCGGCATGATCGCCGCCGCTAAGGCGGCGCGCGCCGAGCCGGACGGCTATACCATCCTGCTGCACCAGCCGGCACTGGCGGCCGGCATGACGCTCTATCCGGATCGCACCTTCGACGCGGAGAAGGATTTCGTCCCCATCGGCCTGGTCAATATCACCTCGAATACGCTGGCGGGGCGCCCGACACTGGCCGCGAACAATTTCAAGGAGCTGTTGGCCTGGATGAAAGAGCACAGCGGCAACATCAAGGTCGGGCATCCCGGCGTCGGCTCATTCGGTCATCTGGCCGACGTGCTGATCATGCAAGGGCTCGGCGTGAAGGTCACGCAGGTGCCCTACCGCGGCGCCGGTCCGGCGCTCGTGGATGTGCTCGGCAGCCAAACGGATCTCAGTATCATCTCGTCAGTGGTGGCTGGGCCCTTGGTGAAGAGCGGCAAGTTGAAGGTATACGCCATCGTCGGCAAACGGCGGTTCTCGCAATTGCCGGACGTGCCGACGTTCGGCGATCTCGGCTACGACAAGCTCAATGTCGATTTCTGGCACATGCTGCTGGCGCCGGCCGGAACGCCGCAGCCGATCGTCGACAAGCTCAACGCCGCGCTGCGCACCGCACTGGCCGATCCCAAGCTGCAGAAGACTTACGCCGACGGCGGAATTTATGAATATCCCGCCGATCAGGAAACGCCCGAGGCGTCCGCCGCTTTGCTCAAGAACGAGATCGCGCTGTGGGGACAGGTGATCCGCGACAATCACATCGCGGGGCAGTAACAGCTTTTCTTGTCATTGCGAGCGAAGCGAAGCAATCCAGTCGGAGACGCCGATCTGGATTGCTTCGTCGCTTTGCTCCTCGCAATGACGATGCGCGGAGTTTCAGCGCACGAACTTGTAGCGGAAGCGTTCGCCGTCGGCCTCGATGAGCCCGGTGGTCGGATGCGGGAAATGGATCGGCAACACGAATTTGCCGGTGCCTGCCGCCTCGCTTAGGAATTTTCGGCGCGACCGTTTGGCCTCTTCCTGGTCCCAGTCGAACATCGTCGACCAGTCCGGCTCGCGAACCTGCAGGGCGTGATGCATCAGGTCGCCGACGACGACCGCATGCTGACCGCGTGAGCGGATATTGACGCAGCAATGGCACGGCGAATGGCCGGGCGTCGGCGTGAGCGAAAACGTATCGTCGAGCGCGTAGTCGTCGTCGACCAGGAGCGCCTGCCCGGCCGCGACCACCGGCTCGCAATTATAGCCCCAGACATTGCCGCCGCCGCCTGGCCGGTTCTCGCCGCGTTTGTTCGATTCTTCCCAGGCGGCGTATTCGCGCTTGTGAAAGATGTATTTGGCCTTCGGAAACGTCGGCACCCATTTGCCGTTGCGCAGCATCGTGTTCCAGCCGGTATGATCGATGTGCAGATGGGTGCAGAACACGTAATCGATGTCCTCGAAGCGCAGGCTGGCGGCGCGAAAGCCGTCCAGCCAAGGCTGTTTCGGAAAATCCATCGGCGGCGGATAGTCCTTGTCCTCGCCGGTACACGTGTCGATCAGCACGGTGTGCTTGGGCGTGCGCACGATGAAAGTCTGGTAGGTGATCACCATCTTGCCGGACGCCGGGTCGAACACCTCGCGATCGAGTTCCGCAAGATGGCGCTTGCCGACCGCCGCATCATAAGCCGGAAACATCTCTTCCGGTTTCCGCCACGGCCCATCGCGCTCGATGATGCTAGTGATGGTGACGTCACCGATGCTGAGCTGTTTCATCCGTGTTCTCCCCGATCCGGTTGCGCCGCAAAAAACTTGGCCCGGACGTCCGGGCCAAGTTCGCGTTGAATGCCGAACCTAGTTGCGGCGGCAATGTCCGTACGGACCGCGATGCCAACCGCGGCCGCAGCCGCCGGCGACATGAATCACCTGGCTGGAGTTCGAGGCGCCTTTGAGCGGGGCGGCCGGCATGGCCTGGGCGCTAAACGCGATGAACGTAAATAGCGCGGCGATCGAGGCGAGCAGAGCAAGTTCCTTGCGCATAGATGGTTCCCCCGGTGAGTTGACGACCGGGAAAAATGAACACACTGCGCTTGCGATAGCAATGGCATCGCGATGCGGCGGGCGGCGGGAGTTCCACGCCACCTGCATGAGCGCGGGAAATATCGGAACACTCGTGTCGGTAAAAGACGAGCGCAGTAAGCAAAGGCGGGCCGCTCGACGCAGGCTACAAAGCAGCCCCGGCCGCTGCCACCTTCTCGTTGGTCCCCGTCTCCGGCATCAGCGCCGCGGCCTTCAGCCCGGCTTGCACCTTGGGCACCGTGGTTTTCACGTCGGTGATCGGCAGACCGTGGGTCGGCGCGATGGTTTTGACGTTAAGCCGCGTGATGAGATGATCGAGCCGGTCACAATAGACGTTCATGTCGGCAAATTTTGTCCAGAACAGCGCGAGGTCGGCAAAAGTCGACGACACGTCCGGCAGATCGAGCGAGACCGCTTCCTCGGCGACCAGCCCGCAATGGCCGTCTTCGTGATAATGGCTGTAGGCGAAGCCGTCGCCGGGGAACAGCACGCGCTCGCGGGTCTCGAAGCCCCACCAGGTGGTGCGCAGATCGCGGATCACCGGCTCTACCGCCATCAATGACCGGCCGCCGAGATCAATCTCGTCGCCTTCCTTCATCCAGCGCATGCGGTTTTCGTATTGCGGGAACGCCAAATGATAATCGCTGACGTCGCCGCACAGGATGGCGTCAGGAAAGGTTTTGAGGACGCGGCCGAGTCCGCCGCAATGCGGCGTTTCCTGGTGGGTGACGAACAGATATTTCAGCGGCGCCACGCCGCGGGCGAACAGGGCGTTGAGATGCCGCTCGATGACCGGAAAATCCTTGGGGTGTCCAGTCTCGACCAGGATCGAAGCGTCGTCGCCGGCGACCAGGAAGGCGGCGTTATAGCCGTGATAGACCTTGCCCTTGTGGCGCTGCGCCAGGCAGTCGCCGATCCAGAACACGCCGGGCGCGATCTCGCGCGGCATTCTTTCGGCAACGGGTGTATCGAGCATGCCTTTAGTCTGCGGCTTATCGAGCATTCAACGTTCCTCGTCGCGCGTGACATAGCGCGACACCGCGACGCTCTTGTCGCAGGCTTTCAAAAATTCATCGAGCATCTGATAGTGCCGCGCCACCACGTTGCGGCCGCGCAAGATGCAGCCATAGCCCGGCGCGATGGTCTCGATGTCGTATTTGTCGAACACGTTGCCGATACCGCGCCGGATCGAATCGGTCGGCGCGCCTTCCAGCCACCAATAGCGGGTATTGAGCATGAAGGAGCGGACGTCACGCGGCGGCGTCGGATCGTTGTCCCTTTCATTCACGATCCACGGGCCGGCCGCGGTATCGCGCCAGAGATGGGTGAACAGATCGGAGGAGAACAGCGTCTTGGTGGCATGGTCGTAGAGCCATCGCGTGGCGATCAGCCTGATCGGCGCATTCATCACGTCGATCCGGCGGCCCAATTTCCCAAGCGCGATGGAATCGGCGCGGCCCACCGCGGTGACCTTCATCGATTTGAGAATGTCGCGGCCGCCCGCCTCCCCGAAATCGAACCAGAGCGCCGCGTCGATATTGCTGGTGTAGCAGGTCTCGACGTTGAAATGGCCGGCGAAGCTCGCGACATTATTGATCGACATGAACTCGTTGAGCCGCAGCGGAAACAGCGACAGCGGCAGGCCCGGCGCGATGAGCGACTCGATCTGGGCGCGGATCACCGGCTCATCTTTGCCGAAGCCGGTATCGATCAGCAGCGCGGCGTCGGGCTGCGTCAGGAGATAGCTGTTGACGACCGAAAAGCCCCGTGCGCTCGACGGATAGGAGCTGACCCGGCCGTCGAGCGCGAACGGATTTTGCAGCACATAGAGCCGGTCGTCGGCAAGCGAAGCGATGCCGCCGGTAAAGCTTTGCGGCTGATGAGCCTTTTGGAGCGTTTCCTGCGGCGCGTATGACGTTGTTATCGACATGTTGCCTTCAGCTTACCGGGCCTCAATGGAGAAAGAAACCGGTACCGCCGGCTTCACGCCTCGTTCGTATGGCCGTGCGGTGAGTGCCGTCACAGTTTGGCTGCGAAGGCGTCGGCGAGGAACTGATGTGTCGCCGCGTATGTCATCCGGCATGCCGGCTCATGCCAACCCGCAACACCGGGAACATCGGAGCCCTGATCGGTATAGGCGTGGTAGACGCCAGAGAAGACGAGCATCTGCCATTGGGCGCCGGCCGCATCCATCTCGCTTTCGAAAGCGTCGCGGTCCGCTTTCGGCGCAACCGGATCGGGCGCGCCGTGCGCCACCAGAAGCTTGGCCTTGACCGCGCCCTTTTTTGCCGCCGAAGCGGTTTTCAGGTCGCCATGGATCGACACCGCGGCGGCGATATCGGCGCCATCGCGGGCGAGCTCCAGCACGTTGCCGCCGCCGAAGCAGAAGCCGACCGCGGCGCGGCGGCCGTCGATCAGATTGCGCTTGCCCGCTTCAGCGACCATCGCGTCATAGGCGGCGCGGATGCGCTTGCGCTGCTCGGCCGCGTTCTCGCGCAGCGGATTGGCGAGTGCCGCGGCCTCGCCGAAATCGGCCGGGCGCGTGCCCTGCCCATACATGTCGGCGACGAAAACGACATAGCGGTCGCCGGCGACAAGCTTGCCGCGCTCGATCGCCGCGTCGGTCATGCCCATCCAATTTGGCGCCATCAGCAATGCCGGGCGCTTGGCGGCGATCGTCTCGTCATAAATCAGCGCCCCTTCGGCGGTCAGCGCACCCATGGGATATTTGATTTTTTCGACCTTCATGTGCATTCCCTCATTCACTTCGCCATCGTAACGAGGCCGGCATCCAACGCCGCCGGCATCCAGAGCAATAGTCTAGCCCAAATTTCGGCCGCGTCGCAGGCGGCGGCCGATTGCGCCGCTTCGCAGGCATCTTGTGGCGGCGAGCCTTGCGCACCGCAAGCGCCGAGAAATGCGAACTGCCACGGTTCCAAGACATGGGTATGGACGCGATAGCGGCTGCGCGCGACGGCATAAAGCGTCGGCTTCGCCGGCGGCACCAGGGGCTTGTCGCCGCGCCCCACCGCTTCGATGGCGCCGGTGAAATCGAATTCGAGCGCCAATAGCCGCACGGTTTCCGGCAACCGCAATGACGCGCCGGAAATCATCAACGTGACCGTATCGCCGGCATGATGCGCATGATCCTCTTCGAGGCCACGCGCCCGATAGACTTCCGCGCGGGCGCGTTCCAGCGCCGCGAGATTAGCTGGGATCGCCTCGATCGCTCCCGGCGTTACGCCGGAATCGGGCCGCGTCGACTGCAGAAAATCCGCAAATCCCGCGCCGAGTGCATACAGCGAGGGTGACCGCGACGGCCGGCTCCAGACGTAAGACGAGGCGAACATCTCAAACACCTGGTCGCCGACCAGCGCCAGCAAGATGGGGAATTCGGCGCGCAGGCATTCCAGCAAACGCAGCACGTAGCCGCGGGCGTAGATTTCGAGACGGGCCGGCGCCGACAGCCGGTTCGAGCCCTTCACCGCGTCGCCGACATCCAGCGCGTAGGCGTCGCGTGCTAAGCGAACGCCTTCACGCACGCCGCCGGGCGTGGTCACTGCGCTTAGCATCCAGCGCTGCAAAACGCCGAGATCCGCGTCAGCCATCGCCGGTGCCGAGCTGAAAATCCACCGGATTTGAGAGCGCCCGGGCTGCCGCCGCAAGCGGCGGTGCCGCATCGGGAATGATGCCTGCGCGCGCCGCTTTGGCTTTGGCAAGCTGCGTCAGCAGCTCCGGAAACGGCGGAATGTCGGCATCCCATTCCAGCAAGGTGGCGACGCCGCCGGTTTTTTGCTGCACCAAGGTGTAGAGCGGCCAGACCCGGTCCGGCACCGGCTGATTGTGCGTATCGATCATATGCGAGCCGCAATCGGTGCAGCCCGCCAGATGCACCTGGACGATACTCTCCGCCGGCACCGCTTCCACATAGGTCGTCATGTCGAAGCCGTGATTGGTGGCGCTGACATAGACATTGTTGACGTCGAGCAAGAGGCCGCAGCCGGTTTGTTCCGCCAGCAAGCGCAAATACTCCCATTCCGGAATATCGGAAGCACGAAATTCGAGATAGGTGCTCGGGTTTTCCAGAATCAGCGGACAGCCGAGATAATCTTGCACCGCGCGCACGCGGTCGGCGACGTGCGCGAGGCTTTGCCGCGTCAGCGGCATCGGCAACAGATCGTGCGAGTTCACGCCGCTGATGCCGGTCCAGCACAGATGATCTGAAATCCAGACCGGCCGCACATACTCGGCGAGCTCGCGCAGCTTGCGCAAATAGGCCATGTCGAGCGGATCGGTGCTGCCGATCGACAGCGACACGCCGTGCATCACGACCGGCCGATGCGCCGCTATGCGATCCAGCACGTGCGCGGGATAGCCGTAATTGTCGATGAAATTCTCGCTGATGATCTCGAACCAATCGACCCCCATTGCGCGGGATCGGTGCGCATGAGGTGCGGAAAGTGCGTATCGCGCAAGCCGACGCCGTCGCCGAGGTTCGGCAGTCCGAGACGCGGTTTGCCGCTACTCACGAGACCGGGTCCACACCGAGCCGCGGCGCCGCGCGGCGATCACCCACAGCGTCACGTCGACGGCGGAAAGGCCAAGCGGATGGCGCTCGGCGGCGGGCTAGGCGGCGGCTTCTGGCCGCGATGCGCCATGACCGCGAGATAGGCACGATACGCCACGTCATGGACCAGCTCGCCTTCGCTGAAATTCATCTTGCCGATCGGCGCCGGCGTATTGTCTTCGCCGGTGAAGTCGAACAGCTCCATGGTACCGCTCTTCGGATAGACCTGCGCGGCCGAGATCGGCACGGCGCAGCCGCCGAAAGTGCCGCACTTGTTGTCGTTCGGCGCCGAATAGATCGCGTTGCCCGGCTGCGGCGCACCGCAACCGCCGGCGCTTAGCGGCCCGCGGGTTCCCATGGCTTGGCCGCAAATGCCGCCGCCCGTCGTCTTCTGCACGAAGCCGCAGCCGCCTTGCGCCTTGCATTTGTTGGAACCGATGCAGGTATGAAACACCTCGGCCGGAGCACATTGATTGTTGCCCAGTCCGGAAAAGTCGAGCGCCTGGCAGGTGTGATAAAGCTTGCCCGGTACGATCGGATCGACGCCGAGCGACAGATCCGGAGCTTGCCCGAACAGCGCCCAGCAGATCGCCATACGGTCGCCGGTGCCGCCCATCGACGGTGACGGAAACGCCACTGGATTTTTCGGGTCCTGGCTCTTCCAATATTCGTTCAGCACGGTGGTGACGCCGGCGATCGCGCCCGCGGCTACCTGGCTGATCAGCTTGTGATTGCCCTCGCGCACGGCCGGCACCGCAAGCGCATTGAGTGCGGCAGCGATCGCCTCGGTCGATGGCAGCTTCGGATTGTCGTTCGGATTGTAATCGCTCGCCTGCAAGTCTTCCTTCTTCCAGATATTGCCGGCTTTGAACCAATCCGGCCAGGTCACGATTTTGCCGCCCTCGAGCAGCGCCAGGACTTCCCCGAAGCGTTCGAAATGGTCCTTGCCGTCGTTTTTGAAGCGCGCCGCCGCATCGGCTGACGGCGCTGGCTGGCCGCTGTCGGTATAACTCGGATAGTCCTGCGTCAGCGCCTGGTCGGACGAGCGGTATTTTTCCTCCACGGCCGCCAACAGCCGCGCATCGGTCTTGACCAGCGTGCTGCCTTCGCCCTGATCGGTGATGGCGTCCATCATGTCGACCACGGCCCGCATCGAGCTCAGCGACGCCTCGGAGCCTGGATATTCGCGCAGCGGATGATCGCCGGCGACCTCGACGTTGAACAAATCGCGCTGTTGCGAAGAGACGGTGACGTATTGCCAGAGACTGGTGCCGTCGGTGTAGCGCAGATTCAGATAATCGTAATAGCACTGGTAGAGCTGGCCGATGGTGCCGAACATCGGCAGATTCTTTTCGTTAAACCACGTCTCCCAGCCGGCGAACGGCACGGTCGGAAAATAGTTGCCCTTGACGATGTGCTTGCGCGCGACGTCGTCGGGCTCCTCGATGGCCAGGAACAAATTGACCTGCGCCTCGGTCAGAGCCGCGATATTGACGATCAAGCTTGAATACGGCGCGTCCATGTCGCGCAGGTCGACAATGTGGGGAATGACCGTGTTGGTCGGGCCGTAGCAGGTCCAGCCGCTATTGGCGTCTTGGAGCGCCGGGCTGGTGAAGCTCGGCGTCAGCCCGATTGCGGTCGCCATATTCGCGGCGAGCTGGAGATGAAGCATCTCCTGAATGAATACGGAAAAGATGACGTTGAACGCGGTCTCGTTGGCGGTCTTGGGATTGGCGGTCGTCGCCGCGCCCGGCCACAGCCGGCCTTTGAAATAGGATTGGCCTTTGGCGGTGATCTGATGGGTGCCCTGGATCGAATAAAGCGTGCCCATGTAAAGCGGAATGGTGAACAGCTCGACGTTCACCGCGGCCTGGGCAATCGCATAAAGCGCGGACGCGTCGATATCCCTGAATTTCGGATCGCGGGGCGCACGAGCCCCTAAGCTGACCGTACGTGGCATGATCGGCCTCCCTGATTGAGTTCGGACCGGCGCCGGTAGGCGAGAAGCTTATCTCAGGCTTTTTGGCGTCACAATCGCCAATTGCATCCACCCGCCACTGAAACCACGATCGCACGAAATGTTTATGACGGTTGTGCTGGCTTTCCCCAACTGAACTATGCTCGGGGTCGCGCTGGCGATCGTACACAGAGGCGAAGAGGGGCCGAAGAGAGCTATGAGCAAGGTCAGCAAAAAGAGCGCAGCCGCGAGAAAAGCCAAGGCGAAGCCGGGACTGAAAGGTAAGAGCGCCTCGAACAGAGTTAAAACGAGCCGCACATCCAAATCGGACACTGCGATCTATTTGACCGAAGACGACGTTTGCCGGCTGGTCACGGTCAAGGACGCGATTGCCACGCTTGAAGACCTGTTCGCGACTTGGTCGGATGCGGCAACCGTCAACCTGCCGCGCCAGCGGGCATCCGCGAGGGCTGCAGCTTTCAATTTGATGGGCGCGGCGCGGGGCGCCAAGGGCTTGTTCGGCCTGAAAGTCTACCACATCGCTTCCGAGGCGGGTTGCTCGCACGTGCTGCTTTATTCGGCCAATGACAGTCGGCTATTGGCGATGATCGAGTCTGACCATCTCGGCCAGATGCGCACCGGTGCGGCGAGCGGATTAGCGACCAAACTGCTGGCCAGGCCGGAAGCCCGCACGCTCGGCGTCATCGGCGTCGGCCGGCAGGCGTTCACCCAAGTTGCCGCGGTCTGCGCGGTCCGCGAGATTACCGACATCCGCGTGTTCAGCCCGACGGTCGCGCACCGCGACGGCTTCGCGCACCGCATCGAGCGCGAGCTCCGCGTCGCCGCTGCGCCGGCCGCATCCGCCGAAGCCGCGGTCGCCGAGGCCGACATTGTCATCGCCATCACCAAATCGGCCGAGCCGGTGCTGCGCGCCAACTGGCTGAAATCCGGCGTGCACGTCAACGCCGCCGGCGCCAATGCCGCGACGCGGCGCGAAGTCGATACCGAAACGGTGCTGCGCGCCACGGTGCGCGCAACCGATCATGTGGCACAGGCCAAAGAGGAAGCCGCCGAATACCGCGATCTCGTCGCCGCCGGCCGCCTGAAATGGCAGGACATTGTCGAGCTCGGCGACGTCATGACCGGGAAAGCTCCCGGCCGCCGCGGCCCGGCCGATATCACGCTGTTCAAGTCACTCGGCATCGCGTTGGAAGATATCGCCTTCGCCGATCTGATCTGCCGCCGCGCCGCGGCACGCGGCATCGGCAAGCCGATGTGACGACAGCGTCAGGCCGCGTCGACGTCGCAGACCCGCGCAACATTCGCGCGCGCCGCGAGGCTCACGAACTCATTAATGCCGCGGGCGTGCTTGGCTTCGAAACGCTTCTTGAACGGGTGCGCGCGCTCAGTAATCCCAACGTGGAAGACGACGACGCGTTCGGAATGCTGGCACAGTGCCGCGACACGCGAGATGCGGTCTTGGAAGTCATCGCCGCGCGAATCTTGCCGCAACTCATCGCATCGCCCCATCGAAAAGCAGGATAGCGCCGTAGCGATGGGCCGCGCGAGTTCACATCTCCGGCCGGCTTAAGCCGCCAGCATCTTATGCACTTCGCTGACCAGTTCGCGCAGATGGATCGGTTTGGACAGCACCTTGGCGTGCTTGGGCGCGGTGGAATCGGAATTGAGCGCCACGGCGGCGAAGCCGGTGATGAACATGATCTTGATGTCGGGGTCGAGCTCGGCCGCGCGGCGAGCGAGTTCTATCCCGTCCATCTCCGGCATGACGATATCGGTCAGGAGAAGCTCGAACGGCTCCTCGCGCAGGCGCTGGTAGGCCGATAGGCCATTGTCATAGGAAATGACCTCAAAACCGGCATTTTGCAGCGCTTTGACGAGAAAACGCCGCATATCGATGTCGTCTTCGGCAAGCAGAATTTTAGACATGATCACTCACGCCCGGCTTACGCCGGCCCCCCTACACTTCCATAAGCCGGATGGCCGGTAAACATCGAGTGAAAGACGGCCATATAACGACGGCGCTAAGTGGTCTTGGCAAGCCAGAACGCCTATGGACAATGGTCGCAGGCGCACGCTAGGGAACGGGTGCCGGATCGCGTGTCACGGAAAGCCCGCCGGGCGTCATGTCGGAAATCCAGTACGAATTCGATCCCCCGTTCGAGACGACCGAGCCGGCGCCGTGCCGCGGGCCGCTGTTGTTCAATTCGCCGCATAGCGGGCGCGTCTATCCGGCCGAGTTCCTGCAGACCTCGCGCCTCGATCTGGCGACGCTGCGCCGCTCCGAGGACAGTTTCGTCGGCGAATTGATCGAAGGCGTGGCCGCCCGCGGTTTCCCGATCATGCGGGCGCATTTCCCGCGCTGCTATGTCGACGTCAACCGCGAGCCCTACGAACTCGACCCGCGAATGTTCGACGGCCGGCTGCCGTCGTTTGCCAATACCCGCTCGATGCGGGTGGCCGGCGGGCTCGGCACCGTGGCGCGGGTCGTCGGCGACGCCCAGGAAATCTACGATCAGCGCATCTCGGTCGGCGAAGCGCTGCGCCGGATCGACGGGCTCTACAAGCCCTATCATCGGATGCTGCGGCGGGTATTCATGCGGCTGCAGCGCGATTTCGGCACTGCCATTCTGGTCGATTGCCATTCCATGCCGTCGTCGACCGGGGGCCGTGACGAGCGGCCGCGCGCCGACCTCGTGCTGGGCGACCGCTACGGCACGAGCTGCGTAGCCGTGGTGGCCGAGACGATCGAGCAGTGCCTGCGTGGCTTCGGCTATACGGTCAGCCGCAACAAGCCTTATGCCGGCGGCTTCATCACCGAGCATTACGGCAATCCGACCACCGGCCTGCATGCGATCCAGCTCGAGATCAATCGCGCGCTCTATATGGACGAGCGGCGCTACGAACGTTCCGCTTCGTTTGCGAAGCTTGCCGGCGAATTCGAAGAGCTGGCCGAGCGGCTTGCCACGATCCCGATCGAGGAATTGCGGCCCTACCGCGCCGCGGCGGAATAGCCAATCTGGCGTTGAAAGAAAAAGGGCCGCTCACCTTGCGGGAGCGGCCCAAGTCTAGGGAGGAAACGCCCAAGGAGGGCGACGGTAACGGGAGGGAACCTCTCGCTACCGCACTGCAGCAACATACACCGCGCCGCACAAAATACAAGAGCTACTGACCTATTTCCTGGGGGTTTCTCTGTTGCCGCTGCCGCAAATTTAGGAGCTTGATCGCCACGGCTGCGGTACCGCTCCCGGGTTTTAGAATAAATCCTTCAAGATCAATGATTTGGTCGACGGCTCCGCTCTGCTTAAAATACCGCCAAGGGGCGCTGCAAAGTGACGCCGCCCGGCTAGCCCAATTTTGCATATCGGATTAACGCCGGGTGTGGCCGGCAAGTCACGCCCTGCCCGCGGATTGCCGTGGTGTGAAAGCTCCGCTACTCGAACCCGCAACAGCTGAGGGCGCGCATGACAGCGATCGACTTTGCGGCATTCGTAGACGAACTCGCCGCCGTTTCCGGCGAGACCATCCGGCCGTTCTTCCGCAGCGCGCTAGGCGGCGAAAGTCTTGGGCTGGAGAATAAAAGCCATTCCGGCGGCTTCGATCCGGTGACCGCCGCCGACCGCGCCGCGGAGGCCGCGATGCGCGCGCTGATCAAGCGGACCTTTCCCGAGCATGGCGTCGTCGGCGAGGAATTCGGCGCCGACCATGCGGATGCCGAATACGTCTGGGTGCTCGATCCGATCGACGGCACCAAATCGTTCATCTGCGGCATGCCGGTCTGGGGCACGCTGATTGCGCTGACCCGCCGGGGCGAGCCGATCTATGGCATGATGCACCAGCCGTTCATCCGCGAGCATTTCTCCGGCGACGGCCGCGGCGCCCACTATCGCGGCCCGGCCGGCGATCGCGATTTGCGCGTGCGACCCTGCGCTTCGCTCGGCGACGCCATCCTCGCCACCACCAGTCCGCTCCTGATGAACACCGCCGACCGGCAAAGCTTCGGCCGCGTTGAGAACGCGGTGCGGCTGTCGCGCTATGGCGGCGATTGCTACGCCTATTGCGTGCTCGCCGCCGGCCAAGTCGATCTCGTCATCGAGACCGAGCTCAAGCCGCACGATGTGCTGCCGCTCATTCCGATCATCGAAGGCGCAGGCGGCATCATCACCACCTGGGACAACGGCCGGCCGCATAACGGCGGCCGCATCGTCGCCGCCGGCGACAAGCGCGTGCATGCGCAGGCGATGGACGTGCTCAATAGATGATTTCGTCATTCCGGGGCCGAGCCAACGGGCCCGCGCGAAGTCGCGCGGCCCGATGACAGGCTCCGTGAGGAGCCCGGAATCCATAACCACCACCGATTTAGCATCGGCTTAAAAACATTTCTTGTTTCGTGATTATGGATTCCGGGCTCGCGCCTTCGGCGCGCCCCGGAATGACTAATACAGCGGCGTGCCTGGCACGAAGGCGTCGAACGCCGCCCAGAATTGGGTGCGGAAACGGTCCTGCTCCATCAAAATCTCATGCTGGGCGCCGACGATGACCAGATGCGAGCCGGCGCGCAGCATGCTGGCGAAATCCTCGATCGCCGGATTCGACACCACGGCGTCGCTGCCGCCGGCGACGATCAGCATCGGCTGGCGGATGCGCGCCGGATAGCTGTGCTCGCGCATCGCCCGCATCGAGCGAAATGCCGAGTCCATCCATGCGACCGTCGGGGCGCCGACCGAGAGCGCCGGCTCCGCCTCGATGATCGCCGCATTGCGGGCATAGCGCACCGGATCCGAGGTGAGGATGTTGCCGAGAAACGGCCGCGACTCGACGATGCTGGTGTCGGTCTTCGGCACATACATGGTGCCGAAACCCGCCATTCGCAGCGCCCGCACGATCAGCGGACCGGCGCCGTGCGAATAATCGACGCCGCCGAGCTTTATCAACGGCGCGGTCAGCACCATGCGGTCGAACCAGCGATGGCCGCGATGCGCGGCGCGGATGAGAACCGACGCGCCGGTGGAATGGCCGAGCGCGAAGATCGGCGGCGGACAATCCGGCAGCACGACCTCGCGCATGAAGGTCTCGAGATCGCTGTCGTATTCGGAAAAATCGCGCACATAGCTCTTGCGCCGGTCGCCGAGCGCGCGATCCGACAGGCCCTGCCCGCGCCAGTCGAGCGCGGCGACCGCAAAACCGCGGGCGCGCAAATCCCGCACCGTCTCGAAATATTTCTCGATCCATTCGGCGCGGCCCTGGAAAATGCACACCGTGCCGCGACGCCCGGCCGGCGGCAGCCAGCGCGCAAAGCGCAAGCTCACGCCGTCGGGCGTCTTGAGCATGCCGGTGACGAAATTATCCGGAACCGGATTGGCGGGAATTGAGACGAGTTTCATGAGGCCGAAGCTGAACGGTTCTGCGTCCGCTTATAGCAGTCTCGCGCCCAACGTCATCTTTGCTTTGCTCAAATCCGGCAATTTGGATGGAATTCGCTGAAGACAAAATATGCCCTTAGAAACAGTACTTTAGCGACCATCTTGCGAGC
Source organism: uncultured Alphaproteobacteria bacterium (assembly GCA_963714345.1). Lineage (GTDB taxonomy): Bacteria > Pseudomonadota > Alphaproteobacteria > Rhizobiales > Xanthobacteraceae > BOG-931. The sequence continues at coordinate 491,347 of CAVQOD010000030.1, read as the reverse complement.
CGGGAATGCCATCCCATATCAGATTTGCGCAGGCCAAAGCGGGCTGCGCATTCATCGGCTTGGCCCATACGGGCGAGTCATCCGCATGTCGCTTCACAAGGAGGATATGCCATGCGAACTTTCGATCTGTCCCCTCTTTATCGTTCCACCGTCGGCTTCGACCGGTTGTTCTCGCTGCTCGATCAAGGCCTCGAGGGCGCCGCGCCGGGTTATCCGCCCTATAATATCGAGCGGACCGGCGACAACGCGTACCGCGTCTCCGTGGCGGTCGCCGGCTTTGACGAGCCGGAATTGTCGGTCGTCGCCAAAGAGAACACGCTGACCATCCGCGGCGAGAAAAACGCCAAGAAGGAGGAAAAGCGCGGTGAGGTGCTCTACCAGGGCATCGCCGCCCGCACCTTCGAGCGCGTGTTCCAGCTTGCCGACTTTGTCCAGGTCAAGGGCGCCAGCCTCGAAAACGGTCTCCTGCACGTCGACCTCGTGCGCGAGATTCCCGAGGCGAAAAAGCCGCGCTCGATCCCGATCAACGGCAAGGCCAACGGCCCGGCGGTGATCGAGAGCCAGCAGGCTGCGTAAGCCTTCCGCGATCTCGTGAACGATAAAGCGCCCCGGTTCTCCGGGGCGCTTTTGATTCCTGGGCATCACAGCCAGCCCGGCGGATCCCGCCGCAGCTGCCGCTCCACGTTGTTGATCGGCGCCAGGCGCGACGGACCGCCGGCGCGGACCTCGGCGAGGATTTTGGCATGCTGACTGCGCGGCACGCCAACCCGGCCGCGCTCCAGGCACGGCCCTGCCTTACCGCAACAGCGGCGATGGCGCTTGCAGCGCTTGTTCGCGCAACTGCGCCATAAGGCCATGACGTCGCAATAGATCCGGCACAGCGCAGCGCGCGCGGCCCGCTCGCGCGCCTGGCGTTGCTCGGGCGTGGTATGTTTGTTGAAATTCACGCGCGCTGACAAAATCGGCATGGGGTATCTCCGTCGTTATTTCCTCTGGCGGCGGGCGCACTCCCTCTCCCCGCACGCGGGGAGAGGGTGGGGTGAGGGGGCCTCTCCGCCGGGCTCAGACGTGGACGCTCAAAATCGCTGAGAGGCCCCCTCACCCTCGTTCGCTACGCTCACTCGACCTCTCCCCGCGCGGCGGGGAGAGGTGAACATAAATTTCCGTTCTCGCGATGCGCCTTGGCATCCGAGTCTTGCTGCACGCTTTACGAAAGCCCTTCCAACAACCTCCCAAATAAAAGGGAGGCGGAGCGCCGAAAGGCGCATACTGGCGCCGCACCTTACGGGTGCGGCAGCGCGCGGATCGCCGCGCGCGCGCCTTCCGGCGCTCCACCGCGGACTCGCTTCGGCGAATTAACGCCTCCGCTCAGCTCCAGCCGCGCTTCCTGGGATTCGGCGTCATCGGGTGTCACCCGCATCTTCCCCTATCCCAGTCCAGCGAGCTCCTCGCAGGCCGGTCGTTATTACCGGCCGGGCGGTGTCCGGAGCCGCCCGGGAGCGGGTGTATGGCCCGCCCGCGGGCACCGCACTCGCTCCGCATCCGAGAGTACCCTCGCGAAGGCGTCCCTGATGAGCGAGCTGGCGGGTACGTAACTGTTACGGGGACCAATGTCAAGGAATGGTTGCTATTTCGGCGACAAAACTTCGGCAGCCGCCGGCGCGAACCAAGGCTGGTGGCATTTCTGCCACAGCCCCCCGGAATCCCGCCCCAAACTGACGGATTGCGCGGAGAATCGGCCGGGGTTTCATTGCCCCGTCGCGGCGGTCCGGAATAACCTGACAGCAACGGGAATGGTGGATCGGATCGCTAACGGCACGCGATACCGATCCCTGGGGCGTTTGCAATGCGGGGTTCATCGCGCGCCGGTCTGCCGAAATTCCGGCATCTGCTGGCGTCGAGTTCGCTCGCCGCGCTGATGGTCGGCGCCGGCGTGCCACATGCGTTTGCCGCCTGCACGCCCGTGCCGACGTCCGGCGTGAACAACACCGGCACAGTGACCGGCTATTGCATCAACAACGAAACCGTCACCGGCAATATCACCAATTCCGGCGCCATCACCGCGAGCGGGATTTCCTTTACCAGCGGCACGCTCCAGGGCCACATCCACAATACCGGCACGATCGCGGGCGGCATCACGCTCGACGCCGCCAGTCAGATCAACTCCGGCGCCACGACGGCGATCGGCATAATCGGGCACAGCTTTACCGGCGGCATCACCAATGCCGGCACTCTGTCCGGCGGCATCGATATCGAACTCGGCCTCGGCGGCATCGGCGGCGGCCTCACGACATTCAGCGGCGGCATCGTCAATTCCGGCACCATGACCGCTTCGGGCGCTTGCGCCATCCAGACCTACGGCGTGTCGACGTTCCTCGGCGGCATCACCAACAATGGCGGCCTGATCGCCGCGCAAACCGTCGCCATCGATCTGTTCGATACCAAGACTTTCAGCGGTGGCATCGTCAATACCAGCGGCACCATTTCCGGCGGCATCGACGCCATCTCGATCAACGTGCAGACCTTCACCGCCGGTCTTACCAATGGCGGCACCATCACCTCTGCCGGTCCGAACGGCCAGGCCGCGATCGCGATCGGCAGCACCGTCGTCAGTTTCGGCGCCAATTCGCCCGGCGGCGGCATCGTCAATACCGGCGAGATCACAGGCGGCAGTGTCGGCGCGTTCGTGACGCCGCAAACGTTCTTCGGCGGCATCACCAACAATGGCGGTATCATCTCTGGCACGAAAACCGGCCTTTTCGTCGCCGGCATTTCGACCTTCAACGGCGGCATCAGCAATTCCGGCACGATCTCGGTCGGCGCCAACGCTGGCCTGGTGATCGGCGCCATCGCAACGTTCCTCGGCGGCGCCACCAATTCCGGCTTGATCACGTCCGGCGGCATCGGGCTGAAAGTCGGTTACGTCACCAGCTTGGGCTTTGTCGGCGGCGTCTCCAGCTTCTCCGGCAACATCAGCAATTCCGGCACGATCTCGGCCAAGACCGGAATCGCGATCACAGCGAGCACGATCAACGGCGCGATCGTCGACAGCGGCATTATCCTCGGCACGACCCACGGCATGAGCGTCGGCGCCGGCAGCGTTATCAACGCCAGCCACACCGGCGTTCTCGTCACCGGGCCGACCTTGACCGGCGGCATCAGCAATGCCGGCACGATTACGGCAGGCGGGCAAGGCATTTTGGTCGGCGAAGGCCTGACCGGCGGCGGTACGACCTTGACGATCGCAACCTTCGCTGGCGGCATCAGCAATTCGGGGACGATCTCGGCCGCAGGCCACGGCATCGTAGTGGGCGGCGTTATTAACTTCGCCAACCCCAGCAATGGCGTTGCCACCGTAACGATCTCGACCTTTGCCGGCGGCATCAGCAATTCCGGCACGATCGTCGCAGGCCGCACCGGCAACGGCATTCTTGTCGGCGGCATTGCTGATGACTTGAATCTCGACACCGCTCAGGTGGCGATCTCGACCTTCGGCGGCGGCATTAGCAACGCTGGACTGATCTCGGCAGGCGGTTATGGCATTTTCGTCGGCGGCAATGCCAGTGCGGCTGCCGGCGACGGCGAAAGCGCGATCGTGGCCATCTCGACGTTCAGTGGCGGCGTCTTCAACAGCGGAGCGATCATCGCCGGCGCTGCCGGCATCCAAGTCGGCGGCGATGCTACTGACCTCGGCGTTAACGATAGCGCACCGCTGACGATCTCCACCTTCACAGGCGGCGTCAGCAATTCGGGAACGATCTCGGCCGGCGGCAACGGCATCTTTGTCGGCGGCCTAGCGCTCGGCAGTATCAACGCCACCGTGACGATTTCCACCTTCACCGGCGGCATCGTCAATAGTGGTACGGTTTCCGCCCGGGGGGATGGCATTTTGGTTGGCGGAAGTGCCAATGCCGTAGGTGTAGTCACGGTCTCGGCTTTCCATGATGGCATCACCAATATCGGCGCGATCACCGCGGCGGCAAACGGGATCGCGGTAGGCGGTACCGCCAACGGCGCCAGCGGCCGAGTAGCTGATCTTCTTGTCTCGTACTTCGACAGCGGTATCAGCAACGCCGGCACAATCACGGCCGGGGCGAACGGCATCCTGCTCGGGGGCAGCGTAGGCAACAGAACCGGCAACATTACGCTGACGATTTCGACATTTGCCGGAGGAATCAGTAACAGCGGCGATATCGCCGCGTCGCTCGGCGGCGTCGTGGTCGGCGGTCAGGTTGCTGGCGGCACGCTCGCGATTTCGACCTTCGGCGGCGGCATCAGCAGCGGCATCAGCAATAGCGGAACGATTTCGGCCGGCACCGACGGTGTCGAGGTCGGAGGCAGCGTCAACGCCCATGGATCGCTGACGATCTCGACTTTCAGCGGCGGCATTACCAATGCGGCCGGAGCGGAAATCTCAGCGGCGCAAAACGGCGTCTTGATCGGCGGCGGCGCGGTTTCCTTGGGACACCTGACGATTGGATCGTTTGGAGGCGGTGTGACCAATTCCGGCACAATCTCTGCCGGGCAGAATGGCGTGGTGGTCGGCGGCAGCGCCAATCACTTCGGGAGCGTGCTGATCTCGACCTTCACCGGGGGGATCGTCAACAGCGGCTCCATCACCGCGACTAACGGCGACGGGATTTGGGTCGGCGGCATGTCGAGTAACTCGATCGGCGGAACGGTGACTGTCGGCTCCTTCGGCGGCGGCGTTTCCAACGGCGGCATGATTTCTTCAGGCGGCGCCGGCATATTGATCGGTGGCGCTGCCAGCATATCTGGCAGCGAATTCCTCGTAACCGCAGAGGTGGCGATTTCGGTCTTCGCCGGCGGTATCACCAATTCCGGCATGATCTCTTCAGGCGGCGCCGGCATCTGGATCGGCGGCACCGCCGGTGTCGCGGCCGGGTACGAAAACGCATCGGTCACGATCTCGACTTTCACGGGCGGTGTCAGCAATAGCGGCACGATCTCGGCCGGCGGCAACGGCATCTTCCTCGGTGGCGCGGCCACGGCCGGCGTCGGCAGTTTCAACACCGCGACGGTGAGCGTTTCGACCTTCAGCGGCGGCATCAGCAATTCCGGCACGATCGCGGCCGGCGGCAACGGCATCTGGGTCGGCGGCCTGGCCGGGGGCACCCATGCTGCCGTCACCATTTCGACGTTCGGCAGCGGCATCAGCAATTCCGGGATCATCTCGGTCGCGAATGCGGGTATCTTCGTCGGCGGCACCGCCCGCAGCGGTGGCAGTGTCACCATTTCGACCTTCACCGGCGGCATCACCAATTCCGGTGCGATCCTGGCGGGCTCGGTCGGCATCCTGGTCGGTAACAGCGCGGGCAACGTCACCATCTCGAACTTCACCGGCGGCATTTCCAACTCGGGCACGATCCAGGCCAGGACCGGCATCGCCGTTCAGAGCGTCACCATCGGCGGCGGCATTGCCGACACCGGCGTTATCGCCGGCTCGGCGCACGGCATCCTGATCGGGCCTCTCGCCGCGGTCACCAGTTCGCACACCGGCGTTCTGGTCTCGGGCCCGACCTTCACCGGCGGCATCAGCAATGCCGGCACGATCTCGGCAACCGCTGGCAACGGCATTCTCGTCGGCAACACCACCGGCCACGGCGCCTATAGCGTCTCGAACTTCTCCGGCGGCATCGCCAATTCCGGCACGATCTCGGCGGTCGGCACCGGTATTAATGTGTTCAGTGTCTCGACCTTTACCGGCGGCATCTCCAACGCCGGCACGATCTCGGCGGGCCGCACCGGCATCTCTGTCTCCAACGTCGTCCTGTTCGGCAGCAGCGGCGGCGGCGGTATCACGAACAGTGGCACGATCTCGGCGCAATTCCGTGGTATTTCCGTACAAGAAGTCTCCACCTTCACCGGCGGCATCGCCAATACCGGCACAGTCTCAGCGGTCAGCGGCCCCGGCATTTACGTCAACTTTGTCTCGACCTTCACCGGCGGCATCTCCAACGCCGGCACGATCTCGGCGGGCCGCACCGGCATCTCTGTCTCCAACGTCGTCCTGTTCGGCAGCGGCGGCGGCGGTATCACGAACAGTGGCACGATCTCGGCGCAATTCCGTGGTATTTCCGTACAAGAAGTCTCCACCTTCACCGGCGGCATCGCCAATACCGGCACGGTCTCAGCGGTCAGCGGCCCCGGCATTTACGTCAACTTTGTCTCGACCTTCACCGGCGGCATCACCAATTCCGGCACGATCTCGGCGGGCAACACCGGCATTGCCGTCTTCAACGTCTCGACCTTCTCCGGCGGCATCAGCAATTCCGGCACGATCGTCGCGACCAACGACATCGGCATCAAGGTCACCGATGTTACCCAGTTCGGTGCGGCGAGCGCCGGCGGCGGCATCTTCAATTCCGGCAAGATCTCGGCGAAAGAGACAGGACTCTATATCAATGGGGTCACCAGCTTTTTCGGCGGCATCAGCAATTCCGGCACGATCTCGGCGGGCCACGTCGGCATCTATGTCAATGGCGTCGGCACCGTCTCCGGCGGGATCACCAATAGCGGCCAGATTTCCGGCGCGGCAGCCGACGGAATTCTAATCTTGAACGACGCGACCTTCCTCGGCGGCATTACCAATAGCAGCACCGGCACGATTTCGTCGGTCGCGGACTATGGCATCCGTATCAGCAATGTCGCAGTATTCGGCTCATCGAGCGCTGGCGGCGGCATTACCAATGCGGGCCTGATCTCTTCGCCGTTCGCGATCGACATTGTCGTCCACAGTGTTACGACTTTCGTCGGCGACATCACCAATAGCGGCACGATCTCGGGTGGCGGCGTCGTCATCACCGCGGTTTCGACGTTTGCCGCCGGCATCGTCAATTCAGGTTTGATCGCGGCGGCCGGCGGCTGGGGCATCAAGGTCACCGGTTCCGGCACCGTCGGCCTCAACAGCGCCGGCGGCGGCATCGTCAATTCCGGCACGATCATCGGCACCTACGGCATCTTGGTCGGCAACGTGACGGCGCTCCAGGGCGGCATCACCAACACGCAGAAGATCACGGGGGCGATCGACGGCATTTTGATCAGCAGCACCGGCAGCGTTTCCGGCGCCATCGTCAACAGTGCCGGCGCCACGATCTCTGGCGAAAACTTCGGCATCGACATCGCTATCAACAGCGTCGCCAATTTCAGCTCGACCAGTGCCGGCGGCGGCATCACCAATGCCGGCACCATCTCCGGCGCGACCGGCATCAAGATCAGCGGCAATGTGGTGTTTGCGGCCGGTACGGCGATCGTCAATACCGGCAACATCACCGGCACCGGCGGCACGGCCATTACCGCCGCCGCCGACGCGAGTTCGGTGGTCATTGACCAGAATGCCGGCAAGATTACCGGCAACGTTTTGCTGTCATCGCACGCCGACGTGATGACGATCGCCGGCGGCACGGTGGTCGGCAACATCACAGGCGCCGGATCGAGCGACACGCTGAACTTCTCGCTGGCGTCGAGTGCGACCTATACCGACAGCAACAATTTCACCGGCCTCAATCAGGTCAACATCACTTCCGGCACCGTGCTGCTCGACGGTACCGACAGTGCCACCAATATCGACGTGTTGTCGGGCGCAACGCTGGGCGGCACCGGCACGCTCAATCCGGATCTCACCATCCACGGCGGCGGCACGTTCGCGCCCGGCGTGCCCGGCACCTTCATGCAGGTCACCGGCAGCCTGACGCTGCAGTCGGCCGCGATCTACATGATCACGATCAATGGCGCCAATACCAGCGGCGCCAATGTGACCGGCACTGCGGCGATCCAAACTGGCGCACTGGCTGAAGGCAATCCCGCCAGCAGCAACGCCATTATCGGCAATACCTATACGATCATGACGGCCACGACCGTGACCGGGGTGTTCGCCGATCCGAAATTCTTCTTCGGCCGCTACGAAGGCGTCCTGAGCTATGGCTCGGACGACGTCTTGCTGACCGTGGAGAATGGCGCGCTCACGCCGCTATTGCCGCCGAACCCGCCGCAAAACGTGCTCAACGTCGCCAACGCCATCGACAATGCGATCCAGAGCGGCGTCAATCCGCCGGCGAATTTCACCAACCTGTTCAATTACACGCCGGCGCAGCTCGAGAATGCGCTCGCCGCGCTTGAGGGCCAGCCGGCGACCGGCGCGCAAACCAGCGCATTCCAGTTGATGACGGATTTTATGAATCTGTTGTCCGATCCGTCGAGCGGCGGTGGCGGCAGCCCGACCGGCGGCGCGACCGGCTTTGCACCGGAGCAGGAGGCAAGCCTGCCGTCGGATATTGCGGAAGCCTATGCGGCGATCCTGACGAAAGCGTCCGCCGCAACAACAAACTTCGATCAGCGCTGGAGCGCCTGGGGCTCGGCCTATGGCGGCGCCGCCAAGCTTGACGGCAATCCGGTCGTCGGCTCCGGCGATGTCACCGCGAGCGATTACGGCTTTGCCGCCGGCATGGATTACCGCGCCACGCCGGATTCGGTTTACGGCTTTGCACTGGCCGGTGGCGGCACCAATTGGAGCGTGGCGGGAAATCTCGGCACCGGGCGGAGCGACAGTTTCCAGGCCGGCGTGCATGACACCACGCATTGGGGACCGTTGTATCTCTCCGGCGCGCTGGCTTTCGCCAATCATTGGTTCACCACCAACCGTATTGCTGTCGGCGACCAGCTCACCGCCAAGTTCGACGGCCAGAGTTATGCGGCGCGCGGCGAAGCCGGTTATCGCTATGCCGTGCCGGTCACCGGCCAGATTATCGGCGTGACGCCCTATGCGGCGTTGCAGGTGCAAGACTTCCACACCCCGGGCTTTTCCGAAACCGATCTCACCGGCGGCGGGCTGGGATTAAGCTTCGCCGCGCAGAACGCGACCGACACCCGAAGCGAGCTCGGCGCCCGTTTCGACAATGTACAGATCGTCAACGCCATGCCGCTGGTGCTGCGCGGCCGCCTTGCCTGGGCGCACGACTGGATCTCAAGTTCTTCGCTCGGCGCCGTGTTCCAGGCGCTGCCGGGATCGAACTTCACCGTCAACGGCGCCGCGCCGCCGACCAACTCCGCGCTCACCAGCGCCAGCGCCGAGCTGCACCTCACCACCAACTGGACGGCGATCGCCAAATTCGACGGCGAGTTCGCCCCGACCGCGCAGACTTATGCCGGCACAGGAACGTTGAAATATTCGTGGTGAGCGGGCGGACTTACAGACCTACGGCGCCGCGCGCCTCGTTCGATTGTACTGGCGCCATGTGTGCGGCGTAAAAAGCGAGCTCCAGCGCGACCCAGCGGCGGTAAAGCGTGCGTGTCTTGGGCGTCGGCGCGGGAGTGCCCGCGGCATCCATCGTGAAGAAGCCCTGCTCGGCCGCCGCGGTCACGACCCGGGTCACTTGCGTCTTCGACAGGCCGAATTGCCGCGCGATTGTCCGCCGGCTCGGCGCCGGGGCGCCGAGCATCTTTGCCAGCAACACCGCGAGCAGGGTCATCATCGCCCCCTCCCGTCCGTCGAGGAAAAACTGAATTCCGGCATGCGCTCGGTCAGCGGCGTCGACGCCATAAAATTGCGCCCGCCCGAGAGCAGAAATCGCCTGACGAATTCGGGATCGTCGCGCAGCCGCCGCGCGCGCTGCCCTTGCGGCTCGAGAATGTCGAGGGCGGCGACCGGATAAGACAGCCAGCGGCGCACGAAGCCGATCAAGCGCTCGGTCGGCTGGTAGATTCGCACCCGGCGGTCCGATGCGCTCGTCCGTGCGCGCAGAAATCCGCCGAGCCGCAGCAGCGCCAGCATGGTCTTGAGCGTGCGCGGGCTGACCTCGCCGCGATGCGTGCACAGCGCGTGCAGCCGGCTGTAGGTTGCGCCGCTATTCGGATCGAGCGGATCGCGGCCGGCATCGAGAAAAAGCAGATAGCCGATCACGCGCCAGGACGCATCCCTCGCCAACAGCTTGTTGAGAAGTTTCTGCCCCTGGCGGAGCTCGGCCAGCCCTGCGCTGTAACTCAGCAGCGCCTGCGCAAATGCCGGCGACGCGGCAAAGCGCGCCGCAATCGCCGAAAGGGCATCTTGCTCCTGGTTGGTCACGTCTTGGTTCCGAAGCCTAGCGCACATCAATATCGCACCGCGCGGATGCAACCAGTGCGAGTTCCGGATCGGGTACGATTTGGACCGGTCGCGGGGGCTTCTACCCACTCCGTCCTGCTATCGGGGCGCCGTGTCGTGGCAACGTCCTTTGACAATTTTCGTTCAACGCGCAGACCTGCGCCGGTAACGGCACGTCGAATAATTTCGGTGCGGGCGCGCCGTGCAAACGCCGGCTTTTGCCCAGCCGGCTACCGCGCCGAGCGGAAAAACACCTGCGGGACGTCGAAGTTCGTGTAGTCGTCGATTTCCGGCAGCGCCATGGACTTGAAGAAGTCGGTCGTCAGGCCGTCCGACGAGACGCCCTTGCAGACGAAATTCATGACGCTCTTGCCATCGCGCTCGACGACGACGCCGCGGTTGTCGGTGTCGTGTCCCAATATGTAGAAGACGAAATAGCGAAAGCCGCCATTGTCGAACTGGAGATAGTCGCCGCCGATGCCCGAATACATGATGTGGCCGTGACGAAAGGCGTCCTGGGGGCGAACGGTGGCCGCCGGATAAGACAGCGCGGTGCGGCCCGGCGAACCGAAAACATATCTGAGATGCGCCGCGCCGCCGGAGAGGCAGAGGGATGCGGTTTTGGACCCGTTGCGACAGTTAAAGACGCTGGTTTCGTCGGGGGTGCACGGGCCGCGCTCGGCGGCTGAGGCGGCGCGCGGCGACAAAACTGGGGCGGCTAGCGCCGCGGTAAGCATGCAGGCAAGCAGCCGGCCGCTCTGCGCTGCGCTCAAACACCCGCCCATACCATTATTTTATTGTCGTTCTTGGCATGTTCGTCATTCCAAGCGACGTGCCCGAGTCCATAAGACAGGCGCTGCGTTTCCTGCAGCATGAGATCGAAGTCCGCCGAACTCCACACATGAGCCTTTGCGGCGGCACGCATTTTCTTGACCGGCCATTTCCAGCTGCGATGGAGTTGCTGCCATGCATCGGCGAACGGCTTTTCCGCGGTACAGCTGATCGAGGGCAGCCCGGCGAGATAGCACGCGAAGTCAAGGCGCGACATGAGATTGCTCAGCTCCTGCCCCGCACGTTTCTTGCCAAGGGTGCGCGCCACATCGGCATTGGTAAAATCCGGATGACCGTCACTGATGCGGCTCAGCTCGCGCAGCCACTCTATCACGCGCTCCGTGTCAACTTGCACTGTCGACGTTCGCTTAGAGACGACGCGGCTCTCGGGCACTGCTTCAACCGTCTCCCCGCGAGCCTTCGCTACAACTGCACGAAGCGCCGCCGTCTCCGTCGGCGCTTCGGCCTCGCAAGCTCCGATTTTCCCGAGGAAGCCGTCACCGGCCCGGCTGACACGGCCAACCCATTTCCTCCCATTCATGATCTTCTTGAAGTTGGCGTATCCATCGTCTCTCAATTTGTGCATTTTGCTTCTCGCTGAGAAAGATTATTCGGTATCATTGATAGTGATTATCTCGTAGCGGACATCTTCCGGTCCGCTGCCAAAATTATAGAACCAGATGTTGGGATCGCTCCCAATCATTATGCCGTGCCGGTCCTTGAAAAGCCGATCTGGATCTTGCGCCAACACGATCGCGCGCAATTTCGGTCCGACGAGCATCCGGTAATGATCGTCGAACGACGCCCTGTTCTTGATCATGATGAAGTTCGGCCCATAATAGCTGGCCGGATAATGCATATGCCCTGCCAGCCAGTCCTTATCGTCGGTTCGCAGCGCCTTTTGCAGATCCAGCAGAAAAACCCGATCGGATGACTGGTCTGCCGCATTGCCGACGCGGGTGGCAAAGGCCGAAGCAAGCATCAAGCACAAAACCAGAGCGATGCGTGATTCCATTCTAATGTTACCCAAGCGCCGCGAGCCGGCGCGTTCCGCCATTGGCGAAAGCGAACACCCTCCAAAATTGGACATCGCAACAGTATATGGGAACAATTAGAGGGAATTGCGAGGACTATTGCGTGATTCCAGGGATTACTGAGTGATTGGGCTTAACGGCTTTGCGCCCCGCCGGTTGATTACAGAGTTGTTGGCGTTATATAAGCCGTTCTCGATGCCATCGCGGCGCACTACGGGGTGCCAAATCCCTAGCGACTAAGGACAATAAAGACCGCATGGCGACACGGCAGGCGCGAATCGACACCTTCACTCACCAAGGCGTTCCACCGGCGGACCAACCGCTTGAGCTTCTTTGCGAGGACCATGTCGGCACCTATGTCATTCCATTTTTGTGCCGATGGACTAACGGTGCCTGGCAAAGCGTAGAGACCAGCGGCCCAATTGAAGCGACGGTCGTTGGCTGGCGCCCGCGCTGATGAAACAAAATCGAGATTAGAGAACGCGGTCGAGATCGATGGCTGGCTTTAAGCAACCGGATTTTATCGAGCGTCAACAGGCGGCGGCCAAGGCCAGAAAGGCCGCGCTGGATAAGTTTCGCGCCAAGACCGCCGACCCGGGGCTGGCAGAGCGGCTGACGGCGCGGACGGCGCAAGCTGCCGAGCGCGGCAAGATCAAGACCAGCCGCGAGATCGAAAGAGCTGAAACCAAAGCCCGCGAGGCCGAACGCGCGCAACAGGCGGCGCGCGACGTGGCGATTGAGGCCGAGCGCACCAAAGCCGAAAGCGCGGAGCGTGAACAGACGCTGCAAGCCGAACAAAAGGCGGCCAGGGACGCTCGTTACGCGGCCCGCAAATCGCGATCGAAGAAGCGCCGTTAGGCGAGGTGCTGGCGTCGCCGCCCGCGCGTATTAGGCGCATTTTGTGCTGCGTTTTGGATCATCCTCTAAGGGAAAGGTTACGATTGGCGGCGCAAGACTAGCCGCTGACGGACCTTCTTCCCCGTGGAACGAGCACGGACAGCGAGGTCAAGGACCTGCTCTGTCGCCGTAAACGCGAAACCTCGGGTCCCATCCCATCAGCAAAGGAACGGTGCAATGAGAAAAACCATGCCGGAGGCGATGTTCGCAGACGCCGAGCGAAGCCGGCTCAGCATGCTCCGCAACTGGGTGCTCGAGAACGCCGTGACCGAGATCGAGATGAAAGAGCTGCAATTTTGGAATTTTGCCCAGCTCCAGCCCGTCGCCGAAAAGCCGTGGACGACATTCATGGGCCGCATGATTCTCGTGCCCAACATGCCGATCGAGGCGCAAAAATATCTCGGCATTTTCGACAAGCGCAACCCCGGCACTATTTAACCGCGCATGCCGAGCGGCATCAGAAATCCGCGGCCAAAAGCTCGTACGACCCTTTCCGCCCCCGGTTATACGCCTTGATCGCGGCGGCGTAGATCGCCTGGCGATTGGCATCAAAGGCGAGCAGCAGGCCCGCTTCATCGCGATCCATTTCCGGCTGCAGCCGCTTGAGCGCTTCTTCGCTCGCGAAGAATGACCATTCCATCGCGCTGTCATGGCCCCAGAACCGAACCGCACGTCGGGTCGGATCAAAAATTCGGCTTCGGTTCGGAAAATTGAGCATCGGCCCGCGTTCCTTCAACCGCCGTCAGTTGATTTAAGCGAAAACCGCCGCCGAGAGCGTCAACTCGCTTTCAGGTGCGATTCGTTCGTGCTTCTCGGCGATACTCTTGATGCGGTAGCACGGATCGCCGGGATCGCGGTCCGAGGCTGGAATAAGATGACGAATTTCATAGGGGCCACGCACCGCCGATCGCAACGAGCTCAGCTCCAGATCGACCAATTGACCGATATCGAATTTATGCGCCATCGGGCTTTCCCACTTCATCCTTGTGGCTGTGCAGGAAGCGGGCAATTTGGCCTCGCAGCGCCCCTGTTTGCAGTACGTCGCCGAGAGAGCCCGCGGTATCGAACAACTCGCGTTGAAGTTTCGTCGGAATCGCGTTCCACTGCATGATCACGGCCGCCCCGAGGCACCGCAGAATACGTTCCTCGATCTCTGCGACAGTCTTGCTGTCGAGCGGTTTTCCAGCCGCCTCCGCTTCCGCGGGCATGTCCCGCAAGCTGATCATTTTCTCGAAATTATCCGCAAGCCAGTCCTCATTTTGAGCCAACAGGCGGAAGCTTTCCATCGATCGCTCGAATTTGCTGATTTCGCTCGGAACGTCGGTATGTTTGATCGATTCAGCGCTTTCCGCGGCTTTCGTACGAAATTGCTCTGCGGTGAACATGGGTCCCCCTCGCTGCGTAACACAGGGCAAACGGAGCAAACTCAAACTCAGCTCAACGGTGCCGCAATGTCCAGTTATTAGCTGTCACAATCACATATGGGGATGATCACAATGAAATACGAGAACTGTTATCCGTTTCTGGAAATTTAGCGCGAGCCCTTTTGTAAAAGCGGCTCAGACATTCCGGTAACGTCGTCACGTTTCAAGCCAGAAACTTCCCAATCGCCGCAACCACCCTTTCTTGCTGTTCGAGCTGCGGCAGGTGGGCGGCTCCATCGATGAGCACGACCTTCGCGCCGGAAATGCGCCGGGCAAACTCTTGCGCATAGGCCGGCGCGACGATCCCGTCGGCATTGCCCCAAAGAATCAAAGTCGGCGCGACGATGCGATGGATGCGCCGGTCCAAGCCGCGGTCGGCGACCGGCCAGACGAATTTGCCGGTGCAGGCCTGCGCCCAGATGAATTGCGAGAGCACGTCGACGCGCGCCGCCGGCTCGGCGGGTACTTCGAAGAAGCGGCGCGCGGCGTCGCCGTCAGGGGCGGCGAACAGCGAAGCCTTGCGCACCGCGTCGCTCAAGATCATCCAGTTTTTCACCGGATGATCGTCGCGCCACAGGCCGACCGGATCGATCAGCACGAGCCGGCTGACCGCGCGCGGCGCCGCGGCGGCGAATTCCGCGGCGAGCAGCGCGCCGAAGGAATGGCCGACCAGCGCCGGCGAAGACAGTCCGAGCCTGTCGAACAGTTCGCTGGTATAGACGGCGAGATCGTGCCAGCCGTCGAGCGCGTGCACCGAATTCGGATCGCCGGCGCTGGTACCGGGAAATTTCGGCGCGAAAACCTTATGGCGCTCGGCGAGGCGGGCAACGAAGGCGCGATCGGGCGCCAGCCCCCACGGCCCGTGGAGATAGACGAGTGGCGCCCCCTCGCCCGCGATCTCGACTTCGGTATCGATCCGATCCTGCCAGAGTTTTATCCGGCGCACGTCGACGGCAGCCATGTCTGTCTCCCGCCCGTCAGGACGCTGCGGCCGATTCGGCGATCTTCGCCGCTGCCGGACGTTTGGCCCTCAATCGCTCGGGCCACCAGCGGTCCTCGTATTTGTCGTCCCACTGATCTTTCAAATACGGCAGCACTTCGCGGGCAAACAGATCGATGTTGGCCTTGCAAACTTCCGTCGGCATCGAGCCGAAATGCAAGAGCGCCAGCAAATGGCCCATGCGCAGCTCTTTGATGCCGTCGAGCAGTTGCTCGCGGACCGTCTTCGGGCTGCCGACGACGACAAAACCGCGCTCGAAGAAATCCTTGGCCTTAAGCTCGCGCAGGTTCACCTCGGCGCGCGGATTGTGATGCAGCGCCTGGCGCAGCGCCTCGTATTCGAGGCAGCCGGGGATCGCCTGGTAATAGGGCGGCGTGTAGAGGAGCTTGTGGAAGAAATACTCGGCGTGCTCGGCGTAAAGGTCCTCGGCTTCGGCGTCGGTCGGCGCGACGCCGATAAGCTGCAGGAAGCTGAAGCGGTAAGGGTTATCGTCGCGGCCCTTTGCGCGCCACCAGATCCCAATAACGATCGTTCACCTGCTTGGCGTTCTTGGCGCCGTAGTAGCTGAGATGGCAGAAGCAATGATCCTCACCGACGACGAATTCCGCGGTGCCGGAAATGCCGGAGCCGGGAATCCAGATCGGCGGATGCGGCTGCTGGATCGGCCGCGGCCAGAGATTGACCATGCCGAGCTGATAGTGCTTGCCGTTCCAGGCGAAGATCTCGCGCGCCGACCAGGCTTTGACGACGAGCGCCAGGGCCTCGCGATAGCGCTCGCGCTGCTCGATCGGGACGACGCCGTTGGAGATGGTGGCGTCGGACGGCAGGCCGGTGGGAAAACCGGCGACCAGGCGTCCGCCGCTGATGCAGTCGAGCATCGCGTATTCCTCGGCGATGCGGGTCGGCGGCGTGGTCGAGGGCAGCGTCGAGCCGAGTTGCACGATGGCGACGTTCTGGCCGTTGGTGCCTTTGGCCAGCACCGCCGCCATGATGCTGGGATTGGCCATGAAGCCATAGACGTTCTGATGATGCTGGTTGGTGCACAAGCCGTGAAAGCCGGATTTCGCGGCGAACATGAGCTCATCGAGCGTCGCGTTGTAATACTCGCCGACCTTGTCGGCATCGGCGACGTCGAACCACAGCGGATCGATGTAAGCCGATTTGTAGCGCTGGTCGAAATCCGCCGGCAGGCCCCGATAGGGCATCAAATGGAACATGCAGACTTTCACGGCGGCGCCTCCCCGGCGAAATACATTAGTTATAGGGGCATGCTACGCGGCGGCCGCAGCGAGCTCAATCGCGCGCCGCGCCATTGCTTGTCTGCGCACCACACATGGCGCAGCGGTCAATTATTGATCGTGAGAGTGGACGGCGCTTTGCCCGCGTTGGCCGGCGCAGTCGGCGGCGGCGCTGCGTGCGGTGCGGGCGAAGGCGGCACGACGGGAGCCGCGGTCATTGCGGTCGGCTTGGGATCCGGCTTGATATCCGGTTTGGGATCGACCGCGAGCGATGGCTTGGCGTCAGGCGCACTTGCCGCCGACCGTTTGGCCTCGTCGGTGGCCTTGCGCGACGCGATCTCTGGCGGGCGCGGCCGCGGCAGCGGCGTGACGCCAGCGCCGATGACCGGACGCGGCACGACCGGCGCCGCCGGGCCATCGGCGTCCGGCGGCAGTCCGTAAGGCAGCCGCGCCATGCCGGGGCCGCCGTAGGGTCCGGGACCGTACGGCCCTGCATCCTCTTCATCGTCAGGATCGGGACCGTATGGCCCAGGACCATAAGGTCCGTAGGCGCGTTCGCCGTAAATGCCGCCATAGGGGCCGCCGAAATTGCCAGGACCGGGCACGATGCGGTTGGCGTCGCGGATGGCGCCGGTGCGCGCATCGAGCACGACGCGCATCAGGATGCCGCGATAATCGGTTGCCCGCGCCACATAGATGGTGCCCTCACGCAACGGCGGCGCCAGTGGATCGAAGCCCGCCGAACGCAGCGTGCGAACGATTTCGTAAGTCGAGACGAAACCCGGCGCCGGGGGCAGCGGCGGCGCTGGCGGCGGCCCGGGCGCGGCCATTGGCGGAATTTGCGGCAGCGCCAGCGGAACCTGCGCCCATGCCGCACGCGATAGCCGGGATGAGAAGCGCCAGCGCCAAGGTTCCGGTTACGCTCACACGCACGAGTGACGCCCCTCCCCGTCAGCCGATCGTAAAACACATCCCAGCGTCAGGGTTAGCTGCAATTGGGGCGGCGCTTGGGCGCAATCAGGATTTTTTGCAATGGCCGACGAAGCGTTCGATATCGGACGTCTTCCGTGGCGAACGACGTGACCAGGCGCACCAGGACATTGTCGGCTCCGACGTCCAGGCTCTCGCTCGATCGTACATAATATGTAGCGCCGGCGGCTTTCAGCTTGGCATCGAGCGCGCGCGGCAGCACCACGAAGATCAGATTGGCTTCGACCGGCCAGACCGGCTTCAGACCGACCACGGTCAGCCTCTGCGGCGAGCCTATCGGCCATGGCATTGGCGTGGCGCGCCAGGCTGAGCCAGCGATCCTCGGCGAGATAGGCCAGGAATTGCGCGGCGATGAAGCGATGCTTTGACAGGAGATGGCCGGCGCGCTTGCGCCGCTCGCCCATGAAAGCGGCACGGGCCGGCTCGAAAACAACCACCGCCTCGGCGGCCAGCGCGCCGCCTTTGGTGGCGCCGAACGACAACACGTCGATGCCGGACCGCCAGGTCATTTGCGCCGGGCTGGCGTTGAGCCGCACCAGCGCATTGGCGAAACGCGCGCCGTCCATGTGCACGGCGAGCGAGCGCGCATGCGCGATCTCGGCCAGCGCCGCGATCTCGTCGGTGCGGTAGATGGTGCCGGCTTCGCTGGCCTGGGTGATCGACAGCGCCGCCGGCACCATCTGATGCGGGCTATGGCCGCCATAGCCGGCAAGCGCCGTTTTCAGGGTGTCTGGAGCGATCTTGGCGCCGTCGCCGGGCAAGCCGACGAGTTTCAGACCATGCGCCGAAAAATTCCGGCGCGCCGCATTCGTCGGTGGCGATGTGGGAATCGGCATGACAGAACACGACGCCCCAAGGCGGCGAAACCTGCGCCAAAGCCAGCGCATTCGCCGCCGTGCCGGTCGGCACCAGGAACACCGCGACCTCGCGCTCGAAAATCTCCGCAAGCCTGCCGCTCGACGCGCTTGCGTCCAATCGTCATTGCCGTAGCCGCGGCGCATAGCCACGATTGGCCTCGGCGAGCGCGTCGAGAATGGCGGGCGCGATGCCCGCCGTATTGTCGCTGGCGAAATTCATTGCGGCGAAGGTAGCGCGAATTGCGGCAATGGCGCCATCATCGCCCATTGCGCCAAAGGCCATCCCATGATCCACTTGCAACGCGGAACGTTCGCAAAAATCGCGGTGACCGGCGAGCCCTCGTAGCGCCTGTTCGTCCCTCTTTCTTCTCGATCGCGCAGGCGGAGAGCGAAAGGAAGGGTCGGGCGCTTGTGTTGGGTTGCGGAATTTGCCATGTTCTGTATAGGACAGCATTGCTGTCCCAATTGGTGACCCAACCGCGCGCCGCCTCGCGTTCAGGAGGGGGAAGACGCGGGGTCAGCCGTCGGTGGCGAGGGCGCGCCGGGCGGCAAGAACAAGCAACCAGAGCGGCCGCTCAAGCGGCACAAAGGTTGCCTCCAGGAAGAGTAGCGCGCCCTTGGGCGCAAGCTCTTTTCGTCCCATCTGCCGCATGCGGACGATGGCGCGAAAGTAGCTCGACGGTGGCTGCGTCGGAACCTTGAGGCCGGGTTGGTCGAGGCTCCGGGAGGATCGCGAGTACGACGATGGATGCGTCTGGTTTCGGCCTGTTTGATCCGGCGCTGGAAAAGGATTCCTGCGGGGTCGGATTTATTGCCGACATCAAGGGACGCAAATCGCACAAGATCGTCGAAGACGCCCTGACGATCCTGGTCAATCTCGAGCACCGCGGCGCGGTCGGCGCCGATCCGCGCGCCGGCGACGGCGCCGGCATTCTGGTGCAGATGCCGCACAAGTTTCTCGCCAAGAAGGCCGCCGAGCTCGGCATCAAGCTGCCGACGCCGGGCGATTACGCCGTCGGCGCGCTGTTCATGCCGCACGATCCGGCGTGGCGGCAGGAGATCATGGACACTTACGCGGCGGTTGCCGCGAGCGAGGGCATGACGCTCCTCGGCTGGCGCGACGTGCCGACCGACAATTCGACGCTCGGCGAATCGGTCAAGCCGACCGAGCCGATGCACATGCAGGTCTTTCTCGCGCGCAATCCGAAGACCAAGTCGGAGGACGAGTTCGAGCGCCGGCTCTACATCCTGCGCAAGACCATTTCCGGGATCATGCACGGCAAGCGCGGCCGCCAAGTCTCGCACTATTATCCGGTGTCGCTGTCGTGCCGCACGCTGATCTACAAGGGCATGTTCCTCGCCGATCAGCTCGGCGCCTATTATCCCGACCTGCACGATCCGGATTTCGAGAGCGCGCTCGCGCTGGTGCACCAGCGCTTCTCCACCAACACATTCCCGGCCTGGTCGCTGGCGCATCCCTACCGCATGGTCGCGCATAACGGCGAGATCAATACGCTGCGCGGCAACAACAACTGGATGGCGGCGCGGCAGGCCTCGGTGTCGTCGCCGAAATTCGGCGACGACATTTCCAAGCTGTGGCCGATCTCCTACGAAGGCCAGTCCGACACCGCCTGCTTCGACAATGCGCTCGAATTCCTCACCATGGGCGGCTATCCGCTGGCGCATGCGATGATGATGCTGATTCCGGAAGCGTGGGCCGGCAATCAATCGATGAACGAAGAGCGCCGCGCCTTCTACGAATACAATGCCGCGCTGATGGAGCCGTGGGACGGCCCGGCGGCGATCGCGTTCACCAACGGCCGGCAGATCGGCGCCACGCTCGACCGCAACGGCTTGCGCCCGGCGCGCTATGTCGTCACCCGCGACGACCGCATCATCATGGCGTCGGAAGTCGGCGTGCTGCCGATCCCGGAAGAGGAGATCGTCACCAAGTGGCGGCTGCAGCCGGGCAAGATGCTGCTGGTCGATCTCGAGGAAGGCCGGCTCATTCCCGACGAAGAGCTGAAATCGCAATTGGCGCAGAGCCATCCCTACAAGAAATGGCTGGAGCGCACGCAGATCCAGCTCGAAGACCTGCCGGATACGTCGGAAGCGGCGCCGATCTCGAACCTGGCGCTGCTCGATCGCCAGCAGGTGTTCGGCTACACCCAGGAAGACCTCAAGATCCTGATGACGCCGATGGCGACGACCGGCGAGGAAGCGGTCGGCTCGATGGGCAACGACACGCCGATCTCGGCGCTGTCGGAGAAGGCGAAGCTGCTTTTCACCTATTTCAAGCAGAACTTCGCGCAGGTGACCAATCCGCCGATCGATCCGATCCGCGAGGAACTGGTGATGAGCCTCGTCTCGATCATCGGGCCGCGGCCGAACCTGTTCGATCTCGAAGGCACCTCGAAGACCAAGCGCCTCGAAGTGCATCAGCCGATCCTGACCAATGCCAACCTGGAAAAGATCCGCTCGATCTCGGAGGTCGGCCACGATCACTTCAAGTCGCGCACGCTCGACGCCACCTGGCCGGCCGAAGCCGGCGCCGACGGGCTTGCCGAAGCGCATCGACGCGCTATGCGGCCGCGCCGAGATCGCGGTGCGCGACGGCATCAACATCATCATCCTGTCCGACCGCCGCGCCGGCGCCGACCGCATTCCGATCCCGTCGCTGCTCGCCTGCGCCGCCGTGCACCATCATCTGATCCGCGAGGGCTTGCGCACCTCGGTCGGCATCGTGGTGGAATCCGCCGAGCCGCGCGAGGTGCACCATTTCGCCTGCCTCGCCGGCTACGGCGCCGAGGCGATCAATCCCGTATCTCGCCTTCGAGACGCTGGTGGCGATGAAGAACGAGCTGCCGCAAAAGCTCGACGACAAGGAAATCATCAAGCGCTACATCAAGTCGATCGACAAGGGACTGCTCAAGGTGATGTCGAAGATGGGCATCTCGACCTATCAGTCCTATTGCGGCGCGCAGATTTTCGACGCGATCGGGCTCAAGTCCGATTTCGTCGCCAAATATTTCACCGGCACCGCGACCCGCATCGAGGGCGTCGGCCTCGCCGAGATCGCCGAAGAGGCGGTGCGGCGGCATCGCGACGCGTTTTCCGACGCGCCGATCTATCGCTCCGCGCTCGACGTCGGCGGCGAATATGCCTTCCGCGTGCGCGGCGAGGATCACGTCTGGAACGCGGCGACGGTCGCGGCGCTGCAGCACGCCGTGCGCGGCAATTCCTACGAGAAGTACCGGCAATTCGCCCGCATCATCAACGATCAGTCCGAGCACCTTCTGACCATCCGCGGCCTGTTCCGCATCAAGTCGGCCGAGGAGGACGGACGCAAGCCGGTGCCGATCGACGAGGTCGAGCCGGCCAAGAACATCGTGCGGCGGTTCTCGACCGGCGCCATGTCCTACGGCTCGATCTCGCGCGAGGCGCACACCACGCTCGCCATCGCCATGAACCGGATCGGCGGCAAGTCGAATACCGGCGAAGGCGGCGAGGAGTCCGACCGCTACAAGCCGCTGCCGAACGGCGATTCGATGCGGTCGGCGATCAAGCAGGTGGCGTCCGGCCGCTTCGGCGTCACCGCCGAGTATCTCGTCAACTCGGACATGATGCAGATCAAGATCGCGCAAGGCGCCAAGCCCGGCGAAGGCGGCCAGTTGCCCGGCCACAAGGTCGACAAGACCATCGCCAAGGTGCGCCACTCGACGCCCGGCGTCGGGCTTAATTTCGCCGCCGCCGCATCACGACATCTATTCGATCGAAGATTTGGCGCAGCTCATCTTCGATCTGAAGAACGTCAATCCCGACGGCGACGTTTCGGTCAAGCTCGTCTCCGAGGTCGGCGTCGGCACGGTCGCCGCCGGCGTGTCGAAGGCGCGCTCCGATCACGTCACCATCGCCGGCTACGAAGGCGGCACCGGCGCGGCGCCGCTCACCTCGGTCAAGCATGCCGGTTCGCCGTGGGAGATCGGGCTTGCCGAGACCCACCAGACGCTGGTCGCCAACCGCCTGCGCGGCCGCATCGCCGTGCAGGTCGACGGCGGCATCCGCACCGGCCGCGACGTCGTGGTCGGCGCGCTGCTTGGCGCCGACGAGTTCGGCTTCGCCACCGCGCCGCTGATCGCCGCCGGCTGCATCATGATGCGCAAGTGCCATCTCAACACCTGCCCGGTCGGCGTCGCCACCCAGGACCCGGTGCTGCGCAAGCGCTTCACCGGCCAGCCCGAGCACGTCATCAACTATTTCTTCTTCGTCGCCGAGGAAGTGCGCGAGCTGATGGCCGAGCTGGGCTATCGGACCTTCGACGAGATGATCGGCCAGATGCAGATGTTCGATCAGCGCAAGCTGGTCGCCCACGGCAAGGCGAGCGGGCTCGATTTCTCCAAACTGTTCATGAAGCCGGACGTGCCGGCGAGCGTGAAGATCTTCAATTGCGAGAGGCAGGATCACAAGATCCACGACATCCTCGACCGCAAGCTGATCGCGCAGTCGCAAACGGCGCTCGCGAGCCGGCACGCCGGTGCAGCTGAGCTTCCCGATCAGCAACGTCGACCGCACCGTCGGCGCCATGCTGTCGGGCGAGATCGCCAAGCGCTACGGCCATGCCGGCCTGCCGGCCGACACCATCGTGGCGCGCTTTACGCGGCACCGCCGGCCAGAGCTTCGGCGCCTTCCTCGCCCGCGGCGTCACCTTCGAGCTCGAAGGCGACGCCAACGACTATGTCGGCAAGGGCCTGTCCGGCGGCCGCATCGTGGTGCGCCCGCCCGCCGCCTCCGGCATCGTGCCGGAGCAGTCGATCATCGTCGGCAATACCGTGCTCTACGGCGCCATCGCGGGCGAATGCTATTTCCGCGGCGTCGCCGGCGAGCGCTTCGCCGTGCGCAATTCCGGCGCAGCTCGCCGTCATCGAGGGCGCCGGCGACCATTGCTGCGAATATATGACCGGCGGCGTCGTGGTGGTGCTCGGCCTGACCGGCCGCAATTTCGCCGCCGGCATGTCGGGCGGCATCGCCTATGTGCTCGACGACGACGGCAGCTTCGCCTCGCGCTGCAACATGGCCATGGTCGAGCTCGAGCCGATGCCGGACGAGGAAGACATCAACGCCAAGGTCTTCCACCACGCGCGCGATCTCGAAGCCCATGGCATGGTCGACATCATGTCGGACATGAGCCGCTTCGACGGCCACCGGCTGCATCACCTGATCTCGCGGCACGCGCGCTTCACCGGCTCGCGCGTCGCGGCCAATATCCTCGAGCGACTGGAAAACCTGGTATCCGAAATTCCGCAAGGTGATGCCGGTCGAGTATCGCCGCGCGCTCAACGAACTCAAGGCCGCGGCCATCGCGGCGGAATAGCAGTCGAACAATCGTGACAGAAGAGTGCCGAGAAGATAGAGCGTCAAGTGGGCAAGATCACCGGCTTTCTGGAATACGAGCGCGAGGACCGCGACTACGAGCCGGTCGCCGAGCGCATTCACCATTGGCGCGAATTCGTCCTGCCGCTGCCGGAAAAGGACTACGCCACCCAGGCCGCGCGCTGCATGAATTGCGGCGTGCCCTATTGCATGGGCACCGGCGCGGTGGCGCCCGGCTCGCCGGGCTGCCCGGTCAACAACCAGATCCCGGACTGGAACGACCTCGTCTATGGCGGCAACTGGGACGAGGCCGCGCGCAACCTGCATTCGACCAATAATTTTCCGGAAGTCACCGGCCGGGTCTGCCCGGCGCCGTGCGAAGCCTCCTGCACGCTCAACATCGACGACAATCCGGTCACCATCAAATCGATCGAATGCGCGATCGCCGACCGCGCCATCGCGGCCGGGCCTCAAGCCGGAGCCGCCGGCGGCGCGCACCGGCAAGAAAGTCGCGATCGTCGGCTCCGGCCCGGCCGGCTTGGCCTGCGCGCAGCAGCTCGCGCGCGCCGGTCACGAGGTCCACGTCTACGAGCGCTGGGCCAAGGCCGGCGGGCTTGCTGCGCTACGGCATCCCCGACTTCAAGATGGAGAAGATTCACGTCGACCGCCGCGTCGCGCAGATGGAGGCGGAAGGCGTCGAGTTCCATTACGGCGCCCATGTCGGCGTCAACGTGCCGGCCGACAACCTGCTCAAGGACTACGACGCGGTGGTGCTCACCGGCGGCGCCGAAGAAGCCGCGCGACCTGCCGGTGCCCGGCCGCGAGCTCAAGGGCATCCATTTCGCCATGGATTTTCTGCCGCAGCAGAACCGCCGCGTCTCCGGCGAGAACAGCCGACGACGGCGAGCCGATCCTCGCCACCGGCAAGCATGTCGTCGTCATCGGCGGCGGCGATACCGGCTCGGACTGCATCGGCACCTCGTTCCGCCAGGGCGCGCTGTCGGTCACCAATTTCGAAATCATGCCGCAGCCGCCGCTGCACGAGAACAAGGCGCTGACCTGGCCGGACTGGCCGCTCAAGCTGCGCACCTCGTCGAGCCACGAGGAAGGCGTCGAGCGCGACTTCGCGGTGATGACGACGAAATTTTCCGGCGAGAACGGCGCGGTGAAGAAGCTGCATTGCGTGCGCGTCGACGCCAAGATGCAAGCCGATCGCCGGCAGCGAATTCGAGATCCCCGCCGAGCTCGTGCTGCTGGCGATGGGCTTCGTGCATCCGGTGCACGACGGCATGGTCAAGAGCCTCGATCTCGCGCTCGACCAGCGCGGCAATGTCAGCGCCTCGACCGACGATTACAAAACCTCGATCGACAAGGTCTTTGCCGCCGGCGACATGCGCCGCGGCCAGTCGCTCGTGGTCTGGGCGATCCGCGAAGGCCGCCAGGCGCGCCGCGGTCGACAAATTCTGATGGGATCGACGCTGTTGCCGCGGAGCCGCGGCCGTCGATGAATATCTGCATGGGATCGACGGTGTTGCCGCGCTCAGAGCGTCGCCGTAGTCGGCTGCCGACCGGCGCCGGCGGGCGGCGCGCCATCGAGCTCGGCGCGCGCCGGATATGCGGCCGCTCGTCGGAATCGCCTTTCCGGCTTCTTCTTGGCGTCCTTCTTGGCATCGGCCGGCTTCTTCGCCTCCTCATGCGCGGGGCGCCCTTCTTCGCCGGCGCGGCGGGCGACAGCGACACCGGCTGCGGCGCGACCTCGGCCGGCGCTTGCGGGCCGCGGCCAGGCGAAATCGTCGGCGCGGCCGGCGGCGGCGGCAATCGGCGCGCCGCGATCCAGCACTTTTTGCGCCAGCGGATCGGACGCAAGCGGGGCGGGTTGGTTGCCGGCGCCGAGCAGAGCCGCCGGCGCCGCCGTCGCCGCTGCTGCTTGAAACGGTGAGCGGCAACACCGGACCGACGTCGGGCCGCGGCGCGCCGGGCTTGGCCGGCGACGCCTGCTCCGGGCAGCGCCATCGGCGCGACATGGTTCGACATGACGCGGCGCAATTCCTGGTCGACATAGCTCGCAAGCTTCACCGCGCCGGCTTTGGTGAAATGCACGCCGTCGGCGGTGCGCAGCCGCCGGATCTGGCCCTCGAAATCCGGACCGTCCACCGCGTAGCGGCCCTGGTCGTCGACGAAGCCGTCCCAGATATCGACGTAATCGATGCCGGCCCGCTCGGCGCGCTCGCGATAAAGTTCATCGAGATAGGCCATGTCGCTCGTCGATTTGGGGCCGCGCAGCGCCGGCAATCCGACCCAGAGCACCGGCACGCCCTTGCTCTTGAGCGCCGCGATCATGTCGTCGATGCGCTTGACGTAGAGCTCCGCCCACTGATCGGTGTGAAAGTCGTAGGAGCGGCCGGGAACCGGATGCGCCGCCGTGCCGTCCGCGCCAGCGGGTTGCGATGCGGCTGCGGCATCGGACGGCGCTGCGCCCTGCGCCGGTTTTCTCCTGTGTCGCTTTTTGCGCGGCTTTTTCCTGCGCCGCCTTCTCTGGACTGGTCTGGTCGGCGTCCTTGGCCGGCGCGCCATCGCGGATCGGCAATGCGGTCGTTGAGACCGAGCATGACGATGATGGCGTTCGGCTTTTCCGTCGCCAGCTGGTCCTTGATCACCGCCGGCCAGTCGAGCTGCTCGTTCTTCGGGTCGTAGCGGATGAGGCCGGCGGTGGCCCGGATCTCGCGCACCACGCCGGTATCCGGCTGATCGGCGTAGGTCTCGTCGAGCCCGTAGCCGAGCCAGTCGGCCATCGAATTGCCGACCACGACGACCGTGGACGTCGGCGGCGTCTCCAATTTGCGCGGCGGCGGCGCCTTGGAGTAATCGACAACCGGCGCCCGGACGTTCGCCGCCGGAGAACGGAAACGAAAAGAAATCGCGCTGCTGCGGCTGCTGGTAATAGCCCGGAGCGGACGGCCGATCGCTCCAATAATAGACCTGGGCGCGCCGCGGGTATCGACACGCGCCGCCGCGCCCGCCGCAATCACAAGCGCGCCAACGAGCCGTCGCAAATTCCGCGTTGTCATGTATCGCCTTGCCCAAACGATCCGAGCCCGACCAGACTAGCGCATCGCGGCACAAAAGCGGCTGTCGCCCGCGATCGAGCCGTCCAACAAACAGCTTAGCGCAAGGATAATGTCAACTTGAGGGTGGTTCCAGATGCCTCGATCGCGCCGTCTACGGCTGGCGCAGCCGGTCGAGCACGTCGCTTGAGGCAAAGCCGTCCGGAACCTGGCCGACCGAGGCTTGGAAATCGCGGATGGCGAGGCGGGTGCGCGGCCCGATCAGGCCGTCGGGCTCGCCGATATCGAAGCCGCGGCGCGCCAGAAGCTGCTGCATCTGGTAGCGCTCGTCGAGCGTGAGCACGCGCTCGTCGCGCGGCCAGGCTTGCACGAACGGCGCGCCGCCGCGCATGCGGTCGGCGAGATGGCCGATGGCCAGCGCATAGGCTTCGGCCGGATTGTATTTCATGATGACGCTGAAATTCTTCAGCATCAGGAAAGCCGGGCCCCGCGCGCCGGCCGGCAACAGCAGAAACGCGCGATCCTGCGGGACGCGGAAACGCCTGGCCGTCGGCGCGCCGCACGCCGAGACTCTGCCATTGCCGCACGGTCATCTGCCGCGAACTGTCGGCCAACAGATAATTGAAGCTCGCGGCAGCGCGACTTCGTAGCCCCAGGTCTGGCCGGCGACCCAGCCGTCCATTTTCAGATTGTTGGCCGTCGACGCGATCACGTCCGGAATCGAATCGACAACGTCGCGATGACCGTCGCCGTCGAAATCCACCGCGTAACGCTTGAACGACGTCGGCATGAATTGCGTCGGGCCGAACGCGCCGGCCCACGAGCCGACCAGGCGGTCGGGCGGCACGTCGCCGCGCTGCAGGATTTCCAGCGTCGACAAAAACTCCTCGCGGAAGAAATCGCGGCGGCGGCCGACGCAGGCGAGCGTCGCGGTCGAGCGGATCACCGGCCGATCGCCGCCGAGCGTGCCGTAGTTCGATTCGACGCCCCAGATCGCCGCAAGAATGGTGCGGTCGACGCCGTAGGCGCGCTCGACGGCGGCGAAGGTCGGCGCATATTGCGCCAGCAAGGCGCGGCCGTGCGCGATGCGGTCGTCGCTGACCAGGAGATCGAGATAGTCCCACGGCGCCTTGGTGAATTCCGGCTGCGCATCGAGCTTGTCCATGATGCTGCAGATCCGGCGTCAGCCGCGCGGTGAGGCGCTCGAAATTTGCCCGGGTGATGCCGCGCCGCGCGGCATCCGGCCACATCGCCGCGATGCAGTTGCCGAAATCGGCGGCGGCCGCACGGATGGCGTCGGCCGTCATCAGCGGATTGCCCGACGCGCCGGACTGCCCGCTCCATTGCATCTGATCGCCCGCGGCTGGAACCGGACTTGCCGGCGCGGGTTGAAACAAGCGCGTCAGCCAGTTGTCGGGCTGCTGCGCGCCGGCCGCGCCGCTGAGGGTCGCGACACATAGCATCGCCGCAATAATACGGATCGAGAACTTGGCCGGGAAAGCAACGATGACCATGGCGTCACACATTCCGACTTATGGTCGCCCCGGCGGCCACCTGCTAATGTACGTCGAATCACTAATAGGCTCTTGATCGGCTAGGCTCTTGATCGGCCGGCCGCCGTCTCCGGCACAGTTTGGACACTCATTTGGGCAAGAAAACGTAGAGCTTCCCTATTCCCCTCCCCGACCGCACCGCATGAATACCGTCCGCAAAGCCGTCTTTCCCGTCGCCGGTCTCGGCACCCGGTTCTTGCCGGCGACCAAGGCCATGCCGAAGGAAATGCTGCCGGTCGTCGACCGGCCGCTGATCCAGCACGTCGTCGACGAGGCGCGCGAGGCCGGCATCGAGCATTTCATCTTCGTCACCGGCCGCAACAAGGGCGTCATCGAGGATCACTTCGACCGCCAGTTCGAGCTGGAAATGACGCTGCTCGAGCGGCAGAAGCACAAGGTCCTCGACTATCTCAATCAGGACCTGCCGGTGCCCGGCTCGACGAGCTTCACCCGCCAGCAGGAGCCGCTCGGCCTCGGCCACGCGGTGTGGTGCGCGCGCGAATTGATCGGCCACGAGCCGTTCGCGCTGTTGCTGCCCGACGTGCTGGTGCAGCACGAGCAGGGCTGCCTGGCGCAGATGCTCGATGCCGCGCGCGACCTGCCGGGTCAGGCCAACATCGTCGCCGTCGAGGAAGTGCCGCACGATCGCGTCGATCAATACGGCGTCGTCGGCGTCGGCGAGCGCAAAGGCAAGATGTTCTCGATCACCAGCATGGTGGAGAAGCCGCCGGTCGACCGCGCGCCGTCGAACCTCATCCTCACCGGCCGCTATATTCTGCAGCCGGAAATCCTCGAAATCTTAGGCACGCAGGAGCGCGGCGCCGGCGGCGAAATCCAATTGACCGACGCCATGATCCAGCTGGCGAAGACGCAGCCGTTCTATGGCCTGCAATTCGACGGCCGCAGCTTCGACTGCGGCTCGAAGATCGGCTTTCTCGCCGCCAACGTCTCCTACGCGCTGGCGCGCCCCGACATCGCGCCGGGCTTCCGCGCCGAGATCAAGAAAATCCTCGGCGAGCTCAACGGCGGCTAGCGGCTCTTGGGCTGCCGGAGGCCGGTTTGGCTATCCGCTGGCGCGGCCGTGCGCGCGACTGCGTTTACTTCTGCAAGCGCATGGTCAGCAGAAACGTGGTGGCGGTATAGGCGGCGCCGCTGACGTTGGAGTTGAGCCAATCCTGCCGCACCTCGCCCTTGAGCTGCACCTCGCGGTTCATCTTGTAGGTCAGGCCGGCGGCGGCAAAATAGTGATTGTCGGTGCGGCCGAGGCCGACATAGTCGTCGTTCTCGTAGCCGACATCGCATTGGCGATGAGCCAAGTCCGCAGCGCGTGATCGACCTCGAGGCTGAAGTTGCGGCTGAACTCGCCCGAGACGCCCTGCACGCTCGATTCGCCGACGCTCGATTGCGCGGTGAACTTGGCCGTGGTCAGCGCGGTGGCCTGCCAGAGCAGCGCGCCGTCAAGCGTCGCGCCGCCGATATTCGGCAGCGTCGGGTCGTGATAGTCGCGCTCCATGTAGCCGACCGCGATCTCGCCGGTGAGCGAGCCGAACAGATTGAGGTCGGCGCCGAGCTTCGCGCTCGAGCCGTTGGAATTGCGATCCTCGCCGAAAATATCGACCTGCGTGTCGTGGATGCGGGTGTCCTCGTCGATTTCGACGAACGGCTTGAGACCGGGATCGATCTCGTAGCCGACGCGCAAAATGCCGGCATATTGGTCGAAGTTGCGCCAGTCGTTGTTGGCGGTCTCGCCGTCGGTCAGTGTGCAGTTCGAATACATCGAGCGGTCGACCGTGCCTTTGAGCGAGACGTCAAAGCGGCCGAATTCCTGCGCCAAGCCGAGCGTGCCGCCGACCGTGGTTTCGATCGGCAATTTGGCGAGGCCGGCCTGAATGTTCGGGCTGCCGGGATTGTCGGTTGAGACGATGGTGCGGCCTTCGAGCAGGATCTGCGTGTCGCGCGTGACGTCGAGCGTGCCGTCGACCTTGGCGTTGAGGTAAGGAACGTTGAACGACGGCTGGAAGTCGTTGTTCGGATAGTCGGTATAGGAGCCGGTGATGTCGGCGGTGAGCGAATTGCGCGACCAGTCGGAGCGCACGTGCAATTCCGGCGCGACGACCAAATACACCGAGCCGGGACCGCCGGGCGTCGGCCTGCGGATTGGTGTCGTAGCCGGCCGACAGTTCGACCGCCGGCAGAATCAAAAACGAGCCGACCTTGATGCCGAGCGCCTCGTAAGGATCGCCGGCGGCGATCGGCAGGGTGCCATGCGGCACCGTTCCGAGCGGCAGCGAATTCGGCGGCGGCGTGCCGGGCGGCGGCGTGCTTGCCGAGCCGAGAAAATATTCGGGCGGCGGAATCGGCAGGATCGCGCCGGGCCGGCTCGCGGCCGTGGCCGGATAGACCGCCGCCGGCGGATTGCTGATCGGCAGTTCGCTGGGCGGCGGCGGCAGCACCGCGCCCGGCCGCGCCGCGGCCTTGGCCGGGTAGACCACGGGCGCCGGCGGGGCCGGCAGCACCGGCGGAATCGAGGAGACTTGCGGCGGCTCCGGCGCGACGGCCGCAAAAGTTGTCTCGCCCGGCGGCGCCAGAGCGGTCCCCCGGTCGGGCGCCTGCGCCAACCGCTTGGGTGGGACATTGCTGGAATTAAATCCGGTGTCGCCCGCGCCGAAGCCGGTCGGGCTGCCATAGACCGGCGTCGCGCCAACGCGCGATGGCGCGGTGAATGTCCCGGCGGGAGGGGCTTGATCGGGCGGTAGCGCTCCTTGCGCTCCCGGCGGTGCAAAGCTCGGCGGACTGGTGGGATCGCCCGGCAGCGATGGCTGCAACAGCTCGTCATAGAGATCGGGCGATGTTGCCGAAGAGGTCGGCGAAGCCGCCGTCTGTGCCTTGACTGTGCGTCGGACCGAGTGCGACGAGCCCGGTAAGCGCCGCAACAGCCAAGCGCAAGCAACCCGAGCGCAAGGAAACCAGGCCGGTGACGCTTCGTGGTCGGCAACGGCGCGGCACCTTGCGACCTCCTCGCCCCGAAGCGGCCTGTCCGCGCCACCGCGCGCCACTGCGCCACGCGACGACCGGCACGGGCCGCCGGACGGCAGACCGCTGGTTAACGGAGTTAAAACGGATATGGTTAACGAGAGGTTGATTGCGGGCGACGGCGTCTAAGGCTCAGCCCGGTTTCAGACTTTCCGTTCATAGCGCCGCCACGCCGGCAGCAGAATTCCGGCAAAGGCCGCAAATGCGGCGATCTCCGCCGGCCACGGCCAGTGCGCCACCGAGGCGATAATGCCGACGAGCACGGCGGCAAAGCCGAGCCAGAGCGCAAAGCGGCCCGGCCGCCACGCCTCGATGGCAAACAAGACGAGCGCCAGCGCAAACCACGTCCACGACACCAGCGAGCCGTCTCTCAGCGAGCGCGCTCACACCCAGCCTTTCAGCTCGCGCATGGCGAGCTGCCAGATCATCAGCATGCCGGCCTCGCTGTCGTTGAGGCAGGGAATGGCGGCGAAATTCTCCCCGCCGGCGCGCTTGAACGCGTGCGCGTTGTCGACCGCGATCTCTTCCAGCGTCTCCAGGCAATCGGCGGAAAATCCCGGCGTGACCACGACCAGATTCTTGACGCCCTTCTTGGCCAGCGCCTTGACGGTATTGATGGTGTAGGGCTCGAGCCACTTGGCGCGGCCGAAGCGCGACTGGAACGTCATCATCAGCTTGGTCTCGTCGAGCCCCATCTTCGCGCGCAACAGCTCCGTAGTGCGCACGCACTGGCTCTCATAGGGATCGCCCTTGGCCACGTAGTCCTTCGGCATGCCGTGATAGGAGGCGACGATCACGTCGGGCGTGAACGGCAGATCCCTGAGCTCGGCCTTCAGCGACGACGCCAGCACCTCGATGTAATACGGATCGTCGTAATAGGCCGGCAGGATGCGCAGCGCCGGCTGGCGGCGCTGCCGCATCAGAAGCGGAACACCTCGTCGCACACCGTCGCAGTGGTCGCCGCCGAATATTGCGGATAGAGCGGCATGATCAGGATGCGCTCGCAGCCCCAGGTCGTCAGCACTTGCAACCGCGACGCGATCGACGGCTACGCATAGCGCATCGCCCAATCGACGATGACGTGCTTGCCGAGCGGTTCCAGTATGCCGGCGAGCTTTTCGGCCTGCGAGCGCGTGATGGTCTTGAACGGCGATTCGTTCTTGTCGCGGTTCCAGATGTTTCGGTAGTCGCGCGCTTTGCGCCGCGACCGGATCGGCAGGATGACGCCGTTGAGCAGGAGCTTCCACAACAGCGAACTGTTTTCGATGACGCGGCGGTCGGTCAGAAACTCTTTCAGATAGCGCCGCACCGCCGCCGGCGTCGCCGCGTCGGGGGTGCCGAGATTGACCAGAAGCACGCCGACACCGGTTGGCTCTTGCGCAACGACGCCCGTCGCGCCGGCCGCAATGCCGGGCTGCGATGTCGCGCCGTCACCCGCGGGTATTGCCGGGAGCGGCGCCGGCTCACTCACCGGAACCGGCTCGGCGATTGGCGGCGCCGTGGCGTGATTGTCCGGGGAAGCGCCCTGACCCATTACGGGCGGCGCTGCGCCGGTTAATTCGGCACCAGGTTCGGTGTTTGGCGGTGTGCCGTTCATCGTACCAATTTACCATGTCCTCGCCGCCGGCGGCAAGCGATTGCACAAACGACACGCAACTAGACGCTCTGCAAACCGAGATCGCCGGCGCCGTTGAGCCGGTCGAACATCATCAAATTCTCGAACGCGCGCGCTTTCTTCGCATCCGGGAACTCGGCGCCGAGGCAATCGGCGAACTTGGCCCACAGTTCGTCGCGCGACAGCGGCCGCTGGTGGCTGCCCTTGGCATATTCGACCGGCCCGCTTTTGAGCGTCTCCCCGCCGGTCGTCGTGATTTCGACGGCGTCGGCGGGCGCGAAGTTGGAGCCCTCCTTGGTGGCCGCCGTGCCCTCAAGCGACACACGCGGGAAGATCGCCTGCACCTCGGGCCGGCGCACGAAATCGTCGGTCAGTTCGCGCAAACCCACATGGCGCGCGACCAGCGCGGCCGCCATGGCGAACTGCATGGAGAATTTCGCTTCAAGCCCGGTTTGCGGGGCGCTGTTGCGCAACATCAGCATCTGCGTCTTGCCGGTCGAGACGTGAATGCGCTCGACCTTGCCGGGGGTGAGATCGTGACGCTCGACCAGATCGAGCGCGGCGTCGATCGAGCGATGGGTGGCGTAGCAGATCGGATAGCGCTTGATGGAAAGGCCGTGATCGACGATGTACCATTGCTTCTGTGCGGCGACGAAAGGGCGCTCCCGATCCGGCTTGCCATCGGGCGACAACGCCACCAGCAAGCCCGCCGGGTGCTCCAGCGCATCGAGCGACGCCGTCAATCCCGCTTGCGCCAGGCGTGCGGCGATCAGCCCCGATTGCGCGGCGCGGCCGACCTGAAACGACTTGGTCATGGTGCCGAAATTCGCCACCAGTCCGGAGGCCATCGAGGCGGCGATCGCCATCGCCGTCGCGGCGCGCTCGGCATCGAGCCCGCGCAATTTTGCGCAAGCCGCCGCCGCCGCGACCGGTCCGAGCACGGCGGTCGGATGCCAGCCCTTGCGATGCAGCGGCACGCCTTCGCGCACCAAAAGCTCGGCCCACACTTCATAGCCGGCAATATAGGCCGTCAACATCTCGGCGCCGCTCGATCCGCTCACCTCGCCTTGGGCGAGGATCGCCGGCACCAGCACGGCGCTGGGATGACCGTCGAGCGACACGTCGTCGTAGTCCAGCACATGCGCGGCAACGCCGTTGATCAGTGCCGCGCTTTCCGGCGTGCGCCGGACGCCGGAAGGAATGAGCGAGGCGAGCGTGGCGCCGCCGGCATAACCCAGTTCGCGATCGACCAAAGCTATCTCGGGATCGCGCGCGCCGGCAATCAAAACGCCGAAGCAATCGGCGATGCCGGTGCGGGCGATGGCGGCGCCTTCCGACGGAATTTGGCGCAAAGTCAGATCGGCGACGAAACGGCCAAGGTCGAGCGTGAGAGCGCTCATGTGCTCCTCCGATGCGGCCGGCCGGCTGATCCGCTTTACTCGGCCGCTTTGAGCAACACCGGCGCGGCGGCGCGGAATTGCTCGAGCAGCGCCGCCTCGTCCGCCTTGGCGGCGGCAAGATGCCGTTGCTTGACGTGGCCGAAACCGCGGATTTTTTCCGGGACGGCGGCAAGACCGACCGCGAGATGATGATTCTCCGGCGTCAGACGCGCCAGCACCTCGTCGAGCATCGCCTCGTATTCGCCGATCAGCGCGCGCTCGGTGCGGCGTTCGAGCGAGCGGCCGAACGGATCGAGCGCGGTGCCGCGCAAGAATTTGAACTTCGCCAGTACGCGGAACGCCGGCAGCAGCCACGGCCCGAAACTCATCTTGCGCGGCAGGCCGGTTTCCTTGTCGCGGCGCGCCAAAAGCGGCGGCGCCAGATGAAACTCGAAGCGCAGATTGTCGCCGCCGAACTGCCGGCGACCTGCTTTAAAAACGAACCGTCGGTATAAAGCCGCGCCACTTCGTATTCGTCCTTGTAGGCCATCAGCTTGAACAGATAGCGCGCCACCGCATCGGCGAGACCGCACTTGCCGGGTGCGCGGTCGGCCTCCACCGCCTTCACCTTGTCGACCAGCGCCCGGTAGCGCCCGGCATAAGCGGCGTTCTGATAGGCGGTGAGGAATCCCACCCGCCGCTCGACTGTTTCTTCGAACGATTCTGACAAACGCTCCGCGTCGCTTGCCAATCGCGCGGCGCGGCGGTTTCGCCAGCGCCTCGACCGCGGCGCGATCGAGCACGGCGCGGCGGCCCCAGTGGAACGCCGCCTTGTTCATGGCGACGGCCTCGCCATTGAGCTCGATCGCCTTGTCGATTGCCGAGGCCGAGAGCGGGACGGCGCCGAGCTGATAGGCATAGCCGACCATGAACATGTTGGCGCCGATGGATTGGCCGAACAGCGCATTGGCGATCCGCGACGCATCGATGAAATGCGCGTTATCGCTGCCGGCATCGGCAACGATGGTGCGCTTGAGTCGCTCCGTCGGCAGCGAGAAATCGGCATTGCGGGTGAATTCGCCGGGCAGGAACTCGTCGGTATTGACCACCATCTTGGTCGCGCCGGTCTTCACCGTGGCCAGCACCTTTTGCGCACCGGCAACGACGATATCGCCGCCGAGCACCAGATCGGCCCGTCCGGCCGCGACCCGGATGGCATGAATGTCCTCGGGCTTTTGCGCAAAGCGGATATGGCTGAACACCGCGCCGCCCTTCTGCGCGAGGCCCGCCATGTCGAGCACGCCGACGCCCTTGCCCTCGAGATGTGCGGCCATGCCGAGTATGCCGCCGACGGTGACGATGCCGGTGCCGCCGACGCCGGTGACGATGATGTTGTAGGTCTGCTCGATCGCCGGCAGCTTCGGCTCGGGCAGCGGCGGCAGATCGTGATCGGCGGCGATGCCGGCGCCCTTTTTCAGCGTGGCGCCGTGCACGGTGACGAAGGACGGGCAAAAGCCTTTGACGCAGGAAAAGTCCTTGTTGCAGCTCGACTGGTCGATGGTGCGCTTGCGGCCCCATTCGGTTTCGAGCGGCTGCACCGAAACGCAGTTCGACTTGACGCCGCAGTCGCCGCAGCCCTCGCAAACCAGCTCATTGATGATGACGCGCTTGTTGGGATCGGGGAACGTGTGGCGCTTGCGGCGGCGGCGTTTTTCCGCAGCGCAAGTCTGGTCGTAGATCAGCACGGTGACGCCGGGAATTTCGGCGAGCTCTTTCTGCACCGTATTGAGATCGTCGCGATGATGGATGGTGAGCCCGTGCGGCCACGCGGTGTCGCGCGGGTATTTGTCCGGCTCGTCTGTGACCACGACGACGCGCTTGGCGCCTTCGGCGGCCACTTGGCGCGCGACCTGCGGCACGGTCAGCCCGCCGTCATTGGCTTGGCCGCCGGTCATCGCCACGGCGTCGTTGAACAGTATCTTGTAGGTGATGTTGGTGTTCGACGCGATCGCGGCGCGGATCGCCATATAGCCGGAATGATTATAGGTGCCGTCGCCGAGATTTTGAAAGACGTGCTTGCGATTGGAGAACGGCGCCTCGCCGACCCAGTTGGCGCCCTCGCCGCCCATATGGGTGTAGCCGAGCGTCGAGCGGTCCATCCACTGCGCCATGTAATGGCAGCCGATGCCGGCATAGGCGCGCATGCCCTCCGGCACGACCGTCGAGGTGTTGTGCGGGCAGCCGGAGCAGAAATACGGAATGCGTTGAGCGACGTCCTTGGTTTCCGCAGCAATGCGCTGAAATTCCTTCAGCCGCGCCACGCTTCCGGCGATGTCGTCGTTGCGGTAATATTTTAAGCAGCCGCTCGCCGATGCAGATCGCGACTTCGTTCGAGTCGAGCGCGCCCTTGACCGGGAACAGCCAGTTGCCGGCTTCATCCTTCTTGCCGATGCAAATCGGCTGGTTGGCGGTACCGTAAAGCTCTTCGCGGACCTGGACTTCAAGCAATGAGCGCTTTTCCTCGACGACGATAATGAGGTCGAGTCCGGCGGCGAATTCGGCAAGCTCGCGCCGGCTGAGCGGCCAGGCGCAGCCCACCTTGTAAAGGCGGATGCCGAGCTCGTTGCATCTGATCTCATCGATGCCGAGCTCGTCGAACGCCTGGCGAACGTCGAGATAGCTCTTGCCGGTGGTGATGATGCCGATCTTCGGCTCACGGCCGCCCGAGGTAATCGTGCGGTTGAGCTTGTTGGCGCGCACGAAAGCCAGCATGGCGTCGCGCTTGAAATCGTGCAGGCGCGCTTCCTGCGCCAGGATCGGATCGTTGAGCCGGATATTGAGGCCGCCGTCGGGCATGCGGAAATCGTCCGGCCTGACGATATTGATCCGCTCCAGACTCGCATCGATGGCCGCCGTGGATTCGATCGTCTCGTGCATTGTCTTGAGCGCGGTCCAGGCGCCGGTGTAACGCGACATCGCCCAGCCGTAGAGACCGTAGTCGAGCACCTCCTGAATCCCGGCGGGATTGAGGATCGGAATCATGACGTCGATGAAGTGATATTCGGACTGGTGCGCGGTGGTGGAGGATTTCGGCGGTATGATCGTCGCCCATCAGCGCCAATACGCCGCCGTGCTTCGAGGAGCCCGCGAAATTGGCATGGCGGAACACGTCGCCGGTACGGTCGACGCCGGGACCTTTGCCGTACCACATGCCGAAGACGCCGTCGTATTTGCCCTCGCCGCGCAATTCGGCCTGCTGCGAACCCCATATGGCGGTGGCGGCGAGATCTTCATTGATGCCGCCCTGGAACCGGATATCGTTGTTTTCGAGAACCGGCCGGGCGCGCAGAAACTGGCTATCGAGGCCGCCGAGCGGCGAGCCGCGGTAGCCGGAGACGAAACCCGCGGTATTGAGCCCGTTGCGGCGGTCCAGTTCCTTCTGCATCAGACAGAGCCGAACCAGAGCCTGGAAGCCGGTTACGAAGACCCGGCGCTGGCCAAGGTCGTATTTATCGTCGAGCTTGACGTCGCGTAGCGCCATCCCAATAGGCCTCCAAGGGCAGAGTTTGCCCTTACGGGCGCGAGATTGCCAGAGGGCAGGCTATGACGGGAAATATGGGCGCTGAAGCAGGCGGAGCAACGCTATCGGATTGAAGCCACTCGTTTTTTACGTACGAATTGAAGTTCCCATTAGGAACTCGGCTACATCGGAGGCGTGGCTGTAGTTGCCGCGCATGTCGCGAATTTCCGCCGCTGGATTCTGGACCCGCATGCAAGCGCTCCCAGCGGCAGGATTTCGAGCCGCTCCTCGGTCTCGGCACCTTCCGCCGTCGTCGTGATGGCGAGGCTCGAGCCGAGTTGCAGAGCCGCGCGGATGATGGCGACTGTCGTTTTCCCGACCAAGGTCGCGAACCAAGCGGCCGCTCACACGCATGTCGCTAAGTCGAGCCTAACACAACCCCTTTAATATACTGTTTACATATTTTGTTTACCACAGATGTATAGACGAAAATTACAGAAAGCCCGTTAGGGTCGCCGAGAGCTGGTCCGTAGAACCACGAAAGCTCCCGCGAATGAAGCTGCAAGTACTCGACATTCCCAGGCTGGCCTTACGGCGCCGCGGATCGGCTCTCCTCGGTCTTGTCACTGTCGGCATTCTATGGGCCGGCGTCGCGTTGATGTTCCACCGCGACCTTCAGCAAGATTATGCGTCGGTGATCAACAGAAACGAGAACTACGCGCTTCTGTTTCAGGAAAATGTCCTGCGTTCGCTCGGCGAACTTGACAAGACCCTCTTGTATCTTCGCCGCAGGGTCGAGTCCTTAAAGGACACCACAGATTATCAGAGAATTGTCGAGTTGACGGACGTGCAGAGCGATATCATCGTTCAAGTTGCGATCACCGACTCCAAAGGCATTGCTTGGGCCTCGAATGCCGTCAAACAACTGACCAAACCCATCGATATCAGCGACCGCGAGCATTTCAAGTTTCAAGTCAACAACACCGGCGATACTCTTTTTATCAGCAAGCCCGTCATTGGAAGGGCGAGCGGCAAGTGGTCAGTTCAGTTGACCCGCCGTTACGTAAACAAGGATGGCAGTTTTGCAGGCGTGGTGGTCGCTTCAATGGATCCGGCGTATTTCACCAGCTTCTACGATCAGATCAAGTTGGGCACCGACACATCCGTGGCGATGATTGGCGGCGATGGTGTAGTGCGCTCGGAAGGAGGCGGCGCGATTCCGCAAGTTGCGCTGGGACAAGACCTGTCCGGTACCGACCTGTTCGAACGTCTTCAAAAAACCGGCGATGGGACCTTCGTCGAACCGCGTTCGACAGCGCAGGAGAGCCTGGTCGTCACGGCGAGGCAAGTGAGCGGATATCCTCTCTGGGTAACGGTGAGCACCAAGGAGCGCCAAATCTACCAGTCCGCCTGGAGCAGCCTTTGGCGAAATGCTCTGATCGCCGCGTTCCTTACGGCTCTGATATTGCTTGCTCTTGAGAAGATACTACGGGCCGAAGCCAGAGCTGAGCAAAAAGCAAAACAGTTGCAGCTCACCCTGGAACATATCGGCCAAGGAATCATGCTCGTTACGAGGGACCGGAATATTCCCATCATCAATCAACGATGTGCGGAACTCCTGTTGCTTCCTCAAACCGTAATAGACGCACCGCCAAAGCTCGACGAACTCATCAAGTACGAGGTCGGCAATGACGTTGCACAGATGTGGAGCGACCATCGCCTGGCGCCGGACAATGATGGTGTCGATTCGCAAGGCAGGCAACGGTCGTCGACCGCCAATTTCCGGCGATCCGATGGGGCGTTCATTGAGGTCCAAAAAACGTGGCTCCCTGACGGAGCATTTGTGCAGACTTTTACCGACATCACCAAACGCCAGGAGGCGGAAGCTTACATCACCAAGCTTGCGTCCGAGGATCCATTGACCTCCCTGCACAACCGGCGCGTATTCCGCGCAAAAATGCAGGAACTCTGCGACCGTTCTTCACAGTTGCCCTTTGCCGTTCTTTTTATGGACATGGATCGATTTAAGGTCGTAAACGACACGCTCGGACATCGGACGGGCGACCAGCTTCTCATTCAGGTCGCAAAGCGTTTGCAGTCGATCCTTGGGGAGTTGGTCGTACTCGCGCGTCTCGGAGGCGATGAGTTTGCGATCTTGCTTCCCGCCATCCAGTCAAACGACGAAGTTGAGGCCGTTGCTCAGCGAATAATCGACGTATTGGCCGAACCCTTTAACGTCGATCAAAACGTTATCACAACCGGCATCAGCATTGGCATTGCGATTGGACCGGACCACGGCAGGACGGCCGACGCGCTCCTGGTAGCGGCCGATCTCGCACTCTACTCGGTGAAGGTCGGAACCCGCGGCACCTATTGCATCTTCGAAAAACGCATGAACGATGACGTGAACAGCCGCCGCGAAATTGAGCTGCAGCTTAGGGAAGCCCTTGCGAACGGCGGATTGGACGTTCACTACCAGCCGATCGTTGACCTGCGCAATTTCTCGATTACGGGCTTCGAGGCCCTGATGCGGTGGCCGCATCCAAGCAAAGGGATGATCTCGCCGGCCAAGTTCATTCCTGTCGCCGAAGAATGCGGCTTGATTGACGCGCTCGGTCATTGGATTCTGGTAGAAGCGTGTCGCAAGGCGAAGCAGTGGCCCGTCGACATGAGAATTTCGGTCAACGTGTCGCCGATTTAGTTGGCCAAGCCGGATTTCGTCGCCATAGTTCAATCTGTACTCGCCACGACGGGCCTCGAACCGCAGCGGCTCGTGCTCGAGTGCACGGAGACGATCTTTATCGAGGATAGCGAGAAGACCCTGTCAACTTTGCACAAGCTGAAGCAGATCGGAATCCAGATTGCCCTCGACGATTTCGGAACCGGCTACTCGTCGCTTTCTTATCTGCGAAGCTTTCCGTTCGACATCGTCAAGATCGATCGAAGCTTCGTGTCCGACCTCGGTGCAAGCACAAGCAGCAGCGCCATCGTCCAAGCGGTCATTTTGATCGCGGGTAGTCTTGGAATTAAGACCGTAGCCGAGGGCATCGAAACCGAGCCACAACTGCAGATCCTGAAGCTGCTCGGCTGCGATGACGTGCAGGGCTACTTGTTGGGCATGCCGGCTCCCGCCGATGACATTGGCAAGCTGGTCGCGCAGCGGTCAGTCAGAGCCGCTGCCGCCTGACGTCTCGCTCGCCAAACTAGATGGCCTGGGCGGGCTTCTTGGCCTTGGCCTCGTGCCACAACAGGAACAGACCCGACGCCACAACGATGCATGAGCCGGCTAAAAGGGCCGTCGTTGGAATCTCATTCCAGACCACAAATCCGATGGCCGTAGCCCAAACCAGCATGAAATAGAAGAACGGCGAGACCGCCGTAGCCGGCGCCAGCATTAAAGCTTTCGTCCAAAAGAATTGCCCGACGAGATTGGCCAAGCCGCACATGATAAAGAGCGAAAGGTCATGGGGCGTCGGCCATTTGGCGCCGAACACCAGCAATAACGAATGACAAAGCGACACCGTCGCGAGCTGCCAGATCAGCAGGGTTTTGACCGACTCGGTACGCGTCATGCCTCGAACGGCTACCGTAACGGTCCCCAGCATGACGGCATTGAGGAGTGCAAAACTGGCTCCGAGCGTGAGCGAGTTGCGGCTCGGATGCGCCACGATAAGGACGCCGGCAAAGCCGGCTAGCAACGCGGCCCAACGGGCTGGGCCCGCGCGCTCCTTGAGCCAGATGATTGCCACCAGAGCCGACCATAAGGGTGCGGAGAAATTGATTGCGATCGCCCCGGCCAGCGGCATCAGACTGAATGCGAGCACCGAAAACGTCTGAGAGGCTGCCTGCGACAGGCCCCGCATCCAGTGCGCCGTCCGGCGCTCGGTAGCAAAGACAGAGGTGCCGTGAATCGGCAGCAGGATAGCCGCGCAAACCGCAAATCCGACAAGCGAGCGCGAGAACATGACCTGGCCCACGGGATAGCTGGCGACCAGCCATTTGCTCAACGCGTGCGTAATCGCAAACGCAACAGTGGCGATGATCATGCAAACAATGCCGCGGGAGACGTTCGAGGCCGCCGTGATCGGGGCCTGGATTTGGATTGCGCCAGCCGAAGCGCTTACTTGGGAATGGGCGATGGTCATGGTCACCGGTTACTCGATGAATGGAGCCAATTGCGCGTTGGCGATGCCACTGATGAGATTGTTTGCCAGAAGACAGGCCGTGAGGTCGTCGTGGGTAGGATGCGCAGGCACTATCCGGTTCGCAATCGCCTCGATCTGCGCCAGCAGTGTTCGGCGCAGTTGCTGCGCTTCCTCAACACTGGCTTCCTGAAACGAGATCTTGTCGCCGATCCGCGACCTGCCGAGGGCGGGTAGGTCGGCCGAAATAACGGTCGCGACTTTCGGGTACCCTCCAGTGGTTTGCCGGTCGACCATGAGAACGATCGGTCGCCCGTGTCCTGGCACCTGAATTGAACCCAGCGCAATTCCATCCGACACGATATCGTGGCCTGCGATGTGTTCGAGCTTCGGACCATCAAGCTGCATGGCCATCCGGTCGGTCGCCGGACTGACGGTATACTCGCCGTCCAGAAAGGCCTTGATTGATTGGTCCGAGAAGCGCGTGTTCTGCGGCCCGAGAACGACGCGGAAGCGGCAAGGCCGCGCGAGATCCAGCCCCTCAAGCCGAAACTCGTCCCTTACGCCGACGTTGCCCCGGCGAAGCGGCAAGGCATCGCCCGCAACGAGCGCGCGGCCCTGCCAACCTCCGATATGGCCGCGGATATAGGTCGAAACACTGCCGAGCACCGGTTCGATTTCGAATCCGCCTTCGACTGCCAAATAGACGACCGACGATCCGGACGTCGGGCCTATACGGACGACCTGGCCGCGGTGGGCGAGAAAACTCTGCATCGATGAATAGCGCACGCCACTGACCGCGGCTTCGTCTTCCAGCACTTCGATGGACGTCTCGGCCCCGGCGCAGGCCAGATTTACGCTGTCAGCCTCAACAATGAATGTCGGACCGACATAGGCTATCTCCAGCGCACCTTCGATCGGCGTGTTGCCGACGAGGATGTTGGCGGCCCGCAGACTTACCGGATCGAGTGCGCCGCCCGTGGGCACGCCAAGATGCTGGTAGCCGATCCGGCCTAGATCCTGGACGGTCGTGAGCAGGCCTGGCTCTAGGATACGCAACACAGCGGACATGGGGTCCTCAATGAACTCGTGCCCGCCCGCGGTACGGCAATGATCCCGTCGGAGTACGCGCCTCGGTACTCGCGCAGACTGACGGGTTTAAACCTGACCTTGTCTCCGGCCCGCAGTAACGCACCTGCCGTGAGAGTCGGATCCCAAAGCGAGACGGGCGAGCG
Organism: uncultured Alphaproteobacteria bacterium; assembly: GCA_963714345.1. Classification (GTDB taxonomy): domain Bacteria; phylum Pseudomonadota; class Alphaproteobacteria; order Rhizobiales; family Xanthobacteraceae; genus BOG-931. The sequence continues at coordinate 448,065 of CAVQOD010000030.1, read as the reverse complement.
GCCGATCAGGTGCCAACCGCATGGCGTCGCCATTGGATAGATACAGGTCAGCTTGCCGCCGATGCCAAGCGAGCCGCGCCGGGATTCTGGGCCGGGGTGTCGTACGTCGGGGCAGAACCAGCTCCGGCGTGAGGTCACCCAGGTAGGCGAGGCCGGGCAGAAACCCGAGCATGTAGACGTGGTAGGTCCGGCTGCTGTGCATCTCGATCACCTCGGCGGGATCGAGATTGCACTGCGCGGCGACATGTTCGAGATCCGGCGCGAGTTCCGGGTCGTAGCATACGGGCAGGTCGCAGGTGCGGCCCGTTGCCGGTGCGTCTTCCAGATGCTCGATGATATCCGCGACCTGCCGCTCGATCTCAATCGCGGAGACGGCGAGCGGCTCATAATAGATGCTTAACGACCGAATCGTCGGTACGGTTTCGATCACGCCATCGATCTTGAGTGCGTTGAGCCTTCCGGCGAGCGCCAGCACTTTCGCGCTAACGTTCAGATCGACCTGATTGCCAAAATCGACAATGAGTGCGGTATCGCCCGCGGCGAGCACATTGTAGTCGGTCATAACGCTGGCCCGCCCCGGGATTCTGAGGCCGGCTGAAAGCAAGCTCCGGATTGCTCATTTAGCCGCGGCGTCCGGCCGGTGAAATCGGGAGGCAAGAACCATGGCTTGTCGGAAATGCCATGCCGCAACGAAAACATGTAGAAGATCGGCAATCCCTCGGGGAAAAGGCTTTTGAGCTGGCTGCCGTTGAAAGTGACGAAGATCGAGCGCGGGAACTCACGTTCCATGACTTTCCGCTCTACCATGTTGGCTTGGAAGTAGCGGATTGCGCCTTCGTCCACCGATCCTTCGCCCTTGAACCACTTGGCCGCGCTGGTCCGCAGTTCGGCCAAGAGCTCAGGCGGCGGAACACGCTGCTCCGGCATCGCATCGGACGGCAAGCCGGCCGCGCTTACCAGGTTGCCGAGCAGGCAAATTTTGAAGCGGCGGCCGCGCGTTGCCAGCACCAGATCCTGGAAATACGAGTGGATGCTTGCTTGCGAGTGACCGTTCAATGCCGCGTGCGTATCGGTGAAGACCAGCGTGAACTCGGCGCCAGGCTCATAGATCTCGGCAATGCGCGACATCATCGCATCGAGATAGTCCAGGCAGGCATATTCCGGCGTCGCCAGCGTCGGCCGCAATCCCTTGCCCCAATACTGCACGAAGGGAATGGGCGCTTGACGTGCGTGAGCCTCAGCGATGACCTGTAGCATCAACTCAGGCTTACCGGGCTTTTCACGCCGAAATGCCCGGGTGCTAAACGATCTCAGAATCTGTTCTGGAGTAACCGCTCGCGTCCAGCCGCCAGCTTGCTTTGCTGGAAACGCGGGCTGCCGCTGAGTTGGAGGGTTTATGCACGAGCGTTGATCGGAATAGTCGAGTTCCCGCGCCGCCCACATGGGGGCGCTCATATCATACCGCATTTGATGTTCCCGCCACTAAGCGAACCGATGGCCCTCGGTATCGCTGTTAAGAAAAAATTTACACTTCAATTCGTTAAGGTCAACAATTCACTGCATGCGGAAGATTGCGGAGCGCGGATCGCACGATTCTCCGTTAATCGTTAAGGTTAATTCGACCGCCTGACGTCGTTCAAGCAAACGCCGGAGCCGGCGCCAGTTCCACGATGGCGTCTTCGTGACGATGTTGTGACGGGTTTCGCGTGAGATGAGTTTGGAGCTGGGTGAAAGGATTTGAACCTTTCAACTCACCGGAAACAAACCGGTGGCTTTACCGATTAAGCTAACCCAGCGGGTCTGTACTAACGCGATGTATTTAACAAAACCTGACCGGATGACCGAACGTCAAACCTCGAACATCTTCGTGTCGACCTCAATGGCGGCTCGGTCGGCGCGGCTTTCTCGACGCTGCCCGAGCGTAAACGCGCCGACTCGCGCCAAAGCCCTCAAAGAGCGTTCGCAGATGTTCACGAGTTCCCATGGGCGGAACCCTTGACCGGGCCGGTTGGCCATCGCTAATCCGGGGTGCGCGGCGACGAATTATCGTGCTAAACTGCATCGATCCCAGGGAGATCGCCCATGAATCCGCACGTTAAGCTCGCCACCGCTCAGCAGTCGGACATTTCTCCGGCAGAATGGCAGGCCCGCCTCGATCTGGCCGCAACCTACCGGCTGATCGCGCATTACGGCTGGGGCGACGTCATCTACAATCACTCCTCGATGCGCGTCCCGGGCGAGGAGCGGAAGTTCCTCATCAAGCGCCACGAGCTGCTTTACACCGAAGTCACGGCATCGAATCTCGTCAAGGTCAGCATGGATGACGATCTCGACGAATCCGCGGGCGTCAACCGGCCGGGCTTCACCCTGCACGGCGGCGTGTTGTCGGGGCGGCCGGACGTCAATTGCGCCGTCCACGTGCACACCGAAAACGGCATGGCGATCTCCGGCTTGAAGCATGGGCTGCGCATGGTGTCGCAGCCCGCGGTGCGTTTTCACAATCGCGTCGGCTACCACGACTATGAAGGCATCACCGAGGACTTCAGCGAGCGCGCGCGCATCAACAAGGCGCTCGGCAAGAACCGCGCGCTGATCCTGCGCAATCACGGACTGCTCACCGTCGGCCAGACGGCCCGCGAAGCCTTCGTGCTGATGAAGTCGCTGCTCGAGGCTGCCGACATCCAGCTCAAGATGGAAGCGACCGGAAGCGAACTCGTCGAGATTCCCGCTGCAATCTGCGAAAAGACGGCGCATCAATACGAGCATCACGATTCCGGCCGCGGCTCGGCCGACTGGCCGGCTTACCTGCGCATGCTCGACGCCATCGATACGGCCTGGCGGAATTGAGCGGCTGGCAAAGCACAACAGCATAGCCTCGATCCGATCATGCTCGAATGCGCGGCGGCCGTGAGCGCGCCGCCGCGGCGCGGAGTCATTTGTGCAGCGACCGAATTTCTTGTTCTTCATCACCGACCAGCATCGCGCCGACTATCTCGGCTGCGCCGGCCATCCGGTGCTGAAAACCCCGCACATTGATTCGATCGCCGCTCGCGGCGCGCGCTTCGATCGTTTTTTTGTTGCCAGCCCCGTATGCATGCCCAACAGAGCCAGCTTATTGACGGGGCGCTATCCGTCCGCGCACGGGCTGCGCCACAACGGCAATCACCTGAGCCGCCGGGCGACGACCTTTGTCGAGGTTCTGCGCCGAGGCGGCTATAACACTGCGCATATCGGCAAGAGCCATATTCAGCCGATGACCTCCAATCCCGCCGTGCCGCGCGTCGACCCCAAGACATTGGGGCTTTTGGACGAGGCCTGGAAAGACGACGGCGGCGACTACGGCGAAGAGACGCCGGAGCGCTATGCCGGCGAGACGCCTTACGCGTTCAAGCTGCCCTATTACGGCTACGACCACGTCGACATGGTCACCAACCACGGCGACCAGGCGCACGGCCATTACGACCAGTGGCTGCGAGCGCAATCGCCGCAGGCGGCGGCCTGGCGCGATCGCGCCAACCAGTTGCCGCATCACTACAGTTGCCCGCAGGCGATCCGCACGCCGATTCCCGAGGAGCTTTACCCCACCGCATTCGTTCGCGACCGCGCGGTAGAGTGGCTTCGCGGCACCAAGGACGACGACCGGCCGTTCTTCACCTTCGTATCGTTTCCCGATCCGCATCACCCGTTCACGCCGCCGGGAAAATATTGGGACCTCTATAAGCCGGAACAGTTCGAGGTGCGGCTGCCGTTCGAAGCGCACCGCAACCCCGTGCCGCCCTTGCTTTGGGCGCGGGCGCATATGCTGGACAACACGCAAGACACGCAATCACAAATCGCGTTCATGGCGACGGAGCGCCAGCTCAAAGAGGCGATGGCGCTGACCTGCGGCATGATCGCGATGATCGACGACGCCATCGGCGCGGTGCTCGACGCGTTGCGGGCAAGCGGCCATTTCGACGACACCGTCGTCATATTCAATTCCGACCATGGCGATTACCTGGGCGATTTCAATCTGCTGCTCAAAGGCGCGCTGCCGCTCAACAGCATCACCAACGTTCCGTTCATTTGGAGCGATCCTGACGGACCCCGCGGTGGCGTGCGCCACGCTCTGGCCTCGACCGCCGACTTGGCGCCGACCATTGTCGAGCGCGCCGGGCTCAAGCCGTATTGGGGCATCCAGGGCAAGTCGCTGCTGCCGGCGATCCGCGACGATGCGCCGCGCGCATGACCAGATCCTCATCGAATTTCAGGATGGCGCGCCGCGGCTCGGCTTTGCCGAGCCCGCCTTCGTGCGCAGCCTCATTACCGACACCCACCGCCTTACGCTCTACAAAGGCGAGACATGGGGCGAATTGTACGATCTCGTGAACGACCCCGACGAAACATTCAATTTGTGGAACGAACCGTCGCAGGCGGCGATACGCGCTCGTCTCACCGAGCAACTCGTCCAAGCCATGATGGATGCCGTCGACCAAAGCCCGCGCGCCGTGCGGCGTGCTTGAGCAGGATTGAACGTGACTTGGAGCGAACGATGCCATGTGAACGGCAAACGGATGACGCGCCCGCAGTTTCGAATTTCGCGTCGCAGCTTTGTGCTTTCGAGCCTCGCTGCGACAGCGATCTTCGATGCGCCGGCGCACGCTGCGGATCTGCTGACTTTCGTTTCGCCGTTCGAGGCGGGAAGCGCTCCCGATCTTTACACGCGGATCGTCGCGCCGGAAATGGCCAAGCTCATGGGCCGTACCGCCATCGTCGAGAACAAGCCGGGCGCCGGCGGCAACATAGCGGCGGAATATGTCGCGCGCCGGCCGGCCGACGGTTCGATGATCATGATCGGTACGGCGGCGCTATGCGAAATCAATCCGCTGGTGTTCGACAACCTGCATTGGTCGATGAAGGACTTCATCGCCGCTGGTGAAGGGCGTGCAATCGCCGCTCGTTCTCGTCACCCATCCGAGCGTTCCCGCCAAGACGCTTGGATCAACTCGTCGCCTGGGTGAAAGCCAATCCGGGGAAGCTCAATTACGCCTCCTATAGTCCGGGTGCGCCGGGCGATTTCCTCGGCGCGCAGCTCAACCACAGCTTCGGTCTCGACCTCGTCGCCGTGCCCTATCACGGATCGGCGTCGCAGGTCAGCGCGCTCTTGGCGAACAATTCGCCGCTCGGCTTCGCCCAGACGCAGAACTCATTGCCGCACATCAAGAGCGGCGCGCTCAACGCGATCGCCATCACCAGCCCGGACCGTTTCCGGCTGCTTGCCCGACACGCCAACGTTCCGCGAACTCGGCCACCCGGAGTTCACCACTCTGGTGTGGTTCGGCCTGCTCACGCAGGCCGCCACGCCGAAGAATATCATCCAAGACATGATCGCCGCCGGCGTCAAGGCGCAGCAAGAACCGAGCGTCCGCGAACCGCTGTTGGCGCAGGGTTACGATCTGCCCGACGAAAGCGGCGATGCCTCGCCACTATTGCCGAAGTCAATCGCCGAAAGACGGCAAGCGCGCATTGGGCATCGCTGGTCAAATTGACCGGGTTCAAGGCATCCCGCTAGGCCGGGTCGCTTGTTCGCTCACTTCGCCGGCGCGTATTTGCCGCCGGTCTGCTTGGTGTGCACGCCTTCCGCCCCGCTCTGCTTGTGCGCCAGTCGGGTGATGCGCGCCCAGGTGCGCTTGAGATCGTCGCGCACCGTGATGTGCAGCGTGCCGCAGCCTTCGCAGGTCAGCTCGATCTTGTCGCCGTCCATGAACGGATTGAGCCCGCGATGGTTGGTGCCGGTGGCCAGGATGTCGCCGGGCAGCAGGGTGTGGATCGACGTGACCCATTCGATGCAGCGCGGAATCTTGTGCGCCATGTCGTCGGTGTTGAAGTTCTGATAGACGACGCCGTTGTTGGTGAGCGTGATCTGCAGCTTTTGCGGATCCTTGATCTCGTCGGCGGTGACGATATAGGGACCGATCGGCGCGAAAGTGTCGCGCGATTTCATCTGATAGAACACGTTGGTCGGCGGCACCACGCCGCGCGCCGAGCCGTCGATGAAATTGGTATAGCCGAACACGTATTTCATCGCGTCCTTGGCCTGCACATGCGAGGCCTTCTTGCCGATGACGACGGCGATCTCCGCCTCGCCCTCGAACACGCTCGCCGCCATGTCGGGCAGCACCATGGTGCCGCGGTCGCCGATGACCGCGCTCGGCGATTTCATGAAGGCGTTGATCGGCGCCGGCTCCGGCAGCGTGCCGTCCTCCATGTAGTTCACCGCCATGCAGATGATGTTCTCCGGTTTCGGCAGCGGCGGGCGGAGTTTGACCTTGGCGAGCGGCTTGCCCTTGCCTTTCTTGGCGGCGGCGGCGAGCTTGCCCTTATAGGTGCTCCACTTCTCGATCACGCCGCGGATCACGTCCTGCGGGCCGAGCGCCTTGATGCCTTTGGTCGCCGCGGAAACGTCGACGATCTTGTCGCCGACCACCACGCCAAGCTTATAGTCGTCAAAAAACGCGAGTTTCATATCTGCTCCTTGGAGTTTCTTTAGGAAAGTGAAGTCGGTGTGCCGAACGGCCACAGATCAAGCTAGCTGCTTTAAGCTTTATGCGTAAGGCGGCGGCACGAAGCAAGCTGCTCCGCCTAGACCCTGTTCCCCGCGCTCCAGCTCCAGAAATCGCGGCCTTCCTCGCGCAGGAAGCGCGCCAGCACCATATTGTGCACTTCGGAGGCGCCGTCGACCAGGCGGGCGGCGCGGGCGGCGCGGTAGATCCATTCCAGGATCGTGTCCTTGGAATAGCCGCGCGCGCCGTTGAGCTGGATCGCGGTGTCGGCGGCCTCGTGCAGCGTGTCGGCGACATGCACTTTGGCCATCGAGACTTCCTTGCGCGCGCGGTCGCCGCGATCGAGCTTCCAGGCCGCGTGCATGGTGAGGAGGCGGCCGATCTGAATGCGCTGCGCCACCTGGCCGAGCTTGATCTGCACGCTTTCGCGGTCGGCGAGCTTGACGCCGAAGCCCTCGCGATTGTTGACGTAGTCCTGCGCGATCTCCATGCAGCGCTTGGCCTGGCCGAGCCAGCGCATGCAATGCGTCAGCCGCGCCGGGCCAAGCCTGATCTGCGTGCATTTGAGGCCGTCGCCGACGCCAAGCAGCACGTTTTCGTCAGCGACTTCAAGGCCGTCGAATTCGAGTTCGCAATGCCCGCCATGCTCCTCCGGCCCCATGATCTCGATGCGGCGCACGATGCGCCAGCCCGGCTGGTCGCGGTGATAGAGAAAGGCGGTGAGCCCGCGGCGCTTGTCGTCGGAGGTGCGCGCGACGACGATGAAATGCGCCGCCTCCGCGGCGCCGGTGATGAACCATTTGCGGCCGCGGATGATCCATTTGCCGCCTCTTCTTCTCGGCCGAGGTGCGGATCATGGCCGGATCGGAGCCGCCGCCCGGCGCCGGCTCGGTCATGGCGAAGGAGGATTTGACCTTGCCCTCGACGATCGGCCGCAGCCACCATTCCTTCTGCGCCGGCGTGCCGATACGCGACAACAGACTCATGTTGCCGTCGTCCGGCGCCGCGCAATTGATCGCCAGCGGCCCAAACAGCGAGCGCGCCGCTTCCTCGTAGATCGCCGCCCAGGCGACGATCGGCAGCGCCATGCCGCCGAATTCCTTGGGCGATTGCGGCGCCCACAGCCCGGCTTTTTGCGCCTGCTCCTGAACCGGCGCGAGCCGGGCGAGCGGAATATTCTCGTGCTCGGAGAAATTCTCCGGCTTGGATTCGAGCGGCAACACGTGCGTCTCGACGAAGGCGCGCGTTCGCAGCCGCAACTCCTCGATTTCGGGCGGAAGAGTAAAGTCCATGCCGGCGTCCCCCCAGTTGATTTTTATCAAGGTAGGAATACTTGGATCGTGCAGGAATACTTTCGTGATCGGCTTAAGTGTTATATCGAAGCCGGGGGCGGGATGGAAAGCCAAGGTGAAGCCATGAAGCGAATGGCATGGGCAATCGCCGGCGCCGCCGCGTTGCTACTTCTGAAAATTCCACCGAGCCAAGCGCTGGTCGGTGACGCACCGTGGTGCGCGGTGGTCGATATCGGCAACGGCGAAGTCGAGTGGGATTGCCAATACCAGACCATCGAGCCTGCGTGCCGAACGTGCTCGCCGGCAATCGCGGCTTTTGCAATAATAACCCGTATTATGTTCCCCACGCCGCTGTGCCGGCGAACGTCAAACACTACCCGCACCGCCACGCTAATCGCTCCGCGCATAACCAGTCGCACACGCCTTGAGCGCTGCGGACGGCACAGTGATTTCCGGCCTTCCCGCCCGGAGAATGGCCAAACTCGTGCATTGCTGCGCCAAAACGACAATGCGACAATGAGCTGACCGACCGGCTATTGCGCTGGGAGTTTCATGCTCGATTCAACGCCAAGCGTGCCGCAGTTTTCGCTCGATGCCGACCAGCTCGCGGTTCGCGACATGGCGCGCGCTTTTGCCGACGAGCATTTCGCGCCGAATGCGCTTGCCTGGGACGAGGCCAGGCACTTCCCAGTCGCCGAGATGCGCAAGGCCGCAGCCCTCGGCATGGGCGGGGTCTTCATTGCCGAGGATGTCGGCGGCTCCGGCCTGTCGCGGCTGACGGCGACCTTGATCTTCGAGGCGCTGGCAACCGGCTGTCCCACCGTCACGGCCTATATGTCGATCCACAATATGACGGCGTGGCTGATCGACGCCTTCGGCACCGAGGCGCAGCGGCAACAGTGGCTGCCGAGACTGTGCACCATGGAGTTGTTGGCGAGCTATTGCCTGACCGAGCCGGGCGTCGGATCGGATGCCGCGGCGCTGACGACCCGCGCGCTGCGCGACGGCGACCATTACGTGCTTAACGGGCAAAAGCAGTTCATCTCCGGCGCCGGCGCGGGCGACCTTTATGTGGTGATGGCGCGGACCGGCGGCGAAGGCGCGTCGGGCATTTCCGCGTTCATCGTGCCGGGCGACACGGCCGGCATTTCCTTCGGCGCCAACGAGCGCAAGATGGGCTGGAACGCCCAGCCGACGCGTGCCGTCATCTTCCAGGACGTGCGCGTCCCGGCCGGCAACCGGCTCGGCGACGAAGGCTTCGGCTTTAAGATCGCGATGGCCGGGCTCGACGGCGGCCGGCTCAACATTGCGGCCTGCTCGCTCGGCGGCGCGCAGGCGGCCTTGGAAAAGACGCTTGCCTACATGAAGGAGCGCAAGGCCTTCGGCAAACGGCTCGACGAGTTCCAGGCACTGCAATTTCGTCTCGCCGATATGGCGACCGCGCTTGAAGCCTCGCGCGCCTTGCTGTGGCGCGCCGCCGCGGCGTTCGACCGCAACGATGCCAACGCGCCGCAGCTTTCCGCCATGGCCAAGCGGTTCGTCACCGACACCTGCTTCGACGTCGCCAATCAGGCGCTGCAATTGCACGGCGGCTACGGCTATCTGTCCGAATACGGCATCGAGAAGATCGTGCGCGATCTGCGCGTGCACCAGATTCTCGAAGGCACCAACGAGATCATGCGCCTCATCGTGGCGAGACACCTTGTCGGACGATGAGCGAGGCGCTGCTGCGAGACGGCGACGTTCTGGTTCGCGTGCACGGCAGCTGCGGCGGATCACGCTGAACCGGCCGCAGGCGCTCAACGCGATCACGCTCGACATGGCCGTGACCATGACGGCGTTCATGCGGTCATGGGCGGACGATCCCGCCGTCGGCGCGGTGCTCATTGACGGCGCCGGCGGCCGCGCCTTCGCCGCCGGCGGCGACATCCGCGCGCTCTACGACGCGGCGAAGTGCGGCGATCCCCTGCCGGCGCGCTTCTGGGCGACCGAATACAAGCTCAACGTCCTGATCGCGCGCTATCCGAAGCCGGTGATCGCGATCATGGACGGATTGGTGATGGGCGGCGGCGTCGGGCTTTCGGCGCATGCCGCGCATCGCGTTGTGACCGAACGCTCCGCGGTGGCCATGCCGGAAGTCGGCATCGGATTTTTTCCCGACGTCGGCGCGTCGTTCTCTGCTGACGCGCGCGCACCGGGAGCGTGGGCACTCACCTCGCGCTGACCGGCGTCACGCGCTCAGCGCGGCCGACGCGATCTATTGCGGGCTCGCCGACATTCCATATCCCTGCGGCGCAACTTGACCGAGATTCCCGTCCGGCGCTCGCCGATTGCCGCACCGCCGACGAAGTATGGGCGCGGCTCGACGAACTCTCGAACGCCCCCGCCCCCGGAAATTTGCCGCAGGCGCAGCACGTGGATCGATGCGCTGCTACAGCGCCGATCACAGTCGAAGACATTCTTGATCGCTCTGTCGGACAGTGAGCCGAAGAAGCGCGCAGCGGCGCTTGACGCGATGCGCAAGGCATCGCCGACCTCGCTCAAGATCACGCTGCGCAACCTGCGCGAGGCGGCATCATTCAAGCGCGTTGAGGAGTGCTTCCAGCAGGATTACCGTATCGCGCTGGCGTGCATCGCCGGGCATGATTTCATCGAGGGCATCCGCGCCGCCATCGTCGACAAGGACCGCAATCCGGCGTGGCGCCCGGACACACTCGAAGCGGTCACGCCGGAGATCGTGGAGCGGCATTTTAAATCTGTGGGTGAGCTGGAACTGAAATTCGAAAATTGAAGGGAGGACGCACATGCCGGCAATCGGCTTTATCGGTCTCGGCAATATGGGCGCGCCGATGGCCGCCAACCTCGTCAAATCGGGCGAACACGTTCTGCGGATTCGACCTCGTGCCGGCATTGCGCGAAGCCGCCGCCCGCGACGGCGTACAGATCGTCGCCAGCGCCAGGAGCACGGTCGAAGACGCCGACATCGTCATCACCATGCTGCCGGCCGGCGAGCACGTCCTGTCGGTATGGAACGACATCGTGCCGCGCGCCCGCCAGGGCACGCTGTTCATCGACTGCTCGACCATCGACGTGACAAGCGCACGCAAGGCGCACGCGCTGGCGGCCGCGCGCGGCATCGCCACGCTCGACGCGCCGGTCTCCGGCGGCGTCGGCGGCGCCAAGGCGGCGACGCTCACTTTCATGGTCGGCGGCACCGAGCATGCCTTCGCGCGCGGCAAGCCGGTCCTCGAACGCATGGGCAAGCGCATCGTGCATTGCGGCGAGGCCGGCAACGGCCAGGTGGCGAAGATTTGCAACAATATGATCCTGGCCGCCTCGATGATCGCGCTGGGCGAAGCCTTCGTCATGGGCGAAAAGCTCGGCCTATCGCATCAGGCCTTGTTCGACGTTGCTTCGGCGTCATCGGGTCAATGCTGGGCGCTGACCAGCTACTGCCCGGTGCCCGGGCCGGTGCCGACCAGCCCGGCGAACAACGGCTACAAGCCCGGTTTCGCCGCCGCCTTGATGCTCAAGGACCTCAAGCTTGCCCGCGAAGCCGCCGGATCGGTGAAGGTGAAGAATGCCATCGGCGCGCATGCCGCCGAAATCTACCAGGAGTTCGCGCAACAAGGCCACGGCGGAGAGGATTTCTCCGGCATCATCAATCACGTGCGCGAACACTCGAAGGTGGCCGGCTGATCGGCTTCTTCTAATAAACGAACCGCTTCGCCGATAAAGCCGGTCTCGACTTGATGGGCCGGCCGCATTACGTTGCGTTGTGCTTCGGAGTTCGCGCGGAAAATAATACCACTGGTCCCGGCAATGGCGCCGGGCGAGAGTTAGGGCGACGGAGACATTTTGCAGGTCGAGCCTCGGCGCGCATCTTGGCGGCGATTTGCGGGGGCCCTTGCGCCAATAGGGCTGCTTGTCCTTTCAGCGCTGTCCGCCGCCGCCCAAACGCCGTCCGATTTCGCCGGAAATCCGAGCCCGCTGTTTCAAGGCATCCTGTCGCGGCCATCCGATCTTAACAATACGCTGCAATATGCCGCCGGCGCTTCGGCCGACGACGTCGAATCCGCGATCGGCACTTATGAGCAGCTGTTGTTCTACAATCCGAAGCTATCGCGGGTGCGCTTTGAGCTCGGCGTCCTTTATTTTCGGCTCGGCTCCTACGAAATGGCGCGCAGCTACTTTCAATCGGCGCTGCAGATGAGCGACATCACGCCCGAGCTCAGCGAACGCGCGCAGGACCTGATTGCGATCATCGACAAGAAACTGCAAGTCGACCAATTCACCGGCTACGTGCAAACCGGCCTCGCCTACCAGACCAATCCCGGCGCCGGACCGGGGGCACAGACGGTTTTGGCGTCACGCCGCTTTTTCGACGACAGCTTCTTCTCCAAGCCCGATTGGAACTGGTTCGGCGCTTTCGGGCTCAACTACGTCCACGATTTCGAGAATCAGAATGGCGATACTTTCGAAGCATCGGCGGTGGGCTACGATGCGCAGGAGTTCAGGCTGCATCAGTTCGATGTCGGCGTGTTGGAATTGCGCGCCGGCCCGCGGTTTGGAATTCCGACCGGGGATCCGAAAACGAGCCTGTCGATCAAGCCGTATCTGGTCGCCACCGGCGCCTTGCTGGCGGACGCGCCGTATTACGGCGGCTTGGGCGGCGGACTGACGCTGCACACCAATCTCGGCAATGTTGCGCTCGATCCCTACGCCGAGCTCGTGCAGCAGAGCTTTCGCAATTCGAGCTTCTATCCGCTGGCCAGCGGCTTGAGCGGGACGCTGTCGACCTATGGGCTGCAAGCTTCCGGACCGCTGACCAACGGCTTGGCCTGGCAGTCGCGTCTCGGTTTTGGCCACGCCAGCGACCATTTCGGCCCCTATAGCTACGACGTTTACGCCGCCGACCTTTGGCTGCCGTGGACTTTCTCGTTGCCGGGCGACGGCCGGTTGTGGACGCTGATCCCGTCGGCCGGCGTGAGCCGCTGGCTCTATGCCGCACCCGATCCGAACATCGATCCGACGATTACGCCGCGCAGCACCGAATGGCGCGTCGGTCTTGGCTTGGATATTCCGATCTGGAAACAAGTCGTAATTGGGACGCTGGTGCAATACCGCGCCGATCAATCCAATGTGCCGGCATTCACGATGCGGGACCTTTCGGTCTCGGCCGGACCGACGTTCAAATTCTAAGAGGCAGGCTATGCGAGCTTACAGAATTATCGCAGTGTTGCTGGCCGTAATCGCCCTGACAAGCGCCCCCGCCGCGGCGCAGCAGGTCGGCACGGCAACGGCGGTCAATCCGTTGTCGGAGAGCACGCCGCCCGGCGCCGCGACCGCGCCGCTGACGGTCGGCGCACGCATTATTCACAAGGAGCGCATCCATACGACGCCAAGCGGAACGGTTCAGCTTGCTTTTCTCGATAAGAGCACGCTGAGCATCGCGCCCAATACCAGCATCGTGATCAACGAATTCGTTTACGATCCCGATTCCGGCAAAGGCCACATGCTGGCCTCGCTGACCCAAGGCGCGCTTCGCTTCGTCGGCGGCGCGCTCAGCCACGAAGGCGAGGCGTCGATTGCGACCCCGGCCGCCGCCATCGGTATTCGCGGCGGCACGGTCACCATCGTCATCGACCGGCACGGCGTCCACGTGATCGACCAGTTCGGCATCGTCACGATCCACAATGGCGCCGGCACGACGATATTGAGCCGTCCCGGCTTTGAAGTGACGGTGCTGAGCTGGAACACGCCGCCGGGTCAGCCCGAGCGGGTGACCTTGGCCGAGATCGATCGCTTGCTGGCCTTATTGACGAGCAAACCGGGCCAGAACGGAGGCGTACCGGGCCTTCACACCGTTGAGATTGGCGAGTGCGGCGTGCTCGGACTGCGCAGCAACAATTGTCCCGACACGCCGTGGGTACCCACCGACACCGGCTTTAACAACGCCAACCAGATCATTACACAGGGAACCCAGCAAGGAACCGGTACGACCGTGACACAGGGCACCGGGCACCATGGTCGTTGATCGACCGTTACCGGCTGCTCCAAATCAACACGATACCGGAGACCAGCAACAGCATCATGATCACGCGCGAATAGCTGCGGTCGGCGATGCGCCGGTAGATGAACGCGCCGAGCCAAGCGCCGGCGATAGTGCCGGGCAACGCCGCGATTGCCGCAACCGCCACCTCGCGCGTCACCAGACCCGAAACGGCGTGGGAGACGAGCGCCATCGACAGGATCGCCATATTGAATATTTGCACGACACCGCGGCGGTGCTCCTTGGTCCAGCCGCGCATGTCGGTCCAGACAACGGGAAGCACGCCGGATAATCCGGCGATGCCGCCAAGAATCCCGCCGGCGAAGCCGACCACGGCGTCGGCGACCCCGCCGCCCCACGTCATCTTGATCTGCGCCCGGCGCGTGAGCACGTAACTCGTATAAGCGACCAGGAAAACGCCGATCCCGATCTTGAACAGTCTCGGATCGATGTGCGGCAGGAGGAATGTTCCGATCGGCACGCCAAGCAGCCCGGGCGCGACGAAAGCAAGGACGTATTCCCAGCGGATGGTGCGCCAGATCATCGGCAGCGTCTGCAATTGCGAGATTGCCGAGCAAAGAATCACCAAGGTCGCCGCGACGGTGGGCGTTATCGCGTAGAGCCAGATGCCGAGCACGGTGAGCGCGGTGCCGAAGCCGGTCAGTCCATTAACCAGGCCTCCGGCCAGTGCGCCGACAAAGACGATGACGATCTGCTCCGCTCCCATCGATCAACCGCGCAGCGCGACCATCTGGCCGCCGTCGGCGACGATGGTAGCGCCGGTCACGAAGCGTCCGGCGTCGGACACCAGCAGCAGGAGCGGCCCGTCGAGATCGCGCTCCTCGCCGAAACGGCCGATCGGAATTTCGCGCTTAAGCGCGGCGCCCCGTTCGCTCTGCAAATAGTCGCGGTTGAGCTCGGTGACGATCCAGCCCGGCGCGATGGCGTTGACGCGGATACCCTTGAATGCGAGTTCGAGCGCCAGCGCCTTGGTCATCTGGATCACGCCAGCCTTGGCGGTGGCGTAGGCGATGACGCCCTTGTCGACGCCAAAGCCCAGCACGGAGGCGATGTTGACGATGGCGCCTCCGCTGCCTGCCGCCAGCATGCGCCGCGCCGCCTCCTGGGCGCAAAAAAACACGGCATCGAGATTGGTGGACAGAATGCGCCGCCATTCGTCCTCGGCAAGTTCGACGGCGCGGCCGGAACTGGCCACGCCGGCATTGTTGACCAGGATGGTCACCGTGCCGAAAGCCTTTTCCGCGGCGTCGAACGCCGCCCGCATCGCCACACGGTCGCGCACGTCGGCTTCGGCCGCGATGGCCTTGCCGCCTGACTTTTCAATTCGGGTCTTCAAGGCATCGAGACGATCGGCCCGCCGCGCCACCAGCACGACGGATGCGCCGGCCGCCGCCAAAACCTCGGCGAAGCGGGCGCCGAGCCCGCTCGATGCGCCCCGTCACCAACGCGACCTTGCCGTGAAGGTCGAAGATATCTGCCGCCGCCATGAGGTCCCCCAATAGCACGCGTGGCGCGTGTTTCTCCTGCCCTGCCGGCCGTACTATAGTGTGCCTTCATCGCCGCTGCGAACCGGCGCCTTATCGGAATCCGCGCCATGACGGAAAAGCACGAAGACCACGACGATCACCACGAGCACGGCTCGGAGCTTTCCGAGATGCAGTTGCGCGTGCGGGCGCTTGAGACCGTGCTGGCCGAGAAGGGCTATATCGACCCCGCGGCGATCGACGTCATTATCGAAGCCTACGAGACCAAGGTTGGGCCGCATGTCGGCGCGCGCGTCGTCGCCAAGGCGTGGAGCGACCCGGCATTCAAGCAAGCGCTGCTGGTCGATGCCAGCAATGCGGTGGCCCCGCTCGGCTTGCTCAACCGCATCGGCGATCATCTCATCGCGGTGGAGAATACGCCGCAGCTGCACAACATGATCGTCTGCACGTTGTGCTCCTGTTATCCGTGGGAGGTGCTCGGCCTGCCGCCGGTCTGGTACAAATCGGCGCCCTATCGGTCGCGTGCGGTCAACGACCCGCGCGGCGTGCTGGCCGATTTCGGCGTCACGCTGCCGGCCGATACCGCCATCCGGGTCTGGGATTCCACCGCCGAGACACGCTTTCTGGTTCTGCCGATGCGGCCCGCCGGGACCGAGGGCTGGAGCGAAGAAAAGCTCGCGGCGCTGGTCACGCGCGACAGCATGATCGGCACCGGGCTGCCCAAGAACCCAAAGGCCGCGTGATGGACGGCATCCACGACATGGGCGGCATGCACGGTTTCGGCAAAGTCGAGCCGGAGACCGGACGAGCCGGTGTTTCCATGCGGAGTGGGAAGCCCGCTGCCTCGCGCTCAATCGCGCCATGGGCTACACCGGCATCGTGGACCATCGACCAGACCCGCGCCGGCATCGAGGAATTGCCGCCGGACGTCTATCTGTCGAGTTCCTATTACAAGAAATGGGCGCTGCGGCTTGGAGAATCTCGTGGTCGAACGCGGGCTTGCCGATGCCGATGAGATCGATGGCCGGACACGCGTTGCGGCCGGGCAAAGCGCTCAAGCGCAGGCTCGCCGCCGCCGATGTGCCGAATACGCTGACACGCGGCTCGTTTGCGCGGCCGGCGACGGCGCCGGCGCGCTTTGCGCCCGGCGATCGCGTGCGCACCAAGAACATTCATCCGGCGACGCATACGCGCCTGCCGCGCTATGCGCGCGGCCGCACTGGCGTCATCGAGGCGTTGCGCGGCTGTCACGTCTTTCCGGACAGCGCCGCGCTCGGCAAGGGCGAGAATCCGCAATGGCTCTACACGGTCCTGTTCGAAGGCCGCGAATTATGGGGCGAGGCCGCCGAGCCTTCGCTCAAGATTTCCATCGAGGCGTTCGAGCCCTATCTGGAGCCGGCATGAGCACCGATGCCGCCGCGCACCGCGCGACGCAAGCCGTGGCAAGCATCCCGCGCAATGCCGAAGGCCCGGTATTCCGCGCGCCCTGGGAGGCCGAAGCCTTCGCGCTGGCGCTGCAACTTCACGACCGCGGCCTGTTCACCTGGACCGAATGGGCCGCGACACTCGGCGATGAAATCAAGAAGGCGCAAGCTGCCGGCGATCCCGACACCGGCGAGACCTATTATCACCACTGGCTGGCGACGCTGGAACGCATCGTCACCGCCAAAGGCCTCGCCGATGTAAATGTGCTAGCGCGAACTCGCGACGCCTGGCAGCGCGCGTGCGAACGCACCCCGCATGGCACGCCAATCGAACTATGCCCGGACGATTTCAAAGGCTAAACTCTTCAGAAATCTGGGAGGAATGCATGTCAGGCAAAACCGTCAAAATTCGCTCAAGCGGCGGCGGTGAGTTCGATTGCTATCTGGTCACCCCCAAGGCGGATGCGAAGGTGCCAGCGATGGTGCTCGCCTCCGCCGTCCACGGCGTCGATGCCGACATCCGCGCCATCGCCGATGAATTTGCCGCCGACGGCTACATCGTCGCCGCGCCCGATCTGTTCTGGCGCACGGTGCCGGGACCGTTGCCGCGCTCCGACCAGCGCACCAAAGAGCGCGCGCAGCCGCGCCTCGAGCGGATCAAGACCGGCGAAGCGCGACCTCGCCGATACGCTCGCTTTTCTGCGCAGCTTGGCGCAATTCAACGGCCGGGCCGCGGTGATGGGATTCTGCTACGGCGGACCCTATGCGATCATCGCACCGAAACGCCTCGGTTATGCCGCGGGCGTTTCCTGCCACGGCACGCAGTTCCTCGATTACATCGGCGAACTCGACGGCGTGACCGCGCCCGTCTGCCTCATCTGGGGCGACAAGGACCACGCCGCGCCGGCGCCGGTGCTCGATGCCTATCGCGCCGCGGCACCGCGCTTTACAAATCTCGACTTGAACATCTTTCCCGGCGTCCTGCACGGCTACATGATGCCCGACGCCGGCGACGCGTTCGACCAGAAGACGCGGGATTTTTCCATGGCGCGCGCCAAAGCGATCCTCGACGGGCTTCGCGGCGCGCCGGCGGCGCTTCGCCAGGCGTCGTAGCGTTCAATGCATCGCGGCGGCGGTGCGAGGCACCAACGCGCCGGGGTGGCGGATGACGTTGCCGGCGAGCCGATGCGCGGCGCCGGCAGCCTGCGCCGGATCGCTGCCGGAAAGCCGTGCCGCGAGGTAACCGGCGTTGAAGCCATCGCCGGCCGCGGTCGTATCGACCGGCACCACGACTTCCGGGACCGGCACGAATTCTTGACCGCTGCCGCTTGCGACGAGAGCGCTGTTGGGGCCGTTCTTGATCACGATCTCGCCGATACCGAAGGCTTGCAGCCGCGCCACCGTCGCTTCCGGGCTGGGATCGCCCCACAGCACGGCTTCGTCGTCGAAGGCCGGCAGCGCGATATCGACGCGCTGGAGCGCTTCGATGAATACCGCGCGCGTGCGCTGCAGGTCGCCCTTCCAGCCGCGCGGGCGGAAATTGCCGTCGAACGCGACCTTGGCGCCCTGTTGCCGCGCCACTTCGAGCACCGCGAACAGGCGGCCGAGACCGTTGTTTGAATAGAGCGACAGCGTGATGCCGGAGAAATAGATGAGCCGCGCCGTTGCAAGGCTTTCGGCGATGCGCATCCAATCGGGTAGTTCGAAGAGCTCGCGCGCCGGGGCGCCATCGCGCCAAGCGCGGACGCCCCGTCCACCGGAAGCATCGTTGTCGACAAGACATAAGCCCGGCAATCGGCCAGGCATACGCAAGATCAGATTAGAGGACACGCCCTCGGCGGCAGCGAGCGCCACCACGCTGTCGGAATAGCGGTCGTCGCCGATCGCTGTGGCGAAGGCCACGTCGATGCCGGCCCGCGCCAGATAGATCGCGGTATTGAACGCATCGCCGCCGCAGGACAGTGCGAATGTACCGTCCGCCCCACGCGCCAATTCGATCAGCACCTCGCCGATGCAAATGGCGCGGGGTTTCTGCTCGGTCATCGCTCTATTCCTGCGAACGATTTCAATGATGGGCGCGCCCGACTCAAAGAGGCAATGCTCAGGATTTCCCGGCGGCCGCAGTGGATGCCGGGACCGGCGTTCTGCGCTCCAACCACCTGCTGCGGGAAGCGAAGTAACCCAATGCGCTGAGCACCGCGATGCAGAAGCTGACCGGCCAATCGGTGTGATAGGCAATAGCAATGCCGAGCCAAGCCTCGGCGAGAGCCAGCCCTGCCGACAGCGCCATGCCGCTCCACAGCCCGGCCACCAGACGCTGCGCCGCAGCCGGTGGCCCGACCATAAGACTGAAGACCAGAAGGATACCGACGATTTGGGCGCTTTCCGATACCGCGAGCGCGACGATGGCCAGGAAAGCGGTCGAGATAAAGCGCAGCGGCACGCCCTTGGCTTCGGCCAGTTCCGGCTGCAGGCTGGCAAAAATGAGCGGCCGCATGATCGCGGCGAGCGCCGCCAGCGTTATGACGCCGAGCCCGATCAGCGTCGCGATCATCGATCCATCGACGGCAAGCACATTGCCGAACAGCAACGCCGTCGCCTGGGTGGCGAATGCCGTATAGTAGTGCAGAAACAGCAGGCCGAAGCCCAGCGCCAGGGCCAGCACCACGCCGATAGCGACATCGCGGCCGCTGAGCCGATCTCCCATGAGTCCCATGACGATCCCGGCGGCGACGGTGACGCCGACAAGCCCCCAGACCGGCGCTAGGCCGATCAGCACCGCACCAGTCGCGCCGGCAAAGCCGATATGGCCGAGCGCGTGACCGGCAAAAGTCTGTCCGCGCAGGACGAGGAAATAGCCCACCAGTCCCGACACGACGGCAGCCACGCCGGCGGCGACGAACGCATTCCGCATGAATTCATATTCAAGCATGGTGGTGATGTTCGCGGTGGTCGTGGTCGTGACCATGGTCATGCAAATGGTCGGCGCGTTCGACGTCGCGCCCGCGCGACAGCACGAAGATATGCCCGTCGGCGCGCACCACGCTGATAGCCGTGCCATAGAGCTTCGACAGCACCGGCGCCGTAACCACCTCGGCGATCGTGCCGAGCGCGGCGTGGCCGTTGCCGAGATAGAGCACGCGATCGAGCGCGCCGATCAATTGATTGAGCTCGTGGGCGCTGAACAAGACTGTGATGTTGCGGTCGCGGGCAAAGCGCCGCACCAAATCGATGACCGCCTCCTGATAGCGATAGTCGAGGCTGATGAGCGGTTCGTCGAGCAGCAACAGCCGCGGTTCGCCGAGCAATGCCTGGGCCAGCAGAAGGCGTTGGCGTTCGCCACCCGACATCTCCGCAAGCGAACGCTCGGCGAGCTCGCGCGCGCCCACTTCTGCCAGCGTCGCATTGATCTTGACGCGGTCGGCGCGCCGAAGCGCCGGGACGCCCCAGCGTTCTCCGTGCAGCGAGCTGGCTATGAAGTCGACCCCGCGCATGCGCAAATCCGGCAGCACCGTTCGCACCTGCGGCAGGTACCCGATCGCCGGATTGCCGCGTTGGGGCGCGCGGCCGAACACGCGCAATTCGGCCCGCAGTCGGCGGCAACAGCCCGAGGATGGCGCGCATCAGCGTGGTCTTGCCGGCGCCGTTGGGACCGAGGACGCCGATGAATTCGCCCGATTTGATCGCAAAACTGTTATCGACAAGGACCTGGCGGCCGCCAATCGCCAGCGTCACATGATCGAGCTCGATGACATTCATGAGGAGGGGCCGCCCAACGCGGTCTCGGTTTCGTTGAGCTCGCTCAGCATCCAGTCCTGGTAGGACAGGCCGGACGGGCAAGTTTCGGTCACGCCGACCACCGGAATATTGGACGGCGCGCGCCAGACCGACGAGATGCTGAACGATCTTGTCCGACGCCTGCTTGTTGTAAAACAGCACCCGTAATCTTGTGCGTCTTAATATCGCCCTCGAATGCGGCGAGGTCGCTGGCGCTTGTTTCGGTATTATTCATGACCGCGAGTTGGAAATGCCGCTCCAGCATGGTCAGGTGCAACGCTGTTGCCATATAGCCAAAGACCGGTTCGGTTGCCGCGACGGCGGTTCCGGCATATTTGCCGCGAATTTCGGCGACCTTGTCTTTCATCGGCTGGAGCGAGGCGAGGAAGGTTTTAAGCCGCGCCGCGTAATCGTCAACGTGGGCGGGATCGACCGCGCTGAGCGCCGCCGACAGCGCCTTGGCGACCGTCGGCATCGTCGACGGATCGTACCAGAGGTGCGGATTGTCGCCGGCCTTTTTGTGCATGAGATCCGCGGCTACGATCGTGACCCGCCCGGGCTTCGGCGTCACGTCGAGCAGTCTCTCCATCCACGGGTCATAGTCGGCGCCGTTGTAGACGACCAACTTGGCCGCGGCGACTTCACGGACGACGGACGGCGCAGTCTCGAACAAATGCGGGTCCTGGTCTGGATTGCTCAGGATGCTGACGACCGAAACCTGATCGCCGCCGATCTGCCCCGCCACGTCACCATAGAAGTTCTCCGCCGCCACGATCGCGATTTTGCCGTCGGCGGCGCGCGCGCCGGTGACGGCCACCAACGCAACCAGAATCGCCATCCCGAGCCCGACGATTGCCTTCATCGGCAGGCCTCCGCTCTGGCTGAAAATCGGGCATATCCATCATTTCGCTTGATAATCGCTACCGGCGAAATGTAATAGTATAACAAAACGGGGGCAACCCATACGGCCAAGCGGTCTGGCCGGGCTGCACCATCCTGAACCGCTCGGCCAGTCGGCCGCGTCGAATTCGGCGGCCGAAAAAGCGACGCAATTGCGCTTGATAGGTTTCCCGGTTCTTTCCCTATTTCGGTCCCGCAAGCTTCGTCGTCTGGGAATTCGGTCTGTGTGGGGCGACCGCGCACACGGCGGCTCAATTCAATGAATCTGGTTCCGATCGAGACTTCGATCAGGCGCACGACTGGCGCTGTTTGCGCTGGCATTTCAGATGGCCGTGTCATTCGGCCACATGCATCGCGACGATCTCGGGCTGCCGCCGCTGACCGATGCAGGCAAGACGCATTATGCCGCCGGCGCCGCACGGGCGGCAGCGCCCGCCCAAGAGCACCGCCAACCCGCCGCCCCGGACGATTATTGTCCGATCTGCGCCAGCATGGCGCTGATCGCGACGGCACTTCCGTCCCTACCGCCGGTGCTTGTAACACCCGACCCGATCCGCCGCGTCTGGCCAGACGCAGATGCCGGTGCACGGCGTGTCGGTAGCAGTCGCGCTGTCATTTCAAGCCCGCGCTCCGCCTGCCATTTAGCACTGCCGCGATTTGGCCGGCCGCCGCGTCCGTCTGGATAGCGGCCGAAAATTATCATGACCTCTGCTCGTGCAGATCCGGCCATCGCCGGATCTGAAATCGGGGACCCTCGATGACTCGTGCGCGGCTCTGGCTCGGAGCGCCGCTCCTCTTGATGCGCCTGGCTGTGCTTGTCGCCGCCTCGGCAATCCTGCCGGCGAGCCAGGCACAAGCCCATCCGCACGTCTGGGCGACGATCAAGACCGACCTGCTCTATGCCGCCGACGGCTCGGTCACCGGCGTGCGTCATGCCTGGACCTTCGACGACATGTTCTCGGCTTTCGCAACCATGGGGATCAAGGCCAAAACCAAGGGCCAATTCACCCGCGAGGAATTGCAGCCGCTCGCCAAGGTCAATGTCGATTTGCTCAAGGGTTTCGCTTACTTCACCTACGCCACCATGGACGGGGCGAAAGATAAGAATGCATTCGACGATGCGACCGATTATTGGCTTGATTACGATCCCAAGGCGACGGTGCTGACGCTGCACTTTACGCTGCCGTTCAAGAAGCCGGTGAAAGCGAAAGTGCTCAAGATTCAAGTCTACGATCCGGAATTCTTCATCGATTTCGCCTTCGCCCAGAAAAATCCGGTCGAGCTGGTCGGCGCGCCGCCGTCGTGCGCGGTCTGGACCGAGAAACCCGACGACCCGCACTTTTTGTCGTCGCAGAATCTCAACCGAGTCGTTCGTTGCCTCCGAGGCCTTTGTCGGCATGGGCGCGATGTTCGCCAACAACATCCTGGTGCAATGCCCATGAAGAGCTCCGCTCAATGCCCGGCGCGGTCATCTGACAGTCCTGGCCGCTTTGCTGGTGGTTGTGGCGGCGGCCGTCGAAAGCCATCCGGCGTGGGCCCAGAGCAACCTGTTCGGCGGTCCGCGCCAGGTCCCGATCGGCGGCATCGCCGGCTGGGTGCTGGCCAAGCAGGCGATGTTCTACCAAGAACTCGCCGGAATGATCCGCGCGGCAAAGGACAACGGCTCCGCGCTCTGGGGCTTGATGGGAATCTCATTCGTCTACGGCGTTTTCCATGCCGCCGGTCCGGGCCACGGCAAGGCGGTGATCTCGTCCTATCTCTTCGCCAATGAAGAGACCTGGCGCCGCGGCATTGCGTTGTCGTTCGCCTCGGCGGTGATGCAGTCGTTGACCGCCATCACGATTGTCGGCGTCGCCGCATGCTGCTCGGCGCTACCGCCAAGCTGATGTCGGATACGGTGAACGTCATCGAAACCGCAAGCTACGTCCTGATCGTGCTGCTCGGTGCGCGGTTGTTATGGGTCAAAGGCTATGGCTTCTTCGGCGCGCTCCACGACTTGAAGGCCGAACGCCACGCCCATGCGAACTGCAATCCCACGCAGGAAGCGAGCCGCAACCTTCGTCACGAAACCGCGCAAACAGCCGCGGGCGAGGCCGCGCACTTTCACTGTCACGGCGACCATCACCACCACGAGGAGCTTGACGTATTGCCCTGGGGTCATGCCCATGGCCCCGAGCCGGAGCAATTGGCGGGACCGGGTGGCTGGCGGCGCGGTCTGTCCGCGGTAGTGGCTGTCGGATTGCGGCCGTGCTCAGGCGCGATCATCGTGCTCGTGTTCGCTCTGGCGCAGGGCCTGTTCTGGGCCGGCATCGCCTCGACCTTCGTGATGGGTCTCGGCACCGCGATCACGGTCGGCGCGGTAGCGACGCTTGCGGTCGGCGCCAAGGGGCTGGCCAAGCGCATTGCGCAAAAGCCGATCGGCCGTGGCGGCGTGCTCATGCGCGGCCTCGAGTTCGGTGCGGCCGGCTGCGTGCTCGCCTTCGGTATTATGCTCCTCACCGGCTATATGGCGAGCGAGCGCATGGGGCTGTTTTAGCAGGCTCCAAGCCGGCGCCGCTCAGTTGGGTTTGAGCATCGCCACCAAGCGTATTTTCTCGGCAACGTCCTTGGCAATGTTCGTCGGCAAACCCCGCGCTGTCGGCGAAATAATCCGCCGGCTGCAGGGTATTCTTGACGACGCGTTGCGCGGCGTCGCTCTTGATGATTGCGATGCAGGCGGCTTCGAGCTTATGCGTCACCTCGGCCGGCAGTCCGGCCGGCCCCAACAGCCCGCCGAAGCTCAGCGGCGCCACGTCGTAGCCCTGCTCCTTGAAGGTCGGCACGTCGGGCAGCGCGGGATTGCGCGTGTCGGCAAATAAGCCCGGCATGGCAAGCCCGCTGCCGGCCGCGGCCGTCAACGGCACCGCGGCGAAGTCGATCTGCCCGGCACGCACGTTTTGAATTTCCTCAGCCGGCCCCTTGAACGGCACGTCGTTGAATTGGACCTTGGCCTCGTCCGCCAATTGGATCATGGCGAGATGCGGAATGGTCGCGATGCCGGGGATGCCGACGGTTATCGCACCCGGCTTTTTCTTCGCCGCTTCGATCAGATCGCGCGCCGTCTTCAGCGGCGAATTCGGCGGCACAATGACAACCTGATCGTTCTTGAAGGTCTGGCAGATCGGCGTGAACGACCTGGCGGTATAGCCGACTTCCTTATTGGTGAGCGGCTGCACGGTGATCGAATAGGTCGCGGTGTGCAACAACGTATAGCCGTCGGGATTGGCGCGCGCGACGTCGGCGGTGCCGAGAACGCCGTTGGCGCCCGGCTTGTTGACGACGATGAAAGGTTTGCCGAGCCGCGACGAGAAGCCGTCGGCAAGCACGCGGCCCAGAATGTCGGCACTCGAGCCCGCCGTGGCCGGAGCGATGATTTGGACGACACGCTCGGGGTAGTTTTGAGCGGCCGCTCCGGTCGCGGCGCTGACCGCCATGGTCAGGACAGTGGCCAACTTGGTAGCGCCGATCGCCCTGGTGCGCATCGCTCCCTCCCCCCGCTTTGATCGCGGTAGAAAACGATAGTCTAAGGGATAGCCGGATCAAGCCGGGTTGGGACGCCAGGCGGGGTTCAGCCCCGGTAATGCAAGGCGCGACGGATACCTATATAGGAGGGGCCAACGGAGGGACGCATGACCGACGCAAAAGTGCAAGAAAAGGCCGCGGAAAAAGCCCAGGACAAGGTGCCCGTCACCGTGCTGACGGGCTATCTCGGCGCCGGCAAGACCACGCTCCTCAACCGCATCCTGTCCGAACCGCACGGCAAGAAATACGCCGTGATCGTCAACGAATTCGGCGAAATCGGCATCGACAACGACCTCGTCGTCGGCGCCGACGAAGAAGTGTTTGAGATGAACAACGGCTGCATCTGCTGCACCGTGCGCGGCGACCTGGTGCGCATTCTCGACGGGCTGATGCGGCGCAAGGGCAAGTTCGACGCCATCATCGTCGAGACCACCGGCCTCGCCGATCCCGCACCGGTGGCGCAGACCTTCTTCATCGACGAGAATGTCGGGCGTAGGACCAAGCTCGACGCGGTGGTGACGGTCGCCGACGCCAAGTGGCTCAACGACCGGCTCAAGGATGCGCCGGAAGCCAAGAACCAGATCGCCTTTGCCGACGTCATCCTGATCAACAAGACCGATCTTGTCTCCGCCGCCGAGCTCGAGGAGGTCGAAGCGCGCATTCGCGGCATCAACCCTTACGCCAGGCTGCACAAGACCCAACGCGCCCAGATTGCACTCGATGAAGTGTTAGGCCGCAACGCCTTCGATCTCGACCGTATCCTCGATCTCGAGCCGGCCTTTCTCGAAGGCGACGACCACGATCACGACGATCATGGCCACGGGCACGACCACCATCATGACCACGATCATGACCACGATCACGGCCACCACGCGCACAGTCATAAGCACGGCGGGCTGAAACACTATCACGACGAGGAGATGCAATCGATTTCGCTCAAAAGCGATAAGCCGCTCGACCCGGACAAATTCTTTCCCTGGGTGCAGGACCTGGTGCAGAAGGAGGGCCCGAACATTTTGCGCTGCAAGGGCATTCTGTCCTTCAAGGGCGACGATGAGCGCTTCGTGTTCCAGGGCGTGCACATGATCCTCGACGGCGACCATCAGCGGCCGTGGGCCAAGGACGAGAAGCGGCAAAGCCGCATCGTCTTCATCGGCCGCAATTTGCCAGGCAAGAAGATCACCGAAGGGTTCGAGAGCTGCGCCGCCTAGGTCGCCGGCAATGAGCGACACTCGTAACGACACCGTCTCCGTCGTCGAACGCACGCGCGCCGTTGATGCGGGCGGCGCCGTTTTCGCCGCGCATTTTCTCGGCCGCACCGCCGTATTCGTGCTCGGCGAAGAGGCGCTGCTATTCGCCGAACCGGGCGGCGAGCTGCGGCGGATGGCCGTGCATGGCGGCGCGATTCTTGCCACTGCGACCGACGGCGAAAGCATCGTCAGCGGCGGCGATGACGGCAAGTTAATCGCAACGGATGCGGCTTCCAGTCGCGTCCTGGCGACCGACGCCAAGCATCGCTGGATCGATCACGTCGCGCTCGGGCCCGACGGCGCGGTCGCCTGGTCGGCCGGCAAGACGGCGTTCGTGCAAGGCAAAGAGTTGCGCCAATTCGAGGCGCCGTCGACCGTCGGCGGGCTGGCTTTCCTGCCGAAGGGCTTTCGGCTCGCCATTGCTCATTACAACGGCGCCACGCTGTGGTTTCCGAATGCGGCGGGGGCAACGCCGGAAAAGCTCGAATGGAAGGGCTCGCATCTCGGCGCCACGGTGAGCCCGGACGGCCGCTTTCTCGTCACCACCATGCAGGAGCCGATGCTGCACGGCTGGCGGCTGGTCGACCACCAGCACATGCGCATGTCCGGCTATAGCGCACGCGTCACCTCGTTCGGCTGGACCGTCGGCGGCCACTGGCTGGCGACCTCCGGCGCGACCCAGCTCATCCTGTGGCCGTTCCAAAGCAAGGACGGTCCGATGGGCAAGCAGCCGCGGCTCTTGGCGCCGTCCGAGCACCGCATCGAGGTCGTCGCCTGCCATCCCAGGCAGGCCATCGTCGCCGCGGGCTATGGCGACGGCATGGTGCTGCTGGTTCGCATCGACGACGGCGCCGAGATCTTGGCCAAGAAGCCGGGCGACGCGCCGGTCAAGGCGCTGGCCTGGAGCGCCGATGGGCTGTTCCTGGCGTGGGGAGCGGAAAACGGCGAAGCCGGCATTGTCGATCTGACGTGATGGCAGCGGAACTGCGCCGAGCGCCGATCGTTAACGCTGGGTGAACACGATCGTTAAAATCCTTTTCACCGTCATTTTCATCACGCATGGGATGCGTTCCTCTGCGCTTGCCCAGGCCCAGTCGGGCGATGCCAAGGCTTGCGCGAATGGCGCCAGCACTGCTCCCAATCAAACCCTGAGCGACAAGCTCGCCCAATCCAACGGCGTCATCTGCCCGCCCAATGTCGATCCGGCCATCAAAGCGCCGACGCCGAACGCCGGCAAAATGCCCGTGATCCCGCCGCCCGGCAGCCCAGGCGGCAATCCGAATGTCCAGCCGAAGTAAGGCGGCTCAGATCACGTATTGCCGCAGCGGCGGATAGCCGTTGAAGCCGACCGAGGAATAGGTCGCGGTGTATGCGCCGGTCGCTTCGATGATCACCTTGTCGCCGATGGCAAGCGATACCGGCAGCGGATATGGCGTCTTCTCGTAAAGCACGTCGACCGAATTGCAGGTCGGGCCGGCGATGATGCAGGGCGAGGTCTCGTCGCGGTCGTGCGTGGTGCGGATCGGGTAGCGGATCGATTCGCCGATGGTCTCCGCCAGGCCGTGGAATTTGCCGATGTCGAGATAGACCCAGCGCACCTCGTCTTCGGGGCTGCGCTTGGCGATCAGCACCACTTCGGCCTCGATGATGCCGGCATTGCCGACCAGGCCGCGGCCGGGCTCGACGATGGTATTGGGCAGATTGTTGCCGAAGTGCTTGCGCAGCGCCTTGAAGATCGCCTTGCCGTAGCTCTCAAGCTTCGGCGTCTTGCGCACATAGCGGGCCGGGAAGCCGCCGCCGAGATTGACGATCGACAGCGCGATGCCGCGCTCCGCGCAGGTGCGAAACACCGCCGCGGCCGAGGCCAGGGCACGGTCCCAGGCTTCGACATTGTGCTGCTGCGACCCGACGTGGAAGGAAATGCCATAGGGGACGAGGCCGTTCTTGTGCGCGTGCTCGAGAATATCGGCGGCATAAGCGGGCTCGCAGCCGAACTTCCGCGACAGCGGCCATTCGGCCCCGGAGCCGTCGCAATGGATACGGCAGATCACGCGGCTGCCGGGCGCGGCGCGGGCCACCTTCTCGACCTCGGCCTCGCAGTCGACGGCGAACAGCGTAACGCCGAGGCCGAAGGCTTCGGCGATCTCGCGCTCTTTCTTGATGGTGTTGCCGTAGGACACGCGGTCCGGCGTAGCGCCGGCAGCGAGCACCTGGTGCGTCTCGGGCAGTGACGCGACATCGAAACAGCAGCCGAGATCGGCCAACAGCTTGAGGATTTCCGGCGCCGGATTGGCTTTGACGGCATAGAACACCTTGGTGTCCGGCAACACCTTGGCAAAGTTCTGGTAATTTTCGCGCACGACGTCGAGGTCGACGACGAGGCAGGGTCCGTTATCGGTGCGATGCTTGAGAAATTCGCGGATGCGTGTGGTCATGCCACCCAGCTCCCTGATCCGGCAGGCGGCGTAGCCGCCGAGGTGAACCTACTGCGACGTGCGCGGTCCCGCGTCATTGCGGAGCCGCATGCGTCGCCGCGATTGCTGCCTTGGTCCGGATGAGGGAGATCCCGTTCCGCACTGCTGGCAAAGATGGACAAGCCTCTTCGGTGTCCCCGGCATTGGCGCCGGCAGTAACCAAAAAAGCCCTTCCGTCGTTGCTTTAAGCCGCGTCGCCAGTGGAGAGCTGGCATTGCCGGTTTCGCCTCCGGCTGCCGGTCGCGGGAGCAAGGAAGTAGACTCTCTTCCTTAGGCGGCTGTCCGGCCTCTTGTCCGGATGCCCACCGACCGACACACGGCCACAGGCACGTGCGAAATTGGGCAATCTCGAAATAATCCATTCAGCCGCGCTGTCAAGCGTTTTAGTCCTAACGAGACGTAAAAGCTGAGGCACGGCGGCGGCCAGCGCGCCGCGGCGATCGCGTCAGTCCGGCCGTGAAAGGCTCGACGTGGTGCGCGGCGCGCACGAACTGCACCATCACCGCGATGCCGCAGAGAATGAAAAGACCGTCGAGCACGCGGGCGCCGAGCGTGCCGAGCGCAAACAGGTTGGCGATCGCCCAGCTGCCGGCGAAGGCCGCGCCGAACACTTCGGCGCTGATCAGAATTGCCGCGCTCAAGACGGTCAGCACGTTCGGCCAGAGGATGCGGCGTCGGCGCGAAGCGGTAGAGCTGTCCATGGGGGCGTCCTCTTAAGCCGCGTCGCGCGCGGCTTTTGCCGACAATAGGCCGGCCTCGACCAGGGCCATGCGGATGCGCTCGATCTCGGAGCGGCCGAGCTTGACCAGCGGCGGCCGCACCACGGCGCGCGGCAGGCGGCCGAGCAGCACCAGGGCTTCCTTCATACGGTTATGCATGTCGGCCCAGGGCTCGGCATAGAACACTTTGGCCAGCGGATAGATGCGGTCATTGAGCTGCCGCGCCTCGGCAAGGTCGTTGGCTTTGACCGCCCGGAACAGCGCCCCCTGCAGGTCGGCAATGACGCTGCCGGAGCCGGAGAGAAGCCCGTTGCAGCCCAGCACCAGCGAACTCAACAGCCAGGCGCTGTGGGTCGACAGCACGTTGACCGGCCGCTTGAGGCTTTGCAGCTCGCGGACATGCATCTCGTGCTGCGGAATATTGCCACACCAATCCTTGATGGCGCGAATGGTCGGCACCTCCTCGACCATTTTGAGGAGCGTGTCGCGCGGATAGCCCTGCCCGGTCGAAAGCGGATACTGGAACGCGATCAGCGGCAGGCTCGTGGCATCGGCGATGCGCTTGAAATGCTCGACCGCCATGGCCGGCGATTGCCCGAGCGTGAACGGCGCCGGCGGGAACACCAGGAGCGCCGAGGCGCCGCCCGCCTCCGCCATGCGCGCGATACGCGCGGCCTCGAGGCTGCCGTCGGCCCACACGCCGTTGACGATCGGCAGCCGGCCGCCGATCTCGTCTTGTGCAATGTCGAGAACCCGACGCTGCTCGTCGAAGCTGCAGGAGGCGACCTCGGTCGAATGCGCATTGACGGTGATGGCGGAGAGCCCTTCGGTGGCGGCCACGTCGGAGAGGTGCTTGCGGAAGCCGCCCTCGTCGATCGCAAGGTCGTCGGTAAAGGGCAGAATAACGGCCGGGATGACGCCGTGCGGCAGATAATGCGCGTGACGGGGCATAGAACTCTCCTTTGCGCTGCCCTGGCGACTTTGGCAGCGCTGGTGCGATGACATATATCACGCCTGCCCCCGCCTTTGGTAAGACCCACCGCAATGCCCGAAACGACGCAAGCCCCTAGCCAAGCTCCCGGCCAAGCCTCTGCCGCCGCCAATCCGTTTTTGGCGGCCTGGACCACCCCGGATGGGGTCCCGCCCTTCGACCGTATTGCGCCCGAGCACTTTCGCGAGGCCTATGCGCGCGCGCTTGCCGAGCACGAGGCCGAGGTCGCCGCCATCGCGGCGGAGACCGCCCCACCGAGCTTTGCGAATACGATCGCGGCGCTGGAATTGGGCGGGCGGGCGCTGGAACGCGTCGGCAACGCGTTTTGGCTGCTGGCCGGCGCGCACACCAACGATGCGCTGCTCGAAATCGAGCGCGAACTTTCGCCGCAGATCGCCCGCCATTGGAACAAGATCCACAGCAATGCGGCGCTGTTCCGCCGCATCGACACGGTGATGCGCGAAGCCGACAGCCTCGGGCTCAATGCCGAACAAAAGCGCGTCACCGAGCGCTACCATACGAGCTTTCGCCGCTCCGGCGCCGCGCTCGACGGCAAAGCGAAAGAACGCCTCGCCGAGATTATCGAGCGGCTCGCCGAGCTCGGCACCGCGTTCAGCCAGAACGTGCTCGCCGACGAGCAGGCCTTTACGCTGCGGCTCGAAGGCGAAGCGGAGCTCGCCGGCTTGCCCGATTTCATGCGCGAGGCGATGCGCGCGGAGGCGCGCGACCGCGAGCTCGACGGCTATGCCGTCACGCTGTCGCGGTCGAGCGTCGAGCCGTTCCTGCAATTTTCCGACCGCCGCGACCTGCGCGAGAAGGTCTTCCGCGGCTTTGTCATGCGCGGCGACAATGGCGGGCCGACCGACAACAAGGCTATCATCGCCGAGATGGTGCGGCTGCGCGCCGAGCGGGCGCGGCTCCTCGGCTATGCCGACTTCGCCCATTACCGGCTCGACGACGCGATGGCGAAGACGCCGCAGGCGGCGCGGCAGCTCCTCGACACGGTGTGGGCGCCGGCGCGCGCGCGCGCGCTCGCCGATCGCGACGCCATGCAGGCGCTGATCCAGGAGGAAGGCGGCAACTTCAAGCTCGAGCCCTGGGACTGGCGCTACTACGCCGAGAAGCTGCGGCACCGGCTGTGCGAGTTCGACGAGACCGAGATCAAGCCCTATTTCAACCTCGACCGCATGATCGAGGCCGCCTTCTATACGGCGGGCCGCCTGTTCGGCCTGACCTTCACCCGCGCCGACGTGCCGGTCTGGCATCCCGATGTGCGGGTATGGGACGTCAGCGATGCCGACGGCAAAAAAGTCGGGCTGTTCTTCGGCGATTATTTCGCACGCCCCTCCAAGCGCAGCGGCGCCTGGATGACCTCGCTGCGCGATCAGGAAAAGCTCACGGGCGACGTCCGGCCGCTGATCGTCAACGTCTGCAACTTCGCCAAAGCCCCGGACGGCGAGCCGACGCTGCTCTCCTTCGAGGACGCGCGCACGCTGTTCCACGAATTCGGCCACGCGCTGCACGGGCTTTTGTCGTCGGTGACCTATCCGACCATCGCCGGCACCAACGTCGCCACCGATTTCGTCGAATTGCCGTCGCAGCTTTACGAGCACTGGCTGGAGCAGCCGGAAGTGCTGCGGCGCTTTGCCCGCCACTACCAGACCGGCGAGCCGATGCCGGAGGAATTGCTGCAACGGCTCATCGCCGCGCGCAATTTCAACAAGGGTTTTGCCACCGTCGAATACATCGCCTGCGCCATGGTCGATCTCGATTTCCATTCGCTGTCGCAGCCGGAAGAAATCGATTCGACGGCTTTCGAAGCCAAGGCGCTGTCGCGCATCGGCATGCCCGACGAGATCGCCATGCGGCACCGGCCGCCGCATTTCGCCCATATCTTTTCCGGCGGCGGCTATGCCGCGGCCTATTACAGCTACATGTGGTCGGAAGTGCTCGACGCCGACGCCTTTGCGGCATTCGAGGAAACCGGCGACATATTCGATGCGGCGACGGCAAAACGGCTGCGCGAATCGATCTACGCCGCCGGCGGCTCGCAGGAACCCGCCGATGCCTATAAGGCCTTCCGCGGCCGGTTGCCGAGCGCCGAAGCGCTGTTGCGCAAACGCGGCTTTGCCGAATCGGCCGCCGGCACAGTGAGCGTGGTTGATCTGCACAGCGCCGGCCATCGCCGCGGTGTCGTCTGCGCGCCGCATTCCGCCGCGGTCGAAGCCGGCCGCGGCGTCCTCGCCGAGGGCGGCAATGCGCTCGAAGCCATGGTGGCCATGGCCGCGGCGATCGCCGCCGTTTATCCGCACATGAACCACCTCGGCGGCGATGGCTTCTGGCTCGTCCGCGAACCCTCCGGCCGGGTGCGCGCCATCATGGCGCCAGGCCCCGCCGGCGCGCTGGCTAAGCCTGAGCTCTATCGCGACTACGAGACTATCCCGCCGCGCGGGCCGCTGGCGGCCCTGACCGTGCCCGGCGCGGTTGGCGGCTGGCTGCTGGCGCTGGAGGCGGCGAAGGCCCATGGCGGGAAATTGCCGCTCGACGTCCTGCTCGCGCCTGCCATCGCGGCGGCTCGCGACGGCTACGCCGTCACGCGCAGCCAGGCGCGGCTGACGCAAGACCACATCGCCGAACTCAAGGACGTGCCCGGTTTTGCCGCGACGTTTCTGACCGGACGGCAAGCCGCCGGCGCTCGGCGACAAGCTAAAGCAGACTGCGCTAGCCGCCACGCTCTCACATTTGGCGCAGGCCGGGCTCGACGATTTTTATCGCGGCGACGTCGGGCGCGAGATTGCCGCCGATCTCGAACGCATCCATAGCCCGGTCACGCGCCCCGATTTGGAGCGCTATCGAGCGACGCTGGCCGAACCGCTGCGCGTCACGCTGCCGTCGGCCACTGTCTACAACACCGACGCGCCGACCCAAGGCGTCGTGTCGCTGATGATCCTGGCCTTGTTCGCGCGGCTGAACGTGCGTGACGCGGAAGGCTTCGATCATATCCACGGCCTGGTCGAAGCGACCAAGCGCGGCTTGCGCATGCGCGACCGCGTCGTCACCGATCCGAATTATCTCGCGCACCCGCTCGACCGCGTGCTCGACGACCGCGCCATCGCCGGCGAGGCGATGCAGATCGACCGCCAACAAAGCCGCGCGCTGGCCGCTCGCGCCCGGGGCCGGCGATACGATCTGGATGGGCGCCGCCGATTCAAGCGGCCTCGTCGTCTCCTATATCCAATCGCTCTATTGGGAATTCGGCTCCGGCTGCGTTTTGCCGGCGACCGGCGTGCTGATGCAGAACCGCGGCGCGAGCTTTTCGCTCGATGCCGGCGCGTTGAATTACCTGCGCGCCCGGGCGGCTGCCGTTCCACACGCTCAATCCGGCGCTCGCCGTGCTCAATGACGGCCGCATCATGGCCTATGGCTGCATGGGCGGCGACGGCCAGCCGCAGACGCAAAGCGCGCTGTTCACGCGCTACGTCGATTTCCGCGAGCCGCTCTCGGACGCGATCGACCGGCCGCGCTGGGTGCTGGGCCGCACCTGGGGCACGCCGCGCACCGCGCTTCGGCTCGAGCCGCGTTTCGATGGCGATCTCGTCGATCGACTGGCCGCGGCCGGTCACGATGTCGAGGTGTCTCGGAGCCCTATTCCGACGTCATGGGGCACGCCGGCGCCGTCGTGCTGCATCCGGACGGCACCTTGGAGGGCGCGCACGATCCGCGCGCCGATGGCGGCGCGGCGGGGGTGTAATCCTGCGCAATTTAAGTTTTGTGCTTCTTCGCCTGCGCCCGCGCGTCGGCCACTATGACTTTGAACACCTTCATTTCCACGACGCCCGGCACCCGGAACGTGCCGACGATGAAGCCGGGAGTGCCTTGGAAGCCGAACGCGTCGGCCTGACGCTTCGTTGCGGGCCAACAGGTCGTCGATCGTCTTTTGATGCGCTTGGAGGTCCGTCGATCGCCAAATCGACGTCGACGCCGGCCTTGGCAAGAAGCTCGGCGATACTTGCCTTTGTGAGCTTGGCATCGGCTCCGATCAGCGCATCGTGAGCCTCGGCATATTTGTTCTGATATTTTGCCGCCAGCGCTATTTCCGCCGCGGCGGTCGAAATCGCGCCGAAAATCGGCCAATCCTTCAAGACCAGTCTGATGTTGCCGTCTTCCCGCACCAATTGCGCGAGTTCGGGCGCCATCTTTTTGCAATACGGGCACTGATAGTCGAAATATTCGACGACCGTCAGGTCGCCGTTGGGATTTCCCAAGGATGGGATGTCGGGATCGCGCAGTACGCTGTCTCTGCTGAGAATGTCGTCCGGTTGCTCCGCCGAAAGCGACCGCCGAAAGCGAACGAAGGCAATTGCGATGGCGCAAACATAGGCAAGCAAGGAGACTTGCTTCCGGCTTTCGGCAATTTGCTCTGCGCTCATAGATTAACGACCTCGCTGATGTGTTGCGTGTTGACCTGTCCTCGACACCACGGCCAGGCCGGAATTTGCCAGCTCGGGGACGATCGCTCCATCGGCGCCTAGCCCGAGCCTGTCCATCAGCTCGCGGTCGCGGTCGCGGCCGGGATTGGGCGTGGTCAACAGTTTAGGCCCGTAAAAAATCGAATTGGCGCCGGCGAGAAAGCACAAGGCTTGGGTCTCCTCGCTCATCTCCTCGCGGCCGGCCGAGAGCCGCACCACCGAACGCGGCATGGCGATGCGGGCGACCGCAATGGTGCGCACGAATTCGATGCGGATCAAGCGCGGCCTTGTCGGCCAGCGGCGTGCCGGCGACGCGCACCAGCATGTTGATCGGCACCGATTCCGGATGCGCCGGCAGCGACGCCAGCGTCGCGATCATGCCGATGCGGTCTTCGCGCGTCTCACCCATGCCGACGATGCCGCCGCAACAGACATGGATGCCGGCGTCGCGCACATGATCGAGCGTCTCCAGGCGATCCTGATAGGTGCGCGTGGTGATGATGTCGCCGTAAAACTCGGGCGAAGTGTCGAGGTTGTGATTGTAATAATCGAGTCCCGCGATCTTTGAGCCGGCGCGCCTGCGGCGCGGTCAGCATGCCGAGCGTGGCGCAAGTCTCAAGCCCGAGCGCTTTCACGCTCTCGACCATCGCACAAACACTGTCGAGGTCGCGATCCTTCGGCTCGCGCCAGGCCGCACCCATGCAGAAGCGGCTGGCGCCGGCGCTTTCGCCGCGCGCGCCTCGGCGAGCACGGCATCGAGCGCCATCAGCTTTTCGGCACGGACGCCGGTATCGTAGCGCGCGCTTTGCGGACAATAGGCGCAATCCTCCGGGCAGCCGCCGGTCTTGATCGACAACAGCGTCGAAATTTGGACCTCGGTCGGATCGAAATTCTGCCGGTGGACACTCTGGGCGCGGAACATCAGTTCCGGAAATGGCAAATCGAACAGCGCCCGCACCTCGTCGCGCGTCCAGTCGTGGCGCGGCGCGGCGAAGACCGGCAAGCGCGCGGAAGTCATCGGCGGCAAGGGACATAAAGCGAGTGTAGCCGATAGGCCCCCTTGCGAAAAGTCCGCAAGCCCGGCACAGGACATCCATGCCCGACACCCCGCCCGACCGCCTGTCGAACGATCCGAACAGCCCGTATTTCGACGCCGAGGTGCTCAAGCGCGACGTCGGCATCCGCTTCAAGGGCGCCGAGAAGACCAATGTCGAGGAATATTGCGTCAGCGAAGGCTGGATTCGCGTCGAGGCCGGCAAGACCAAGGACCGCTACGGCAATCCGCTGACGATCAAGCTGACCGGCACGGTCGAGGCCTATTTCAAGGACGCGAAGTAGCGCCGCGTCGGCAACGGACGTCTCAATGCAACGTCAGGCGGCTGGCGACCACGCGAAGATCGAGCTCGCCGATCAGCGCCGCGCGTCGTGGCTTCGGCTGCGGCCATTTCGTCCGCCGCCTCTTTCGCGGTGCTGCCGTTCGAGCCCCAGACCACGATGCCGCCGAGCAGCGCCGCCACCGCGCACGCCATCACACGCCGGATCGAAGGCGGATCGCGCCGAACAGCAAGGCAATGAGACGATGCCGCCCGCCGCCACGGCGATCGCGCCCGGCCAGGATGAATTTGCGGCAGCTCTCGATCTTGTCGGCAAGCTCCTCGATGCGCGCTTCGAGGCGCACGATCTCGTCGTGCGGGTCGACGTCATTGATGCCGATGTCGGCCATGGCGTCGGACATGGGCGCAGCATATACCGCGCTTCAGCGTTGCCCGGGCGAAAATTACTCCGCCGCCACCCGCGTCGCCGGATCGACCGCTTCGACCTTGGCCGCGCAGAATTTGAATTCCGGAATTTTGCCGAACGGATCGAGCTTCGGATTGGTGAGCAGGTTTGCCGCCGCCTCGACGAAGGCGAACGGGATGAACACCACGCCGTCGGGAATGGCGTCGTCCTGGCGCGAGTGCAGTTCGACCGTGCCGCGGCGCGTGGTGACGCGGATCATGTCGCCCGGCTGGATGCCGAGCTTTTCGATGGTGCCGCGCGACACCGAAGCGACTGCGCTCGGCTCGATGCGCGTCGAGCACCGTGGCGCGGCGCGTCATCGCGCCGGTGTGCCAATGTTCGAGCTGGCGCCCGGTGGTGAGGATGAACGGAAATTCCTCGTCCGGAACCTCGTCCGGCGGCTGCAGCTTGGTCGCCACCAGCTTGGCGAAGCCGCCGGGACGCGGGAAGCCCTTGTCGAACACCACGTCGCGGCCGGGCTTATCCGGCCCGTCGGCCGGATAGGTGACGGCGTGTTCGCGCTCGACGCGATCCCAGGAGATGTTGGCGAGCGCCGGCATCATCGACGCCATCTCGGTGAACACTTCGCTGACGTGCTTGTAGTTCCAGCCGCAGCCCATGCGGTTGGCGATTTCCTGGATGATCCACAGATCCTGGCGCGTGTCGCCCGGCAGCGGCAGCGCCTGGCGGCCCATCTGCACCTGGCGATTGGTGTTGGTGACGGTGCCGTCCTTCTCCGGCCAGCCGGAGGCCGGCAGCACCACGTCGGCATAGACCGCGGTCTCGGTGAGGAAGAGGTCCTGCACCACGAGATGCTCGAGATGCGCCAGCGCCTCGCGCGCGTGATTGAGGTCGGGATCGGACATCGCGGGATTTTCGCCCTCGATATACATGCCCTTGATCTCGTCGTGGTGGACCGCGTCCATGATCTCGACGACGGTCTTGCCCTTCTTCGGGTCGAGCTTGACGCCCCAGGCCTTCTCGTATTCGGCGCGGATCTCCGGATCCTCGACCGACCTGTAATCGGGGAAGAACATCGGGATCAGGCCGGCGTCGGAAGCGCCCTGCACGTTGTTCTGGCCGCGCAGCGGATGCAGCCCGGTGCCGGGCCGGCCGATCTGGCCGGTGATCAGCGACAGCGCGATCAGGCAGCGCGCATTGTCGGTGCCGTGGGTGTGCTGCGAGACGCCCATGCCCCAGAAGATGATGGCGCTTTCGGCGCGCGCATAGGTGCGCGCGACCTCGCGCAGCGTGTCGGCCGGGAATGCCGCAGATCGGCGCCATTTCCTCCGGCGTGAAGTCCTTGACGTTTTCCTTCCAGGCGTCGAAGCCCTCGACATAGGTCTGGATGTATTGCTGGTCGTAAAGCTTCTCGGCGACGATGACGTTGAGCATGGCGTTGAGCATCGCCACGTCGGTGCCGTTCTTGAACTGCATCATGCGCCAGGCATGGCGCTTGAGCGCCTGGCCGCGCGGATCCATCACGACGAGCTTGGCGCCGCGCTTGGCCGCCTGCTTGAAGAAGGTGGCGGCGACCGGATGGTTCTCGGTCGGATTGGCGCCGATGACGATGATGACGTCGGAATTCTTGCACTCGTTGAAGGTCGCGGTCACCGCCGCCGAGCCGACGCCTTCGAGCAGCGCCGCCACCGAGGAGGCGTGGCACAGCCGCGTGCAGTGATCGACATTGTTGGTGCCGAAGCCGGTGCGGACCAGTTTCTGGAACAGATAGGCCTCTTCGTTCGAGCCCTTGGCCGAGCCGAAGCCGGCCAGCGCCCGCGGCCCGTCGCGGTCGCGGATTTTCTTCAAGCCCGCGGCGGCGCGGTCGAGCGCCTCGTCCCAGGTCGCCTCGCGGAAATGCGTCCACGGATTTGACGGGTCGATATATTCGTGCGGCATTTTCGGCACGCCGTCCTTGCGGATCATCGGCTTGAGGAGCCGCTGCGGATTGTGCACGTAGTCGAAGCCGAAGCGGCCTTTGACGCAGAGCCGGTTCTGGTTGGCCGGGCCGTCCTTGCCGGTGACCGCGACGATCTTGTCGTCCTTGATCTGATAGGTGAGCTGGCAGCCGACGCCGCAATAGGGGCAGACGCTGTCGACGGTGCGGTCCGGCTTGCCTTTATAGACGTTGTTG
Source organism: uncultured Alphaproteobacteria bacterium (assembly GCA_963714345.1). Taxonomy (GTDB): domain Bacteria; phylum Pseudomonadota; class Alphaproteobacteria; order Rhizobiales; family Xanthobacteraceae; genus BOG-931. The sequence continues at coordinate 409,196 of CAVQOD010000030.1, read as the reverse complement.
TCGTCCACCATGGTCGCCGGCATCAGCGCGCCGGTCGGGCAGGCCTGCACGCATTCGCCGCAGGCGACGCAGGTCGAAGCGCCCATCGGATCGTCGAAGTCGAACACGATCTTTTCGCAGATGGCCGCGGCCGGCCATGCCGATGACGTCGTTGACCTGCACTTCGCGGCAGGCGCGGACGCAGAGATTGCACTGGATGCAGGCGTCGAGATTGACCGCCATCGCCACGTGGCTGCGGTCCGGCTTGGGCACTTCGGCGGGCTTGCGCTTCGGGAAGCGGCCGGGCTCGACCTTCAGCCGCGTCACGGTTTTCCACAGCTCGGAATCCGGTGTCGTGCGCGACCTCGATTTCCGGCTGGTCGGTGAGCAAAAGCTCGGCGACCATCTTGCGCGCGGTCTTGGCGCGGTCGGTCTGGGTCTTGACCTTCATGCCCGGCGCGGGGTTGCGGATGCAGCTTGCGGCCAGCACGCGCTCGCCTTCGATCTCGACCATGCAGACGCGGCAATTGCCGTCCGGCCGATAGCCGGGCTTCGGCGAATAGCACAGGTGCGGCAGCTTGATGCCGAGCCGGCCCGCGGCGCGGAAAATCGTCTCGCCGTCGCGGATATCGATTTCGCGGTCGTCGATGGTGAAAGTGTTGGGCTTTTGCGCTTTGGCGTCGCTCATCGCAGGGGGCCTTATGGTCACCAATGTCCCAGCGGCTTGGTCAGTTCGTCGGGAAAGTACTTTAGCACACAAAGCAACGGATTTGGCGCCGCCTGGCCGAGGCCGCAGATCGAGGCATCGCGCATCAGCGCCGACAGCTCGTCGAGCAGGGCCGGATCCCACGGCCCGTTGGCCATCAGTTGGGCCGCCTTCTCGGTGCCGACCCGGCACGGCGTGCACTGGCCGCAACTCTCGTCCTCGAAGAACTTGATCAGGTTGAGCGCCACAGCCTTCATATCGTCCTTGTCGGACAGGATCACAACCGCGTGCGACCCGACGAAGCAGCCGTATTTTTCCAGGGTGCCGAAGTCGAGCGGGATGTCGGCCATCGACGCCGGCAGGATGCCGCCCGAGGCGCCGCCCGGCAGATAGCCCTTGAAGGTGTGGCCGTCCGGCCATGCCGCCGCAGAATTCGTCGATCAGTTCGCGCGCGGTGACGCCGGCGGGCGCGAGTTTGACGCCGGGATTTTTGACGCGGCCCGACACCGAGAAGCTGCGAAAGCCCTTGCGCTCGTGGCGGCCCTGCGAGGTGAACCAGTCGGCGCCCTTCTCGACGATGTCGCGCACCCAGAACAGCGTCTCGACGTTCTGTTCGAGCGTCGGGCGGCCGAACAATCCGACCTGCGCCACATAGGGCGGACGATGGCGCGGCAGGCCGCGCTTGCCCTCGATCGATTCGATCATCGCGGATTCTTCGCCGCAGATGTAGGCGCCGGCGCCGCGGCGCAGATGGATTTTGGTGTGGCTTGGACAGGCCCGCTTCCTCGACCTTGGCGATCTCCTCGACGAGCAGAAGGATCACTTCGGGATATTCGTCGCGAACATAGAGATAGGTGTCGGCGGCTTCGACGATCCAGGCCGCGATCAGCATGCCTTCGATGAAGCGGTGCGGATCGTGCTCGAGATAATAACGGTCCTTGAACGTGCCCGGCTCGCCCTCGTCGCAATTGACCGCGAACAGGCGCGGCGCCGGCTCGGCGCGCACCAGCGACCATTTGCGGCCGGTCGGAAAGCCGGCGCCGCCAAGTCCGCGCAGTCCGGCATCGCTGACGATCTTGATGAGATCGTCGCGCGTGCGCTTGCCGGCCAGACAGGCCTTGAGCAATTCATAGCCGCCGCCCTTCGCATAGGCGTCGAAAGCGGCTGGCGTCGGATAGGCATGCGCATGCGCGGGCTTGGCCGCGGCGGCGGCGACTTTCGCCGCGTCGGCCTGCATCACCTGCACGTGGCCGACCGCGCAGACCGGCGCGCGGTCGCAGGCGCCCATGCAGGGCGCGCGCACCACGCGCACATTCGTGCCCGAGCTTTTTCGGCAGTTCGGCAAGCAGCCGCTCCGCGCCGGCAAGCGCGCAGGACAGCGAATTGCAGACCCGCACGGTGACCGGCGGCGGCGGCGTCTCGCCTTCCTTCACCACGTCGAAATGGGCGTAGAAGGTCGCGACCTCATAGACCTCGGTGAGCGCGAGCTTCATTTCCTGCGCCAAGGCGGCGAGATGGGCGGCCGAGAGATGACCGTAATGGTCCTGAATCAGATGCAGATGCTCGATCAGGAGATCGCGCCGGCGCGACCGATCGGTCAGCAAGCGCGAGCACTTCCTCGAGCGCTTTCGGATCGACCTGGCGGCCCTTCGGCGTGCGCGGCGGCCGGCGCCGCCCGGCGCCCCCGCGCTGGCTGGGCGGCGAGGTCGGCGGCTGCTCGGTCAGGCTCATCGTGTCCTTTTAAGGCGCAAAAACGCCAATTGAAACAGAGCTGGGTACGCTTCCGATCATGCCCACTGCAGCCTGCCGCGACACTTGGCCTCATCGGAGCGGCAGCGATTGCCGTCGGACCCGCGAGGCCAGCGCCTCGGCCGAAAAACAATTTCAATCGATGCGCGAACTCTAAGATATTGAGAAATATCGAATTTTGACGGAAGATCGCGCGCGACGCCCTTCGGGCGCCATGCAATTTTCTTCTCAATTGCTGCCGGGGAGCGGAATGATCCCATCGAGGCGGGTAGCTCTGCTTGTACAGAACACCGCGCCGTTGCGGCGATTGACTATGGTCGAACTTGCTATTGCGCCTGAGCTACAGGTAGATTCTTGTCTGACTTTAGAAAATCGCCAGCCGCGCCGTCCCCAACCAGGACGCATAAAAACTGCGGCAGAAGCGACCGGGGAAATCCAAGGAGGACCACACGATGGCTTTGCTCCCATTTCTCGATCGTAGTCACACGATCGCCAGGCCAGGCTTCAGCCGATGGATGGTGCCACCCGCGGCATTGTGCATCCATCTGTGCATCGGCCAGGCCTACGCATTCAGCGTGTTCAATCTGCCGATGACCAAACTGATCGGCATCACGGCATCAGCGCCCGATGACTGGAAGCTGACCGATCTCGGCTGGATTTTCTCGATCGCCATCTTCGTGCTCGGCGACCTCGGCAGCGATCTTTGGCCGCTGGGTCGAGGAAGGCGGTCCGCGCCAAGCGATGTTTGCGGCCGGCCTGTGCTTGGGCGCTCGGCTTCTTCATCTCGGCGATCGGCGTCTATATCCACAATCTCTGGGTCGTCTATCTCGGCTACGGCGTTTTCGGCGGCATCGGCCTCGGCCTCGGCTACATCTCGCCGGTGTCGACGCTGATCAAATGGTTCCCCGACCGGCCGGGCATGGCCACCGGCATGGCCATCATGGGCTTCGGCGGCGCCGCCTTCATCGCCTCGCCGCTCTCGGTCTGGCTGATGGCGAAATTCTCGACGCCGACCCATGTCGGCGTCGCCGAAACCTTCATTACGCCTTGGCATCGATCTACCTCATCTTCATGTGGGTCGGCGCCTCCATCGTGCGCGTTCCGGCGCCGGGCTGGAAACCGGAAGGCTATACGCCACCGGTGGTCGAGCAGAAGCTGATCACCAAGAACGACGTCTACGTCTATGACGCGATCAAGACGCCGCAGTTCTGGCTGATCTGGTGGGTGCTTTGCCTCAACGTCACCGCCGGCATCGGCGTGCTCGGCCAAGCTTCCGCCATGACCCAGGAAATGTTCCCGGGCAAGGTCTCGGTTGTCGCCGCGGCGGGCTTCGTCGGCCTGCTCAGCCTGTTCAACATGGCTCGGCCGCTTCTTCTGGGCCTCGACCTCGGACTATATCGGCCGCAAGAACACCTATTTCTGCTTCTTCGCGCTCGGAACCGTGCTCTACTGCGCTGGTGCCGTGGGCCGGCTCGATCGGCAGCGTCTCGCTGTTCGTGCTGTGCTTCGTCATCATCATGAGCATGTATGGCGGCGGCTTCGCCACCGTGCCGGCCTATCTGAAGGATATGTTCGGCACGCGCTATGTCGGCGCCATCCACGGCTGGCTGATCACCGCGTGGTCGGCGGCCGGCGTGTTCGGCCCGGTGCTGGTGAACTACATCCGCCAGTACCAGATCGACAGCGGCGTGCCGAAGGCGCAGGCCTACAACGTCACCATGTACATCATGGCGGGCTTGCTGGTCATCGGCTTCATCTGCAACTTCATGATCAAGGCCGTGCATCAGCGCTACCATATGAAGCCCGACCACGAAGCGATCCGCGCCCAGATGGCCGTTGACGCGGCCGGCGAACCGGCCGGCGCGTAAGGAGAGAGAACCATGGCAAACCAGAATCAGACCGGCTCGAACATGATCCAGCTCATCCTCGCCTGGGGCTTCGTCGGTATCCCCTTGGCGTGGGGCGTGATCCAGACGCTCGAGAATGCGATGAAGCTGTTCCAGTAACAGTTTCAGGCCAACAAATGAGAACGGCGCGGCCTCAAGGCCGCGCCGTTTTCTTGTCGGCTTGCCGCCCACGCACTCGATGCAAACCAAGACCGTTCTGATCTCGGGAATCGGCATAGGCGGGCCGACGCTGGCATTCTGGCTGAAAGCCGCCGGTTTCGCGCCGACGCTCGTCGAACGCGCGCCCGGTCTGCGCACCGGCGGATACGTGATCGATTTCTGGGGTCTCGGCTACGATATCGCCGAGCGCATGGGCTTGCTGCGCCGATATCGATCGCAGCGGCTATCGCATGCGCGAGCTGCGAATAGTCGATGACCGCGGCAGACGCGTGGCGGGCTTCGGCACTGCGGTTTTCGGCGAACTCACCGGCGGCCGCTACATTACTCTCGGGCGCAGCGACCTGTCGCGATTGATCTTCGATAAGATCAAGGACGCATTCGCGAGATTCGCTTCGACGACGAGATCATCGCGTTGCAGAGTATCGCGACGATGGCGTCGATGTGCGATTACGCCGCGGCGGCAACCGCCGGTTCGACATGGTGATCGGCGCCGACGGTCTACACTCGACCGTCCGCCGTCTGGCATTTGAGCCCCACGATTACCTCGAAAAGCGGCTTGGCTACGGCGTGGCCGCTTTCGAAGTCGCGGGCTACCGGCCGCGCGACGAGGACGTATACGTCGTCTATGGCGAGCCCGGCCGTCAGCTCGCCCGCTTCGCCTTGCACGATGACCGGACGCTGTTCCTATTCGTCTTCGCCGGCGTCGATACGCCTGCCGATAACTTCAACCTGCAAGCGCAGAAGGTATTTCTGCGCGAGCGCTTCGGCGGTGGCGGGTGGGAAACCGCGCGCATCCTCGACGAACTCGACCGTGTCCAAGAGATTTACTTCGACCGCGTCAGCCAAATCGTTATGGAGCGCTGGTGCCGCAGCCGCGTCGCGCTTCTCGGCGATGCGGCGTTCTGCATTTCACTGCTCGGCGGACAAGGCGCAGCGCTGGCGATGACGGCAGCTTATGTGCTGGCAGGCGAACTCGCCAAATCCGACGGGCGGCACGACAGCGCGTTTCGCAGCTACGAAGAACTCTTGCGCCCCCATATCGTCGAGAAACAGAAAAGCGCTGAGCGCTTCGCCAGTTTTTTTGCACCGCGAACTCGACTGGGGCTTTGGCTGCGAAAACTAGTCATAAAGGCGTTTCGCATCCCCGGGCTGGCGCGATATACGATCGGGCAGGACATCGTCGATACACTGAGATTGCCCGACTACCGGTTCGCCGGCAGCGGCCAACCTCCACGCTGAATAGTCATCGCAGGCATGCCAACGGCGCGGCCGCAAGAGCCGCGCCGTTTTTTTACTCGCCAACACTGATCTCGGAGACTACGCCGACCTTTTCCTTCAAATGCGGGAACATCGCGTGCAGCGCTTCCTGATCCATCTCGGTCTTGAACTTGTGACGGTCCTTTAGCGTGCCCGCCTTCTGCGCCGCGGGCCGGGCGTTGATCTCATCGACCAGCCGCTTGATGTTCCGGTATTTGTCCCAGCCGCCCTCGCCGACCACGTTCGGCAGCATGCGCGCCCAGCCCCAAACGTTCATGTCGACGATCGTGTAGCTATCGCCGAGCATGTATTTGTGCTTGCCAAGCTGCGCATCGAGAATGCCGGCATGACGGTTGCGCCTCAAAGACATAGCGGTTGATGGCGTACGGCAGCTTCTCCGGCGCATAATTCTTGAAATGCACCGCCTGGCCGAAATAGGGGCCGACGCCGGACGACACGAAGAACATCCACGACAACAGTTCGCCGCGCGCCTTGTCGGTCTTCGCCGGCAGGAACTTGCCGGTCTTCTCGGCGAGGTAGAGCAAAATCGCGCTACTGTCGAACACCGTAACGTCGCCATCGACGATGGCCGGCAATTTGGCGTTCGGATTGATCTTCAGAAATTCCGGCTTATGTTGCTCGCCCTTGCGGGTGTCAACCGGGATGGCCTCGTGGGGCATAGCGGTCTCTTCCAGGAACAACGCGACTTTGGTCGGATTTGGCGCGCCGCTATAGTAGAATTTCAGCATTATTCGCTCCTTTTATGGTTGCAAAGGCATGATCCGGAAAAGCTTGTCCTCGGACCTGATCTGAGGGCGGAACCGGCTTTCCAAGAAGATCATGCGCCATCAAAAACCAGAGGGCCAATCACTTCATCGAAGCGACCGCGCTCTAGAACAGTCCGACAATCTTGCCGTCCGGCCCGATGTCGATCACGTCCGCCGCCGGCACCCTGGGCAGGCCGGGCATGGTCATGACCTCGCCGCAGATCGCGACCACGAATTCGGCGCCGGCCGACAGCCGCACCTCGCGCACATTGATGACGTGATCGACAGGCGCGCCCTTGGCGTCGGCATTGGTCGAGAAGCTGTATTGCGTCTTGGCGACGCAAATCGGGAACTTGCCGTAGCCCATCGACTCGAAATTGGCGAGCTGATCGCGCACCGATTTGTCCGCGGAAATGTCCTTGGCGCGGTAGATCTCCCTGGCGATGGTGCGGATCTTTTCGTAGCAGCGGCATGTCGTCGGGATAGAGAAATTTCAGCTTGCTCTTGCCGCTCTCGGCGACCTTGACCACGGCCTTGCGCGACATCGGCGGCGCCCTCGCCGCCCATCGCCCAATGATCGGCCATGAAGGCTTCGACGCCGAGCGCCTTGCACGTCTCCTCGACCAGCTTGATCTCGGCCTCGGTGTCGGCCGAGAAGCGGTTGATCGAGACCACCGGCACGATGCCGAATTTCTGCACGTTCTCGACATGGCGCTTGAGATTGGCTCATGCCGGCTTCGAGCGCCTTGAGATTCTCCGCTTTGAGGTCCTCTTTTTTGACGCCGCCGTGGCATCTTCAGCGCGCGGATGGTGGCGACCAGCACCTGCGCAGGCCGGCGCGATGCCGGCCTTGCGGCACTTGATGTCCATGAACTTCTCGCCGCCGAGATCGGCGCCGAAGCCGGCTTCGGTGACGACGTAATCGGCGAGCTTCAGCGCGGTGGTCGTCGCCAGCACCGAATTGCAGCCATGGGCGATATTGGCGAACGGGCCGCCGTGGATGAAAGCCGGCGTGCCTTCGAGCGTCTGCACCAGGTTCGGCGCCAGCGCTTCCTTGAGCAGCACGGTCATGGCGCCATGCGCCTTGAGGTCGGAGGCGCGGATCGGCTTGCGGTCGCGGGTATAGGCGACGACGATATTGCCGAGCCGCTTCTTGAGGTCGTCGAGATCGCGGGCGAGGCAGAAGATCGCCATGACTTCCGAGGCGACGGTGATGTCGAAACCGTCCTCGCGCGGAAAGCCGTTGGCGACGCCGCCGAGCGACGACACGATCGAGCGCAGCGCGCGATCGTTCATGTCGAGCACGCGGCGCCAAGCGACGCGGCGCTCGATCGATGCCGAGCGCGTTGCCCCAATAGATGTGGTTGTCGAGCAGCGCGGCGAGCAGATTGTTCGCCGACGTGATGGCGTGGAAGTCGCCGGTGAAGTGGAGATTGATGTCCTCCATCGGCACGACCTGGGCATAGCCGCCGCCGGCGGCGCCGCCCTTGACGCCGAATGACGGGCCGAGCGACGGCTCGCGCAGGCACAGCATCGCCTTCTTGCCGATGTAGTTGAGCGCGTCGGTGAGACCGACCGTCGTCGTGGTCTTGCCCTCGCCCGCCGGCGTCGGCTTGATCGCGGTGACCAGGATCAGCTTGCCGTTCGGCTTGCTTTGCAGCGATTTGACGAAATCCATCGACACCTTGGCCTTGTAATGGCCATAGGGTTCGAGATTTTCCGGCGCGATGCCGAGCCGCTCGCTTGGCGACGTCGAGGATCAGCCGCATCTTGGCGGCTTGCGAAATTTCAATGTCGGATTTCGGCGATTGATGCTGTGAAGCAGGCATTTGAACGGTCCATGGAGTGAAAGTGGGTGAACCCGGCAGGGCTATGAAGCTTTAGTTCGTCGTCACGTGAATCTCGCTTTGACCGCGAGATTGACGGATTTGGCCCATTCGCCGGCTTCGATTTTCTTGCCGTCGGCGGGCTGAACGCGCGAGACTTTCAAGCGCCCGTCGGCGCAGACCACGGTGAAGCTGTCGGCTTCCACCGCGACGATTTCGCCGAGCTTGCCGGCGATGCCCTTCGGATCTTTCGCCGGCAGCGGCTTGGCGTCGAAAATCTTCAACTGCTTGCCGTCGAGCGTGGTCCAGGCGCCAGGCGCCGGATTGCAGCCGCGGATCAGCCGGTCAATCTGCTCCCAGGGCTTGCCCCAGTCGATTTTTGCGTTATCGGCGGTCGCAGCGGCCTTCGTAAGTGGCGCTGCGCCTCGTCTTGCTTGATACGCGGCGCTTTGCCGGCCTTGACGAGATCGACCGATTCCAGCATGGCCTCGACGCCCATCGGAAACAGCCGGTCGAAATAAACCGTGCCGAGCGTATCGTTCGGCCCGATCGGCGTTTTCTTCTGGACGAGCACGTCGCCGGTATCGAGCCCATTATCGGGCCAGAAGATCGACAAGCCGGTCTCGGTCTCGCCTTTGATGATCGGCCAGTTGATGGCGCTGGCGCCGCGATAGGCCGGCAACAGCGACGGGTGATATTGGATCGAGCCGTGGGTCGGCAAGTTGAGGAATTCTTCCGGAACAAACAGCGTAACGAAAGCCATGACCTGAAGGTCGGGTTTTAGCGCTTTGAATTCCTCCAAGACCTCGGGCTTCTTGTAGGAATCGGGCTGATACACCGGAAGCTTGGCGGCAAGCGCCGCCTCCTTTAGCGGATCGGCCTTGGCACCGGGCTTTTCCGGCGCGACATAGACCGCGACGACCTCTTCGCCGCGCTTGAGCAGCGCTTCCAGCACCGCCTTGCCGAACGCCTGCTGGCCGTGAACCACAATACGCATTGCAACAACCTCTCCTAATCCTCTGCTGTCATGCGCCGCGGAAAGTCGGGCATCCAGTGAAGCGACCGATCGTTCGGCGATTACTGAGGCTCCCCCGCCTCTCGCGGGGGCGACGAGTCAATTACGCCGCCTCCGCCTTGGCCGGCTTGTCCGGCGCGGTGATGGCGCCCGAATGTCTTGATCTCGGCGACTTCCTTTTCGGAATAACCGATCACCTTGCGCAAAATCTCGTCGGTGTGCTCGCCCAGAAGCGGCGAGCGCCGCACGTCGGCGGGCGAATCCGACAACTTGATCGGATTGCCGACGGTCAGATATGTACCGCGGCCTGGATGATCGACCTCGACGACGGTGCCGGTCGCGCGCAGCGACGGCTCATCGGCGATTTCCTTCATCGACAGGATCGGTCCGACCGGAATGTCGTGCTTGTTGCAGATGTCCATGACCTCGAACTTGGTCTTGGTCATGGTCCATTCCTCGATGGTGGCGAAGATATGCCTGAGCCGCGGCAGCCGCGCCGGCGGCGTGGCGTAGTCCGGCTCGGTCTTCCATTCCGGCTTGCCGATCAGATCGCAGATCGCGGTCCATACCGGCGCCTGCGTGATGAAGTAAATGTAAGCGTCGGGATCGGTTTCCCAGCCCTTGCATTTGAGGATCCAACCCGGCTGGCCGCCGCCGGAATCGTTGCCGGCGCGCGGCGTCGCCTTGCCGAACGGGATGCCCTCGCCGTATTGGCTGTATTCGGTAAGCGGCCCGTGCGCGAGGCGCTGCTGATCGCGCAGTTTCACCCGCGCCAGATTGAGCACGCCGTCCTGCATCGCGCAGAGCACTTTCTGGCCGCGGCCGGTGCGGCACGCGCTGGTAAAGCGCGGCTGACGATGCCGAGCGCGAGATGCAAGCCCGGTGCCGGAATCGCCGATCTGCGCGCCGGTGACGAGCGGCGGGCCGTCGCGGAAGCCCGTGGTCGAGGCCGAGCCGCCGGCGCATTGCGCGACGTTCTCATAGACCTTGCAGTCCTCATAGGGACCGGGGCCGAAACCCTTGACCGAGGCAACGATCATGCGCGGATTGAGCTTGTGGATGTGCTCGAAGGTGAGCCCCATGCGGTCGAGCGCGCCGGGCGCGAAATTCTCGACCAGCACGTCGCACTGCTTCACCAGCCGGTCGAGGATTTCCTTGCCCTTGGGATGCTTGGAATCGATCGTGATCGAGCGCTTCGAAGCCGTTGAGCATGGTGAAATAGAGGCTGTCCTGGCCCTTCACGTCGCGCAATTGGCCGCGCGTGATGTCGCCGATGCCGGGCCGCTCCACCTTGATCACGTCGGCGCCCATATAAGCGAGCAGTTGCGTGCAGGTCGGTCCCGACTGCACATGGGTGAAATCGAGGATTTTCACGCCCTCGAGCGCCCGGCCCGCTTGGCCCCAAGGTCTTGGGCTACGGCCGCGGCAGACCGTTGCCGTTATGCTTCGCCGCGGCTTTCTTCGGCTTGAACTTCACGACTTTCTTTGAAACTTTTCGCGGCGGATTTTTTTGCCGCTGCTTTGGCTTTCTTTTTCGTCGCCATGATTTCCTCTCCTCGTCGTTCGGTAACGGAGCGAAGCGAAAAAGCGCGCTCCCTTATTTCTTGCGCAGCTTGCTTTGCGGATTGAGGTTGCCGATGCGGCCGCTCTCGCTGCCGGCCGCCGGATCGATCACCGCGTTGATCAGCGTCGGCTTGCCGGAATCCATGGCGGCGTTGACGGCGCGCTTGAGCTCGTCAGGCGAGGTGGCATTGACGCCGGCGCCGCCGAACGCCTCGATCATCTTGTCGTAGCGCGAGCCCTTGACGAAGACGGTCGTCGCCGGATCCGAACCGGCACTGTTGACGTCGGTGCCGCGGTAGATGCCGTCGTTGTTGAAGATCACGACGCAGACCGGCAGCCTGTAACGGCAGATCGTCTCGATCTCCATGCCGGAGAAACCGAAGGCCGAGTCGCCCTCGACCGCGAGCACGGGCTTGCCGGTCTCGATCGCCGCGCCGATGGCGTAGCCCATGCCGATACCCATGACGCCCCAGGTGCCGACGTCGAGCCGCTTGCGCGGCTGATACATGTCGATGACGCCGCGCGCGAGATCGAGCGTATTGGCGCCTTCGTTGACGAGGATGGCGTCGGGCCGCTCCTTGACGATGGTGCGCAGCACGCCGAGCGCGCCGTGATAGTCCATCGGCGACGTTGTTGTTCATCAGCCGCGGCGCCATCTTGGCGACGTTGTCGTCGCGCTTCGAGGTCAACGGTCTTGATCCAGTCCGACGGCGGCGCAGGCCAGGCGGCGCCCATGCCGCCGAGCAGCGCCGAGACGGCCGAGCCGATGTCGCCGACCACGGGAGCGGCGATCTCGACATTCGAATCCATTTCCTTCGGCTCGATGTCGATCTGGATAAACTTCTTCGGCGCCTCGCCCCAGGCCTTGCCTTTGCCGTGCGACAATAGCCAGTTAAGACGCGCGCCGATCAGCATGACAACGTCGGAGTCTTTGAGTACCGTCGAGCGCGCCGCACCGGCGCATTGCGCATGCGTGTCGGGCAAAAGGCCCTTGGCCATGCTCATCGGCAGGAACGGCGCGCCGCTCTTTTCAACCAAAGCGCGGATCGCATCGTCGGCCTGCGCATAAGCGGCGCCTTTGCCGAGGATGATCAGCGGCCGCTTGGCGCTCTTGAGCACGTCGAGCGCGCGCTTGACGGCATCGGCAGCCGGAATCTGAGCCGGCGCCGGGTCGATGACCTTGACCAGCGACTTTTGGCCGGCGTCCGCGTCCATCACCTGGCCGAACAGCTTGGCCGGCAGATCGAGATAGACGCCGCCCGGACGCCCCGAGACCGCGGCGCGGATCGCGCGGGCGAGACCGATGCCGATGTCGGCCGCATGCAGCACGCGGAACGCCGCCTTGCACAGCGGCTTGGCGATGGCGAGCTGGTCCATCTCCTCGTAGTCGCCCTGCTGCAGATCGACGATTTCGCGCTCCGAGGAGCCCGAAATCAGAATCATCGGAAAACAATTCGTGGTGGCGTGCGCAAGTGCGGTCAGTCCGTTGAGGAAGCCCGGCGCCGACACGGTGAGGCAGACGCCCGGCTTCTTGGTGAGGAAGCCCGCGATCGCGGCCGCGTAACCGGCGTTCTGCTCGTGCCGGAACGACAGTACGCGGATGCCCGCCGCCTGCGCCATGCGGCCGAAATCGGTGATCGGAATGCCCGGCACGCCGTAGATCGTGTTGATGCCGTTGAGCTTGAGCGCATCGATAACGAGGTGAAAGCCATCCGTCAGCTCGCGCTCCGCTTCCGGCGCACTTTCCGGGGCTTTCGTCTGCACTGCTGCTTCAGCCATGGGGATGTCCTCCTCGTTGATATTCAGTCCAGATAATCGGCGTATTTCTCGACGTGCTCGGCGAGGCCGAGCGCATGATCGCGCACCAGCGTCTTCGGCGCGCACGGTGTCGCGCGCCTCCAACGCCTCGATGATGTGTATGTGGTCGCGGATCGAGCGGTCGGCGCGATCCTTCTCGCCGATCGTCTTTCGCCGGATCATCCGCATATGGGTAAACAGATTTTCGGCAAGCGCCATCAGCACGCTGTTGCGGTAAAGCCGGATGATGGTCTGGTGGAACTCGATATTGACTTCCGAATATTCGTCGAGATGAGCGCGCACTTGCGCCGTTCTCGAAGGTGGCAAACATTTTGCGCAACGACGCGATCTCGTCGTCACTGGCGTTTTCCGTGATCAGCCGCGCCGCCATGCTTTCGAGCGCGGCCCAGGCGGTGATCAGTTCGATGACCTCGCGCCTGGTCTTGCGCACCACATAGATGCCGCGCCGCGGCACCGAGCGGACAAAGCCCTCGCGTTCGAGCTGCGCCATCGCCTCGCGCACCGGCGTGCGGCTGATGCCGAAATCCTGGGCGAGAGACCGCTCATCGAGCCGGATTTCGCGGCGGCTGCCATAGACGTCCATGCCGACGATGACGGATTTGAGCGCGGCATAGGCCTTGTTCTTGAAGCTGAACGAGGTGTCGATCGGCTCCAGCCGCGGCCGTTCGATGGTGTCGGCTTCGCCAGCGCTCGGGGCGCCTTTGGTAACGGGAAAACGATGCAACGGGGAAGACATTGGAAAGACGCTCGAAACCCTTAAAAGACGCTCTCGACCCTACCGCACGCGATCTTGACGAATTGCCGCCGCGTTCAGGCGCGCACCCATAGCGCACTGTAATACATTATGCCAGAGCCGGAATGCCGCACTTTATGGGGTGATTCGAAAACAAAATCGGGCGCGGGATTGCTCCCGCGCCCCTATTGGCTCGACGAATTTAAGCGCCGCGTTTTCAGCCTTGCGCCATCATTTTCGACCGCATCGGCTTGAGCACGAACAGCGCCAATGCCACCACGATGAAATTCATCAGCGCGGTGACCACGAACACCATGTACCAGCTGCCGGTCGATGCTTTGATCAGGTTGGCGACCGGCACCAGGAAGGCCGAGGTGCCCTTGGCGGTGTAGAGCAGGCTCAAGATTCACCGTGGCGAATTTCGGGCCGAACGTGTCGGTGCAGGTCGACGGGAACAGGCTGAAGATTTCGCCCCAGGTCAGGAAGATCAGCGCCGCGAACAGCACGAAGGCCCACGGCGCCGTGCCAAGCACCACCAACAGCCAATAGGCGACGCCGCCGAGTCCGAAGGCGATCGCCATGGTGGGTTCACGTCCGATATGGTCGGAAATCCAGCCGAACAGCGGACGGGCCGTGCCATTGGCGACATTGTCGATGATCAGCGCTGCCGTCAGCGTGGTGGCACCCCAGAACACGATCTGATTGCCGACGCCGAAATCCTTCGCGATCGGCGCGATCTGCGCGGTCGCCATCAGACCCGACGCCGACACCATCACGAACATGATGTAGAGCACCCAGAACACCGGCTGACATCAGCACTTCGCGCGGCGAGAAGCTTTTGCGCCGATTGCGCCACCTTCGGCGCCGGCGCGCCGGCCATCTCGCCCGCTTCCGGCCCGCGCATCAGCATGGCGAGCACAAAGACGATGGCACCCTGGCCGAGACCGAACCACAAGAATGCCGCGTTGTAACCGTAATTGGCGATCACGTACCGGATCGGAATGACGGAGAGCGCCGCGCCCGCGCCGTAGCCCGCCGCGGTCAGGCCGACCGCGAGGCCGCGCCGGTCGGGGAACCATTTCACCGCCATGCCGACGCAGGTCGCGTATATGGCGCCGCCGCCGATGCCCAGCACCACAGCGCCGAGATAAAGCATCGTCAGCGAGTCCGCATAAGCATTGATGACCCAGCCGGCGCCGACCAAGATGCCGCCGAAAGCCGACCATGACCTTCGGCCCGCGCTGCGGACCAAGCACGTCGACGATCCAGCCCTCGATCGGCGTGAGCCAGGTTTCAAGCGCGATGAAGATCGCGAAAGCAAACTGAATCGAAGCGATCGACCAGCCGTGCGCCTTGTTGATCGGGTTGACGAACAGCGTCCAGCCATATTGCAGGTTGGCGATCATCACCATGCAAATGATGGCGCAGATGAGTTGCCGCCAGCGCGTCCGCTTCCACCGCCGACGCGCCGGATTCGACCACCGTGGTTGTTGCAGCCATGACTTTCCATCCCTATTTTGGTTGTTATTTGATGTCAGTTTTACACCGATTTAGCGGCTATTTGCGAGATTGTCATGGAACTTTTGGCGTTCCGTGGCCATTCGTCACAGTGAATGCTCAGAGCGAAGCAAGCCGCGACAATCGTAATGTGCAGTGCAACAAAATCCGATTGAACCGATTGCGGCCGTCGCGCGTTCGCTGATGGGGAGTTTACCCCTATTTGCATCGGAGCAGTTGCATGACTGGCCGGACCCGGCTGGCGCCCCTCATCGCCCTCGCGGTCGTTTTCGGCCCCGCGAATGCCTGGGGCTCAAAGCCTCGCGGCCAGACGAGGCGGTAACGCCGTATGGCGCGGTTACCCAGCAACTCGCGCTCACGCCGGCGCAGAAGAGCGCGATCTATAATGCCGTGCTGCAGCAACGGGTGCGCACCTCCAGCACGCGAATACAACCCGCCGTCGGCGCGCCGGTGTCCCGTTCAATCGAGCTTGCAGCGATTTCCCGAGCAGGCCGGCGATCGCGGATCGCGACGTTCCTCAAATATGCCATGGTGGAGGATGATGTGGTTGTCGTCGATCCGATCAGGATGCGCGTCGTCGACATCATCCACCGCAGTATCGGACCATGAGCTGCAATGGCGGTGACGTGCTAAACCTCAAGCGACGCTGCGTCCAATCCGCGGCAAAGCCGAAAACCTTGCCAAAATCGCGGCAAAGACCGCCGCGCCGTCGTTGACCGGCGGGCGCGCCGCCCGACGCGGCGTTCACCATTACCGCGACGCAGCCGAGCCGGCCGCCGCGCACGCTCAAATACGGCGACACGTTCGTCGTGCTCGACAGCCGCGGCGATATCGGCAGCGCATCCGGCGATGCCGGCGGACTTGTTCCATCACGACACGCGTCATCTGTCGCGTCTCGAATTGCTGGTCAACGATGCGCCGCCGCTGCTGCTCGGCTCCAATCTGCGCGACGACAATTCGGCCTTCTTCGTCGATCTGACCAATCCCGATCTGATGGACGGCCAGCGCATCGTCATGGAGAAAGACCGCGTTCATATTCTGCGCACGATCTTTCTGTGGCGCGACACCGCCTACCAGCGCCTCGGCGTACGCAATTACGGCGATCAGGCGATCGACCTGCAGCTTGTCGATGCTGTTCGACAACGATTTTGCCGATCTGTTCGAGGTGCGCGGCATGCACCGCGAACGGCGCGGCACCGCGACGGCGAGAGTTCACGGCGACGATCGGGTGCTGCTGGTCTATCACGGGCTGGACGGAAAAGTGCGGCGCACCGCGCTCAACTTCGATCCGCCGCCGGACCGACCTCACAACGGGCTCGGCGGTCTACGATCTTCATCTCGCACCCGGCGAGATGCGGCCGCTCTTCATCGCGGTGAGCTGCGATCGCACGGACTCGCTGCCGTTGCCGTTCCTGCGCGGCCTGATCGCCGCACGCCGCGAAATGCGCGAATCGACGCGCGAGCGGACCTCCGTCGCAAACGTCGAATGAGCGTTTCAACGAAGTCCTGTGCCGTTCGGCCGCCGATCTGGCGATGCTGATGACGGATACGCCGCAAGGCCGCTATCCCTATGCCGGCATTCCCTGGTACTCGACGACGTTCGGCCGCGACGGGCTGATCACGGCGTTGCAGATGCTGTGGTGGTCGCCCGGAAGTGGCGCGCGGCGTGTTGCGCCGCTTGGCCGCCTATCAGGCCACGACCACGGATCCGCTCGCCGATGCGCAGCCCGGAAAAATCCTGCACGAAATGCGCGGCGGCGAAATGGCGGCGCTGCGCGAAGTGCCGTTCGGCCTCTATTACGGCAGCGTCGATGCGACGCCGCTGTTCGTGCTGCTCGCCGGCCTTTATCTGCAGCGCACCGGCGACGCCGATACCATCGTCGAGCTGTGGCCCAACATCGAGGCGGCCTTGGCCTGGATCGACGGCCCGGGCGATCCCGACCGCGACGGCTTTGTCGAATACAAACGCGCCAGCGAGCAAGGTCTCGCCAATCAGGGCTGGAAGGATTCGCACGACGCCATCTTCCATGCCGACGGCCGCTTGGCCGAAGGCGAGATCGCGCTCGTCGAAGTGCAAGGCTATGTCTATGCCGCCAAGCGCATGGCGGCGCGTTGTGCGCGGCGGCTCAACCGCGACGCCGCGGCGCGAGCGGCTCGATGCCGAAGCGAGCCGCCTTGCCGAGCGATTCGAGGCCGCGTTCTGGTGTCCCGAACATCGACACCTACGCGCTGGCGCTCGACGGCGACAAAACAGCCGTGCCGGGTGCGCACGTCGAATGCCGGCCAAGTGCTGTTCACCGGCATCGCCGATGCCGACCGCGCGCCGACGCGTCGCCGAGGGATTGTTGCAGCCGCGCTTCTTCTCCGGCTGGGGCATTCGCACCGTGGCGAAAGACCAGGCGCGCTTTAATCCGATGTCGTATCACAACGGTTCGATCTGGCCGCACGACAACGCGCTGATCGCGCTCGGGCTGGCGCGCTACGAGTGCAAGCAGGCGATCGACACGCTGTTCGCCGGCCTGTTCAGCGCGCGCGACCTACATGGATCAACGGCGGCTTGCCGGAATTGTTCTGCGGCTTCCAACGCCAGCGCGGTCAGGGGCCGACGCTTTATCCGGTCGCCTGCTCGCCGCAGGCCTGGGCCAGCGCGACCCCGTTCACGCTGCTTGAGGCCTCGCTCGGACTGGAATTCGATCCGTTCAACGGCGAAATCCGGCTGCGCAATCCGCGGCTGCCGGAGTTCCTCGACGAAGTGATATTGCGCGATTTGCGGCTTTATTCGTCGAGCGTCGATCTTCGCGTACGCCGCCACGGCGAGACGGTTTCGCTCGATACCACCCGGATCAACGGCGATATCCGGGTTTCAATCGTGTTTTCGTCCTGAAGGCGGCGGATTTCCGCAAAGGGCAACTCTTGCGCATTGCGGAATCCGGACCAAGTTGGAACTAGCACAGCCTGCTCGGCTTAGTGTTGCGAGTTCCATCGGCGCGGCCTGGAACTGGCCGGACCATAATCCCGGGAACCGTTATGTGCGGCAAAAAGCTCAGCGGAATAGTGACGGCGCTGGCGATCCTGGCGCTGACCTGCTCGCTGACTTACACGATCGGCGCCGCCTTTTCCGAAGACGCCCAGCCCGCGGCAACTGCGCCGCAACCGCCCGCGGCGGTGACCATCCTCAACAACCACGAAGTCGAGGGCATTCTCGGCCGCGAAGTGCTCAGCGCTGCCAATGAGAATATGGGCCGTATCGTCGACGTGATTGTCGATCGCAGCGGCCAGGTGCGCGCCGCGATCATCGATTTCGGCGGCTTCCTTGGCGTCGGCAGCCGCAAGATCGCGGTCGATTGGAACGCGTTGCATTTTCCGCCACCAGGCCAGTCCGACGCAAAGATCACGCTCGAACTCACGCGCGACCAGGTGAAGGCTGCGCCGGAATATCAGGAGGGCAAGCCCGTCGTCGTCCTCGGTGCGCTCGGCAAGCTCGAGCCACTGCCCGAATAGAGCGCGCATGATCCCGAAATGCGTGCCCTCGGACATTTCAGGTCGGGGTGGCAAGGTTTTCGGAATAGATCGGGCGCCACTTGAAACGACCGCTGGAGACGTACCCTGCCTGTAAATCCATTACGCCGCTTACGCCACAGCCGAATCCGAACGGCGCGATCGAAGCGGACCCGACCTCAGCCGGCGGACGGCCCGAGGCCGCCGAGCCGCCGCTGGCGCCGTCGCGGCGGAGCCTGCGCGGGCTCGATTGGTTTATTTTCTTCGTCGCCGACGTGCAGACCGGATTCGGGCCGTTCGTCTCGGTCTATCTCACGACGCAGCGCTGGACCCAGGTCGACATCGGGCTCGTGCTGTCCGCCGCGGGCTTCGTCTCGCTGATCGGGCAGATGCCGGGCGGCGCATTGGTCGATGCCGCCCGCTCGGAGCGCTTCGTCGCCGGCATTTCGATTGCGGCGATCTGCGTGAGCGCGCTCAGCTATGCGGCGCTGCCGATTTTTCCGGTCGTGCTGGCGGGATCGGTGCTGCACGCGCTGGCCAGCTGCGTGCTCGGTCCGGCCATTGCGGCGATCAGTCTCGGACTGGTCGGCCATGCCGCGATCGGCGAACGGTTCGGCCGCAATGCGCGCTTCGCCTCGGTAGGCAACGGCCTGGCGGCCGCCGCCATGGGCGCATGCGGCTATCTGCTCTCCGCACGCGCCGTTTTCGTCGTCACCGTACTGCTGCTGGTGCCAGCGCTGTTCGCGCTGCGGTCGATCTCCGAGAGCGAAATCGATCCCGAGCGGGCGCATGGCGCGCCGCCGCACCGAAAAGCTGCCGAGTCCCAAGCCGCACGACATCCGGTCAGGCCGGGCGCCCTGATGCACAATCGGCCGCTCCTGATCTTCGCCGGCTGCCTGCTGCTGTTTCACCTCGCCAATTCCGCCATGCTGCCGCTGGTCGGCAGCGCCGTCACCATGCGCTCGGCGCATTGGGCGACGGTGATCATCGCGGCCTGCATCGTGGTGCCGCAGCTTGTCGTCGCGGCGCTGTCGCCGTGGGTCGGCCGGCGCGCGCAGATCTGGGGACGCCGGCCGTTGCTGCTGATCGGTTTTGCCGCGCTGCCGATCCGCGGCCTCCTGTTCGCCGCGGTGAGCGATCCGTCGCTGCTTCTTGCCGTGCAGCTGCTCGACGGCATCACTGCCGCGGTGTTCGCGGTGATGGTGCCGCTGGTCGTCGCCGATCTCACGCGCGGCACCGGCCATTTCAATCTCGGCCAGGGCATCCTCGGCACTGCGACCGGCATCGGCGCGGCGCTGAGCACGACGCTCGCCGGCTACGTCACCGACCGCTTCGGCAGCCCGGCGGCGTTCGCTTCCCTGGCCGCGATCGCCTTCGTCGGCTTCACCGTGCTGTGGTTCCTGATGCCGGAAACCAGACCGCGGCAACAGGCACAGTAGCCGCCGCCCCGCCTCGCGATGAAGAGGCTCTAAAGCGCCGGCGCGTCGTCGGCGACCAACCGCAGATGCGGCGAGACCGCGTTCGACAGGCTGCGATAGGCGGCCAGATAATCCTGCGCCATGCGGCGCGCGGTGAAGCGCTCCTCGAACTGGCGCCGGATTTTTTTCGCGCGACAAATGGCCGAGCCGGTCGACGGCGCCGACGGCGCCATTGATGTCCTCGACGACAAATCCGGTGACGCCGTCGTCGATGATTTCCGGCACCGAGCCGCGATTGAATGCGATGACCGGCGTGCCGCAAGCCATGGCCTCGATCATGACCAGGCCGAACGGCTCCGGCCAGTCGATCGGAACGAGCAGCGCGATCGCGCCGCTGAGGAATTCCGACTTCTCCTGGTCGGTGATCTCGCCGATATATTCGACGTTGCCCGAGGTCATCAGCGGCTTGATTTGCTCGTCGTAATAATCCTGGTCGGCCTTGTCGACCTTGGCGGCGACTTTGAGCGGCACGCCGCAATGCTGCGCGATCCGGATGGCGCGATCGATGCCCTTTTCCGGCGCGATGCGGCCGAGGAATGCGAAATAGCTTGGCTTGACGGCTTGCGGGAGCAAAAGGTCCGCCGGCAGCCCGTGATAGATGGTGCGCACCCAGTTCGCCTGCGGCACCGGCCGGCGCTGCGAATTCGAGATCGAGACCACCGGCACCGACGATAAGGTGTCGAACACCGGCTGATGCTCCGGCAGATCGAGTCGGCCATGCAGCGTGGTCACGAACGGCGTCGACTGCCGTGAAAACAGCGAGAACGGATAATAGTCGAGATGACAGTGCAGGATGTCGAATTCGGACGCGGACCGGTAGACGCGCTCCAGCATCATCATATGCAGCGCGTTGGGATCGCGCACCGCGCCGTCGAGCCGCAACGCCCGCGGCCAGACCGCCTCCAAGCGGGCCGAAGTCACCGAATCGCCGCTGGCGAACAGCGTCACCTCGTGGCCGAGCGCGATCAGCTCTTCGGTCAGCCAGGACACCACCCGCTCGGTGCCGCCATAAAGCTTCGGCGGGATGGCTTCGGTCAGCGGCGCAACCTGTGCGATGTGCATAGAACGACCCTCGTTGTTTTTGAAAGTTCCTCACCCGGCGACTAGCGACAACGCTGCAGGGGCGAAATATTTCAAATCGTGGAGGGAACTTAATTTTGCAAAGCGGTGGAACTTTTTCCGGGGCTGCGGCGTCTACCCTTAACCGCATAATTCGGCAGTACGGACCTACCGACCCGCAGCTTTAGTGACCGCGGGTAATAAATGGTCGCCGAAATTGATTTAGGTCCGGGGCTATGCGCGGAACTTGGTGGGACGCGCCTCGTTCACGTGATGGCACCTCCCTCAATGACGCAAGCGAACGGTTTGTGAAGCGGATTGTGAGAGGGCCAGCGTTTACCCGGCGGAGACCGACACTCGCATGGCCGAACTCACGCGTTACGCCAATTCCCCCCTCGGCTTCATCTATCGCTACATCCGGCAGCGGCCGGTATCGCATGCGGTCATTGTCGCGGCGGTTCTCGGCGCAGTCACCTGCTCGGTCGGCGCGCAATACGGCGTCAAGTATCTGGTCGACACGCTCGCCGGGGGCGCCAACGCCGCGGTATGGACGGCGTTTTGTCTTCTCGGTTCGCTGATCGCGGCCGACAATCTGCTGTGGCGCGTCGCCAGTTGGATCGCCAACTATGCCTTCGTCGGCGTGACCGGCGATCTGCGGCGCGATCTGTTCCGCCATTTGACGGGGCATTCGCCGGGCTACTTCGCCGAGCGGATGCCCGGCATGCTGACGAGCCGGATCACCGCGACCTCGAACGCGGTTTTCACCGCCGAGAACATGTTCGTCTGGAACGTCCTGCCGCCCTGCGCGGCGACGATCGCCGCGATCGTCCTGGTTTGCACGATCAGTCTGCCGATGGCCGCCACGCTTGCCACCGTCGGCGGCATCATGGTCTTTGTGCTGTTTCGGCTCGCGGCCGCAGGCCGCCCACTGCACCACGACTTCGCCACCAAGGCGGCGACCGTCGACGGCGAGATGGTCGACGTCGTGACCAATATGCCATTGGTGCGGGCATTCGGCGGCGTCTTGCGCGAACATCGCCGCTTCGATGCCACCGTCGATCGCGAACTGACCGCGCGCCGGCGCAGTCTCTTCTATCTCGAAAAATTGCGCATCTTCCATGCCGTGGTGACGATCGTGTTGACGCTGGGATTGCTGTCCTGGGCAATCATGCTGTGGACCCAAGGCGAAGCGACCACCGGCGACGTCGTCCTCGCCTGCACGCTGTCCATCTCGGTGCTCAGCGCCACGCGCGATCTCGCGGTGGCGCTGGTCGATATGACCCAGCACATTGCCCGGCTTGCCGAAGCGGTCGCAACGTTGCTGGTGCCGCACGAGCTGCGCGACCACCCAGAGGCCGAGCCGCTGGTGCGGCGCGGCGCGAGCGTCAAGTTCGAGCAGATCGATTTCGGCTATCCCGACGGCCGGCCGATCTTCCGGAATTTCAATCTCAGTTTGCGCCCGGGCGAGCGGGTTGGCTTCGTCGGCCATTCCGGCGGCGGCAAGTCCACTTTGTTCGCCCTCCTGCAGCGCTTTTACGACGTGCAGGCCGGGCGGATTCTGATCGACGGCCAGGATATCGTGCGCGTCACCCAGGAGAGCTTGCGCGAGGCCATCGGCGTCGTGCCGCAGGACATTTCGATGTTTCATCGCTCGGTGATGGAAAACATTCGTTACGGCCGGCCCGAGGCGACCGACGACGAGGTGCTGGAAGCGGCTTTTGCGGCGCGCTGCGATTTCATCGAAGAGCTGCCGCAAGGCACGCGAACCATCGTCGGCGAGCGCGGCGTGAAGCTGTCCGGCGGCCAGCGCCAGCGCATCGCGATTGCGCGCGCCTTCCTCAAAGACGCGCCGTTATTGCTGCTCGATGAAGCGACCTCGGCGCTCGACTCGAAGTCCGAAGAGGCGATCCGCGAAGCCTTGGGCCGCCTGATGAACCGCCGCACCGTGATCGCCATCGCGCATCGGCTCTCCACCGTGCGCCATTTCGACCGCATCATCGTCTTGCAGGCCGGGAGCCGTGATTCAGGACGGCCCGCCGGATCTCTTGGCCCGCCGCGAGGGCGTATACCGGCAGCTGGTGCAGCGCGAAATGGACCGCCTCGGCCAACAGGCGGCCTAACGTCAATTCGGCGCGCTTGCCGGGCCTTAGGTTCACGCACCACCCACGAAAACGCAAAAGGGCCCCTAGGGGGCCCTTTTGAAAATTGGTTGCGGGGGTAGGATTTGAACCTACGACCTTCAGGTTATGAGCCTGACGAGCTACCGGGCTGCTCCACCCCGCGTCAAACGTCTGATTTATCGAGGGATCATGTAGCAAGCCCCCCTCCATAAGGGAAGTGCAGCCGGCCCAATAATTCGTCATAATGTCATGATGAACGGCGTTGGATGGCCATGCACGCGCTCTTAGAACCGGTCATGGGCGAAAAACCTGCCTTGCAGCCGAAATCGGCCATCGGCCCGGCCGTGCGCGCCATTGCCGCCAATATTTTGGCCCAGGCCCGCATCGCGATCATCGATCCCGAGCGCTCCAGCGCAGGACGCCGTGCACGCTTTCCGCCGCACCATGAAGGAATGGCGCGCTTTGATGCGGCTGTTGGCGCCGTTCATCCCGGACGCCCAGCGCTGGCGGCACGAGGCGCGCGACCACGCCCGCTCGCTGGCGCATGCCCGCGACGGCGCGGCGGCGCTCAACGCTTTCGACGAGCTTATCGACAAAGGCAATCTGGTGCTGTCGGAGCGCTCGACGGCGACCATCCGCAGCCGCATCGAAGCGCTGCGCGGCAGCGAGGAGCAGGCGGTGCTGACGCCGGAGCTGCGCGACCGCATTGTCGCCTGGCTCGATACGGCGGCGGCGGCCGTCGAGCTGTGGCCGCTCGATCCGTTCGACTTTTCCTCGATCGCGGCGCAATTGACGGCTGCCTATCGCAACGCGCGCAAGCCGCATTCCTTCCGACTGGTCGACTGCCAACGCCGGCGACCTGCACACGCTGCGCCAGCGCGTCGTCGATTTGCGCTACCAGATGGAGCTGATCGAACCGTTGTGGCCGCGCTTCGGCCGCATGTGGACTGACGAAGCCGAGCGGTTGCGCGGACGGCTCGGCCAATGTCAGGATCTCGAAGTGCTCAAGCAGCTCACCGAACCGCATCAGCCGCTGGCGCATTGGCGCTCGCGCTTGACGCCGGCCTCGCCGAACGCTCGGCCGCGCTGGCGCAACGCGCCGCGCGCATCGCGCACCGGCTGTTCGCCGAGCGGCCGAAATCATTCCGCCACCGGCTGGAAAGTCTGTGGGAGCACGGACGGTAAACTCGTCGCAGGGTGGCTCATCGGCGATCGCCGATGGTCACACAGTACGGCTCAGCGACCTGGCACTGCCAGCGCCGCGCCATTGCCAGCCCTAGGAAATTACGAACCGCCTCAGCTCGTCCGCCACCCGCGCGATCACACCGTCCCAATTGCCGGGCGAAGTCTGCCGGAACAGCCGCGCGGTCGGATACCAGGGCGTGGTCTCGCCGTCGCGCGTCCAGCGCCAATCCGGCGCGGAGGGAACGAGCACCCAAACCGGGCGGCCCATGGCGCCGGCCAGATGCGCGGCGGCGGTATCCACGGTGATGACGAGATCGCATAGCGCCAGCACGGCGGCGGTATCGCTGAAATCTTCCAGTTCGTCGCCGATCATGTGCCACGCGTGTCTCGGCGGCGAGCGCTGCGGCATCCTCGCTGCGCACGTCGCGTTGAATGCCGACAAAACCCGCGGGCACGGCAAACAACTGCGCCAGGCGCGCGAAAGCGACCGAACGGTTGCGATCGTTGTCGTGGCTGGGATTGCCCGACCAGGCGATGGCGATGCGCGGGCGCGGCAGCGCATCGAGCCGCGCCGACCATTTGGCGAGACGCGCATCGTCGGCCGAAAGATAAGGAATTTGCGCCGGCACCGTGCTCGGCTCCGTGTGCAATGCAAGCGGCAGACTGCCGAGCGGACAATGCACGTCGAACGGCGGAGCCTCCTCGCCGCGCGCGATCACCGCGGCGACGCCGTCGAGCCGTCGCATCAGTTCCTTCAGCTCGGCCTGCACCTCGAGGACCACCCTGGCGCCGCTTGCGGCGATCACCGGCGCGTAACGCGCAAATTGAATGGTATCGCCGAGCCCCTGTTCGGCGTGAAGCAACACGGTCTTGCGCGCCAGCGGGTATTCGCCGAGCCATAACGGCTTGCCGCGGCTTTGCTGCAGCGGCATGCCGGTGCGACGCCAGCGCCATTCGTATTCCGCAAAGCCGTCGGCATAGTCGCCGCGCAGGAGCAGCGCCAGCGCCTTGTTGAAATGCGCATCGGCGAAATCCCTGCGGACTTTGAGCGCCTCGTCAAAGCCGGCGATCGCCTCGTCGAGCCGATTGAGCTGCAGCAGCGCTTTGCCGCGATTGAGCCAAGCGTTGGCATGGTCCGGCGCGATGGCAAGCGCGCGGTCGTTGGCCTCGACCGCTTCGGCGTAACGGCCGAGTTTGAGCAGCGCGACGCCGCGGTTGTAATGTACCCCTGGATGGCCGGGCGCGAATTGCACTGCGGTATCGAAATCGGCCAAAGCCTGCTCCGGAAATCCGAGCATGGCTTGGGCGAGGCCGCAATTGAGCCGCGCCTCGACGTGGTTCGGCAGGCGCGCCAGCACTTGCCGGAATTCGGCGAGCGCCTCTTCCGGCCGTCCCAGCGTGACGAGCACATTGGCATGTTGATTGAGAATGGTGAGGTCGTCGGGCGCCAGCGCGCACGCTTTGTCGAGGCAGTCGAGCGCGTCCGGCGCGCGCTTGAGCGCATGCAGCGCCTGGCCGAGATTGCACCAGGCTCCCGCCGCACTCGGATCGGCCTTGACCGCGGCGCTGAGCACTCGCTGCGCCTCGCCGATCTGGCCCTGCTGCAGCTTGACCGCGCCGAGCAGATTGAGCGCGTCGACATTGTCCGGCATCGCCTTGAGCACGCGGCTATAGATTTTCTCCGCTTCGCGCAGCCGGCCCTGGCGTTGCAAGGCGACCGCTTCGTGCAGCGACTGACCGAGATTGAACGGCCGCGAATTCATAAGCGGTTGATCCGCGCGATGCGCCGGGTCACGTCCGCCGGCGTCGCATTGTCGGATTTCGCTTTTAAGGCCAGCGCCACGCGCGCCGCCGGCCGGTCAAGACAGCGCACCAGCCAGGCTTTGAGGTTCGGCCACGCCGCAAGATCCATGTCGAGCGCGCGGCTGATGACGGCGGCGACGTTGAGATCGGCCACCGTGAAGTCGTCGCCGATGAGGTATGGCTGCGTTGCCACGGCTGCGTCCAGCACCTTGAACGGCGCCGCCAGGACTTTGAGCGCCTCCTCGCGCAAAGCAGCATGGCGCTCGGCCGGCGGCAGCCGCACCGCATGCAGCGACCAGATATTGACGCCGCGGTCGACCTCGGCGATGGCCCAAAAGCTCCATTGCCAGGCGCGGGCCTCGGCTTCGAGCGTCGCCGGATAGAGCTTGGCGTGCGAATACTTCTTGGCGAGGTAGAGCGTGATCGCCAGCGACTCGAACAGCACAAAGCCGTCGTCGACGATGACCGGCAGCCGCCCGTTGGGATTGAGCGCCAGAAATTCCGGCGTCCGGGCGCCGGCATCGCCGATCTCAATCGGCAGATGCTGGTACGGTATCCCAAGCTCCTCCGCCACCCATAGCGCGCGGAAAGCGCGCGTGCGCGCGACGCCGTAGATGCGCAAATCCGTGGTCATTCCCAGGGAATTGGCGAGGTTGCCCGGTCGCTGTCAAGTTGCGTTGTCAAGCCGCGGCAAGGGTCGTAACGTGCCGCCAAGAAACGCAAGGAATGGACATGGAATTCGGCCTTTTCTCCAACGGTTTTCGCCCGCACACCACCGCCGCCCAGACCTACGAAGAGGACCTCGCCGAGATCGTGCTGGCCGACCAGCTCGGTTTTCGCGATTGCTATATCAGCGAGCACCACGGCGAGCCGGTCTATATCGGCAAGGTCGATACGCTGCCGGTGCCGGAACTGTTGATGTGCAAGGCCGCGGCGGTGACCAAGCGCATCCGCATGGGGGCTGCGGTCAAGCTCATCCATCTGCACCATCCGGTCGACACCGCGATCGAGGCCGCGGTCGCCGATCACGTCATCGGCGGCGGCCGTTTCATCTTCGGCTTCGGCTCCGGCTTTCCGAGCCCGCTGTTCTCCGACGAGCGCGGCCTGCCCTATGCCGACCGCCATGAGCGGTTGCGCGAATCGCTCGATCTCATCCTAAAATGCTGGACCGCCAAGGAGCCGTTCGACTGGGACGGCAAGCACTGGCGCGGCAAGGGCATCGTCGCGACGCCGCAACCGCTGCATGCGCCGCATATGCCGATGGCGACGGCCACCGACACCGAGGCGATGATCGATCTCGCCGCGACGCGCGGCTATACGATGCTGCGAGCGCAGCTTGAGCCGGCCGGATCGATCAGGAAAATTGCCGACCGTTACATGCGCGCCGCCAAGGCTGCCGGTCAGCCCGCTCCGCTCGGCAAATTCGCCGTGGCGCGCTACGTCTATCTCGCCGATTCCCGCCGCGAGGCGATGGACGACCTGCGCGCCGACATCAATTACGAGCTCACTTACCAGATCAAACGCGGGCTGATCCGCATGCTCGCTGGGAATTACGGCATGTCGTTCAATGCCGACGAGGTCACTTTCGATCAGCTCGCCGAGGCCGGCTTCTATCACCTCGGCGATCCGGACACGGTGGCGCGGGAACTGCGCCAGTTATACGAGGCTTCCGGCGGCTTCGGCACGCTGTTGATCGTGACCGGGAAGAAGTGGGCGACCCGCGAAAAAGTATTTCGCTCGATGCGGCTGTTCATGGAAGAGGTGGCGCCCAAGCTTCGCGATCTGGTGCCGGCGCGCGAGCCGGACACCGTCGCGGCGTGAGGAAGAAGCGGAGGAACGCATGCGCCTAGGGATGTTCATGATGCCGGTGCATCCGCCGGCGCGCTCCTTCACCGAGACGCTGGCCGAAGACGAGGAGAAGTCGCTTTACGCCGACAAGCTCGGCTTCGACGAATTGTGGCTCGGCGAGCATTTCTCGGCGTCGAGCGAACCGATCCCGTCGCCGCTGATGTTCATGGCAAGCCTGTTGCCGCGGACCAAAAATCTCGCCTTCGGCACCGGCGTCATCTGCCTGCCGAACCACGATCCGGTGACGGTTGCCGCGGAAGTCGCGCAATTCGACCACATGAGCCGCGGCCGCTTCATGCTCGGCATCGGTCCGGGCGGGCTGTTGTCCGATTTCGAATTGTTCGGCAATGCCGATCGCGGAGTGCGCGCCCGCAAGACGATGGAATCGATCGCGATCATCCAGCGCATCTGGGCGCAGGATCCGCCCTACGATTTTCCAGGCGAGTTCCGGTCCGTCCAACTCAAGGACGCGATCATTCCCGGGCTCGGCATCGGCACTATGCCGAAGCCGTTCCAGAAATCCGGCCCGCCGATCACGATGTCGGTGAGTAGCCGCAATTCACCGACCGCGCGCGTCGCCGGGCAGCAAGGCTGGGGCATCCTGTCCGGCAATAATATGCCGGCCAACGCCGTCGCCACCCACTGGGTGAGCTACAGTAAAGCCTGCGCGGACGCGGGGCGAACCGCGCGCAGCGAGAACTGGCGGGTGTCGCGCAACGTCATGGTGGCGCCGAGCGATGCCGAGGCGCACGACCGCGTCTTTTCCGCGCAAGGATCGAACCGTTATTTCTACACCTATATGCGCGAGGTCCTGTCCCGCGTCGGCATCCTTTCGGTCATGAAGCCCGACCCGAACATGCCGGACGAAGAAGCCACCGTCGAGGTCATCACCGAAGGCTGCGTGCTGTACGGCTCGCCGGCGACCATGCTCGATAAGCTCGTCGCCTTCCGCGACGAAGTCGGGCCGTTCGGCACGCTGTTGATGACCGGGCTCGATTGGAGCGGCCCTAACGAAGCGTGGGAGCGCGATTCGATGCGGCTTTTGGCGCAAGAGGTCATGCCGAAATTCCGCCAGCATGCGACGGCGCAAGCGGCGGAGTGACGATGCTCGCCGATCTATTCAGGTGAAGTTTGATGGCGTCATCCTCCCGCGGTCGTGTCGTGCTGTTAACCGGCGCCGCCGGCGGAATTGGCCGGGCGATGACCGATGCTTTGCTCGCGGCCGGACATTCGGTCGCCGCAGTCGATCGCGACCAAACCGCGCTGGAAAGGCTTACGGCCCGGCACGACGGCGCCAAAGATCGTCTGCATCCGATCGTCGCCGATCTCGCGAGCGAAGCGGCGTGTCAAAACGCCGTGACCGCAGCCCGCAACCGCTTCGGTCCCATCGAAGCCGTCATCAACAATGCCGGCATCGGCATGTCGAGCATCCGGCCCGATGCCGAGGCGCGCGCTCCCGGCATCGAGGAACTGACGCCGCAAATCTGGGACGGCTTCATGGCGATCTTCGTGCGCGCGCCGGTCATGCTGGTGCGCGCGGCGTTGCCGGACATGAAACGCGGCGGCTTCGGCCGCATCGTCAATAACACCACGAGCTACATGACCATGCTGCGCGTGCTGCCCTACGGCGCGGCGAAGGCGGCGTTTGAGTCGATGTCGGCGGTATGGGCCAAGGAGCTCGACGGCAGCGGCATCACCGTCAATGTGCTGGTGCCGGGCGGCCCGACCGATACGGCGCTGATCGCCGACGAATCCGGCTGGCCGCGCGACAAGATGCTGCGCCCGGAGATCATGGGCCCGCCGGCCGCGTGGCTCGTTTCGGACGAGGCCGCAACATTCACCGGCCGGCGCATCACCGCGGCGCGCTGGGACGGCAAGCTCAAGCCGGCGGACGCCGCCGCGCGTTCGAGCCGCGCCATCGGCTGGCCGGAGCTTGCCGCCGATGCGGTGTGGCTGACGGGAAGCAACGCCTAAGTCGGCAATCGCGCCCGCCGATCAGGCAGCGGGGACAAGCTTCGCGGGCTTTCCGACGGACGGCGTCGATGATTTTCCCGGTCGCGCGCCGTTAAGATCCACTCCAAAACTGGCATGCAATCCCGCCGCGCCCGCGGGCGTCAATCGCAGCGCACGGCTGTCGCGCTCGCGCACAAACCAGCCGCGTTGCAGACAGCACCGGCAGATTTCGGCGCCGACGTGACCGGCGATGTGATAGCGGCGTTCGCTCCAATCCAAGCATGGCCGGCAGAAGATCCGGCGACTGCGCGACTGCACCGATAAATCGGCGCCGAAATCGCCGAGGAAACGCGCGCCGGCCGGCGTGACTTCGCCGCCGTCATCGCCGAGCACGACATAGTCCCGCGCCACCAGCGCATCGGCGATGGCAACGGCCACCACACCGGCGAGATGATCGTAACAGGTCCGCGCAAAGCGCATCGCGTCATCGCGCATCGAGCGCGGCTGATAGCGCGGCGGCACCTCGAGCGCGGCGACCACCTTCATGCTTTCGAGCATCTGCGCCACCAGCGGCGAGGCAATGCGGTAATAGTTGAAGCGGCGCCTTCTGGTGACGGCGATCAGGCGAGCCTCGACAAGCTTCGTCAGATGCTCGCTCGCCGTCGATCGCGAAATATGCGCCAGGAAGGCAAGCTCGCCGCCGGTCAATGACTGGCCGCCCATCAGCGCGCCGAGCATGGTGGCGCGCGCCGTATCGCCCACCAGCGCGGCAACCTCGACCATATTGGCGGCGGCAACCATGAGCAATTGTACCGCTCCTGCCGTCAGACGAGCAATCGAAGATGCTTCGGCCTGCGCCGAACCGATTGAACGCGACAAATGCCGGCGCTGCCGCGACTATTCGGCGGACAGCATCAAGCAAGAGGATCAGCCATAAATCGCGAAATCATCCGCGTCGAACCGTTGTCAAGCCGAAGCGAAGCCCGCAACGTACCGTCGTCACCCGCCGTGCGCGGCGGCGGCCTGATCTTCGTGTCGAATATTCCGCCCTACGACCCGGAAACCGGCGAGATCAAACGCCTGCCGGTCGAGCGGCAGGCCGAGATTGCGCTTGAGCAAATCAAGCTTTGCCTAGCCGCAGCGGGCTCATCGCTCGACAAGGTTCTCAGGTGCACCATCTATTGCACCGATGCCAAATATTTCGCCGCCATCAACGCCGTCTATGCGCGGTATTTCCCGCACGATCCGCCGGCGCGCGGCTTTGTTTGCGTGCTGCCTTGGCACGGGCCGTTCGACGTCGAGATCGATTGCGTCGCGCTGGCGTGACTTACATCAGCGCCGCCGCAACCGCCTTGCCGCAAGTGACCGTATCGGCGGCGCCGCCGAGATCGCGGGTGCGCAGCTTCGGCTCGGCCAGCACGCGCTCGATGGCCTTGACGATGGCGGCGGCGGCTTCGGGCTCGCCGAGATGCTCCAGCATCATCGCGCCGGACCAGATCTGGCCGATCGGATTGGCGATGCCCTGCCCGGCGATATCGGGCGCCGAGCCGTGCACCGGCTCGAACAGCGACGGGAATCGGCGTTCGGGATCGATATTGCCGGACGGCGCGATGCCGATGGTGCCGGTGCAGGCCGGCCCGAGATCGGAGAGGATGTCGCCGAACAGGTTCGATCCCACCACGACGTTGAACTTGTCCGGCTTGAGCACGAACAGCGCGGTGAGAATATCGATGTGATACTTGTCCCACTTCACGT
>CAVQOD010000030.1:0-372500 GCA_963714345.1 uncultured Alphaproteobacteria bacterium | reverse complement strand
TAGATCACTAGGTTTCGGGTCTAATCCGACGAACTGAACGCCCTGTTCAAACTCGCTTTCGCTGCGCCTACGCCTATCGGCTTAAGCTTGCTCGTCAGATTAAGTCGCTGGCCCATTATACAAAAGGTACGACGTCACCCAGGACGAACCTTGGGCTCCGTCTGTTTGTAGGCATTCGGTTTCAGGTCTTTTTCACTCCCCTCGTCGGGGTGCTTTTCACCTTTCCCTCACGGTACTTGTTCGCTATCGGTCGCTGAGGAGTACTTAGGCTTGGAGGGTGGTCCCCCCATGTTCAGACAGGATTGCACGTGTCCCGCCTTACTCGAGGACGATCCTTCGCATTACCCGTACGGGGCTCTCACCCACTGCGGCGCGCTTTTCCAAACGCTTCCGGTTGTCTCTGGATCGTCACTGGCCTGGTCCGCTTTCGCTCGCCACTACTAGCGGAGTCTCGGTTGATGTCCTTTCCTCCGGGTACTGAGATGTTTCAGTTCCCCGGGTTAGCTTAAAACCTCCTATTTTATTCGGAAGTTTTATCCCTTCATTTGATAGCGGAAATCCAAAACCTCGCATTCCTTGTGCGGAATGTTCGGTCCCGTTTCCGAGACCTGAGGTCTCGGAATTCCACTATCGAAGGTGGGTTTCCCCATTCGGAAATCCGCGGATCAAAGCTCCTTCGCAGCTCCTCGCGGCTTATCGCAGCGTAGTACGTCCTTCATCGCCTCTCAGCGCCAAGGCATCCACCAAATGCCCTTAAGACACTTGATCGCTCTCATTATCAATGCCCATCGCAGGAATCAGTAATCAGAAGTCAGTAATCAGTTCACTGACGACTGCTGTTCTGATCGCCCTTTGCTAGGCGTTGATGTTTCCAGGTTTCAATGACCGACGATCGGCAATCAATCTGATTACTGACCACTGATTACTGATTCCTGGAATTGAAAGACCAGCTTGCTTCATAAGATCGATCCAACGGCATTGCGGTCAAGCTTTGCCGACGGTCCAGGTATCAGTAATCAGGTCTCAGTAATCAGAATGCTCTGATTACCGATTACTGACTTCTGTCCCCTGGATGGAGATAGCGCGCCGCTCGTAGCTCACGCCACGCGCAGCGCTCGGATCGATCTCCTCTTCACGATGTCAGACAACTTGCGCGCCACCGTCCTTCATCCTTGAAAGGACAACGGCCGAGAGCGCGCTGATTGAATTTCTCACGAACGAGACGGCTTGCTCAGGAAATGCCGGTCGAAGGCAAAAGCCGGTCGAAGCCGAAGCCGCGTGTCTGGTGGAGCCAGACGGGATCGAACCGACGACCTCCTGCTTGCAAAGCAGGCGCTCTCCCAACTGAGCTATGGCCCCGCCCAGGAGTATTGGCTGACTTGCCAGTAGTCAGTAATCAGAATTCTGAGCACAGCCCGCTTCGCTGCGCTTCTGATTACGTGGCGCCTTCACTCGCTGCGCGATTGCGAAGTTGGTGGGCCTGGGAAGATTTGAACTTCCGACCTCACGCTTATCAAGCGCGCGCTCTAACCAACTGAGCTACAAGCCCGCCGTACCAGGGACTCAGTGATCAGTAATCAGCAATCAGAAACGCTTCGTCCTATCTGATTACCGAATACTGATTACTGACCCTGGTCTGGGCTCGTTCGCGAAGAAAGAGAAATGAAGACGGCGGCGTCCCGCTAATAGGCATCTCGATCCGAAAACCGATCTGCCCTGATGTTTCCAAGAGATCCGATAAAGACGCGTGAGGCGTCTCTGAAGGATCATCCTTAGAAAGGAGGTGATCCAGCCGCAGGTTCCCCTACGGCTACCTTGTTACGACTTCACCCCAGTCGCTGACCCTACCGTGGCCGGCTGCCCCCTTGCGGTTAGCGCACCGTCTTCAGGTAAAACCAACTCCCATGGTGTGACGGGCGGTGTGTACAAGGCCCGGGAACGTATTCACCGCAGCGTGCTGATCTGCGATTACTAGCGATTCCAACTTCATGTGCTCGAGTTGCAGAGCACAATCCGAACTGAGACGGCTTTTTGAGATTTGCGCAGGATTACTCCATTGCGTCCCACTGTCACCGCCATTGTAGCACGTGTGTAGCCCAGCCTGTAAGGGCCATGAGGACTTGACGTCATCCCCACCTTCCTCGCGGCTTATCACCGGCAGTCCCCTTAGAGTGCCCAACTGAATGATGGCAACTAAGGGCGAGGGTTGCGCTCGTTGCGGGACTTAACCCAACATCTCACGACACGAGCTGACGACAGCCATGCAGCACCTGTCTCCGGTCCAGCCGAACTGAAGAGTTCCATCTCTGGTACTCGCGACCGGGATGTCAAAGGCTGGTAAGGTTCTTCGCGTTGCTTCGAATTGAACCACATGCTCCACCGCTTGTGCGGGCCCCCGTCAATTCCTTTGAGTTTTAATCTTGCGACCGTACTCCCCAGGCGGGATGCTTAATGCGTTAGCTGCGCCACTGACGAGTAAACCCGACAACGGCTAGCATCCATCGTTTACGGCGTGGACTACCAGGGTATCTAATCCTGTTTGCTCCCCACGCTTTCGCACCTCAGCGTCAGTACCGGGCCAGTGAGCCGCCTTCGCCACTGGTGTTCTTGCGAATATCTACGAATTTCACCTCTACACTCGCAGTTCCACTCACCTCTCCCGGACTCAAGCTTCTCAGTATCAAAGGCAGTTCTGGAGTTGAGCTCCAGGATTTCACCCCTGACTTAAAAAGCCGCCTACGTGCGCTTTACGCCCAGTGATTCCGAGCAACGCTAGCCCCCTTCGTATTACCGCGGCTGCTGGCACGAAGTTAGCCGGGGCTTCTTCTGCGGGTACCGTCATTATCTTCCCCGCCGAAAGGGCTTTACAACCCTAGGGCCTTCATCACCCACGCGGCATGGCTGGATCAGGCTTGCGCCCATTGTCCAATATTCCCCACTGCTGCCTCCCGTAGGAGTCTGGGCCGTGTCTCAGTCCCAGTGAGGCTGATCATCCTCTCAGACCAGCTACTGATCGTCGCCTTGGTGAGCCGTTACCTCACCAACTAGCTAATCAGACGCGGGCCGATCCTTTGGCGATAAATCTTTCCCCGTAAGGGCTTATCCGGTATTAGCACAAGTTTCCCTGTGTTGTTCCGAACCAAAGGGCACGTTCCCACGTGTTACTCTCCCGTCTGCCGCTCCGTATTGCTACGGCGCTCGACTTGCATGTGTTAGGCCTGCCGCCAGCGTTCGCTCTGAGCCAGGATCAAACTCTCAAGTTGGAGAGAGATTATGATCTCGGCTGATCACAACGTTTGACGAGGTCCCTACACGTCCGATCGCTTGCGCGATCGGCCGATGTAGAAAACCTTGAAACGTAAGACCGCCGAAGTCTCTTCCATGGCCTATTCCACGACAAGGTTGCCCCGATCGCGAAAGCGGCCCGCAAGGACTCCGCCGTCCACGTTTCTCTTTCTTCCGATTCACTTGTCAAACAGCCCGGAACCTTGCGGCCCGTCGTCCAGTAGACTTGCTCCGGCTAGGCCGGAGAAACCAGAACCCCGCACATCCGACACGGCGACGCGAACATGGCCATCAAGAGCATGGCCGGATGCTCGGTCACCGTGTGAACAGTGAGGGGCTTCGCGGACGCGCCATCGCGCTCGGCGGCGGCGCGCCCAAGAGGTGGTATATAGTCTTCGGCGGCCGAGATTGTCAACCTTCTGACACGACATTTCTCACTGCGGATTGCCGAAAAGGCTGCAGTTTTTGCCTGACTTCACGGCGCCACAGGGGAGACAGACCAGATCCTGGCCAAAGTCAAAGTCGATGCCCGGCCATGTGCCGGGCAGAGCCGCTAGGTCGCGGTCGCCATTCGACTTTTCGCTCGCATCGCGCCGCACTGCGGCCACATTCCTCCGCCGTTCTTGGCAACAGCCCCATCGGGGGATGTCGCAGCGAGGGGAAGCGGCAGCATCACTTTAAACTCTGCGCCTCGACGCAACTGGGTCTTGTTGACGGTCCGGGGACCGTCAAGGGATCGTCTCGAACAGCGAAGTCGATCGCAAGTGCAAGCGCGCGATCGAGGCAATCTGGCCAAGCACGTGGCAACCAAGCACGTGGCAACCAAGAACGTGGCTACCAAGAACGTGGGGACGTAAACTTGGACCAAGTTAGGCCGCGCGGCGCACGAGACTTTCAGCCTCGGCGGCTTCATGCCGAGGCGATCGATCTCGGCAATGAGCCGCCGCTTTCTGCTGATGGCGTCGGCAGCCTGGTCGACCGGCGCCGGCTCTCGGTGCAATGGTTTTCCGGAACAATCCTCACCGGACTGTGCGGCGCCGCGCTGATGGGCGGCGCCGTTTTTGCGTCGCTCGACGGCGAGACTAATTTTGCCAGCGCACCCGAGCAGGTCGAGAGCGCTTTGCGCGGCGCGATTTCGAGCATCGGCGATCGCCTGAGCGGCGCGCATAAGACCGACCGGCTGCCGGCGCTCAGCGAGCCGGCCGTCGCGCGGCAGGTGCTGCGCGTGCCGATCTCATCGCGCGTGCGCAACCGCGAAACAATCCGGGTCCGTTCCTACGAACGCGTCACCGGCAACCTGTCGCTCACGGCGAGCGATCTGTCCGCCAATATTCCTCCCTTTAATCCGCAAAAACTGCTGACCGATTCCGTCGCCGGCGACGACCAGACGCCGGCGGCCGAACCGGACGCCGAAGTTTCCTTCGTCACCTGCGATCTGGTGTCGCCCGCCAGAACGGCCAAGGCATCGTCGCCCGCGGTGTCCCCGGCCGTGTGCGACCTCAATTCATTGTTGTCCAAGGTCAAGCCGTCGACGCTGTTGCCGCTCGATGACGTGCTCACCCAGGTCCGCGACGTCGCCGCCACGATCGGGATGGGAAAAAGCCTCCTTGCCGACGCGGCCTGGACGCCAAGCCTGAAACTGGACTACGCGTCCGAACATGACGGCGACAACTATTTCGGCTTCACAGCTCGCGTCGTTCCTGAGAACGTTACGCTGCTGCCGAAAACGACCAATCCGGTCAACGGCACCGCCGATTGGAGCGAACGCCAGATCGTAGTCAAAAAAGGCGAGACCGTCGGTTCGATTTTGCGCGAGCTCGGCGCCGCACCCGACGAGATCAAGAGCATCATCGGCGTGATCGGACCGGCGGCGCTGGACGGCGGGATCAAAGAAGGCGAAAAGCTGCGCGTGCTGATGACGCCCGCCGGCCTCGGTCACATGGAGCCGCTGCGTGTCATCATCGCCGGCGACTCCGGCATCACCGCCGCGGTGGCGCTGTCCGATCTCGGCCAATACGTTCCGGTCGACATTGGCAACATCGACACCGAGGTCACCGATACCGCCGAGGACGAAGCCGACCAGAACGATAGCAGCGCCGTGAGCCTTTATCAGAGCCTGTGGGAGACCGCGCTGCGCAACAATGTGCCGAAGCCGGTGATCGATGATCTGGTGCGGATTTACTCGTACGACGTCGATTTCGATCGCAAAGTCCAGCCCGGCGACAGTTTCGACGTGCTGTATTCGAATGACGAGAATGGCGAGGGCGCGGCCGAGGTGCGCTACGCGGCGTTGGCGATCGGCGGCGAGACCAAAAAATATTACCGCTTCCAAACCGCCGACGACGGCGTTTACGACTATTACGACGAAGACGGCGTCAGCGATAAGAAGTTCCTGGTGCGCAAACCGGTTCCGACCGGTATCGAGACGTCGCCGTTCGGCTGGCGTACACATCCGCTGCTTCACATCAGCGAGCTGCATACCGGCGTCGACTGGGGTGCGCCGTTCGGCACGCCGATCTTCGCCGCCGGCAACGGCGAGATCGAGGAGATCGGGCTCAAGGGCGGCTACGGCAAATATGTGCGCATCCGTCACGCCAACGGTTATGAGACCGCCTACGGCCACATGACCGCGTTCGCGCGCGGCCTCCAAGTCGGCAGCCGGGTGCGCCAAGGCCAGATTATCGGCTTCGTCGGCTCGAGCGGGCTATCGACCGGCTCGCACGTGCATTTCGAAATTATCGTCAATGGCCGCTTCGTCGATCCGATGCGCGTCAAGCTGCCGCGCGGCCGGGTGCTCGACGGCGACACGCTGGCAAGCTTCGAAAAAGACCGCACGCAGCTCGATGCCGTATTGGCGACCGCGTCACCGTCGCATGTCGCGCAGGCGCACTAGAATGTTCGTTTGGTCGCATTTCCACCGAAAACCGGTATCCACTTTTCCTGAAAATGCTCTCGCTCTGTCCCTCCATCCTGACCGCGCCAAGAGATTTTCATGACTCAAATCGGCAGTAACGACGACCGTCTCGCCGTTCGTTCGAGCCGGCTCTGGGCGCTATTTCACTTCAATATTACGCGAATGCTTTTCCCGCTGCGGATGGCGGCTGATCGGCTGGGCGTTTCGACCGGCGACGTCAAATTCTGGCTGACGCCATGGGAGCGCCGGGACGAACACCTGCCGCTGTCCCACGTAGCCGAGGTCGCGCATACGCGGGGATTTTTCTGGGACGCGATCAGCGTCGAGAGTTCGGGCGGCGCCAATCCGCTGTGGATCACCGGAGTGTCAAAATCCGCGGCGCGCTATTTCGTCGAGCATCTCCGCGAACGGCTCAACGAGACCATCCCTACGCCGCCGCAGCCACCGCCGCCCCGTTGAAATTCAAGCCGTCGCGGCCAACTGAAATCTTGATCTTCTCGCCATCCTTGATCTTGCCGGCAAGAATGAGCTCGGCCAGCGGATCCTGCACCGCCTTCTGGATGGTGCGCTTGAGCGGCCGCGCGCCATAAGCCGGATCGTAGCCTTTGTCGGCGAGCCATTCGCGCGCCTTGGGATCGAGCACGATGGCGATCTTGCGGTCCTCGAGAAGCTTTTGCAGCCGCTCGAGTTGGATGTCGACGATGCGGCCCATCTGGTCGCGCTTGAGGCGGTGGAACAGAATGATCTCGTCGACGCGGTTTAGGAACTCCGGCCGGAAATGCGCGCGCACGTCGGCCATCACCAAATCACGGACTTTGTCGGTGTCTTCGCCGTCGGCCTGCGCCACCAGATATTCGGCGCCGAGATTCGATGTCATCACGATCAAGGTGTTGCGAAAATCGACGGTGCGGCCCTGGCCGTCGGTCAGCCGGCCGTCGTCGAGCACCTGGAGGAGAATGTTGAAGACATCCGGATGGGCCTTCTCGATCTCGTCGAACAGCACGACCTGATAGGGCCGCCGCCGCACCGCCTCGGTCAGTGCGCCGCCTTCGTCGTAGCCGACATAGCCGGGCGGCGCGCCGATCAACCGCGCCACCGAATGCTTCTCCATGTATTCCGACATGTCGACGCGGATCAGCGCGTGCTCGTCGTCGAACAGAAATTGCGCCAGCGCCTTGGTCAGCTCGGTCTTGCCGACGCCGGTCGGCCCTAAAAACATGAACGAACCGATCGGCCGGTTCGGATCCTGCAAGCCGGCGCGCGCACGGCGCACCGCCGTCGACACCGCCTTGACCGCTTCGGCCTGACCGACCACGCGCTTGCCGATCTCATCTTCCATCTTGAGCAGTTTCTCGCGCTCGCCTTCGAGCATGCGATCGACCGGAATGCCGGTCCAGCGCGACACGATCTGCGCCACGTGATTGGCGGTCACCGCTTCCTCGGCGACTACGTTCGCGCCCGCGCCGGGCGCGCCGGCATCGCCGGTCGCCTTGAGCTTGGCTTCGAGCTGCGGAAGGACGCTGTATTGCAGTTCGCCGGCGCGCTGATAATCGCCGCGGCGGATGGCGTCGGCGAGATCGTTCTTGGCCGTGTCGAGCTGCTTCTGCAGTTCCGCGGCCGACGACAGCTTGTCCTTCTCGGATTTCCATTTCGCCGTGAGCGCGTCGGCCTTTTCCTGCAGGCCGGCGAGATCCTTCTCCAGGCGCTTCAAGCGCTCCTTGGAGGCGGCGTCTTTCTCTTTCTTCAGCGCCTCCTGCTCGATCTTGAGCCGCACGATTTCGCGGTCGAGATTGTCGAGCTCTTCCGGCTTGGAATCGATCTGCATGCGCAAGCGCGCCGCCGCCTCGTCGATCAGGTCGATCGCCTTGTCGGGCAGGAAGCGGTCGGTGATGTAGCGATGCGACAGCGTCGCCGCGGCCACCAGCGCGCCGTCGGTGATCCGCACCTTGTGATGCGCCTCGTATTTTTCCTTCAAGCCGCGCAGAATCGAAATCGTGTCCTCGACCGTCGGCTCGTTGACGTAGATCGGCTGGAAGCGCCGCGCCAAGGCGGCGTCCTTCTCGACATGCTTCTTGTATTCGTCGAGCGTGGTGGCGCCGATACAATGCAACTCGCCGCGCGCCAAAGCCGGCTTGAGCAGGTTCGAGGCGTCCATCGCGCCGTCGGCCTTGCCGGCGCCGATGATGGTATGCATCTCGTCGATGAACAGGACATAGGCGCCGGCCGCGCCGGTGACTTCCTGCAACACCGCCTTGAGCCGTTCCTCGAATTCGCCGCGATATTTCGCGCCGGCAATCAAGGCGCCCATGTCGAGCGCGAGCAGCTTCTTGTCCTGCCAGGCTCTCCGGCACGTCGCCGTTGACGATGCGCAGCGCCAAGCCTTCGACGATCGCGGTCTTGCCGACGCCGGGCTCGCCGATCAGCACGGGATTATTTTTCGTGCGCCGCGACAGCACCTGGATGGTGCGGCGGATTTCCTCGTCGCGGCCGATCACGGGATCGAGCTTGCCATCTCGTGCGGCCTGGGTGAGATCACGGGCGTATTTCTTCAGCGCGTCGTAGGCATTCTCCGCCGAGGCCGAGTCGGCGGTGCGGCCCTTGCGCAAAGCCTCGATCGCCGCATTAAGCGTTTGCGGCGTGACCCCGGCTTGGCTGAGAATTTTTCCCGCCTCGCTGGTCTTTTCGAGCGCGAGCGCGAGCAAGAGCCGCTCGACCGTGACATAACTGTCGCCGGCCTTTTCACCGGCCTTCTCGGCGGTCTCGAACACCCGCGCCAAGGCCGGATCGAGATAGATCTGCCCGGCCCCGCCGCCGGAAATCTTCGGCCGCTTGGCGAGCGCCGCCTCGGTCGCCGCCAGCGCGGCGCGCGAATTGCCGCCGGCGCGATCGACCAGTCCGGCCGCGAGCCCTTCCGGGTCGTCGAGCAGGACTTTCAGCAGATGTTCGGTGGAGAATTGCTGGTGCCCCTCGCGTTGCGCGAGCGACTGTGCCGACTGGATGAAACCGCGGCTGCGGTCGGTATATTTCTCGAAATCCATGATCCTTCCCTCGGCCTGTTCCGGCGCCTTTAAAAAGCACGACCGGAACATCGTCATTGGGTTCGTTTAGACTTTGGCGCTGGCAAAACCGTGACGCAAATCAAAGGTTTCAATAGTCAAAGGTTCCGGCCTGCGCCCGGCGGGTCCCCGAAGGCGATCCGCCACGCCTAAATATGGTATCGAAAAGCCGCCGGGAAAAGAGGCAGTGCGAACTGCATGGCTAATATTCAATCGATTTACCGCTACCCGGTCAAAGGCCTCACGCCCGAACCGCTGGCGCGCACCGTGCTCACGCCAGGGGAAACCATTCCCGGCGACCGTCTCTACGCCATCGAGAACGGCCCCTCGGGCTTCGATCCCGCTTCGCCGAGGTATTTGTCGAAGACCCATTTCCTGATGCTGATGAAGAACGAGCGCCTCGCCAACTTGCGCGTTTCGTTCGATCAAGAAACCCACGCACTGACGATCACCCTTCCCTCCCCCTTTACGGGGGAGGACGGCGTGCAACGCACGCCGGGTGAGGGCCAGCCAACGGGCAGAGCGATCACCGCCGACCTGCGCGCCGACGCGGGCCGCGCCATCATCGAAGAGTTCTTCGCCGACTATTGCGCCGGTGAATTGCGCGGACCGCCGAAAGTCCTCCACGCCGAAGGCCACAGCTTCTCCGACGTCGCGCGGAAGGTCGTGTCGATCATCAACCTCGCCTCGGTTGCCGCGGTCGAGACCATGGTCGGCGCGACGGTCGACCCGCTGCGCTTCCGCGGCAACGTCTATGTCGAGGGCTGGCCGCCGTGGAGCGAGCTCGACCTCGTTGGCAAGGAAATCGCTATATTCCCTCCCCCGCTTGCGGGGGAGGGTCAGGGAGGGGGCAAGTCGCCTGCACGGCTCAATGTCGTCAAGCGCATCGTCCGCTGCGCCGCCACCAATGTCGATCCGGTAACCGGCATCCGCGACCTCAATATTCCGCAGACGCTGATGCGCAATCTGGACCATGCCGATTGCGGGATTTACGCCGAGGTGATCGAGGGCGGCGAGATCGCACCGGGTGATGACGTTCAGGTCGCATAAAGCATCACGCGTCGGGGGCTCTAAACTACCTCGCCCGCCGACAAAGTCGGGCTCACGCTTGGCGCCGCCATGGCGATCAATCAGCTCGGCATCATCGGCGCGCCGCCGCTTCTCGGCCTCGTGCACGACCTCACCGGCGGCTACACCGCGCTCTGGGCCTGCGCGGTGGGCGTGTTGGCCGTTGTGTATGTAATGACGCGGGTGAGGCGCGAGACTTAGCCGGCAAGTTTAGCAAACTGGAAGTCGAGAAGTACGATTATCAAACAGGCCGCTTTTTGCCTTCGTCCGGCGAATATAAAGACTTTGCGCGAGTTGTTGATCGGCGTCATTCGAGCGCGCTTTGGTCCAGCCTCATGTCGGCTTTTCAGGGCGAAGCGGACATAGACCGCGAGGCAAAGCCGGCTGCATCGGTCGAAAATGACCCAAATACGAAGTCGAACGGCTCGCTTTTCTGCGATGCACAACAGCTCAGTCCGATGTATCCCGAAACAGCCCCAGATGGCTTAAAATCGCCTCAAATGCAAAGACGTCTAGCAAGATGGATACTCCAAATACATCGAGTGCCTACATGCTCGACACGAACCTGTTTAACAGCGTGCTCGACGGGAAGATATCGGTCGCGTCGTTCGCGGGTGGTCGCCTTCTCGCCACCGGCATCCAGCCCTCCGAATTGCGGGCGACCTCATGCCCCAAGAGACGAGCCGACCTCCTCGCCATCTTTGAGGAGGTTAATCCTGCGGTGTTGCCTGCTTCAAGTTTTGCTTTCGACGTTGAGGGTGCAGGTTGGGATCAGGCCTACTGGAATGACGGGACGGGCAACTTTCAGAAGATGCTTGATCGGCTACGGGAGCTTGATCGCGAGCAAGGTAAAAAGAATAGAGACCCGCTCAACCAAACGCGCGATATTCTGATCGCTGAAACTGCGATCAAGAACGGGGCAACTCTGGTTAGCGGTGACAAGAACCTGCGGCTAGTCGTTTTGGAGTTCGGAGGCCGTGCCATAGACCACCCACCGTCTGAGCGCGAGGGGGCGGCCGTTCGCGACAAATGAGGTGTAACGAGCGCCCAGCAACGCGTATAATATGCGTCGCGCTTGTCAGGTGTTTCGGCCCCTTGGGGAGGGCAGGGCATAATGTGCGGGATCAAATCGCGTACTGTGCTGCCGATGATGTTTCACGTTACTAAGGACGCCTGCCTCATATTGAGCTTATTAGTGCTCATGATTTGGGTGTGCGATCCCGCGCTCGCACAAGATGAAACCCAACCCCTATTCACGCGAGAAGGAACACTTGCATGCCCGATCTCGATGACTTTCATCTTGCTTATAACGCGATGACGCACGGATGGAGATATGTTTCCCAACGGC
The DNA here is from genome assembly GCA_963714345.1 of uncultured Alphaproteobacteria bacterium. Classification (GTDB taxonomy): domain Bacteria; phylum Pseudomonadota; class Alphaproteobacteria; order Rhizobiales; family Xanthobacteraceae; genus BOG-931. Next base: position 360,829 of record CAVQOD010000030.1, on the reverse strand, counting down.
TGGCGTTTTCAAGTTAGCATTTCCTGGCCAGCCCATGACTCCGGAGTCTTTTGGCTGCGCCATCTATCATGACGGCGTCGCTGTGCAAATCACGCGCAAAACGTTTAGTGAAGCTGAAACAAATATTGGCTGGGTATCACAAACAAACTTACGTAACGCATCCATTACGGTCGCTCCGGGTAATCCATCAGTCCAAGGCAACACCGGAATGGTTTTAAATAGCTCCATTGGAAATGATCCGGCCAAAGAGAAGCTTTGTGCTTCGCGAGCGGGGCAAAACTGTGCCCTTTTTAATCGATCCTCGCTACGTTGCATTAGCTCGGTCGCAACATCCCGATCGTCTTTCGTCGCAACAGATGGCCCTCAACTTATTGACATGCTTCCTTCGGCCAGGCATAGGTAAATACGATCCGAACTCTCAGCCCAGAAGGTAGCGCCTGGCACCTTATTAAACCCCCGGGTCCCGGCATTGCTAGTCCAAACGATAGTGCCAAGGCCATCACAACTTGCTTAGACGCTGCCCGCTCAAAATCGGACCGAAGTGGATTTGATCATATTGTCGCCATCGGCATGCCCTTCGAGGTCGAGGGCAGCAAGGAAATCGCGGGCCTAAAGGCAGCGCGTTATGACATCGTTGTGCGAGGCTCTTCGTTCTACAAGTCGTCTGGACCAGACCTTGCTGCGGTGAAATTTACCTGTTTGCTTTCGCGGGCTTTGGAAGTCAAAGCGGTTCAACTCAAATAAGTTCGACGCCTTCGCATTTTCGCCGGATTGCTGCAACGTAAGATTTGCTGCGGTGCCGTTCGTCTCAGTTTGGCCCGGAACCGACGTGCTGCAATGTCTGCCGTGCGGTCGCAATCGGGGGGTAAGCGGACTCAACTCGGACATCGCAAAAGTGCAGCGTTTGACCCGAAGCGACAATGGCCCAAATGGTCAGTCGGCTTTCGGATGGCCGAACCCGCTGTCGCTAATGTATCAAAATATTACGCGGAAGCTTGCAGCACCCATCCCTACCTAGTTCCGTCCCAGGAAGTGCGTGAACTGGAGCTGAGCGGTGGCGTTCGGTCGCTGCCGCAAGTGCCGTTGGTGGAACGCCGGCAGGCGAGCGCGCCCGAAGCGGAAGGGCGGCGCAAGCCGCCTTTCCGTGGCGCGCCCCGCGCGCCGTTGTGTGCGGGTCGTGGAATACCGCGTCTGCCGGCGTTCCGCTTCCTTTCTTTTATTTGTTTCGTAGTTTCGTAGCCCGGATGAAACGACCGCCTTCGCTCGCTATGCGAGCTCGGCGGGAACAGTCCGCCGAAGCGCAGAGCGCGTAGGCGGAAGTGAAATCCGGGAACGACATTAAAGCTCGTCGATCGTACCCGGATTACGCTCCGCTCCATCCGGGCTACGGGCAGGTGCTCGGGCTGGTGCAAAATTTGGACGGCTGACGTCGCTGCACGTCAGCATGGACCGCCGGGTCAAGTCCGGCGGTGACGAGGAGAGTATGTGCGTCGCTCGCCATTCCACCTCTCCCCGCCGCGCGGGGAGAGGTCGAGCGAGCGTAGCGAACGAGGGTGAGGGGGCCTCTCCGCATTCTGAGCGCCGCAATGCCGCGCCCAGCGGAGAGGCCCCCTCATCCCAACCTTCTCCCGCACGCGGGGAGAAGGAGGAGTGCGCGTTGCTGTTTGAAATGTGAATCGGAAAAGAACGCCCGCGAAACAAAGCGCGGCGCGGCCAATCACGTCCCCGCGTTCGGGTCGTGATACATCGCGCCGATGATGCCGGTCACGCCGGGCTTTGAGCCGGCGAGATGATAGCGGCCATCGCGGTCGCGGCTGAGCTTTCCGGCGCCGCGCAATTCGTCGAGCGCGCAGGCGACTTCGCGGCCGTCGCGGCTGCCGACACCCTCGACGATATCGGCATAAAACATCGGGCCGGAGCCGAGCGCCTGCTCCACGGTCTGGTAGCGCGCCGGGCCGGAAAACACTTTGGCCGCGCAGCGCAGCAGCGGAACTTCGCCGTCGCGACCGAACGGCCGCGTGCAGTCGAAGCCGGCCTTGGCGCCGGTGCGCCGCCCCTGGAGCGAGGGATCCATGGTCATGGCCACCATGCCTGTCAGCACCACGAGGTCCTGGTCGGCCTGAAAGCGCGTACCCATCGCCCAATCGACCTGGCGGTCGTCGTGGATGTCGATGTCTTCGTCGAACACGTAGACATGCTTGAGCACGCGGATGCCGCCGAACAAGGCGGCGATGGCGGTGCGCGCCTCGCCATAGGCCGCGCTGGCGGATCGAGACCCGCAATGTGTTCGAGCCGCCGGAAACTTCGCGCAGATAGACTGCGATCGGCTCGCGCACGCTAGCCTTGAGGATGCGCATCGCTTCCGCTTCGGCGCGCAGTGCCGAGATCACGGCACTATCGGTCTCGTCGAGCTTGAATGCCGAGCCGTGCAACAGCGTGTGATGCATCACGTCGGCGCGCATGGTGATCGCGGTGCAATGAAACACCGGGTCCATGTGGATCGAGCCGTAATAGCCCATATATTCGCCGATACGGCCCTTCCGGTTCGACGTAGCCGCGCTCGTCGAGGTAGCCTTCGAGCGTCACCTCGGCGTCGGCCGGCACCAGAATGTCGTTGGTCAGGCTTTTCACCACCGGCGCCGGCGCGGCGCGGAATTGCGCGACCAGCGCCAGTTCGTCGCCGCCTTGCCGCGTCGTCGCGGCGAAAAAATCGAGCGGATGGGCGCCGGCGGTAAAGGTCACGGGCAGCTTTTCGCCGCGCGACACCGCGGCGGTGTAGATGCGCTTGAGATCGGACGGCGCGGTGACGTTGATGCCGCATTCGGTGCGGTTGCGCAGCGACAGCCGCCGGCAGCCGACATTGCGTCGCCCGGTTGCCGGATCGATGGTGTAATCGATGGCGGAGCTCAAATAGCAGGAGCCGTCGAGCGCGTGCTGCGGATGGAACGGCAGCTTGGTGAGGTCGACGTCCTTGCCGGTGATCTTGATCGCATGCACCGGCGCATCCGCCGACGGCACTTCGACGACCGGCTGCGGATTGGCGAGCCGCTTGAAATATTCGTCGTACAGCTTGGACTCGGAGGTTTCGAAAGCGGCGGCGAGGCGCTTGCGGCTGCCGGCGGTCTTGGCGACCAGCTCGACCTGTTCGGGCCCGGCTTTCTTAAACAGCACGGCCTTGTCGCTGCGCTCGATGATCGCGCTCAATTCGGTCAGCGCCGCCGGCCGCTCGTGCACCTCCACCTCGCCGAGCTCGATGAGGCGCTCGACGAAGCTGCGCAGCCGGTATTTATCGAAATCGAGATTGGGGCGGTCTGGGTCATTGACCTGTCCGAAATGACACCAGTGCGGAAGCGATAAGTCAACTGGCGCGACCGCGCAGGCTCTACGCGTCTTGCGCGGGGGCCTACTTACCCCAGCCGAAGTGGTAGTTCAGCCCGGCGCGCACGACATCGTCGTGCATCGACACGTTGTCGGTCGGCGCGACGCCGCAGTTTGCCCCGCAATTGAACCGGCCGAGGTCGACGTGCAGGTATTCGGCCTTGGCGCTCCAATTCCCGGGCAGCGCGACTTCGAGGCCGCCGCCGACGGTCCATCCGGCATTGGTCGAGCTGGCGCCGGCAAAGCCGGGCGTCGAGGCATTGATATCGCCGACAGCAAGACCGCCGGTGACATACGGCAAGATACCGCCGAACGCATAACCGACGCGGCCGCGAACTGTCGAGAGCCAGTTGTTTTCGGCGGTGCAGCCGGCCGCGCATCCGGTCGTGCCGGTGCCTTTGAGGTTCGACCAGTCCATGTCGCCTTCGAGACCGAGGACGGTATTGCCGAATTGCCAGTTATAGCCCGCGGTGCCGCCGACCTGGGCGCCGGAAAGGTCGACCGGCGTTGCAGTGCCGTTCCACCACGAGCGGCCCCAACCGCCGCCGCCGTTGGCGCCGAGATAGAAGCCGGTCCAATTGTAAGCCTGCGTGACTTCCGCCGGCGGCGCCTTGGTGTAGAGCGGCGCGACCGACAGATCGGCTGCCGCGGCACACTGTGCCGCAACCAGCGCGCCAAGCGCAAAACATCCGGCGACAAGTTTTTTCATCATGGAAGTTCCGGCCTCACCGGCGTCGGCGCCTTGATCGGCTACCGTTCGCCATACCACTGTGCGCATAACTTGGTTACCCCGGTCTTACCGCTACGGTTAAGCCCGAGGCAGCGTCGGCCCCGGCGCCTACTTGGTTGATCAGATAGGCGAAATTGTGCCGATGCCGGGGCGGCTTCACGGCGCATGCAACCTGCCTCCAAAGAGCCTCGGCAGTTCGCTGCGGCGGCATGTCGCGACCGTTCTCGGCAACCGCGGTGGAACTTTATCGCCGGCGCATCATTCGAGCGCATACGGGGAGGCTTCTGCGGGGCGACAGCCAATCGGCAGCCGAGACGTTCCAATCGGGCAGAAGGCCTCGCGGCCTTGTCCACTTCTTTTTGGGCCCGGCCGGCCACTGGAGTTCGAGTGGGACAGGACAGCGATTTCGACGACGATACCGTAGCCTTCGTGCGCACCGCCATCAGTTCGGTCTGTGCACTCGAGTTGCTTATCCTGCTGCGGCGGGAGCGGCAGCGATGCTTTGGCGCCGATCAGCTGGTCCGCGAATTGCGCAGCAGCCAGCTCGCCGTCGCTCAGGCGATCGAGCATCTGACCAAATCCGGCCTGATCGAGGAGACTCGGGGGCCGGCTACCGCTACCAGCAGGTCTCCGCGCAACTCGACGCCATTTGCGACCGATTGGAATCCCTTTACGCACGCAAACCGGTGAAAATCGTGGGCGCCATCCTCGATGCCCCCAATGAGAAGCTTCGAACATTTGCCGATGCATTCCGTCTATCAGGAAAAAACAAATGAGCCCCTGGGTCGACGTCCTTTATCTGCTGTGCTTTCTGACCAGCCTGTCGTGCTGCCTGCTGCTGATACGAAGCTACCGCAGGAACCAGAAGCCGAGTGCTGCTATGGACCGCGGCCTGCTTCGTGCTGCTCGCGGTCGATAACCTGCTCGTCGTTATCGACCTCATCGTGCTGCCGAACGTCGATCTTTCCGCTGCCGCGGCTTCTGGCGACGCTTTCTCGCCGTATCGACCTTGCTCGTCGGCTTTATTTGGGAATTCGTTTAGGAGCCGGTCATGATTCAATTCATCTATGGCATGAACACCATGGGTTTCCTGGCTGCCGGTTTGTTTTTCTGGCGGTTCTGGCACAAGACCGCCGACGCACTGTTCGTCGCTTTCAGCGCGGCGTTCCTGCTCTTTGCGCTCGACCAATTCTTCAATTCGCTGCAAGCGTCCCCCCCATCCGCTCACCAGCTGGGCGTTTTTCTTCCGTCTTGCCGGGTTCGGCTTGCTGATCTTCGCGGTGCTGCGAAAAAACCTAAAATGACGCAGGGCGATTTGACAGCGGCTTGGCCACTATTAAGAGGCGCTCATGCGTCCTATTTTTAACGCATTGTCGCCGGCATTCTATCGTCTTGACGCCGCGGGAGGGCTGCCGGGAATGGCGCATGGGTGCCGACGATGAAACTCGCCCTGCGCTACGGCTTGGCGGCGCTGCTGATCGTCGTCGCCATCATCCTCCTCGTACCGCCGTTTGCCGGCTCGTTGATCGAGCAATGGTCAAAAAGCGACGTAAAATCGCGTTCCGTGCTGGCATTCAATTCGTCACTCGACGAGTTCACGTCGCTGCTCAACAATCACAACTCCAAGGGCGTCGTCGCGCTGTTCGAGAAAATGGCGCAGGATGAGGAATTGCTGGCGGTTGGGTTTTGCGACAATCAGGGCGCGCTGGTCTACAAGACCAAGGAGATACCGAAGAGCTTCACCTGCGAGGAAGCAACGTTGCGCAAGACGCCGACGTTCTCGACGGTGCGTCTCGGGCATCAGCAACTGCTGCTGTCGAGCTTTCCGATCGGGCCGACCGGAGAACGCGGCCACGTCGTGCTGGTGCACGATCTCGCGCTGGTGGAACAGCGCGGCGCGGAGGCGCGGATCTGGACCATCGTCGTCCTCATCGGCGTGGTGTTTCTTGCCGCCGCATTCGCCGCTTTGGTCGCGGTATTGCTGGCGCGGCGCTGGGCGCAGTCGCTGCGGCGCGCTATCGACGACGTCCGACTCGGCGGCAGCGGCGCGATCGCCGCATCCGAGCTCACGCCATTCGCCGGAGAATTCCGGCATCTGTTGCGCGATCTCAAGCTGACCGAGTTGCCGGCGGACAGCCCCGATGTCGACTGGTCGCCGGCCATGCTGCAGCGCCTGCTGGCGCAGAAACTGCCGGATACCGATGTGATCGTCGTCTCCAATCGCGAGCCGTACATTCACAACCGGGAGGGCAGGCAAAATCGCAGTGCAACGGCCGGCGAGCGGGCTGGTTGCGGCGGTCGAGCCGATCATGCGCGCCTGTGGCGGCACTTGGATCGCTCATGGCAGCGGCAGCGCGGACAGAGAAACCGTCGACCGGTTCGATCGCATCCGCGTGCCGCCGGAAAATCCAAGCTACGTGCTGCGTCGGGTCTGGCTGAGCGACGAGGAACAGAACGGCTATTACTACGGCCTGGCCAATGAAGGTCTGTGGCCGCTCTGCCACATGGCATTCGTGCGGCCAAACTTCCGCGACAGCGATTGGAACGAATACAAGCTCGTCAACGCGCGCTACGCCGCAGGCCGTCGCCAACGAGGCCAAGCGCGCCGACCCGATCATCCTCGTCCAGGATTACCACTTCGCGCTGTTGCCAAGCATGCTGCGCAAAAAACTGCCGAATGCGACCATCATCACGTTCTGGCACATCCCGTGGCCGAACCCGGAGATTTTCGGTATCTGTCCGTGGAAGGAGGAGATTATCGCGGGCCTGCTCGGCAGCTCGGTGATCGGCTTCCACACCCAATTCCACTGCAACAATTTCCTCGACACTGTCGATCGCTTCATGGAAGCGCGGACCGACCGGGAGCAGTCATTGATCTCCTTCGGCAGTCTGGAAACCTTCGTGCGGCCCTATCCGATTTCGATCGAATGGCCGCCTTCCGGCATGCAGGATCAGAAGCCGGTGGCGGAGTGCCGTGCGGCGGTTCGCCGGCGGCTCGGGCCTCGCCGAACACGTGCGGCTTGGCGTCGGCATCGAGCGGTTCGACTACACCAAGGGCATCCTCGATCGGCTGCGCGCGGTGGACGTCTTTCTCTCCCAAGCTCATCCGGACTGGAAGAACAGGTTCGTCTTTATCCAGGTCGCAGCGCCGACCCGGAGCAAGCTCGCCAGCCTACAGCGCGCTACAAAGCGAGGCCGCCGAGCTCGCCCGCGACATCAACGCACGGCACGGCAACGCAACCTACCAGCCGATCCGGCTGATCGTGCGCCACTATGAGCCACACGGAAATTTTCGAGCTGTTTCGCGCCGCCGATTTATGCATCGTCTCCAGCCTGCATGACGGGATGAATCTCGTCGCCAAGGAATTCGTCGCGGCCCGCGACGACGAGGAAGGGCGTTCTGCTCCTATCGACGTTCGCCGGCGCATCGCGGGAATTGACCGAGGCGCTGATCGTCAATCCGTTCGACGCCCGCAGCATGGTCGATGCGATCTAGCAGGCGCTGCTGATGCCCGCCACCGAGCAGCGCGAGCGCATGCGGCTCATGCGCGAGATCGTGCGCTCGCGCAATGTCTATCGCTGGGCCGGGCAAATGCTGCTAGACGCCGTCGGACCTGCGCAAGCGCAAGCGTATCATTCAAATTATGGCGCGGCAGCATGCCCCGAGCGATATGCGGCGATCGCGCGCGGGTTGAGCCGTTTTGTCGATTGACGCGTCGGCCGCGAGGACGATGGTTTCGTCTCCGCGCCGGCAGGCTGTTATAATAGCGCAGCGCTAACCGTCACGCCATCTTCGTCAGCGAGAACACGCTGCGATGAACTGGATCTCCAACGTCGTACGGCCGAAAATCCGCAGCATTCTGCGGCGCGAAGTGCCGGAAAATCTCTGGATCAAGTGTCCGGAGACCGGCCAGCTCGTGTTCTACAAGGACGTCGAGTCGAATCTGTTCGTCATTCCGGGCTCGAATTATCATATGCGCATGGGCGCCACCGCGCGGCTCAAGTCGATGTTCGACAACCAAACCTGGTTCGACATCGCGGTGCCGGAGGTGCCGGTCGATCCGCTGAAATTCCGCGACGAGCGCCGCTACGTCGACCGGCTCAAAGACGCGCGCAGCAAGACCGGGCTCAACGACGCGGTCAAGCTCGGCTACGGCAAGCTCGACGGTTTCGCCGCCGTTATCGGCGTGCAGGATTTCGATTTCATGGGCGGCTCGCTCGGCATGGCCGCGGGCGAGGCGGTGATCAAGGGTCTCGACACCGCCGTGGAGAAAGGCTGCCCGTGCGTGCTGTTTGCCGCCTCCGGCGGCGCGCGGATGCAGGAAGGCATCCTGTCGCTGATGCAAATGCCGCGCACCACCATCGCGGTGCAGCGGCTGCGTGAGGCGCGCAAGCCGTATATCGTCGTTCTCACCAATCCCACCACCGGCGGCGTCACCGCGTCCTATGCCATGCTCGGCGACGTCCACATCGCCGAACCCGGCGCTTTGATCGGCTTCGCCGGTCCGCGCGTTATCGAGCAGACCATCCGCGAGAAGCTGCCCGACGGCTTTCAGAAGGCCGAATATCTGCGCGACCACGGCATGGTCGACATGGTGGTGCATCGCCACGATCTGCGCGCAACCATCGCCAAACTGTGCCGGCTCCTCACCAAGGCGCCCGCCGGCCGCCCGCTCCCAACCCTCCCCCGCAAGCGCGGGAGCGATAGGGAGGGCTCCTGCCGGCGCCCGAACCCGCGGTCACGTGAGCGACCGATCGGCCAACACGCCGCCGATCGACGCCATGCTGGCGCGGCTTCTGGCGCTGCATCCCAAGCGCATCGATCTCGGCGCTCGAGCGCATGGCGCGCATCCTTGACGCGCTCGATCACCCGGAGCGCCATTTGCCGCCGGTGATTCATGTCGCCGGCACCAACGGCAAGGGCTCGACCATCGCCTTCATGCGCGCGATCCTCGAAGCTGCGGAACAGCGCGTGCATGTCTATACGTCGCCGAACCTGGTTCGCCTCAACGAACGATTCCGCATCGGGCGCAAAGATGGCGGCAAGCTGGTCGGCGATGCCGAGCTCGGCGCGGCGCTCGCCGAATGCGAGGCCAAAAACGGCGACGCGCCGATCACGGTGTTCGAGATCGAGACGGCCGCGGCGTTTCTATTGTTCTCGCGCAATCCGGCCGACGTCTTGCTGCTGGAAGTCGGGCTCGGCGGCCGGCTCGACGCCACCAACGTGATCGATCGCCCGCTGGCAAGCATTATCACCCGGCTGTCGCTCGACCACCGCGAATTTCTCGGCGATACGCTCGAAAAGATCGCCGCCGAAAAGGCCGGCATTATCAAGCGCGATGTGCCGGCGATTATCGCCGCCCAGCCGCGCGAGGCGCTCGCCGTGATCGAACGCCAGGCAGCGCGGCTCAAGGCGCCGCTGCACATTGCCGGCGAACACTGGACCGCGACCGAAGAACGCGGCCGGCTCGTCTACCAGGACGGCGACGGGCTGCTCGATTTGCCGTCGCCAAAGCTTTATGGCCGCCATCAATTCGAGAATGCCGGCGCCGCGATAGCGGCGTTGCGCGTCAGCGGGCTGAAACTGCCGACCGCCGCATACGAGGCCGGCATGACGCGGGTCGAATGGCCGGCGCGCATGCAGCGGCTGTCGCACGGCCGGCTTGCCGCTTTGACGCCGCCGGAGAGCGAATTGTGGCTCGACGGCGGCCACAATGCCGACGGCGGCCAGGCCATTGCCGCGGCGCTGGCCGATCTCGAAGAACGCGTGTCGCGGCCGCTTGTGCTCATCGTCGGCATGCTGGCGACCAAGGACTCCGCCGGCTTCCTGAAGAATTTCTCGGGGCTCGCCCGCCGAGTCATCACGGTGCCGATCCATCAGGACAAGGCGGTGCCGGCGGCCGAACTCGCCGAGGTCGCCGACAGTGTCGGCATTCCGGCGCTGGCGCGCGACGATCTCGAAAGCGCGATCGCAGTCGCCGGCAAGCTCGACCTGCATCCGGCGCCGCGCATTCTCATCACCGGCTCGCTCTATCTCGCCGGCGAAGTCTTGGCCTTAAACGGCACGCCGCCGGAGTGAATCAGTCGGGGGTTGCGTGAAGCCGTGTATGCGGCGATCGCCAGCATGTCGTCGACTGACAGCTTGTCCACCACTTGCGCCATCAGCGGCTCCCATGACCCGGCGCGGCTGCCGTCCTGCATGCTGAACAGCTGGCGCACGATATAATTCGCCTGTCGCCCAGCGATCGGCGGCACCTCGCCGAGCCCGGTCAGCGCCGGGCCGTGGCAAATTCCGCAGGGAATCGTCTTGCCGTTGCCGCCGGTCGTGACCAGCGCCTCGCCCTTGGCCACGCTGCCCTTCGGCACAAAAGCGATGAACCCCAAGCGCGGATCGCGATTGAGCACGACGTTTTCGTCCTCGGGGATTTCGATGATGCGGTCGCCGATCGGCTCGCTGCCGCCGTTGGGAAGGCGCAGCCGCTTGTTGCCTGGCCCGACATAAGTCTTCGGCACCGTATCGGTTTCGACCACGCGGATCCACGGCCGCGGCTTGAGCGAAGCGAAATAGTCGGCGGCAGCGCGGACATCGTCGTCGGCGATGGCCTTGGCAATCGCGGTCATCGACCCCGACCCCTTGCGCGCGCCGCTCTTGTAGTCGGCCATCTGACGAATGAAATAGGGCGCCGGCAACGCCGCGATATAGGCCAATTCATCGTGGCCGGTGCCGGTCGGCAGGTGGCAGGCTGCGCAGGCGCGCACCGTGGTGCCGCTGCCATGTGCGACCACCTGCGGCATCGGCGGATGCATGTCGGGGTACCAATCCGGCGGATTGAACAAATCGTCGATCTGTTTGCGCGTATAGGACTTGTCGCTGCCGGGCGCGGTTTTCGGCAGGCCGTCATCCGTCGACGGCGGCTGGGCCTTGTCGGTCAGCGGAAATGCCCAGTCCGGGCGGTCGGCGCCATAGGCGAGAGCCGGCACGAGACCGATGAGCAGCGCGACCGCCACTTTGCGCATTGATCCCCCCAATATTCGACGCGTCGTTATTGAATCTTGATATCGTCGTCGTGAATGACCTTCGCCCATTTGGCGCGTTCGGCCTTGATGTAGGCTTCGAATTCGTCCGGCGGTCCCGCCATCGATTCGAACATTTGCGGATCGAGGAAGCGCGCGCGGAACGCCGGATCGCTGAAGATCTTGATCGCTTCCCGGTCGATTTTCATGACGATGTCTTGTGGCATGCCGGCCGGGCCGAACAGCCCGAACCAGGCGGTCGCTTCGTAGCCGGGCAATCCGCTCTCCGACACCGTCGGAACTTCCGGCACCAAGGGCATGCGTTTGGGCGCGCCGACGCCGAGCATCTTGATCTGGCCGGCCTTGTAAGCCGGCAGGCCCGACGCGACGCTGACGACCATGGTGTCGATGTGGCCGCCGATAAGATCGTTGAGCGCCGGCGTCGCGCCGCGATAGTGCACCGGAATCATTTTCACCCCGGCCATGCTGTCGAACAACGCCATGTTCATGTGCAGCGCCGAGCCGACGCCCGCCGTGCCGTAGGTGATCTGGCCCGGCTTCTGCTTGGCCAGCGCGATCAGTTCGGCGATGTTCGTGACCGGCAGGGATTTGGCGGCGAAGATCGACTGATAAATGCGCACCAGTCCGGTGATCGGGGTGAAGTCCTTGTCGGCGTCGTAGGGCACTTTGTCCTTCGGCAGCAGCGTCGGATTGACGGTAAAGGTGCCGGACTCGCCGACCAGCAGCGTGTAGCCGTCGGGCGCCGCCTTGGCGACGGCTTCGGCGCCGATGATGTGCGCGGCGCCGCCCTTGTTCTCGACGATGACCTGCTGGCCCCAGTCTTTGGTCAGCGCCTGCGCCAGCGCGCGGCCGACGACGTCGGTGACGCCGCCGGGCACCGAAGTGACGACCAGCGTGACCTGCCGCGACGGGTAGTCCGAGGTCTGCGCTCGGCTCGCGCAGCGAGGTCGCAGTCAACAACACAAGTGCGACGAGGTATTTATTTATCACGGATCGCTAGAGCCTGATTTCGCCGAGATTGATGCTGGCGCCGAGAGTGGCCTCGACGCTCTTGGAGCGGCCGCGCGAAAAGATCTGAACGGTGTAGCGGCCGGAATTCTCGTCGAGCTTGTCGAATTTGAAGTCGCCGTAATTGTCGGTCGTGGTCAGCGCGACCGAGGCGCCGTCCTTGACGAGCTGCACGCTCGCGCCCTCGACGCAATCGACGACGCCGTTTTTTTCCTCGGCCAGCGTGCCGCCGATGAAGCATTTCGAATAGCGCCACAGATTGCGGTAATAGACCCGCGGCTTGGTGCCGAGCTCGGGCTTCATGACTTCGAGATTTTGCTCGTCGCGCCATGCGCGCCATCTCCTCGTCCTCGACCTTGATCGGCGCGCATGGCGCCGGTCGGGCAGGATTGCTGGCCGCGCGTTTGCTGCCAGCCCTGGTCGATGAGATGGGCGTCGAAGGTCCAGGCCTGCGGCAGCTGCAACTCCTCGTTCCACCAGATGTGGCCGTAGGGGCAGGCATCGACGAGCTGCTTCTGGCCCTTCGCCTTCTTCGGATCGATGAGCACGATGCCGTCCTTGCGCTTCTTGATCGCGCCGGTCTTGTCCGCCTTCATGCAGGGCGCGTCGTCGCAGTGGTTGCACATGGTCGGAACGTAGGCGATGTCGATCATCGGCATCTGCCCGCGCTCCTTCTGCAGAATGTTGATCCACTTGTGGCCGTGCTTCGGCATCGGCGCCGAATAGCCGGGCCAGTCATTGCCGACATATTCGTCCATGGCGGCGAGCGTGCACAGATTGCAATTGGTGCACTCGGCGACGTCGATGATCATGTTCCATTTTTTCATGAGCGTTACTTCGCCGGCACCAGATTGCGCTTCCTTGAGCGTCGCGCTTGATTTCCTTGTCCTTGCTCCATCGCCGCGAACGCCGCCGACATGTGCTCGGTGCGGCCGTCCCACAGCTCGATCTGGACCAGCGAATTGGAGCCGGCGAGCGAATGCGTGGTCTTGGTCTGCGTGCGCTCGGGCGTGAGCAGATTGAGGCAGCCGCCGCGATCGACCGATTTTCCGGGCTCGCCCATCGGATCGTAGATCGCCGAGGACTCGTAGCCGTGCGCGACGCCGCGCGGCAGCCGCTGCGTCGGCAGCGCGGCGCAGATCACCGCGCCGCGGTCGTTGAACACCTTGACCAGATCGTGCTTGCTGATGCCGCGCGCCTTGGCGTCCTCGGCGTTGATGCGCACGATCCAGTAATAATAGCCGTCGACCTTGACGCGATGGTCCTCGATGTTGAGCAGGAACGTATCCTTGCCGTCGCCCTGGGTGTGGAACGAATATTTCGAGTGCGGCGTGAGAAGCTGCAGCGGATAGCGCTCGAACAATTCGCCGGAATGCGCGCCCTCCCATGACGGCTCGTATTTGACGATCGGCGGCCGCTCCGGATCGTTGAAGCGCTTGAGCGAATTGCACTCGAATTCGAGCTTGCCGGACTGCGTCTGCAAGCCGCGCAGATATTCCTCGGTGTAGTCGGACGGCAGCGGCTGCGCCTCCGGCACGTCCTTCTTGCGGTTCTCGTAGAACCAGCGGAACGACACCGGCGCGCGCAGCTTCTCCTTCTCCGCCGGCACGACGAAATAGCCGCGCTTGAGGAATTTCTTCCACGAGATGTATTTCGGCAGGTCGGAGGCGAGGAACACGCGCTTGACCCAGTCGATCTCGTTGACGCCTTCGGAGAAATAATTGGCAAGGCCGAGCGGCTTGCACAGTTCGTTGAAGATCCAGTAGTCGGATTTCGATTCGCCCTGCGGCTTGATCGCCGGCGCCTGGAACACGATGACGCGGTGATTGAGCTGCTGCTGGCCGTGATGGCCGTAGCCGCCGAGGCCCGCCCATTCGCTGATGTCGGTGCGCTCGAAATTGGTGCAGGCCGGCAACAGCATGTCGGCGAATTTCGCCTCGCCCTCGAACCAGATCGACTGGTTGACGACGAATTCGAGATTCGGCGACTGATACATCCGCACCCAGCGGTTGGTGTTGTTCATGGTCGAGAGGATCGAGCCGCCGTATTTGTAGAGCATGTGCACCGGCGAATGGCCCGGCGCCGGATAGGTGAATTTCGCGAACTGGTGCTCGATCGATTTGCCGACCCACGGATAGCCTTCGGCCTTGCCGTCGAGGATCGCCTCCGGCACGAAGATGCGCGGGATGCGCTGATTGTTCGAATTCATGGTCGGCAGTTGCGGCATGCGCTGATAGAGCTCGACCGGCATCGAGGTGTTTTCGAGATCGCCCGACATGCCGCCGTCGGCATAGCCGGGGAAATAGAAATTGAAATCGATCGGCGTGCCCCATTGCAGATTGCCCATGTTGATGCCGGGCTTGCCGAGGCCCTGCATGGCGACGAGGCACACCATGACGCGCGCCCACGGAATGCCGGTCTGGTTGCGGCAGGCGCCGCCGTGGCCGTTGCCCCAGCCGCCGGGCGCGAGATAGACGCGCTTCTTGCCCCATTCGCGCGCCAGCGCGCGCACGTCCTTCGCCGGAACGCCGGTTTCCTTCTCCTGCCATTCGGGAGTCTTCGGAATGCCGTCCTCTTCGCCGAGCAGATAGGCTTTCCATTTGTCGAAGCCGACCGTGTGCGTCTCGACGTAGCTCTTGTCGTAGAGGCCTTCCTTGATCCAGACGTAAGCGATCGCCATCGCCATCGCGACCGATGTGGTCGGCTTCGGCGCGAACCATTTGCCGGGCAGGAACTGCGCGGAGGCGTTGTAATAGGGATCGACGTGGACGACCTTGATGCCGAGCTTCGGATCTTTCAGCCATTGCCGCCGCGTGGTGCCTTCCTGCGCGCCATAGGAGCCTGACGTCGACTCCGGATCGGCCGCCCACGACACGATCATGTCGCAGTTCTGCAAGCAGTCCTCGACGGTGCCGTAGGTCTCCGACTGGCCGACGCGCAGCGTGTGGCCCCAGTGATGCACCGCGCCCCAATACCAGCCTTCCCAGGAATCCGGATTGTGGTGGATGCGCGTCATGCCGACCGCGTTGGCGAAGCGGAACAGCGCCGAGAGGTAATAGCCGATATTGCCCCAGGTGTGATGCGAGCCGTGCGAGAAGGTAATCGCGCCGGGACCGTAGTCGCGCTTCTGCCGCTTGATCTCGTCGGTGACGATCTTGATCGCCTCGTCCCAGGAGATGCGCACGTAGCCCGACTTGCCGCGGTTTTGCGGATTGCGCTCGCCGTTCGGATCGAAATCGACGCGCTTCATCGGATGGAGCAGGCGGTCGGGCGAATAGACGATCGACTTGGCGTTCTGGCCGTGCGGCGCCAGCGTGGTCTTGCGCGGCGGCGTGAGTTTCTGGCCCTTGCGCCTCGATGGTCCACGACGCGCCGTCCTCGGCTTTGAGATCGATCGGCGTCATGCGCAAGATCTTGCCGTCCTTGACGTGGACGAACACCGGCCCGCCATTGGTCATGTTGCAATAGCGCGTGACGCCGCGGCGCAGTTTGGTGCCGTATTTGAGCCCGGCCGACTGGCTCATCATCAAGGTCTGCGCGAACCAATTGGTCAGATAGTCCGGCCCCTCGACGGTGAGGACGAAATCCTTCTGCGCGTTGATCTGATCGAGCCAGTTGATCGGCGGCGTGAGCAGCGCCGCGCCGATCTTGGCGTTCTTGAACATAAGCTTGATGTCGGGCTTCTCGTGCAGGCCCGCGCCCGAGGTGACGATGCCCTTCTTGAACTCAAACCAGCGGCCGATACCCTCGTCGCGCGCCATGATCTGGGCGACGAAGTCGTGCTCCTCCAGCCGATTGCTGAATTCCGGGTACCGCTGCGCCGCCCGCTTGAGAAGCTGCGCCGCGCCGAACAGAATGATCGGGAATTTGAGCTTCGCCAGCGCCATGGCGTTCTCCTTCGATGCGCTCCCAGCACATGGGGCGCCACGCTCGACACACGCCGCCCACAAAGGCGGCCCTAGAAGGGTAGATTTTGCAATAAATCCGCCGGGAATGAAACCCGCGGATTTGCCGCAATCGGCGCGGAAAAGACCCGGGCGCGAGGCGCCAAAGGTCCGCGCTTAGCCTCCGCCGACCGGCGAACGAAGCGTATGCGGCTTCCGAACGGCATTCGCTCCCTTCGGCGCTCGGGTTTCAAGTTCCTTAAGCACATTTAACAAAGCCACCGTTTTTCTTAACGCAAATCTATCGAGCAAACCGGTAGCGTGTCCCGTTCACCGGGAAATCTTCTTCATGTTTCGCGTCTTGAGCTGTCTTGGCGGTCAACACGACCTGCGCTTGGTCGTGCTCGCGGGATGCGTGTGCCTTTTCGCCAGCATTGTCACGATCAGCCTGTTCAGGCGCGCCAAGGCAAGCGAGAGTGGCGCGCGAGCGGCGTGGCTGGTCTTGGCCGGAGCCGCGGCCGGATGCGGGATCTGGGCGACCCATTTCATCGCCATGCTGGCTTACGAACCCGGCTTCGAAGTCGCCTACGACATCACCCTGACCGTCATTTCGCTATGTCTCGCCATGGTCATCACCAGCGCAGGCTTGAGCATTGCGGTCGCCAAGCCGAACGGCTGGTATCCGGCGCTGGGCGGCATCGTCGTCGGCGGCGGGGTGGCTTGCATGCATTACGCCGGCATGTCCGCTCTCGAACTTCCCGGGCGGATCACCTGGGTACCCGACCTTGTCGCGACGTCGATCCTGCTCGGCATGCTGCTCGCCGGCGCGTCGCTGATCGTCGCCGTCCGCCATGAGGGCAAAGCCGGCAGCCTGTGGGCCGCCGTCCTGCTGACTTTGGCAATCGTATCGCTTCATTTTACGGCGATGGGGGCCGTTGAGATTCTCCCCGACCCGACGCGCTTGATCCAGCCGTTCTCGTTGTCGCCAGCGACCCTGGCGCTCGCGGTAGCGGGGGCGGCAATGCTTATCCTCGGCCTGAGCCTTGCCGGCGCGCTCGCCGATCGGCGCATTCAGGAACGCGATCTCCAGCTCGTCACCGCCGTCAACAACATGTCGCATGGCATCGTCATGTTCGACGCCAACGAGCGCCTCGTTGTCTGCAATGGTCGCTACATCGACATGTACGGATTGTCGCGCGATGTCGTCAAACCCGGGGTGACGCTTCGTGACCTCGTGAGGCACCGCAAGGCGACGGGTACGCTCAGCCGCGATATCGAGGAGTATCGTGCTGCCTTGCTCAAGGGCGTTGCCAAAGGCGAAGTCACGAGCTGGGTCGTTGAGGCTCCCGACGGGCGCGCAATTGCCGTCACCAACCGGCCGATGGCTGGCGGCGCGTGGGTCGCGACCCACGAGGACGTCACCGAAAGGCGGCGCGCTGAAGAGCAAATCGAATACCTAGCCCATCACGATGCGCTGACCGGTCTGCCCAACCGCGCGGCATTCAACGCCCGACTAGACGAGCAGTTGCGCGGCGCGGAAGCGGCCGGACAGACATTCGCCCTGCTCTGCGTCGACCTTGACCGCTTCAAGGAGATCAATGACGTCTTTGGACACATGACCGGCGACGGTCTGTTGCAGGAGGTCGGCCGCAGGATTCAGAACGCTTTGGGCGACACTTTCCTGGCGCGCCTGGGTGGCGATGAATTCGCGTTGATCAGCCAGCAAGGCTGCGATCCGCAGCACGGCCGAAACCCAGGCAGAGCAATTGCTTTCTTCCGTCGCGGACGAATTTTCCATTCAAGGACATCTGCTTCGCATTACCTTGAGCGTAGGCGTCGCGTTGTTCCCCAACGACGGCAACGATTTCCGCATCACTGGTCGCAAATGCGGACGCCGCCCTGTATCGCGCCAAGGCGGACGGTCGCGGCACCGTGCGTTTCTTTGCGGCAGAAATGGACCAGAAGCTGCGCGATCGACGCTCCATGCAGCACGATCTGCGCTCCGCGATCGAGCGCAACGAACTCAGGCTGTATTATCAGCCTGAGGCCGAGATCGACGGCGAGATTGTCGCTTTTGAGGCGCTCCTGCGATGGGAGCACCCGCGAAAGGGAACCATTCCTCCCGCCGACTTTATTCCCCTGGCCGAGGAGAGCGGGCTCATCCTGCCGATCGGCGAATGGGTGTTGCGCACCGCCTGTTCCGAGGCGGCGCGTTGGAGCAAGCCGATCCGTGTCGGGGTCAATCTGTCGCCAATCCAGTTCCGTCACGGCGATCTCGCTGGCCTCGTCCACTCAATTCTGCTCGAAACCGGACTGCAGCCGTCGCGCCTCGAACTCGAGATCACCGAAGGCGTGCTGATTAACGACTTCTCCCGCACGCTGTCGGTGTTGCGGCGCCTCAAGGCACTCGGTATCCGTATCGCGATGGACGATTTCGGAACGGGCTACTCGTCCTTGTCCTATCTGCAGGCATTCCCGTTCGACAAGATCAAGATCGACCAGACCTTCATTTCCAATCTCAGTCATAATTCGCAATCGGCCACGATCGTTCGCGCCGTCATTGGCCTCGCCCGTGGCCTGGAGGTGCCGGTCATCGCCGAGGGAGTGGAAACCAAGGAGCAACTCGAGTTCCTGATCGGCGCGAATTGCGATGAGGTGCAGGGTTTCATTATTGGCAGGCCACTGCCGATCGAGCATTATGCCGAATTCGTCAACGGAAAGCCGGCGGCGCGGCAACCGGTTCCCTCAGGATTGCGCGTGGTCGCGTGAGAATTATTGCTCAGCGACGTGCCGGTTAAGCAGGACGAAGCTGCCTAACGCCTGACGATATTCTGCATCTCGCCGGGCTTGCCGGCGAGGAAGGCCCGCATATTGTCGATAATGAGCGGCATGATGAAATCCTCGTATTCGACAATATAGCCGCCGACATGCGGCGTGACGAATACGTTCGGCAGGTTCCAGAACGGGCTGTCGGGCGGCAACGGCTCGGTTTGGAACACGTCGAGGGCCGCGCCGGCGATGCGGCGCTCGCGCAGCGCCGCCAGAAGCGCCGCCTCATCGACGGTCTGGCCGCGCCCGGCGCTGATGTAATAGGCGGTCGGCTTCATTGCAGAGAACACGTCCGCAGTCGAACAGCGCATTGTTCTCTTTGCTCGCCGGCAAGACGTTGATGAGGTAGTCGGCGCGGCGCGCTGCACCCAAAAAGCGATCGTACTCGCATCATCTCGTCGAAGCCTTCCGTTTGCCGCGGCGTGCGGGTGACGCCGACCACATGCATGCCGAGCGCCTTGAGCAATTCGCCGATCGCTCCGCCGACAATGCCGGTGCCGACGATGACGGCAGTCTTGCCGTGCAGCGTGCTCCACAGCCGCCGCTGCCAGATGCGGTGCTCATGTCCTCGACTTGGCGTTTGGCGTCGCGGCTCACCGCCATCATCATGTAGACGACCTGCTCGCGCATCGGCGCGCCGTGGATGCCGCGGCCGCTGGTGATCAGAACCTCGGGTTTGAGCGCCGGGCAGCGCAGGAAATGATCGACCCCGGTCGCCAGCGATTGAATCCATTTCAGACCCGGCGCGCCGGCGAGCATGTGGTCACGTAATTCGATGCCGAACATGATCATGACGTCGATGTCGGAGAGGTTCCCGGCCACCTCCGCGCCGCCGTGAAAAAGAGCAAATTGCAGCTCCGGAAATTTCGCCCGCAGAGCATCGCCATACATTTCGGCATGGACGTCGACGATGAGGACCTTGGTCATGCTTTTGGCAGATTGAAGAGCCGAATGGCATTGTTCGAAGCGATATCCTCACGTGCTGCTCGGCGATCGGCACGTGATCGAGGAATTCGCCGGCCTCTTGCGCCGTTTCGAACGGATGGTCGGCGCCGAACATCACTCGTTCGAGCCCGAGTGCGGCGATGGTGCAATTGAGCGGCTCGGCCGAGCACATGCCCGACGTCGTCACGATAAGGTTCTCCCGGATATACTCCGACGGCGGCTTTTTCAGCTTCAGGCCGTGAAATTGGGCGCGGCTGTCGAAACGCCACAACAGGAACGGCAACGTCTCGCCAAGATGGCCGAGCATAAGCCTGCTGCGCGGGAAGCGGTCGAAATGTCCGCTGACGATGAGCCGCAATGCATGCGAGCCGGTCTCGAAGCCCCAGCCCCACATCGGCCGCATCAGCACCTTGTAGCCGGACAGAACCGAGGGCTGCGCCACCGGGTCGGCTGGATGCAGATAGATCACCGCGCCGAGTGCGTCGGCACGCTCCCAAAATGGATAGAGCGCCGGGTCATCGAGATATTGCCCGTGGGTGTGGCCATTGATCATGGCGCCGCAGAACTTGAGTTCGCGGATGCAGCGTTCCAGCTCATCGGCCGCCGACTTGGCGTCCTGCATCGCAAGGTGAGCGAAGCCGGAATAGCGATCGGGCCGCTTTTCGATTTCGCGCGCGAGAAAGTCGTTCGACTCGCGCGCCCGGCGCGTGGCCGTCGCGGCGTCGCGCTCGGCCTGCACGCCAGGGCCGGCGATCGACAGGACCGAGCGCGCGATCCCAGCATCGTCCATGCTCTTGCAGCCGCAACTCGCCGAAATCGGTGAGATTGCGAAAGAAGTATTCGCCGCGCTCCGGCGCGACTTCGGTCATCGTCGGCCGCCAGTAATCGACCAGACCCGGCGACAGAAAATGCTCCTCCAGCGCGATTTTTTTGACCATGCCTCCCCTCGAACGACTGTGCTTGCGCGGCTCTCTGTACCTTATAACCGATATTCGCTAGAACCGACGGACCGTACAACAGTGGCTTAGAGTTTTAAGTGGAGGAACGCCCGTGACGCAGAAAATTCGCGGGGTGACGTTTGAGGAAAACCTCAACAATTCGATGGGGCTTGAGTTCTTCAACCTGTCCCATCGCTTCGGCTATCAGTCGCCCAACTGGCCGTATTTCGAAGACGTCAAGATCGAACGCATCCATTACATGGCCAAATCGGGCGTGCTGTCGCAGCGCATTACGACCTCGATGCACAACACCACGCATATCGACGCGCCGGCGCATGTCGTGCAGGGCACGCCGTTTATCGACGAGGTGCCACTGCCGCACTTCTTCGGCTCCGGCATTGTGGTCTCGCTGCCGAAGAAGAAATGGGAGCAGATCACCTACGACGATCTGGAGAAAGCGGCCGGCAAGATCGTGCGGCCGCGCGACGTCGTCATCATCAATACCGGCTGGCACGAGAAATACGAGGATAGCGAGGACTATTTCTGCTACTCGCCCGGCTTCGTGGCGTCGGCCGGCGAATGGTTCGTCGAAAAGCAAGTCAAGGTCGTCGGTCACGACACCCAGGCCAACGATCATCCGCTGGCGACCGCCATCGGCCCGCAGCGCAACGGGCCGCTGCATCCGCATCTCGCCGCCGAATACAAGGAGTGGTCGGGCGGCCGCGACTGGAAGGCCGATTTTCCCGATTGGGAGCCGGTGCACCGCATCCTGTTCAAGAACGGCATCCTCGGCATCGAGAATGTCGGCGGCGATATCGACAAGGTCACCGGCCGGCGCTGCACCTTTGCGTTCTTCCCGTGGAACTGGGACCGCGGCGACGGCTGCATCATCCGCTTGGTGGCTATCGTCGATCCGAAGGGCGCCTACCGGATCGAAAAAGGGGAGAAGTTCTAAATGATCGTGCGCAAATTTTCGGAAGCAAAGGCCTACGAGGCGCCGAACCACCGCGGCTATAAATCGTTCCGCGTCTACGGCGCGGAAATGGGCGGTTCGCAGACGCTGGTGTTCGGTATTTCGCACTTCCTGCCGGGCGGCGGCGCCGGTCCCGACGCCTCGCCGCCTGAGAAGATCTATTACGTGCTGGCCGGCGAGCTCACGGTGATTGCCGGCGGCAAGGAGACGGTCGCCAAAGCCGGCGATAGCGTCTACATCGGTCCGAACGAAAGCCGCGAAATCGTCAATCGATCGAACGAGGTCTGCACCATCGCGGTCGCGGTCGCGCCGGTGAAGTGACGGCGCATAGCGCCGTCATCGTCCGTGCAGGCGGACGATCCAGTAATCACCGCAGCGCTGGCGATTACGCGGATGCCCCGCCTGCGCGGGGCATGACAAGTTTGTGGAACGCGTGGGAGCTACCATGTCCGAAGACTTCCTGAAAAATCCGCTGTCGTTGTTCGACGTCAAAGGCAAGACGGCGATCGTCACCGGCGCCACCGGCGCCTTCGGCGCGATCGCGGCGAAGACCTTGGCGGCGGCCGGCGCCAA
Organism: uncultured Alphaproteobacteria bacterium; assembly: GCA_963714345.1. Taxonomy (GTDB): domain Bacteria; phylum Pseudomonadota; class Alphaproteobacteria; order Rhizobiales; family Xanthobacteraceae; genus BOG-931. The sequence continues at coordinate 338,536 of CAVQOD010000030.1, read as the reverse complement.
CGTCGTGCTCACCGCGAACAATGCCGAGGGGTTGAAAAAAATCGCCGCGGAATGCGCCAAGCTCGGCGGCAAGGCCGAAACGCTCGCCAAACGGCCGAGCTCGGAAGCAAACTGCGACGCCATCGTTGCGGCCGCGGTCGAGAAATTCGGCGGCCTCGATATCCTGGTCGTGGCGTCGGGCCAGAACAAAGTGGCGAAGATCGTCGATCAGAAGGCCGAGGATTTTCTCGACGTGATGGACGCCAACGTCACGCAGTCCTGGCTGATGGCGCGCGCCGCCGCCCGGCAAATGATCAAGCAGGGCCGCGGCGGCAAGATCGTTCTGATGTCGTCGGCGCGTGGCCTGCTCGGTCATCCGGCCGGCTACACCGCCTATTGCGCGTCGAAATCGGCGGTCGACGGCATCACCAAGGCGCTCGGCTGCGAGCTCGGCCCGACCGGCATCACCGTCAACGCGCTCGGCCCGACTGTTTTCCGCTCGCCGCTGACCGAATGGATGTTCGCCGACGACGAACGCGGCAAGACCGTCCGCGCCGGCTTCCTCACGCGCGTGCCGAAGGGCCGCCTCGGCGAGCCGGATGATCTCGCCGGACCGCTGCTGTTCCTCGCCTCCAAAGCTTCCGATTTCTACACCGGACACATTCTCTACGCCGACGGCGGCTACACGGCGGGCTGAACCATGGCGAAGGACGTCGCGCAAGCCCGCATCGCCGTCGTTGGCGCCGGGCTGATGGGACACGGCATCGCGCAGGTTTTCGCGCTGGCCGGCCACGACGTGACCATCACCGACACGGTGATGAAAAACCTCGATTCGGTCACCAAGCGCATCGCCGCCAATTTGCGCGACCTCGGCGACGACCCGCTGGCGATCGCGCGGGTGCGGCCGTGCCTCGATCTCGCCGAAGCGGTGCGCGAAGCCGATTACGTCGTCGAAGCGGTCCTGGAGGATTTGCCGCTCAAGCAAAAGCTGTTCGCCGAGCATCGAACGTCACGCGCCGGCCGACGCGATCCTGGCCAGCAACACGTCGGTCATACCGATCACCTCGATCATGGAGGGATTGAAAAACCGCGAGCGCGCGCTCGGCACGCATTGGTGGAACCCGCCGTTCCTGGTGCCGCTGGTCGAAGTGATCGAGACGCAATGGACCTCGCCGAGGTCGTCGCCTGGACCATGGAACTGCACCGCGACGCCGGCAAGAAGCCGGCGCACGTCAAGAAAGACGTGCCGGGCTTCATCGGCAACCGGCTGCAGCACGCGCTGTGGCGCGAGGCGATCTCGCTCGTCGAAAACGGCATCTGCGATGCGGCGACCGTCGATGCGGTGATCAAGGCCTCGTTCGGCCGACGGCTCGCGGTGCTCGGCCCGCTCGAAAATGCCGACCTCGTCGGCACCGATCTGACGCTCGCCATCCACAATACGGTGCTGCCGGCGATCGACAGCCGGCCGGCAGCCGTCGCCTTATCTGCAAAAGCTAGTGGCGGACGGCAAGCTCGGCTTCAAATCGGGCGAAGGCTTTCGCAAGTGGAGCGCCGACGAGCAAGCGGCGCTGCGCGCCAGAGTGGTCGAGCACTTGAAGGCGTCGCGTGACAGTTAGATGCTAGCGCGCCGCCATCAGCGCTTCGGCATTTGCCGCGAGCACTGCCGGCATGACACTGCTGACGAAGAGTCCGATCGAACCCAAGGCTTCCTCGCGCGTCATGTCGCCGAACGCGAATTGGCCGACGACGTAATTGCATTGCGTTTCGGCAAGCTGGCGTTCGAGGAAATCCGTCACCGTCGCGGGCGAGCCGGCCACGCCCTGGCCGCGCTCCATGAGCGCGTCAAAATCGGCGGGCCGCGGATGATTCTGCGGCTGGCCGCGCAAGCGAAACAAATACGTGAAGCTTTGGTGCCAGACCGGATAAGCGCGGCGCGCCAGAGCGAGCGCCTGGGCATCCGTTTCGGCGACAACGATGAAGCGGCCGAGGCCGAGCTTTGGCAGCGTGGCGCCCGCGGATGTGGCGGCCGCCAAGTCGCGCGATAGCGTTCGATCGACAGCCTGGTGTCGCCGGGCGGATCGAGGCTGACGACATTGAGGTTGCGCTTGGCCGCGCGCTCGGCGCTGTCGGGTGCATGGACGCCGTACCAGATCGGCGGATGCGGCTTCTGCAACGGTTCGAGCGCCATCGGCACGTCGTCAAAAGAGAAATGCTTGCCGTGGAAATCGAGGCGCCTTGTCCGTCAAGCCTTTGAGGATCAACTCAACGCCTTCGCTGTAGATTTCCTGCGCCGCAGCGGGGTCTTCGCCGTAAATCGCAAGCTCGATCAGCGAGGCGCCGCGGCCAAAGCCAATTTCGAGACGCCCGCCGCTCATCTGATCGAGCATGCAGATTTCCTCGATCAAGCGCAGCGGATGATAGAGCGGCAGCACGAACACCATCGGCCCGAAGCGCAGCCGCCGCGTGCGTTGCGCCACTGCGGCGAGAAAAACGTTGGGCGACGGCGCCATGCCGAGCGGCGTCGCATGATGCTCGGCCAGATGATAGCCGTAAAAGCCGGCGCGGTCGTAGGCTTCGGCGATCTTGAGCCGGTCCTCGTAATAGTCCGCAAGCGACGGCCCGGTGCGATCGAGATGATCGAAGACGCCGAATTCGATTTTTTCCGTCCTCATCATGCGAAACTTAGCCTGGATTGTTGCAATGCGTCACCTTGCTCAGGGTTGCAGCCGCAATAAATCGATCAGCGCGCGGCTGTCAGGCAGATTATCGAGCCCCATGACCGTTGCGACGATCGCGTCCGCTTGCTTGCCCATGACAGGCTCCGCAAGCTTGCGAAACTTTTTGGCGATATCGTCGGCGCTGGCGAACGAATGCTCGCTGCCGCGCGGCGCCTCGCGGGTCTCGGTCTCGACCGAACCGTCGCGGAAGTTGATCTCGACGCGCGCTTTGTGGCGATAGGCGGCACCGAGCGCAGTGATCGCCGGGTCGTGCACCACCGTCACCTTGCGCGCCAGCGCGATGCGCGCCGGGTCGGCGACGCAATCCGGCGTGAACTCGTCGACAAAGACGTCGCCTTCGATCAAGAGCGTGGCGACGCAGAACGGCAGATTGAGCTGCGCCGCGGTCAGGCCTTCGGGCTGGTACGGCCAGCCGGCGTGATCGAGCGTGACCTGCGATGCGTGCACGACGATGCGCTCGACGTCTTCGACCGCGAACGGCCGGCGTTTGCGGATATCGCGAATGGCGTCGAGCGTGGTGTGGTTGCTGCCGACGCAGGAATAGAATTTCAGGGAAATATGCATGGTCTCGAAGCGCTCGCCGAGGCCGGCGCTCAAGGCCGCGAGATTGAAGCGATCCTGCGAGCGCGAGAACGTGGTGCAGAAGCCGCCATAGGGCGCCTCGAACACGTCGACGATGCCGGTGAAATTTTGGCTCGCCAAGAGCGCCGCATAAAGCCCGCTTTGCGCGGCGCGGCCGGCATGCATGCGTTTGACCATGGCGCCGTATTGCGCCGCCATCAGCCCGGAGGATTGCGTGCCGGCGATGCCGAGCGCGTGCACGGTGGCGTCCGCGGAAAGCTTCAGCGCTCGCGCCGCGCCGGCCGCCGCCGAGAACACGCCGACGGTGGCGCCGGAATGCCAGCCTTGGCCGATATGCTCCTGGCCCATGCACAAGCCGACGCGCGGGCCGATCTCATAGCCGGCGACGGCGGCAGTGAGGAAATCGCGGCCGGACAGTCTGGCATGGCTTTCCGCCACCGCGATCAGCGGCGGCAGCGTGACCGCGCCGACATGCAGCACGGCGGTGCGGTGCACGTCGTCGAGTTCGAAGCCTTGCACCTGCGTGCCGTTGACCAAGGCCGCATGCGGCGACGAAAGTTTCCGGTTCGTCCCCCAGATCGAGGTGGTGCGCGTCGCATCGAGCGCTTCGAGCGTCTCGCGGAGGATCCGGCACCATTCCAGATTGGCGCCGTAGATGGCGCAACCGAGCGAATTGAGGATCAGAAGCTTTATCCGCTCGCGGACCTCGCTCGGAATTTTCTCGTAGGTCAGACCCGAGACGAATGCGGCGATCGCGCGGGTGTGGACGTTGTTCGCCGGGGCGTCCATGCCGGAGTCATTGCGCGGCGGTTCGCGATTTCACGCTATCCCACCAGGGACAGACGCCCGACATCACCTCGTAATTGCCGTCCATCACCTGCACCGGCCGGCGATAGCCGCTTTCGGCATTATTCAGCCGCAGCGCGCGGGCTTTCGCTTGGTCTTCTGCCGACAGCCAAGCCCGATCATGGCCCCACATGCTGGGCCCTTCCTTGCGCTCATAAGCCTGCCAGGTATCGACGTCGATGGAACGCGCGCCCCAGCCGTACTCGACCATGAAAGCGGACGGCGTCCAGGTATAGAACGATGTGATGAAATCGCTGGTGTGGCGGCCGAGCGTGGTGGCGACACGGCCCGCTTCGCCGAGCGCAATATCGTAGCCCTGCCCGACATCGTCGAAGCTGAACAGCTCCATCATGATGTGATGGACCGCGTTTTTGCCGGTCTGGATGAAGGCGAGGCTATGATGGCGCGGGTTGAGGTGGAGAAAGCGCGCGACAAACGGCTGCGAATAATAATCGGTCAGCCGGAAGCCGAGCGTATCCCGGTAGAACGCCATCAGCCGATCGATCGTCGCCGCGGAGTCGACATTGAGCACGATATGACCCAAGCCCAGCGGGCCGGTGCGAAAGCCCGAAATCGACCGGCCCGGTTTGAACGGTTCCGTTGCCGTTTCGGCGCCGTGAAAAATTTCCAACCGGTTGCCCAGCGGATCGTTGAACACGATCAGATCTTTGACGTGCCGCTCATCGGCAAGCGCCCGGGCGCCGTGGGCGACTTTAACCCCGCTATTGTCCAGATGCGCCGCCAGGCGCATCGAGCGCCGCCGCGTCGGCGGCCTCCCAGCCGAAAAAGCCGATGCCTTCGCCGCCGTCGGCGTCGACAATGATGCGCTGCTTGCGGTCATCCATGCGGAAGGCGAGCGTGGAGCGCGACTTGTCGATGCGCTGCAGGCCGAGAAGACCACCGCCATAGCTCGCCCAGTCGCCCAAATCCTTGGCGCGTACGCCGACATAACCCAAAGCTTGCGGAGCGGGAGTGTGTGCAATCATGACGGGCCTCGCTGCCATCATTTTACACCGATGGCTTACACCGATGGCAACGGCCGCGCTACGACGCGAGTCTTGTCACGATCGTGTTGACGCCAGGGACCGCGGAGCGTTCGCGCTAAATTCCTGCTCGGCTTCGATTGCCGCGTCGTCCAAAAGCCTTTCCAGGCTCTGTAAGGTCAAGCGCTGCTCGCGGCTCCGGGCATCCGTAGCCCAACGCCGGCACTGGTCTGCCCACTGGCTTATTTCCTCTGCGGCGGACTTGAACATGGCTTTAAGCCTCTCAAGTCGTCAGCGGCGACGCGAAGGCGGGTCCGAGCAAATGCCTGCCGCGCACCAAGGTTGCTCGCGCGGCGCGCGCGTCGAGCGCGGTCTGAAACAGCGCGGTCAAATCGCGCGGCCGGCTCAGCACCGAGCGCAGCATGGCGCCGATATTGGTGGTTCCGTTCGGCCGCATGGCGGCGACGGCGGAAACCGGCAAAGCGCGCCTGGCTGGATCGGTGATGACGCGGATCGCGGCGACCGGCACCTCATGCGCCAGTCCCACGGCAGCGACGATGTGCGATTCCATATCGACTGCGATCGCGCCGGTCTTCAAATAGAGCGCGCGTTTCTCGTCGGGATGCGCGATCGGCGCCGACACGCCAAGCAGCGCGCCCGAAACCGAATCCGGTATTGTTTGCAGTAATTTCTGCGACCATTCCCGGCTGATCGGCATACGTTTGGCGCCGGCGATCACCGCCGAGCCGACGACACAGGTGCCCGGCCGCAGATGCGGCGCCAAGCCGCCTGCCACCCCGAAGCTGATAATTCCGGGACAGCCGCGGACAAGCGTGCGGGCTTCCGCGATCGCCGCCGTGAGTTTGGCCGCCAAGTTGCGTCCGTCACCGCTACAAATGACGTGCACCCCGGGCCCGGCGGCGATGCGCGCTTCAAACGCAAGTCCGACGACGATAATCACGTCATCCCCGCTTCCACCTTCAGCTGCCCTGCAAAAGGTAAGCCATGTTCACCAGGCTCTTCCCTTCGGCGAGGCATACGCACAACAGCTAAAGACGTGCTTTCGCTGTGCGACTAGCCTTTGGTCACCACTGGCGGCGGGGCCTTGCCCTTGCCGGTCTGCGCGCAGCCGGCAATGCTGAGCAACGCGAGTACAACGGCTGCTCCGAACGCGATCTTTTTCATGGGTGCCCCCGATCCTGCTGGTACAAGAAGACAGGATAGAAACGGCGGCCGGGCTCTACTAGTGCAGAAAAGACACAGTGGACATTCGATTTAACGCCACGACCTCACATAGACGGGCGATGGTCGGAATTCGCGACATGGCGGCCAAATGAAGCTATTCGCCCCGCTCGCCGTAATTTTTGGCTTGGCGCTATTAACCGCTCTGATTGCGTATTTCGGTTTTTCTTCGGTTTTGCAGGCCCTTGTCAGCTCACGATGGGGGACGGCGCTTGTTATTATTGCGAGAGCCGTGGCGTTGGCCGCGGCCGGGATAGGCTGGTGGTTTCTCCTCACGCCACTGCATCGCGGACCCTACATTTTCGTCGGCCTGCGGTTTATCCGCGAGGCAATCAACGTGCTGTTTCCGTTCGGCGGCGTCGGCGGCGATATCATCGGAGCCAGATTACTGACCCAGTTCGGCATCGCCACAAATGTGGCAATTGCCAGCGTTCTCATCGACATTTTTATCCAGGTCGTGTGCCTCTTGATCTTTGTGGCGGCCGGGATCGGTATCGTGCTGGATCTGGCCGGCACGCACCGGCTCTCGACCATGACCTTCGTGATGTTGGCCATCGCCCTGCCGGCCGTCAGCGGATTCTTTCTGGCTTTGAATTTCGGCGCTTTCGAACCGCTCGTCCGCCGGCTGGTTGCATTCGGCGAAAAACACGACTGGGCGGCATTCAATCACGTGGCCGATCTCGGCGGCCAGTTGCAGCAAATCTGGCGCAACCATCGCGGCTTGTCGGCATCGTTCTTAATCCATGTCGCCGGGGTCTTTTTCGGCGCCATCGAGGTCTGGATCGCGCTCGGTTTCATGGACCATCCGGTGAGCGCCGCCCAAGCGGTGGCGATCGAAAGCCTCGGCCAAGGCAGCCGGGCCGTCGCCTTCGTGCTGCCGGGCGGGCTCGGCGTTCAGGACGGTGCGCTTATTGCCGCGTGCGCCATATTCGGCATCCCGGCAGACGCCGCTCTCGCCATGGCCCTGATCAAGCGGGTTCCCGATTTGGTACTCGGGATCCCGGCGCTGGTGGGATGGCAGGCGCTGGAGGGCAAGCGATTGCTGTCGCACGGCAAATAGCCGGCGCTGGGCGACAAAATCACAGATTGTGAACCGGCCGCCGATTTTGCCGTTCGTTAAAACGTGCATGGACCGCCGTAGCGCAATATAGTCCCGGATCGAGAAGGGCCGGCAGGGGTCAGCGTGTACGCGTATTTCGCCAGTATCGCCGCTTGGGCGTCGATCGCGTTTTATGCGGTCGCCGCGCTGGGATGCATTTATGCGCTTTTTGCCGCCTGGGCCGCGCGCAGCTTCGTCCGATCGGCAACTCCGCTGGCTGACGATTGCCCGGCAGTGACGATTCTCAAGCCGCTGCATGGGTTGGAGCCAAACCTCTTCGCCAACTTGGCCGGTTTCTGCGCCCAGGATTATCCAGGCCCGGTGCAGATCGTTTTCGGCGCGGATGATCCCGCCGACCCGGCTGTCGCCGTCGTAAAGAAGCTTATCGCCGATTTTCCCGACCGCGATCTGACATTGGCGGTCGATCCGCGGCGGCACGGCCAGAACCGCAAGGTTTCGAACTTGATTAATATGGCGGGCCAGGCGCGCCACGAGGTGCTGGTCGTCTCCGACAGCGACATCGTCGTCGCGCCCGACTATCTGCGACACATCGCCGCCGCTTTGGTGCAACCCGGCGTGGGCCTGGTGACCTGCCTCTATCGCGGGACCGCCGTTGCCGGCGTCTGGGCGCGGCTGAGTGCCGCGGCAATCGACTATCAATTCCTGCCCAATGTGCTGGTCGGGCTCAAGCTCGGTCTGGCCGCGCCGTGCTTCGGCTCGACAATCGCTTTGCGCAGAGAGACGCTCGCCGAAATCGGCGGATTCGAAGAGGTGGCCGATCAATTGGCCGACGACTACGCGCTTGGCGCCCTGGTGCGGCGCGCCGGTTTGAGCGTGGCGATCCCCAACAATATCGTCACCCATGTCTGCGCGGAGCGATCGGCGCGCGATCTGTTCCATCACGAAATCCGCTGGGCGCGGACGATCCGCTCCATCGATCCGCTCGGCTTTGCCGGCCTTGCGATTACCTACGCACTGCCGCTCGCGCTGTGCGGTCTTCTTCTCGGCGGCGACAATGCGGCGGGATTTATCGCGGTGGCCGCGCTCGCCTGCCGCTTCGTGCTGCAGAGCGAGCTCGATCGCGCCTTCGATTTGCCTCGGCGAGTTCTTTTGGCTCGGACCGCTGCGCGATGTCCTGTCATTCGTCGTTTTTGTCATGAGCTTCTTCGGCCGCGGCGTCGAATGGCGCGGTCATCGCTATGGCGTCGGCGGGCCGGCAACCGGCTGGCATATTACGGCGAGGTCGAAACGTGATGCGGACATTATTCCTTCAGGCCCCTTCGTTCGACGGCTTCGACGGCGGCGCCGGCTCGCGCTACCAGGCGCGCCGCGAAATCCGCTCGTTCTGGTACCCGACCTGGCTCGCCCAACCGGCGGCCTTGGTCGAAGGCAGCAAGCTCGTCGACGCGCCGCCGCATCGCACCAAGCTCGCCGAAGTGACGGCGAGCGCGCGGAACTACGACCTTGCCGTGCTGCATACCTCGGCGCCGTCTTTTGCCTCCGATGTCGCGACCATCAAGGCGCTCAAGGCGGCAAACGGAGCGCTGAAAGTCGGGCTCGTCGGCGCCAAGGTCGCCGTCGACCCGGCGGGCTCGCTCAACGCGCTCGCCGTTGATCGATTTCGTCGCCCGCAACGAGTTCGACTTCACCATCAAGGAAGTCGCGGACGGGCGATCCTGGAGCGACATTGCCGGCCTGTCCTACCGCAATCCGGCGGGCGTCATCGTGCACAACGACGAACGCCCGATCTTGGAGAATATGGACAGCCTGCCGTTCGTCACGCCGGTCTACAAGCGCGATCTCGACATCAAGAATTACTTCATCGGCTACCTGAAGCATCCGTATCTTTCGATCTACACCGGCCGCGGCTGCAAATCCCGCTGCACGTTTTGCCTGTGGCCGCAAACGGTGGGCGGGCATCGCTACCGCACGCGTTCGGTCGGGCACGTCATCGAAGAGATCGCCTGGGCGCAGAAGGCTTTCCCCGAGGTGAAGGAATTCTTTTTCGACGACGATACCTTCACCGACGATCTGCCGCGCGCCGAAGCCATCGCCAAGGAGCTTGCCAAGCTTGGCGTGACCTGGTCGTGCAACGCCAAGGCCAATGTGCCGCGCCAGACGCTGCAAGTGCTGCGCGACAACGGCCTGCGTCTGCTGCTGGTCGGCTATGAGTCCGGCAATCAGCAGATCCTGCACAATATCAAGAAGGGGATGCGGATCGACGTCGCCCGCCGGTTCACCAAGGACTGCCACGAGCTCGGCATCACAATTCACGGCACCTTCATCATGGGATTGCCGGGCGAGAGCAAGGAAACCATCGAAGAAACCATTCGCTTCGCCACCGACATCAATCCGCACACCATCCAGGTTTCGCTCGCCGCGCCCTATCCCGGAACGTTCCTGTTCGACCAGGCGCTGCAGAACGGCTGGCTTGACGAAGCCAATGCCGAACTCGTCAACGACGACGGCGTGCAGATCGCGCCGCTGCATTATCCGCACCTGGCGCATACCGAAATATTCGACTCGGTCGAGGAATTTTACCGCCGCTTCTATTTCCGCTCCGGCAAGATTGCCTCGATCGTCGGCGAAATGGTCCGCAGTCCGCAAATGATGAAGCGCCGCTTGCGCGAAGGCGTCGAGTTTTTCCATTTCCTGCGCGAGCGCGGCGCGGCGCATTAATTCAGATAGCCGTGCTGGCGAAACCAGGCGATGGCCTCGGCGACCGCTTCGCCATAGGGCCGCGCCTGGTAGCCGAGCTCGCGTTCGGCCTTGGCCGACGTGAAAAACATATGATCCTTCGCCAGCTTTAATCCGGTCGTGGTCACGAACGGCTCGCGGCCGGTGAAACGCGCGATCGCCTCGGCGCCATAGGCGATGGGAAAGATCAGTTGGCGGGGCAGGCGGATTTTCGGCGGCGCGCGGCCGACGCGGCGGGCGATGTCGCGCAGCATGTCGCCAAGAACGACATCCTGGCCGCCGAGAATGTAGCGCTCGCCGATGCGGCCCTTTTGCAACGCCGCGACGTGACCGGCCGCAACGTCATCGACGTGGACCAGATTGAGGCCGGTATCGACGTAAGCCGGCATGCGGCCGGCCGCCGCCTCGATAATGATGCGCCCGGTCGGCGTCGGACGAACGTCGCCGGGTCCGATCGGCGTCGAAGGATTGACGATGACCGCCGGCAGTTTTTGCTCCGCCACCATGGCTTCGACCAGGCGCTCGGCGACGACTTTGCTGTATTTGTAGGCGCCGACAGCGTCTTCCAGCGCGAGCGGCAACGTCTCGTCGCTCGGCGCGCGGTTTGGCCGCGACGCCAGCGTGGCGACGCTCGATGTGTAAACGACGCGCTCGACTCCGGCGGAGAGCGCCGCGTTCATCACATTGCGGGTGCCCTCGACATTGGTGCGCACGATGTCGTCCGGATGGCGCGCCCACAGCCGGTAATCCGCCGCCACGTGGAACATATACCGGATACCCGTCATGGCGCGCGCGACCGAACCGGCGTCGGAGATATCGCCCTCGACGATCTGCAGCCGCGGATCGGCGAGATTCATGCGCGAGCTTGTCGGACGAATGAGCGCGCGCACTTGCGCGCCGGATTGCAGCAGGCATCGCGCCACCGCCGAACCGACAAAGCCGCTGGCCCCCGTGATCAGGATCATCCGCACGCCCCCTTCTGGCGCATCCATAACCGGTATGCTTTGATCCGCAAACACACCATTTTGCCGGGTATCGTGCCATGACGCTTTCACGGGTTTTCTCGCGCCGATTGTTTGCCGCCGCGATCGTTTGCGGCACGCTCTGCTTGACGCCGGGACATCACATCGTCGCGCCGGCGCTCGCGCAAAGCGCCAAGCCGCCGGCGCCGACCGCGGCACTGGTTCAGGTCGATCTGTTTCGCGGCCTTGCCGACATTTTTTCGCGCGGCATGGACACGCTGACCGACAAGCTCAATCGCCAAGGCTATAGCGCGCGCGTCTATAGCACCAACGGCTGGCAAGCGGTGGCGCAACGCATCGCCGCCGACTACGGGCGCGGACGCAAGGACATCGTGGTTCTGATCGGCCATTCGCTCGGCGCCAACGCGACGATCCAGCTTGCCAATGCGCTCGACCGGTCGAACATCCCGGTCGATCTGATTGTCAATTTCGACGGTACCGAGGCTCATCAGGTGCCGAAGAATGTCCTCCATGTCGTCAATTTTTATCAGAACAACGGCTTCGGAAAACCCTTGAGCGCGGGTCCGGGATTCCACGGCGAGCTGAGCAATATCGATCTGACGGCTGACAAGAGCATATCGCACACGACGATCGAGAAATCGCCGCGGCTGCATGCGCAGGTGATCGCCAAGATCGTCGACATCGTGAACAAGGACCTCGCCGCGAAAATCGAAGCGAGCAAGCCGAAAAAGAAAAAGCCGAAACCGAAGCCGCAGGCAGCACCGCAATGAAACAGGCGACGCCACAATGAAACTGCCGAGCCGCATGATCGACCTGTCGTCGCCGCTCGAAAACGAGACGGTATACGATCCGCCATTCATGCGGCCGAAGATCGAATACCGGACCAACGCCGACACCGCGCCGCGGCGACATGAAACAGATACCGGATCCCCGTCATGGCGCGCGCGACCGAACCGGAACCGCTGGCACCGGTGATCAGGATCATGCCTCCACCCCTTTCTCGCCCATCAATAACCGGTATAGTTTGACGGGTGAACTCCGGCGCGGGGGCGCGTGGGAAGTCACCGGCGCTGAAAACGGCGCAGCAGAACATCTTGGGAGGGAAACATGAAAAACGTCAGAGCTACCATATTGCTTGCAGCCGGGGGCGCCTCGGCGCTTTTGGCGGCGCCGGCAATGGCCGCCTCGCTGAAAGTGAGCGTCGATTCGCTCAAGAACGGCGGCACGGTGCCGAACAAATACGCGTTTTGCGTGCCGGCGGCGGCCGGTCACACGGCCGGCGGCCAAAATATCAATCCAAGCATTTCGTGGTCGAAAGGGCCGAAGGGCACCCAATCCTACGCCGTCATTCTCTTCGATACCGACTCGCCGGCGGAGCATCGCGAGCTGATGAACAAGGAAGGCGTGTCGATGACGTCCGACGTCAAACGCCACGACTTCTTTCACTGGATCCTCGTCGACATTCCGGCGAAGGTCACTTCGATCAAGGAGGGCGCCGATTCGAACGCCCGCGTGCTGCACGGCAAGCCGGCCACCTCCGCCGTCGGCGTGAAGGGTCTCAACGATTACACCAAAGTGACGGCATCGAACGACGCCATGAAGGGGCAGTATTACGGTTATGACGGCCCCTGCCCGCCCTGGAACGACGACCTCGTCCACCACTATCACTTCACGGTTTTTGCGCTCAGCGTGAAGTCGCTCGATCTGCCCAAGGATTTTGACGGCCCCGCCGCGCAGGACGCGATGAAGGGCAAGATCCTGGCGCAGGGCGAGGAGCTCGGCCTCTATACGCAGAACCCCGCCAAGGGCGCCAAGCCGTAACCGAAGCCATAACCGCGAGGATCGATGAAACTGCCGAGCCGCATGATCGACCTGTCGTCGCCGCTCGAAAACGAGACGGTGTACGATCCGCCGTTCATGCGGCCGAAGATCGAGTACAAGAGCAACGCCGATACCGCGCCGCTGTTGTGCGAATTGTTTCCCGGCCTGCGCCGCGAGGATCTGCCGGACGGCGAAGGCTGGGCCATCGAAAACATTCAGCTGACGACGCATAACGGCACGCATATGGACGCGCCGATCCACTTCCAATCGAAGTCGATCGACGGCCAGCCGATGATGACCATCGATCAGGTGCCGCTCGACTGGTTCTTCCGGCCCGGCGTCAAGCTCGACTTCCGCAAAGTGCCGGACGGCCATGTGGTGACGGCGGCGGAGGTCGAAGCCGAACTGCGACGCATCGGCCACGAGCTCAAACCGTTCGACATCGTGCTGGTCAATACGCGGGCTTCGCAATGCATCGGCAGCGACGACTATCTGACCGCCGGCTGCGGCATGGGGCGCGAGGCGACGCTTTACCTCACCTCGCGCGGCGTGCGCGTCACCGGCATCGACGCCTGGGGCTGGGACGCGCCGTTTACGCATACCCGCAAGCGCTGGCTCGAGACCCACGACCCCTCGATCATCTGGGAGGGCCACAAAGCCGGCCGCGAGATTCCGTATTGCCACATGGAGAAGCTCGCCAATCTCGAACAGCTTCCCGATCACGGCTTCACCGTCGCCTGCTTCCCGCACAAGATCAAAGCCGGCTCGGCGGGCTGGACCCGCGCGGTGGCGCTGTTCGATTAGAAGCTTCATCGTTCTTCTTCTCGCGTGCGCTCCTTCTCCCCCGCGCGCGGGGAGAAGTGAACATGCTTCCTCGTTCTCGCGATGCGGCTTCGCATCCGAGCTTTGCTGCACGCTTTAAGAAAGCCCTTCCAATGCCTCCCATTTTCCCCGCATGATCTTGTCCGAAAACCGCAACGGCACTTTTCGGGATCATGCGAAAAAAGGGAGGCGGAGCGCCGAAAGGCGCACCACGGGTTCCGCCCCGCCGCAGAAAGAAAAGCCTGCCAGCGTATGCGGCGAGCACCATCGCTTCCTCCCGCGAACGCGCGGGATCAAAGCGGCGGCGCCCTCGCCTTTCGGCGCCCCACCGCGGCACTGCGCCGAGGGTCTGACCCTCGACTCGGCTCCGGGCCGCGCTTCCTGGAATCACCGGATCCAAACGGGAGGACCCTCTCCGGCACCAGTGCAGCCAGCACCTGGCAGTCCGGTCACGCGCCGGACGGTCGATGCCCAAAGCCGCCCGGACGCGGGTTACAAGCCCGCCTCCGGGAACCGCACCCGCCCCATCGATCGGCTGTCACCGGTCGACGTCCCTTCGATGGGCGAGCCTGCCCGATGTAACGATAACGGGGACGGATGTCAAGGCCGAAGTCTCAATATATGTGACGCAGTTTCACGGGGAACCGCTTGCAGCCGCGTCAGACCGGTCTAGATAGAGCCGATGGGCCCGGTTTCCTTGCTCCTGAATATTCTCTGGATTGTCTTCGGCGGCGTGTGGATGGCGCTCGCCTGGGTGATTGCCGCCGTCATCATGGCCATCACCATTATCGGCCTGCCCTGGGCCTGGGCGGCATTGAACATCGCGTCCTATACGCTGTTCCCGTTCGGCCGGAAGGCGGTGTCGCGCGCCGACTATTCCGGCCGCCACGATATCGGCACCGGGTTGTTCGGCTTTGCCGGCAATCTGATCTGGCTCGTCCTCGCCGGCTGGTGGCTGGCGCTCGGCCATCTCGTCATCGCGATCCTCTGGGCGATCACCATCGTCGGCATTCCGTTCGCCTGGGCGCACTTAAAGCTTGCCGGCATCGCGCTGTGGCCGATCGGCAAGGAGATCGTGCCGGCCGATGCGCGCGCCGCGGCAATTTCCACGCCCGCAGGCGTAAGGCTTGTAGCGGCGCGCCGGGGCTGCGACCGGCATGTCCCAAAGCGGGCTTCGTTTCTTCACTTACTCCTACTTCGCTTTCAGCTTCGTGCTACAGTGGCTTTCGCAATTCATCCAGGCCGCCGATCTCGCGGAACCGCGACGGAGGGAATCGCCATGGCGTTCTATATGATTCAAGTCACCTACAAAGATGCCGCCGCCAAGTCGCTGATCTTGCATCCGCAGACGCGCGAAGACGCCATCGCCAAAACCTGCAAGTCGCTCGGCGGCAAGCTGCATTCGTTCTTCTTCGCGTTCGGCGAATACGACGTCGTCTCGATTGTCGAACTGCCCGATAATGCCGCGGCGGCGGCGCTGGCGCTGGGCATCGGATCGAAGGGCGCGGTGGCGAAATTCCATACCACCGTGCTCTTGACCCCAGCCGAAGGGCTGGAGGGGATGCGCAAAGCAAAGCAGATCGATTACGCGCCGCCGGTCATGGCGTGAGGGGCTGAGGCTTTGTAGGGTGGGCAAAGGCGCGCAGCGCCGTGCCCACCAAACCGTGACGGCGAACTCGGATGTCCCGCTATCGTCGGCTTAAGATCGAAGGTGGGACGTTCTTCTTCACGCTTGCACTTGCCGACCGCGGCAGCGATCTGTTGGTCCGGCACATCGAACGCCTGCGGCGTGCCTATGCCGCGGTGGAAAAGCGGTATCCGTTCGAGACCGTTGCCATCTGCATCCTGCCCGATCACATCCATGCCCTGTGGCAGCTTCCAGATGGTGATGCCGATTACACCTCGCGCTGGAGCCTGTTCAAATCGAGTTTCTCGCGTGGACTTCCCCCGGCGAAACGTTCAATGAGCAAGGTACGGAAAAGAGAGAAGGGCATCTGGCAACGCCGCTATTGGGAACATGCCATCCGTAACGATGCCGATTTCGAGCGCCACGTCGATTACATCCACTACAATCCGGTTAAACACGGGTTGGTGACGCGCGTCGCCGACTGGCCGTTCAGCAGTTTCCGCCGCTATGTTGCCCAAGGCATGCTGCCTGGCGATTGGGCAGGCGACGCGAGATTTTCCGGTCGGTTCGGCGAATGAACGGGTGGGCACGGCGCTTCGCGCCTTTGCCCACCCTACGAACTGAGGCGTAGCGTGGAAGAAACGACGAACCAAGCGCACCGCAAATTGGTGGATGAAGCAATATTTCTGCGCGGTCGCATCATCGCGGGCTACGCGCAGGTCGAGTTCCTGTTGCGCCGATCTCATATCCAAGATAGAGGATCGGTTCGCGTACCGAATTGAGTCACGTATTAAGGGTGTCCGATGATAGCGGAGATGCCCGGGTATGAAGCCTATCGGTACGATTTGAGAAGGCTTTCTGATGAATTGCTAATTTACGATGAGCTGCGGCACTTCATGGCGCATGGCTTTATGCGTGCCGAGATAGATAGAGCTGGCAATCATCGATTTGAACTCCTCGATATACAAGAGAAGGCCAAGGAAAATACGAGCTCAAGATGGGGGCAATTGATATTTCACGACTCAAACAGGCGGCGGATGATATCAATTCATATGTGACCGACGTGATGAATCTGTTCGAGCGCATTTACCGCGAAAAAAAGCTAGAGCCCATGCCACCCAAGTAGACCTGCGGCGCCAAATGCGACTTGGCATAAACTCAGCAGCAAGCGCGTAGGGTGGGCAAAGGCGCGCCGTGCCCACGCGTTCATGGTAGGCCCCGTCGTCCGCGTGGGCTTCGCTTCGCTCAGCCCACCCTACTTATGCTCCTCACCCACACCTTATTGTCGTGGAACGCCGCGCCGCCGAACGGCGCGATCGCGTCGGCGCCGGTCAGCGTGTTGATGCCGCGGCCGTCGGCGTAGGCCGAGTTCGGCCATAGCGATTCCGCGATCAAGCACGCCGCGGCGCACGCCGTCGAACAGCTTGGCGTGCAGCCGCACTTGCGCCGCGGCGGTTGCCGAGCACGACCTCTCGCCGTCGGCGATGGCGAGCGGCGCGGCGTCGTCGGGATGGATCATCACTTCGGGCCGCCGCTCGCGCGCGAGCGAGGTCGGCGTTTCGGTGAAGCTCGAATTGAGAAAGCCGCGCGCCGGCGAGGTGGCGAGCCGGAACGGATGCTCGGCGTCGGCCTCCTCGATGACGTCCCAGTGGTCGGGCAATGCCGGCAGCGGCCGGCGCGACTCGTTGCGGTGCCAGCGCAGGAACGGCACTTGCGGCCAGTCCGGCTTGAAATGGAATTTCTTGTCGGGATAGGCGAAGCCGTCGAGATAATGCGCCTTGGCGAAATCGGGCTGGCAGTCGATCCAGCGCTTGGCTTCGAGCTCGGCGAGCGTGCCCCAGCCGGATTGTTGCAAGCTGACGTCGATCAATTGGCGCGGCGTCATATCGAAGCCCGGATGCGCGGCGCCGAGCCGCTTTGCCAGCGCGCAGATCACCTCGTGGTTCGAGCGGCATTCGCCCGGGCGGCTCGACGAGCTTCGGCCCGAGCAAAATGTATTGGCTGCCGCCGGCGGTATAGAAGTCGTCGTGCTCGACGAACATGGTGGCCGGCAGCACGATATCGGCGGCCTTGGCGGTGTCGGTCATGAATTGCTCGTGCACGCAGACGAACAGATCGTCGCGGGCAAAGCCGCGCTTGACGACCTCCTGATCGGGCGCAACCGACACCGGATTGGTGTTCTGGATCAAGAGCGCGTGACCGGCGGCCCGCCGATGCAGCGCCTCACGATCGCCGGTCAAAATCGCGCCGATGCGCGACTGGTCGAGCATGCGGATCGACGGATCGCGCAGATCGCTGCCCTCGATCACGCTGTTGTTGAGGTGGAACACGCCGCCGTTATTGTGGAAGGCGCCGCCGCCTTCGAGTTGCCAGGCGCCGGTCACCGCGGCGATGCAGCTCGCGGCGTGCATGTTGACCGCGCCGTTGCGCGAGCGCGAGAAGCCGTAGCCGAGCCGGAAGAACGTGCGCTTGTTGTCGCCGACCAGCCGCGCGAAGGCTTCGATGGTCTCGGCCGGGCAGCCGGCGATGCGCGACGCCCAGGCCGGATCGCGCGTGCGCACATGCGCGGCAAGCTCGTGCGGCGCGTCGGTGTAGCGCTCGAGATAATCCCAGTCGGCTTTGCCGTCGCGGAACAGGCAATGCATCACCGCGCAAGCCAGCGCGCCGTCGGTGCCGGGCCGGATCAGCACCGCCAGATCGGCCTGCTTCATGGTCGCGTTCATATAGACGTCGACGGCGACGATCTTGGCGCCGCGTTCTTTGCGGGCGCGCGTCGCGTGCGTCATCACGTTGACCTGGGTGTTCACCGCATTGGTGCCCCAGATCACCACGCAATCGGACTTCGCCATTTCGCGCGGATCGGCGCCGGCGAGCTTGCCGGTGCCGGCGATGAAGCCGGTGAAGGCCGGATTGACGCAGATGGTCGAGAAGAAGCCGGAATATTTCTTGGCGTGGCGCAGGCGGTGGATGCCGTCGCGCATGACGTAGCCCATGGTGCCGGCATAGTAATACGGCCAGACCGCTTCCGAGCCGTGCGCGCGCTTCGGCGCGGCTGAAAGCTTCGGCGACGAGATCGAGCGCGTCGTCCCAGGAGATCGGCGCGAACTGGCCGGAGCCTTTGGCGCCGGTGCGGCGCAGCGGCTGCATGCAGCCGGTCGGGATGATGCGCGCGCTCGGCGTAACGCGCGACCTTGGCGCAGATCACGCCCGCGGTGTAGGCATTGTCGGCGGCGCCGCGCACGCGGCCGATGGTGTGCGCGTCGAGCACCTCGACTTCGAGCGCGCAGGTCGACGGGCAATCGTGCGGACAGGCCGAGGCGGCAATTTTTTGAATTTTTTGTGGGCGGACGGCTTGGTTCATAAGCACTCGATGCCTTCTGGCCGTGCCGAATCCCCGGCGAACCCCGGCGGCGCCAAGGACGATAGCACATGCCGACGATAGCACATGGCGACTTGCACTCGGAAGCCTTTGGTCAGGAGCGGGCGCCGCGCCTCGGCTCGGGACCAGCCATCATGCGAACGGACCGGACCGCATCAAACTTCGCCGCCTGGCCGCTGTTTGATGCTAGGTTGTGCCCGCAGGGAAAGAAGCGACGCCCAGGAGCGCGTGATAATGCGCCTATCGCCCGCGTTCATTGCGCTGAGCGCCACGGCATTGATTTTCGCCGGACCGTGCCGCGCGCAGACAGCGGGCAATGCCGACGTTTCGTCGCAACGGGAATTGGTGATCGGCACCAAGGAAGCGCCGCCCTTTGCGATGAAGGCCGCCGACGGCGCCTGGCAAGGCATCAGCATCGATCTTTGGCGTCACGTCGCCGACGGATTGCACCTGCATTATCGCATCGTCGAGGAGCCGGACGTGCAAGGGCTGATCGACGGCGTGGCGGTCGGGAAAGTACGATGCCGCCGTGGCGGCATTGACCGTAACGGCCGGGCGCGAGCGCGTTCTGGATTTCACGCAGCCCTTCTACGCCACCGGACTGGGCATTGCCGTTCCGGCTGGAGGCGAGGCGAGCTGGCAGCCGATCATCCGCACCTTGACCTCGTTCGGGTTCATGCAGGCGATCGCGGCTCTGGTCGGTTTGGCTTTAGGCGTCGGGATTCTCATCTGGCTGTTCGAGCGGCATCACAATGAAGATTTCGGCGGCGGCGTGGCCAAGGGACTGAGCTCGGGCGTCTGGTGGTCCACAGTCGCCATGACGCAGCGTGTCACTGGGAGTTTCGGTCCGCGAACAGTGCCCGGACGCATCGTGGCAATCGTGTGGATGGTCGGCTCGATCGTCACTATCGCCGTCTTCACGGCGAGCATCACGTCGGTGCTGACGATCAAGCACCTTCAAGGCGTGGTCCATGGTGTCAGCGATTTATCGACTGTGCACGTTGGCGCGTTGGCCGGAACCTCCAGCGAGGACGCGCTCGCCCATCTGCGAATAACCTACCAGAAATTCTCCAGTTTGCAGGACGGACTGAGCGCACTGCGCACGCACAAAATCGACGCGCTGGTTTATGACAAGCCGCTGCTTGCCTGGGCCATACAGCAAGGCTATTCGTCCTCGGTCGAGTTGGTCGACGCTTCGTTTGACCCCCAGGAATACGCATTCGCCATCCCCAGGAACTCTTCGTTGCGAAACACGCTCGACGTGGCCGTGCTCGACGCGATACACAGCGACTGGTGGGAACAAACCATCTTCCGTTATGTCGGCCCACGATGAGCGAGCCGAAACGGCAATGACAAACCTGCGCTAACCGGAGGCACGCCATGAAAGCTGCCGTTGTCGGCGAAAACGGCGGTCGAAGTCCGCGACCTGCCGAAGCCCGAGCCGAAGCCGAACGAAGTTCTGATCCGGGTGCGGGCCTCGAGCCTCAACCGCGCCGACCTGATCGTCGCCTCGGGCCACCAGCATGGCAGCGTCGGCGGCGTCGGCGCCCGGTTGGGTCTGGAATGCTCCGGCGAGGTCGAGGCTGTCGGCGGCGAGGTGCAAGCTGACGTACATGGCCTCAAAGCCGGCGACCGCGTCATGGGCTCGGCGCCGGGCGGCTTTGCCGAATTTGTCGCAACCGACGCCGGCCGGGTGCATCGCATCCCCGCCAACAACATGACCTACGAGCAGGCGGCGTGCTTTCCGGTGGCGCTGCAGACCATGCACAACGCGGTCGTCACCGCGGGACGACTCAAGCGCGGCGAGACCTTTCTGATGCAGGGCGCCAGCGCCGGCATGGGGCTGATGGGCATGCAGATCGCCAAGTTCATGGGCGCCGCAGCTCGTCATCGGCACCTCGACCAATGCGGCGCGCCGGGCGCGGCTTAAGGACTACGGCTGCGATGTCGCACTCGATTCGAGCGACGCGAACTGGCCCGCCGAGGTCAGGAAGGCGACCGGCGGCAAGGGCGTCGACCTGATCGTCGATCTGATCTCCGCTGGCGTCGCCAACGCCAACCTCGAAGCGGCGGCGCTGTTGGGCCGCATCGTCAATGTCGGACGGCTCGGCGGCAACAAGGGCGAGTTCGACTTCGACAAGCATGCGCTCAAGCGCATCGACTATATCGGCGTCACGTTCCGCACCCGCACGGCCGAAGAGGTCCGCGAGATCAATCGCCGGCTGCGCGCCGATCTGTGGCCGGCGCTCGAAGCCGGCTCGCTGTCGCTGCCGATCTACAAGACCTATCCGTTGGCCCAGATTGCCGACGCGCTCGGCGTCATGCGCGCCAATGCGCATTTCGGCAAGATCGTCATCGCCGTGTCATAAACAACGCCCCCGACGACGTCCGGCAATTCTCGGCTTGCCCGACGCAGCCGCGTTCGGCATAAATTTGTCATGACCGATTCGGCGAAGGGCTATGCGCCGATACTTGCGGCCGGCGGGATCGTGCTGCGCGGCGAGGCGCGGCCACGCATCGCCATCGTGCGAATGCGGCGGGAGAAGGCATGGGTCCTGCCGAAGGGCAAGCTCATGCCGCGCGAGCGCGCCCATATCGCCGCCAAGCGCGAGGTGCTGGAAGAGACCGGCTACGATGTCTCGGTCCACGAATTTCTCGGCTCGATGTCGTATATGGTCGAGGGGCGCATCAAGATCGTGCAGTTCTGGCTGATGCGCACCGAGGGCACGCCGGTGCGCGAGCTGATGGGCGACGTCAAAGCGGTAAAATTCCTGCCGTTGCGGCAAGCCGTCGAGACGCTGACCCGCCCGCACGAAAAAGTATTCCTCACCCATGTCGGCCCGATCGCGCTCAATCACGCTAAGAAGATTCCACGCCAAGAAATTCGTGCGAGGCAAGGCGCGGCGCGTTGCCCGCAACGGCGCCAAGCGCAGCCGCAGTGCTCCGGCCGCGCCAGTCGAACATGTGATCGCGCTCGACTACGGCAAGACCACCCCGAGCGCGGTCAAGGCGCTCGGCAATTGGATCGGCCGCGCCGCGCGCAAAGTGGCAGGCTGACCGGGCGCTCACGCCTCTTCGGGCATTACTTCGTGGAACAGGCTGTAGTCGAGCAACAGCCGTCCGTCCGGCGAAGAGCTGGTGATATCCCGGTAGCGGTAGTTCCAGCGGATATCGCGATGCGAATAGATGCGCCGCGCATAGAGATGCTGCGCGGAACTGTCGTCGACGCCGCTGACGATTGAGCACCAGCGTGCCGTCGGCCGCGGCAAGCTCGCTTGCGGTCACGCCGTGCAGCGGGCTCGTCTTGTCGATCGGATGAAACAGCGTCCAGCTCAGCGCGAACATCGGATGCTCGCCGCGCTCGAGCTTCAGCTCATAGAAGCGGCGCAGCTGATCGCGTTCCCCGACCTTTTCCACGCGCAATAGCCACAGCCGCGCGGTGGCCTGCGAGATCGTGTTGTGCCGCTCGTTGGCGACACGGATCATCAGCGTCGCTCTGACCCTGGTGGCGGCCGACGATGGGATGGTCGGCGAAAATAAAGCGCGCGCGCGGCCGCGAGAAACGGGCGAAGATCAAGCCGGTCATCACCGCGAGGAAACACATGCCGGTGAAGATTTCGATCGTTGCGATGGTGTGACCGTAATCGGTCTGCGGATGCATATCGCCGTAGCCAACCGTCGCCAGTGTCTCGATCGAGAAGTAGAACAGTTGCAGCGGCGCGTTAGCCCACCGCGTTGGCGATCGGGTCTGGGCCGAGCCAATAAAGAAACGCGAAGATGGCGTTAAGAACGATGAAGATCGCCGCGGCGCTGCCGAAAAACACCGGCCAATAGACGATCATCGCGCGGTGATAGAGATCGGTCCAGAAGCCGTCGGCGAGGCCGCGGGTCTCGATCTCGCGCGCGCCAACGCGGACCACATGCGTCCGCGACTGGCCGCTTTCGCTGCGCTCTTTTTCGGAGCCTTCGTCAAACCGCAATAGCCTTATGCCGTCGCCTTCGCCACGGCGGCTTTGAGGCGCCCGTAGACCTTGAACGCGTTGCCCTCGAAGATCTTGTTGCGGTCGGCGTCGCTGAGCGGCGCCTTGTCGACATAGCGCTTGGTGTCGTCGAAGCCGAACCCGGTCTTCGGGTCGTTGCCCTTCACCGCGCCGACCATCTCCGAGGCGAACAGAATGTTGTCGATCGGCACCACTTTGGTAAGCAGGTCGATGCCGGGCTGATGATACACGCAAGTGTCGAAGAAGATGTTGTCGCCCATGATCTCGGCCAATTCCGGCTTGCCGTTGTTGAGCGCGATGCCGCGAAAGCGGCCCCAATGGAACGGCACCGCGCCGCCGCCGTGCGGAATGATGAATTTCAGCTTGGGAAAATTCTTGAACAGATCGGACAGCAGCACCTGCATGAACACCATGGTGTCGGCGTTGAGATAATAGGAGCCGGTGGTGTGCATCGCCGGGTTGCAGCAGCCCGAGACGTGGATCATGCACGGCACGTCGAGCTCGATCATCTTCTCGTACAGCGGGAACCACGATTTGTCGGTCATCGGCGGCGAGTTGAAATAGCCGCCGGACGGATCCGGATTGAGGTTGCAGCCGACGAAGCCCATGTTGACGCAGCGCTCGAGCTCGGCGGCGGAGTGCGCCGGATCGGCGCCCGGCGACTGCGGCAACTGGCACACGCCGATGAAATTCTTCGGGAACAGCGAGATGACGCGCGCGATCAGATCGTTGCAGATCTGCGACCATTCGAGAGAGACGCTCTCGTCGCCGACGTGATGGCCCATGCCGGAGGCGCGCGGCGAGAAGATGGTGAAGTCGGTGCCGCGATCGCGCTGCAGCTTGAGCTGGTTTTGCTCGATGCTGTCGCGGATCTCGTCGTCGGACATTTTCAGACTGGCGCGCGACGGCATTGCCGTCTTGTCTTTGGCGGTGGCGGCCGCGGTCTGCTCCTTGCGGAAGCGATGCAGGTCCTTGGGCTCGGTGGTGTAGTGGCCGTGGCAATCGATGATCATGAGCCGCGCCGTTTCTTGGGGTTGGGGAGGCGATGCTAGGGCGCACGGCGCGATTGTCAAACCCCGACCGGTCGCGGCTTTAGTTGCGCATGATCTTTTCCGAAAACCGGTATCCACTTTTCGCGATCATGCCGCTAGGATGCGCCCCGCAATCTAGGGAGACCAAGGAATGGCTGAACTACCGCGGCTCAACGGCGTCATTGGCGCGCTGGAAAAGGGCCACCACGCTCTGGTGACGTTTGCGCAGGCCGACGTCGAGACGGCGATCGCGCTCGCCACCGCGAAATACGACGGCGTGTTCTACGAGATGGAGCACAACGCCTACGACATCCGCGCCTTCCGCGACTGCCTGCAATACATGCTCAACCGCGGCCAGATCGCCAAGTCCGGCTCGCTGGCGCCGGCGGTGACGCCGCATGTGCGCATTCCGCCGAACGGCGGCGAGAAGGCGCAATTCCACGCCAAGCAGGTGCTCGATCTCGGCGCCTACGGAATCATCTGGCCGCATATCAGCAATGTCGAGCAGGCCTATAACGCGGTTGCCGCCTGCCGCTATCCGCGGCTCAAGGACAAGCCGCTCTACGAGCCGGCCGGCATCCGCGGCGACGGCCCGACGCAAGCGGTGCGCTATTGGGGCGTCAGCCAGCAGGACTATTACGAACGCGCCGACGTCTGGCCGCTCAATCCCAAGGGTGAGATATTCGTCATCCTGATGATCGAGGACACCGAGGGCATCAACAACCTCAAGGACATCCTGAAAAACGTGCCCGGCATCGGCGCCATCCTGATCGGCGAAGGCGACCTGTCCCAGGAGCTCGGCTATCCGCGCCAATACGAACACAAGGTGGTGCTCGAGGCGATGGCGCAGATCGTCAATACCTGCAAGGCGGCGGGCGTCGTCGTCGGCCACCCCCATGTCGAGGCGCACAATGCCGAGCGGATCGTCAAAGAGGGTTACCGTTTTCTGATGTGCGCTCCGGTGCGCTCTTACGGACATCTAGACGCCGCGCGCAAATTTGCCGGCCGCGCTTAAAAAGCACTCCCGGCAAATTCGCAGTCTCCTTGACGGTCCGCCACGTCGCCTCCGGGCGGCGGCGGCAAAGCGCCGCTTTTTGTGTGGCGGCCGTCAACCGCAGGGATTTTTTCCACAGGATTTCGCTGTGATATGTGCGATGACGGTAAACGTTTGGCATGGCGGAGCCCGATTTTCTCGTCGGTCTTAAGCACCTAATAAGATTCCAAATCTAATAATCGGGCTGCTTAAGTCGGGGCTTTATCATGCGTCTAATCGTCAAATTCCTCAAAGACGAAAGCGCCGCAACCGCGATCGAGTATGGCCTGATCGCGGCCGGCATCGCTGTCGCGATCATTCCGGTGATCACCGGGCTCGGCACCAAACTCAAGACCACGCTCTCGACGGTGTCGAGCGCGCTCAAATAGCGCCCGCTCGGGTTCGGCCGCGACCGGCTTTCGCATCCCCTAAAAAGCTGCCAATAGCTGCCCGTCTCACGAGGGGCGGGCAATGGGGCCGGTCGATCTTTTCGCCATGGTGCTGGCGCTGGCGGTGCTCATCGGCTGCGTCAACCACATCTGGGCCAAGCTGCCGCCGGCGATCGGCATGCTGCTCGGCTCGCTCGTGGTCTCGCTCCTTATCGTAGCCGCCGATCATGTGCTGCACCTGCACGTCATGCGATGGTTTCGCGGTACGCTCGGCGCAGCCGACCTGCCGCATTTCTTTCTCGACGGCGCGCTGGCGCTGCTGTTGTTCGCCGGCAGCCTGCACGTCGACGTCGCGGAATTAAACCGGCGGCGCTGGGTCATTCTGCTGCTCGCCACCGTCAGCGTGATCCTGTCCACCCTCATTTTCGGTTACGGCCTATGGGCGCTCTTGGGCCTCGGCGCCGGCGTGCCGCTGATCTGGTGTTTCGTGCTCGGCGCGCTGCTCGCCCCGACCGACGCGGTGGTGGTGGAAAGCCTGTTGCGCCGCGCCGGCCTGCCGGCGAGCCTGCGCGCGGCAATCGTCGGCGAGAGCCTGTTCAACGACGGCGCCGGCGTCGTGCTGTTCTTGCTGGCGCTGGGGGTGACGCAGGGCGACACCATTCATCTCGGCGACGGCCAGGTGCTCATGGCGCTCGGCCGCGAGATTGTTGGCGGCGCGCTCTTCGGGGTTGTCGCCGGCTGGCTCGCGGCGCTGCTGTTGCGACAGATTAATGATGGCGGCTTGCAGCTGCTCATTTCATTGGCGCTGGTGCTCGGCTGCTACCGCCTTGCGAACGCTCGCCGACCTCTCGGGCCCGATCGCGGTGGTTGCCGCCGGGCTCTGCCTCGGCTCGCCGTCGCCGCGGTTCGGCATGACTCCCGATACGCGCTCGGTGCTGATCGGTTTCTGGTCGCCGCTCAATGCGATTTTGAACACCATGCTGTTTTTGCTGATGGGGCTGCAAATCCTCGGCTTGGTCGTGGCGCCGATCGAGCTCATTCCGATCGTGTTCGCAATCCCGCTGGCGATCGTCTCGCGTCTCGTCAGCGTTGCCGATGCCGGTGGCGCTGACCGGCGATAAAATCCACGAAAAGTGGCGGGCCACGACAATTCTGACCTGGGCCGGACTGCGCGGCGGAATTTCGATCGCGCTCGCCTTGACGCTGCCCGCTTCGCCGTGGCGGACGCAACTGCTCGTCCTGACCTATGCCGTGGTCGTTTTCACCGTCGTCGTCCAGGGACTGACGTTTTCGCGGGTGTTGCGCACCGCCTATGGCGGAAAGGCTCTGGAGCCGCATCGTTTTTGATGACCAGTGCCGGTCGCAAGCTCGAACCCCGCGCCTATTCTCCTCAGACGTGGCTTTCGGCGGCTCGGTCGGTAGCCGAGGTAGTATGCGCTCGCCTGCCATGCTAGGGACTGGGAGCGGGGTAGCCTCAGCCTCAGTCTTGGCATCAACGTCAACGTCGGAGACAGATCGTGCTTCAGTCGCCATGATCGCGAAGCGCCAATTCCAGCTGCTCCTGATCAAGCCGTCGCACTACGACGACGATGGCTATGTGATCCGCTGGTGGCGCACCATGATCCCGTCCAATTCGCTCGCCGCCATATACGGCATCGCGGCCGATTGCGCCGAGCGGCAAGTGCTCGGGCCGGACGTCGCCATCGACATCACGGTGATTGACGAGACCAACACCAGAGTGGACGCGCCAGCTCTTCTCGCCCGCTTACGATCGCACGGCAATTTCGGTCTTGTCGGGCTGATCGGCGTTCAGTCGAACCAATACCCCCGCGCGCTCGATATCGCGCGGCCGTTCCGGAACGCCGGGATACCCGTCGTTATGGGAGGCTTTCATGTGTCGGGGTGCCTGTCGATGCTTGACGGGCATGCGGTCGATCTCGACGCCTGCCGAGAATTGGGCATCGCCATGTTTGCCGGCGAGGCCGAGGGCCGGCTCGACCGGGTGTTGCAAGACGCGGCCTCGGGCGAGCTTGCGCCGGTCTATGACTTTATGAAGGACCTGCCGGGGATGGAAGGTACGCCCGTGCCGTTCCTGCCGAAGCGATATGTTGCGCGCACCCTCGGGCTGAGCACGAGTTTTGACGCTGGCCGCGGCTGTCCCTACCAGTGCTCATTCTGCACGATCATCAACGTGCAGGGCCGCAAATCGCGCTACCGTTCCGCCGACGACGTGGAGCATCTGGTGCGCCTCAACTGGGCGCAGGGCATCCACAAATTCTTCATCACCGACGATAATTTTGCGCGCAACAAAGATTGGGAGGCGATCTTCGATCGCCTGATCGAGCTGCGGGAGAGGGATGGCATCCCGCTTGGACTGATGATCCAGGTCGACGCGCTCTGCCACAAAATTTCGGGCTTTATCGAGAAGGCCAAACGCGCCGGCGTTACGCGGGTCTTCATCGGGCTGGAGAACATCAACGCCGACAATCTCGCGGCAGCGAAGAAACGCCAGAACAAAATCACCGAATACCGCAAGATGCTGCTCGCCTGGAAGGCGCAGGGCATCATCACACTGGCGGGCTATATCCTGGGCTTTCCTGCGGATACGCCCGAGACCATCAGGCGCGATATCGCCATCATGCAGAAGGAACTTCCGCTCGACGTCATCGAGTTCTTCAACCTGACGCCGCTGCCCGGGTCGGAGGATCATCAGATCCTCTGGAAAAATGGCGTCGCGATGGACCCGGATCTGAACAAATATGACGCCGAGCACATCTGCACCGCCCACCCGAGAATGAGCAAAGAACAGTGGGATGCGATCTACCTCGAAGCCTGGTCGCTCTATTACACCCGGGAACACATGGCGACACTGCTGCGTCGCGCGGCGGCGACCGGAGTGCCGATGTTCAGCCTTTTGAAGGTGCTGGCCACGTTCGCGTCCTCGGTTAGCCTCGAAAACGTACACCCGCTGCAATGCGGCATCTTCCGCCTCAAACACCCTTCGGAGCGGCGGCCCGGCCTGCCGCGCGAAAGTTCCTGGATCTTCTGGCCGCGCTTTGCCTGGGAAAGCCTCCACAAGCACTGCACTGTGATCGGCACGATCGGGCGGCTCCTGCTGTTGAAGATGGCGATAACACGCGATCCCAACGCAATGAACTATACGGATCGGGCGCTCACGCCGGTCCGCGACGACGACGACGAGACGTTCGATCTTCTCACCAAGACGGGCGGCGCGCAGGTTGCTATTGCGCACGTCAAGAGGGTCGCCGAGCTGACCGGCGCGCATTAGGACGCCTGACACGACCCGTCCCCCTTGCTGACGGCAGCACGGCGGCACTGAAATGCTAATTTGAGAATACGGTCGACCGTTGCACGGTGCTTGTCGTTTTGGCTGGGCCGCCGCTTTCCTTCTGCAGATAGGCAATGATGTCGCGGCGCGAGGTCTTCTCCAGGACGCGAACCGGCATTTTCGCGCCGGGAACGAATTGCTGCGGATCGGCGAGCCACCGATCGAGGTTTTCGACCGACCAGATCAAGCTCGCGCTCTTGAGCGCCGGCGAATAGCGGTAGCCGGAAGCCGCGCCGGCCTTGCGGCCGACGACGCCGCCGAGCATCGGGCCGAACTTGTTGGCGTCGAGCGCATGGCAAGCGGTGCAACGCTCGCTGAACAGCTCTTGGCCGTGGGCGGCATCCGGCGGCGCATCGGGCAAAAAGCGCGACAGATCGGTGGCGTTTGCGGGATTGGCCGAGCGGAAAAAAGTATAAGCCAGCGTGATCGTGTCGATGCTCTGCAACTCGGGATCCTTGCCGAAGGCTGGATCGACGAAGAACACCACCGGCATATCGACTTTCTGATGCGGTTCGAGCCGCTCCTCGGTGAAGCAGAAACATTGGATTTTGTTGAAATAGATGCCGGTCTGCAGCGGCGTGACATTGAACGTCGCGTGCCCGACGATCGGCTGATCGCCAGTGTTCTCGGCGGAGAAATAGACCAGCTTCTGCTCGCCGAGATGCACCTTCACCGCGCGCTGCTCCGGCGCGAAGCGCCACGGCAGGCCGGGCTCGACATTGCTGTCGAACTGCACCGTCACCATCCGCTTGGCGATGGCCGCGGTGTCCTCGTTCACGCGTTGCGTGGTGCCGCCGAGACCTGTCGCGCCGCAAAACAGCCGGTACAGCTGCGGCGAATAGGCGACCAGTCCGAGCATGACGGCGATCACGCCCAGACACGGCGCGATCACCCGCAAGTTCTTCCGCTGCGAAGATCGCATTATTCGCCCATCACGCCGCCAGCCGCCGCCTATAGCCGCAGCGTTGCCATAGATTGGTGGCAAGAAGGAGATGAAGATGTGCGGCGATTTGTCCGCTACTTGCCGAGCAACGCCGCTTCAAAGGCGCTGGTAATCGCCGGCTTGCTTTTGCCGGCCCGCACCGCATCGCCGATGACCGTGACTTTTTGGCCCGCCGCCGCTAAATGGCGGAAGCTCTCGCCGGTGGCGCGGCGCGCGCGATAGTAGAACCACTCGCGCAGCGCCGGCCAGGAGAACAGCCGCGCCAGGCCCGGCGCGCGCGCCAGATCGTGATCGAGCAGCCAATCGGCGATGCCGCCGAAGCCGAAGCGATAATCGGCGCCGGTCGCGACGACGATGCGATCGAACGGCGCCAACAGGCCGGGCAGCGTGTTGACGTCGGTCGCCAGACGAAACATGACGCCCTTCATTACGCAGGCACCCACCAGATCGGCGATGTAGCGTTCAAAGCTTTTTTCGCTGGCCTCGACTTCTTGATAGAGCGGCGCCTTGCCGGCATAACGGAAGCTGCCGCCGGGACGCGCGCTCTTCTCGAAAACCACCACCGTATTTCCCTCGGCCACCAGTCCCGCATAAGTGAGCCCGGCCGGACCGGCGCCGATCACCGCGATGCGCTCGCCGCGCGGCGGCTGCGCCGTGGCGAACAGAGCCTCGCGGCCGGCCGCGCCATTGACCACGCAGCCGATGCGCGCGCCGCCGCGCATGTCGTTGATGCAGGTGTTGCAGGCGAGGCAGCGGCGGATCGGTTCGCCTCGGCGCGACTTTCTCGACCCATTGCGGATCGGCGACCAGCGTCCGGCCGAGCGCAATGAAATCGGTCTTGCCGCTCGCCACCGCCGCTTCCGCGGTCGCCGGATCGCCGAGCCGGCCGACCGCGATGACCGGCACGCTGACGTGTTTTTTCACGTCGGCGGCGAAATCGAGAAAGGTCGCGTCCGGCAGGCTCATCGGCGGCAGCACCACCTGCGCCGAGGGCAGCGAACGATAATGCCCGGCGGTGACGTGTAGCGCATCGGCGCCGGCCGCCGCGGCCCAGATCGCGATCTGCCGGCCTTCGCTATAGGGCAGCCCGCCGGGAAAGAAATCCTCCACCGATAGCCGATAAATCACACCGAGGCCCGGCACCGCCGCCTTCACCGCGCGCAACACGTCGAGCCCGAAGCGGGCGCGGTTTTCGAGTGAGCCGCCATAGTCGTCGCTGCGGCGGTTCTCGAACGGCGCGTGAAATTGCGAAATCAGATAGCCGTGCGCGGCATGGATTTCGACGCAATCGAAGCCGGCTTGTTGCGCGCGCATCGCGGCGGCGACATAGGCGGCCGTGGTCGCGGCGATGCGCTCCTTGGTCATCTCCTGCGGAATGACGGTCTCGAACGTCGTTTCATAGACCGGATGCGGTATTGCCGACGGCGCGATCGGCGTTTCACCGCAAATGTCGACGCGGGTGTGCCCGCCGCCATGGCCGAGCTGGATCGAGGCCTTGGCGCCGCCGCCATGGATTTCACCCACCAGCCGCGTCAGACCGGAAAGGAAACGGTCGTCGTAGATGCCGACCTCGTGGCGGCGATGCCGGCCGCACTTTTCCGGCGACGCCATCTCGACCGTAATGAGCCCGGTGCCGCCGCGCACCCGCGCCATGTAATAGGCAACGCTGTCGTCGGTGACGAAGCCCTCGGCATCGGCCGTGCGCGTCGTCATCGGCGGCATGACGATGCGGTTTTTGATTTCGACCGGTCCGATACGGGCCGGGGTGAGGAGGACGTTCATGCGCTCGTCATTCCGGGGCCGGCCCAACGGGCCCGCGCGAAGTCGCGCGGCCCGATGACAGGCTTAGGCCGGAGCCCGGAATCCATAGTCACTGTTCCCGAAATTCTCGCGCCCATGCGTGAAGCCGCGTTCTCCGTGTTTATGGATTCCGGGCTCGCGCTGCGCGCGCCCCGGAATGACAGGTTACAGCGTCGGAATCTCGCCGCCATCGAGATCGACGGTGGCGCCATGCATCCAGGTGGCGCGCGCCGACACCAGGAAGGTGATCAGATCGGCGACATCCTCGACCGTGCCGAAGCGGGTGATGCCGAAGCCGCGGCACATTTCCGCCCGCGCCTTGTCCTCCGGCCAGCCGGTGCGCTCCATCTCGGCCTTAATCCGCTTCCATAGCCGGTCGGTCTCCACCATGCTCGGATGGATGCAGTTGACCTGCACGCCCTCCTCCTTGCCGCGGTCGGCGAGACATTTGGAAAACGCGGCGACCGCCGCGTTGACCGAACTGCCGATGGTGAACTCCGCGGTCGGTTTGCGCCCGCCAGTGCCGCCGATCGAGATGAGCGAACCGCGCCGCTCCCGCAACAGCGGCCAGGCGGCGCGCGCCAGCCGCACATGGGCGAAGAATTTGAGCGCATAGCCGTCCTCGAAATCGGCATCGGTCAAGTCAAGGAAATCGCCGCGCTTGGTGGCGCCGGCATTGTTGACCAGAATGTCGAGACCGCCTAGCTCGCGGCGCACCTGGCCGATGAGTTTTTCCGCCGCGTCCTTGTCGCGCAGATCGAGCACCGCGATAGCGGCGCGGCGGCCGGATTTGCGGATTGCGTCAGCGACTTCATTAAGCGCCGCGGCATCGCGGCCGGTCAGCATGACGTCGCAGCCCTCGGCCGCCAAAGCAAGCGCGACGCCGCGGCCGATGCCCCGGCTCGATCCGGTCACCAGCGCGACTTTACCCTTCAATCCAAGCTCCATTCCCGGCGCCTCCTCGGTTCGCCCTGTTGTACCCGGATTTGGCCGGCGCTCAATCCGGGATACGGTCGCAACGCATGACCATCAAAGGCAAGGCCTAGATTGCCGGCGCCTAGAGGCCCTCGGCATGCGCCGGACGAGACGGCGGCGCGGCTGCACGCCGAGATGGCGCTCGGCGCGCTCGCCATAGACGCCTGGCGCATCGGCGGCGAGGTCACGGTGGTGTTGGAAGAAGCGGAGAACGGTCCGCCGGCGCCGGTGTTCAAGCCGTTGTAATTGGTGCGCGGCCGATGGTGGGATGGGATTGGCAGCCGGCGGCGCCGTCGACGGGCCGATTTTTATTGCCCTCGTTAGAACAACCAGCTGCCTGTCACATAGGGGCCTTGGTCGGTGAAGTTGCTTTGCAAATGCTGCGCCGTCGCCAAGTAAATACCGACGGGTGGAATCATGGGAGCTGTCGGCACCGAGGTCAGGGAATACTGACTGACGGCATTGAAATACACCGCCGCCTGATAACCCATCTCGACCCTGAACAATCCGTAGTTGCTGGGCGGGAACACATAGGCGGTGGCCAATCTGGCGTCGATGCTGGGAATCACCTGCGTCGCGCTGGGCGACGTCAGAGATTGGTTGTTCAGTCCGAGCGTTGGAGAAAGCGTTGAGAAATTGATGCTACTCTTTGCGGTGCCGACCAGGGCTGCTCCCGCGACCTCACCGAGGAATTGGACGTCGCCTATGGCATATTGGCCTTTCATTCCCAAACGAGGCCCGGCGCCGGTAAACAACGAATTGGTGGTGTCCGCGCTGGAAGCCGTGCCATCCGGGCTTTGGAACGTCCCCGTCAGGTTCTGGCGGATACGCGCAACCTCCACGCCGCCGAAGACGCGCAGCTGGAACGGACATTCGGCGCAGAAGGTATGCCCGCCGTCGAGATTGACGGAATCGTAGGCGAATTGCACGTCGCCATTAGCGTTCTTGTAAAGCGCCGCTTCCGGGCCGATCAAATAAGGCGGCCCCACCATTTGCGTGGGCGCGCCGGAGAAAGAGGCATTCGTGGTGGTGTTCAGATGCGTCCAATTCAATTCGATATCGTTGGACTCGTTGGGCATATAGCGAGCCCCGACCCGGAAGGCAGGATCGAAGTTTGGCGAGAGCGACTGATTGCTCCAATTGGGCGTCGCGATCGGCAAAGGAGTCACCAGTGTCCCGTATTCGAGATTCCCGGAGCCGGGCTGCAGGAACAATAGCGAGCCGCCGACTTCGAAGTGGGGTCGCGAGTTCAATGTTCGGGCGCCGACGACTTGGCCCGCGCCGGCAGCCAAGGCATTTGCGTTTTGCGGTCCCGACACTGAGGCGAGCGCCGGATTGGATTGTGCAGCCGCCGAGCGGTGCCTTATCGCTGCTGTGGACGACTCGAGGCGGTTGAGGCGCGCGCGTAACGCGGCATTTTCCTTTTCCAAGGCATCAAGCCGCGCCGAGATCTGCGCATCGACCGTAGCGGCAAGCGCCGCGCGCGACACTCCAGAGGCAGCCAACGCGAAACACAACAACAGAGCAAGTTTTGCGAACCTGTTCATCGCTGCTTTCCTCGCGAAACGTCCAACGTGCCGGGGTCAGGCACATCTCAACCAGCGAGTCCGCCAATTGAGGCGGCCTCAGTCGCTTTTTCCGATTCAAATAGATGTCGAATTGCATCGGCGAGTTTCAACCATTCGGTCGCCATCTCGCGCTGAATGGAACGAGAATCCGGATCCGTTGCCGCGTTCATCAGGTACAGACAATGCGCAGCGTAATGCTCGTAGTCCTTGTGCTTATCATCCGCCTGAATTGCCATGAGTCCTGCTTGGGCGAATCACCAAGCGCAGAATCTGAGCGAATTATCGGGGTAAGTCTGTGAGTAATTCTACGGATTCGCGGAGCAACCAAATCTATTAACTTTGCTGGCATGACGGTGCCGGAAATAACTTGAGGTCATGATGATGATCGCGGACAACGATGCGACACTCGCCGAGGCGGTAAGAAAGCACATCATCCTTACGCTCGCCTCCTGTGCCGGCAATCGAACTCACGCAGCGAAGATCCTCGACATTTCCATTCGCGGTCTGCGCGACAAATTGCGCGAATATGTAAACGCGGGCATCCCGGTGACAGAGGCGCAACGGCCAAGGTCCGATGCGACCGCGAAGATCGGCATTGTCCTGAGCGCTCGGAGCCGCCGCCGACCGGTTCCAGATTATTTTTGATTGCAAATCCGGACGGCCCGCCGGCGCCGATCAAAGCGGACGCGGTCCGCCATTCCATTGCGCCGCGGGGCGCCCGCAATAGCGCCTACTCGATCTTCAAGCCGAGTTTCTCGATGAGCGCGGCCCACTTGCCTTCCTCGCGCTTGATATTCTCCGCGTATTGTTCGGGCGTCGACGGCGCGGGATCGCTGCCGGCGGCGATGAGGCGTTTCTTGACCTCATCGGAGCTCAACATCGCGCGCAGCGCCTTGTTAAGCCGATCGACGATCGGCCGCGGCATTCCGGCCGGCGCGGTCACCCCGTAATATTGCACCGCCTCGAACCCGGGCAGACCGGATTCCGCCGCGGTCGGCACATTCGGCAGCGCCGCCGAGCGGACGGCGGCGGCGACCGCGAGGCCGCGCAACTGCCCGGCCGCGATCTGGCTCACCGAGGCGGGGATGGTGTTAAAACCGAGCGGGACCTGGTTGCCAAGGAGATCGGTGGTCAGCGGTCCGGTGCCCTTATAGGCGACGGTCGTGATATCGACGCCGCCCATCAAGTTGAACAATTTGGCGGCGAAGTAATTGATGGTCGGCGCCGGCGGCGTGCCGGCGGCAAGCTTGCCGGGCTCCTTTTTCGCCAGCGCCACCACGTCGGCCAGTGACTTCGCCGGCAGCGACGGATTGGCGTCGACGATAATCGGCGTCGAGGCGAGAAGCCCGATCGGCGAAAAGTCCTTGTTGATGTCGTAGCCGGTATTGGCGGCAAGGCTGATGCCGGTCAGCATCATCCCGATGGTGTAGCCGTCCGGCGCAGCCTTGGCGATGTCGCGCGTGCCGATCATGCCGCCGGCGCCGCCGCGGTTCTCGACGACGACCTGCTGGCCGAGCGAAGCCGAAAGATATTGGGCGACAAGCCGGCCCATGAAATCGACGCCGCCGCCCGCCGGATAAGGCACGATCATGGTGATCGGATGGCTCGGATAATCGTCGGCCGCGGCCGGCAGCGGCGCGGCAAAGGCGAAAGTGGCGATCGTAGCGGCGACCGCGAGTCCGGCCACAATGACACGTTGCAACATTATGATTTCCTCCCCGCGCCACTATAGCTCCGAGCGCCGGGCATGCGCTACATTACCGCCGCAACGCAGGGAGCCGGCACATGCGGTTCGGTCTATTCGGCAGCGCCACGGCCCGCCATGGCGGACCGGACGTGGATTCCGGCCAGGGCTACAAGCAGTTCGTCGACTACAATATCGAGGCCGAAGCGCTTGGCTATCATTCGACCTTTCTGGTCGAGCACCATTTCACCGGCTTCGGCCAGGTGTCGGCGAGCCTGGCTTTGCTTACCTGGGTGGCGGCCAAGACCAAGACATTGCGGCTCGGCACCGCGGTGCTGGTGCTGCCCTGGCACAATCCGGTGCTGCTTGCCGAGCAAGCGGCGACGATCGATCTCCTCTCGGGCGGACGCCTCGATTTCGGCGTCGGCAAGGGCTACCGCCACAACGAGTTTCACGGTTTCTGCGTGCCGATCGCGGAAGCCGATGCGCGCTTTGGCGAGACGCTCGACGTGATCGTGAAATCCTGGACGTCGAAGCAGCGCTTCTCGCATCACGGCAAATATTGGAACTTCGAGGACATCATCGTCGAGCCGCCGACGGCGCAAAAACCACACCCACCGATGTGGATGGGCGCCGGCAGCCCCGACTCCATCCGTCAGGTCGCCGCGCGCGGCTATAACCTCCTGCTCGACCAGTTTGCGTCCTTCGAAGCGGTCGCCGAGCGTATCGCCATTTTCAAGGACGCCGTGGAAGCACGCGGCCGCGTGTTCGATCCGTTGGAGGTCGGCGTCGCGCGTGCGTTTTACGTCGCCAAGAGCCAGGCGGACAAGGACGCCGCGCTGGAGCGGCGGATGGACGCGCAGCGGCGGCTGGAGGCGATTTCGAGCGCGCCCGACGGCACCAAGAGCAAGGCCAGCATCATGACCTATTCCGACACCCGGGAGGCGAGCGAAGAAAGCGCGCTTTACGGCACGCCGGACGAAATCGCGCAAAAGCTCGAAAAGCTGCAGCGGCTCGGCGTGGACTATGTGCTCCTCAACGGCGGCGGCCTGGGGCTCGACAAGGCCAGCGACAATTTAAGCCGCTTCGCCCGCGAAGTGATGCCGGCCTTCGCCGACGCGGCGCGGGCGCGCGTGATGGGATAGAAGCTTCATTTTCCGTCATCCTGAGGTGCTCGACGCGAAGCGTCGAGCCTCGAAGGACGGCGGCCATGGCGCCTGAGCAGCATCCTTCGAGGCTCGCTTCACTCGCACCTCAGGATGACGACACGTTTCAGATGATCAACAAGATCGTACAAACAATGACCGACGCGATGGCCGGCATCGGCGACGGCGCGGTCGTCCTGCTCGGCGGCTTTGGCTCGATCGGCCAGCCCAATGCGCTGATCGAAGGCCTGATCGAGCAAGGCGCCAAGGACTTGACCGTGGTCTCCAACAATGCCGGCACCGGGCGCAGCGGGCTGGCGCGGCTTCTCGAACTCGGCCGCGTCCGCAAGATCATCTGTTCGTATCCGCGCAGCGCCGGCTCGGTGGTGTTCGAGGAGGTCTATCGCGCCGGCAAGATCGAGCTGGAAATCGTGCCGCAGGGCACCATGTCGGAACGCATGCGCGCGGCGGGCGCCGGTATCCCCGCCTTCTTTACCGCCACCGCCGTCGGCACCAAGCTCGCCGCCGGCAAGGAGGAGC
Organism: uncultured Alphaproteobacteria bacterium; assembly: GCA_963714345.1. Lineage (GTDB taxonomy): Bacteria > Pseudomonadota > Alphaproteobacteria > Rhizobiales > Xanthobacteraceae > BOG-931. The sequence goes on along the minus strand of CAVQOD010000030.1, from coordinate 301,280 downwards.
GCGAAATCGCCGGCCGCAACTATCTGCTCGAAGAAGCGCTGCCCGGCGACGTCGCGCTGATCGAGGCGTGGGAGGCGGACCGCTGGGGCAACCTGACCTATCGGTCGTCGGCCCGCAATTTCAACCCGGTGATGGCGACGGCCGCGGCATTGACCATCGCGCAGGCGCAGCACATCGTCGAACTCGGCGCGCTCGACCCGGAGAAAATCGTCACACCCGGCATCTACGTCAAGCGCGTGCTGCACGTGCCCTACGGCGAACCGACGGTGACCTGAAGGCAATGGCGATGACCGTGCCCGATACCTGCAAACCGCTGACGCGTGGCGAAATCGCCGCGCGCGTCGCCGGCGATATTCCCGAGGGCTGGTACGTCAATCTCGGCATCGGCGCGCCGCTGCAAGTCGCCGACTACGTGCCGGCCGAGCGCGAAGTCGTGTTTCACTCCGAAAACGGCGTGCTCGGCATGGGCCCGGCGCCGGCGGCGGAGAAGATCAATCGCTGGCTGATCAATGCCGGCAAGCAGTACGTCACGCTGCGCACCGGCGGCTCCTACATGCATCACTGCGATAGTTTTGCGCTCATTCGCGGCGGCCATCTCGATCTTTGCGTGCTGGGCGCGTTTCAGGTCGCCGAGAACGGCGACATCGCCAACTGGTCGATCTCCGACAACGATACGGCGCCCGCCGTCGGCGGCGCCATGGATCTCGCCGCCGGCGCCCGCCAGCTCTGGGTGTTGATGGAGCATTTGACCAAATCGGGCGACAGCCGGCTGGTGCGCCGCTGCAGCTATCCGCTCACCGCGCTCGGCGCGGTCAAGCGCGTCTATACCAATCTTGCCGTGCTCGATGTGACCGACCACGGCTTTGCGGTTCGCGACATGGCGCCGGGCCTGACGCTCGATGCGCTGCAAAAAGTCACCGATGCGCCGCTGCGCATGGCGATGTAGAATGGGCGTGGTGAGCTATGGCGCGCGTACTGAAAAGCGTGACGTTTGTCTATGTGCCGCGCGAGGACCGCATCCTCGCCGCGATCAATGCCGGCCGTGACGATGCCTGGTCGTGCTGGCTGACGCGGCGGCTGGCGCTCGCGGTCATCGAACGCGCGACGGTTTACGTCGCCAGCAGCTCCAACCTGACGCAGCGCGCACCGGCCGATCTGCGCGGCGAGATGGCCGCGTTCGAGCGCGACGCGGCGATCGCCAAGACAGCGCCGGCGATGTCGGTCACCCCGGGCACCGTGCTTAATTCGACCGCCGAGGCCGCCGAGCTCGCCGATCGGCTGACGATTTCGCAGCAAGCGGGCGGCTTTCGTTTCGAGTTGCGCGGACTGCGCGATGAAGGCGCGGCCGGGCTGGTCGCGCGGGCCGAGCTGCAACGCATGTTGCAGATGTTGCAAGCCGAGATCGGCAAAGCCGGCTGGGTAGCGGCCCCAGCAATGCCTCAAGCGACGCCGACCCCTGCTGCAACCGCGCCCAAACCGCCGCGCCATTGACGATTGCGACGCCGGCAGCGCCGCCGCGGAATGGCATTGGAACTTTTGCCGACATGTCCTAACGTCCACCGCCGCAAGGGTAATAGGGAGGATTTATTCGATGGCCGCATTTACGTGGGACCACATTCATCTGCGCACCACCAATCCGGAGGCCATGGCGCAGTGGTTCGAGACAAATGCTCGGGGCCGAGGTGGTTCGCACCATGCAGGAGGGCAAGCAGCGCATCGATCTCAAGCTTGGCGGCGCCAATATCTTCATCGCGCCGGTGGCGGACGGCGACGGCACCAATGCCGCGCCGGCCATCCCGTATCGCGGACTTGACCATTTCGGCCTTGCGGTGAGCGGCATCGATGCGATTGCCGCGGATCTGAAGAAGAAAGGCGTCGAGTTCACCCGCGAACCGACCACCGTGCGGCCCGGCGTGCGCGTCTGCTTTATCCGTGCGCCGGAAGGCGTGTCGATCGAGCTGCTCGATCGCAGCGCCAAATAAAACCCGGCACGGCCACAGCCGAAATCCGGCCTCCGGCTGTTCGGATCGCCGGGCTCCCTAATACAGCACGACCGGCGTCGAGACTTTCACGCGACTGTAAAGATCGCCGATGTCGTCATTGGCGAGGCGGATGCAGCCGAAGCTGACGGCGTTGCCGATGGTCTTCGGCGCGTTGGTGCCGTTGATCCGTGAAGCGCCGTCGTCGAGCTCAAGCAATCGCGCGCCGAGCGGATTGCCGGGACCGCCGGGCATCACGGGCGGATTGCGTTTGAGGAAATCGGGCGGCGGCTGCCACGGCGGCCACTCCGCCATGCTGGCAATATGCCGCAAGTCCAACGAGTTCGGTGCATTGGGCGCCGACGGCAATGCCGTAGCGCAGTGCGACATTGTTGGGCTCGATCAAATAAAGATAGTGTTGCGGCTTATCGACGATGAGCGTGCCGACCGGTTGCAGCGTGCGGTAAAAGGTCGGCTGCCGGCGAAACACGTAAGCCATGTCGGGATCGGAATTGCCGCCGTCGACGCCCGGCGCCAGTTCGCCGTTTCCCGCGGTGGCGACGGCGTGGACCGGCGGCGAGCCGATTTGCGCTTCGGCCTTGCTTGGCGGCGACGCGCGATTTTTGCGCCATCTCCACCCAGGCGACGTAGCCGCCGGCGCCAAGCGCCGCGGCCAGGATGGCGACGACGATCCAGGCGCCCCGGCGCCATCGTGACGGCGTTGCGACCAGCCCTTCCTCGCGTGCGGTCCATGGTTCGCCGCCGATGTCGCCGAATCGGTCGTGCGTGCGTGCGTCGGGCGCAATCGTGCCGTGCTCGGTCCACGACAGTTCGGATTCGATGCGCTCGATCGCCGCGTCCAGCGCCGATTCCTCGGCGGCGATCTCTGCTGCCGGCGGCGGCGGACGCAGCTACGCAGCCGGTTCGTCAGCATGCGCCGCGCGCGGTCATAGATGCCGCGGCGCCATTGCGCGTCGCCCGCATCGGGCGCGGTCACCGCACGCAGCAACAAGGAATAATAATCGACCATCGCTCAGCCGCTGTTCAGCCCTTGATCTGGCGGCCGGCGCGGGCGTCGGCGATCAGCGCCGTAAACGCCTCGAGCGTCGGCTTGGCGGAATTGAAATAGGTTTCGGGCAGCTTGTTTTTTTTGGCATCGAGCCATTTCTCGCCGTAGCCTATTGCCGTGTGCGCAAGCCGCACCCGGCCGTCGAGCCACGGTCCGCCGCCGAAGCCGCCGATCACCGGAATCTTCACCGCGGCGACCACGGCGGCGCCGGCGACCGGACCGGAATTGGTGAAATCGAGGAGGCAAGCGCCGGCGGCTTCAAGGAGCTTGGCCTCGGCGACGAGCTTAGCCGCCGCTTCTGCGCTCGCCTGCGCCTGCGGCGAATTCTGCGCGCTATAGGGAATGCCGAATTTGACGGCGGTCTGCGGGGTGAGCCCGAACTGCGCAAAAACCGGAATGCCTTCGCCGACCAAGGCGCGCACGACATCGGGAAATTCCGCGGCGGCATCGACCTTGATCATGTCGGCGCCGCCGTCCTTGATCAGCCGGAATGCAGCGGCGCGCGCCGCGATCGATGCCCTGCTGCACCGGGCCGTACGGCATATCGCAGCTGACCAGCGCACGCTCGACCCCGCGCCGCACCGCCCGGCAGCAGATCAGCATCTCGTCGAGGCTGACCTCGGCCACCTCGGAACGGCCCCACAGATTGACGCCGACCGAGTTGCCGACCGAGACGAAATCGAAGCCGGCGCGGTCGGCGATCCGCGCCAGCTGATAATCCCAGGCGACGACGCCAACGCTCTTTTTTCCTTCGCGCTTCATCGCTTGAAGCGCGGCAATGGTCACCTTGGCGGACATGCCTTCCCCCGAGCCGCCGGGGATTTTAGCACGGCAGTTGACGCCGGTAATGCGTGCCGCCGGCGAAGCGCCGCGCACCGCACCTGTCCGGAAGCGGCCATGCGGGCGCATTGCGCGCCGGAATTATTGGCGAATTTCCGCGGCTGCCGGCTTCGCCGGCGCCGCGGCGGGAGCGTCGGCTTTGAGTTCGGGAGGCGGGCTTGCTGCCAGCGCCGACGCCGACATTGGGGTCCATGGTGGAGGCCTTCCTGGCACCGCTGCGGCTTTGCCGTCGAGCCGATTGCCGTCGAGCTTTGCCGCTGCCGGCTTGTGTTTGGCGGGTTTGCCGGCCTTGTGCTCTGCGGGCTTCGTCGGCTTTTGGTCGGCGGCGTGACCGCCGGACTTGGTCGCCGGTCTTGGCGGCGGCGGTTCTTCGCTTGACTCGCTTCTTCGACCGGCTCGGCGGCAATCTGCGCCTCAAGCTTGGCGATCTCGTCCGGCGTGCGCGTCGGGCCGGTATAGACGACGACCGGCGTTACCGGACCCGGATCCAATAAAAGGTTGCCGGGGCTCGGCGCGCGCAACGCCGAGAGCACGACGGAAAATTTCGGGCCGTTGTCGGCGCTGTTGTCGGGAGCGCTATCGCCGGAGGCGCTGGTGACGCCACCGAGATCGGCGTCGGGATCGTCTTCCTCGGTGGCCGGGTGGCGGCGGTGCCGGCCGCACATTTCGTCGGTCAGATCGGGCGGCGCCGCATCGATCGGCGCCAGCGTTTCGACCGGGCCGAGCGACGGCTTCAAAAACGACAGCGGACCCTGATTGAAGCCGTATTGCAACAGTTCCGCGGCCTTGACCGCGCGCTCGCCGGACGACGGCGCGCCGAGCACCACGGCGATGAACCTCTTGTTGTCGCGCTCGGCGGTGGCCACCAGATTAAAGCCCGAAGCGCAGACAAAGCCCGTCTTCATGCCGTCGGCGCCGGGATAACGGCCGAGCAGCGGATTGTAATTGCGGACGATGCGCCGGCCATATTTGATCGCCGGGATATGCCAATAATCGCTGTATTGCGGAAAATCGTGCAGCAAGGCCAGCGTGAGAATGGCAAGATCGCGCGCCGAAGTAATTTGATTGTCGTCGGGCAGGCCGTTCGGATTGACGTAGTTGGTTTCGCTCATGCCCAAGCTTATGCGCGGTATCCGTCATCTGCTGGGCGAATTGATCGACCGAACCGCCAAGTCCTTCGGCGAGCATCACCGCCATGTCGTTTGCCGATTTCACCATCATCATCTTGATGCGCGTTGTCGACGGTGACCTGCGTGCCGGCCGGAAAGCCCATCTTGGTCGGCGACTGCATGGCGGCATTGGCCGACACCGTGAACAAGCGTGTCGGGCGTGATGTGCTGGTCGCGCAGCGCGGCGAGCGTCAAGTAGAGCGTCATCAGCTTGGTGGTGGAAGCGGGATGCCACGGATAGGTCGCGTTGTTGGCGCGCAGAACCTTTCCGGAACTGGCGTCGACCAGAATAGTCGACTTCGGCCCAAGCAGGCGTTGCCGATACGACCGCGGTTAGCGCGGCCGCTCCGACTGCGATGGAACTCAGGACGATGCCGAAAAGCGGCGCCCGGAGAGAATTCGTACAAGGCACGTGTCGCGGTCCGTTCAGTTAGTCGGGCCCATTTTGAGGTCGATCGGGGCCGCGAAGGTTTCACGCAACGTTCGAGAGCGAGTTCACGCAACCGGGGCGCATCACTATGTAACCCCAAGCCGGGCTCGAAGGCAAAGACGAATAGCGCTATCCTTAAGCGCGATGTGGACTTGCGAATTGGCTTAAGCCCACCTGTTCCTAAGCCAATGAAAAGCGACGAAAGTTCGGCATTGGCGCAATCCCGGGAGGAATTATGACCGGTTGCATCGTCGGTTGGGCGCACACGCCGTTCGGCAAGCTTAGCGGCGAAACCGTCGAGAGCCTGGTGGTGCGGGTCGCCACCGAGGCGCTGGCGGATGCCGGGATTGCGGCAAAAGACGTCGACGAAATCGTGCTCGGCCACTTCAATGCCGGTTTTTCGGCGCAGGATTTTACCGCTTCGCTGGTGCTGCAAGCATCGCCCGATCTGCGGTTCAAACGGGCGACGCGGGTCGAGAACGCCTGCGCCACCGGATCGGCGGCGGTGCATGGCGCCCTGCAATCGATCGCGGCGCGATCGGCAAGAATCGCGCTCGTGGTCGGCGTCGAGCAGATGACCACGACGCCGCCCGCGGAGATCGGCCGCAATCTCCTCAAAGCCTCCTATGTGCGCGAGGAAGCCGATATCGACGGCGGCTTCGCCGGCATTTTCGGCCAAATCGCCGGACTTTATTTCCAGCGCTGGGGCGATCAGTCGGATGCGCTCGCCCGCATCGCCGCCAAGAACCACAAGAACGGCGTCGGCAATCCTTATGCGCAGATCCGCAAAGACCTCGGCTACGAGTTCTGCCGCACTGAGAGCGACAAGAATCCGCATTGTCGCCGGCCCGCTCAAGCGCACCGACTGTTCGCTGGTCTCCGACGGCGCCGCGGCGCTGGTGCTTACCGACGTCGAGACCGCGCTCAAGCTCGACAAGGCCATCGTGTTCCGCGCCGCGCAACACGTGCAGGACTTTCTGCCGATGTCGCGCCGCGACGTGCTCAAGTTCGAAGGCTGCGCGCTCGCCTGGCAGCGCGCGCTTGCGCAGGCCGGCATCGGCTTAAACGATCTCTCCTTCGCCGAGGTGCATGACTGCTTCACCATCGCCGAACTGATCGTATACGAGGCGATGGGGCTGGTGCCCGAAGGCCAAGGCGCGCGCGCCATCGCCGAGGGCCTCGTCGCCAAGGACGGCGCGCTGCCGATCAATCCGTCCGGCGGGTTGAAATCCAAGGGCCACCCGATCGGCGCCACCGGCGTGTCGATGCACGCGCTCACTTCGATGCAGCTGACCGGCACCGCCGGCGACATGCAGATCAAGGACGCCGCGCTCGGCGGCATTTTCAATATGGGCGGCACGGCGGTGGCGAATTACGTGAGCATTTTGGAGCGGTTGCGCTAGCCGCGGCGGTTTGCGCTATTCACCAATGGCGGACGCCAAACCCGGTCGCTGAATGTCCGCGTTGAGCCATCAGCGTCGTTTCGCTGATGGCCGCTATGAGTTGGCTTATCCCCGAATTTCGGACATGACGATGCGAGGCCCCGACGGCCAAGACGGGCCAGAGCGGACTCACGGACTGAAGCAAAATCTGCGCGCCTAGAGCATGATCCGGAAAAGTGGAAGCCGGTTTTCCGAAAAGATCATGCTCAAACAAAATGCTAGAGCGTCAATCGATTCAGTCTGAAACGATTGCGCTCTAGAAGGACGCCTTTCGGCGCTGCGGCCTCACTAGCATCCACACCCGGAAAACCCGGAGTAGTAGACAGGATAATAGAAGGTAGGGACGACCACGATCGCAGTGCCGACGCCGTAGCCAGGGTAGCCATAGCCGGCATAGCCGCCACCGTAGCCGTAACCACCGTAGCCGTAACCGGCATAGCCGCCGCCGTAGCCGTAACCGGCATAGCCGCCGCTGTAGCCGTAGCCAGCATAGCCATAACGACGATAGCCGTAGCCCGGTCCACGGTATGCGAAACCACGGTAGCCCACACCATGATAGCCGTACCCACGGTAAGCAAAACCGCGGTAGCCCACGCCGCGATAACCGCCATAACCCCAACGCGCGTCTGCTGTATCGGACATCGCCAACGCCATCGCGCTGAAGATCGTTGCCGCGATTAGTGCAGTCAGAATCCTCTTCATAGCAATCACCTCGTTCTCATTTACTCAACTGAATTCGACCCCTGAGATCATAACTGAGGATGGGCGGAATGTGGATGCTGGGGTAAGAATTGAGCCGCGCTCGGTAAATGGACTAGGTAAAGATGCGTGGCGACTGCAGTCTTGATGTCGCTTCGGTCCTGAAAGCGCACGATCCAAACTTGCGGGACGTCCGTTTTGGTCCATTTTCTCTGATCGAGGGCATCGACGGCTTGCCTGCTGTGCCTCTAATCGCTACCAATTGCTGCGCCACAGCGGACGTCGAAAGGGGCCAATAGCGACCGTTTTGCAGCGCGCAAAACAACAAGCCATTGGCGCGACGCGCGCCGGTCGCGATCAATCTCGCGGCGGCGAAGCCGGCTGTAGCCCCGACGCAACAGCGGATTGGAATTGCCAATTTGATGGGGATGTCCCGCACGCGCTGGCTTGCAACGTTTGCGGGTCTGGCTCAAGCTAAAAAACGGGGACCTCATGGGATCAACCCGACCGGTAGGATCGGCCGTATCCGGCCTGTGGGCATTGCGGTGCCTGATGCTGGCGCTCGGGGTCGCCGCGTCCGGTGCGGCCATGGCGCAGGACGCCACTTGGCTGGCCAATCCCGGCTCCGGCGACTTCAACACCGCGGCCAACTGGAACCCCGCGGTGGTGCCGGGCGGCACCGCGTCCTTCGGTGCATCGAACACCACTGCCCTGACAGTCTCGGCTACCGTGTATATCTACGGCTTCACCTTCCTTTCGGGGGCTCCGGCCTACACCTTCACCATCAATCCCGCTGAGCAGCTCCTTTTTTCCTATGGCAGCCCTTCCGGCGGCGGCATTGTCAATGGCGGCAGCGCCACGTTCATTAACAATGGTGACATTATTTTCTACGGCTACAGCACGGCCGGCAGCGCTACGATCATCAACAACTCTGGCTTGGCGTTCTACTATGACAGCACGCCCGGCAGCGCTACGATCGTCAACAACGGGTCAATCGCCTTTGACAGTAGCGGTCCCAACGGCGACTCCAAGATCAGCGCCGGCTCGATCGCCGGTGGCGGCTCTTTCCAATTAGCAGGACTCGAAGAGCTCACCGTCGGTAGTAACAACCTGAGCACGACGGTGAGTGGGACGATCCAGAGCAGCGGATCGTTAGTCAAGATCGGCAGCGGTACGCTGACCTTTTCGAATACGAGCTTGTTGCTCTATCGCGGCCCTACCACGGTGGACGGCGGCACGCTGGAGGTTGATAGCACGCTTCGGTCTTCGAGCGTCACCGTGAACGCGGGCGGCACGCTCAGCGGCACCGGCCTTGTCTTCGACGCGACCATCGCCGGTGGCACGCTCGCGCCCGGCAATCCCGCGAACCCGACCGGCACGTTGACCGTCAACACCAATCTCGCGTTCCAGAGCGGCGCCATCTACCTGGTCACGCTCAGCGGCGCCAACGCCGCGAACACCAATGTCTCCTTCGGCGCGGCGGCATCGCTTGCCGGCACCGTGCAGGGCGCGGTCGGAGCGGGCGGCGCCGTGCTCACGAGCTACGACATTCTGCACGCGGACGGCGGGCTCGGCGGCACCACGTTCAGTGGCGTCAGCGTGCCCAACTACGTCGCGACACTGACCTATTCGACGACCGACGTGTTCCTCGACGTGACCGCAGCGGCGCTGGGCACCGGCAGCGCGCTCAACGGCAACGAGCAGGCGGTCGCCGGCGCGATCAACAGCTTTGTCAACAATGGCGGCGCGCTGCCGCCGACCCTCGGGAACATATTTGGCCTCACCGGCAGCAATCTTGCGAACGCCCTGACACAATTGGACGGTGAAGCGGCGACCGGCGCCGAGACGGGATCATTCCAGCTCATGAATGACTTTTTCGCGCTGCTGTCCGATACGTCGTTCGGCGGCAGCAGTGGTAGCGGCGGCAGCGCTGGCGGCGCCGCAAGCGGCTTCGCAGCGGAAGACGATGCAGGTTTCCCGCCCGACGTCGCGCTGGCCTACAATTCCGTGCTCAAGAAGCGCGCGCCGGTGCCGGCCTTCGATCACCAGTGGACCACATGGGGTTCGGGCTACGGCGGCTACGGCACATTCAATGGCAACGCCGCCGTCGGCTCGAACAATGTCACGGCAAGCGCCTATGGTTTTGCCGCCGGCATGGATTATCACGTCGCCCCCGACCTCAAGCTCGGCTTCGCGCTCGCCGGCGGCGGCACCAATTGGAATATCGCGCAAGGGCTCGGCGGCGGGCGGAGCGACTCGTTCCAGGCCGCCGTCTCCGGCACCAAGCATTGGGGTCCGGCCTACCTGTCTGGCGCGCTCGCATTCGCCAACAACTGGTTCACCACCAACCGCACCGCGGTCGGCGACCAGTTAACCGCGAGCTTTGCCGGCCAGAGCTACGGCGTGCGGCTCGAAACCGGCTATCGCTATGCGGTGCTGCCGGTAGCGGGCATTACGCCCTACGCTGCCTTGCAGACCCAGTGGTTCCACACGCCGGGCTACAGCGAGACCGATCTCACCGGCGGTGGACTCGGGCTGTCATTCAATGCCATGACGGCGAACGATACCAGGAGCGAACTTGGTGCGCGCTTCGACGATCTGACGACGCTTGGCGCCAAGCCGCTGGTGCTGCGCGCGCGCCTTGCCTGGGCGCATGACTGGGTCAGCAATCCAGCGCTTGGCGCGGTGTTCCAGACGCTGCCGGGGTCGAACTTCACCGTCAACGGCGCGGCGCCGCCGCAAAATTCCGCGCTCACCACCGCGGGCGCGGAACTGTTTCTGACCGCCAACTGGTCGGTCGAAGGAAAATTCGACGGCGAATTTGCTTCAAGCGCGCAGACCTACGCCGGTACCGGAACAGTGCGCTATACGTGGTGAGCAAAAAGGCCCGATAACTGCACCGTGTCCGTGCTGCGTTGCAACAAAGTCGCGCAGCAAACCGACGCTATGGGTCCTAAGCCGACATGAAGTCCGTAAAATGCGAGAATTACGGTGACAGTGGAATTACGGGAATTACGGTGACAGTGCATTAATTACTCGGAATTACGGTGACAGAATTACGGTGACAGTGCATTAATTACTCGCGCGATTTTTCTCCCGTTTCCCGCAAGCCGGACTAACACCAGCCGCTCTTATTGCTGACTCAGCTCCTCACCCTGAGGCGCTCGGCGCGAAGCGTCGAGCCTCGAAGGGCGAGGCCGCGGCGCCTCAGCCGGCATCCTTCGAGGGCCGCCATAGCGCGTCGAAGACGCGCGTGAACGCGCTTATGGCGGCCACCTCAGGATGAGGTCGATATTAAGCGCGTAGGGCTAACCGTCATTGCGAGGAGCGCAAGCGACGAAGCAATCCAGACTATTTCGCCAGACTGGATTGCTTCGCTTCGCTCGCAATGACGGCGCCGCCAAATTGCGCCGCCACCAATTCTGCAAAAAACCCGCCGCGCCGCGTCAATTCGTCAAACGTGCCGGTCTCGGCGATGCGGCCGTCGCGGAACACCAGGATGCGGCTCGCGTCGCGCACGGTGGCGAGCCGGTGCGCGATGACAAAGGTGGTGCGGCCTTTCATCACTTCGTCGAGCGCGAGATTGACCCGCGCCTCGGTGACCGGGTCGAGCGCGCTGGTCGCCTCGTCGAGGATCAAAATCGGCGGGTCTTTCAACAGCGCGCGGGCGATGGCGAGCCGCTGCCGTTCGCCGCCGGAGAGGAGCCGGCCGCGTTCGCCAACCCGCGCCTCGAGCCCATCGGGATTGCGATCGATGAATTCGAGCGCCTGTGCCCGCGCCGCCGCCGCGCGCAATTCGTCGTCGCTGGCGTCCGGCTTGCCGACGCGCAGGTTCTCGGCGATCGAGCGGTTGAACAACAGCGTCTCCTGGAACACGACGCCGATATTGTGGCGCAGCCCCGACAGCGTTAAGTCGCGAATGTCCATGCCGTCGACCGAAATCGCGCCCGATTGTGGGTCGAACGCGCGATAGAGCAGCGCCAGCGCCGTCGATTTGCCGCTGCCGGTCGGGCCGACCAGCGCGACGCGGTCGCCCGGCAGCGCGGTGAAGCTCAAATCCGCCACCGCGGACCGCTTGCCGTCATAGGAAAACGACACGCCCTTGAACTCGACCAGGCCGCGCACGCGCCCAGGGTCGATCGCCGCGGCCCGGTCGCGCACCGCGGGCACGGTGTCGAGCACGCCGAAGAAGTCGGCGAGCTTCGGTGCGTCCATGAACAGACGGTTGGAGAAGCTGACCGCCTGCTCGAGCCGGGTGATCAGCATCGCAGCGATCGCCATGAAGCTGACGATCTGGCCGACCGAGGCCAGACCGACGAGCTTGAGATAGGTCCCGGTCAGAAGAATGACGAGTAAAGTCAGCGTCGTGCCGGCGCGCGTGAGTACGGTGGCGATGGCCCACCACGACAGCACCGGCATCTGCGCGTTCAGAAGCGAGTTCACGACGGTCTTGAGGCCCGACACTTCGAGCTCGACGCGGGCGTAGCTCTGCACCAGCGCGACATTGCCGAGCGCGTCGGCGGCGGTCTCGGCGAGGTCCGAATAATGCCGCTCGACCGCGCGCTGCAACGCGAAAGACTTATGGATGATGAAAGCGGTGAGGACCGTAAACGCCACGCACAACACGATCAGCGGCAAAGCCAGCCGCCAGTTCAGCACCAGCGTGGCCGGCAGCAGCAAGACGATGAAGACGAAGGCGGACAGATGCTCGCGGAAGAACGACAGCCACAGCCACCACAGCGTGTCGGTGCCGGTCAGCATCACCTTCATCTGCCGGCCGGAATGCGCGCCGGCATGGTAGGCGAGCGGCAATTGCAGCACGTGCTCGAAGTAATCCGCCAGCACCATGTTGCGGCGCCGATGCGACAGCCGGTCGGCGTACCAGGCGACGAGCGTGGCGGCGAAGATGACGAATAAGCCGAAGCCGACCCAGGCGCCGATCAGCGGCGCAAGCGCCCGCGCCGCTGGCCCGACGCCGGACGGCAGTGCTCCCGACAGCGCGTCGACGATGCGGCCGAACAGCACCGGCTCGACGAATTGCGCGGCCGCGAGCGCGATATTCGCCAGCGACAATGAGACCGCGAGCCGCGCGACCGGGCGCAGCAGGCCGAGAACACGAAGATAAATTCGGACGAAAGGACATGGGGATTTTTAGCATTCATCGTCATTGCGAGGAGCCAACGGGTCCGGCCCGAAGTGGCCGGCCCGATGACAAGCTCTCTGGCGACGAAGCAATCCAGCTCCTCTGCCGCCTGGATTCGGCTTCGCTTCGCTCGCAATGACGGTTGAGAGTTGACAAGCTATTTGGGGCAATGTATTAAACCAATCGGTTATTTAAGTGGATGGTTCAATTGAGCCTAGACGCAGCCTTTTCCGCCCTGTCCGACCCGACGCGCCGGGCCATCCTGGCGCGGCTGGCGCTCGGCGAGACCTCGGTGACCGAACTCGCCAAACCCTTTGCCATGAGCCTGCCCGCGGTGTCGAAGCACCTCAAAGTGCTCGAACGCGCCGGCCTGATTGCGCGCTCGCGCGCGGCGCAATGGCGGCCGGCCCGCATCGAGCCGCGCGCGCTCAAAGACATCGACGCGTGGCTCAATGCTTACCGCCAGTTTTTCGACGAGAGCTTCGACCGCCTCGATGACTACCTGAAAACGCTGCAAGCCAAAGAACCGAAGGGCGAGTGATATGGCGGTGACCAACAGCTCGATCTCGAACGGACGCGCTCGATCATTGGCGTCCGCGAATTCGACGCGCCGCGCGACCTCGTCTTCGCGGCGTTCACCGACCCCAAACATCTGACGCAGTGGTGGGGCCCGAACGGTTTTACCACCACAACGTCGAGTTTCGAATTTCGGCCGGGCGGCGTGTGGCGCTTCGTCATGCACGGCCCCGACGGCCGCGATTATCAGAACCGCGTCACCTACGAAGAGATCGTGCCGCCCGAGCGCATCGTCTATCGCACGGCGGCGGCGCGACGTCGAGCCGGTGCAGTTCAGCAACGATTGTTTTCGAGGATCTCGGCGGCGAACCGCATTACCTGGCGCGGCGATTTCCCGTTCGGCCGCCGAACGCGACCGCGTCATCAAGGACTACGGCGCCGACAAAGGGCTCGTTCAGACGCTTGCGCGCTTTCCGAGTTCGTGGCAGCGATGGCGGAGCGCTGACGGCACAAGGAGAGTTCCATGCAAGTCCAACCGTATCTGGCATTCGAAGGCCGCTGCGACGAGGCGATCGAGTTCTACAAGACAGCAATCGGCGCCAAGGTCGAGATGCTGATGCGCTTTAAGGAAGCGCCCGACCCGTCGATGATCTCTCCCGGCAACGCCGACAAGGTGATGCATGCCGCGCTTCGCGCCGGCGATACGCAGCTGCTGATGTCGGACGGTCGCTGCAACGGAAGTCCGAATTTCCATGGCATTGCGCTGGCGCTCAGCGCCTCGACCGATGCGGACGCCGAACGCATTTTCGGCGCGCTGGCCGAGGGCGGCAAAGTGAACATGCCGTTGGCGAAGACATTCTTCTCGTCGCGCTTCGGCATGCTGTCCGACAAATTCGGCGTCGGCTGGATGGTTCTGGTCGGGCAATAGGGAAATGTGTAATTGTCATGATGAAGCCGCTCGCCGAACGTGAAATCACCATCACGCGCACCTTCGATGCGCCGCGCGCGCTGGTGTTCAAAGCCTGGACCGACGCGAAAATGCTGGCGCAGTGGTGGGGCCCGAAAGGCTTCACCAATCCGGTCTGCGAGATCGATGCCCGCGTCGGCGGCGCATTGCGCATCCACATGCGCGCGCCCGACGGCGGCATCTATCCGATGAAGGGCGAAATCCGCGAGATCGTCCCGCCGGAGCGGCTCGCCTTCACCAATATCGCCGTGGATGAGGCGCGGCAATCACATCATCGAAGGGTTCACGACCGTGACCTTCGCCGATGAGGACGGCAAAACCAGACTGACCCTGCACACGCGCGGCAGTGCGATCGTCGAAAAAGCCGTCGCCTATCTGCAGGGCATGGAAATGGGCTGGACCATGAGCATCGACAAATTGCAGGCGTTGCTGGCTCGCGGCGCCTGATTGCTCCTCGCAATGCCGGCGATGCGAGGATAAATTGGCGGAATGGACGCGCCTGATACCGGGCTGCCAGAATTTCCAAGCTCCGTATCGCGCCACCCGACGAGGAACTGGCGGCAAGCGCTCCTTGCCGACGCCAGCACGCGACCGTGCCGCCGAGAGCCGCATCGATGCCCGCGCGCGGCGGCTCGTCGAGGCGATCCGCGCCCGGGCGAGCGGACTTGGCGGCATCGACGAATTTCTGCACGCCTATTCGCTCTCGACCAAGGAGGGCCTCGCGCTGATGGTGCTGGCGGAGGCGCTGCTGCGCGTGCCCGATGCCGCGACCGCGGACCGGCTGATCGAGGATAAGCTCGCCGCCGGCCGCTGGCTCGATGGCGACGTCAAATCGACGGCGCTCCTGGTCTCGGCCTCGGTCTGGACGCTGGGCGTCGCCGCCCGCATCATTCATCCGGGCGAGACCCCGGAAACCATTCTCGAGGGCATCGTGCGCCGCCTCGGCCAGCCGGCCATGCGCGCGGCGACGCGGCAGGCGATGCGGCTTCTCGGCGCGCATTTCGTCATCGGGCAAAATATCGGCGAGGCGCTCCATCGCGCCCGCACGCATGCGAACTTCCGCTATTCGTTCGACATGCTCGGCGAGGGTGCGCGCACCGGCGCCGACGCCGAGCAATATTTTCGCGCCTATGCCGAGGCGATTGAAGCGATCGGCGGCAACGCGGGCAATGCGCCCACCCTACCCTCCCCCGCGCGCGGGGGCGGGTGGGGGGCATCTCGGTCAAGCTCTCGGCATTGCATCCGCGCTACGAAGCCATCTCGCGTGACCGCGTGCGCGCCGAACTGACGCCGCGGCTTCTCGAGCTCGCGCAGCTCGCCAAGACCCACGATCTGCAGTTCACGATCGATGCCGAGGAAGCCGACCGGCTAGAACTGTCGCTCGACATCATTGGCGCCGTACTCGATGACGCCTCGCTCGGCGGCTGGGATGGCTTTGGGCTTGCGGTGCAGGCCTATCAGAAGCGCGCCACGGCGGTGATCGACTGGGCTGCGGACATCGCCGCGGCAAAAAATCGCCGGCTGACCGTTCGGCTGGTCAAGGGCGCCTATTGGGACACCGAGATCAAGCGCGCGCAGGAGCGCGGCTTGGCCGATTACCCCGTGTTCACGCGCAAACCCATGACCGACCTCTGCTACATCGCCTGCGTCAAGAAACTGCTTGCCGCACGGCCGCGGCTGTTGCCGCAATTCGCCACCCATAACGCGGTCACCGTCGCCAGCGTGATCGAAGACGCCGGCGGCATCGAAGGCTACGAATTCCAGCGTCTCTACGGCATGGGCGAGGCGCTGTACGATGCGCTCCTTACCGAATTCCCCGATGCGGCCTGCCGGATCTACGCGCCGGTCGGGAGCAATCGCGATCTGCTCGCTTATCTGGTGCGTCGGCTGTTGGAAAACGGCGCCAATTCGTCGTTCGTCTCCATCGCCGCCGATCCGAACGTGCCGATCGCGCGAAATCTTGCGGCGGCCGCAAAGCTTCATCGCCGGCGCGCAGGCGCGCGCGCAATCGCAAAATTCCGCTGCCGCGCGATCTTTATCAGCCGGAGCGGAGCGGCTCGGCCGGCATCGAATTCGGCGATCGCGCCAGCCTCGAAGCGCTGTTGCGCGAGGTGCGCGACGGCGAGAGCGGTTTGCAGACCGCAGCTTAAAGGCCGCACCGCTGATCGACGGCGTCGCGCTGTCCGGAGCCGAGCGCGCCGTCTATTCGCCGATCGACGGCAGACAAATCGGCAGCGCAAACGAGGCCGATGACGCCATCGTGCGCGCTGCGATGGCGGCAGCCGCCGCCGGCTTTGCGGACTGGGCGGCAACGCCGCTCGAGGAGCGCGCCGCGGCGCTCGAGCGCGCCGCCGACCGGCTCGAACGTCAACCGCGGCCGGCTGATCGCGCTGTTGCAAAACGAGGCCGGCAAGACGCTCGACGATGCGCTCGCGGAGTTGCGCGAAGCGATCGATTATTGCCGCTACTACGCCGCGCAGGCGCGCACCGCGCTGTCGCCGCAGCCGCTGCCCGGGCCGACCGGCGAAAGCAACGCATTGCGCTATCGCGGACGCGGCGTGTTCGTTTGCATCAGCCCGTGGAATTTTCCGCTCGCCATTTTTATCGGCCAGGTCAGCGCCGCGCTCCTTGCCGGCAACTCCGTCGTCGCCAAGCCGGCCGAGCAGACGCCGCTCATTGCCGCGCTCGCCGTCGCGCTCTTGCATGACGCCGGCGTGCCGAAAACCGCGTTGCATTTCCTGCCCGGCGATGGTGACGTCGGCGCCAGCCTTGTGGCCGATCCGCACGTCGCCGGCGTGGTTTTCACCGGCTCGACCGAAGTCGGCCGCGCCATCAACCGCGCGCTCGCCGACAAGCCCGGCCCGATCGTGCCGCTCGTCGCCGAGACCGGCGGCATCAATGCCATGATCGTCGATGCGACCGCATTGCCCGAACAGGTCAGCGACGACGTGATCGCGTCGGCGTTTCGCTCCGCCGGCCAGCGCTGCTCGGCGCTGCGGCTGCTTTGCCTGCAGACCGACGTCGCCGAGCGCATGCTGGACATGCTGATCGGGGCGACGCGCGAATTGAAACTGGGCGATCCGCGCGACATCGCCACCCATGTCGGCCCGGTGATCGACGCCGACGCCAAGAAGAGGCTCGAAAGCTGGATTGCCGGGATGGAGCGTGCCGGCTGTGTGCGTTTGCGCGCCGGCCCCGGCAATGCGTTGCCGTCGGGGGGCATTTATGTCGCGCCGACGATTGTCGAACTCGATCGCGCCGTCGATCTCAACCAAGAGGTTTTCGGCCCGGTGCTCCATATCGTCCGCTGGAACGCCGACGGGTTGGACGCCTTGCTCGATGACATTGCGATGAACGGGACCGCTCTCACGCTCGGCGTGCATTCGCGCATCGATCGCACCGTCGAGCGCATCGCCGCCCGGCTCCCGCACGGCAACGTCTACGTCAATCGCAACATGATCGGCGCCGTGGTCGGCAGCCAGCCGTTCGGCGGGACGCATCTGTCCGGCACCGGCCCCAAGGCTGGCGGGCCGAACTACCTGCGCCGCTTGGCGGCCGAGCAGGTCGTGACGGTCAATACCGCCGCGGCCGGCGGCAACGCCGGCCTATTGGCGCAGGACGACTAGAGGATCGACGGCGTCAAACCCCTGACATGTGTCGGAATTAACACAATCGCGACAAGATCGCGGTATTCTGATGAACCATGGCTGATTCGATTTCCCGCCTCTATCAGGCCGCCCTGGCCTGCCGGCACGACGATCCGTCGACGTCACGGACGGCGCGGCTGTTGCGCTCAGGCCGCAGCAAGATGGCAAAGAAGCTCGCCGAGGAAGCCGTCGAGGTCGTGATCGACGCCATGCACGGCGACCGCGATGCCGTGGTCAAGGAAAGCGCCGATCTCATTTATAATCTGGTCGTGCTGTGGGTCTCCACCGGTATCCGCCCGGACGACGTCTGGAAAGAAATGGACCGGCGTGAGCGGCTCCTGGGCATCGCCGAGAAGGTGCCGAAGAAATTGCCCGAGGAATTCCCGCGACGCAAAATCGTCGTCCTCGAAGGCCGCCGCGCGCGCAAGCGGCGCTGAACGATCCCACGCGACGTCAGTCCCGCAATGGTGGACCAGCTCATCTCGGCGGTCGCTTCCTTCATCGTCGAGGTGATTTCTGCCGCCGGCTATCTTGGCGTCGTCCTTCTCATGGCCATCGAGTCGGCCTGCATTCCGCTGCCCTCGGAAGTGATCATGCCGTTCGCGGGCTATCTCGTCTCGATCGGGCAGTTCAGTTTGATCGGCGCCGCGACGATGGGCGCACTGGGCTGCAATGTCGGCTCGACCGTCGCCTATTACGTGGCGGCCACCGGAGGCCGCAAGGCATTCGAACGCTGGGGCGGTTATGTGCTGGTGCGCCCTCACGAGATCGAGCGCGCGGAACGGTTTTTTGCCCGCTACGGCGCAGTGACCGTCTTTGTCGGTCGCCTGCTGCCGGTGGTGCGGACCTTTATCGCCTTTCCGGCCGGGTTGGCGCGGATGCCGATGTTGAAGTTTCAGATCTACACATTTCTCGGCTCGTGGCCGTGGTGCTTTGGGCTCGCTTACATCGGCTATATCCTGGGAGCACGGTGGAACAGCGATCCGACCTTTCGCCGGCTTTTCCACCAGTTCGACGGCATGGTTGTCGCAGTTTTACTGGTCGGATTTGCCTGGCTGGTGTGGGCCAGATGGCGCGAGGGTAAGGGTTCCGGACCTTAGCGGCGCGCCGCAGCAGCGGCCGTCGGCCACAGGCGGTCGTCAACCTCATCTTTCTTGTCATTGGTTTTCCCGCCGCAATGCGGGTATTCTGACCTTGTTGGCGCCCAATTTGGTGGCCAGGGCTGTTGCCGCGCCGGCACGCAGGTAGCGTCCGTTGAGACCCATGCGGCGGCCGCCAAATTTGGCCATGACCGGAGTGGCCGTGACCGCACGTCGTTCAAAGCTAGCCATTATTTCTGCGGCACTATCGCGCGCCAGCGGACGGCTGGCCGCGGCCATGGTGGCGGCGACTATCGCCGGGACGGCATTCGCCCAGACCAGCGCACCGCCTGGCACTGGCCTGCCGAGCGTCCAACAACCGATCCCCGCGCCGGCCACCGCGCCCGCCCACCGCCGCCGAGCGCAGGGCTGCCGCTACCGCCACAACCGCCGCCGCCGGCGCTCGCAGCACCGCCGGCCGAGAAGCGCGGTTTCCTCAACGGCTTTGGCAAGTGGTGGGACCAGTCGGTCGCCGACTGGAATGCCAAGATGAAGGAGCAGAAAACCAAGCTTGACGAGATCAACAAGCAGTCCGCGGATGCCGCCAAGGACGCGGCCACGGCCACCCAGCAGGCGATGAAGAACGCCGCCGACGCCTTGCGGCCGTCTCACGTGATCGAGATTCAACAAACCTGCCCGGTGGCTGGAAACGGTGCGGCCGACTGCGCCACCGCGGCCACCAATGTGTGCAAGACCAAGGGGTTTAACAGCGGACAGCCGCTCGACGTTCGTACCGCGGAGAAATGCGCCGATTCGCTTTGGGTCTCGGGACAGACCCCGACGACCGCCGATTGCCCGGTTGAAACCGTTCTGTTGCGCGCCGCCTGTCAGTAGCGCTGCGCCGCGCGCGCGCTTCTCCATCGCAAACGTGCTAAGTTCCTTGGGCCCCGTCATGCCGAGGCGCGCCGTTGGCGCGCAACTTGGGATGGCGGCAACGACGCTGCATTTGAAGGGGGAGCTTCGCCGTCATGATGTCCGACGCCGACCGCAACAAAGCCGCCGATATTCTTCTCGCCGCAGAGAAGGAGCGCAAGCAGGCGGTGCAACTCTCCAAGACCTGGCCCGGCATCACCATGGAGGACGCCTATGCGATCTCCACCGCGGTGGCCAATCGCAAAATCGCGGCCGGCGCCAAACTCATCGGCCATAAAGTCGGCCTGACCTCGAAGGCGATGCAGCGCTCCTCGCAGATCGACGAGCCGGACTACGGCCACCTCCTCGACACTATGATGATCGCCGACGGCGCCCGCGTGCCGCACGAGAATTATTGCCTGCCGCGGGTCGAGGTCGAACTGGCCTTCGTCATGGGCAAACCGCTCAAAGGCCCCGGCGTCGGCCTGACCGACGTGCTGCGCGCCACCGAATACGTCGTGCCGGCGATCGAGATCGTCGATGCGCGGCTGCAGGATCCGCGAAAAATATTCGACACCGTATCCGACAACGGCGCCGCCGCCGGTATCGTGGTCGGCGGCCGTCCGGTCGGTCCGCTCGAGATCGATCTGCGCTGGGTCGGCGGCGTCATGTATCGCAACTCGGAGATCGAGGAGACCGGCGTCGCCGCCGGCGTGCTCGGCCATCCCGCGCTCGGCGTCGCCTGGCTCGCCAACAAGCTCGGCCAGCATGGCGTGGCGCTCGAAGTCGGCCATCTGGTGCTCGCCGGCTCCTTCACCCGCGTGGTGTTCGCGCGCAAAGGCGATACGCTGCATGCCGACTTCGGCCAGCTCGGCGGCATCGCCGTACAATTCGTCTAAGCATCAAAACAAAAATACTGCTGGGGAGGACACGATGAGCACGAGCGACGCCACTGCCGGCGGCAGCGGCTCCATTAGCGACGTTGTCGCACGGATCGAGCGGCTGCCGATCTCGTGGTGGCACATCAAGGCGAGGATCATCATCGGCGTCGCCACCTTCTTCGACGCCTTCGATGCGCTCGCCATCGCCTTCGTCTTGCCGGTCTTGGTGCCGATGTGGAAACTGAACGGTCCGCAAATCGGGTTATTGATTTCGGCCGGCTATCTCGGGCAACTCGGCGGCGCGCTGTTCTTCGGCTGGATCGCCGAGCGCTATGGCCGCATCACGGCGATGGTCTGGTCGATCTCGATTTTCGCCGTCATGAGCCTCGCCTGCGCTTTCAGTCTGGGATTATCAATCTCTGGTCGGCGCCCGCATCATCCAAGGGTTTGGTCTCGGCGGCGAGGTTCCGGTGGCGGCGGCCTATATCAGCGAATTGGCGCGCGCCAAGGGCCGCGGCCGTTTCGTCCTGCTCTATGAGCTTGTCTTCCCCATCGGGCTCGTTGCCGCCGGCTTCCTGGGCGCGTGGATCGTGCCGCGCTTCGGCTGGCAGTGGATGTTCGTCATCGGCGCGCTGCCGGCGTTTGTCGCGATGGCCTTGCAGCGGCTGCTGCCGGAATCGCCGCGTTGGCTGGCAACGCGCGGACGCAATGCCGAGGCGCAAGCGGCGCTGGCGCGGATCGAACGCGAGACGGAGAAATCCACCGGCGAGCCGCTGCCGCCGCCGCAGCCGGTCACTGTCACCGGCCCGCTGACCGCCTCGTGGGCCGATCTGTTCGGTCCGCTCTATCTGCGGCGGACGCTGGTGGTGTGGGTCATCTGGTTCGCCACCTATTTCTTCAATTACGGCCTCGTCGTCTGGCTGCCGACCATCTACACCACGGTGTTCAAGCTGCCGCTGCAACAAGCGCTGCAATACGGCCTGATTACGCAAGCCGTCGGACTGTGCGGCGCGTTACTTTGCGCGCTGACCATCGACCGGATCGGCCGGCGGCCGTGGTTCACTTTGGCATTTGCCGCCAATGCGATTGCGCTCGGCACGCTCTTTGTCCTCGGGCCGGATTCGCCGCAGCGCGTTCTGGTGCTGGTGACCTGCGGCTATTTCTTCGTGTCGGTGCTCTCGATCGGCGTCTATGTCTATACGCCGGAGCTTTATCCGACCCGCGCCCGCGCCATTGCCGTCGGCACCGCGACCGCGTGGCTGCGCTTTGCGTCGATCCTCGGACCGGCCATCGTCGGTTTTATCGTCGGCTCGGGACTTGGTGCGGTGTTTTTGGTTTTCGCCGGCGTCGCCGTCGTCGGCGCGATCATCACCGGGCTGTTCGCGGTTGAGACCAAGCGGCGCGTGCTTGAGGAAATCTCGCCGTAACCCCCTCCTCGCTCATCCCGGCGCGAGCGTGTAGACTACGGCAAGAGCCGACCAGCGTGGCAGATCGATCGTGCGCGCATTCGATATCGGGTCTCGCAAGGGGCTGCGCTGGATTTTGGCCGCGGCAGCGGCTTTGCTGCCGGCGGCCGTGTTGCACGCCGCATTGTCGCCCGAGCAGCCGGACGTTACCGGGCCGACGTCTCTCGCCGGCCAGATTCTGATTGCTGCGCCGGACATGCACGCTCCGTTCGACCACGCGGTCATTCTGATGGCTCAGCACAGCCGCGACGGCGCACTCGGCATTGTCATCAATCATCCGCTTGGCACCCGACCAATCGCCGCGCTCCTTCAAGCGCTCGGCGCCGATGCCGGCGGCGTTACCGGCAGCGTGCAAATTTTTCTCGGCGGGCCGGTCAGTCCGACAACGGCCGTCGTCATCCATAATGCCGGCTACCGTCGCGACGGCACGCTCGGACATCGACGGACGCCTCGCGCTCAGCGATGCCGCCGAGGTTTTGGCCGATCTCGGTCACGGCAAGGGTCCGAGCAAAAGCCTGGTCGCGCTCGGCTATGCCGGCTGGGCGCCGTTGCAGCTTGAAGATGAAATCTCGCGCGGCGCCTGGGTCGCGATGCCGGAAGATCCGAGACTGGTTTTCGATGACGACCGCACGAAAGTGTGGACCGACGCGATGGCGCAATATAAGGCCGAGCGTTAGCGCATGGCCGCCGCGGCGAGGCGGCGGTCGAAATTAAGGGTTATGATGTAGGCGATCCGGCGCCGCCTAAAGCGCGCGTTTTCCGCGCCAGAGCGCGAAATCGTAGCGGCGGCGGCCTAAGCCGCGCCGGGACACCCGCCGCATTTGTTAATTTCTTCCAACCTATTCTTAACGCCTCCTTGCTATCTCTGCCGCTTCTTAGCCAGAGGTCGTTGTGGCATCGATCGGTTCGCAGTTCGCGCCGCATGTCGCGCTCGAGCGCACCGTCTCGGCCATCGCCAGCGCACGGCGTGCCGTGCTCGCCGACCGCTATGCGATCAATTCGTTTGCCGTGGAATGGCGTTGGCTCGCCGATTTGCTGCCGGTCGAGGACGACTGGCGCGACCTCGCCGCGCGCACGATCGAGCCCAATATTTTCTATGAGCCCGGCTTCGCGCTGCCGGCCGCTGCGCTGTTCGGCAACGACGTCGGCGCGGTGCTGGTATGGTCGGGGACCGTGCCGCGCAAGCTGCTCGGATTCTTTCCGGCCCGGATCAGCGAACGGCGCTACGGCTTGAAGCTTCCCGTCCTCGTCGGCTGGACCCATCCTTATGGTCCGCTCGGGACGCCGCTGGTCGACCGCGAGGCGGCGGAACCGGTCATCGCGGCTTGGCTCGCTCATATTGCCGGCGATCCGTCGCTGCCCGCCTTGGTGCTGCTGCCGCTCCTCGCCGAGGACGAGGCGTTCGCCGCGGCGCTCGACGCCATCCTCGGGCGCACGCAAATGCCTTGCGCCGATTTCTCCCGGCATCATCGGGCCTTGCTGGCGCCGCGAGCCGACCGCTCGCGCTATCTCGAAGACGCCCTCTCGACGCACCGGTACAGCGAATTGCGCCGCAGCGGACGGCGCTTGTCCGACGCCGGCGCGCTGTTGTTCACGGCGGCGTCGGAACCCGCAGCGGTCGCCGCCGGCCTTGAGGATTTTCTCGCGCTCGAGGCCGGCGGTTGGAAGGGCAAGGCCGGCACCGCGGCGGCCCATCATGAAGACGTGACCAGCTTCATGAAAATGACGCTGCCTGCACTCGCGGGCGCGGGCAAAGTCGCGATCTATCGCCTGTTGTTTGACGGTCGTCCGATTGCCGCGGCGATCACGCTGCACAGCGGCGATACCGCCTGGTACTGGAAGACCGCCTACGACGAAAATTTCGCGCGCTTTTCGCCCGGCGTGCTGCTCAGCGCGGCGCTCACCGAAGAGCTCGCCGACGACGCCACGATCGCCCGCACCGATTCCTGCGCCGCGCCCGGCGCCTCGATGCTCGATCACGTCTGGAGCGAGCGCTTGGCGCTGTGCAACCGCATGATCGCGGTGCGGCCCGAGGCGCCGTTCACCCGCGCCTGCCGGCTGGAGAGCCTGCGCACCGCCGCCATCGCAGCGGGCAAATCGGTCCGCCGGCACATGCGCGGCTAGCGTTGACTTTGGCGCGCGTTTCCCGCGTAGCTCGCGATCGCGGCAAGCGCATCGGACCTGCAAAAGACAATGACCAAACCGATCACCATCCGCATGGGCGGCTATGGACCGCCGACTACATCGTTCTCCAAGGGTCTCCAACTGATCGGCGACGATCTGGTCGCCGCGTTCGGCGACCGCGTCGACGTGAAGTATGTCTGGAACATCATGGATTTCGGCTATCGCGCCGAGGAGATTCTATGGTTGGTCGAGGATGGCGTGCTCACGCTGGGCTATCAGTCCTCGAGTTACCTCACCGACCGTGTTGCCGAGCTCGGCTTTGTCGATCTGCCGTTTCTGTTCCAGACGCGGGAGCAGGCGCGCGCGGCGATGGACGGCGATCTCGGACGTTATCTTGCCGCCAAGATCGAAGAGCGCGTGAATTACCGCATCCTCGGCTGGTTCGAAAACGGCTTCCGCCATATCTCAAACCGCCTGCGGCGCGTGCGCCTGCCCGCGGATCTCGAAGGCATGCGCATCCGCGTGCTGCCAAGCGAGGTGCAGGCCAGAACCTTCGAACTCCTCGGCGCCGTTCCGGTCCGCTGCGATTTGACCGAGGCGATCGCCGGCATCAAGGCCGGCACGCTCGACGCGCAGGAAAATCCGTTCGCCAATACCGTGACCTATGGCGTGCATAAATTTCACCATTTCCACACCGTCACCAACCATTTCTACATATCGCGGCCGATCTTCCTGCATCGGCCGTCATTCGACGCCTGGCCGGCGGATTTGCAAATCGCCATGCGCGAGGCGGTGGCGCGCGCGGTCGCGTTGCAGCGCGATCTGGCCATCGCGGAAGACCGCGACGCCCGCGCCGCCATCGAAGCCGCCGGCTGCGAGATCACCGAGCTGACCGCAACCGAACACGGCCAATTCGGCAGCGCCGTCGCGCCGCTGCTTGACCAAGCGCGGGGCACCTATGACGGCCATTTGTTCGCGATGATTTAGTCTGTGGATAACCGCGGCTTTCTTGGGCATCGCGGCTTCCGCCCATTTCAATTGACAGAGCGAATCAAGCTCTCCTGGAGCATGATCGGAAAGGCCGAAACCGGTTTTCCGAAAATCATGCTCAAATAGAATTGATGCAGTTGCGGATCAAGGCCATGACGGACCGGCCAAAAGCTGGACATTGTCCGCCGCGATATGAACCGCATCGAGACTACTTTGTCCGCGTTGCTCTCCGAACTGGACGTCACCTGGAACGCGATGAAGGAAACGCGATCGGAGCTGGGCAAGATCAACAAAGACGTGGCGACCCTGCGATCGCTGTGGCCGCAGAAATATTCCCGGACCGGTTAGCGAGGTTTACGGCGGTCGATGCGTCGATCCGCCTTGCGCAATCAGCCGCGATGCTCGTTAGGCGTTGCGAGGATCAGCGACCAGAAAACCTTGTATTTCGATTTTGGCGTGTACACTGCGGCGATGCCCATGCGCGTCACGCTCGAATTGAGCATGTTGGCGCGGTGCGGCGGCGAATCGCGCCAACCGGAAAATGCCTCGGCGAGCGTGTGATAGCCGGCGCCGATATTCTCGACCGCGACCGAAGCCTCGAAGCCGGATTTCTTGATGCGCTCCTGGAACGGCGCCCCGACATCGTGATCGAGCTTGCCTTTCGCCGCCATGACTTGCGCTTGCACGGCGGCGAGCTGCATCAGCTGTGGATCGATCGTGACCGGTCCGAGGCCGTTATTGCCGCGGTAGCCGGAAATCATCGATTGCGCCGCATTGGCATCCAGTATGGCGTCCGGCTGCGCCAGGTCTCGGTAGAAGCTCGGCTGGCCGGGCGGCGCCGCATTGTCGGTGCAACCGGCGAGCCCCGCCGCAATCAAGACAGTGCCGCTGACAAGCGCGGCAAGCGGCCGGATCATCGGAAATTTCCCCCACGCCAGAACCCGACAGTGCCGGCAGAAAAGTGTCGGAAGCATGAAGCGCGCGTCCGCGCCGGTTGAACGCTATCCCCGGGGCCGAACGCCGGTTTGAGATTCCGTTAAGGAATCAGGCGTCATTCCTTAACCTCAAAACAACCGGTCGACGGCTACGGTCGGCCGGTTGATCTGGGCGTACGCGATGCTCGGCAGACCATCCTTGGCTAGAGCCAGCCGCAACTGGAAGCTCATCGTCGTGACGGGAGCGGCCGGCTTTGCCGTGGGCATTCTGGTCTACCTCGTCAGCGGTGCCGACTGGATCGTCGCAGCCTTGACGCAGGCGCCCGGCCCGCTTGCCGCCGCCGCGATGGCCGCGCCATTCGGCCTCGGCGCCGCGGCCTTAGCCGGCCTGTTCGTCAACGACCGCCGGCGCGGCCAGGCGCGATTGCTGCGCGCAGCGCTCAACAACATGACCCAGGGACTGTGCATGTTCGACGGCGCGGCACGCCTGGTGCTGTGCAACGACCGCTATATCGAAATGTATCACTTGCGGCCCGAACACGCGCGCGCCGGCACGCCGTTGCACGATCTGCTGATGCATCGGCTTGCCGCGGGCAATTTCGCCGGCAACGTCGATCGCTATGTCGCCGACTGTCTCAAGCAGGTGGCCGAAGGGCGCACCGAAACCAAGACGGCCGAGCTGAAAGACGGCCGCATTATCGCGGTGGTCAGCCGGCCGATGGCGGGCGGCGGCTGGGTCGCCACCCATACCGACGTCACCGACCAGTTGCTCGCCGAGAAGGAGCGCGATTCGCTGCGCCAGCGCGACGAGCGGCGCCGCTCCATCGATGCGGCGATCTCGTCGTTCCGCGCCCGCGTCGAGACCGTGCTCAAGACCGTCAGCCAAAGCGCCAGCGCGATGAAGTCGGCGGCGAAGACGCTGTTGACGACGTCGGATCATACGCTGCAGCGCGCCGAGGGCGCGGTGCACGGCTCCAACGAGGCCTCGACCAATGTCGAAACCGCGGCGGCGGCCGCTGCCGAACTCTCGGTCTCGATCCGCGAGATCAGCCGCCAGCTCGGCCAGGCCAACGACGTGGTGCGCAGCGCCGCCGCCAATGCCACCGCCACCAACGAGGATATCGCCGCGCTGGCGCATGTGGCGCAGAAGATCGGCGACGTGGTCAAGCTTATTCAGGACATCGCCGGGCAGACCAACCTGCTCGCGCTCAATGCCACCATCGAAGCGGCGCGCGCCGGCGAAGCCGGGCGCGGTTTTGCCGTGGTCGCCTCGGAAGTAAAATCGCTGGCGGTGCAGACCGCCAAAGCGACCGAAGAGATCACGCACGAAATCATGTCGGTGCAGGCCTCAAGCGGCAAAGCGGTCGCGGCGATCCGCGAGATCACGCAGCGCATGCAGGACATCAGCAGCTATACCAGCGCGGTCGCCATTTCGGTCGAGCAGCAGGAAGCGGCGACCGGAGAAATTTCCCACAACGTCGCCAGCGCCGCGACCGGCGCCAAATCTATCGTCGACGCTCTTGGGCGAAGTCGCCGGCGGCGTGACGCAAACGCGCTCTTCGGCACAGACCATGCTGGTGGCGTCCGAAGAAGTCGAAAACGCCACCGAGAAGCTCCGCCGCGAAGTCGAAGAGTTTTTGGGGACGGTGGCGGCGTAGCCGTCATTCCGGACGCCGGCGGAGCCCGCGGCGATCTTCGTCTCTCTCGGCCCTTAGCGACGAGTTTCACCGCCCCGCGGCATAGCCCTGCATGCCGCGCGCATTGGCGGCGGCGCGGCGGCGGCGTCCGTCGCGGGATGCCGCGGTCAGCCGGCCTTCCGACCAATCCGGACCGACCTCGACGATGTGACCGCGGCGCTCCAGTTCGGCGACGGTTTTTTTCGGCACGCGGCCTTCGACCGCCAGCACGCCCGGCCGCGCCGTGCGCGGCCAGAACGAGCTTGGAAAGTGCTCGGAATGCCAGGCCGGCGCATCGATGGATTCCTGCAGGTTCATGCCGGCATGGACGTGGCGCATGAACAGTTGCGTGATCCACTGGTCCTGGCCGTCGCCGCCCGGCGAGCCCCAGGCGAGATAAGGCTCGCCGTCGCGCAGCGCCAATGTCGGCGACAAAGTGGTTCGCGGCCGCTTGCCGGGGGCCAGCGCCGCCGGATGGCCCTCTTCGAGCCAGAACATTTGCGCGCGCGTGCCGAGACAGAAACCGAGCTCGGGGATGACCGGCGAAGAATGCAGCCAGCCGCCGGACGGCGTCGCCGAGATCATATTGCCGGCTTGGTCGACGATATCGAAATGCACGGTATCGCCGCGCATCGCTCCCATCCGGCCGACGGTCGGCTCGCCGGCGCCGAGCTGGCCGGTCGTGGGTTCACCGGCGCCCGGCTGCTGCCGGACCGGCCTCGCGGCGCAGCTTCACCACGGCGCCGAAGCCGGCGATCGAGCCGGGCCGCTGCTCCAGCGAAGCCTTGTCGGTGACGAGCTTGCGGCGCTCGGAATTGTAGGCATCCGACAACAGCGTCGCCATCGGCACTTCGACAAAATCCGGATCGCCGTAGAACACTTCGCGGTCGGCGTAAGCGAGCTTGGAGCATTCGACGATGGAGTGGATGAAATCGGGCCCCGTCGGATCGGCCCCGTCGAGATCGAAACCCTTGAGCAGCGCCAGCTGCTGCAAGGTCACCGGGCCCTGGCCCCACGGGCCGGTCTTGCACACGGTGTAGCCTTTGTAATCGTAGGTCAGCGGCGCTTCGATGTGCGGCGTCCAGCGCGCCATGTCGTCGGCGGTCAGCACGCCGCGATGGCGCTTGCCGCTGGTGTCCATGATCTCCTGGGTGCGGCAGAAACGGTCGATGGCCTCGGCGACGAAACCGTGGCTCCAGGATTTACGCGCCCGCTCGATCTGCGCGACACGATCGCCGCCTGAGCTCTCGGCGTCCTTGATGATGCGGCCATAGGTGGCTGCGAAGGTCTTGTTGGTGAACAGCGAGCCGGTTGGCGGCACCTGATTGTTCGGCAGATAGACCGCCGCCGAGGTCGGCCAATGCTCGCGGAACAAGGCGGCGACCGTGGCGATGGTGGCACTGGCGCGCTCGAGCAGCGGATAGCCGTTCTGCGCATAACCGATGGCCGGCGCCAGCACCTCGCCAAGCGGCATCGTGCCGTAATCGCGCAACAAGCAGCATCCAGGTCTCGAATGTGCCGGGCACCACCGCGGCGAGAAGCCCGGTGCCGGGAACGAGGTCGAGCCCTTCGCTGCGATAATACGCGATAGTGGCGCCTTGGCCGGCGCGACGCCTTGGCCGCAAATGACCTCCGGCTTGCCGCGCCGCACGTCGTAGAGGATGACCGGCACATCGCCGCCGGGTCCGTTCAAATGCGGCTCCACCACTTGCAGCGTGAAGGCCGTGGCGACCGCGGCGTCGAACGCATTGCCGCCGCGTTCGAGGATGCCCATGCCGACCGCCGTCGCAATCCAATGCGTGGTGGTGACCACGCCGAAGGTGCCTTCGATTTCGGGCCGCGTGGTGAAGGCATTGGGATTGATATTGGTCATGAACAATCTCTTGCTGAGGTCGGGCATAAAGAGCGGTCCAGGCGTTAGGCGGCCATATTGCCCGCATGCCGGCAGGCGCTTAGACAATGTATCGGGCCGCACGAAGCGCTGCCAGTGGAAGGTAGGATGGCGCCGAGGCAGACACTTAAGATTGGATTGGCCGGGCTCGGCGCCGTGGGCCTTGGGGTCGCCCGCCGGCTCGAAACCGGCATTCCGGGGCTCGTTCTCGCAGCCATCGCCGTGCGCGATCCGGACAAGGCGCGGCGCAATCTGCCCGAGGCCGGCGCCCGCATTCCGATCGTCGCCGCCGAGGCTTTGGCGCAATCTTGCGACATCGTCGTCGAATGCCTGCCGCCGGACATGTTTCGCAAGGTGGCGATCTCGGTGATCGAAGCGGGCAAAATCTTCATGCCGCTCTCGGTCGGCCAGCTTCTGGAAAACTGGGATCTGGTGGAGCGGGCGAAAGTGACCGGCGCGCGCATCCTGGTGCCAACCGGCGCGCTCCTTGGCCTCGATGCCGTGCGCGCCGCCGCCGAAGGCACCATCCATTCGGTCAAGATGATCACGCGCAAGCCGCCGAGCGGGCTCGAAGGCGCGCCCTATCTGATCGCAGCGCGGCATTTCGCTCGCCGATCTCAAAGCGCCAAAGAAAATCTTCGACGGCAGCGCGCGCGACGGCGCGCGCGGCTTTCCCGCCAACGTCAATGTCGCCGCGGCGCTCAGCCTCGCCGGTATCGGACCGGACAAGACGCGGCTCGAAATCTGGGCCGATCCGACGATTGACCGCAATACCCACCGCATCGAGGTCGACGCCGACACCGCGCGCTTTTCCATGATGATCGAGGGCGTGCCATCGGAAAATCCGCGCACCGGCCGCATCGTGCCGTTGAGCGCGATTGCGGCGCTGCGCGGGCTGGTTTCGGAGCTGAAGGTCGGGACGTGATCGGGAGCATTATGCGACCGTCACGCGATTGTCCTAGGGATGACGGTTCTGGCCACGCAACAAGCCAGCATGACGTGGAACAGTTGACGGCATAACAGTGGAGTTCAGATATGGCCGCTTACACCATCAAGCCGCTCGTTACCGCGACCGCAATCAACACCGGCGGCCGCAACGGGCACTCGGAAACGACCGACCATTCGGTGAGCGTCGATTTGTCGGTGCGCAAGGAAATGGGCGGTCCGGGACTGCCCAACACGACCACGCCGGAGCATCTGTTCGCCGCCGGTTATGCCGCGTGCTTCGGCGGCGCGCTCGAATTCGTCGCGCGCCAGCACAAGAAGGACGTCTCCGGCGCTGTGGTGACGTGCAGCACGTCGGTCGGCCCCCGCGAGGGCGGCGGCTTCGGCATCGCGGTGAAGATGCATGTCAAGGTTCCGAACCTGCCGGCCGACGAGGCGCGTCCGCTGGTCCAGGAGACCCACGACAAAATTTGCCCCTATAGCCACGCAACGCGCGGCAATATCGAGTTTGCTCTGGAAGTCGAGTGAGCGGCCAGCCGGCTTTAGCCGGCGACCGGCCGCTCGGTGCCTTTGACGAACATGCGGTAACCTGAGCGCACGTTCGGCCAATAGTCCCAGATCGCGAAATGCTGGACGCAGCGGTTGTCCCAGAACGCGATCGAATGCGGCGTCCAGCGGAAACGCATGCTCCAGTGCGGCCGGGAAATATGGTCGTAGAGAAATTCCAGCACGCCGCGGCTTTCCGCCAGCGGCACGTCGTTGATGTGGCTGGTGAACTCCCGGTTGACGAACAGCGCCTTGCGGCCGCTTTCGGGATGCCGCACGACGACCGGGTGGACCGAAACGGGATAGCTGTCCGCCGCCTTGTCGAAGCCGCGCGCGCCGTCATGGGTCGCGGTCTTGCCTTCGAGATAGGCCTGCATGCCGGGGCTTAATTCTTCGTAGGCCTTGTAGGCCGAGGCGAACATGGTGTCGCCGCCGCCATTCGGCGGGATGATCTCCTGGTACAGCACGCTGTACATCGGCGGGACCTCGGCGCAGCTCTGGTCGGAATGCCATTCCTCGCCCGAGACACGTTTCGAGTTCCGGTCGAAATACTGCTTGCGGATGGCGGGATGGCCCGGCACTTCCTTCGATGCGGTGCCTTTACCGCCGACGTGGATGTGCGGCTCGCCGAAATAGCGCACCAAGCGCTCGTGCGAATCGAAATCGATTTTCTGGTTGCGGAAGAAGATGACGCCGTGCGCGATGATGGCGTCGTGCACCTCCTGGACCTGACGGTTGGACAGTGGCCGCGCCAGATCGATATCGCCGATCTCGGCGCCGATATGCGGCGTCGACGGCGTGACGGTGATGGTATCGTAGCTCATGGGTCTGGCCTCCGCTGTTCCGCGGCCAAACTTACTCCGGTGCAGCCTTCAGGAAAAGCGCGGCGGGACCCTAGCTCGATCCCGCCGGCGCCGGCGTGAATTTCATCGCCACGCCATTCATGCAATAGCGCAAGCCGGTCGGCTTCGGTCCGTCGTTGAAGACGTGGCCGAGATGGCCGCCGCAGCGGTGGCACGAGACCGCGGTGCGCGTCATGCCGAACGAGCGGTCTTCGGTTTCGTCGACGGCGCTTTCGAGCGGGGTCCAAAAACTCGGCCAGCCGGTGCCGCTGTCGAATTTCGTCTTCGAGGAGAACAGCGGCAGATCGCAGCCGGCGCAGCTGAACGTGCCGGCGCGATGCTCCTCAAGGAGCGGGCTGGTGAAAGGCAGCTCGGTGCCCTCCTCCCGCAGCACGTTGTATTGCGCCGGCGTCAAGAGCTTGCGCCACTCCTCGTCGGTATGGGTGACTTCGTAAGGGTGGGTCGCGGCGGTCGCCGCATGCGGCCGCGCCAAGCGGAATAAAGCGAGCCCCAATCCCGCGGCGCCGGCGTAGAAAACGTGTCTGCGTGTCAGCATCAGTCGTTCCTCCCAACCGCGCCGGCCGCACCGCAGCTTTGCGCGAATATGCTCGCGAGGCATTATACGGCAATTTCAGGTCTGAGAATGGCGCGTTGCGCGCGATTTGATGACAGCCCCAAAAAGCTCACATAGAGTTGATGGACTGTCTGGCGAACGGGAAAACGGGGGATCACGTGGCTTCACCAGTCGAAATCAAAATCTTGAGCACGACCGCCATGAAAATGGTGTTCGAGGAGCTCGGCCCGCGCTTCGAGCGCGAGACCGGCAATCGCCTTGCCGTCGGCCTCGGTCCGTCACTGGTGCTGGAGAAGCGCCTGCTCGATGGCGAGACCGCCGACGTGGCGATCGTCACCGGTCCCGGCGCCAAGGAGCTGGTCGGGCACGGCAAGATCGTTGCCGGAAGCCTGGTCGATGTGGCGCGCTCGCTGATCGGGATTGCGGTGCCGAAGGGCGCGCCGCGGCCGGATCTGTCCTCGGCCGAAGCTTTCAAACGGTCGCTACTGGCGGCAAAATCGATTGCGCTGTCGAAGCCGGTCGGCGGCGGCGCCAGCGGCGCGCATATGGCGAAGGTGTTCGAGCAACTCGGCATTACCGAAGCGATGCAAGCCAAGGCCAAATACGGCGCCGGCGGCGCCGCGGGATTGGCCGGTCTCGTCGTCCTGCGCGGTGAAGCCGATATCGGCATTCAGCAGATGGCGGAGCTCATCGCGGTTTCCGGCATCGACGTCGTCGGCCCGCTGCCGGCGGACATTCAAAGCGCCACG
Source organism: uncultured Alphaproteobacteria bacterium (assembly GCA_963714345.1). Classification (GTDB taxonomy): domain Bacteria; phylum Pseudomonadota; class Alphaproteobacteria; order Rhizobiales; family Xanthobacteraceae; genus BOG-931. The sequence goes on along the minus strand of CAVQOD010000030.1, from coordinate 267,769 downwards.
ATGTTCACCGCGGGAATACCGACGAGCGCGAGCCATCCCGAAGCGGCCCGCGTCGTGATCGACTTTCTCACCACGCCCGCCGCCAAGAGCACGATCAAGGCGAAGGGGCTGGAGCCGGCGGGATCGTAATTTTCTTCGTCAATCGCTAACGCGCCATTGCCTTCAGCACATCCGGATTGACCACATTGATCGGCGTGCCGGCCGCATAGGCGTTGATCTGGTCGAAAATGTCGGCGAACTGCATTTCGTATTCGTCGCGCGTCACGTAGCCGATATGCGGCGTGCAGACGACGTTGCTCATGGTCAGCAACGGATGGTGCGGATCGAGCACCGGCTCTTCCTCATAGACGTCGACCGCGGCCATGCCGGGCCGGCCGGCGCGCAAGGCTGCGACCAGCGCGCCCGGCTCGATCAGCGGCGCGCGGCTGGTATTGACCAGAAGCGCGGTCGGCTTCATGCGCGCCAAATCGGCCGCCGTCACGATGTGGCGCGTCGCCGGCACCAGCCGCATGTGCAGGGAGACGACGTCGCAGTCGGCAAAGAACTGCTTCTTTGCTCGCCGCGATCGCGTAGCCGTCGGCGCGCGCCTGTTCGAGCGTATCCGGCCGCGCCCATACCAGAACATTCATGCCGAACGCCCGGCCGTAGCCGGCGACGACGCTGCCAATGCGGCCGTAGCCGTAAATGCCGAGCGTCTTGCCGCGCAGCGTCTGGCCGATGCCGATCTGCCATTGCCCCGCTTTCAGGGCGGCGATGTGCTGCGGAATAAGGCGCATCGAGTCGAGAATCAGACCCCAGGTCAATTCCGCGGCGGCATAAGACGGCGTACCGGCATGCTGGCTCGACGAGACGACAATGCCGAGCCGCGTGCAGGCATCGATATCGATATGGGGATAGACGCTGCGCTGGCTGATCAGCTTCAGTTTGGGCAGTTGCCCAAGCAGCGGCGCGCGAATCTGCGTGCGCTCGCGAAACAGCACCAGAACTTCGGTATCGCGCAATCGCTCGGCGAGCAGGCCGGTATCCTGCACATGATCGTTCCAGACCGTGACATCGTAGCCGTCGAGCTTGCGGAAACACGGCAGCGTGCGCAGCGTGTCGAAATAGTCGTCGAGGATGGAAATTTTCATGAGATAAAGGCGAATGGCGAATGGCGAATAATAGTCCTGTCATTTTCTATTCGCTATTCGCCGAAAAAGAAAACCGGGCCCTTGCGGGCCCGGTTTAGTTCGTCAGCGTGGGGGCGCCGACGACACCTTCCAGAGGGGAACAGCTGCCTGCATTCCGGTTGCCTATCTGGGAGGATTAGCAGCAACCGGTGCCTCGCAGCACTGTGAGTATGCGATTCGCGGCTCAGCCCCACAACGCGAAGCTTCACATGACAGCCATGCGGTATAGGCAAGTTGCGGCGTTTGCGCGCAGCCGTCACCGCGCGTGCGCGCTAGAAATTCCAGCGCTGAGCGTTGGCGACGAGGAAGTCGCGAAACGCCTGCACGCGGGCGACAGCCTTGAGCTCTTCGGGATAGACGAAATAGGCATCGAGCGCGATCGCTTCGGCATCGCCGAACAGTTGCACAAGCCCATTCCTCGACGAGATAGTCCGGCAGCATCGCGATGCCGAGCCCGCGCTGGCAGGCGCGCAATATGCCGAGAATATTGTTGATGACGAGATGCGGCTGCGCGGCCCTTTGCCGTCGCGCGCGACCTCGATCAGCCACCGCGACGGCTGCAGGTATGACGGTACGTTGCCGCCGAGCACCAGCGCCCGGTGGGTGTCGAGATCCTCGAACGTGCGTGGCGTGCCGAACCTCTTGAGATATTCGGGCGAGGCATAGACGTGGAAATGCACCGAAAACAGCTTGCGCTGAATAAGATCGGGCTGGGTCGGCTGGCGCAGCCGGATGGCGACGTCGGCCTCGCGCATGGCGAGGTCGAGCTCCTCGTCGGTGGTGATCAGCGTGATGTGCACTTCCGGATATAGGTCGACGAATTCGCCGAGCCGCGGCGTGAGCCAGTGCACGCCGATGCCCGGCGTCGTGGTCACACGCAGATCGCCGTTCGGCCGCTCGCGCGAATCGGTGAGCTTGGCGCGCGCGGCTTCGAGCTTCATGAAGACCTCATGAGCGGTGCGATAGAGGAGTTCACCCTGCTCGGTCAGGATCAAGCCGCGGGCGTGGCGGTGAAACAGCGAGACCGAAAGCTCCTGCTCGAGCGCGCTCACCTGCCGCGACACCGCCGATTGCGACAGCCCAAGCTGCTCGCCGGCATGGGTGAAGCTGCCGGCCTCGGCGGCGGCGTGAAATACTTTTAACTTGTCCCAATCCATCTCCGGTACTTTCTTCTCTCCCGCATCAGCGGGGAGAGGTAAAAATCACTCCGCCGCGGCGCGATACGCACCGTGTGCAGCCGCAGCGAGGAAACGTTCGGCTTCCAGCGCCGCCATGCAGCCCAGCCCCGCGGCCGTGACCGCCTGCCGGTAGACGTCGTCGGCGACGTCGCCGGCCGCGAACAGGCCCGGCACCGAGGTCGCGGTCGAATGCGGCGCGGTTTCGATATAACCCGAGGGCTTCATCTTGACCTGGCCGGCAACCAGCTCGGTCGCCGGCGAATGGCCGATGGCGATGAAAATGCCGTCGATCGCCCGCTCGCCGATTGCGCCGGTCTTGAGGTTCTTCAGCCGCGCATGGGTGACCTTGAGCGGATCGTGCGTGCCGCCGACATCGTCGAGCACGCTGTCCCAGATCACGTCGATCTTCGGATGCTTGAACAGGCGGTCCTGCAAAATTTTCTCGGCGCGTAAGCTGTCGCGCCGATGCACCAGCGTGACCTTGGCGGCGAAATTGGTGAGAAACAGCGCCTCCTCGACCGCGGTATTGCCGCCGCCGATCACCAGAACCTCCTTGCCGCGATAAAAGAAACCGTCGCAGGTGGCGCAGGCGGAGACGCCATAGCCGCGGAATTTTTGCTCGCCGGGCAGATCGAGCCAGCGCGCCTGGGCGCCGGTCGCCAGGATCAGCGCCTCGGCGAAATAGATATCGCCGGAATCGCATTCGATCCGGAATGGCCGCCGCGCGAGATCGACCTTGTTGACGTAATCGGCGACGAGTTTGGTGCCGACATGGGCCGCCTGCTTCGCCATTTGCTCCATGAGCCAAGGGCCTTGGATCACGTCGGCAAAGCCCGGATAGTTCTCGACGTCGGTGGTGACGGTGAGCTGGCCGCCGGGCGCCATACCCTGGATCAGGATCGGATCGAGCATGGCGCGCGCGGCATAGATACCCGCCGTATAGCCGGCCGGCCCGGAGCCGATGATCACGACTTTGGCGTGGGTGGTGCTCGACAACGGTCCATCTCGATCGTTGCGGCAGGTCTTGCGGTCGATCCTGCCCGGATGCCCCGCGAAGTCGGCTATTTCGGACTTCGCTCGACTGAAATCGCCCTCAAACCCCGGGTTGCACCCGAGTTTGGCTGACCGGCAGCCATTCGCAGGCAATGTAGGGATTCTCAGGAGCTATGCAAGATACGCAACCCCCCATACGCACAGAGGTTTGGATGACGAAAATCGCGGCTTTTGGCGGCTCCCAGTCAAGCCGTGAGCGCCGAATTTCTCCTATCCGAAAGCCGGAATGACCTCACGAGCGAACAGGTCCACCGAGTGCAAGGCCTCCTCGACGCGCATGTCGCCAAAGGCGAGCCACGGCACGAAGTAGTTCGACCCGGTGCTTTCGATTTCGGCCGCAACGAAGTCGCGTACCGTGCGCGGCGATCCGGCGACGGCGAGGTCGAGCGCGGCGAGGTCATCGAAACTTTCCGGATATTGGCCGGCCACGCGCGGCGCTGCGCCATGGCGTTCGAACAGCCAGAAGAAGTTTTTGCGCCAGTACGGATAGGCGCGCCGCGCGATGGCGAGCGCTTGCGCGTCGTTGTCCGCCACGACCACGTGCCGCCCGACGCCAAACAACGTCGTATCCGGCTTACCGAGCTGGCGCCGCACCGCCAGATAGCGATCGAAGATCGGGCGCACGGCTGGCCGCGGCGCCAGCGAAATGACATTGACGTCGTTTTGCGCCGGCCAATCGGCGTTATCGGGCAAGCTGACGCCGTACCACAGCGGCGGGTGCGGGTGCTGCACCGGCCGCAACACCATCGGCACCTTATCGAAGCGATAGAACTTGCCGGCGAAAGTCAGCTCGTCCGAAGCGAGGCCCTTAAGCACCACCTGGAACGCTTCATGATACATCGCCTGTGTCTGTGCGAAGTCGAGCGCGTAAGCTGCGGTCTCGAATGGCGACACGCCGCGCCCGACACCGAGCTCCAGGCGTCCAGCGCTCATCTGATCGAGCATGCAGATTTCCTCGATCAGACGTAAGGGGTGATAGAACGGCAGCAGATAAACCATCGGGCCGAAGCGCAGCCTGGCGGTGCGCTGGGCCAGTGCCGCCAAAAACAGTCCGGGCGACGCCGCGCAGCCGATCGGCGTGCCATGATGTTCGGCGAGGTGATAAGCGTGGAAGCCGGCGCGATCGTACGCCTCGGCAAGCCGTAGCCGCCCGGCATAAAGCTTGCCGAGCGGGACGCCGGCATCGTCCATGTGGTCGAATACGCCGAATTTCACGGCGCTTGCCGCTACTTCCACTCGACTTTCATCACCTCATAGGCCTTGGCGCCGCCGGGGGTGACCACTTCGACCTGCGCGCCCTTTTTCTTGCCGACCAAAGCGCGCGCCAGCGGTGAGGTAATCGAAATCTTGCCCTTCTTGGCGTCCGCTTCCGGCTCGCCGACGATCTGCCACACCGCCTTTTTTTCGGTGTCTTCGTCGACCAGCGTCACGGTCGCGCCAAACGTAATGGTCTCTCCGGAAAGCTTTGAAACGTCAATGACTTCGGCGCGCGCCAGCTTGTCCTCAAGTTCGGCGATGCGGCCTTCATTGAAAGATTGGGATTCCTTCGCCGCGTGATATTCGGCGTTCTCCGACAGGTCGCCGTGAGTGCGTGCATCGGTGATCTGCTGAATGATGCGCGGCCGCTCCACCTGCTGGCAGTGCTCGAGCTCGGACTCCAGCGCCGTGTAGCCCTCTGCCGTCATCGGAATCTTGTCCATCGATCTCAACCTCCAGTGCCTGCAGAGTCAAAAGTTTGATCGCGGGCCGAAGCATTGTCCGGCCTACGATCACGAACCCTGGCTCTACACGTACCGTCGCTGCGGCCGCCCCGATGCTTGATCAGACCCGGCCCCGAAATAGCTCTGCAGCGCACACACCTCGAGGTCGCCCCCGAGATAGGCCCTGATGCCCTGCGCTGCGGCGACGGCCCCTGAGAGAGTGGTGTAATACGGCACTTTATGCAAGAGGGCTGCGCGCCGGAGCGACCGGCTGTCGACCAGCGCCGTGGCCCCTTCGGTGGTGTTGAAAACCAGCTGGACTTCGCCGTTTTTGATGGCGTCGACGATGTGCGGCCGGCCTTCGGCGACCTTGTTGATCGTGACCGCCGCGACACCCTGCTCGGCCAAATAGCGTTGCGTGCCCGATGTCGCCATGATGCGAAAGCCCAGTCCGGCGAGCAGCCGGGCGGCTTCGAGAATGCGCGGCTTGTCGGCGTCCTTGACCGACACGAACACGGTGCCGGTTTTCGGCAGCCGCGTGCCGCCGCCGAGCTGGCTTTTGACGAAGGCGACATTGTAGTCGCGATCGATGCCCATCACCTCGCCGGTCGACTTCATCTCCGGACCGAGCACGGTATCGACCGCGGGGCCGAACCGCGCGAACGGGAACACCGCTTCCTTGACGCCGACATGGCCGGCGGCGCCCGGCTCAAAACGCTGCGGCTTGAGCATGAAGCTCTTGAGCGACTCGCCCGCCATGATGCGCGCCGCGATCTTGGCGGCGGGTATGCCGGTCACCTTGGCGACGAACGGCACCGTGCGCGAGGCGCGCGGATTGACCTCGAGCACGTAAATGTCGCCGTCCTTGATGGCGTATTGCACGTTCATCAGGCCGCCGACTTTGAGCGCCAGCGCCAGCGCCCGGGTTTGCCGGTCGAGTTCGGCGATGACCTTGGCCGAAAGATTGTGCGGCGGCAGCGAGCAAGCGGAATCGCCGGAGTGGATGCCGGCCTCCTCGATGTGTTCCATGATGCCGGCGATGTAGCTGTCTTTGCCGTCGGCCAGGCAATCGACGTCCACCTCGACGGCGTCGGTGAGATAGCGGTCGATGAGCAGCGGCCGTCTTTCCGACACGGCAAATTCCGACGGACGGTCGAGATCGGCGGCGAGCCGCGCGACGTAACGGGCCAGATGGTTGGAGTCGTGCACGATCTCCATCGCGCGTCCGCCCAGCACGTAGGAGGGGCGGATCACGATCGGATAGCCGATCGATTCGGCGATTGCTTTGGCCTTTTCCGGCGAGGTGGCGATGCCGCTCTTGGGCTGCCGCAGCTGCAAGCGTTCGAGCAATTGCTTGAAGCGGTCGCGATCCTCGGCAAGATCGATGGCGTCGGGCGAGGTGCCGAGGATCGGCACCTGCGCCTTGGCCAACGACTCGGCGAGCTTTAACGGCGTCTGGCCGCCGAACTGCACGATGACGCCGTGCAGCGTGCCATTGGCGCGCTCGGTATCGATGATCTCGATCACGTCCTCGGCGGTGAGCGGCTCGAAATAGAGCCGGTCGGAGGTGTCGTAATCGGTCGACACCGTCTCCGGATTGCAATTGATCATGATGGTTTCGTAGCCGACTTCCTTGAGCGCGAAGCAGGCGTGGCAGCAGCAATAATCGAATTCGATGCCCTGACCGATGCGGTTCGGACCGCCGCCGAGGATGACGACTTTCTTCTTGTCCGACGGCGCCGCCTCATCCATCGCGCGGCCGTTAAACGGCGTCTCGTAGGTCGAATACATATACGCGGTGGGCGAAGCGAATTCGGCGGCGCAGGTATCGATCCGCTTGAACACCGGCCGCACCCCGAGCGCGCGGCGGCGCTGCGCAACCTCTTCCGCGGCAAGCCCGGTGAGCCGGCCGAGCCGCGCATCGGAAAAGCCCATCGCCTTGAGCCGGCGCAGTGCGGGCGCCGATGCCGGCAGGCCCTTGTCGCGGATCTCGGCTTCCATGTCGACGATGCCGCGGATTTGCGCCAGGAACCACGGATCGATCCGGCAGGCGGTATGGATATCGGCGTCGCTCATGCCGAGCCGCATCGCCTGCGCCACGTTGCGGATGCCGTCGGGCGATGGCGTGCCGAGCGCGGCGCGAATGGCGTTCTTGTCGTCGCCCTCGCCGAGACCGGGAATGGCGATCTCGTCCAGGCCGGTGAGGCCGGTTTCGAGCGAGCGCAACGCCTTCTGCAAGCTTTCGGCAAAGGTGCGGCCGATCGCCATCGCCTCGCCGACCGATTTCATCGAGGTGGTGAGCACCGGCTCGGCGCCGGGAAATTTCTCGAACGCAAAGCGCGGAATTTTGGTGACGATGTAATCGATGGTCGGCTCGAACGAGGCCGGCGTGGCGCCGCCGGTGATGTCGTTGGCAATCTCGTCGAGCGTATAGCCGACGGCAAGCTTGGCGGCGACCTTGGCAATCGGAAACCCGGTCGCCTTCGACGCCAAAGCCGAGGAGCGCGACACCCGCGGATTCATCTCGATCACGACGAGCTTGCCGTCGGCCGGATTGACCGCGAACTGCACGTTGGAGCCGCCGGTCTCCACCCCGATCTCGCGCAGCACCGCGATCGAGGCGTCGCGCATGATCTGATATTCCTTGTCGGTCAGCGTCAGCGCCGGCGCGATGGTGATGGAATTGCCGGTATGCACGCCCATCGGATCGACGTTTTCGATGGAGCAGACGATGATGCAGTTGTCGTTCTTGTCGCGCACCACCTCCATCTCGAACTCTTTCCAGCCGAGCACCGATTCCTCGATCAGCACCTCGGAGGTCGGCGACGCATCGATGCCGCGCTCGACGATTTCGATGAATTCGGCCTTGTTGTAGGCGATGCCGCCGCCGGTGCCGCCGAGCGTGAACGACGGCCGGATGATGGCCGGCAGGCCGATATCGTCGAGCGCTTCGAGCGCCTGGATCAGGGTCTTGATCTGATGCGAGCGCGGCGTCGAAAGCCCGATCTTGGTCATCGCATCGCGGAACAGCTTGCGGTCCTCGGCCTTGTCGATGGCGTCGGCGGTGGCGCCGATCATCGTGACGTCGAATTTTTCCAGCACGCCCATTTTGCGCAGCGACAGCGCGGTATTGAGCGCGGTCTGCCCGCCCATGGTCGGCAACAGCGCGAAGCCGCCGGGAACGGCGTAGCGTTCCTTCTCGATGATCTTGGCGACGATCTCGGGCGTGATCGGCTCGATATAGGTCGCGTCCGCCAAATCCGGATCGGTCATGATCGTCGCCGGATTGGAATTGACCAGAACGACCCGATAGCCCTCCGCCTTGAGCGCCTTGCAGGCCTGCGTGCCGGAATAGTCGAACTCGCAGGCCTGGCCGATGACGATCGGACCCGCGCCAATAATCAGGATCGAGGAGATGTCGGTCCGTTTGGGCATCGCTTCCGTATCTAGGCATTAAAACGTCGGGCACAAAAAAAGGGCGCGCATGTCGCGCGTCCTTCCGGCCACGGCGGGGCTCGGCCCCGCGCGAGGGCGTCTTAGACCAGATTCGGCGCCATGGGAAGGCTGACCCAGGGCCGACTAGTGCCGGCCGGCTGGCTCATCCCCACCATCGCGCAGGGCTTGCATTCGCCGGGAAAGTGCCGCACGCAGTCGAGAAATCGGACTTAAACCAAAGCAGCGGAGGATCGCGTGCCGGCGTCAATGCAAGGCGAACTGCAGCCGAGCGTCTATCGCTTCAAGTTCGGCAGTTTTGAAATAGCCAATATCCTGGACGGCAAGGTCATTCGCGACGGCCTGCATCCGGGCTTCGGACCGGAGCGCAGCGCCGAGGAGGCGCAAAATCTTTGCCGGAAGAACGGCATCGAAGCGAACCGCTATGTGCATCCGTTCATCCCGACGCTCGTCAACACCGGCAAAGAGCTCATCCTGTTCGACACCGGCAACGGCGCGCTGTCGCGCGACTATCCGCAATTGCGCAGCCGGCTGTCGGAAGGCCGGCTGGTCGAGGGCTTGGCGCTGGCCGGCTACCAGCCGTCCGACATCGACATCGTTGTCATCACGCATGGCCATCCCGACCATATCGGCGGCCTCATGGACGGCGGCAAGCCGGTTTTCCCCAAGGCGCGCTATGTCTTCGGCGCCGCGGAGTTCGATTTCTGGAAGCGCGGCGAGAACGTCCGCGAGGCGCGCAAATTCAATCTGCAACTGTTTACCAAGCTGGCGCTGCCGCTCGCCGATCGATCGGAGCTTCATCAAGCCGGGCGACGAGGTGGCGCCCGGCATCCGCGCGGTCGACGTCGCCGGGCATTCGCCCGGGATGCTCGCCTATCACGTCGAGAGCGAGGGCAAGCGCCTCCTGATCTGGGCCGACACTTGCGTCCACTACGTCGTGGCGATCCAGCGGCCGGACTGGCATCTCGACGTCGATGACGACAAGGACAAAGCGGTGGCCACGCGCAAGCGCATCCTCGCCATGGCGGCAGACGAAAATCTATTCGTCACCGGCTACCATATGCCGTTCCCCGGCATCGGCCTGATCGACAAGACTTCGGATGGCTATCGCTGGGTGCCAGTCAGCTACCAATTGAATTTGTGAGCGCCGGAGCGTCCTTGCCTCGCCGCGCCGCCATGACCGGCAGGCGCAGTTCGGCGTGGTGTGATGTCGCTCCCCTCCATATGAGGCTGGAACTGTTGTAGGGTTTGCGCCCAAGCTGCCAGCGGGATGTGCCGGTGTCCTGCGAGCATGAAACGGCAGCGGTCGGGCCTGCGGCGGGCAAGCATACAAAAACAAATTCGGCCTCGGTTCGGCGCTTTCGGCATGTGCGAAAGAGCTTCGAGGTCGTGGGAGGGAAAAGCCATGAGACCTGCGGTGAGACTTCCGCGACGACGATTCTTGCATCTCGCGGCAGGCGCGGTCGCGCTGCCGGCCGTCTCGCGCGCCGCTTTCGCGCTCGATTACCCGACGCGCCCGGTGCGCATCATGGTCGGTTTTCCACCCGGCGCCGCGACCGACATCGTCGCGCGGCTCATCGCGCAATCGCTGTCGGAACGGCTCGGCCAGCAATTCATCGTCGAGAACAAGCCGGGCGCGGCGAGCAACCTTGCCGCCGAGAGGTCGCGCGCGCCACGCCGGACGGCTATACGCTTTTGGCAATGACCGTCACCAACGCGGTCAATACCACGCTTTATGAGAAGACCGCCGACTTCAGCTTCATGAACGACATCGTGCCGGTCGCCAGCACGATCCAGTCGGCTAACGTTCTCGAAGTCAATCTTGACGTTCCGGTCAAGACGGTTCCGGAATTCATCGCCTACGCCAAGGCCAATCCGGGCAAGCTCAATTACGCGTCGTTCGGCACCGGCACCGCGCCCAATATGGCGGCCGAGCTGTTCAAGATGATGACCGGCACCAATCTGGTGCACGTGCCGTATCGGTCGAGCTTCATGCCCGATCTGCTCAGCGGCCAGGTCCAAGTCGCGTTCACTCCGATCCCGCTGACCATCGCCAATATCAGGGCTGGCAAGCTGCGCGCCATCGCGGTCACCGGCACTACGCCGTCCGACGCGCTGCCCGGCATTCCGACCGTGGCGCAAACCGTGCCGGGCTACGCCGCCAGCATTTGGCACGGCATCGGCGCCCCCAAGGGCACGCCCGGCGACATTGTCGACAAGCTGCACACCGAGATCAACGCTGTCCTCACCGATCCGGCCTTGAAGCCGAAGTTCGATAATCTGGGCGCCGTGCCGACGCCGATGACGCGTCCCGAATTCGCCAAATACATCGCCGCCGAAGTCGACAAATGGGCCAAGGTGATCAAGTTCGCCGACATCAAGCCGAGCTGATGCGGCCGCTGCCCCGGCGTCAAACGCCGAGATAGCGATGCGCAATATCGGGCGAGGTCGCCAGATCACGCGAGCTGCCCGACCACACGATGCGGCCACGCTCGATGAAATAATGGCGGTCCGCGATACGCGTGATGGCGCCGACGTTCTTGTCGATCAGCAGGATCGATTGCCCGACCGCGCGCAGCTTGGCGAGACACCGCCAGATCTCGTCGCGGATCAGTGGCGCCAGGCCTTCGGTCGCTTCGTCGAGGATCAGCAAACGCGGATTCGTCATCAGCGCGCGGCCGACCGCCAGCATCTGCTGCTCGCCGCCGGACAGCAGATTGGCCATGCTGCCCGCGCGTTCGGCAAGCCGCGGAAACAGCGCCCAGACGCGTTCGAGCGTCCACGGTTCAGTGGCGCCGCCGCGATTTGACGCGGTGGCGACGAGATTTTCGCGCGTCGTGAGATTAGGAAAAAGCTGGCGCCCTTCCGGCACCAGACCGATGCCGAGCTGGGCCACGCGATAAGCCGGCAGTTGGCGAATTTCCCCGCCGGCGAAGCGGATCGAGCCCGACGCCGCCGGAGTGAGCCCCATGATGGAGCGCACTGTCGTCGTCTTGCCCATGCCGTTGCGGCCCATCAGCGACACCAATTCGCCCGGTGCAACCGCAAGCGAGACGCCGAACAGCACGCGGCTTAGTCCGTAGCTGGTTTCGACGTCGCGGAGTTCGAGGAGCGGCGCGTCAGCCATTCCAGGTCTCCTGCCGAACCTCGTCCGGCTCGCCGAGATAGGCCTCGCGCACCGCGGCATCGGCGCGGATCGCGGCCGGCTCGCCAGAAGCGATGATGCGGCCGTACACCAGGACGCTGATGCGATCCGCCAACGCGAAGACCGCGTCCATATCGTGCTCGATTAGAAGAATGGTGATGCCGCCCTTGAGTTGTCGCAGCATCTCCACCAGCCGCGTGGATTCTTCCGGGCCCATACCGGCCATCGGTTCGTCGAGCAGCAGCAGGCGCGGTTGGGCCGCCAGCGCCATGGCGATTTCAAGCTGGCGGCGCTCACCGTGGCTGAGATCGATGACCGGCACACCGGCGCGCTCCGCGAGGCCGGCGCGCATGAGCGCGTCATGGGCCGGCTCGCGCAGTTCGCACTCGCGCCGCGCATCCCGCCAGAAGCGGAACGAATGGCCCGCATGCGCCTGGACCGCGAGCGCGACATTGTCGAGCGCGGTGAATTCGGGAAACAGCGAGGCGATCTGAAACGAGCGCGCCAGCCCAAGCTGGCTGCGCCGATAGACCGGCAGCGCCGTGATGTCGCGGGCGTCGAAGCGAATGCTGCCGTTGTCGGGCGCAATCTCGCCGGTCAACTGTCCGATCAGCGTGGTCTTGCCGGCACCGTTCGGCCCAATAAGCGCATGCAGTTCGCCGCGCGGGAGCGCGAGCGAAATGCCGTCGGACGCCAGCACACCGCCGAAGCGTTTGGTCAAAGCATCGATTTCGAGAATCGCTTCAGCCACGGCGCGCGCCCCCCAGCAGTCCGTCGATACCGCCGTTGACGTAGATCGCCACGAACAGCAACAATGGGCCGAGGATCAGATCCGGATAATCGGTGACGTGCGACAGGCCTTGTTCCAGGAGCAGAAAAGCCATCGCGCCGATCAGCGGCCCGAACATCGCATGCATGCCACCGAACACCGCCATGACGATGAGATCGCCGGAGCGTGTCCAATGCATCATCGCCGGACTGATGAAATTGGTTTGGTTGGCAAGAAGCGCCCCCGCGAGGCCGCACAGCGCGCCCGCGATCGTGAAACAGACGAGCTTGTAGCGAAACGTCGGAAAACCGATGGCTTGCATGCGCGGTTCATTCGAGCGTGCGCCCTGGATCACCAGACCGAAACGCGAATTGACGATGCGCCACACCAGATAAATGCTCGCCTGCAGCAAGCCGAAACACAGATAGTAGAACACCGTCGCGTTGTTGATATCGAAAACGCCGAACTGGCTGCGGTGATAGATGGTCAGACCATCGTCGCCGCCGTAGCGGTCGAGCCCGCTGGCGACGTAATAGATCATCTGCGCAAAGGCGAGCGTGATCATGATGAAGTACACGCCGCGGGTGCGCAGGCATAGCGCGCCCACCACCAGCGCGTAGAGAGCCGACGCCGTGACCGCGACCGGCCATTGCACGAAGCCGGAGCCGATGCCTTCCTTGGCCAGAATGCCGACGGCATAGCCGCCGATGCCGAGATAAGCGGCGTGGCCGAAGCTGACCATGCCGCCGAAACCCATGATCAGGTTCAGGCTGAGCGCCGCGATCGCCATGATGAGAATGCGCGAGAACAATGTCATGGCGAAGGGATCGCCGGCGAACGCCGCATAAACCGGGACCAGTGCAAGGACGATGAGGAGCGCGGCGTTGACCACGACGCGCGCGCTCCATTTCTCCCGCCAATCCTTGCGCCACGCGCTCATCGGCCTGCCGCCGGGAACAAGCCTTCCGGTCGCACCACCAGCACCACAGCCATGAGCAGATAGATCGACATCGACGATAGCGCCGGTGCGAGCGTCGCGGCGGCGTTCTCGCTCAGGTAATGGTGCAACAGATCGGGCAAGAAGGCACGGCCGATCGTGTCTATGATGCCGACCAGCAGCGCGGCGACGAAGGCGCCGCGGATCGAGCCGATGCCGCCGATGACCACGACCACGAAAGCCGGAATGAGAATGTTCTCGCCCATGCCGATCTGTACGGTAAGGATCGGCGCCTGCATCAGGCCGGCGAAACCCGCCAGCGCCGCACCGAGCCCGAACACCAGCGTGTAAAGGAGCTTGATGTTGACCCCCAGCGCGCCGACCATTTCGCGGTTGGAGGCGCCGGCGCGGATCAGCATGCCGAGCCGCGTGCGCATCACCAGCACGTAAAGCAAAAGCGCGACCGCCAATGTCACCGCGATGATGACCAAGCGATAGGCCGGATAGTAAAGGCCCGGCAGGACTTGAACGGCAGTGAGCATCTCGCTGGGCAGCGACAGCGTCATGCCAGCCGGGCCCCAGATCAGGCGCACCAGCTCGTTGAAGAACAGCAATAGCCCGAACGTGCCGAGCACGTGATCGAGATGACTGCGGCCGTAGAGCCGGCGTATCGCGATCACCTCGAGCACCATGCCGACCACCAGCGTGGCGGCGACCGCGAGAATGGCGCCGAGCACAAAACTGTCAGTCCACGCCGCAAACGTGGCCGCGAAATAAGCGCCGAGCATATAGAGCGAGCCGTGCGCCAGATTGACCAGATCCATGATGCCGAAGATCAGCGTCAAGCCGGCCGCCAAGAGGAACAGCAGCATGCCGAGCTGGATGCCGTTCAATAACTGCTCGGTAAAATAGAGCATAGACGCCTATACCGCTCGTCCCCGCGAAAGCGGGGACCCAGTTTTCGCGGTCCCGTAGCGCGAACTGGATTCCCCCTGCCGCAGGAATGAGCGGTAGAATTGCGGGCGCGTCAACAGCCGATCTACTTCATCATGCACTTGTCGTGGAAACGGTCCTGATCGTCCTTGACGATCAAAGCGACGGTCTTGAGCGCGTAAGAGCCGTCGGCGTTCTTCACCGCATCCTGCAGATAGAAATTCTGAATCGGGATGTGGTTGTTGCCGAACTTGAAGTCGCCACGCACCGACTTGAAGTCGGCCTTCTCCATCTCCTTGCGCATACCTTCTTTGTTGCTGAGGTCGCCCTTGACCGCGGTGATGGCGCTGTCGATCAAGCCGACAGCGTCATAAGTCTGCGCACCATAGAACGACGGCGAGGCGTGGTACTTGGCCTTATAGTCGGTGACGTATGTCTTGTTGGCGTCGTTGGGCAGATCGTTGACCCATTCCTGGGCGCCGGGCACGCCGACCGCGAGATCCTTCAGCCGCGGCAGCGACAGGTCGTCGATGGTGAATGCGGTGTAGAGCGGAATCTGGCCCTTCAGCCCCGCCTGCACGTATTGGGTGACGAATTGCACGCCGGCGCCGCCCGGATAGAAGGCGAAGATCGCGTCCGGCTTTGCCTCGCGCGCCTTCGACAGTTCCGCGGAGAAATCGAGCTGATCGGGCCAGCGCGTCAGCTCCTGGCCGACGATCTGGCCTTTGAAGGTGGTCTGAACGCCGACCAGCATATCTTTCCCGGCGGCGTAATTCGGGCCCATCAGGAACGCGGTCTTGACGCCCTTCTCGTTCATGTAGCGGCCGACAGCGGCCGGCGTCTGGTCGTTCTGCCAGGAGGTCGAGAATACGTACGGCGAACAAAGCTCGCCGGCCAACTGATTGGGCCCGGCATTGGTGACGACCGTCATGGTCTTGGAATCGACCAGCGGCTTGAGCGAGGCGAGCAGCACGTTCGACCAGATATAGCCGACGACGAAATCGACATGGTCGGACTCGATCAATTCCTGAGTCTTCTGCACCCCGACTTCCGGCTTGAGCTGGTCGTCGGCGTAGATGACCTCGACCGGCAGCCCGCCGAGCTTGCGGCCGTGCTGGTCGAGCCCAAGCTCGAACGAGTTCTTCATGTCGTTGCCGATTGCGGCCACCGGGCCCGAGAAGGTCGAGATGAAGCCGATCTTGACGGTCGTTTGCTGCGCCAGCGCCGGGCTGGCGACCAGCGCCAGCGCGGCAACCGGAATGATGGTCATTCTTCCCATGGCGTCCCCCCTTTTGTTTGGCGCATTTGCCCTGCGTAGGCATTCTATTGCCGATTTCGCTCTAGGCCCATGGCGCAATCGCACATTTGATCGCACCACCGCGTACCGATCAAGTCGCAGATTGGGTTAGTCTAGACTGAGCCGGAAACGGCGTGACGCGCCGGACCTCATGTCGGCGTCCCGGCGGACTATAATATGCGTCACAGACCGCGGCATTGAGGCGTGATACCGTTTTCTTATTCAGGTGAGCGACAACAAGGTGATCGCATGAAGCGAGGAAAAGTGATCGCACCCGTCGCCGCCGCGATTGGGTTCATGCTCATTGCATTTCCATCTTCATCGGCGACGGCGCAGCAACCCCCTCAGCCCAACTGCGTCGCCGTTCCCAAGATCCAATACGACAGCGCCAAAAAGCAATATTTGCTGCGTAACGCATCCGGCATGTATGTGCGAACCGGCCGACTATTTCGACGGCACTACTGGTACTGTCACTGACGGCGCGTGATGGATTGCATCCGCTCGCTCTCGCCAATCGTATTAAGAGGGCACGACTTGAGAACAAACCGTCGACAAAGTCGTCAGGCGTCCCACAGCGCGACCAGCGGGCCGTCCGATCCGAACACCGGATCGGTCGCCGGCAGCGGCACTTTCGGGATGGTCGACAACAGCCTTGGCGTGATCGGGCTTGGTGCCGCGGCAGAGATTGTACTTGCCGCTCGGCGGGTAGGCGCCGATGACGACCAGCGTCGGGCTCTGCGCCAGGCACTGGTGGCCGGTGCCCGCCGGCAGGATGACGACGTCGCCCGGCGTGATCTCGATCTCTTGGCCGTTGGCGCCGCCGAAGCGCACCGTGGCGCGCCCGCGCGCGATGCCCATCGCCTCGTGGATCATCGAATGATAGTGGACGTAAGGGTATATCCCGTTGCGCCACATATTGCCCCAGCCATTGGCCGCGAAGGCCTTTTCGATGATGGCTTCCGGGTCGGGCGAGCCGACGAGATCGACGCCGCCGCGATAAAGCAGGAGCGGCAAGCTCGGATTGTTCGGAATCCGACCGTCGTCGGTGAATTTGTAGGTGGTGGGTGCGGCGGAGGCCATTGCGGTAATGTTCATCAACTCGACTGCGGCCGCGGACTTCTACACGAGGTTAGGTTGAGATTTTATAACTCAAACCCCGAGCTCGGCTGGCTCACTGCCGCTTCCCATTGCGCATCATGTCGACAAAACGATTGAACAATAAATGACTGTCGCGCGGGCCGGGCGAGGCTTCGGGATGATACTGCACCGAGAACACCGGCCGGTCTTTCAAGGCGAGGCCGCAATTGGAGCCGTCGAACAAGGAGACGTGAGTCTCAACCGCATTGTCCGGCAGCGTCGCACGGTCGACGGCAAAGCCGTGATTCATCGAGGTGATTTCGACCTTGCCGGTCACGAGGTCTTTGACCGGATGATTGGCGCCGTGATGGCCCTGATGCATTTTCATGGTCTTGGCGCCGACCGCGAGCGCCAGCATCTGATGACCGAGGCAGATGCCGAACACCGGCTTCTCCCCGATCAACGCGCGGATCACCGGCACGGCATAGGCGCCGGTGGCGGCCGGATCGCCCGGCCCGTTGGAGAGAAAAATACCGTCGGGCTTGAGCGCCAGAATATCGGCGGCCGACGTCGTCGCCGGCACCACCGTCACCTTGCAGGCATTGCCGGACAACTGGCGCAGAATGTTGCGCTTGATGCCGTAATCGATGGCGACGACGTTGAATTCCGCGTGATCCTGGCGGCCGTAGCCCTCGCCCCAGCGCCACGGCGTCTCGTCCCAGGTGAAGCGTTGCCCGGTCGTCACCAGCGGCACCAGATCCATGCCGACGAGCCCGGGCCATGCACTGGCCTCGCGCTTGAGCGCATCGATGTCGAAGCGGCCGGACGGCTCGTGGGCGATCACAGCGTTCGGCATGCCGCGCTCGCGAATGAGCGCAGTCAGCGCGCGGGTGTCGAGGCCGGAAAGCCCGATGACGCCGCGGCTTTTCAGCCAGGCATCGAGATGGCGCGTGGCCCGGTAGTTCGACGGCGCCGTGATCGCCGAGTGCAGCACCACGCCGCGCGCGCCCGGCGTCGCCGCGAGGTTGACGGTCTCGATGTCCTCCTCGTTGGTGCCGACGTTGCCGATGTGGGGGAATGTAAAGGTGATGATCTGGCCGGCATAGGACGGATCGGTGAGGATTTCCTCGTAGCCGGTCATCGCGGTGTTGAAGCAGACCTCGCCGACGGCTTGCCCGGTCGCGCCGAAGCCAATGCCTTCGAGCACGGTGCCGTCGGCCAGCACCAGGAGCGCCGTCGGTTTGGGCTCATCCCAGCCGGCCAAGGTCCTCGGAGACTGCGGTTGTGTCGGCATAAGCAAGGGCCTAAATCATTGCGGCGCGCCCGTAAGCCCCAACCGGCGCCATTGCGAGAGGCCTTAGCCGTGTTGCGCGACGATATCAACAGCGCCTTGAAAGAGGCGATGAAAGCGGGTCAGGCGCGCCGCGTCTCGACGCTGCGTCTGATCAATGCCGCTGTACTGCAGCGGGAGACCAGCGGCGCCGAGCGGTCGAGCTTGAGCGATCCTGAGATTCTCGACGTCATGGGCAAAATGATCAAGCAGCGCCAGGAATTGCTCGACATTTACGAAAAGGCCGGCCGCAGCGAGCTCGCCGCCCAGGAGCGCGAAGAGATCGAGATCATCTCCACCTATCTCCCCAAGCAAATGTCCGACCTGGAAGCGGCGCATGCGATTTCGGCGCTGATCAAGACCATCGAAGCCGAAACGCTCAAAGACATGGGCCGCACCATGGCGGCGCTCAAACAGCGCTTTTCCGGCCAGATGGATTTTTCCAAGGCCAGCGCGCAGGTGAAAAAGTTGCTCGGCGGCTAGCCATAAGATCTGCCTCAGATTGCCTTGGAACGCGCCATCGCGAGCATGGACAACAGCGCCATGACGATGACGGCTACACCATAAACGTTGGCAGCTATTGTGAGACCCACGATCGGCGCCAGAAAGCCGGTCAGCACGGCGGGCAGGCTGAACGAGAGATAGCCTTCGACGTAGAACGCCGACAGCAAGCCAGCGCGTTCGTCGGCTTGGCCAGCGGCAAGACTGTGCGCATCGTGCCGGAAAACGCCGCACCAAATCCCGTGCCCGATACGAGCGTGCCGGCCAGCATCAGCCACACGAGTTGGGCTTCAACGCCGGCGAGCGTGATCGCCACGCCCGATGCCAGCGCCACGATGCCTCCGCCAAGCATCCGGCTCGTCGGCTACCGAGCGCAGCGACAACACGCTCAGCACACCGCTCAACGTCAAAGCGCTGACGACCAGCCCGCCGACCAACGGCAGGTCACGCCCGTCGCGACACGCACCAGCGCGGCATCAGCGAGAAATAGAAGCCGCCCAACGCCCATGAGGCGATCGTCACCGGCGTCACCTGCGACCAGCGCGCCGCGCGCCTGCCTCGGCACGCTGACATGCGGACGCAACGATGCGAGCGCTCCCGTCTTCAGCTGCGCCGTCTCCGGCATGTGCCACAGCACCAGTGCCTCGATCGCCGACAGCACCAGCAGAACGAAATAGACAAGCTGGCCCGGTCGGGCGCGTAACTGACGAGAGCGGCGGCGCCGAGACTGCCGGCGGTCAAACCGCCGAACGCCGTGATGCTGTTCAACACCGGTCCACGGCTTCGATCGGTGTCGAGGATCGCCGCCCCGAGCGTCGCGGTCGCGAGCCCCGTGGCGAAGCCCTGGACGCGCGCGCGCCGCGATCAGCGCGCATCGCGGAATCGGCCGTCATGAACATCACCATCGCCGCGATGTTCAGAACCAGCGCCGCCAGGATCGCCGGCCGCCGGCCGATATAGTCCGACAGCGAGCCGACCGTCAGCAAAGCCGCCAGCAGGCTCAGCACATAAGCGGCGAAAATGATCGTCAGCATGAAAGGCGTCAGGCCGAAACTCTCCTGATATTGATGTAGAGCGGCGTCGGCGCCGCGCCGCTCGCGGAGAACGTCATGGCGGCGATCACCGCCACCGACGGTCGTGACCGTGTTCGAGAGCGATGGCGCGCGGCTGCTGGCGCGCGCAAGCGATGCAAGTGCTCATCGTTTGCTCCTTGTTTGAAGGATGGTCGGGAGCGGCGGCTCAGAGCTTCGAGCCGCCATCGACGGCGATGATGTCGCCGGTGATCCAGCGCGCTTCGTCCGAGACCAGGAAAGCGATGACCGAAGCCACATCCTCGGGCTGGCCGATGCGCTTGAGCGCCTGCATGCCCATCACCGCGGTGCGGCCTTCTTCGGTCTTGGTGAAATTCGACATGTCGGTGTCGATCACGCCCGGCGCGACGGCGTTGACGCGGATGCCGCGCGGGCCGAGCGCCGAGGCGAAATACTTCACCAGCGTATTGATGGCGCCCTTGGTGCTGGCATAGGCCGACAGCGTGCCGACCGCTGCGCGCGCGCCGAGCGACGACAGAAACACGATGCTGCCGCCGTCGCCCAGGATCGGCAGCAATTGCTGCACCAGGAAATACGGCGCGCGGACATTGACGGCGAACAGGTTGTCGAAATCCTCGACCGTCATGTTCTCGAATCGTCGCCGCGTTCGAAATCCCGGCATTCGCGACGAGGATGTCGAGGCCGGCCGCCGATCAGGTCGCGCACCTGCGCGGCCAGCTCGATGGGCGCCGTCGGGCGCGGCGAGATCGGCGGCGATCGCGTCGGCGCGGCCGCCGGCGCGCGGATTCGATCGACCACCGCCTTCGCTTCGTCGGCATTGCGGCCGTAATGCACGATGACGCGGGCGCCGGCGGCGGCGAGCGCCAGCGCGGTGGCGCGGCCCATGCCGCGCGAGCGCCGGTCACGAGAGCGGTCTTGTTGGCGAGGTTGGTCATGGCTGGCTCTCCTTCGAGTCCGGGGCGAAGCCGTCAGGCATCGTCTCTGGGCATGAAAATGGTCGCGGGCTTGCCTGTTGGACAAAGACTTTGTATGCTCAAGCCATACTTTCAAAGTATGGATAAGCGCCGATGGAGCTGCGGCATTTGCGCTATTTCGTTGCGGTCGCCGAGGAAGGCAGCCTCACCAATGCCGCCGAGCGGCGGCTGCATACGGCGCAGCCCTCGCTCAGCCGGCAGATTCGCGATCTGGAACTGGAGGTCGGGGTCAAATTGCTGGAGCGCGGCGCGCGCGGCGATCGAGCTGACCGCGCGCGGGCCGCGTCTTTCTCGACCATGCCCGGCTGGCGTTGCTTCAGGTCGAGGCGGCCGGCGAAGCGGCGCGCCGGGCCGCGCAGCCGGAGAAGGCGGCCTTCGTCATCGGCTTTCTGACCGGGCAGGAATTGGTGTGGCTGCCGGAGGCGCTGCGCATCCTGCGCGAGAACAGCCCGGCATCGAGATCACCTTGGCCAGCCAATCCTCGCCCGAACTCGCCGGCGCGCTGATGCGCGGCAAGGTCGATGTGGCGTTTCTCCGCCGCGAAGCGCAGGCGCCCGGGCTCGCCTTCAAGTTTCTGATCAAGGAGCCGCTCGTCGCCGTGCTGCCGGCCGACCATCGCCTGCCGCGCGCAGAAACAATCGGGCCGCAGGATCTCGCCGGCGAGACCTACATCACGCCGACCCGGGTCGCGCCGGTGCTGAAAGCCGTGATCGAGAGCTATGCCGCCAAGTCCGGCATCACGCTGAAGCCCGCAATACGAGGCCGAGAATCTGTCCTCGGTGTGTCGCTGGTGGCGTCGACCGGCGGCGTCACCCTGCTGCCGCTTTATGTGCAAACTATGCTCTCGCCCTCGGTCGTCATTCGCCCGTTGCAGGGCGAGGCGCCGACGATCGATCTGGTGTTGGGCTACAACCGCTCCAACACGTCGCCGCTGCTCAAGCGCTTTCTGTCGCGCGCAGAGGAATTGGTCGCAGGCGTCGTTCAAAAACCCGCGCTCACTATCTCTAGGTACATACGCATTCGTCGTCCGCGTACAAGCCGTGATCGAATGGTCCCTGTTGTATCTGACAGCCACCGTCTTATATTTTGTTTACGTCACCACCGCGCTGATATCACACCTTCTTAGCCGCCAGCATTGCGCTGCTCGGGCAACAGGTCTCATGACCAAACGCAGGATTTTGCTCGGGCTGATCGGCCGAAATATTCAGGGCTCGCTATCGCCGGCGCTGTTTGCCGACGCGTTCGAAGCCGCCGGGATCGACGGCTACTATCATCTCATCGATCTCGATCTCATACCGGGGCGGCGGCTGCCGCACCTTCTCGATGCCATCACAGTTGCAGGCTTTGCCGGCGCCAACATCACCTACCCCTTCAAGCAGGATGTCATTCCGCTGCTCGACGCGGTTGACCCGGAAGCCGCGCAAGTCGGCGCGGTCAACACCGTTGCGATCGCACCGGATGGCCGCACCACCGGCTATAATTTCGACCGCCACGGTTGGCGCAGCAGCTTCGCGGAAAGCCTTGGCGCCGATAGCGCGAAAGGCGCGACCGTGGTGCAGGTTGGCGCCGGCGGCGCCGGGCGTGCCGTCGCGTTTGCGCTGATGGATCTCGGCGTTGCCGTCGTCATCCTCCACGACATCGACAAGGCGCGCGCGGACGGATTGCGGGCAGATGTCGCCAAGCACTACGGCGCGGCGCGTTGCCGCGTGTCCGGCGACCTTTCGCGCGACATCGCGGCCGCCGACGGCGTCGTCAACGCGACGCAGATCGGTATGACCGGATTTCCCGGCAATCCAGTACCTATGTCCGCACTCAAGCCGACGCATTGGGCGGCCGACGTCATCTATACGCCGGTCGAAACCGAATTCCTCAAAGCCGCGGCCGGGAAAGGCGCGCGTGTGCTCAATGGCAGCGGCATGTGCGTACACCAGGCGGCCGAGGCGTTCAGGCTTTTCACCGGCCTGACGCCCGACATCGCGCGTCTGCATCGCGCCTTCGCCAAAGGCCTCGCTGCGCGTGACACGGCGATGGTTTGAGCACGCCGCATGTTCGTGCCAATCTGCGCGAACCGATAGCAGGGACAACACGATGACGGCTTGCCTTATTCGCGGCGTCCGCAGCGTCGAACTCATTGCCAGCAACCTCGACGAGGCGGCGCGCTTCTACGAAACCGTGTGGGGCTTGGCGCCGGTCGAAGCCAGCAATGAGGCGCGCTATTTCCGCGGCACCGGGCGCTATCACCACTTGCTCGGACTGCATGGCGGGTCGCAGCCGGCAGTCGTACGTATCGCGTTCGACGTTACCGACCGCGCCGGTGTCGATGCGCTTTACCAAAAGATCGCCGCGGCGGGAGCCAAGCCGAGCGCGCCGGCAAAGCTCAGTGCGGCGGGCGGCGGTTACGGCTTTGCCTGCAAGGATCCGGACGGCCGCAACCTCGCCTTTGTCGCCGATTGCGCCGACCATGCCGACGCCGGCGACATCGCCGACCGTCCGCGCAGAATCGTGCACGTCAATCTCAATACCCGCGACTTCGACGGCACGCTGCATTTCTTCACGCAAGCGCTCGGCTTTCGCGTCATCGACGACAATGCGCCGTTGTGGTTCCTGCATTGCGACAATTCCGATCATTGCTCGATCGTGCTGTGCAAGATGAACCTGCCGACGCTCAATCACATCGCATTCGAAATGCCGGAGTTCGATTCGGTCATGCGCGGCATGGGCCGCATGAAGGACAACGGCTATCCGATCGAATGGGGTCCCGGCCGCCATGGGCCGGGCGACAACGTCTTCGCCTATTTCTGCGGACCCGACGAAGTGCCGCTGGAATACGCCGCCGAAGTGCTGCAAGTCGACGACAGCTACCAGCCGCGGCCGTCCGACTACTGGAAATACAAGCCCGGCCGCTCCGACCAATGGGGCATCACCCAGCCGCGCTCGCCGCGCTATTACCGGGTGCAGCGGCTGTTCGGCTTCACGGCGGATGGCGACCGGCTGGGTTAAGCGGAATTCGGGCGCCGAGGCCAGCGCAGGCCTGTGGATAACCGGGACAAGACTGGCCGCCGGCGCACCAAGCGCCGCCATATATTCAGCGCCTGGCTGCGCTACGCTTGGCGCAACAAGGCAAATCACCATGCGATTCACGCCGCAATTTCTCGACGAGCTGCGCGCGCGGCTTCCGGTCTCGGAAGTCGTCGGCCGGCGCGTGAAATTGCGCAAGGCCGGCCGCGAATGGAAAGGGCTGTCGCCGTTCAACAAGGAGAAGACGCCGTCATTCTTCGTCAATGACCAGAAGGCGATGTGGTTCGACTTCTCCTCGGGCAAAAACGGCAACATTTTCGACTTTCTCATGCTCACCGAGGGCGTGAGCTTCCCGGAGGCGGTCGAGCGGCTCGCCGCACAGGCCGGCGTGCCGCTGCCGGTGATGACGCGCGAGGCGGCCGCTCACGAAGAGCGGCGCAAGACGCTGCACGACATCGTCGAGCTGGCCGCCAAATATTTCGAAGCGACGCTCGCTTCGCGTAACGGCGCGCGCGGTCGCGGCTATCTGCTCGATCGCGGCATCCATGCGACAACGCAGCTCAAATTCCGCCTCGGCTATGCGCAGTCCTGAGCAATATGCGCTCAAGGAACATCTCGGCGCCGTTAAAAATCTCGGTCGAGGATATGGCGGAAGCCGGTCTCGTCGTCACCGGCGAGGATATCCCGGTGCCGTACGACCGCTTTCGCGATCGCGTGATATTCCCGATCAGCGATTGGCGCGGCCGGGTCATCGCCTTCGGCGGCCGCGCGCTGGATAAGGACGTCTCCGCCAAATATCTCAATTCGCCGGAGACGCCGCTTTTCCACAAAGGCGCGACGCTTTACAACATCGCCGCCGCGCGCAAGGCCGCCCACGACGGCGCCCGCGTCATCGCGGTCGAAGGTTATGTCGACGTCATCGCCATGGCGACCGCCGGCTTCGAGGCGACCGTGGCGCCGCTCGGCACCGCGCTTACCGCCGAGCAATTGGCGCTGATGTGGCGGATGGCCGACGAGCCGATCCTGTGCTTCGACGGCGACGAGGCCGGCAGGCGCGCGGCCTACCGCGCGGTCGATCTGGCGTTGCCGCTGCTCAAGCCCGGCAAGAGCTTAAAGCTCGCGACACTGCCGGACGGCCAGGATCCCGACGATCTGGCGCGTTCCGCCGGGCGCGAGGCGCTCGAAGACGTGCTGTCGGCGGCGCGTCCGCTGGCGCATGTGCTCTGGGCGCGCGAGAGCGAAGCCGGTCCGTTCGATACGCCGGAGCGCCGTGCCGCCTTCGAGGCGCGCGTCAGCGAAGTCACGGCGACGATCGCCGACGAAGCGGTGCGCCGCTACTACCGACAGGATTTTTCCGAAAGACTACGCCGCATGTTCGCGCCGGCCGAGATTTCGACGCGCCGTGGCAGTTTCGGCAAGGCCGGCTTCGCTAGAGATTTCGGCGGCAAGCGCTACGAGCAAAAAGGCCGCGGGCCAAGCGCAGCGGGTTCCGCGGCGTCGACTTTCGGCCGCGACGACACCTATGTGGCGGCCAGCGCGCAGCTCGCCGCAGGCCCGCTGCATCGCGGCCACCGTGCCGCAATACCGCGCCGCGAAGCGTTGATCCTGCAAGCGGCGCTCAACCACCCGTGGCTTCTTCACGACCATATCGAGGAACTCGCCGCGGCCGAATTCCGCCACGTCGACACGCAAAAGCTCAAAGGCGCGCTGATCGACGTTTTCGCCCATCATTTCGCCGAGGATTTCGCCAAGGACGCCATCCACGATGCCGATGCCGCACGGTCGGAGCAAGCTGCAGCGCTCGCCGCCGAACTGGCCAAGCGTGGTTTCGGCGATCTCCTCGAACGAATCCAGCGCACCATCACCACGCCGTCGGTCTGGGGCGCCCGGCCAAATGCCGCTGCCGCCGATGTTTTGTTGACCTGGAAGCAGCTCGTCGCCTTGCATCGGCAATGGCATTCCCTAACTAGGGAACTTAAGGACGCAGAAACGGCGCTCGGCGAGGACAATACCGAGGCGAACTACGCGCGGTTGCGCGACGTCAAAGCCCGGCTGTCCTCGCTCGACGGAACCGAGGCCCTGGTGGAGGGCTTCGGAGCGTCATCGGGCCGGGCGACGAGGTCCATGTAATCGGAGCGGGGTCTGGCCGGGACGGGCCGGCTGGACTCAAGGCCGCCGGCGAGGGAATAAGAGGCCGCCCTCCCGGTTAGGGTTAGTCGGAGCTTAACGGAGTTCCGACACATTTGGCCTCGATTCGGGGGCAGTGCGAACGGGTTTTAGGCCCTTGGCGCTGCCCTTTTGGCCGAAGCCTTGCGCCCCAGCCCTCCGGCTTGGGCGGATGGCTCCGGCCCAATAACAGGGAACCGCAGGATTTAAGCCCGCAGTCCCGGTGTGCGCTCCCCCCTCCTTGGGGGCGAGACTCACGACATAGAGTAGGGGGACGCAGAACGCGCCCCGTGGAGACAGAGACATGGCATCGAAGAGCGTGGCCACCAAAACCGTCGCGACCAAGGCCAAACTCAGTGCGACCGAACGGGTCGGCCCCGCAAAAGGATACCGAGACTCCGGAGAAGGACACCCCGGAAACGCCGGACGCACCGTTGCCGCTGCTCGACCTCTCCGACGCCGCCGTCAAGAAGATGATCAAGTCCGCCAAGAAGCGCGGCTACGTCACCTATGAGCAGCTCAACGCGGTCATGCCGTCGGAGGAAGTCACCTCGGAGAAGATCGAGGACATTCTGGCGATGATGAACGAAATGGGCATCAACGTCGTGGAGACCGAGGAAGCCGAGGCCGACGGCGAGGAGGCCGAGGAGGCCGAGGAGGAAGAGACCGAAGGCGGCGAAATCGTCGAGGTCGCCCCCAAGACCCCCGCCAAGTCCGAGACCAAGGAGCCGACTGAGCGCACCGACGACCCGGTGCGGATGTATTTGCGCGAAATGGGCTCGGTGGAACTTCTATCCCGCGAGGGTGAAATCGCCATCGCCAAGCGCATCGAGGCTGGCCGGGAGGCCATGATCGCCGGACTGTGCGAGAGCCCGCTGACGTTCCAGGCCGTCATCATCTGGCGCGATGAATTGAACGAGGGAAAGGTCTTCCTCCGCGACATCATCGACCTCGAAGCGACCTATGCCGGCCCCGATGCCAAGCAAGTGGCGCCGGGCGTCGCTCCCGGCGGCGATCCCGCCGCGATGGGCGCCGCTGTGGGCGCGCCGATGGCGGCTCCTATGGGGCCGCCCGGCAACGGCGGTTTCGTGCCGCATACGGTGCAGACCGTGGCGCCGCCGTCGGCGCCGCCCGGAGCCACGCCGTTTAAGCCGCAGCAGCCGGCCGCCAGGGACGGAGCCGCCGGTGACGGCGAGGAAGGCGGCGAAGAGGCGGCCATCGCCGATGCCGATATCGACGAGGACGATCTCGAAAACTCGATGTCGCTTGCGGCCATCGAAGCCGAGCTCAAGCCCAAAGTGCTCGAAACCTTCGACAACATCGCCGACGCGTTCAAGCGGCTGCGCCGGCTGCAGGACCAGGACATCGAGCGGCGGCTGATCAACGAGAAGCTGTCGCCCAACCAGGAGCGCAAATACAAGAAGCTCAAGGAAGAGATCATCCAAGAAGTCAAATCGTTGCGGCTGAACCAGGCCAAGATCGATGGGCTCGTTGAAATACTCTACGGCATCAACAAGCAGCTGGTCGGTCACGAAGGCCGGCTGATGCGGCTTGCCGAAAGCCACGGCGTCATCCGCGAGAGCTTCCTCAAGCAGTATCAGGGCTCCGAGCTCGATCCGCGCTGGCTCAACCGGGTGTCGAAGCTCTCCGAAAAAGGCTGGAAGAATTTCGTCGCCCGCGACAAGGACCGCATCAAGGATCTGCGCACCAATATTCACGCGCTCGCCACCGAGACCGGGCTCGAAATCGGCGAGTTTCGCAAGATCGTGCACATGGTGCAGAAGGGCGAGCGCGAAGCGCGCCAGGCCAAGAAGGAAATGGTCGAAGCCAACCTGCGGCTCGTCATTTCCATCGCCAAGAAATACACCAACCGCGGCCTGCAATTCCTCGATCTGATCCAGGAAGGCAATATCGGCCTGATGAAGGCGGTCGATAAGTTCGAATACCGCCGCGGCTACAAATTCTCGACCTATGCCACCTGGTGGATCCGCCAGGCGATCACGCGCTCGATCGCCGACCAGGCGCGCACCATCCGCATCCCGGTGCACATGATCGAGACCATCAACAAGATCGTGCGCACCAGCCGCCAGATGCTCAACGAGATCGGCCGCGAGCCGACGCCCGAAGAGCTGGCCGAAAAGCTCGGCATGCCGCTTGAGAAGGTGCGCAAGGTCCTCAAGATCGCCAAGGAGCCGCTGTCGCTGGAGACGCCGATCGGCGACGAAGAGGATTCGCATCTCGGCGATTTCATCGAGGACAAGAACGCCATCCTGCCGATCGACGCCGCGATCCAGTCGAACCTGCGCGAGACCACGACGCGGGTGCTCGCTTCGCTCACGCCGCGCGAAGAGCGCGTGCTGCGCATGCGCTTCGGCATCGGCATGAACACCGACCACACGCTGGAAGAAGTCGGCCAGCAGTTCTCGGTGACGCGCGAGCGCATCCGCCAGATCGAGGCCAAGGCGCTGCGCAAGCTCAAGCATCCGAGCCGAAGCCGGAAGCTGCGGTCGTTCCTCGACAACTAAGTGTATGCTCCGCGAAGGCGGAGCATCCAGTATTCACGGTACGGAAAGTGTCTCCTGGATCGCCCGCCTTCGCGGGCGATGACAAGGCTGCGCGCTATCGGCGACGCGTACCGGATTTCGCCGCGCCGACGCCCTCCTGCAGACTTAAATCCGCAACACAATCGATCCCGATGCCGGATCGGGGTCGGCGTCACGCACTCCCCGCGTCTTCGAACATGTCTGCGTAACGGGGGGCGTGAACGCATGGCCGCCGAAGGTGAGCTCAAGGCACGGCAGATTGAAATCAACGACGAAACCGCCAATCTCCTGGAAGCGCGCGCGGCGGCGCTCGGCGTCAGTGTCGCGGAGCTGATGGCCCTAATTGTCGGCAATAAGCCGGCCGCGGCGCCTTTGGTCGTCAATGGCGACGCTCAAGCTGCCGCCACCGAGCCCACCGGCCGCCAGAGGCGAACCGCCCGATGCGCGCTGGCGCGAGGTCAAAGCCTGGATCGACAGTTGGGGCAAGCCGGACGAGTTGCCACGGCCGAAGCTCGGAAAGTGAACGCAGTTCATTCCCCCGGAATTATCGTCGCCGTGGCTCATCCGCGGACTTGACCCGGACATCGCGCCTATTCTCATGCCGCCGCATCGATTTATCGGAGGCACCGATGACCGAAGCCGGCTGGACGCTTCATCCTCAGCTCCAAGGCGACACCACCGCGATCGGCGATCTCGCTCTGTGCCGCGTGCTGGCGATCGACGACGCCGACTATCCGTGGCTGATCCTGGTGCCGCGGCGGGCCGGCGTCAGCGAAATCGTCGATCTCGGCCGGCCGACGCCGCGCGGCTGATGGACGAAATCGCTGCTCGCCTCACGCGCGCTGAAAGACGGTCACCCGGCTGCGACAAGCTCAATATCGCGGCAATCGGCAATGTGGTGGCGCAGCTGCACGTCCACATCGTCGCGCGGTGGAAGGACGATCCGCTGTGGCCGAAGCCGGTTTGGGGCTCAGCCTCGGCGCGCCCCGGCGATGCCGCGGCCTTCGCGCGCTTTCTGGCGGCGATGAGCGACAGGCTTGGGCTTACCTAGGGCAAGTCGGACGCGATCAGTCGGCGGTGGGAAACCGCCGGCGCGCGGCGGCCGTTTGGTCGGTCGCCTCGTCGATCACTTCGAACGCCGCCTCGAATGCAGTCGTCACCGCGACGACGATGCGCCCCAAGCCGCTCCAGACCGATGCCGGCTGTTTGGCGCGAAGCGATAGGGTCGTCATGAGAACTGTCTTTCGGAACGGAGGATCGTTGCCAGCCGCGCTCGTTTCATAAGCGCGGCGATGCCGACAGGATGCGCTCGATCTCGCGCTCGGCCTCGTCGGTCAGGAATTGTCCGCTGCCTTCGAGATAGGCCGCGATTTCGCGTTCGGCGGCGCGCCGGCGCGCTTCCACGACCGAATCGAGCAGGCGACCGAACACACCACGCGCGCTGCTTGGGCTTCGCTGTGGCGAGGAAATCGTATTGTCCATCCGCTGTGCGGGCATAAGCCATGCTGTTGATTCTCCGGAGCAGAGCCTGCGAGCGAACGACTTGCACACCGGCTCTCTGTCAATTGCTGCACTGCAATATATGCGGGGAGGGGTGTGTCGCAATGGCTTGTAACGCATGGATTCCATGCACCTGACTCATACGTTGCACTGCAATATGATCGTCACAAAGCCACAATCGGGCAAAGCGTCCCGAAAACAACAGGTCCGGGGCAGCCGAACGGCCGCTTTGCTGCCGCAGGGGTTGCAGGAGGGTTAATGCTTGCGGGTTCTGGCGAGGCCGAGTCGACGGCGATTTGCGAGGCAAACGCGCTGTTGCGGATCGACAAACGTCGCCGCAAAAGCCCTCACCAGCTCATTTCCAGCTCTTTAGAGACGTCGAGCGCGTTATGCAGCGCACCGTTGACGACATCGAAGACACGGCGCGCGCTCGACATGCGGATGGCGTCGCCCTGCTCGAGGCGGTAGATCGACGAAATGCTCGGCTTGGCGCCCGGCAGGCGGCTGACGATATCGACGATTTCCCAGCCGAGCTGCTCTTGCCTGATCTGCCGCAGGCGGGGAAATCGCGCTTTGAGGGGGCGGGCTCTTGGGCGTTTGGCCATGCGCCGTCGCGTCGTTGGAGGGGCTAGGGCACAATCGCTTCAGACCGAATTGATCGCTCCGATAGCCTGTTCGGGAGATGATCTCGCTTCGGAAACGGTCCCGCTTTTCCGGATGACGATCTGGCTATGTGAAATGGCAATTAAATTCAAGTCATTGAATTCATTTATATTATTTGAGTTGTGGCTAAGTGTGATTGACAATCATTGATAATCAATAAGTATTATATAAGTTGCATGTACTTATCTTTGCTCGCGCATCCGGCCAGCCTGAGGGAAAGGCAAATACAATGAGTCGGTCCAGTCGCCGCCAGCATCCGAGACCCTGCGAGCCCGCCGCGGAAGCCTCCGCCGCCAAGACAATCGACCCTGCGCGCATCGCCCATGAATTGGCAATCGAGGCGCTCGGCCTGGCGAAATCGGCGCGCGCCGTCGGTCTTGCGTCGGTTGGCTTTCTCCTCGAAAGCGCCGCGCTTGAAGCCGGCGCGCAAGCAGCCGCAATGCAGTGGCCGGAAGATAGCGCCGAAACTTGAACCTCACTTGCGTTCGCAGCGAGCAGAGCACGGGGCGACCGTGCTAGAGCATGATCCGGAAAAGTGGAAACCGGTTTTCCGAAAAGATCATGCTCCAACGTAAAACCTAGACCATGATCCGATTCAACTTGATCGGATCATGGTCTAGCATGCACGGCGGCGTTCCAGACGTATTAAGGCCGAGAATGGTCGTCCGTTATTTTCGATATCCGGCTGCCGCCGTCGGGCTCGCCGCGATGGGGCTCGGGCTTGCCCAGCTGCTCGGCGCGTCCGACGCCTTCGCCTTTTCGGCGTCCTTCGCGTGGTGCCCCGAGGCCTCGCCGAATTTTCAGCTTAACGAGGTGCCGGCCGGAACGGTGAACTTGCAATTCGCCATGACGGATCTCGACAAGCCCGGCTTTCATCACGGCGGCGGAACGGTCGGTTATCGCGGGCAACCGGAGGTGCCGTGCGGCGCGTTCTCGACCGGCTTCATCGGTCCGGCGCCGCCGCCGGGCGAGGTCCATACTTACCAGTTCACCGTCAGGGCGCTCGGAGCGAACGGCGCGGTGCTGGCGACGACGAGCGCGCGGCGCAAGTTCCCGGAGTGAATTCGTCGCGGCGCAGGCCCGTCGGCTGTTCGCAATCCTACAGTGCTGCGACCGCGCTGACCTCGATCAGAAACTGCTCCTGAACCAGGCGGTCGACGATCAACAGCGTGTTCGGCGGATAAAGGCCGTTCTGGAACAGCTTCGGAAATTCCCGCGTGCGAAAGGCCATGAACCGCGGAATGTCCTGCGAGTGCACGAGATAGGTGGTGAATTCGACGAGATTGGCGAAGCTTGCGCCCTGCGAGGCAAGCGCCGCGCCGATATTGGCGAAGAGAAGACCGCACTGTGCATCGAAATCGGACGGCGCCTTGCCGTCCTTGTCGGCGCCGACCTGACCGGCGACGAACAGAAACTCCGACGCTTTGACGCGCGTCAATTGCGAATATTGCCCGAGCGGCTTGCCGAGAGTTTCGGGATTGAGAATTTGAATGTTGGCCATAGCGTGCTCCGCAGCGCCTGAGGAAACGGTGCCGCAGATTATCGCGGTATCGTCATCGGCGGCCAGCACTTGCGGGCCGTGATTGCCTTCCCATCTCTGCGGGGCGGGCCAGCGGTCAGCAGAGGACGGACGGCAATGAGCTTCTCACGCGCGGGTTTCGCCGCTTTTCAATTCGCCGACGCCGGCCCCTACGATGCGGCGTCGCGGCGCGCCGCGCTCGATCGGCTCGACATGCTGGCGACCGCGTTCGACACCGCGTTCATCCTGCCGGGCACCAAAGTGCGGTTTGGCGTGGAATTGCTCCTTCGTCTGGTGCCCGGTGTCGGCGACGCGATCGCCTCCATGCTGTCGTTTTATTTGCTCTATGAAGCGCGCCGGCTCGGCGTGCCGCGGCTGTTGCTGGCGCGCATGCTCGGCAATGTCTTGCTCGAAGGCGCGGTCGGCGTGGTACCGCTGGCCGGCGATGCTTTCGACGTGTTCTTCCGCGCCAATCGGCGCAATGTCGCGCTGTTGCGCAAGCATTTCGCCCGGGTCGGCTACTGAAACCTTGCGGTAATTTGGCGAAGGCCTAGCCGGCCTTTTTCCAGTCCGCGTCGCGCGCCTTCTTCTTGGCGTCAGAGCGGGCGATGCTCTTGATCTTGGCCAGCGGCCGGCCGGATTTCTCCGCGATGTCGCGGTCCTGTTCGATCAAAAAGCCATGCGCCGGCTTATCGCCGTCGATGCCGCCAAGGAGCGCGCGCGGCACCTTGCGATTGGAACGCTGCGTGCCGTCCTCATAGAGGACGTCGAACATGACGAATTCGGAATTCAGTCCCGGCTTCCTTGGCATGATTCTTCTCCGTCTTGTTGGAGCATGATTACTTGCAAAACGCGACTTGCCCAGTGTGGAATCACGCTCGGGGCGATTATGAACGAAAACGCCGGCGCCATTATGACGCCGGCGCCCTATATAAGCCGTCAGTTACGCCGCTTGCAGATTGGTGGCTGCGGACTTGCCGCTGCGCCGATCGGCTTCGATGTCGAAGCTGAGCTTCTGGCCTTCGTTGAGCGTGCTCATGCCGGCGCGCTCGACGGCTGAGATGTGAACGAACACATCCGGGCCGCCCGCGTCCTGGACGATGAAGCCGTAACCCTTTTGGGCGTTGAAAAACTTGACGGTACCTTTGGCCATGCGGCCCTCCATTTGAAACGCATCATGCGTTTTGCGGCCGTGCGAACCATTCACACGGCCTTCAATCCGGATTTTGCGTTGCTTGGGAAAGGCCCTCGTGGGCGAGACGGCAAGGCAGGCTAAATCGCGAATGGCGCCTATATAGTGGCGCTTTGCCGGTTTGGCAATCGCGCTGCCTTACCGGCCCGGAGCAGCGTTAATCGGTTCCCTCGACAATGCGGATGTCGCGCACCGCGCCGTTGCCGAGCGCTTTGAGGGCTTCTTGGTAAGCCGGGCTGTTATAGGCGGCGATCGCCTTCTCCAGGCTCGGAAATTCCGAAATCACGATGCGCTCTTTCTGTCCGGATTCGAAGGCAGCCGTCGCCGTGCCGCGCGCGATATAGCGGGCGCCGAACGGCGTCACCGCCGGCGGCGCCAGCTTGGCGTAGGCCGCGAGCTTTTGCGGATCGGAGATCGAGCGATAACAGGTCACCCAGTAGGCTTTCGGCATCGTAACACTCCATGCAGGGGATGCGTCGTGCAGCGGCCAGGAGTAACATTCCGTAGGAGCGCATAACAGGCGAAAAACGTCAAAACGGGAGACGGACGATGTCATTTTTCAGCGCGCTGTTCGGCGGCGGCAAATCTGCGCCGCCCGCAAGGCTCTCCGACCCGGTCGAATACAAGGGTTTTGTCATCCGCGCCGCGCCCTACAAGAACAACGGCCACTATCAGACCGCGGGCGTCATCGCGCGCGAGATCGGCGGCGAACGCAAGGAACACCGCTTCATCCGCGCCGATGCCTATGCCTCATACGACGATGCGGTGACTTTCACGATCAACAAGGCGCGCCAGATCATCGATCTGCAGGGCGAGCGGATGTTCGATTAGACCGTGACCGGAAAGCGAAGATCGCGCGCCCAATTAATTAGGATCAAGAGCCCTTCGACGATGCGCGATCGCGGTCGGCGCCGTGCCGAGCACTTTGAGCGCGGCCTGATAGCCGGCGCTGTCGTGCGCCGCGGCGGCTTTATCGACGCTTCGAACTCGATGATCACGACGCGCTGATTGAGCCCCTTTTCGTAAGCCTTGGCGGCGGTACCGCGCGCCAGAAAACGGCCGCCGGCGGCGGCGATCGCCGGACCGGCAAGCTTGGCATATTCCGCGACAGCGCATCCGGGTTCGGAGATCGAAAAATAGGTCGCAATCCAATAGCCCTTGGCCATGATCGTCCTCCCTTTAACTTGCAGTCGGAGAGATTAGCAGGCCAGCAGCGGCGAAAGCGAGGCCCCGGCGTTGACCGCGCCGGCGCGCTAGGCCGCCGCTTCGTCGGCCGGGTCGGCCTTTTCGGCCTTGAGCCGTTTGAGCAGCGCTCGCAGGGAGACGATTTCGGCTTCCAGCATGGCGAGGCGCTGGGCAACATCCGTGGCGCTCGGCGAAGCATCGGCGGCGCGCTCCGTCTCGGTGAAACCGAGCCCGATCTCGTCGTTGCGGCGCCACTGTACCCGCGCGCGGAGCGTCTGGTCGCGCTGCGGAATATAGAGTTCCACCACGTCGGGGAGCGCCACCGTGTCGGAAAAGATGATGCGGGCGCCCTTTTCGGACAGGTCGCGGATGAGGCACGCCAGCGCCCCGCGCTTGCGGCTGACATAGACAAAGCCGCGCAGGAAGCTCTTGCTGCGTCTCGATCCGCGGCGTTCGCCCATCGTCCCCTCATCGGCGCGCACATCGCCCCATAAACAATACGCTTACGACGCTTAATGCCGCCTTACCGCGGAATCGGCGCGGAAAAGCGGGGAAAATGCTCTGCTATCAGTGTGTTGGACCGAGGTGCCGCAGCCCGCCCGGTGCCGCAAAATCACCAGCTTGAAAACAGCCGGTCGAGGTCATAGACGGCGGCGCCGAGCACGCAAACCAATAGGCCGCCACCGATCAGGCCGAGCATGACGGCCGAATTCACGCGAGCAAGCGTATGCCTGTCGAAATGAGCCTTGTCGGCGAGATGGGCCATATCCCTGTCCCCTGGCAGCTAGCTGCCCTCGCTTCGACGCCCCTCCCCTCACCTAACTGTAAGTTCGACTCGAAGCTTTTAGCATCCTCCGCCCCAACAAGCCAGCATTGCATGCGCTGCTTGGCTTGCCGGCCCATGGCCGCAAAGTCACGACCCATCGCAAGGCCGGCGGATTTGGCCTAACCTTGGTATCTGCCGACAACAAAGGATGCCCGAGGAGAAAAGCGATGCAGGTTTTTAGTGTGGTGGATCAGGCCGAATTCGATCCGAAGAAACATGTCGAAAAAATTCTCGGCAGGATCGAAGCCGGCGATGTGACCGTCGCCTGCTGGGAGCCGGGCCAGATCAGCCCCTATCATTGCCACCCGCACGCCACCGAGATCTACTTCTGCTTCGAAGGCGGCGGCGCGATGCGCACGCCGACGCAAAACGTTACGGTTGTTCCCGGCGCCTTCGTCGTCCATCCGCCCGGTGAGGTGCACGAATATGCCAACGGGCCGCAACGCACCCTGTTATTCCGGGTCCGCTACGGCAGCGACATGGCCGCACGCCATCTGGACTGGCGTGGCCGGCCGGGCTGGACACAAAGCGCCGAGGATGCCGGTTATTATCGCCGGCATCCGGTGGCCTAATCGCCCGGTCGCGCGGTTACTGGCTCGAGCCGTGGTTGGCTGCAGCAATCGAGAAAGGTGAAGATCGATGTTCAAAAAACCGCATTGTCCGGTCATCGCAATCGAGGAGCATTATTGGGACGAGGAACTCGCCAAGACCTATAGCGGCGGCGAAGCCGGCCGGCCCGGCGAACAATCCAAGCGGCTGCATGATTTCGATGCGCTCCGCATCGCGGAAATGGACGAGGCCGGTATCGACATTCAGGTGATCTCGCACGGCGCGCCGTCGGCGCAGAAACTGCCGGCTGAGACCGCCGCCGCCTTGACCCGCCGCGTCAACGACCGGCTGCACGCGGTCGTCGCCGGCAACCCGCGTTTTGCCGCCTTCGCCGCCTTACCCACCGCGGTTCCGGAAGCGGCCGCCGACGAACTCGAACGCACCGTCAAGCTCGGCTTTAAAGGCGCCATGCTGCACGGTCTCGCCAACGGCGTTTTCCTCGACCACAAGCGGTTCTGGCCGATCTATGCGCGCGCCGAAGCGCTCGACGTGCCGATCTATCTGCATCCGTCGCTGCCAAACGCCGACGTCACGCGCATCTATTACGAGGACTACGTTAAGGACTTCCCGATGGTGGCGCGGCCGGCGTGGGGCTATACCGTCGAGACCGCGACGCTTGCCATACGTCTCGTGCTCTCCGGCGTGTTCGAGCAGCATCCGAAGCTGAAAATCATTTTGGGCCATCTCGGCGAGACGTTGCCGTTTCTGGTGTGGCGCATCGATCAGGCGCTGGCGCGGCCGGGGCAAAAGGCGATGAGCTTCCGCGACATTTTTTGCGGCAATTTCTACATCACGACGAGCGGCAATTTCTCCAATCCGGCGCTGCTCTGCTGCGTGATGGAAATGGGCGTCGACCATATCCTGTTCGCCGTCGACTGGCCGTTTGTGGCCAATCCGCCGGCGACGCAATGGATGCAAGGCGTCCCGTTGTGCGACGAAGACAAGGCCAAAATCCTTTCCGGCAATGCCAAACGGCTGTTGCGGATGTGACAGGTGCCGGTACTCAAAAATACGCTCATTGATAACATTGGGAATTTTGGTTTCGTTCTGCCAAAAATGCCTATGGGTTTGCTGGAACGCGCAGGGCGTCGATGTCGATAGCCCAATGCTCAAACACCATCAGGCGCGTATGGTGACGACTGACCTGCCATTTCGTAGAAAAACACGTTATACGTGTCATTCCATTTGTTAATCGTGATACGGGCAATCCTGCATTTAAGTCCGCATCGATTTTCCAGATGGCGCGCAAGCAAATGCGTCTGCGCTTCGCGATGGCAAAGGCGATTTTGGGATGCCGGCTCGAAAACGGCGCGAATTCTAGGGTTCGAAAAGGCCACCGCTCCTCCTCCTCACACATCGACCACCGTGGCGACGGCTTGCCAGCGAACAGGCAGCTGCAAGCGAACGGCCATTAAGCGGCGGTGAGTTCTCTTATTGTGAGGCGGTGCAGGCGAAGTGGATGAAGATCTTGCAATCGATTTGAGGCCTCTTACGAACAGGAGGCGCTTAAGACAGCGGTCAATCAAAGCGTCCAAACGGTCCACAACCGACAACTCGCAGAGCAAATGATCCAGCGTGGCAGCTTCGCCCATCTCGAGTAAATCATAAACTTGGCCCACTTGCTTTCGGGCTTGTTCCTCCGCCATTAGTCTCTCACCTCGACCCAAATCGATACTTGGAAACTGGCTCGCAACAAGTGCCTTATGCCAATTTTGCATCTCCTCTGCCGCGCGATACGGCAAGAGATTTTGCTTACGCCACACGAGGCGAGCCATAGTCGCAATGATATCCTCTTCGAGACAACCGACTGGGGTGAATTCGGCAATGAGAGCTTTGTGCAAGGCCTCAAAGGCGGCTGGATCTCTCCGGGCAGGAGCGTCACGCCGGAATAGCCACCGTGTTTGAGAGCAGATGGGATTTTCTTTGTCATTGCATCGTCCACATGTCCAAAAACGAATTGCCTCATTTAAACGTGGCCGCGACGGAGTGGTCCAGAACTTTCTAATCAAATTTTGGTTCATGGGGTGG
Source organism: uncultured Alphaproteobacteria bacterium (assembly GCA_963714345.1). Lineage (GTDB taxonomy): Bacteria > Pseudomonadota > Alphaproteobacteria > Rhizobiales > Xanthobacteraceae > BOG-931. Next base: position 229,952 of record CAVQOD010000030.1, on the reverse strand, counting down.
GGATGGTCACCCATTGTGACCCTTTGATCTTTATTATTGTGAATTCTTAGACCTGTTTAGTGCGTAAATGATTTGACTGCAGACGAAACAAACCCAATTTCCTCGACGCGCGTCACGCTCGTTGGTCTGTTTCTAGTAGACCGCCGGCACAAAAGCGGCGACTTCTCTCATGCGGCTTGCGGCGGTTCAGGTTGTCGAGGGCGAACAGAATCTGGGCCACTTGCCGCCACAGCGTGTATTCGTAGCGGCTGAGCCGGTCGAGCGCGTAATTGGGCAAATTGGCCAGGCCCAAAAAACATTGGGCCAGGTGAAGGCTAGGATCGGCGGCAGGTTCTGCAGTCTGCGGCTCGAACTGGGGTAAAAGTTTGTTGCATTCGTGGTTGGTGTCGATGCCGCATCGTCGCCATGACGGCCGGGATCAGCCGGTCTGAATAGTGCATAGACCACTTCTCGAGAGGCGGACTGTAGCTTGCGCGTCTGCCTGTACCCGCTCAGATGCTCGGCCTCGAATCTCGAAGAGGCCGGTTTCCATGGCCGTGGCGCGGCGGAGCCGCCACAGGGCGCTGGCCAAGCGAAGCACGAGCTCGCGTTCGACGGCGGACTGCGCATCGTAGTCGGCGATGATGGCGGCTTCGAAGACCTTGTAGTCCTCGGCATCTTCGAGCGCGCCGATCACGGTCTCAGCTGTGAGGCCATGACGTACGGCGTTGCGGCGTGAACGGGTTTTGCCTTCTGGCGTGACCGGTCCGGTGCTCTTGGCGGCATTGCGGCGATTGGCCTGCCATTGTGCGAACGAGGTCATGGCCTCGTGGTTGCCGAATTTGGCTTCGTTTCGCGAACGGGCCCCCGCTTGGCCGATCGGGCGCGGCCCGCCGAATGTGGCCTGCTGCCGTCGCGCCCGTTCATTGGAGCGACCGAAGTCACTGAAGGAGTTGAGCTCTCCGACACCATCGGGCTCGTCACGGTCGGCAGCGGATGGGATTTTAGCCACAGCACGCGTGCCGGCGGCAGCGGATCGACCCCGATCTCTTCCACCATGCGGCCTCATCACCATGCCGATGGAGCTCGCGGTGGTGACCGCGGCACAGCGGGACGGTGAACTCGTCACTCGCCTTGCGGCCAAGCGCCCTCGCCTGTGCAACGCGCAAGTGATGGGGATCGGCCGGCTTGCGGCCGCAGATCAGGCACGGCTGGCTGGCGACAAATCGCAGATGGTCCTTATCGCGGACGCGCCGCGGTTCGGGGAATGCGAGGGCGCTTTTGTCGATACCATTGATCGGATCAGTTGCGCGCGCTGCGACGGCGTGCGTGGCCGGATGGTCTTGCCCGGCGGTATCCCCATGCATTCCCGACTGAGCGGCATGAGGAGCTGCCGCCTGCCTCATTGTCGTCCTTTTGCGAGCGTCGACACTTTGGTATGGAATGCCGCCTCCACGCGCGGCGGCGTCGACTGCGGTCAAGCTGTTCTTCGCTGCCATGACGCGCTGCGCCCAGAGGGCGGCCCCATCCCGGGAGTCCACCGTTGCCAGGTCGGACAAGATCAAGTCGCGTTTGAGTGCGGATTGGTCCGGCGACAACGGTTGCCGGCTTGGGGTCCGAGCCATGGCGGCGCGGCGCAAAGGTGAAGGGGCTGCCGCACCTGAGCCATTGCCGCCGGCAACGCCATGTCCGTTCCCGCGCGCCCCAGTTCGCAAGGTCTGTGCTGCCGGGGTCAGCAGATCCGGTGCATCGAGGTCATCCTCGCCGGCAATGCCGACCAGCGTGAACAAGGCATAGCGCCGGGCATAGGTCAGCGCCGCTCCCATCCGATGCGGTTCTGCCGAGTCTGGTGATGGCACAGACCGGCCAGTCTGAGGCGATCCATTGTCCCGAGGCATGGGCCAAGACCGTGGTCAGATTGATGATGCCCGCGTCCTTATCGAGGGCGGTGGTCTGGACCGTCGCGATCTCATGCTGGCCCAGGGTCTTGCGCACGATATCGAGACCGCTGGCGAGCGAGGCATAGCGAAACAGCCGCTCGGCCGTGTCACCCGCCCTCCTCCGCTTTGATGGCGCCGACGAGGGACTTCTCGGGGTTGGTGAGTTCGCATTGCGCCTTGGCCAGTGCGCCGGCCAAGGCGGCGATCGATTCACTAGAGCGGTGCATGGCTAGCCTCCCTCGTCTCCAGGAGATCGAAGCTTATGGCGCCTGACTTCGAGCGCTTGGCATGAAGACCATGGCCGGTGGCTTCCTTGGCATCCTCCGGCATCAGCCCCTTCAGCTCGGTCTTGGCATTCTCATGATCGAGATGGGCCTGGCGGGTCTGGGCATAGATGCCGGCGAACTCCGCCCAGGCATTGGAGCGCTCATATCGACAATGCGAACCGCCTCGATCCGGGGCTTGGGCGGTTCTACCCCAAACAGCTTCGGTTCCTCGCCGTTCTCGACACAGCGCCAGAACTTCCTCTCAGCGGTGACGATCAGGTGCTGATAGAGCGGGTCGGCATGGGCCAGGATCTCGACCCACTTGCCGCCCCCGGTAATGACCGAGAGCACCGCAGTCCTGGCCGCCACCACCCACATATTGTGCTGCAGCTGGGGCATGTATTTCGCTGCTGCCCCTTCTTCCGAGAACGACCACGGCAGCATGAATTTGGCTTCGAACACCGCATCGGAGCCAACAACCCGGCCGTCCAGGGTGGCGGCCATCCATTTCAGCGCCGGATGGAACACTCGCTGCTGGACGTTCGTAATCACCTGCCCGGTATTGGCTTCATACCAGTGCCGATTGAGGTCCTCGGTTGCCAATCCCAGCTGGACGATGAGGTTGCCGGACAGGTCCTCGGGCTCAACCTCGCCGCGCTTTTCCCGCCACAACCGCACCAGGGCGGCCTCGTCGGTGCCCATGATGATCCGGGCGTCCGAGCCGCCGATGAAGTGGCGACGATCTGCGGATTTGCGATTTCCTGCCTGTGTACTCATCGTGAATTCTCCGTTCCGAGCCTCCGGCAGCCGTGCTAAATGAAGCATCAGTCCGCTCTACTGATATAATTTCTATTAAATCAGATGGGCGGCCGTGTCAATAGAAATTCTATCAATTCGGATTTTCAAAATTGACTACGATCCGACAGGTCAAAGCTGCCCGTGCATTGCTCGGCTGGTCTCAATCGGACTTAGCGCAGCATTCAGGAGTTTCAGAGCCGACAATCGCACGGCTCGAAGTCTGGCGGACGGGGAACTCGGTGGACGCGAGGGAACCGCAAGGAAAATCCAAGCGGCCCTTGAGACCAGCGGCATCGAATTTATCGACGAAAATGGCGGCGGCCCGGGTGTCCGGCTTCGGAAGCGCACATCGAGACGAAGCAAATGAGTGGAGGCCGCCAAGACTATGCCCGACTACCCTCGACCCTAGCTTCGACACAGCGGGGCTTGCATTGCCTATTTGCGCAATAACGGGGCGGACGTGCACGCGGGGTTTTGGTCAAGCATCTTGCGCAGGTCTTGACACGCTTCACGTCCTTTGAGATCATTGAGATCAATGATCTCACGGAGAACCCCGGTGGCCGGCAACCTGCACGTACGCAATTTGGACGACAATCTGATCGCTCGTTTGAAGCGCCGCGCAGCGCGGCATGGCCGCTCGACTGAAGCCGAACATCGGGAAATCCTCCGCCAAGCCCTTAGCGGCGATGTTGAGCCTTCCTTTCGACACGTTAGCTGCCGAGCTGCGGAAGCTAACAAGACGCCGGAAACAGACCCCCTCGGAAGCTCTCCTTCGTGAAGGACGTGAAGAGCGGTGAACACGCTCGTCATCGATGCCAGCATCGCGGTCAAATGGGTGGTCGAGGAACACGGCACGCCGGAGGCACTGGCACTTCGCCAAAAAGCAAAGTTAATGGCGCCCGAATTGCTGGTCGCCGAGTGCGCGAATATCCTTTGGAAAAAAGTTCAAAGGGACGAGCTTTCGAAGAAGGAAGCGCTTCTCGCCGCGCGTCTGCTCCAAGGCGCCGAAATTGAACTGCTACCCATGCGGTCCTTATTTGAAGCCGCGACGCGAATGTCAATCGAGATCGATCATCCCGCTTATGATTGCTTGTACCTAGCTCTGGCTATCGATAAAAAATGCCAGTTTGTCACAGCGGACGAACGCTTTCTGCGGAAACTACAACGGACCCGGCAACGTACGTACCACGGCGGAGCGATACCGTTGAGCGAAGCCGCAAAACTGTAAGTAGGTCCAGTCTCTAAAGCAAAAACCGCTCTAGACTTTCGTATCCTAGCCCGCCAGAGGTGATGATGTCCAACGTCGCGAGCGGGCCGCCACCGCAGGTCGCGCCGCAAGTCTACGATCATATTCGTATCGCTGTTGCGAGCCGGCAAGAACAACGAGGCGATCGTCAGATCGTGCGCCCTCGTCGTTATCCGGCCGGACGATCTCATTGTCAAAGAATTGCTGTTCGACGGATTTTTCCAGAAGCGCGACTGGCTGCCGGCGCTCGCACTTGCCGAGGAGTTGGTGCGCCGTCAGCCCGACATCGCTCGCCTGCAGAAGGCGCTGATCGCGACGCTGTCGAACATGAAGCGCTACGATGAAACGATCACGCAAGCCTACCAATATATCGTGCGGCATGGCGAAGACCTCACCATGCTCGACGCGCTCAAGGTCGCGTATTTCTATACTGGCAAGACCGAAGAGGCGATCCGCTACGGCCAACGCGCGCTCGAACTGCGCGACGCCGAAGCCTGCGCCGATCCGCCAGCGGTCGCAGTGATCGAGCCGAGCGGCCCGCCGTCTGGAAAGAACGTCATCTCGTTTTCGCTGTGGGGCAAGGCGCCGTTCTACGCTTACGGCGCCATGATCAATCTCGTGCTCAGCCGCACCGTCTATCCGGGCTGGACCTGCCGGTTTTACGTCGCCGCCGACGTGCCGCGCGCCGTGCGTCGCCTATTTGCGCGACAACGGTGCGGACGTGCGCAACATCGAGGACGAATATCCCGGCGTCGGCTTGTTTCAGCGTTTCCTGGTGATGAACGACCGCACCGTCGGCCGCTTTCTGGTGCGCGATTGCGACGCGCGGCTGTCAACGGCTGAGGCTGACCTCGTGCGGCAATGGATCGACAGCGACTACCCGTTCCATGTCATTCGCGACCACGTGCTGCATAACGAGCTGATGATCGGCTGCCTGTGGGCCGGGCGCACCGATTGCGGCATCGACATCGTCGACCTGATGCGGCGCTATTTTACCGACGGGCCCAACGCAAAATACGGCCACGATCAGCGCATGCTCGGCCGCATGCTGTGGCCGCTTATTCGCGACCGTTGCTTGGTGCACGACAAATATTACCGTCTCGCCGGCGTGCACGAAGTTGGATTGCCCGATCCGAAAAGCCATTTCGGCGCCGGCCACCAGAATACCGCTGCCGTGTTGAAAGAGGTGGAAGAACTCGGCATCCCACGTATTCTTTAAGCACCGCCCGACAACCCGGCGGGTCGCCCGATCCCATGGTCCGACATACACTGTCCAACTGTTTGATTTAACATCAGCATTTTAGAATATACCCAGGCCTTAAAGTAGGAAAGGCGCAATTTGTGTTGAATATCACAATTTAGCGGAGCCCAAGGAGCTAACTTGATCCTGTAGTGTTTTTAAAGAACAATCCATGTTTGGCTCCAAATGATCGATAGCTCGATACGGGCCTCGACGCGACTAAAGGACCGCCCGCAGCTGCGGTGGGTCCGAAAACCTCGGACCAAAATCAAGCGCGTTGCCGGAGTCGTTGTCGATCAACCTGTCTCTTGTCCGCGATGTAACGAGCTCATGCAGTTATCCGCCGATCAAACATTCAGATGCAAAGAATGCGGGCAGGAAATTGCAGCCGAAGACGCGATCAAAGTTATAGAGATCGACACGATAACCGGAAGCAAGAAGCCGACAGACTGATCGGCCTCTCACAGATGGCTGATGTCTGTTTCGTCAGGCGCAGCGGCACATCATTTGATCACTTCGTTGGCAGCGCCAAGCATTGTTAGTGGGACCGCGATTCCGAGAGACTCTGCAGTTCTCACGTTGACAATGAATTCAATTCTCGTCGATTGATAGACCGGCAAATCGGCGGGCGCCGCGCCCTTTAAAATCAATCCGCTGTAGACCCCGGCTTGGTGATAGGTTTCCGCAAAATCGCTGCCGTAGCTCATCAGGCCGCCAGCCGCAGCAAACGCCTTGCCCTGAAAAATTGTCGGCACGTTGCGACCAACCGCCAAAGAGGCGAGCTGTGCGCTCGCGCTGATGAATAATTCATCGTCGCTGATCACCAGGCCGCCGGCGCGCGATCCCGCCAATGCGGCAAACGCCGTATCGAAATCGCTTTCGGCGCTGGCGTGAATGACATTGATGCTGCAGCCCCATCTTGCCGGCCGTCGAGAAGGCGTCCTGCGCCTGGGCCTCGGCAGTCGGATTGCGCGGATTCACCAGCAGCGCAAAGACGGTCGCCGTCGGCATCAATTCATGCAGCAACTCCAACCGCTTTCCCGCTCGGCCGGCGGCCAGATCGGTTACGCCGGTCATGTTGCCGCCTGGCTTGTCCAGACTGGGGATAAGCCCAACCTGGACTGGATCGGGCTCGACCGCAAAGACAGTCGGAATTGTCGTCGTTGCGCTTTTCGCCGCCAGCGCAGCAGGAAGCCCAATGGCGGCTATCAACGACACCCGGCGATTGACCAAATCCGCGGCAAGGGATGGCAATCGACTGTAATCGCCTTGCGCCGAGTGGTAGACGACCGCCATCGTTTGGTTTCGGACATAGCCTTCGATCTTGAGGCCCTCATAGAAGATCGCGAGTTCGACGGCGGTTGCCGGCGGCAGTATCCAAAAAACCGATCACCGGCATCTGCGGCTGCGTCGGCGCGGGCAGCCAACGGCGCTGCAAACGCGGCCCAGCCAAACAAGAGAATGATTTCGCGGCGGCGCAATGGACTTCTCAGGCGCGCGAGGGTCGGAACGGCCGCGTTATTTGGCCGCTTCATTTGACCACTTCACTGGCGGCCGCGAGCATCGCCGGCGGAATTTCGAGTCCGAGCGATTGGGCCGTTTTGGCATTGATCGCCAGTTCGAGTTCGATCGGATTCTCGACCGGCAGGTCGGCGGCTTTCTCGCCTTGCAGAATGCGTCCGGCATAAGCGCCCGCTTGTCGATAGGCCTCGATCAAGCTCGGCCCATAACTCATGAGGCCGCCCGCTTCGACGAATTCGCGATTCGCAAAGGCGGCGGGTATGTGACCCCGCATGGTCAGCGCCACAAGCCGATCGCGCTGGCTATTGAGAAAGCCGTCATTGGCGACGACTAAGGCATTCGCCGGGCGCTGCGCAATCGCGTCAAGTGCGGCCGCCAAAATCCGTTTCGCCGGACGCGTTGACGATCTGCACATGAATGCCAAGCCGGTTTGCTTCATCACTCAAATACTGCAACTGAACGTCGATGTTCGCCGCTTCGGGGTTCACCAGCGCCGCAAAGCTCATCAAGCTCGGAGCGAGCTGGTGCAAGACTTGCAGCCGCTTTGCCAGTAGCTCCGGCGAAGCCAGGCTGACGCCGGTCATATTGCCGCCGGGATGACGGACGCTATCGACAAATCCGCTGTCAACCGGATCGGAAGCGACAACGAACACGATCGGGACGGTTGCAGTGGCTCGCTGTGCGGCCGCTGCGGCCTGGGCGCCTCCAGCGACGATAACCGACGCGCCCTGACGCACGAGATCCGTCGCGAGTATCGGCAAGCGTTCATTGTGTCCGTCAGCCCAGCGGTAGTTTGATGCGATATTGCGATGCTCGACGAAACCGGCCTCGCCGATTCCTTGCCAAAACGCGGCGAGTTCCGGGCGCGTATTCGCAACGGACCCGGTGAGGAGAAAGCCAATCGCCGGCATCGGTTGCTGCGCGCGAAGCGCTCGCGGCCATAACGCGACGCTCCCGGCAAGACCAAGCAACTGGCGCCGTCCGATTGGCTTCGTGGTTTTATCCGACTTTCCGAATCGCATCAGACACGTGCGGCTGTGATCCAAATTGATATACTTCCTTAGCCGATACAATGCGTTTAAGCTGCGACATCGAATTTGGGGCGTCGGTGGCACCAGCATAACGAGGCCGATATGGACCCGCTACGCGTGCTGGGGGCGGCATTTGCCGGTCGTCGATGGCGATTGCGGCCGGCACCGGGGCATTGGCGCAGCAATGGCCGACGCGGCCGATTACGGTGGTGAGCCCATTTGTCAGCGGCACCACCGACGAGCTTGTCGCGCGCATCGTGCTCGGTCCGGTCGGACAGCAGCTCGGCCAGCCGTTTGTCCTGGAAAACCGCCCCGGCGGCGACGGAACGGTTGGCGTCACAGCGGTGGTGAAAGCCGCTCCCGACGGCCAGACCTTGCTGTTGAGCACGTCGGCCATGAGCACCGCCGTCATCTTGCACAAGTCGCTGCCCTATGACGCGCTGCACGATCTTGAGCCGATAGCGATGTTCGGCGGCGAGCCGGCCATGCTGGTCGGCGCTCCAAACAAGGGTTATGCCACCCTCGCCGACCTGGTGGCCGCCGCCAAAGCCAAACCCGGCGAGCTTAAATTTGCGTCCGTCGGCATCGGCTCGGCGTCGTATCTCGCCGGCGAACGGTTTCGCCTGGCTGCCGGGTTGGACGTCCAGCATGTCGCCTATCCGGGGCCGGGCCAGGCGCTGGCCGATCTGAACGCTGGACGCGTCGATTTTTATTTCATTCCGGTGTTGCCGGCGCTGCCGCTGATCAGCGAGGGCAGAGCGGTGCCGCTCGCGGTCAGCACGCCGCATCGTTTGCAGTCCCTGTCCGGCCTGCAGACGCTTGCCGAAGCGGGCTATGCGATGCCGCAATATCTCACCTGGTGCGGGCTGTCGGCGCCGGCCAATACGCCGCGCAATATCGTCGATCAGCTCAATGCGGCGATCGTCAAGGCGCTCGGCTTTCCGGCGGTGCGAAGCCAATTGCTGCGGATCGGCTTTGAGCCGTCGCCGATGAGTCCCGAGCAATATGGAAAATTCTTCGCCGACGACGTCGCTGCCATGACCCAGCTCGCCAAGGACGCGCACATCGAGCCGTTGCATTGAACGGAGCGCGGTCGCTTTACGCCCAACGGGCTCAGTGCAGCAGCACGTGGCCGGCCTGGATGATGTGCTGCAGCTGATCTGACACGTCCGGTACGCCGGCGCCGTCGACACCGTGATTGATGACCACATCGCCATGCGCTTCGGGGTGGATCAGCGCGTGCAATTCCTGCGCCTCCTGCACATTGGCGAAGTGCTCGAGAGTTTTCCTGGTGCGGCGTGAAGCTGGAATTGGTTTCGGCGGTCATGGCATGGCTGAATACGAAATGGTCGTTGGCCGGCCCGCCGATCGAGGCCGGAGCCGACGGGCTTGCGGCTGGAGTAAGACCGCCGCTATCGTTCGTCCACTTTGAATGGCTGGCCTCGGTATCCTGCGGCGCGTTGAAGACGAAATGATCGTCGCCCGGTCCGCCGATCGAGACCGGCGCGGTCTGCGTTTCGCTCTGCGCCAGATGATGCGCCTCGGTGTCGCTCACCGTGGGAGGACTGTCGTCTCGGCGTGGCCCGCGGATCGATCGGCATGGTCGATGCCGCCCGCGACATGACCGTTGCGGTCATCTTGGTGATCGAGCGTGAAGCTGTTTTGCGTCGATGTCGAAGTCGAGAGCGCCGACGGTTCGCCTGCGGGTGTCGCCGGCGGGTCGAAAATGTCCGTGCCGCCATTGCCGTCGGAGGCGAAATCGAGCGTCGCGTTGAAATTATCGAAGGTGATGCTGGCGCTATGCGTGCCATCGGTGATCGTGAGCACGCCGGTCGTTGAATTGTAGGTTTCGGCGAAGCTCGACGAATCGTAGTTGATGCCGACGAGATCGATGACGTCGGAATGCGCCGCGTCGGGCGCGGTCCCGGTGAAGCCGACGATCTGTCCGGTGAAGCTTTCCGGATCGTTGAGGACGAGCACGCCGATGCCGGCCGCAAATGTGACGGTTTCATTGGACGACGAAGCTGATGTCGAGGTTGCCACCAGCAGCGATCGTGGCCGCGGCGCCGGCGGGTCGACTAGGTTCGACGCCGGTGCTGCTGGCGTCGGTGAACCGTCCACGTGCGTGTCCGAATAATTGCCGACCAAGGTGATCGATAAAGTCAGCTTGGCCCGAATCGGTCGACCGTCAGGATCGTGTCGCCGCCTGAGTAAGCACCGGGCGTCACCGTCGTGCTGCTGTTGTAACCGACGAGGTCGAGGACATCGCCGCTGCCCGAGATCCCAGAAATCGTGCCGGCGAAATCGGTCGGCTGGTCGAGCACCAACGTACCGATGTCGCCACGAAAGTTACCGCGTTAGAGATTGCCACCGCCCGAGCGGAATGTCGAGTTCCGCCGTGGCGCCCGCGCTGATCGTTGACCGCGGCGAATTTGCTCGCCGAGAACGACGTAAAGTGTCGCCGGTGACTTCGATCGTGCCGTGCTGCGGGGTTCGGATCTTGATCCGGGTCGAAAGCCAGGATTTCCGCGTTCTGTCGACGTTAATGTGCCGGCATGCGCCGGATCGTCGCCGTTGCTGACAATGTCGCGGTCGCACCGTTGTCGCGATCGTGTAGTCGGAGGCGCGTCGGCGAAAATTGCGATGTTCCAGCCGCCGCCTTACCGCCGGTAGAAGCTGTCGAATCGGACTGACACCGCTGTGCCACCCGGCAAAATAATATTGATTGTTTACGTTGTTCTCGCCCGTGACGGTGTCGGCGAACTGGGTGCCGACGATATATTGTTCTGTCCGTTGTCGAGAGCGTTATCGTTGATATGGCCCCGTGGCAAAGTCGAAAATCTTGTATTCGAGCACCGAGGTTTCATTGCCGCTGGGACCGACGACTTCTCGTATTCCAGCGCGAACAGTCCGTTGCCGAGCGAGACGAGAGTGCTGAAAGCCTCGTGGTCGGATCGATAACCGAGGTGAGCTCGGTCGCGGTGTCGCCGTCATTGCTGATCTCGAATTCGACGAGATGCGTGGCCGTCGCGTCGCCATAGGCGAGAACAACGAAATCGTTGCTACCGCTATTGTAGCTGGCAACATGCACATTCTGCGCGTCGCCGAGCTGGGCAGTAAAGTGGTTCAGCTCCACATTCATCGCCTCGCTGGAGACGGTTCCCTGTCACGAACTCAGCGTATATGTGCCGGCGCCTCCGTTGGTGCCGCTATCGAAGCCGGTAATCGTCGTCCCCGCCGCAATGCCGGTACCGACGAGAGACTCGCCGATGACGATTGTGCCGGAGGCCGCGGTAACGATGAGGGTCTTGCCCGAAATCGAGCCGGTGATCGAGACGTTGGAGGCCGATGAAATGCCAATAAGGCCGGTATTTGGTCTTTCGATGACGAACTCGACCTGATCGCCGAGGAAAGCGCTGGTGGCCGAATTGACACCGTCTCGTTCCATCCGACCACCCAGTCGCTGTCATTGGTCGAGACACCTGCGCGAACTCCAGTGCCTGCGACGCCGAACTGGGCAGCGGGTTCTGCGACGGGATGACGTCCTGGGTGATCTCGTTGACGGTGTTGGCATCGGATAGCCATGAAATAATCGGCCGTAACCGAAAAAGTTCCGAGATCGGACCCGTTGATGAGAGCACTGATGGTCTCGGCGGTAGAAACGGTATCGTGCGCTGATCGTATATGTTCCGTCACCGCCGGCGCCGGTGCCAAAGCCGGTATGGTCGTCCCAGTCGCAATGCCGGAGCCGCTGAGGTAATCGCCGATCGCAAGCGTCCCGGACGCGACCGAAGAAACCGACAGCGTCGTACCCGAAATCGTCCCTGTGACCGATGCGACCCTGATTTGCTGCACCGTTCAGGTTGAAGCCCTGGAGCTCAACGAAATCGTCCTTGGTACTCGAGTCTGTATTGGGCCTCAGCCAGCGTGTAGATGCCACCGGCCTGCCGGAAGTCAAAGGCCGGAAGGTTGGTCGCATCATTCGCACCCGCCGTCGCGCTCACTGGCGAGCCGTTGAATGTACTTATCGACAGTGCCGTTTCGACCGAAGACGATGTCGTTCCGTTGGCATTGAAGACCTGGAAGTCGATCGCATAACTTCCCGGCCGTGTACTGATCCCAGGCGACCGCGTAGGTCGTCAAATAAGGAATATCGGTCGTCGGGGTGTGCTGTCGTCGCGGGCAGCCGGATCGAGATTGTAGATCGTGCCGCTTGTGTCGGCTCCGCTCTCAAGCGTCGCATAGCTGAACGAGAGGGCGCCACTCCCGTTTGATATACCGGTCGCCTCGTCGATGACGGTGTTGCCGCTGCTCTGCGTTACATAGGCGGCGATGCCTTCGCCGGTGACTGTTACGCCATCTGTGCTGACATTGGGAAGTATCAGTTTCGATTTCGCCGGCAGGCTGAGCTGCGTCGCCGCCACCGCGGTCTGAGTGCCGTCCAGTATCGGCAACAGGAACGGATCGAGCGGCAGCACCTCCCGGGTGACGGAATAGGGGCCGGCGCTGCCAGAACTATAGTCCGCGATGGTGTTGTAGAGGACGGCGGCAAAGCCCGCCGATGCGTCGACTTGCAAGTCGCCGCCCTGGATATGAATGTTGGCGGTTGGCTGCGACGGCGTTGCGAAACTGCCCCAGTAACCCGGTACGTTCAAAACCACGTCGGTGCCGGGCTGGCCGGCATTGGCAGTGAAATGTCGCTCATCGACGCGAACTCGGAACTGACGTAACTGCCGACGAGCTGGATCGATGCAAGCGTGGTAGCGCCGTCCTCGATCGCGAGCGTGCCGCTCGGATTACTTCCGCCGCTGGCGTGGCTGCCGGTGCCTTGCGTCCAAACGACCTGATCGCCCGATGAATAGGTAATCCCCGTTAGCTCGATCGTGTCGCCGGCGCCGAAGTTTTTGACTGTACCGGTGTAGCTTGCCAAGGCATCGATTTTCAGCGTCGCGTTGCCGCCGACGAAATTCACCGTCTGAATATTGACCGCACTGATGTCGACGATGCCGCCGGTTTCGATCACGACGGAACCGCCGCCGGTGACCTGGCCGCCGAGATTCGACGTCGCGCGATCCTCGGCAACGATCGTACCTTCATTGTCGGTAGAAACTTCAATTTTTGTCGTACCGGCCGTTGCGTCGATCGTGCCGTTATTGGTCAGCGTGCCGCTTCCGGTGATCGTAACAGTATTCAGCGTCAGCGTAGCGGTGGTGTCGACTTGTACCACTGCATTAGTGCTGTTGGTCAACGTGCCGGAATAGGTCACATCGTCGAGCGTCAGCGTGGAATTGCTCTGGACTGTAATGCTTCCGTCCAGGCTGGCATGTCCGTCGATCTCGATCGACGCGGTGACGTTGATACCGCCGGTGTTGCTGATTGTACCGCCATCGATGGAGCCGCCGGCGAGTGTTGCGGTGCCGGTAACATCGATCACGCCCTTGTTGGTGATGATGCCGCCGGTATCCGTCACACCGTTAAGCGTCAACGTCGCGCCGCTGTCGACCGTGATCGCGCCGTTCAGCGTGGCACCATCATCGATCGTGACCGGACCGCTAACCTCTATCGTCCCGCCAATGTTGGTGATCGTGCCGCCGTCGATTTGCCCGCCAGCCAGGTTCAGCGTGCTGGTGGCAACCGCGATCTTGCCATCGTTGGTGATTATGCCGCTGCTAAACGTCGCATCGTTAAGAGTGAGCGTCTGATTGACGTCGACCGTGATCGCACCGCTCACGCTGGCGCCGTCGTCAATCGTGACCGGACCGTTGACTTCGATCGTGCCGCTACCGCTGCTACTGATCGTTCCACCGTCAATCTGAACGCCGGACAATTTGAGCGCGCCAGAGGTCACCGCGATCGCGCCACTGGCGTTGGTGATGATGCCGCCGGTATCCGTCACACCGTTAAGCGTCAACGTCGCGCCGCTGTCGACCGTGATCGCGCCGTTCAGCGTGGCACCATCATCGATCGTGACCGGACCGCTAACCTCTATCGTCCCGCCAATGTTGGTGATCGTGCCGCCGTCGATTTGCCCGCCAGCCAGGTTCAGCGTGCTGGTGGCAACCGCGATCTTGCCATCGTTGGTGATTATGCCGCTGCTAAACGTCGCATCGTTAAGAGTGAGCGTCTGATTGACGTCACCGTGATCGCACCGCTCACGCTGGCGCCGTCGTCAATCGTGACCGGACCGTTGACTTCGATCGTGCCGCTACCGCTGCTACTGATCGTTCCACCGTCAATCTGAACGCCGGACAATTTGAGCGCGCCAGAGGTCACCGCGATCGCGCCACTGGCGTTGGTGATGATGCCGCCGGTATCCGTCACACCGTTAAGCGTCAACGTCGCGCCGCTGTCGACCGTGATCGCGCCGTTCAGCGTGGCACCATCATCGATCGTGACCGGACCGCTAACCTCTATCGTCCCGCCAATGTTGGTGATCGTGCCGCCGTCGATTTGCCCGCCAGCCAGGTTCAGCGTGCTGGTGGCAACCGCGATCTTGCCATCGTTGGTGATTATGCCGCTGCTAAACGTCGCATCGTTAAGAGTGAGCGTCTGATTCACGTCGACCGTGATCGCACCGCTCACGCTGGCGCCGTCGTCAATCGTGACCGGACCGTTGACTTCGATCGTGCCGCTACCGCTGCTACTGATCGTTCCACCGTCAATCTGAACGCCGGACAATTTGAGCGCGCCAGAGGTCACCGCGATCGCGCCACTGGCGTTGGTGATGATGTCGCCGGTATCCGTCACACCGTTAAGCGTCAACGTCGCGCCGCTGTCGACCGTGATCGCGCCGTTCAGCGTGGCACCATCATCGATCGTGACCGGACCGCTAACCTCTATCGTCCCGCCAATGTTGGTGATCGTGCCGCCGTCGATTTGCCCGCCAGCCAGGTTCAGCGTGCTGGTGGCAACCGCGATCTTGCCATCGTTGGTGATTATGCCACTGCTAAACGTCGCATCGTTAAGAGTGAGCGTCTGATTGACGTCGACCGTGATCGCACCGCTCACGCTGGCGCCGTCGTCAATCGTGACCGGACCATTGACTTCGATCGTGCCGCTACCGCTGCTACTGATCGTTCCACCGTCGATCTGTAACGCCGGACAATTTGAGCGCGCCAGAGGTCACCGCGATCGCGCCACTGGCGTTGGTGATGATGCCGCCGGTATCCGTCACACCGTTAAGCGTCAACGTCGCGCCGCTGTCGACCGTGATCGCGCCGTTCAGCGTGGCACCATCATCGATCGTGACCGGACCGCTAACCTCTATCGTCCCGCCAATGTTGGTGATCGTGCCGCCGTCGATTTGCCCGCCAGCCAGGTTCAGCGTGCTGGTGGCAACCGCGATCTTGCCATCGTTGGTGATTATGCCACTGCTAAACGTCGCATCGTTAAGAGTGAGCGTCTGATTGACGTCGACCGTGATCGCACCGCTCACGCTGGCGCCGTCGTCAATCGTGACCGGACCGTTGACTTCGATCGTGCCGCCGCTATTGGTGATCGTGCCGCCTTCGATGGTCGCGCCGGACAGGTTGAGCGTGCCGGACGTGACAGCGATCGTGCCGGAGCCGTTAGCGATGGTGCTCCCGAGGTCGACGCTCGATCCCGGGCCCTCAACCGCGATGGTGCCGCTGGTGTTCGCAACGTCGGATTTGATAAACAACGTCCCGCCGTCGGTCGCTTCCAAGGTACCCGAATTGGTGATGCTGCCGGTCAACTCCAACGTGCCATTCTGCACATCGAGCATGCCGCCAGTGTTGTTGACCGCTCCGGCGAGGAGACTGATGCCAGCCCCCGAAATCGTTAGCGAAGCGCCAGCGTCGATGTCGAGAGTTGACGTGCCGCTGGTGTAGAGACTGTCCGCCACGGCCGGCGTATACTCGAAAGGGGTGGTGGCGGAGATCGTGACCGTATTGGAACCGCTGATGACCGCCCGGTCGGTCGAAAGCGGCACTTCGATGCTCCAATTGGTTCCGTCGACCCAGTCGCCGTCGTTTCCGCCGTCGGTCCAGTAATCCGCCGCCGGACCAAGAAATTCACCGTCGGCGAGATGGCGGAACTGACATTCGTTCCATCGCTGACATAGATCGAGAAATTCGGCGTGGTGGCAGTACCGTCCTGGACGAATTCCACGTCGCCGTCGGCAATCTGCGCATTGTGAAGCCGCCGATTGGCGCGTCCACCCAATTGAGGCCGTTGAAGACCTCGAATTCGCCGCCGACGACGTTACTCACCGTATAGGTGAAGTCGCTGTGGCCCGCATCGGTGACGCTGAAGTCGTTATTCGTCAGCACATCGACGCCGCCTTGGTCGACGGTCAGCGCCATGGAGTTGAACACCGGACCGCTGCTTGACGTCCCGTTCACCGTCACCTGCTCGGCGGAACTATTGTTATCACTGACGGTGGTGTTGTTGGCGTCGCCGTTGTAGGTGGCGTCCCACTGATAGGTGCCGGTTGCCGTGCTGCCGCCGGGCAACGTGTAGCCGGTCGACGTGCTGTAGGTCCCGTTCCCGGTTTACCGAGATTATCTCGGTGTCCACCGGGTTGGCGCCACCATTATAATACAGCGTGAAGGTGACGGTACCGGTCTCGTGGTAGCCGCCCGCCAGGACCGCCGTGTCAGTGAGCGTCACCGGGTTCGTACCCAGCGTGACTGCGGTCGAACTGGGGGTCGTAACGAGCGTGGGGCTGGCCGCGCTGACCGTCACCTGCTCTGCGGAACTATTGTTATCACTGACGGTGTTGTTGTTGGCGTCGCCGCTGTAAGTGGCGTCCCACTGGTAGGTGCCGGTTGCCGTGCCGTTGCTGGGTAACGTGTAGCCGGTCGACGTGCTGTAGGTGCCGTTGCCGCTGACCGACACCATCTCGGTGTCCAGCAGGGTGCTACCCTGATACAGCGTGAAGGTGACGGTGCCGGTCTCGTTGTAGCCGCCCGCCAGGACCGCACTGTCGCTGAGCGTGACGGTGGTGTTCGAAAGGGCAACGTCAGGACTGGCAGTCGTCGTCAGCGTGGGGCTCGCCGCGTTGACCGTGCCGGCGAGCTCGGTGACCTGCTCGGCGGTGCCATTGGCGGTGAAGCCGATCACGACGTCGAGCGCCTTTCCTATCTCCGACGATGCGGTGGGCGTGTAGCTGTCGCTGCTGCCGGTTTGCACGACTTGGCCGTTTTCCAGCCACTGATAGCTGGTCGCCGTCTCGCCGGTCAGACTGGCGGTGACGGCGTTGCCCTCGACCGCGTTGCCGGCGTTGTCGAGGCCGCTGACCGAACCTGTCGCCGGGCTCACCACGATGTCGGTGCCCGGATTTGCGAGCGCGCTATCGCCGGTCAGCGCAAAACTGTTCTGGTTGTACGCGCTGGAGAACGTCAGTGACGCTTCCAGCGTGCTGCCGCTGTAGATCGCCAGCGTGCCGCTGCCGCTTTGCGCCCCGATCCCCTGCGTCCAGACGTCATATTCGCTCGAAGAATAACCGACGCCGGTCAGATCGACGGTGTTGCGCTGCCGGCACCGGTCGCGCCGAACCCGGCGATGGCGGCGTGGAAATCGGCCGGATCGGGGAGCTGAAGCGTGCCGGTCGCGTCGTCAAAGGTGACCGTTTGGCCCGAGAGCGACACTCGACCGAAATTCGAGCACGCCGTTATTGCTGATACTCGCCACGCCCGTATCGGTGACCGCGGCATCGACGTCCACCGTGCCGCCGTTCGCAACGATTCCATTGCTGCTGGTGCCGGAATTGTCGACGGCGCTGTCGATATCGAGCGTGCCACCACCGGTCGCCTCCAGCGTACCGGCGTTCTCGATGGTGTTGCCGCCGATCTTGATCGTCAGCGTCTGACCGCTAGCGTTCGCCTCGACGATGCCGCCGGTCTCGTTATCCAGGCCCAGATTCGCAGTGCCGTCGCCGATGGTGCCGGCGCCCTCAATCGTATTGTCGACGTTATCCAGCGTCAGGTAGGAACCCGAGGCTGTCAGCAGGGGGTTGTCGCCGTTAACGACGATCTGGCTGCCACTCTCCAGCGTCACCGTGCCGCCGCCGGTCAGTTGCAGGTCGGCTGTGTCGACCATCAGCGCCGACGTGCCGTCGATCAGGATGCCTTCGACATGGGCCAGCGGATCGACGCCATAGTTGACGATGCTGTCGGTTTGAACGTCGAGCTTGCCGCCGTCGGTCGCTTCGATCAGCCCGGTGCTCACGTTGATCACCGCGCCGGCAAGCACCACCATGGAGGCAGAAGAGATGACGGGGTCAGCGGCATCGACGATGCCGGAATTGTCGAGCGGGTCGTCGATGACCAGCTTGCCGCTATTTGTCGCCTCCGAAAATCCCGCTGTTATCGACCTGATTGCCGGTGTCGATGGTCAGTGTTCGCGCCGGCGAAGTTCGCGTCGATTGTTCCGCCCTCGTCGTTCTGCAGCGTGAGATTGGTGTTGCCGCCGACGACGCCCGCAGTGCCGATGGTTCCGTAGCCGGAAATCGCATCGTCGCTGTTGTCTAGCGTGACGGCGTGACCGCCGCCCTCAATCGTTCCGCCGCTGAGCGAAAGCGCGCCGGCCTGACCGCCGTCGGCGATCACGGTAGTCAGCGTCAGCGTACCGTGCGTGCCGCCCATCGGAATTGGGGTGTCGACCTCGAATACGTCGGCGCTGTCGGCGAGGACGATGCCCTGCCCGGCGGCGGGTGCCGCGCTCCCGGTCCAGCTGATGGTGTCGGCCTGCACGTCGAGCGTGCTGCCGCCGCTCGCCTCGATCGTGCCGCTGTTGCCGACATCGCTCTCGATTTGCAGCGTGCCGTCGCTCGTCGCTTCGAGCGTGCCGGTATTGACGATGGTATTGGCGCCGGTGTCGAGAATGAGCGTGCCGCCACTGACATTGGCATCGATGACGCCGCCCAACTGATTGTCCAGCGTCAGGCTGCCGCCACTGTTGTCGATCGTGCCGACGCCGGCAATCGTGCTGGCATTGTCGAGCGTGCCGCCGGCGGCAACTCCGGTGATAACATCGCCGCTATTTTCCAGCGTGAAGGTGCCAGCGCCTGAAAGCGATACTGTGCCGCCGAGATCCAATGTGGCAGCGGCGCTGGCAGTGCCGAGCGCGATCGTCCCGACATTTATCAGGCTGCCACCGCTGATCGAATCGGTGCCGTTCAGGGTGAGCGAAGCGCCAAAGTCGACGGTGATGGTGCCGGAAGCGGCGTTGGTGATAGTGGTGCCGGAATCAAGCGTTAGGCTGCCGCCGGAGACGATAATGGCTTGATCATTGGTGACGATGACGCCGTCGAGCGTGGCGCCGCTCAGCGTCGCGCCGTCGGTGAGCGCGCCCGCCGTGATCGCCAGCTGGCCGGTGCCCTCAATCGTCATCGTGCCGGTGCCGGCGCCGATGACCTGCGTGCCGTCGTCCAGCGTCAGCACGGCGCCGGAGGCCACATCGATGCCGTCGGTGATGTTGTCGTCGGTGACCTTGACGCCATCGAGCGTCGCACCTGTTGGCGTCGCGATCGCCAGCTGGCCGCTGCTCTCCACCGTCAGCGTGCCGCTGCCGCCGCCCTGGATCTGGGTGTTGTCGTCGAGCGTCAGCGTCGAACCAGACGCCACATCAATGCCGGCGAGGCTGCCGGTCGCGGTGGTGTCGTCGTCGACGATGACATTATCCAGCGTCGCGCCGGTCGCTGTCGTGACCGCCAGCTGAGCGCCGCTGTCGATCACCAGCGTGCCGGTGCCGGCGCCCTTGATCGCGGTGCCGTCTTTGAGCGTCAGGGTCGTGCCGGAAACTTCGATGCCGCCGGCGGCAAGGGCGCTATTGTCGGTGACGATGACGCCGTCGAGCGTGGCGCCGCTCAGCGTCGCGCCGTCGGTGAGCGCGCCCGCCGTGATCGCCAGCTGGCCGGTGCCCTCAATCGTCATCGTGCCGGTGCCGGCGCCGATGACCTGCGTGCCGTCGTCCAGCGTCAGCACGGCGCCGGAGGCCACATCGATGCCGTCGGTGATGTTGTCGTCGGTGACCTTGACGCCATCGAGCGTCGCACCTGTTGGCGTCGCGATCGCCAGCTGGCCGCTGCTCTCCACCGTCAGCGTGCCGCTGCCGCCGCCCTGGATCTGGGTGTTGTCGTCGAGCGTCAGCGTCGAACCAGACGCCACATCAATGCCGGCGAGGCTGCCGGTCGCGGTGGTGTCGTCGTCGACGATGACATTATCCAGCGTCGCGCCGGTCGCTGTCGTGACCGCCAGCTGAGCGCCGCTGTCGATCACCAGCGTGCCGGTGCCGGCGCCCTTGATCGCGGTGCCGTCTTTGAGCGTCAGGGTCGTGCCGGAAACTTCGATGCCGCCGGCGGCAAGGGCGCTATTGTCGGTGACGATGACGCCGTCGAGCGTGGCGCCGCTCAGCGTCGCGCCGTCGGTGAGCGCGCCCGCCGTGATCGCCAGCTGGCCGGTGCCCTCAATCGTCATCGTGCCGGTGCCGGCGCCGATGACCTGCGTGCCGTCGTCCAGCGTCAGCACGGCGCCGGAGGCCACATCGATGCCGTCGGTGATGTTGTCGTCGGTGACCTTGACGCCATCGAGCGTCGCACCTGTTGGCGTCGCGATCGCCAGCTGGCCGCTGCTCTCCACCGTCAGCGTGCCGCTGCCGCCGCCCTGGATCTGGGTGTTGTCGTCGAGCGTCAGCGTCGAACCAGACGCCACATCAATGCCGGCGAGGCTGCCGGTCGCGGTGGTGTCGTCGTCGACGATGACATTATCCAGCGTCGCGCCGGTCGCTGTCGTGACCGCCAGCTGAGCGCCGCTGTCGATCACCAGCGTGCCGGTGCCGGCGCCCTTGATCGCGGTGCCGTCTTTGAGCGTCAGGGTCGTGCCGGAAACTTCGATGCCGCCGGCGGCAAGGGCGCTATTGTCGGTGACGATGACGCCGTCGAGCGTGGCGCCGCTCAGCGTCGCGCCGTCGGTGAGCGCGCCCGCCGTGATCGCCAGCTGGCCGGTGCCCTCAATCGTCATCGTGCCGGTGCCGGCGCCGATGACCTGCGTGCCGTCGTCCAGCGTCAGCACGGCGCCGGAGGCCACATCGATGCCGTCGGTGATGTTGTCGTCGGTGACCTTGACGCCATCGAGCGTCGCACCTGTTGGCGTCGCGATCGCCAGCTGGCCGCTGCTCTCCACCGTCAGCGTGCCGCTGCCGCCGCCCTGGATCTGGGTGTTGTCGTCGAGCGTCAGCGTCGAACCAGACGCCACATCAATGCCGGCGAGGCTGCCGGTCGCGGTGGTGTCGTCGTCGAGTCCCAGTGTCGCCTGCTGCTGTCGTGACGCCAGCTGAGCGCAGCTGTCGCACGCGTGCCGGTGTCGACGCCCTCTGTTCGCGGTGCCTTGCTGCACGTCCAGGGCTGCCGGCTTCGATGCCGACAGCCTGCCAACGCCTTGTCGGTCGTGCCGCCGCCGAGTGATGGTGCCGCTCGCCGGTCAGGGTGAGCGCGCCCGCCGTTATCGACCGTGATCGAGCCGTCATTGTCGATGGTGGCGGTGCCGGCATTGAGCACCAGCGTCGCGTTCGTCCAGCGTCGATGGTGCCGGCATTGGTCACCGTTGCCGCTCGGTCAGCGTCAGTGTGTCGGTACTTCGAGTCGTCGCCTGAGGCCGCGATCGTGCCGCCGGCCGTGTTGTTCACCGTCGCGTTGCCGAGATGACGCCGCCCGCCGGGTGATGTCGTGCCGCGTTGGTCAGCGTGCCGCACGCCGGTGATGAATGTCGCCGAAGCTGCCGGCTCATGGTCAGCGTGCCGCCGCTATCGACGGTGATGGTGCCGCCAGTCGTGGCATTGGTGACGGTGCCGCCGGATTGAGCGTCAGCGTCGCCGCGATCATCACCGTGATGGTGCCGGCTTGTTCAGCTGTCGGCTGCTCGGTCACGTCGTCAGCGTGTCGGCTGCCGTTGACGTTGCCGTCCCCGAGTTGCCGCCGGTGATTGGTCGCCGTCTGATTGCCGAGGTCGACGGTGCCGCCGGCATGGTCATGCGTGCCGCCGCTATCGTCGGTGATGGTGCCGCCGGTGATCTTGCTCGGTGTCGTCAGGGTCAGCAGACCGCCGGCCTCCACCGTGATGGTGCGCCGTTGTCGGTGATGTCGTGGTGCCGGCAGTAAGCGTCAGCGTCGCCGGGATTCACATTGATGCTGTGATCGGTTGGTGACCGTCGGCTCGTCGCGTCAGCGGTCGAGCGTCGGTGCCGCCGCTGACCGCGAGCAGGCCGCCGCTGTCGATGGTGACGCTGGCGGAGTCCTCGATGGTGTCGCTGCTGCCGCTGGCGATCAGCTGGCCGCCGCTCGATACGGTAACGGTGCCGCCCGAGATCGTGTCGGCCCCGGTCATGGCCAGCACGCCCCCAGCGTCGATAGTGACCAGCCCTCCGGAGTTGTCCACCGTGTCGCTGAGCAGTGTCAGTGTTCCGGATACTTCAATTGTGCCGGCATTGGTGAGCGTATCGCTCTCGATGGTCGCGCCGCGGTTGGGAGCGGCGTCCTGACCGCTGCCCGCAGCAATGAGCAGCTTGCCTGTACCTTCCACCGTCAATGTACCGCCGGAGATCACCGTCGCGTCGTCCAGCGTCAGCACCGCGCCGGAGGCCACATCGATGCCATCGGTGGTGTTGTCGTCGTGCACCAGCAGGCCGTCCAGCGTCGCGCCGGATGCCGTCGTGATCGACAGCTGCCCGCCAGTCTCAATGGTGAGCGTGCCGTTGCCGCCGCCCAGGATCGTCGTGCTGTCCTTGAGGATCAGTATCGCCCCGGCCACGCAACGTCAATCCCAGGAGTGCTGAACGTGGTGGTGTCATCGTCCACCAGGACATTATCCAGCGTCGCACCGCCAGGCGCGGCGATGCTGAGATAACCGCCGCTTTCCACATTCAGATAGCCGCCGCTGATAATGGCGCCGTCCTCAAGCACCAGCGTCGCCGCACTGGTCTCGCCGACTTCAATGCCGCCGTTCGGACTTGTGCCAATAATATTGGTGACGACAACACCCTCGAAGATCGCGCCATCGGGGGGGTTGCCGGCCGTCTCAACGTCGATGATGCCATAATTCTTGATCGTCCCGGTGACGCTTTCATCGGTCAGCGTCAAAGTTGCGCCCGTTCAACCTTGTTTTCCCGACAAATTGCTATTGATGGTTTCGATCGAACTATTGCTTGGCACCGTTAGGGTGCTGCCCGGCTCCGTAATGAGGTCCGCATCAGCGATGTGGGTATCGCTGAGAATGAGCGTGGCGCCGGAGTCGACGGTAATATCAATGACGCCGTCACTGGATCGCCGCTGGAAGTGAAAGTATCATTGCTCAGCGTCAGCGTGCCGCTCACAACCGTGAGCTAGCTCGGGTCGCCGGAGGTGCCAATATCCGTAACGGTCAGGTTACTGATCGTGTTGCTGCCGCTATCTGATTCCAACGTTCCAGCAAGCGTCATCGTGTGCGCCCGCGGCCCCGGTGATCGCTGTGCCGCCCTCCAGGTGCAGCACCGCGCCTGAGGCCACGTCGATACCGGGGGTGGCCGTGCTGGTGGATCTATCGGCGACGCTCACCGCATCCAGAGTCGCCCCACCCGCTGTCGCGCCATCGCTCGCGCTGCCCGGCCCAGCAATGATGAGAAGCTGACTGCCGCTCGTGCTCTCCACCGTCAACGTGCCACCTGAGATCAGCGTCTCGTCATCAAGCGTCAGCACCGCGCCAGACACATCGATGCCGGGCATAAAGCCGCCGAGATTGCCGTCGGTCACCGTCACGCTGTCGAGCGTGGCCGCGCCCGTGACTTTCAGCTCGCCAGCGCTGTCAATCTGCAGCGTGCCCGCCGCCGACGCGCCGCCCTCGATCTGCGTCCCGCCCTCGAGCGTCAGCACCGCGCCAGACACATAAATGCCGGCGCCGCCGGCGCCCGTGCCACTGCCGGTGCCGTCATCGTCAATAATGATGCCGTTGAGCGTTGCGCCGCTCGGCGTCGTAATCAAAAGCTGCGCGCCAACCTCCACCGCCAGCGTGCCCGTCCCGCCGCCGGAAATCGATGTGTTGTCCTGCAACGTCAGCACCGCCCCAGACGCCACATCAATCCCCGGCGCCGTCAGGCTGGTCGTGTCATCGGTCACCGCGACATTATCGAAGGTGACACTGGCCCCCGACAGAACCCCGACCACGCCGCCGCTCTCTACCGTCAGCGTGCCGCCCGAGATCGTATCGATCCCGCTCAGATTGAGCGTGCCGCCACTGTCGACCGTGATCGAGCCGGCGCCGGTGACGGTATCGCCGCCGTTGAGCAGCAGCAGCGCGTTTTTGTCCACCGTGATCGACCCGGCATTAGTGACCGTTGTCGACGTCAGGGTCAGCGTGTCCGCCGCCCCGCCGGTGGTGCCGACAATGAGCGCCCCGGTCGCGTTGTTGGTCACCGTCTCATGACCAATGCTGACGGTGCCCGCCGCGCTGATGGTGCCGCTGTTGGTCAGCGTGCCGCCGCCGGTGATGGTGTCGATCCCGGTCAGCGACAGGCGTCGCCAGATGATCGACCGCAATCGTGCCGCTGCCGGAGTTGGTAAAAGTGGAATTGACCAGCGCCAGCGTGCCGCCATTGGTGGACTCCAGCAACCCCGTGTTGGTGTCGATAACGCCGCTGCCGGTATCGATGGTCAGAGTTTGGCCGGTGATATTGGCCTCGATTTTACCGAGCGCGTCGTTCTGCAGCGTCAGATGGCCGTCGTCTTGTCCGATGGCGCCTGCGCCGGAAATCGTGTTGTTCTGATTGTCGAGCAGGACGGTCGTATAACCCTGGCCGATGAGGCCGGCGATGATGTCTTGAGAGCCTTGACCGCCTTCCAGGGTGATGTTCCCGAGGCCGGACAGAATGGGGGCGGGCTGGTCGAAATAGAGAAATGTCTGGTCAGCGATCGAGTTCAGCTCGATCGTGCCCGAATTTTCGATGTTATACGGACTGGCCAGCGCCAACGAACTGCCGTCGCTCACCGAAATGGTGCCGGCGTTGTCGATCGTGACCGTAGACTGGTTATCGGACCCGATTGCGGTTTCAATCTTATTGTTAGAGCCGTCGGCCGTGACAATCTTGCCGCCGGACGCAATCGAAACAAATCCGTGCAGGATCGTCGCGTTATCCAGCTCAATCTGCGAGATTCGCACCGATCTGACGGTTCCGGTATCGCGTGCGGCGTCGGTGGCATTGCTCGATCGTGCTGTTTTCGATGGTCAAGCCAGCTTTGCCGGTCGCCTCGATCGTCCCGGTATTGATGACCGCATTCGCCGGAAACGT
Organism: uncultured Alphaproteobacteria bacterium; assembly: GCA_963714345.1. GTDB lineage: Bacteria > Pseudomonadota > Alphaproteobacteria > Rhizobiales > Xanthobacteraceae > BOG-931. The sequence goes on along the minus strand of CAVQOD010000030.1, from coordinate 204,654 downwards.
ATTGCCACTCTCCTGGCTGTCGTTGTCGATGATCAGCGCATTCGTCGTTCCGGTGGCATCGATGGTGCCACCTTGCTCGTTGATCAGCGTGAATAGCGTATCCGCCGTGTCGCCGATCGTGCCGGCGCCGGAAATCGTATTGTCGACATTCGTCAGCAGCCCGTTGACAGTGTCGCTGACGATGAAGTTCTTGCTGGAGTTCGACAGCGTGACCGTTCCGCCGTCGTCGAGTGTTACCGTGCCAATCTCAAACGTGGTAGCCGAACCCGTGGAATTCAGCTCGATGCTGCCGGTATTGTCGACAGTGATATTCTCAAGCTGCACCGTGCCGCCATTCTGCGCCGCGATCGTCCCGATGTTGCTGATGGCGCCGCCGCCCTGATCGATGATCAGCACGCCGCCGTTCTCCGATTGCATCACGGCGCCGAGTTCGTTTGTCAGCGTCGTCTGCTCGAAATACATGACGCCGGAGTTGACGGTCACAGTGCCGCGATTGTCGAGGCTGCCTTGGTTGAACGTGAGGACGCCGCCGTCTTCGGTGGCGATCAGGCCAGTCGTTTCATTGGTGACCGCAGTCTGGTTCAGGACGACGAAGCCGATCGTCCCAGCACCGAGCGTACCGCTGTTATCGAGGCTGCCCTGGTCGAAGGTGACGGTGCCGAGATTGCTTGAACCGATCTGCGCGCCGGCCTCATTATTGGTGGTGGCCTGCTCGAAGTAAACGTTGGCGCCGGAATCGGCGGCAATGACGCCCTTATTGTCCACCGTATAACTGCCCGGAGGCGGCGGCGTGGTGTCCTGAAAATAGATCGTCGCGGCGGGTCCGATCGCTTCGATCGTGCCGGTGGTTTCAACGATCACCGGGCCCTGGAGTGTCAGTGTCGGAGTGCCCGGATCGACGACCTCGAGGGTGCCAAAGACGTCGAGAATACCTCCGACCGTCAGCAATCCGCCGTCGACAATGTCAAGAATCGCGCCGGTGTCGATCGTCAGATCGGTGACGGCCGTCGCCGACGGGCCGGAGTCGCCGTCGGCACTGTTGATGGTGACGACGACGGGGAACCCGATCGTGAGATTTTGATAATTCAACGGCGACCAACCGTCACTCCAGTCCGACGCGGTCGGCCCAGTTGCCGCTGTGGTCGTATTGCCACGTCGCATTCGGCGTCGGCGACGGCGTTGCGTTCCCCGAACCGCCCGACGACCCGGGCGTACCGGTATTCCCGGATCCATTACCAGAGCCGTGTAGATTGGAACCCGTTGGTCCGTTGTTGTTCGGTCCTTGCGGCGGACCGGTCGGGATCGACAGCAATGCGACCGAGGTCGAGCTGCCGCCCGCGCCGGTGGACTGCGGCTGCGCGTTGGCATGTTGCCACTGCTGGAAGAACGGATCCTGTATCCCCTGCGAATAGGTCGAGTAGGTGTGTTCATAAGCGCTTTCCAGTCGCGCCATCTCCGCCGGAGTATTCGCGACCTCTTGAACGCTGACGCCGGATCCATGCGGCCGCAAAATAATCGTCTGTGTCGGATCGTCGACGATAATGACTTGCGGATGATCGCCCTTGGTAACGATCTCGAAAACACCGTGCTTAAGGTCTTTGTAGTCGACCGTCCCATTATCAAGGAAGGCAACGTCGGCGCTGTCGGCCTTTAATTCGCGAACGAGCGCAAACGTGAAAACACCGAGCGCCAGGCTGCCGACGCCGAACGCCGGCGCTTTGTTTCGCAGTTGGCCGAGCGGGGTGTCGATACACAGCCGCCCCTCGGCGGCAAGTTTTCCGGCAACAAAACCGAACACGCCTTTTGCGAGATGCGAATGAGCGCCGAAGAGTTTTTGGTGTCGCAATTAAACTCGTCCAGCGCGACGCGTCCGTTGGGGTGAAGATGAAAGAAGGTGCCGTCGACGAACGCAATGGCGATTACGCCATCGTCGCTGGTCTCGATCACATCTCCTTCATAAACGGGTTGGCCGACGATGGCATCGCCCACGATCGAATTCGCGCGGGTTATCGTGACCGAGCCAAAAACAATGCGGAGCACGCCGACGACAGGGCCCGACCGCCCGCTCGTTACCGGACTCAGCTGTGCGGCCGCTTTGAGCTGCGGGATCGCTGCCAAACATACTGCCTCACCCGTATCCGGAGCGCCCCACCCGTTGCTCGGGAGGAGCGCAACGTCCGAATTCGTCGTCCATCCAGGATTGTTCTTGAGGGGGCCAGCCACCCCCTGATTGAGGACATGTTAGCGAATTTTTTACCCGTTTTGCAAACAATCGACCGGGAACTCAGCATTTAAGTTACCGGCGTTTTCGATTGCCGAAAGCGCCGCCGCGCCCGACCCGGAGCGTCGTTCCTAAACGGCTTTGCCGACTTGCGGATTTTGCAAAATCTGACGGTAACGGGGAACCGGAGCCGGCTTACTATAAATGCTTGCTGACGGATTGATTTGTGCCGTAAAGCGAGCTAATACACTTCATAATTCCTTAAAGTACCCTCTGGCCTCGGTCGCGAAAGCCATGGACGCTCGCCGAACTGCCCTTGTGGCCGGCCTCTATTTGGCGGCCTGCGGCTTGCTGCCAAATTTGGCTTGGGGCCAAAGCGGCTCGAAGCCGCCTCAAGACTTGGCAGTGAACCCGATCGGCAAGGTCATGACCGTCACGGGCGTGGCCCATATCGAGCATCCCGCCACCATCCTCGTTCAAGCCAGCTTGCCGAGCAACGGCGATGCGCCGACCAAGGTCGGCGACCTGGTGTATCGCGGCGACGTGATCCAGACCGGAGTGGATGGTGCGATCAGCATTGTCTTTGCCGACGGCACGTCATTCAATGTTTCCAACAATGCCAAAATGGAAGTGAATGACTTTGTCTATGATCCTAATGGGCATTCGAATTCGAGCTTGATGAGTTTGACCAAAGGCACGTTTACTTTTATCGCGGGCAACGTCGCGCATACCGGCGACATGAAAGTAGACACCCCTGTCGGAACGATGGGAATTAGAGGAACGGCACCGCGCGTCGAAATTTCAGACGACGGCACGGTCAAGTTCTCTACGCTGGTCGAAAAAAAGAAGTAGAGCTAAAAATAGCATCGAGCCGGGCTGGCAGATCCGCTTGCGATCATCGGCGTCGCCGAGGCGGCTTCATGCAATGGATTTGTAATGAGACATCGCGTATCGCGTCCGATTGCGCATGGCGCAGCCTCTGCACTGGTGCTGATGTTTCTCATAGCCTCGGCAGCGGCAGACAGATTCAGATATCGGCAACGTCGCGGCGTGCAACGGCAAAGCCAACATCTCGCCGGATCTTCAGATCGAAGGCTGTACGGCGCTCACGAAGTCGGCGGACAATCCAAAGGTACTGGCGATTATTTATAATAATCGGGGAAATGCCTATATGGCGAAGGGGCAGTATGATCTCGCCATTGCAGGACTATGGCGAGGCGCTCAAAGACGATCCACAATACGCCAGAGCATTCAATAACAGAGGCGTCGCTTATCAAAAAAAGGCCGAACTATGATCTCGCGATACAGGATTTTGATGCGGCGCTCAAACTCAATCCCAATTACGCCAACGCTTTTGCCAATCGCGCCGAGACTTACCGAAAAAAGGGCGATTACGTAAGCGCCGCGAAAGATCTCGACGACGCAATCCGGCTGCAGCCGAATTTGGCCGTGCTATGGAACGAGCGGTGTTGGACCCGCGCCGTGGTGGGCGACTTGCCGGCGGCATTGAGCGATTGCAATGCGGCAATTCAATTGACGACAACCGACGCTTCGCCGTTTGATTCGCGCGGTCTGACTTACCTTAAAATGGGCCAATGGGATTCGGCGATCGCCGACTATAACTCGGCGCTAAGGATAGACCCGAAACTACCCACGGCTCTCTATGGGCGCGGATTGGCAGAACTCAAAAAGGGAAATTCGGCCGGGGGCGGTGCGGACATCGCCGCGGCAAAAACAGTCGACCCGAACATTGTCGAGCAATTTTCCCGTTACGGGTTTAAGTAGGCGCGCTCGCCATCGAAGCCGGCTTTAATCGTCAATCGCCGAGCGTTGCCCATATAGTATAATGTCTGCTTGCGCCGCACATGCCCGCGTGCGGAGGAGAACGGTATTTACCGCAAATGGTTTGCAAGCCTACGACGGCGGCCGCAATGGAAGATGCCAGTCCGCTGCTGACGGATCTTTATCAGATCAACATGATCCAGGCCTACCTGGATCATGGCGATACCGGGACCGCGGTATTCGAATTCTTTGCCCGCACTCTGCCTGCAAGGCGCGGATTTTTGCTGGCCGCGGGTCTCGAGCAGGCGCTCGATTACCTGGAGACGCTGCGCTTTTCCGACGCCGACCTGTCGTGGCTTAAGGGTACCGGCCGCTTTGGCCAAAAGCTTCTCGACTATCTCGCCGCGTTCCGCTTTACCGGCGACGTGCACGCCATGCCGGAAGGCACCGCATTCTTTGCCGCCGAGCCGATCCTGCGGGTGACCGCCCCGCTGCCGCAGGCGCAGTTCGTCGAATCGCGCCTGATCAATATCCTGCACTTTCAGTCGCTGGTCGCCGCCAAAGCGGCGCGCTGCGTGCTTGCCGCGCCGAACAAGCTGCTGGTCGATTTCGGCATGCGGCGCGCGCACGGCGCCGAAGCGGGATTGATGGCGGCGCGGGCGAGCTATGTCGCGGGCTTCGCCGGCACCGCAACGGTGCTGGCCGGCGAGAAATTCGGCATTCCGCTCTACGGCACAATGGCGCATTCGTTCATCGAGGCATTCGACGACGAGGCGGCGGCGTTCGAGAGCTTCGCGCGGGCGCGCCCCGACAACGTCGTGCTGCTGCTCGACACCTATGACAGCGAAGCCGCCGCGCGGAAAGTCGTGGCGTTGGCGCCGCGGCTCAAAGCGGCGGGCATCGCGATCCGCGGCGTCCGCCTCGATTCCGGCGATCTCGTCGCGCTGTCGAGAAGCGTGCGCGCGATTCTCGATGCCGGCGGCCTCACCGACACCACGATTTTTGCCAGCGGCGGGCTCGACGAGGATTCGCTGCTGGCCTTCGCCAAGGCCAAGGCGCCGATCGACGGCATCGGCATCGGCACCAGTCTGACGACATCGTCGGACGCGCCGTCCGCCGATGTCGTCTACAAAATGCAGGAATACGCCGGTCTGCCGCGGCGCAAGCGCTCCGAGCACAAGGCGACCTGGCCCGGCCGCAAACAAGTATGGCGGCGCTACGACGCAAGCGGACGCATGGCCGGCGATATTCTTTCACTCGAAGGCCACGATGGAACCGGGGAGCCGCTGGTCCAACTTGTGATGAAGGACGGCCGCCGCGTGGCGCCGTCGCCGTCGCTCGATGCAATCCGCCGCCACGCCAAGCGCGAGCTTGACCGCTTGCCGGAAGCCTTGTCTCGGCTTACGCCCGGCGCCGATTATCCGGTGGAGGTTGCCGACGATCTGATCGAGCTTGCCGCAGCGGTCGACCGCCGTTTGCAGAAACACGGCGCCGTGTCGTGACCGTGCGCATGACAATCGGCGACGGCGACGTCCTCGTCGTGGTCGACGTGCAGAACGATTTTTGCGTGCGCTATTCGGCGGAGGACGCCTGCCGCGAGAACTTTGCCGTGTTCGTGGTCAAAGACGCCTGCCGTGGCATCGACATCGACGGCTCGGTCGCGGGAACCCGTGCCAGTCTTGACGCGTTACAGATCCCGTGCATTTCGGCCGGCGCCTTGGCGCCGTGACCCCAATGCGGCATTGGCCGGGATTCACCAAGATTTCAGTCGAGCCTGGAATAACTTATCCCTGCCGATAGATACCGCAGCGCAATGCGTCTGTGTGCAATGCACAATTTATCTTGACTCTGCCGCAAAAGCGACGAGTAATTCACAAAATGGTCATCCTCGGTAAGGCCGAGGCTCGGTGAGTGAATGCGCCATCAAGCGGCTCAACCCGCGTCAAGTCTACCGTCTCTGATGATGCCCTGCCCGGTCTGCGCAGGACGCATGGTCTTCACTGCCCGCCATCCGATCTCCATCGAACTCGAAGATACCGTCTATGCCTGCCGCCGCTGTGGCGCCGAGTTGATCCGCACCTCGATGCGCAAGACGGCGAAGCCGGACTCCGACAAGACCTCCGAAGCGGCGTAACGGCTAGGCCGCGCTCAATCGCATCTGCGCCAGCATCGCGCGGCCCAACAGGCCGTAAGGATTAGCCAGCGTCTCCAGCATTTCGAAATGATTGTAGCCCTCGCCGACGAGGAGCTCGATCGGTTTGCCGGCCGCTTGCACCGCAGCGGCGAAATCGCGAGTCTGCCGCTGAAATTCCGGGGTCTCGTAGGTGCCATGCGCGACGACAAGCGGCGTATGCAGGCCGTCGAGATGCCGCCGCGCGCTCAGCTTTCCACCATCGCGTCGGTGAAGCTCACATAGGACGAGCGCTTGGACAGCCGCACCGGCGCTAGCTCGTACATGCCGCTCGCCAACAGCGCGCCTTTGCAGAAGCTTTGCGGCAAGCCTTGTTCGCGCCAGCCCAGGGTCAGCGCACAGCCGGCAAGATGCGAACCCGAGGAATGCGCCGAAATGTAAAATCGCTCGCGGTCGCCGCCGAATTGATTGGCGTTGCGCCAGGTCCAGGCGATGGCGCGGCAAACTTGCTCATACATTGGCAGCAGATCGCCGCCGGCTTGATCGACAGTGATGAAGTCGATGAAGACGGCATGCGCCCCGGCGCGCGTGAGCGGCTCGGCCTGGAGCGCGTAATCGGCCGCCTTGTTGCGGCGCCAGGCGCCGCCATGGACGAAGAGATTGACGGGCGCGTTCGGCGCGGAACTGCGGAAAATATCGAGCTGCTCGTGCTCGCTCGGTCCGTAAGCGACGCGCTGCGGCGCTCCGAGCACGGCGCGCGCCCGTTCGCTCGCCGCAACGCGGCGCGCGACGACGCGATCGCAATTCTTGGCATAGACGCCTTGATCGTAGGCGTCGTCGAGCTGCTGCTGGTCCATGTCGAGCCAGACGATCGGGCCTTTCGCCTTGGCAGGCGCGGCGGCCGCCGTGATGGTAGTCATGCGTCGTTCTTCCTTTCGTCACCCAAATCTTCGTCAGCAAGCCCGAAGGCGGCCTGCTTCTCGGCAAAGCCGCCGACGGCGAACTTGCCGATCGGCCGCAGGTGGTCCGGACAATATTTGGCAAATTCCTGCGATGCCAGAACGGTACGTCCCAAGCGGCCGGCGAGCTTTTCGAGGCGCGCCGCCAAATTTACCGCGGGTCCGATGCAGGTAAAGTCCAGTCGGTTGCCGCTGCCGATATTGCCGTAGAGCACATCACCCAGGTGCAGCGCGAGGCCGAAGCGCACCGCGGCGCCGTCGCCGCCTGCGGCCCGCAACGCCGCGACCTCCGCGCGCGTCACGTGCGCGGCCTTCAGCGCGGCGGCGCACACGGCCGCGGTGTCGGCGCCTTGCCCGATCGGAAATATCGCCAACAGCCCGTCGCCCATGAATTTGAGTACCTCGCCGCCTTGTTCGGCGATTGCCGGCACCTGGCAGTCGAAATAGCGGTTGAGCAGATCGACCAAGGCTTGCGGCGGCAGCCGGTCGGCGAGCCGGGTGAAGCCGCGCATATCGGACAGCCAGATCGCGGCATGAATGTCCTCGGTATCGCCGCGGCGGATGCGGCCGGCGAGCACGCGCTCGCCGGCGTTCTTGCCGACGTAAGTTGCAAGCAGATTGCCGGCGACACGGTAGTAGGCGCGGATTTCCGCGACCCGCGTCAATGGCGGGATGATGGCGTCGATCAGCGCGACGTCGGCATCGGAAAAGCCGCCCGGCTGCCGCGTCGCCCACGAAGCGCTATCAAACTCGCCATTGGTGAAGTGCAGCGGCGAGACGACGTAATCGGTCACGCCCTCGTCGCGCAGATCGTACAGAACCGGAAAATCCATCGGGCAATCGGGATCGGCAATGCGGCGGCGTATCGGGTTTCCGGTCTCGCTGACATAGACCATCGGGCTGTTGCGAAACACATCGCGCTCCAGCAAATCGAAGCCGCCGTCGGTGATGACCGTTCCGGTGTCGGGCCGCCAGATAAAGCGGCGGCCGACGACTTCCGGATGCAGCGTCCGCACGAACACCATGGCGCGCCACAGCGGCAGGCCGATGGCAATGAGCCGCTCGCACAGTTCGGTGAGCACCTCGTGCGCCAGAGGCGCGCCGCGCGCGCCGTCGATGAGCCAGTCGACCACCGATTTTGCCGGTTCTGCAGACGCCAAGCCGGTCATTGCGTGTCACATAAAATTCTACGGGATTTGACTGTGAAACTTCGAACGACTTGCTTAAAGGGCGGAAAACGGACGCTCCGTAGAAATACGCATGTCGGCACACGGAGGACCCCACTCATGACGACGCTCATTCGGCGTTTTCTGCAAGACGACGGCGGCGCCACCGCGATCGAATACGGCCTGATCGCGGCCGGTATTGCGGTCGCGATCATCGTTGCCGTGCAAACGCTCGGCACCAACCTGAATACGACGTTCTCGACGGTTTCCGGCTCGCTCAAATAAGCCCATCGCGTCCGTTCTCGTAAAAGCCCCGGCCCTCGGCCGGGGCTTTTTGTTGGCTGGACGGGCAAAACCAAAACACCGTTAGCCGAGGTTTAATTCCTTGAAGAAATCATTGCCCTTGTCGTCGATGACGATGAAGGCCGGGAAGTCGACCACCTCGATGCGCCAGATCGCTTCCATGCCGAGCTCCGGATATTCCAGCGTCTCGACCTTCTTGATGCAATGCTCGGCCAGATTCGCCGCGGCGCCGCCGATCGAGGCGAGATAGAAGCCGCCGTGCTTCTTGCAGGCGTCGCGCACGACGGAGGCGCGATTGCCCTTCGCCAGCATCACCATCGAGCCGCCGGCCGACTGAAAATCCTCGACGAAGGAGTCCATGCGGCCGGCCGTGGTCGGACCGAAGGCGCCCGACGCATAGCCGGCCGGCGTCTTTGCCGGTCCCGCGTAATAGACCGGATGGTTCTTGAAATAATCCGGCAGCCCCTGCCCGGCTTCCAGGCGCTCGCGCAGCTTGGCATGCGCCAGATCGCGCGCCACGATCATCGGGCCGTAAGCGACAGCCGCGTCTTGATCGGGTGTTTCGACAGCTGCGCCAAGATCTCCTGCATCGGCTTGTTGAGATCGATCTGCACCACCTCGCCGCCGAGATGGGTGGTGTCGACCTCCGGCAGATATTTCGCCGGATTGTGCTCGAGCTCTTCGAGAAATACGCCGTCCTTGGTGATTTTGCCGAGCGCCTGACGGTCGGCCGAGCACGACACGCCAAGCCCGATCGGCAGCGAGGCGCCGTGGCGCGGCAGCCGGATCACGCGCACGTCATGGCAGAAATATTTGCCGCCGAATTGCGCGCCGACCCCGAGCGACTGCGTCATCTTCAAGATCTCGCGCTCCATCTCCTTGTCGCGGAAGGCGTGGCCGTCCTCCGAGCCGTGGTCGGGCAGCGTGTCGTAATATTTGGTGGAAGCGAGCTTGACCGTTTTCATGGTGAGTTCGGCCGAGGTGCCGCCGATGACGATGGCGAGATGGTACGGCGGGCAGGCCGCGGTGCCGAGCGTGAGCACTTTTTCTTTCAGAAACGCCAGCATGCGCTCGCGGGTCAGGATCGACGGCGTCGCCTGGAACAAAAACGCCTTGTTGGCCGAGCCGCCGCCTTTGGCGATGAACAGGAATTTGTAGGCGGCGTCCGCGTCGCCGCGCGCCTTCGGCATAAAGCTCGACCTGCGCCGGCATGTTGTTCTTGGTGTTCTTCTCCTCGAACATCGATAGCGGCGCGAGCTGCGAATAGCGCAAGTTGCGCTTGAGATACGCATCGCGCGCGCCCTCGGCGAGCGCCGCCTCGTCGTCGCCTTGCGTCCAGATGAGCCGGCCCTTCTTGCCCATGATGATCGCGGTGCCGGTGTCCTGGCACATCGGCAACACGCCGCCGGCGGCGATATTGGCGTTCTTGAGAAAATCGAACGCGACGAACTTGTCGTTATCCGACGCTTCCGGGTCCTCGACGATGGATTTGAGCGAAGCCAGATGCGCGGGGCGCAAGCAGATGATTGATGTCGGTGAAGGCGGCTTCGGCGAGCGCGCGGAACGCCTCGCGCGGCACCACCAGCACGTCTTCGCCCATCACGCGCTCGACGCGCAGGCCATCCGCCGCGATTTTGCGGTAGGGCGTGGTGTCCTTGCCGAGCGGGAAGAGCGGGGTGTGCTTGTACGGGGGCGTCGGATGGGTGGAGAGGGGGGCGTTCATGGGGGATTCTAACTCTTGCGTTGACTGATAATCCTGCGATACTCTTATCAGAGGCCAAAGGTTGGATGAACAAACTTTCTCTCGTTGACCTTTTCGGGCTCTGTACGCGGCTCCAATGCCATTTTGAGGTCGAACGATGAACCTCCGTTGGGGGGATAATAGCTTCCTCGGTGCCGGCGCATCTAAAGGTGCCGATGTCCGTGGAAAAAGGACTCCGCCTTTGGATGGTGATTTCCTGAACGTCGCTGCTGAGTATTTTGGGAGAAAGCGAGCCCGCGAGCAAGAGCAGAGCGATTGTGAGAATCTGGAATGACTTTCGAAGAAACTTGACCTCAGCAGGTCTAAATATCGCAATAGTACGTCACTGGCGATTAGAGCAGCTTTCTACTTTTCTCGAAGCTCGAGCGAGTTTGAAGGGGATGCAGCTGGGTCAAGGGCCGGCCTCGCGAGTACGCAAGCGCGCTTGATTCACTAAAGATACTTGTTTGCCATATTCTGAGCGTCGAGGGCGGCACTGAGTTCAGTGCGAGTTGCACAAAGCATTGTTTAGATTTGGTTTCGCCTTCGGCAATAGTCTCTTTTAACTACGATATGATCGCGGATCAGAGTTTGGCCGAGCTTCGGCCTGTTGCAATTGGGAGAGCGCCCAATATCGATGCGCTAAGCTTTCGCTCTGTGCCAGACGAACTCAGCACGTCAAACACGATACCAATTGCTTCATACAAAGGAGAATGGACGAGCAAGTACCATTATTTAAGCTTCACGGCTCTATGCATTACGAAAGACTTCAGAGGGGCAGCGGATATCGACTGGCGGGAGATCAGGCTTCCGAATTTCGAACGCCACACGTTCGATTATGTGCGTCCGCCAAACGACCCGTACATAATTCCTCCAATTGCTGCCAAGATCGACATTGCGCAAAAGGCACTTAGAGAAAGATGGTACAAAGCATTACACCATCTACACGATGCTCCGGTGTGGGTAATTTGGGGGTATTCATTTCCGACGAGTGATACTCATCACTCAAGTGCTGTTTCGAACAGCCCTCAAAAATAACCGAAAACCAAAGCCAGTTATCGTGGTCAACCCTGATTATTCGGTAGCAAATCGAGTTCGCGAAGTCTGTCAAAAAGTAAAGATCGAACACTATCCATCAATTGAACGACTCTTGCTGGATAATACGAGAATGACGCTGACTTCGAACCCGTAGGATGGCGGCATCCATGACGGCAGAAAGACCTAGATGGCCGGAGCAAGTCCGGCCATGACGATGATTCACGCTCTTTCCTTACCGCGTCTATTTCTTCAAAGCGCACCTAGGAGCGCCGCCTCAACCGCCGCTGCGCCCAGTATGCGATAAGACAAAGCACGATCGCCATCGCGATCCAGAACCGGGAATAGAGCGCGATTTCCGCTTGCCCGGTCAGGATGCCGCCGAACGAGGCTTGCCACTCTTGCCAGTGGTGGACGATGCGAAGGGCGTTCAAGCCTTGCAGCAAGCAGAACACGGCGAGGAGATAAAGCAGCACCACGAGGACCCAGCCGAAGACGCGACATTGCTTGGCCGCTTCCGGCAGGCCCGGCCACAGGTGAGATGACCGGACGGGACTTGGACTGGCTTCGCCGGCAGGACGCCGATCCGCGAGCGGGCGGTGATCGATGCGGCGACGATGAATGCGGCCGCGCCGATAACAACGACGATAAGGCTTGCGGTCAGCGCATTCATGGCTGCGGCGTTCCCCTGGCCGATTTCACTATAACTCTTTCGCGGACATGTGGGCGATTAACGCGATCGCTCTCGTTGGTAGGCGATCCGCGCGTTGCGCTTTCCGCCGGTTCATCCCCATGCCGCCGGTCGCTTGTCGGCGAACGAGGCGAGGCCCTCGGCGGCTTCGGCGGATTTCCGCTTGTCCGCATGGGACTCGATGAGGCGGCTTGCGGCTGCTTCGCCGAGATTGGCCCAGGCCGATTGCAGCGCCAGCGCCTTGGTCTCGCGCCACCGCCTGCGGGCCGTTTTGCAACAGCGCTCGACGATACGGGCGCCGGCCGCCGCCAGCTCGGCCGCCGGCACGACCTCGTGGACGAGGCCGATGCGGCGGGCTTCGGCGGCGCCGAAGCGCTCGCCGGTCAGCGCGTAGCGGCGCACCTGGCGGACGCCGATGGCGTCGTTGAGCTGCGGGATGATGATCGCCGCGGTCAGGCCCCAGCGCACTTCGGCGATGGAGAAATTGGCGTCGTCGGCGGCGATCACCACGTCGCAGGCGGCGATGAGCCCGGTGCCGCCGCCGAAGCAGGCGCCCTGCACCAGCGCCACGGTCGGCACCGGCGCGGCATTGAGCCGCCAGATCGCCTGCGCGGTCGCGCGCGAGATGGCGACGTTCTCCTCGCGCGAGGCGGCGCGCACCGCAGCGATCCATTTGAGATCGGCGCCGGCCTGGAAATGCCGGCCGCGGCCGCCGATGACGACGGCGCGCAGCCCGGGCGTTTTTTCCAGCCTATCGAGCGTCGCCAACAGCGCCTGGATCAGCGCGCCGTCATAGGCATTGTTGCGCTCCGGCCGGTTGAGGACGACCTGCGCCACGCCGCGGCCGTCGACCTCGCAAAGCACCGGCGCAGTCGCTATTCGACTCTGTCATGGCAACCTTCCAGACTCCATTCCATCATTTTCCGCCCGCTTGCCGCTCCGCGTAAGTATCGACCAGCGCGCGGACATGCGCTGATAGGGCACGCGGCGCTTTCGGCCTCGCGCTTGAAAAAATCGAGGCTGCGGCGCGACAGCGCCAACGTCACCTTCACGTTTTCCTCGCGCAGCACCAGATCGGCGGGCGCGGGAAGGAAATCCTCGACCAGGCGCACGCGACCGATCTCACCCGTGTGTAGGTTCTGGTTAATTGCTGTCCTTTTCATTGAAGATATCGACGTTGTGCGCCGTCATGCCCGCGCGCCGTTCTCGTCGGCAAACGACGCCGTCGGCCGCTATGCCGCCACGGCGACCGACTGAACATTTCCAATTTTACGCAATCTCACGCCGGGGCGTTAGCGAGACGCCGCTAGGGTCCGCTCCGGTTTCGAGAAATCCCGCAAGCATAAGGATATTCAGGTGGAGTTCGGCAAGCGCTTTTCGCAGCACAACAACCGCCCCTGCCCCGATCGTCCAGGAGACCTGCGTGCGCTGCTGCGGCACCGGGCGGATCCGCGAGCGCGGCGACCGGATCATCTGCAAGGCCTGCGCCGGAACCGGACGGATCACCGTCGCCGCGGCGACGGGCGCCGAGCGCATCGTCCGCTTAAACCGGGCCGTGCTCCTAGCCGCAGCACTGGAATAAAATGCTCACGGTCGGCGAGTTGGGAAACGAGATCGCCGCGCCCGGAATAATCGCGCCGGCCGCCGCTTCCAGCGCCGCGTCGGACACTTCGAAATGTAGGTATCGGCGTCGCCGCCGTCGCAATCTTCGCTCGCGTCAGTCATGTCGATGATCCATTCGCTCGCCGCACCGGGCTAACGGCCGCGCCACTTTAGCATCGCGTTCGGCGGCATGCGTAGCGGGGGATCGCGGAGAGGCGCGGCGCGCCGCCGGGCTGCGGCCGCCGCCCGATCTGCTAATTCGCCGTCATGGCGGCACGCATCGTGCGCGTCGGCCGTTCGGCGACCGGGCTCGGCCTGTTCGCGGCGCGGCCGATTGCGCGCAAAACCACTATCGTCACCTATCGCGGCAAGCGGATTGCGACCGCGGAGGCGCACCGCCGCGAGCGGCGCTTTGGCGCCAAATACATGTTCGAGGTCAACCGGCGCTGGAGCATCGACGGCTCGTCGCGGCGCAATCTGGGGCGCTATCTCAATCATTCCTGCGACCCCCAACGCGGAAGCCGTGCTGCGCGCCGGCCGCATCGTGTTCGTGGCGCGCCGCGCCATCGCGCCGGGCGAGGAGATCACGCTCGACTACGGCGAGGAGTATTTTAAGCTTTACATCAAGCCGCTCGGCTGCCGCTGCGCGGCCTGCGCGAGGAAAAAAGCGTAGGATGGGTTGAGCGCAAGCGAAACCCATCATTCCGTCCCGCCGCCCCGATGATGGGTATCGCTTCCGCCTACGCCCGCGCTTCGGCGACGAACCCGCCGAAGCTCGCCTAGCGAGCCAGGCGGTCGCTCCACCCATCCTACAGCCCGAACAGCTTCTCGGCATTGCCGTGGGCGATGCGCTCGCGGTCGGCGGCGGACACCGGGATTTGCTCGAGGAAGGCGCGCGCCGCCGCCATCGAGGCATAGGGATGATCGGCCGAGAACATGATGCGGTCGACGCCGACTTCGAGCAGGAGATCGAGGAACGCGGCAGGGAAGTTGAAGCCGGAAATGGTGTAGTGGACATTGTTGCGCAGATAGAAGCTGATCGGGTGCTTGAGCTTGGTCACCGCCGGAGACATGCTGTCGAGCCGCGGCAGCATGAAGGGCAGCGCCTCGCCGAGATGGCCGATGACGAACTGCAATTTCGGAAACGCATCGAACACGCCGCCGAGCACGATGCGCACGATATGGACCGCGGTTTCGATGTGCCAGCCCCAGCCGGACGCGGCGAACATGTCGGTCACCGCCGGCGCGAAACCGCCGTAGGAGACGTCGATGACGCCTTGCGGCGGCGGCGTCGGATGCAGATAGATCGGCGCATTGAGCTTCTCGGCGCATTCCAGGATCGGCCAGAACACCTTGTTGTCGAGATAGCGGCCGCGGATGTGGCCGTGGATGACCGCGCCGACGAATTTGTCCCGGCTCACCCTCCGCTCCAACTCCGCCGCCGCCTTGTCCGGCGCCGCGGTCGGCAGCACGGCGAGCCCGGCAAAGCGCTTGGGCTGCCGCTTCACCAAGTCGGCGAGAAAGTCGTTGGCTTCCTCGGCGAGCGCCAGCGCCTCGGCCGCTTCCGATTGTTCGGTGCCGGGCGAAGTCAAAGACAGCACTTGCATGTCGATGCCGGCGGCATCCATCTCCGCCAATCGTCCGGCGCCGACGTCGGCGAGCTGGTCGAAGATCTTGACGAAGCGGCCACCGTCTTTTTGCGCCTTCTCTTTGCGGGCGCGGCCGGGGCCTTCGAGAAATTTCGGCGTGGTGAAATGCTCTTCGAGCGTGATGGTTCGCATGGCGGTATTTTTCCTATTTGTTTTTGTAGGATGTGTTAGCCAACGGATCTGGCCCGAAGTGGCCGGCCCGATGACAAGCTTAGCGAAACCCATCGCGTGATGTCTCGGCTGCAATGATGGGTTTCGCTTGTTGCTCAACCCATCCTTGTTATAGCGCGATCGATTATTGTCGGCATGTTCCAAAAAAAATACTCTACCACAAACTACCATCCGCGACAGAGCCACTAACTATCAAATCTTACTCATCCTGAGCCACTTGTAACTCTCAACGTAGCGTGATCTTGTCAGCGCCTTCATCAAAAACTAATAATTACCAAAACAGATAATTCTTTCAACAAAACAACATCAACAAAAATAACACAAATTAACACAACAACAATAATCGAGACATCAAAAGCTAAACTCAACGTAACGCTTCACAATCAAATAAAGCAATAACAAATCAAGAACACTGTAAACTATTAACAACACCTTACTATCAAGTTCTATAGAGCCTGCGTCACACATGTCCACATCTAAACCAGCAACAACTACGAGAAACAACGTAATCTATTATTTACGCTACAAAGACTTCAATGTTCTCTTCCTACAAACACTACAAATCAAAACCTATACACATATACATATACACCAAAACAAAAAATACAAAATCAACACCATATTCATCAACACATACACAACAACTATCAATAAAACACTTATAGAGCCGTATAATCGCTTAACAAAAATAGCGCTACATCTGACCTTCGTTGAGCAGATCGAAGCGACATCGCCCGCTTCAAGTTCCGGCCGAACATGTCTTCTATCCGCGGTTGCTGCGCTTCATCCTGGCCGACCTCGACCGGCAAAAGACGCAACGCTCTAATGAGCTAATCACGCATCAACACAACGTTACACACTTATAACTATATCAAACATCATCTCTATATAATACTAAACATTCACAAAATAAACGAACACAACACCAATAAAACTCATCATACTAATAACAAAAATCAAACACATAAGTCACGAAAAAAACAACACACTTAATAAAATCACACCTTACAACAACTAAAACAAAAAACAAAAAAAAAAACGACACATCAACAACTAACAAAGACGGCTGCGCTATTCACTATTCAACACAGCTATACACAACACATTCCATTAAAAAAAAGCTCTCATCGATATATACAGACTAATAATAACACACAACAAAACACACAACGACGCACTAATCACATACGACAGAAAGCTACTGATATACGCCAACAACGTCGTACAGCGCCATACGCAATGAAACGAAAACCGCTCAGCCTAAGTAGCTATATTTCTACATTTTACAGCCCAAGAAGCTTCTCGGCATTGCCGTGCGCGATGCGTTCGCGGTCGGCGGCGCGACACCGGGATTTGCTCGAGAAACGCCTTGCCCGGCGCCATCGGCTGATAGGGATGATCGACCGAGAACATGATGCGGTCGACGCCGACTTCCAGCAACAGATCGAGGAAGGTCGCCGGGAAATTAAAGCCGCTGAAGGTGTAATGCACGTTCTCGCGCAGATACGAGGTGACCGGCTTTTTCAATTTCGTCATCGCCGGGGTCATGTTGTCGAGCCGCTGGAACATCGACATCAGTCCCTCGCCGAGGTGACCGATCACGAGCTGCAGCTTCGGGAAACGGTCGAAGGCGCCGCCGAGGATCGAGGCGAATGACGTGGACCGCGGTCTCGATGTGCCAGCCCCAGCCGGGGCTGGCGAACATGTCGTCGAGCAGCGGCGAGAAGCCGGAGTAATAGGCGTCGACCACCGCCTGCGGCGGCCGCGTCGGATGGATGTGGATCGGGGCATTGAGCGCTTCGGCGCATTCCAGGATCGGCCAGAAGAATTTGTCGTCGAGATAGCGGCCGCGATTGTGGCCGTTGATGACGGCGCCGACGAAGCCGCCGGACTTCATGCGGCTTTCGAGCTCGGCGGCGGCCTTGTCCGGCGCCGCGGTCGGCAGCGTGGCAAAGCCGGCGAAGCGCTTCGGGTTTTTCTTCACGCCGGCGGCGAGGAAATCGTTGACTTCGCGGGACAGCGCGACGGCGTCGGGCGCGTCGAGCTGCTCGGTGCCCGGCGACGTGAGCGACAGCACCTGCATGTCGATGCCGGCGGCATCCATCGCCGCGATGCGCTTGTCGGCGATGTCGGTGAGCTGCTCGATCAGCCGCGTGGCGCGGCCCTCGAATTTCAGCGCGGCGTTTTTCAGGTCCTGGCCGGGCCCGTCGAGAAAGCCCGGCGTGGCAAAGTGTTCTTCAAGGGTGATGATTCGCATCGTTGCAGTTTCCTCCGACATCGGTGACTTCCCTCTCCCGTTCGGAAGAGGCGACGCGCGACCGCGTCCATTTTTGCTTAAGCGACCTGCGTGCTGCCGATATGCCTGCGGCCCCAGACAAAATCCTTGGCGCGGCCTTCGGCGATGGCATAGGCGCGGTCGGTCGTGGCGTTGAGGCGCGATTCGACGAGGCGCCGCGCGTCCTCGAGGGCCGCATCGCCGGCCGCCGCCGCAACCCGGACCGGCTCGCCGACGGCGATGGCGAAACGGCCGAACGGTAGATTGAGCACCGAGCGGTCCCAAGATTTGAGCTCGATGTAGCGGCTGGTCGCCACCGCGACCGGAAAGATCGGCCGTCCCGACACCCGCGCCAGCTCCACGATGCCGCGACCGGCGACGCGTGCGATCTTCGGAATATCGGCGGTGAGCGCGACGTTATAACCTTGCGCCAGGGCGTCGAGCATCTGCCGAAAGCCGGCGACGCCGCCTTTGCGCAGGAAATCGCGGCCGCTGGTTCCCGAGCCGCGGATCGGTTCGACGCCAAGGCGGCTCGCGGCCACCGCGTTGATCTCGCCGTCGCGGTGGCGCGAAATCAGCACCTTGACCAGATGCTCCTTGCGCTTGAAGAACGGCATCATGAAATGCTGGCCGTGCCACATCGCGACGATCGCCGGCAGATCCGGGCGCACGCGCGTGTAAATATCCGCCGGATCGATGCCGAATTCGCTGGTCTGCCAAACAAACCGCAGATATTCGGCGGCCGCCACGCCGATCGATCTCTGCACCAACGGAAAATCCATCAAACGCCTGAGCGACATCGATTGGCTGCCGAAATGCCCAAGCGAACCGCCGGGCCGCGAGTCAAGATCATAACGGCGCCGACAACGGGCCGGAACCTGAAAACGATATTGGCGTCTTTTGCAGCCTGCCGCAAGGCAAACAAGACGCCGGCAGCACGAACCGGTCGGCCGGATCGTGCTGCAATCAAATCCTCATTCCACTTTAATGTGCGCTTCGGTGATGAGCTTGCGCCATCGGGGCTCTTCGGTCCGCAACCGCTGGCTCAGCTCCTTGGGCGAGCCGGCGATCGAATTCGAAATATTGCTTGTCGAGGAAGTTCTTCTGTACGTCCGGATCGGCAAAGGTCTTGCGCACTTCGCTGTTGATCTTGGCGACGACATCGCTTGGCATGTCGGGCGGGCCGTACAGCGCGAACCACGACACCGCGGTAAAGCCGGGCACGGTTTCGGCGATGGCCGGGAACGTCCGGCAACAGCGCCATCCGCTTCGGCGCGCCGACGGCGATCAGTTTCACGCGGCCGGCCTTGGCCTGCGGCAGCGCGGTGCCGACGGACACGAACATCATCTGGATGTGCCCGGCAATAACGTCCTGCATCGCCGGCGCCGCGCCCTTGTAGTGCACGGCGACGAATTTCGTCCCGGTCATCGATTTGAACATTTCCATATTGAGATGGCCGCTCGAGCCGACGCCGAACGTGCCGTAATTGAGCTGGCCGGGCTTGGCCTTATCGAGCGCGATCAGTTCCTTGACGCTGTTGGCCGGCACCGACGGATTGAGGATCAGCGCGTGAAAAATCTGCACCAGCCCGACGATCGGGGTGAAGCCTTTCACCGGATCGTAGGCGAGGTTCGGGTACAGCGTGGGGTTGACGATGAACGTGGTTTCCGGACCGACGAACAGCGTATAGCCGTCGCCGGGCTGATGCGTGACATATTCCGCGGCGATCTGGTTGTTGGCGCCGGGCTTGTTCTCGACCACGACCTGGGCGCCCCAGTCGGCGATGAAATGCTGCGCCAGAATGCGCCCGAGCATGTCGGTGACGCCGCCGGGCGAGGCCGGGACGATGATGGTGATCGGGCGCGACGGATAATTGTCCGCCCGCGCCGCGCCGCTTGCGGTCAGCGCCGCGGTCAGACCGGCAAGCACCGCCGCCGCGCGAAACCAGCTCTTCATTGTTCCCTCCCGATTGCGCCGTCGTTATCGCGCGGCGCTAATGATGCATCTCGTCGGTCGGCATGATACCCCACAAATTCGAGGCCGACGGGTCCTTGGCCCATACTTTCGGCCGCTGCGGATTGTCGCGGTGCCAGGGCCGCGGCTCGAAATAACCGAGCTCCTCGTTCATGCGATCGAGCTCGGCGAAGGTCTCGGTGATCAAGCCGTTCGGCGCGCGGTGATAGGCGAACAGATTATGGCCGATGCCGTGCCGGCCCGGCCCCCACAACAGCTTGTAGCCTTTGGTGCTGAGGAAATCGCACGCCGTCTGCATGTGGCCCCAGTCGCGCAGCTCGAAGGCGGTGTGGAAGTGCCGGTTCGAGCCGGTCTGCATCAGGTTGATGGTGTGGTGGTCGGGCCCGCAGCGCAGGAACGAGAAGAAGTCGCCCATCCAGTCGGATTCGCGAAAGCCCAGCACGTCGACATAGAACTGGGTGACATGCTTGACGTCGGTGACGTGGAAGGCGACGTGGCCGAGCTTAAACGGAACGATGCCTTTGGCCTGGAATTTTTGCGGCGCGAAAGCGTCGCGCTTGAACACTTCGATCACCGTGCCTTTGGGATCGGCGAACACCAGCATGTCGGAGATCGACGGCTCGGGATCTTTGCGGCGCTCGGTCTTGATGCCGTGGCTCGCCACTTGCTTTTCGAAATCGCCGAGATCGGCGTCGGGCGCGATCTGAAATCCGACGCGCATGCATTGCGCTTGCGGACCGTTGCGCAGCACCACCGAGTGATGGTCGACGGTCGAGGCGAGAAAGACGGCGTCCTTCTCCTTGGCGGCGAGCGTCAATCCCAAAATCTCGGTGTAATACTCGGTCTGCCGGTCGAGATCGGGCGTCTCGTAGCTGGCATGGGCGATCTTGCTGACGCGGATCATACGAACTCTCCTGCTGTTATGTTGTTTTGGCGGGCGGCAGCGAGCCGATGACGTCGACCATGGCGGCGACGTCGTTGCCGCCGAGCCCCATGTCCATGAAGCGCTGATAGAGCGGCACGACGGCAATCGAGCAGCGGCGTCGCCACGCCGACATGGTCGGCGAAATCCTTGATCATGCCGAAATAGTGCTGCAAGCCGGGCACATCGCCCTGCACCGGCTGAAAACGGCGGTCCGCCATCCACGGCGCGCGAATGCCGAATTGGGTAGAGCCGCCTGAGCCGGTGGCGATCGCCTTGATCATCAGCGGCACGTCGACGCCGGCCTTCAACCCCAGCGCCATCGCTTCCGCCGTGGCGGCGATGTTGATCGCGACCAGAAGATTGTTGACGAGCTTGACGCGGCTCGCGGCGCCGAACTCGCCGAAATAAAGACAGGAATCGGCAAAACCCGCGACCACGGGCTCGACCTTCTTGCACGCCGCGGCGTCGCCGGCGAGATAGACCACGCCCTTGCGCGCCGACACCATGCCCGGCGTGCCGGACACTTCGCCGTCGATGAAAACGGCGCCCTTTTCCGCCAATGGCGCGATCTGGCGCTTTTTCTCCGGCACCGGATGCGAGCCGAGTTCGACGACGATCTGCCCCGGCCGCGCCGAATGGATAAGCCCGTGCGGGCCGTGCACCACCTCGTCGAGCGCCTCCGTCGACGGCAGACACGACAACACGATGTCGGCCTGCGCGCCGACATCGGCCGATGAGCGCGCCGGCACGCCGCCGATTTTCTCGAATTCGGCGAGCGAATGGCGGCGATAGCCGACCACGCGATAGCCGCTTTTGATCAGATTTTCCGAGATCGGCATGCCGATCTTGCCGACGCCGACAAAGCCGATGGTCTCCATGAACGCGTCCTCAACTCTTCTTCTGCTGGTTATTCGCTATGTTAGCGCGACATTGCTTGGATTGTCATGTCACCTCGACCGACTGATCGGAGAGATTGACACGCAGACCGAGCGTCCCCTCCATGATCGTCCATTCCTTCAACTCAAAACTGCGCAACCCGTTCGTAAAGAACGGGTCGCCTTCGGCGAGCGCGCGGGCTTCGGCGGCGCTGTTCGCCCGCAACACGGTCAAGCCGTGTCCGCTCGGCGGCCCTTCGCCATCGGCCAGCGGCCCGGAGGCGAAGACGAGCCCGCGCTTCTCGAGCCCGATCATGTATTCCAGATGCGCCATCAGGAACGGCTTTAGCTTTTCCGGCGGCACGACCGGGTTCGAGATCAGCACATAAAGCTTCTTGCGCAGCATTTTGCGCATCAGCTCGGCAACACGCTCTTCAAAAAACATGGCTCAGGTCCTGGGTTTCTCAAGTTGCATGAACTCGAGCAAGGTCGATGGCGCGCGCGCAGCAGACCTCGCAAGCCGATCAGAACAGCCGCGGGTGCGCGCCCAGCCCGAGGAAGTAGCGGCCGATCGCCTCGAAAATCGCGAATTGCGATTGGGCCTGCTGCGACACCGCATGCATGTCGCGGAACCGGCGCTCGAACGGATTGCTGGCGAAAACCGCGGTGGCGCCGGCGGCGAGGTATGCGGTTTCGGCCACCTGCCTCGCCTGTTGGCTGGCGTGGATCGCGGCCATGCGCAGCCGCACGCGCTGGTCGAGCGTCACCGTTCCGCTCTGCGCCGCTTGCCAGATCTCTTCCCACGCGGCGAGGAAAAACGTCCGCGCGGCGGCAAGCTGCGCCTGCGCGACGCCCGACCTGCGATTGCACCACCGCATTGTCGCGCAGCGGCGCGGAGCCGCTGCCCGGCAACCTTGGTGCGCGCCAGTTCGACGAAAGCATCGAGCATGGCGCGGGCGATGCCGAGCGCGATCGCCGGAAAGGTCGAGCCGAACAGCTGGTAAATGCTGAAGGAATAGAGCGGGCCGTGCTCGCGCCATTCGGCGGGATCCATCGCGTGATAGGCGATGGCGTGCGTCTGCGGCACGAACTCGTCGGTGAACGCATAACTGTCGCTGCCGGTGCCCTTGAGCCCGATCACCTGCCAGACGTCGCGGATCGTCGCCCGTTCGCGCGGCACGACCAAGGTCTTTTGCACCGGATTGCCGGCGGCGTCGCGGCGCGGCTGACCGTCGGGCTCGACGATGAAGCAATGCGCGGCAAGCAAGCTCGCGTGCCGGCTGCCGCTGGCAAACGGCCAAACGCCGGTGACGCGGTAACCGCCCTTTTCGGCGACGGCCTTGGCGTCGTTGTGGGTCGAGGCGCCCCAGGCCAGCACGCCGCGCGGATTTTTCTGAAATATTTCCTCGGCGGTTTCCCGCGCCATGCTCTTGGCGATCGTCGAGCAGACCGAGGTCTGCGCGATGCACCAGGCGGTCGAGGCATCGGCTTTGGCGAGCTCTTCGATGGCCTGCACAAAGGCGACCGGGGAAATTTCCTCGCCGCCGAGCGAGCGCGGCACCAGCATGCGGAACATGCGCGCCTCGTGCAGCGCGGTCACCAGGTCCGGCGGCAATTCGCGGCCGCTCTCGATGCGCGGCGCCGCCGCCGCCAGGACCGGCGCCAAAGCGCGCGCATTGGCGACACAATCGACCGTTGTCCGCTCATCCATCGCGACTTTTCTCCCGCCGGGCCGCGCCCATCTTAACCCGGCCGCCGAGGCGGTCCATCGGGGTCCGATTGCGCACGACGACGGTTTGAACGCCGGCGGCGGCGGAACCGACCAAGTATCATAGTAATGCTGTGGTCGACCGAAGAGGATGAGATGGGCGTGCTCGGCTTGCCGCGCGCGATGTCGCTAGGCGTCACGCTGGGACCGCGGCGGCCGCCGTCCTGCTGGCCTTGGCCCCGCAGCGGGCCGTTGCCGACGACCGCCAGCTCGACGCCGATTTCGCCAAGCGCATGTTCGCCGGAAGCGCTCCCGCGCCGAAAGCCTATGCCTGCTTCGTGCGCCGCTACGATGCCGAGCACCTGGCGCAACATCCGTTGCAAAAGGTCGCGTAATGAAGCTTCTGATCAGCACCGAGAAAGATCCGGACTTTCCGAATTTCCAATATTCGTTCCGGCTCGGCGTCAATTTTCGCGATCGCCCCGGCGATTTCAATTCCAGCGGCAATTGCGGCCATGCGCCGACGATCAAAGATCCGGACAATCCCGATATCCCGCCCGAGGACCGGGTGACGCGGCCTGCCGGTATCGACTTCGAATGCGACGTCGATTGCGACGGCGGCGGCGTCACTGTGACGCTTGCCAACAATGACAATTCGGTGATCGTCAAACTCGATCACATCCGCATCTGGAAAGGCAATGCGCCTGACGCGACTGCCGCCGGCGCGTTACAGGCCGGCGCCGATGACAAGGTGTTCCGGCTCGACCGCACCGGCCTGAGCGAGTGCGCCTCGCTCGTCGCCGACCGCAAGGAACTGGCGGCGATGCGCCGCAAGCGGTAAAGGGCATTGGTCATTCCGGGGCCGAGCGAAGCGAGGAGCCCGGAATCCATACTCACAGGTCAGCGAATATAGATTCCGGACTTGCCGCTTAGCGGCAATCCGGAATGACGTAACCGGGAGAATCCGATGCGCCGACGCAATCTGCTTCAGCTGGCTTGCGCCATCGTGCCGATAACGGCCTTCATTGCGCCGGCCGGCGCGGCGACGCCGGACGCCGCCAAGGTCGTCTATCATCTGGCCGACCTCGACAAAGTCGGCTTCGTGCTCGGCAATATCCGCAATCACTTCGACGGCATGGGCGGGCCGGAGCACGTGACGATTGCGCTCGTGGTTCACGGACCGGCGCTGAAAGCCTTCCATAGCGAGGGCGCCGCGCCCGCGACGGCGCAGGACGTCGAAGCCTTGCGACAATCCGGACTCGGGCTCAATGCCTGCATCCACACCATGGCAGGCCAGCACGTCACGCTGAAAGATTTGCTGCCGGGCTTTGCCGTCGCCGAAAAAGGCGGCGTGGTGAAGCTCGCGCGAATTGCAGGCGCAAGGTTACGCGTATCTGCGGCCGTAACTTCGAGGCCGATTGGCGTTACCCGCGGCTCACTGGCAGACGAACTGCTCGCCGGAGCGGCCGAAGCAGAATTTCTTGCCGACATTGATGAGCTGAACGCGGCGGTTGACGCCCGACGTCGGGTGCGCCGGATCGCGCAATTGCTCTTCGCCCATGCCGACCGGCTGCAGCACCGCGGGATTGACGCCGAACGGATCGACCAGCGCGGCGACGATCGCCTCCGCGCGCCGCTGGCTCAAGCCCACATTATACGTGCGGCCGCCGACCGAGTCGGTATGGCCGACGACCAGAAATCCGTAACCGAGCAGAATCGGATTATGCAGCGCGTCGGCGATGGCGCCGACATTGCGATAGGATTCCGGCCGGATCGCCGCCGAATTAAAATCGAAATTAATTTCGACGGTGAACTGCGCGAGATTGGCGAGCTGCGGAAAAGTCAGCGGGCGGGGCGGCAGCGCCCCCGGATAATTGCGGATATTGTCCAGCACCGCCTGCCGCATCTGCGCGGCCGTGAGGTCGAGCCTGGTATCGCCGCTGACGGCGGCCAGGCTGTTGGCGATCTGGCCGGAATCGAGCCGCGTATCGGCGACGGCCACTGTCGCCGCGACCGCCAGAACCAGCGCGGCGACGGCGTAGATTTGCTGCCTGATCATTGCTGAGCCCTTTCCGTGCGCCAGCCGGTATCGGTGAAGGCCTGGTTGCATGCCGGGCTCATCGCGGCAGGCGATACGCTCACCAGGCATTCCACGAGGTGCGCATCGGCGTGCGAGGTGCCGCACAATCTTTCGATATCCGCGTCGCAGATGCGGCCGATGTCGCGCTGCGCCGCGGCGCGCCGGGAGATCGACGCATAGACCATGACGCGGGTCTGCTGGCAGCGCGGCGACACCACGTTCTGATGCGCATCGAGGCAGGCGCGCAGCCGGCCGTTACCGAGCTCGACGCCTTTGCAATATTTCGCCAGATCGGCGCGGCAAGCGACGGCGAGCTGATCGACGGCGTCGGCGTAGCTCAAGGTCTGCGCCGCCGCGGCGCAGACGCCGCCGATCAAGAAAGACAGTGCCATCAAGACAGTCGCTTGCCGTCCTGTGCTCCTACCCATTTCGGCCTCCCTTGCCCTCATGCTTCCCGTGCCGCCATTCGTCGCGCCGGTCGGCTTACGGGTTCTAACTTACCGCATTCCCCGGTCGATTGCACAGGTCAAGGCTGCAGAATTTGCCCGCTACTCCTCGCCGACCAGGTCGCGGCGGCGGCCTTCCAGCGCCGCCGAGTAGCGGCGCAGCACATAGGCCTCGGTGAGGATGCCGACGACGCGGCGGTCGAGATAGGAATCGACCACCGCCAGCGCCTCCGATTCGGCGCGGTCGAAGGCGAGCACCGCCTCCTTCACCGCCATGCCGGGAAGCAGCATGTCGTCGGGGTGCTGCAGCAGCTCCTTGATCGCCTTGTCGGCGGATTCGGCGGCATGGGCGTCCGCCACCAAAACCAGACCGACATAGCGATCGGCGTCATCGACGGCGATCACATAGGCCGTCGAGCTGAGCGGAAAAGTCTCGCGGAACGCCGCGACGGTCGAGGACGCGTTCACCGTCTGCACGTCCTGACGCATCATTTTCTCCACGGTGAGCTCGCGCATCCAGCCGATATCGGCGGCGCTGCGGATGGTCTCGCCGCGCAGATGGAAGCGCCAGGTCGCGAACGAATAGCCGAACACTTCGCGGGTCACCTGCGCCGCGATGATCACCGCGATGAGCACCGCGGTGGTCAGCCAGAGGTCGCCGGTGGTCTCCAGCGCGATGAAGGTCATCGTCAACGGCCCGCCGATCACCGA
The DNA here is from genome assembly GCA_963714345.1 of uncultured Alphaproteobacteria bacterium. Lineage (GTDB taxonomy): Bacteria > Pseudomonadota > Alphaproteobacteria > Rhizobiales > Xanthobacteraceae > BOG-931. Next base: position 178,208 of record CAVQOD010000030.1, on the reverse strand, counting down.
GGCAGACAGCGCGCTCATGCCGATCACGGCATAGGCGTTGGGATCGAAATAGACCGTCGGCCAGAACATGGTCAGCGCCACGGCGAGCAGATGCCCGCCGAGCGCGCCGATCAGCAGCGACGAGAAAAACAAGCCGCCGCGAAAGCCGGAACCGAATGACGCGATCGACGCCAGAATTTTGAGCAGGAACAGCAGCGCCACGGTGCGAAGCGGCAGATCGAGCATGCCGGCGACGCGCAGCGCGCCATGGCCCGACGACATGATCTGCGGCGATATGATCGCCATCAATCCGACGACGAGACCGCCGATCATGGTGCGCAGGAACGGCCGCAGCTTGCATCCGCGCGAACATGTTCTCGCTGAGCGCCACGCCGCGCATCAGAATGATGCCGAGCACCGCGGCGAGCAGGCCGAGCGTGGCGGCGAGCACGAGATCGTGGCCCACGATCGTCATCTTCTCGGGACCGACGACGCCGAGCTCGGCCGGTTCGAGCTGCCGCGCGACCAAATAGCCGATCAGCGCCGATATGCCGACCGGCGCCAGGCCATTCGGCGAATAGCTGCCGATGATCAATTCGAAGCCGTAAAAGGCGCCGGCGAGCGGCGCGCCGAAGGCGCCGGCAATGCCGGCGGCGGCGCCGCAACCGACCAGAATGCGCAGGTCGCCGCGGCGCAGCCGGAAGGCGTTGCCGATGCGCGAGGCGATGCCGCTGGCAAATTGCGTGTAGCCGGCTTCGAGACCGACCGAGGCGCCGACCCCGCTCGACCACACCGTCTGCGCCGCGACGATGATGCTGCCAAGAAGCGACATGCGGCCGCCGTGCAGCGCATTGGCTTCGATCGGATCGATTTCCCGTTCCGGCCGCCAGCGCCTGATGATCTCGCTGGCCGCCCCCATGATCATGCCGCCGACCAGCGGCACCGACAGCGCCAGGTAGGGATTGAGCGTAAGCCGCGCCGAGAGCCGTTCGCCGTGCTCGAGATTGAAAAACAATTCGTGAAGGAGATCGACGGCCATGCCCATGCCGGCGACGACGATACCGGCGATCACGCCGACCAGACGCCGCCAGCGCGACCAGACTCGATTCCCGCGCCCGGACGACGGCGCGTAGCCGTCGCGGAATTTCGAGCTGGGCCGCGATTCTAGCGATCAAGATGCTCACCGGCCGAACGAGTGGAATCGTGAACGGGCGGAACGCCGGACGAGAACAGTCGAAGCGGCGGGTTAATTTCCGGTGGGTTTATTTCGATGGCAGGGAGCGCTGGGACTCTTTGTCCCGCCGGCGCGGCAAAGCACCGACGGATCGCGCACGCGCGGTCCTTGCCGTGGCGCGGCGCCGTAGCCAGATCAATTAGCATTGGAACTGCTGCAGCCGCGCCTTGTTCATCATTCGGGTTTTGCCGGGAGGACATCATGCGTCGCCCGTTTTCCGCGATCATCGCCATTTCCGTCGCAGCAATAGTTTCACTCACCGCCATCCCGTTGCTCGCGCAAACAGGCGGTCTACTCGAAGGTACGGCCGCATTTGGCGACTGGCATGTCGACCGCCCGGGCACTCGGCGGTTGATCAAGCCGCAAGATTTACCGGCACCCGACCTTGCCAAATCCGTGCGGAATGTCGTCAGAACGGTGCAGCGGACCGACCAAAAGCCAATCGTCCCAAATGGCTTTGAAGTCAACCTATTTGCTTCCGGTCTGTCGGGACCGCGCATCATCCGCACCGCGCCGAACGGCGATGTGTTCGTCGCCGAAAGCGAGGCGGGCCGCATCCGCGTGTTGCGGGCGGGCGCCGCCGCGGCGGCGCAGCCGTCGGTATTCGCGTCCGGGCTGACTTATCCTTTCGGCATCGCGTTTTATCCGCCGGGACCCGACCCACAATGGGTCTATGTCGGCGATACCGATGCCGTGCTGCGCTTCCCCTACCGCAACGGCGACCTTTCCGCCCGCGGCGCCGCCGAGACCGTCGTTCCGCATTTGCCGGTCGGCGGCCATCACACCCGCGACGTCGTATTCTCGCCGGATGGGAAAACGATGTACGTGTCGGTCGGCTCCGGCTCCAACGTTGCCGAGGACATGGAAAAACTGACGGGGGACGAGCTGCAACGCTTCGCCTCCAGTCATCCGCTGGGCGCTGCCTGGGGCCGCGAAGCCGGCCGCGCCGATGTTCTGGCATTCGATCCCGAGGGAAAGAACGAGCGCATTTTAGCGACCGGCATTCGCAATTGCGTCGGCATGGCGATTGCGGCAGCGACGGGTACGGTGTGGTGCTCGACCAACGAGCGCGATGGCTTAGGCGATGACGTGCCGCCCGACTACATCACGCGCGTGCGCGAAGGCGCGTTCTACGGCTGGCCTTGGTTCTATATCGGCGCCACGAGGACCCGCGGCACAAGGGCGAGCGTCCGGACCTCAAAGACAAAGTCACTGTCCCGGACGTCCTGCTGCAGGCCCATTCGGCATCGCTCGGCATGACATTTTATGACGGCGGGCAATTCCCGGCGGATTACCGCGGCGACATATTCGCCGCGGAACACGGTTCGTGGAATAGATCCAAACGCACCGGCTACAAAATCATCCGCGCCATCGTGCGAAACGGCGTGCCGACCGGCGAGTACGACGATTTCGCCACCGGATTCGTGATTAACGATTCGGAAGTCTGGGGCCGGCCGGTGGGCGTGACCGTGGACAAGGACGGCGCGCTCCTCATCTCCGAGGACGCGAGCGGCACCATCTGGCGCATCACTTATACCGGGCAAAGCCGCGCAAACCCCCTGACCGCGCAAGTTCCGGCCGGAACCGCGGACCGGAACACTCGACCGATCAATGCGTTGGTCCCCGAGAGCGGCATTGCGATATGATTTCATACGCAGGCGACGTATTTCGGCAGCGATATTTGAATCTGCACAATACTTGGGCTCTGCCGTCACGCAGCGCGGCGCCGGACGGCACGCAGGCCGCCCCCGCCTCCTCGCGCAGACATCATCGAGACCGACATTCCCGCACGGCTCGATGCCTTGCCGTTCGGGCGCTTCCACCTCCTCGTCATCGTCGCGCTCGGCATCACCTGGATTCTCGACGGCCTCGAAGTGACGCTCGCCGGCGCGCTTGCCGGCGAACTGAAGGAACCAGCCGCGTTAGGATTGAGCAATGTGCAAGTCGGCCTTGCGGGCAGCTGTTATCTGTGCGGCGCGGTCGCGGGGGCGCTGTTTTTCGGCTGGCTCACCGACCGCCTCGGCCGCAAAAAATTGTTCACCGTCACGCTTGCGGTCTATCTACTGGCGACCGCGGCTACGGGTTTGTCCTGGGATGCCTCAAGTTTCATCTTGTTCCGGACCGTCACCGGGGCCGGCATCGGCGGCGAGTACACCGCCATCAATTCGACAATCCAGGAGCTTATCCCGGCGCGGTTCCGCGGCTGGACCGACCTTCTGATCAACGGCAGCTTCTGGGTCGGCGCAGCTCTTGGGGCGGGTGGTTCCCTGGTATTGCTTAACCCCGCGCTCATCAATCCGGCGATCGGCTGGCGGCTCGCTTTCCTGATCGGGGCTATAATCGGACTTATGATTCTCGCGATGCGATTTTGGATTCCGGAAAGTCCGCGCTGGCTGGTGACGCACGGCATGCCGCAAGCGGCCGACGCCGCCGTGCGCGGCATCGAAGCGCAATTCGCCCGCCACGGAACTCCCATGCCCGAACAAAGAATCCGGCTGCGCATGCGCGACCACACGCCGCTTGCCGAGGTCGCCCGCGCGTTGTTCCAAACCTATCGTCAGCGCACGCTGGTCGGTTTGAGCCTGATGGCGGCGCAGGCGTTCTTCTATAACGCGATCTTCTTCACCTACGCGCTCGTCCTGACCGACTTCTATCGCATGCCGGCCGACCGCGTCGGCTGGTACATCCTGCCGTTCGCCGCGGGCAATGTGCTGGGGCCCGATTCTGCTCGGCCGGCTGTTCGATACGGTCGGACGCAAGATCATGATCGCATCGACCTATGCACTGTCGGGGATTTTGCTCGCCGTCACCGCCGCTCTGTTCAGCCGCGATCTGTTAACGGCCCAGACGCTGACGATTGCCTGGATGATCGTGTTCTTCTTCGCCTCGGCGGCGGCGAGCTCCGCCTATCTCACGGTGAGCGAGATTTTCCCGATCGAGATTCGCGCGCTCGCGATCGCCTTCTTCTACGCCATCGGCACTGCCGCCGGCGGCATTGCCGGCCCGCTCCTGTTCGGCATGCTGATCGATAGCGGCTCGCGCCGCGGCCGTCGCCATCGGTTACGCCATCGGCTCAGCCTTGATGATCGGCGCCGCGGCGGTCGAAGCGCTGTGGGGCGTCGCCGCCGAGCGTAAACCGCTCGAATCAGTGGCGCGGCCGCTTGCATTCGTCGATTGAGAAACAGATATCGGACCTGGACAACGATGGGCTTTGCGCAGATGGACTTTGGGCAGACGGGTTTGGAAATCTCGGATCTCGACATGGAGCTCGCCGACACGACGCTCGTTCCCGATTTGCGCAAATGCGCGATTCTGCTCGATATCGACGGCACCATTCTCGATCTCGCGCCCTCGCCGCAGCAGGTCTGGGTGCCGACCGGGCTGCGGCAGACGCTGGCGCGGCTCGACACACTTGACCGGCGGCGCCTTGGCGCTGGTCTCCGGCCGCTCGCTTCGTGACATCGATCTGATTTTCTCGCCGTTGGAGCTTGCCGCCATCGGCGGTCACGGCGCGGAACTGCGCGCCCTGCCGAGCGCCGAGCCGGTGATGCGGGCAAAGCCGTTGAACGCCGCGCTTGAAGCGCCAGCTCGCCGGCATTGCCGAACTCGGGCCGGGCATTCTCGCCGAGGACAAAGGCTATTCGCTGGCGCTGCATTATCGGCTGGCGCCCGAAAAGGGCGACGCGGTGCGCGCCGCCGTCGACAAGATTTGCGCCGAGCTGCCGCCGGGCACCGTCGAGATATTGCCCGGCAAACTCGTCGTCGAGATCAAGCCGAGCGGCGTCAGCAAGGCCAATGCCGTCTGCGAACTGATGCAGTGCGCGCCGTTCGCGGAGCGCAATCCGATCTTCATCGGCGACGATACCACCGACGAGCCGGTGTTCGGCGTCGTCGCGCAATTCGGCGGCCTGGGATTCTCCGTCGGCCGGGTGGCAGTCGACGTCAACGGCCATTTCGATAAGCCGGAATTGGTTCGCGCATGGCTTGCGCGCATTGCAAATAAGGCCCAGAGCACGGGCAATGACTGAACATAAACTCGATTTAGCGGTCATCGGCCAAAACCGGATGGCCGCCACGCAACGCGGTCAGCTGCCGGAGCCCCGCGGCTCGATCGATCATGGGCTCGATCTGGGGATCATCGGCAACGGCCGGCTGGCCGCCTTGATCGATCCGTGCTCGCGGATCGTATGGTGGTGCTATCCGCGCTTCGACGGCGATCCGATCTTCTGCCGGCTGGTGTCGGGACAACAGGAGAAAGGATTCACCGACGTCGTGCTCGAGGACATGGTGGAATACACTTCCGAATATGTCCGCAACAGCGCGATCATATGCACCGTGCTCACCGACCGTCACGGCGGCAAGGTCAAGATCACCGATTTCGCTCCCCGCTTTCGCCAGTTCGGCCGCGTGTTTCGGCCGCCGCAGATCTTTCGCATCGTCGAGCCGATTGCCGGCCTGCCGCGCGTCGCCATTCGGATGCGGCCGGCCTACGATTACGGCAAGCCGATTCCGAATCGTTCGCTCGGCAGCAATCATATCCGCTATGCCGCCGACGGCACCGCCATCCGTCTGACCACCGATGCGCCGCTGTCGATGATCGACAGCGAGGCGCCCTTCGTGGTGACCCGGCCGCTGCATCTGGTGTTCGGTCCCGACGAGCCTTTCACCGGCGACTTGCAGAAGACCTGCCGCGATTTCCTCGAACGCACGCACGACTACTGGATGGAATGGGTGCGCCGGCTGTCGATCTCCTACGATTGGCAGGAGGCGATCATCCGCGCCGCCATTACGCTGAAACTCTCCAATTTCGACGAGACCGGCGGCATCATCGCCGCGCATACCACGTCGATCCCGGAAGCGCCGTCCTACCGGCCGCACCTGGGACTACCGCTATTGCTGGCTGCGCGACGCTTATTTCGTCGTCCAGGCGCTCAACCGCATCGGCGCCACCCGCACCATGGAAGAGTTCATCTCGTTCACGCTGTCGATCGCGGCCAAGCCGGATCAGGAGCTGCGTCCGCTCTACAGCGTAGTGCCGACGACGATCATCGATGAGCGCACCGCGCCCGATCTCGAAGGCTATCGCGGCGACGGTCCGGTGCGAATCGGCAATGCCGCGGCCGATCAGGTGCAGAACGACACCTATGGCAGCGTCATCCTTGCCGCCATGCCGATGTTCTTCGATCGCCGGCTGCCGCGGCCGGGCGACCAGGGTCTGTTTCACTTGCTGGAATCGCTCGGCCACCGCGCCGCGACCAAGGCGCTCGAGCCGGATGCGGGCATTTGGGAATATCGCGGCCGCCAGCGCATCCACACCCACTCGGTCGCGATGTGCTGGGCCGGTTGCCAGCGGCTCGCCGCGATCGCCACCCGGATCGGCTTGGACGGCCGCGCCAAATATTGGAACTCCCTTGCGGAGCCGATCCATGCCGCGCTGCTCGATGGCGCCTGGAATCAAAAGCGCGGCGCGTTCACCGCCGCCTTCGGTTCGGACGATCTCGACGCCAGCGTGCTGCTGTTGCCCGATCTCGGCGTCGTCGAGGTCGACGACCCGCGTTTCGTCTCCACCGTCGCCGCCATGGAACGCGAGCTGGTGCGCGAAAAGCACGTCATGCGCTATGCCAATGCCGACGATTTCGGCATGCCGGTGACGGCATTTCTGATCTGCCGGTTCTGGCTGATCGACGCGCTATGGTCGCTTGGCCGGCGCGAAGCGGCGCGCGATCTGTTCACCGACGCGCTGGAGCACCGCAACCGCTACGGGCTCCTCTCCGAAGACGTCGACCCGCAGACCGGCGCGCTGTGGGGCAATTTTCCGCAGACCTATTCGATGGCCGGGCTCATTCTCTCGGCGATGCGGCTGTCGCGCAGCTGGGAAGACCGCTACTGGCGCGGCTGAGCGGGGCGGCAAATTACGGCGACTGAAAACCGTTGCCCGACCGGAACGATTTCGCCATGCGGGCCACGATCGGATCGTAGGTTTGCTTCGCCGACGCCGGATAGGACATCACAAAGTCCTCGTTCATGCCGTGCGACAATCGATGCTTTTCATAAAAAATCTTGTCGCCCACCGTTCCGGAAATGACGAACCAATTCTTGCCGCGCGTCTCGTAAGTGATGGCGGAGCCGGGATCGAGATTCTTGACGATGAAATCGCGGTATTTCGCGACGCGTGAAATCGAGCGCAAAGTAGGAAGCGGAGACCGTGAAATCGGCGCCGTCCGCGCTTTTGAATTTCCGGCCGTCGTCAGCGTCGGGCGGCGGCTGCATCTTGAACAAGTCCGGATAGTCGATCGTCGTGCCGTAGCGGTCATTCTGGTAGGTCAGCCAATCGTCCGCCTTGGCGGCGCTGGCGTCGGCAGCGATTGCGGCGAACAGCCATCATGACGCCAACAGCGCCGAATGACAATTTGCGCCGCATGCGATATTCCTTGGCTGGCGATACGTCATTTGTGTCGCCGCGAAAGCCCGCTGAGGTTCATACTTTCCCGGCAATCCGTCCACAACGCAGGAGACTAATATGTGCGAACGCTGTGCCGACGCCACCGCCCAGCATCTGCATTTCGCGCGGCGGAGCATGTTCAAAGCTCGCGGCCGGCGCCGCTGCCGCGGCTTGCGGCTCGCGCCGCAGGCCTTTGCCGCCAACGACCAAGGCGCCGCCGAAGCCGGAAAACGTCATTTCGCCCGATGCCGCGCTGCACCGGCTGATGGAAGGCAACGCCCGCTACGTGAAGGGTGAGAGCCGCCGGCATGATTTCCGCCACGAGCGCGAAGCGCTCAGCAAAGGGCAAAATCCGTTCGCCGCCGTTCTCAGCTGCGCCGATTCCCGCATCGCGCCGGAATATTGCTTCGACACCGCGCGCGGCGACCTGTTCGTCTGCCGCATCGCCGGCAATTTCGCCAGCGACGAGATGGTCGCCAGCCTGGAATATGCCGTGCAGGTGCTCAACACGCCGCTCATCCTGGTGCTCGGCCATGAAGCCTGCGGCGCGGTCGACGCCACCATCAAATCGATCAAGGACGGCACCACGCTGCCCGGCCATCTGCCGTCGCTGGTCGACGCCATCCGGCCGGCGGTCGAGGCGGTGCAAGGCCAGCCCGGCGACCTGTTGGACAACGCGATCCGTCGCAACGTCGCGCTCAATGTCGACAAGCTGAAATCGGCCGGCGCCGATTCTGAAATCCTTCGTCGACGACAAGAAAATCCGCGTGGTCGGCGGCATCTACGCGCTGAAATCCGGACGGGTGGAGCTTTTGAGCTAGATCGAGCGGCCTCACTTTGCCGGCGCCTCGCGCCGGCGGCCTTCCGGCGGCGCGTGTTCGTCGTGCGCGCGCTGATGCACCGGCTTGCGCGCCTGCGTCAGATTATAGGCGCTGTTGATCAGCGCGAGATGCGAGAAGGCCTGCGGAAAATTGCCGACCAGGCGCTTGAGCTGCGGATCGTATTCCTCGCTCAACAGGCCGACATCGTTGCGAAGCCCGACCAGCCGCCGAAACAGCCGCTCGGCCTCGTCGAATCGTTCCTGCAGAATGTAGGCGTCGACCAGCCAGAAGCTGCAGGCCAGGAACGCGCCCTCGCCCGGCGGCAGCGCGTCCTCGACCTCCTCGGTCGCGGTAGCGCATGACGAAGCCGTCGCGCAGCAGACGCTTTTCGATCGCCGCGATGGTGCCCTCGACGCGCGGATCGGTCGCCGGCAGAAAGCCGACGCAGGGAATCAGCAACAGGCTGGCGTCGAGCTGATCGGATTCGTAGGCCTGCACGAAGGTGCCGAGCTTCTTGTCGAAGCCCGCGTTCGCAGACCTCGTCGTAAATCTCGTCGCGCAGCTTGCGCCAGTCGTCGATCGGTCCTTCCAGTCCGAACGTTTCCGCGCTTTTGATCGCACGATCGAACGCCACCCACGCCATCACCTTGGAATAGGTGAAATGCTGCGGCGGGCCGCGCATTTCCCAAATGCCCTGGTCCGGCTGGCGCCAGATCTTGTTGAGATGCTTGAGAAACTCGATCTGGATCGCCCAGCCGGATTCGTCGGACGGTCAGCCCGCCGCGCCGCGCCTGATGATAGGTGTCCATGATTTCGCCGAACACGTCGAGCTGCAATTGCGTGTGCGCGGCATTGCCGATGCGCACCGGCGCCGAATTCTCGTAACCGGGCAGCCAGTCGACTTCCCATTCGGCGAGCCGTCGCTCGCCGCCGATGCCGTACATGATCTGCAGCTGATCGGGGCTGCCGGCGACCGCGCGCAACAGCCATTCGCGCCAAGCCCGCGCCTCTTCGTAATAGCCGGCGTGCATGGCGCCGAGCAGCGTCAGGGTGGCGTCGCGCAGCCAGCAATAGCGGTAATCCCAGTTGCGCTTGCCGCCGAGCTGCTCCGGCAACGACGTGGTCGGCGCGGCGACGATGCCGCCGGTCGGCGCATAAGTGAGCGCCTTGAGCGTGATCACCGAGCGCTTGACCGCCTCGGTCCAACGCCCGGCGGGCCGGCATTTGGCCGACCATTCGCGCCAATATTTTTCGGTTGTCGGCGAGCGCCTCGGTCGGATCGACCGCTTGCGGCAGCGGCAGGTGCGAGCGGCGAATAGGTCAACAGGAAGGGGATGGTCTCGCCGCGAGCGACGGTGAACTCGCCGACCGTGGTCATGTCCTTGCCGTGACATGGACCGGGGTGCGCAACACCACCATGTCCGGCCCGGCGATGGCGCGCAGCGCGCCGCTTTCGACGCGGGTCACCCACGGCACGATGCCGCCATAGCCGAAGCGCAGAATCAGCTCGGTGCGCATCGCAAGCTTGCCGCGCGTGCCGATGACGAAGCGCACGATCGTCGAATTGTCGGCTGCGCAACGGCATGAAATCGACCAGCGTCGCCGCGCCGTCCTTGGTCTCGAAATGGGTTTCGAGAATGAGCGTGTTCGGCCGGTAGCGGCGGGTGATCGTGGCCGTCTGCCGCGGCGCGACCAGCCAGCGGCCATGCTCGGGCGTGCCGAGCAGCGCGGCAAAGCAGGCTTCCGAATCGAAGCGCGGCCAGCACAGCCAGTCGATCGAGCCGTCGCGCGCAAACCAGCGCGGCGCTCTTGCAATCGCCGATCAGCGCATAATCTTCGATTAGCGTGGACATAGCGGTTCAGGTGCGGGCTGCGGCAGTCGGTCTGTCAGGAAAAATCGACGACGACTTTAATGTCGTCCGGCTGCTGCGCAAGCGATTGCGTCCATTGCTCGACCGGCACGCGCCGCGTGATCAGCCTGGTCAAGCCAATGCTTGTCGGCGCGCTGCAAGACGTGCGACGGCGTCTTCGATAATGCTTGCGATTGGCGTTGACGCTGCCGAACACGGTGTCGTTGTCGAGCACCATGGTGCGATTGAGTGCGCCGATGTCGACGATCAAGCTCGTGCCCGGGCGCCGAGACGCCGACCAGGCAGACGATGCCGCCCGGCGCGGTGCGGCCGAAGGCGTCGCGCACCACGCTCGGCGCACCGGTGCACTCCATCAGGATATCGGGCTTGAGCTGCGTCAAGATCGGCGAGACTGCCGAGATGGAACGTGCCGCCGAGTTCGCGCACCATCTCTCTTTTGCGGCCCCTGTCGTTATGGTCGAGCACGTGCACGTCGAGCCCGCGCTGCGCGCCGATCAAGGCGGCGAGAAGACCGATCGGGCCGGCGCCGGTGACGAGAAGCCGTCTTCGGCGCCAAGCCGCGCGAGCGCGCGCCGATGCGCTCGGTCTGATCCCAGGCCTTGGCGACGACGCTGGTCGGCTCGACCAAGACGCCGTTCATGCCGAGCGACGGATCGAGCTTGACCAGAAAGTCCGGCTCGATGCGGAAAAAATCCGAACCGTAGCCGTTGCGCTCCTTGATGCCGCGCTCGGTGTAGCGGCCGTTGCGGCACATGTCCCATTCGCCGACGGCGCAGCAGGGACACGGCACCGGATCGGGCCGGCGCACGATGCCGACGACGAGATCGCCGGCTTTGAAGCCGCAACTCGGCCGGCGCCTCCTGCACCTTGCCCAGGGATTCGTGGCCGATGACCAGACGCTTCTGGCCCGGCGGCGCCCAGCCATAGGCGCCGGAGACGATCTCGCGGTCGGTGCCGCAGACGCCGAGCGCCAGCGCGCGCACCAGCACCGCGCCGTCCGACTTCGGCGGGTCGGGAACATCTTCGACTTTTGCCGAATTGGCGGTGCCGGGCGCAACGGTGAGGGCGCGCATTGTTTGGTCCGTGATGATAATGTGCTCGCGCAACAAGTAAGGTCGGCGCCGCCCTACGCGCCCTCAGAGTCAAGCCACGGCGCAGGAAAAAGTTCCCACGTCGGAACCGACCGGCTGGTTGCGCCGTTAGAGCTATTCCATCACGCAGTGCGACGCCGCGCGATCCCGTGAACCGCCATGAACGCATCTCGGACACAAACGCTGGGCCATTGCCGAAGGCTGGATTCCTTCGCAGAGCTCGTTTGCCGATCCGGCGCTGATGTCGCACGAGACCGCGTGCATCCTCAACGCCGGCGACCAGCCGGCGCATGTGCGGATCACCGTCTTCTATGCCGATCGCGAGCCGGTCGATCCTATCCCGTCACTGTTCGCGCCGCGGCGCACGCTGCATCTGCGCTTCAACGATCTCACACGATCCCGAGCCGATCCCGCGCGACACCGCCTATTCGTCGGTGTTCGAATCCGATGTGCCGATCGTTGTGCAGCACACGCGGCTCGACTCGCGGCATGCCGAAGTGAGCCTGCTTTCGACCATCGCCTATGCAGAGGCTGAGCGCGTGCATAGCGCAGGTTCAGCCGCAAAATTGCGACTTGCCGCAAAATGCGACGAACTTCAGTCCGGCCAGGGAATTTGCCTGATTTTTGAGCAGCTTCGCTGCACCGCATCATAAATGCGGAACCAAGCGCCTGCCGTAGCGAGTTAATCGAACAGCTGCAGTGGAGGTGCGTTCCGTGAACGTCGTCGTCGTTTCCAACCGCGTGGCGCGGGCAAAACCCGATGAGCCGTTGGCCGGCGGACTGGCGGCGGCGTTGTTGCCGATGGTGCGGGATTCCGGCGCCATCTGGGTCGGCTCGAGCGGACAATCGAGCGACGCGACGCGGGATTCGTTCGCGCGGATCGAGCCGCTCGGCACCGGCGCGCTCGCCACCGTCGACATGCCGGCGAAACATTACCGCGGCTATTACGAGGGCTTCGCCAATTCGGCGCTGTGGCCGGCGCTGCATTCGCGGCCCGATCTCATCCACGTCACCGCCGACGACTATGCCTGCTATCGCGAGATCAACGCGTTCATGGCGCGCGCGCTGGTGCGCTTCAACACGCCGGAGGCGGTGTTCTGGATCCAGGACTATCACTTCCTGAGCCTGGGCGCGGACATGCGCCGGCTCGGCATCGAGCGGCCGCTCGGCTTCTTCCTGCATACGCCGTGGGCGGATCGCCGCACCATGGCGGCGGTGCCGCATCACGCCGAGCTCGTCGAGGCCATGCTGGCCTACGACCTGATCGGCTTCCAGACCGTCGAGGACCGGCAGAATTTCGAGGACTATCTGCAGCGTCGAGCTCGGGCTCAATGTCGTCGACGGCACGGTGGCGTCGGATTGGGGATTGACCCAGCTCGCGACGTTCCCGATCGGCATCGACGTCGACGATTTCTCGGCGCGCGCCAACAAGGCGGTCGGCCGCCTCGAAGTCACGCGGCTGCGCGACAGCCTGCATGGCGCCAAGCTGGTGCTCGGCGTCGATCGGCTGGATTATTCCAAAGGTCTCGCCAACCGCGATCCGCGCCTTCGATCGCATGCTGGAAATCGAACCGAGCCTCAAGCGCGAAGTGACGCTGTTGCAGGTCGCGGTGCCGTCGCGCGGCAATATCAAGGCCTACCGCGAACTCAAGGCCGAGCTGGCGGCGCTGGTCGGCGAGGTCAACGGCCGCCACGGCGAAGTCGACTGGACGCCGATCCGCTATCTCAACAAGGGCTTTTCGCAGCTCACTCTGGCGGGCTTTTATCGCGCTGGCGCGCGTCGGCCTGGTCACGCCGCTGCATGACGGCATGAATCTCGTCGCCAAGGAATATGTCGCCGCGCAAAATCCGTTCGATCCGGGCGTGCTGGTGCTGTCGTCGTTCGCCGGCGCGGCCAAGGAACTCGATGCGGCGCTGATCGATCAATCCGCACGACATCGACGGCATGGCGCGGCAAATCGCAGCGGCGCTCGCCATGAGCCTCGAGGAGCGGCGCGAGCGCTGGCAATCCATGGTGCGCAAGCTCAAAGCGGCGTCGGTGCAGAACTGGTTCGCCGACTTCCTGCATACGCTGACCGGCGTCCGGCGCACGCCGCTGCGGGCCGCCACGCGGCCGATCGTGCTCGAACTGGCCAGCCGCACGAGCGGCGAATAGCCGCTGAGCCAACAAGGAAATTTTTACCCTGTTTCGCCATAGTCGTCGCCATAGTTGTGTGGCGTAGCGTGGAGTGGTGCGATGTCGGGCGCCGGTCAATTCCTGGCAAATTCCGGCAAATCGTCATTGCCGCGCGCTTCGGCGCCAGCGCGCTGATCCTGGCGCGGCGCTGATGCTGCCGGCGGGCGCGCACAGCGCGACACGAGACCCGCATCGGGCTGTAGTGACTCGGATCGCATGGTCAGTCGTGTCGCGGCCGCATGTCTATCTGATGCGCGGACTGTTGAATATTTTCTCGCTCGGCATGGACCAGCTCGCCGCGCAGATCGAGCAGCCATGGCATCGATGCCAGCGTCTATAACCACACTTTCGCCGATGTCATCGTCGGCCGGATCGTGCAGATGTACCGCGCCGGCGATCACGGGCCCGTATATGCTGGTCGGCCATTCGCTCGGCGCCGACGCGGTGATGGCGATGGCGCAAGAGCTGAACGCGCAAGGCGTGCCGGTCGCGCTGGTCGTTCCGGTCGACGGCACCGGCTCCTCCGTCGCGCCGCGCAATGTCGCCTGCGTCATCAATCTGACGCAGCGCCGCTACGCCTATATGCGGCCGGGCGCCGGCTTCCACGGCATGCTCGACAATGTCGATTTCTCCGGCGATCCCGGCATCGATCATTTGACGATCGACAAATCGCCGCGAGTCCAGGCCGAGGCGCTGCGCTATGTTCTGGAAACCGCGCATGCGCAAACCTGCCGGCCGGGCAGTGCCGGCCCGATCGATCGCGCAGCCGCGAGAAGCGCCGAAACGCCGACGAGCTCGCCGCGCCAAATGTGACGGCGCCGATCCAGATCCGCCTCGCCGGCGCTGCGGCCCGGCCTCGCCGGCTAGAAGCGTCACACCGACGATACAGTCCGGCGCACCGCCCGACGGCGGCGGTAAAGGCCGTATCGGCCTGCCGCAAAATTCCTGTATACTAGACCTCAAGGCGCAGTCAGGATCGACCGCGGTGATGACCGCGCGATCGCCGGCATGCGCGAGGGAGGTGCCCGTGATCCCTGGATCCTTTAATTATCATCGCCCGAAATCCGTCCAAGAAGCGGTCGGCCTGCTCGCCAAGCTCGGCGACGACGGCCGCCTGCTTGCCGGCGGTCACAGCCTCATTCCGACGATGAAGCTGCGTCTCGCCACGCCGGCCAATCTGATCGATCTTGGCGGCATTGCCGATCTCAAAGGCATCCGCGCCGACGGCAACGACATCGTCATCGGCGCGATGACGACACAGCACGACCTGATCGCTTCCGAATTGCTCGCCGGCAAAATTCCGATCCTGCGCGAAACCTCGGTGCAGATCGCCGATCCGCAGGTGCGCTATCTCGGCACGCTCGGCGGCAATGTCGCCAACGGCGATCCGGCCAACGACATGCCGGCGCTGATGATGTGCCTGAACGCGACCTTCCACGCTTCCGGCAAAAGCGGCGAACGCAAGATCGCGGCGCGCGGATTTTACCAGGGCCTTTATTCCACCGCGCTGCAAAGCGGCGAGGTCTTGACCGCCGATCCGCATTCCAGTGCCGGCCGCCGGCCACGGCTACGCCTACGAGAAACTCAAACGCAAGATCGGCGATTTTGCCACCGCGGCCGCCGCCGTGGTGCTGACGATGAAAGGCGGCAAAGTCGATAGTTGCGCGATCGCGCTGACCAATGTCGCCGACAAGCCGCTGCTGGCCGAAGAAGCGGCGAAAATCCTGATCGGCTCGGCGCTGGATGCAGCGACGGTGAAGCGCGCCGTCGCCGCCGCCGAAGCGATCACCTCGCCCGCCGAAGATGCCCGCGGACCGGCGACACTACCGCACCAAAATGGCCGGCGTGATGCTCACCCGCGCGCTGGCGCGCGCCAAATCGCTGCGCCCGAAGCGGTTGAGAGCAGAATCATGGATCGATGGCCAAATCCCAAGTCGCGATGAAGATCAACGGCAAGAACGTCGAAGCTCTGGTCGAGCCGCGCACGCTTCTTATCTATTTCCTGCGCGATCAGCTCAGTATCACCGGGCCGCATATCGGCTGCGATACCAGCCATTGCGGCGCCTGCACCGTCGATCTCGACGGCAAGTCGGTGAAATCCTGCACCGTGTTCGCGGTGCAGGCCAACGGCGCCGACATCATCACCATCGAAGGCATCGCCAATCCCGACGGCACGCTGCACGCGCTGCAGGAAGGCTTCCGCCAGATGCACGGGCTGCAATGCGGCTTCTGCACGCCGGGCATGATCACGCGCGCCTATCGCCTCCTTCAGGAGAACAAGAATCCGACCGAGGAGGAAATCCGCTACGGCATTTCCGGCAATTTGTGCCGCTGCACCGGCTATCAGAACATCGTCAAAGCCATTCAATACGCCGCCGCCAAGCTCAACGGCGTGCCGTTCCAGGAGGCCGCAGAATGAACGACATGACCCCCACCTCCGCCGAACGCGCCGAAAAGCTCGAAGGCATGGGCTGCAAGCGTAAGCGCGTCGAGGACATCCGCTTCACCCAGGGCAAGGGCAATTACGTCGACGATATCAAATTGCCCAACATGCTCTATGGCGAATTCAACCGCTCGCCTTATGCCCACGCCCGCGTCAAGAAAATCGACACCGACCAAAGCCGCGGCGGTGCCCGGCGTCGTCGCGGTGCTCACCGCGGAAACGCTGAAAACCGTCAACCTCGCCTGGATGCCGACGCTTGCCGGCGACGTGCAGATGGTGCTCGCCGACGGCTACGTGCTGTTCCAGAACCAGGAAGTCGCTTTCGTCATCGCGGAAGCCGCGAGGCCGCCGCCGATGCCGCCGATCTGGTCGAGGTCGAATACGAGCAGCTTCCGGTCATTGTCGATCCGCTCAAGGCGATGGCGCCGGACGCGCCGGTGATCCGCGAGGATCTAAAGGGCAAGACCGAAGGCGCCCACGGCAAGCGCAAGCACTATAACCACATCTTCTCCTGGCAGGCCGGCGACAAGGCCGCGGCCGACGCCGCCTTCGCCAAGGCCGACGTGACGATGAGGGAATTCATCGTCTATCCGCGCGTGCATCCCTGCCCACTCGAGACCTGCCAGTGCGTCGCCTCGTTCGACAAGATCAAGGGCGAGTTGACGCTCTACGGCACGTTCCAGGCGCCGCATGTCATCCGCACCGTCGGCTCGCTGATCTCGAAAATCCCCGAGCACAAGATCCACGTCATCTCGCCCGACATCGGCGGCGGTTTCGGCAACAAGGTCGGCGCCTATCCGGGCTATATCTGCTCGATCGTCGCCTCGATCGTGACCGGAGTGCCGGTGAAATGGACCGAGAGCCGCATCGATAACCTGTCCACCACCGCTTTTGCGCGCGATTTCCACATGGATATGGAGCTCGCCTGCACCAAGGACGGCAAGCTGCTCGGGCTTCGCTGCTACACCATCGCCGACCACGGCGCGTTCGACGCCTGCGCCAACGCCACCAAATGGCCGGCCGGGCTGTTCTCCATCATCTCAGGCTCCTACGATATCCCCGCCGCATATTGTCTGGTCGATGGCGTCTATACCAACAAGGCGCCGGGCGGCGTCGCCTATCGCTGCTCGTTCCGCGTCACCGAAGCGGCCTATTGCATCGAGCGCGCCATGGACATCATGGCGCAAAAGCTCGGCATGGATCCGGCCGACTTCCGCATGAAGAACCTGATCCGCCGCGAGCAATTCCCGTACACCTCGGCGTTCGGCTGGCAATACGATTCCGGCGATTATCAAACCGCGCTGACCAAGGCGCTGGAGACCGTCAACTACAAGAAGCTGCGCGAGGAGCAGAAGGCCAAGCGCGAGGCGTTCAAGCGCGGCGAGACGCGCGAGCTGATGGGCATCGGTGTCATCCACTTCACCGAGATCGTCGGCGCCGGCCCGTCCCGCACCTGCGACATTCTCGGCATCGCCATGTTCGATTCCGCGGAAATCCGCATCCATCCGACCGGCTCCGGCATTTGCCGGCTCGGCACCAAATCGCAGGGCCAGGGTCACGAGACGACCTACGCGCAGATCATCGCCACCGAGCTCGGGCTTGCCGCCGACAACATCACCGTGGAGGAAGGCAATACCGACACCGCGCCGTATGGCCTCGGCACCTACGGCTCGCGCTCGACGCCGGTGTCCGGCGCCGCGACCGCGATGGCCTGCCGCAAGATCAAGGCCAAGGCGCAGATGATCGCCGCCTACATGCTCGAAGTGCACGACGACGATCTGGAATGGGACGTCGATCGGTTCCGGGTGCAAGGGCAATCCCGAGCGCTTCAAGACCATGACCGAACTCGCCTGGGCGGCCTATCACGAAGTGCCGCCCGGCATGGAGCCCGGCCTGGAAGCGGTCGATTATTACGACCCGCCGAACTTCACCTTCCCGTTCGGCGCCTATATCTGCGTCGTCGACGTCGACGTCGATACCGGCGCGATCAAGGTGCGCCGCTTCTATGCGCTCGACGATTGCGGCACGCGGATCAATCCGATGATCATCGAGGGCCAGATTCACGGCGGCCTGACCGAAGCCTTCGGCATCGCCATGGGCCAGGAGATCCATTACGACGACGACGGCAACGTGACCACGGCGTCATTTCTGGATTATTTCCTCCCCACCGCGGTCGAGACGCCGCACTGGGAAACCGACTGGACCACGACGCCGTCGCCGCATCATCCGATCGGCGCCAAGGGCGTCGGCGAAAGCCCGAATGT
The DNA here is from genome assembly GCA_963714345.1 of uncultured Alphaproteobacteria bacterium. Taxonomy (GTDB): domain Bacteria; phylum Pseudomonadota; class Alphaproteobacteria; order Rhizobiales; family Xanthobacteraceae; genus BOG-931. Next base: position 159,887 of record CAVQOD010000030.1, on the reverse strand, counting down.
CGGCGGCGTGCCGTGCTTCTCGAACGCGGTGAACGACGCCTTCGCCTTCCTCGGCTCGACCCACATCCAGATGCCGCACGATCATTGGCGGGTCTGGACGGCCGCGGAAAAGCTTGGGCTGCATGGCGTGACGCGCCGTCATTCGCGGCCCGGCAAGCCCGTGAGCCCGGTCCATGACCGCCGCCGCGTGCGGTGGCACTGACGGAGCGGAATTCCGATTTCGTGATGATGGATTCCGGGATCAAGCCTCGGCGCATGACGGAATGACGATTTGCCGATGACGCTGAAGCGCGAAGACATATCGGACAAGCTCGCCGCCGTCGGCTATGTCGCCGATCACGACATCGCCACCGCGCTGTGGCTGATGGATTTCCTCAAACGGCCGCTGCTGCTCGAGGGCGAGGCCGGCGTCGGCAAGACCGAGGTCGGCAAGGCGCTTGCCGCCGTGCACGGCGCCGAACTGATCCGGCTGCAATGCTATGAGGGCCTCGATCAGAACGCCGCGCTTTACGAGTGGAATTATCAGCGCCAGCTGCTCGCGATAAAGACACGCGAAGGCATCGGCGAGAATGCCGACGCCATCGAAGAGCACATTTTCTCGGAGAAGTATCTTCTCGAACGGCCGCTGCTTGCCGCCATCCGCCGCGCTGAGCCCGCCGGTGCTGCTGATCGACGAAGTGGATCGCGCCGACGAGGAATTCGAGGCGTTTTTGCTCGAGCTGCTTTCCGACTTTCAGGTCAGCATCCCGGAGCTTGGCACCATCAAGGCTGTCTCGATCCCGCGCGTGGTGCTGACCTCGAACGGCACGCGCGAATTGTCCGACGCGCTGCGGCGGCGCTGCCTTTATCACTATATCGATTTCCCGGAGGTCGACCGCGAGGCGAAAATTATCCTCACCCGCACGCCCGGCATCGAAACCACGCTGGCGTTGCAGATCGCGCGCATGGTCGCCGCGGTACGCAAGGAGGATTTGCGCAAAGTGCCGGGCGTCGCCGAGACGCTCGACTGGGCGGCGACGCTTGCCGGCCTCGAAGTGCACGATCTGCGCCAGGAACCGGAAGCCGTCTACGAGACCATGATTTGCCTGCTCAAGACCCACGAGGATCGCGCGCGCATCACGCGTGAAGTGAGCGAGCGCCTCCTCGGCAAGGTGGCGTGAGTGGACAGACAGCAAGCACGAGCCCGGCTCGAGCGAGCGAAATCCGGGATCGGGTGCAACGGCATCCCGCTTACGCGCCATGAACGGGCTTCACGGTACACCGCGCCGCCGCCTCGCCGGCTTTGCCCACACGTTGCGCGACAACGGTTTCCGCGTCGGCATTGCCGAGACGGGCGACGCGCTGTCTGTGCTCGCCTCCCCCGCCGCACGCCGCGCAACCTCGCTCAAGCCCGCGCTAGCGCGCGCTGTTCTGCGCGACGCATTCCGATTGGGAGAGCTTCGACGAAATTTTCGACGCGTTCTGGCAGGGCCGCCACATGCGGCGGCGGCAGGTGCTTGTCGGGTGCGCCGGGCGCGAGCACATTCGCCGGCGCGGCGGCTCGCCGAAGCGCATGTGCCACAGGACGCGCTCGGCCTGCCAGACCGCGTCGAACGGCGCAACGATGGCGACGACGCTAATCCGCCGCCGACGGCCGCGGCCGCCGCGAAGGCGCTTCGCGCGCCGAAAATCTGAGCACGACCGACCTGCGCCACATCGTCGATCCCGACGATGTCGCAGCGACCCATGCGCTCGCCGCGCGGCTGGCGCGCGTCATGCGCGCACGCCTCGTTCGCCGCGAGCAGATCCGCCGCCGCGGGCCGACGACTCGACCTGCGCCGCACCATTCATCGCAATGTCTCGCATGGCGGCACGCTGCTCGAGCTCGCTTGGCGCCGGCGCAAGATCAAACCGCTGCGGCTCGTCGTGCTGCTCGACGCCTCCGGCTCGATGAGCCTCTACACCGCGTTTTTCGTGCGCTTCCTGCACGGCGTCGTCGATGCCTTCCGCGAGGCCGAGGCGTTCGTCTTCCACACCCGCCTCGCCCATGTTTCGCCGTCGCTGCGCGATCGCGACGTGACGCGCGCCGTCGAAAAACTTTCGCTGATGGCGCAGGGCATCGGCGGCGGCACGCGCATCGGCGAGAGCCTCGCCACGTTCAATCGCTGGCACGCGCGGCGCGTCATCAATTCGCGCACCGCGGTGATGATCGTCTCCGACGGCTATGACACCGGCGAGCCGGGAGAACTCGCCGAGGAGATGCGCCGGCTGCGCCGCCGCTGCAAGAAAATCATCTGGCTCAATCCGCTGATCGGCTGGCGCGATTACTCGCCGCAGGCGCGCGGCATGCAGGCGGCGCTGCCCTATGTCGATCTGTTCGCGCCGGCGCATAACCTGCAAAGCCTGGCGGCGCTCGAGCCTTATCTGGCGAAAATTTAGGAATTCTATTTTCGCCGCAGCCGCTTCGTCGTCTTGGCCCGCACCGAATGAATCTTGTCAAGTCCCGGCGGCGCGGGCGGCTTCCTGCAAGTCGTGGCGGATCTCGTCGCGCTTGCCGTGGATCGAGGCGATCACCGGGCCGGCCGGAACGCCAAGCCCAGCAGCGCCGCTTCGGAGAGCTGCAAGCTCGCTTCGACGGTCTCCGGCACCGCATCGGTGGCGCCGAGCTGCGTAAAGATGACGCGCATGGTTGGCGTCGCGCGCGCGCGACACGATGAGAACATCGGGGCGCATCGGCGCGCACATGACTCGACGACCTCGTCGATCAGATCGTGGTCATGGATGGTGATGATGACGCCGGCGGCGCTCGGCGAGGCCGCAGATTTCGAGAAATTTCGGATCGGCGGCGTCGCCATAATAGACGTCGTGACCGTCGCGGCGGTCGTGCGTCACGGTGTGGGCATCGGAATCGGCGGCGATGTAGGAGATGCCGTGCTCCTTTAAGCAGGTCGCACACCACTTTGCCGACCCGGCCGTAGCCGACGACGATGGCGTGCTTGGCGCCGCCGCTCGGCCGCGCGATCAGTTCGGACGGCGCGGCGCCGGCCGCGCGCAGCCGCGACGCGAAACGCCGTCCGGCAAACGACAAAGCCGGCGTCAGCGCCATGGTCACCGAGGTGACGGCGAGCGCAAAGCTCGCCAAGCGCGCATCGATCAGACCCAATTCGGCCGCCGAGCCGATGCCGACAAAAGCGAATTCGCCGCCGGGGCCGAGCAAAAGCCCCATCTCGACCGCGACCGGCCAGGACAGGCGGAACAGCCTGGCGAGGCCGATGATCAGCAGCGACTTGACCGCGATCAGGCCGACGACGGCGGCGGCGAGCAGCAGCGGCTCGCGCAGCAATTCGCGCACGTCGATGTCCATGCCGACGGTGAAGAAGAAAATGCCGAGCAGCAGTCCCTTGAATGGCTCGATGGTCGCTTCGATCGCCTTGCGGTATTCGGTTTCGGCGAGCAGCAGCCCGGCGACGAAGGCGCCGAGCGCCATCGACAGGCCGGCCTGATTGGCGACGACGCCGGCGGCGATGATGACGAACAAAGCGGTGGCGATGAACAGATCGCGCGAGCGCGTCGCCGCAACCAGCCGGAACAGCGGCTGCAGCACCACGCGGCCGAAAACGACGATCACGGCAAGCGCGATCACGGCTTGCAGCAAGCGCGCGGCCAAGGCTGGCGAGCACCGAGCCGCCCGATCCCGCGGCCAGCAGCGAGATGAACATCAGGATCGGGATGACGGCGAGGTCCTGGAGCAGCAGCACGGCAAAGCTGGCGCGGCCGACATTGGTGGTGAGCCGGTCCTGCTTGGACAGGAGCTCGAGCACGATCGCGGTCGAGGACAGCGACAGGCTCGCGCCAAGGATGATCGCCTCGGAAGGATTCCAGCCGGAATAGAGTCGCGACGCCGGCGAGCAGCGCCGTGGTGATGAGCACCTGCAATCCGCCCATGCCGAAAACCAGCCGCCGCATGGTCAGCAGCCGCTGCAGCGACAGTTCGAGGCCGATCAGGAACAGCAAAAACACGACGCCGAGCTCGGCGATGCCGGCGACGTCCTTGGCATCGCCGACGGTGAACCAGAACAGCACCGGAAATTTGCCGATCAGCGAGCCGAGGCCGAGCGGCCCTAACAGTGCGCCGGCGCCGAGATAGCCGAGCACCGGCGAAAAGCCCAGCCGGCTGACGATCGGCACCACGATGCCCGCCGTGCCGAGCACGACCAGCGCATCGCTATAGGCGGAAACATTGATCGTCGAGGCCACAAAATCCTCCGGCGCAGCCGGCGCGTGGCGCAGATTACGCCGAGTCTATGAAGCTTGGAATCGGGGCAAGGCTCTACATTTTTGATTTGAGCATGATCTTATCCGAAAGCTGATTTCCGCCCCGGATCAAGTCCGGGGCAGGCTTTTTCGGGACCATGCTCTAAACCCCGAGGTGCCGATGCAGCATCTCCGGCTGTTCGCTGCACCGCCTGCTTGGTCATCGAATCGACGATGTGACCGTTGTTGCATGACGTAGATGCGGTCAGCGAGGGTCATGACGGCGGAGATATTCTGCTCCACGATCAGGATAGTCTGCCCGGCTTCGGCAAGCGCCCGGCAGGTGGCCAGAAGGTCGCGCACGATAATCGGGGCGAGCCCCTCGAACGGCTCGTCGAGCAGCAGGATTTTCGGCTCGCGAACAAGCGCTCGGGCGATCGCCAGCATCTGCTGCTCGCCGCCGGAGAGATCGGTACCGCGGCTCGATGCGCCGCTCCTTCAGCCGCGGAAACATGGCGTAGACGCGTTCCAGCGGCCAGCGCTTCGCCGCAGTCAGACCCGGCCAGAACGAGATTTTCCTCGACGTTGAGGCTGCCGAAGATGCGGCGGTCCTCGTGCACGAGCTGCATGCCAGCCAGGGCGATGGCGTGGCTTTTCCTGCCGGCGATTTCGGCGCCGTCGAAGACGATCGAGCCGGACCGCGGCGTCACCACGCCCATCAGGCTCTTTAACGTCGTGGTTTTTCCAGCGCCGTTGCGGCCGAGCAGCGCCACCACCTCGTTGCGCTCCACGACAAGCGACACATCGAACAAGATGTGAGAATCGCCGTAAAAGGAGTTAAGTCCGTTGACTTCGAGCAAGCTCATGCCGCGTGCACTCCGCCGAGATAAGCCTCCTGCACGGCCGCGTTGCCCTTGATCTCAGCCGGCGTGCCTTCGACCAGCACGCGGCCCTCTTGCAGGACGGTCACGCGCTCGACCAGCTCGAACAGCGAATCCATGTCATGATCGATGATGATCATGGTGCGGCCTTGGCCGATCGATTTCAAAAGCCTCACCATCTCGACGCGCTCGAGCGGACTCATGCCGGCGAGCGGCTCATCGAGCAGAAGCAGGCTCGGCGCGGTTGCGAGCGCAAGCCCGATCTCGAGCCTGCGCTTCTCGCCATAGGCGAGCTCGGACACCGGCAGTATCGGCCCGCTCGGCGAGATGCACGACTTTGAGCGTATCGTCGACGCGCCGCGTCAGACCTTCGACGCTCGCGACATGGCGCAACAGATCGAGGCGAAACGGTCCGCGCTTCTCGGCGAGCGCCGCGATGGTCAGCGTTCTCGCGTACGGTCAGCCGGGTGAACAGCTGATTGACCTGGTAGCTCTTGGTCAGGCCGAGCTGGCATACGTCGGTGACGTTCATGCCGGTAATATCGCGGCCTTCGAACACGATGCGTCCCGCGGTCGGCTGCATTTCGCAGGTCAGCATCTTGAAGAAGGTGGATTTGCCGGCGCCGTTGGGACCGATAATGCCGCGGCATTCGCCGCGCCGGACCGAGAAATTAATCGCTGTCATTGGCGACCAGGCCGCCGAAGCGCTTGGTCAGTCCTTCCGCCTGCAGGATCGGTGCCGCCGCCGCTGACAGGCCTCGGTCGCCGCGGCGAGGGCATCAGCTGGATGATCGGTGCGCCGTTCTCCACGGCAGTCCGGGCGAACACCGAAGCATCGCGCCGGCCGGATTGGCTTGTCTCAGGTTTGGCCTTTCCAGTGGCGAGCCGGGCCAGATCGGCCAGATCGACCAGTCCGCCGATCAGTCCATGGCGGAGGAAGCAAACCAGCAGCACGAAGACGATGCCGAGCACCAGCTTCCAGGCGGCGCCCAAATGAAGCGTGGTCTGCAGGAAATCGCTCAGATAGAGCCAGACCGTGGCGCCGACCAGCGGGCCGAACAGCGTGCCGGCGCCGCCGATCGCGGTCTGCATCACCAATTGGCCCGAGGTGTCGAACATGAAGGCGTCCGGCGGCATGAAGCCCTGCATGATGCCGAGCAGGCCGCCGGCGAAGCCGGCATAGGCGGCGGCGATGACGAAGGCGGTGAGCTTGTAGCTGTGGATGTTGTGGCCGACCGCCGCCGCACGCAGCGGATTATCGCGGATCGCGCGCAGGACCGCGCCGACCGGCGAGCGCACGATGCGCAGCGCGATCACCAGGCCGACGAAGTACCAGAAAGCGAGAAAGACATAGAGCGACCGGAATCGCTGTTGAAATTGATCGTGGCGAAGCCAAGATGAAACGTCGGGGTCGGAACGCCCGGCAGTCCGTTCTCGCCGCCGGTATAGTCCGAAAGCGGATTGAATTCGACGAAGTGAAACACTTCCGCGATCGCCACCGTGATCATGGCGAAATAGATGCCGGTACGGCGCAGCGCAATCAGCCCGACCAGATAACCGACGGCGGCCGCCGCGACCATGCCGATGAACACCGCCGTCACGACGTGCGGAAAATTCACCACGGTCAGCAGATAGGCGGCGACCATGCCGCCGGTGCCGTAGAAGGCCGATTGGCCGAACGACAACAGGCCGGTAAAGCCGAACAGGATATCGAAGCCGATGCCGAACAGGCCCCAGACCAGGATGCGGTTCACGGTGGTGGGCGTGAATCCGAGATACGGCAATACGAACGGCGCCGCGATCAGCCCGACCGCCGTCAGCGCTTCGATGAGGAGGGGACGTTGCTTGAGCATGCAGATGACCGCGTTCATTCGCGGCCGGCAGTGCCGAGCAGCCCGTAAGGGCGAAGCACCAGCACCAGCGTCATCGCCACGAACAGCATCACGTAGGCATAGCCCGGATTGAACATCGACGTGATGCTGATGATCTCGCCGGCGATCAGGCCGCCGAGAACGGCGCCGGGGAACGAGCCGACGCCGCCGATGACGACGACGACGAAAGTCTGCACCAGGATCGCCTCGCCGACATCGGGCGCAATCGAGACGACCGGCGCGTTGACGATGCCGGCGAAGCCCGCCGCCATGGCGCCGATGCCGAACACCAGCATGAAGACCTTGTAGACGTCGATGCCGAGCGAATTGACCATCACCGAATCCTCGATGCCGGCGCGCACGATCATGCCGATCCGCGTGCGATAGAGCACGATGTAGAGCGCGAGCAGCGCGACCGCGACGATGCCGAGCAGCGCCAGGCGATAGGTCGGATAGAACATGAAGCCGATCGGCGTGATCCCCACCAGCAGCGGCGGCGGCGGCACCGCCTTGGACAGGCTGCCGAAGAAAAACCGCACGGCTTCGACGAAGACAATGCCGAGACCGAAGGTGACGAGCAGCTGATCCTCGTGCGGCCGCGCATAAAAATGGCGAATGACCACGCGCTCCATCACCACGCCGACCAGCATGACGAACAACGAGCCGGCGACGATCGCGACGATGAAGGAGCCGGTGTAGCTGTAGGCGACCCAGCCGGCATAGCCGCCGAGCATGAACATCGCGCCATGCGCGAGGTTGAGCACGCCGAGCGTGCCATAGATGATCGTCAGGCCGGATGAGATCAGCGCCAGAAGCGCGCCGAGCACCAACCCGTTGAACATTGCGAGACAAAATTAGGCCAGTTGATCACGCCGTCATCCGCAATTTTCCAGGCAGACTTCTCGCCGGTCCGATCGTCCCCCGACCGCTCTTATATGCCGGGCCTCGTCACCGTCTTGCAACCGACAAAACGGCCGGGCTTAAAGAGGCGAAGAGCGAGCTTCGCCCCTTTGGCCCGGCCATGAGGGTAACCGCGCCTGCCCCGCATCGCGATGCGGGGCAGGCGCTTTAGGACCGTGTCAGGCGTAGTCGCCGAGATTGCAGCCGAAGGCGTCGGGCTTTTGCATCAGCGGCGCGCCGGGCACGACCTCGACCACCTCCCAGTAGTCCTCCTTGTTCTTCATCTCCTTCGGCGCCTTGCCGCGGACGATGATGACCGGACGGACCAGCTGATGATCCTCGGGGCGGAAGTGCACGTCGCCGACGGTCGAGTCGAAGGTCTCGCCCTTCTCGTAGGTCTTGATGACATCCGGCGGATAGAAGGTGCCGGCCTCCGAGACCATGCGCGCCCAGATGGCGAATTGCATGTAGGCGTTGTTGGCGCCCCATTCGGGCTTGTAGCCGTACTTCTTGTCGAAGGCCTCGACGAACATCTTGGCCAGCGGATACTTGTCCTCCAGCGTCCACCAGAAGTCGGTGGCGGCAAAGACGCCTTCGGTGAGCTCCGGCCCGACCTCCTTGGCGAGGAACGGGATCTGGTACGGCACCACCATCTTCATCTTCGGCGGTGAGGCCGAACTGCTTGGCCTGCTGGATCGACAGCACCGCGTCGCGGCCCCAGTTGACGTTGATGATGAACTCGGCGCCGGAATTGGCGATGTTGGTCAGATACTGGCTGAAGTCCTGCGTGCCGAGCGGCGAGATCTGGTTGGTCACCATGGTCCAGCCGCCGTTCTGCGCTCAGATAGTCGTTCACCGACTTGGTCACGGTGTGACCGTAGGTGTAGTCCGGCGTCATGAACGCCGCCTTCTTGTTCTTGCCGAAGTTCTTCAGCAGCACCGGGCCGATCGCGTTGGCCGCGGTCTCGCCGTAGAAGCACTGGCGGAACCAGTAGCGCACGCAGTCCTTGCCGGTGGTGTCGTTGGAGCCGGAGATCGCCACCAGATAGAGCATCTTCTCGCGCTCGGCGAACTTGTTGAGCGCCACCGCGACCGCCGACGAGGTCGAGCCGGTCATGGCGACGATCTTGTTCTCGTTGATGAAGGTCTGCTGCTCCTGCACCGCATCGTTCGGCTTGGCGCCGGAGTCGGCGACGACCAGATTCACCTGCTTGCCGAGCACGCCTTTGCTGACCTTGGGCGCGATCTTCTTGATCAGCGGGTGACCCTCGTTGATGTGCTCGACGGCAAGCTGCATGCCCTTGAGCTCGTCCTCGCCCTGCACGGCATAAGCGCCGGTGCGCGGCACGGTGGCGCCGATGGTCACCGTCGAGCCTTACGAGCCGGCCGGCCAGGTGCCGAGCGGCGGCTGATCTTCGGCGAACGCCGGCACGAAATCAAAGCGGCGTCCGCCGCCGACCGAAAGGGCGCCGAGTCCCGCGCCGGTTGCGACCGCAGTCCGCAGCAGGCGGCGCCGCGAAAGCGTCGTGGATATTGGCTTATTGTCCTTGGTCACGTCTTTCTCCCGTTGTTTCTAGCTTGTTGCAGTATTTGCGGCCACGCACTGTGACCGCCATTCGGTGTCGCCCTCACTTCATCAATGCAGATTACTAGTTTGCGTCCTTTTGCGCTGCGGATCGGCCACAAATAAGACAGCGTGGCCTGCGAAACTTTGACGCAATACTACGAAAGACGTACGGCTAAAGACGGAAAATCAGCGCGCACAGCGGATTCAGCCGCCGGAGATCGGGGCCGTCCGGCGCCTGCAAATGCCGATCAGTCCTGCTCGCGGACGACCGAGGGCGTCGCGCCGTAGCGCCGGCGAAAGGCCCGGTTGAAATAGGATAGATCGGTGAACCCGGCTTCCGCGGCAATCTCTGCGATCTTGCGATGACGCCAGCGCGGATCGCGCAGCAAGGCCGCCGCCCGTTCGAGGCGTCGATCCAGCACATGATGCGTGAAGCTCTTTCCGGTCTCCTCAAGAAGAAGATGCACGTAGCGTGGCGTGATGCCGAGCAGTTTCGCGACCCTAATCGCGCTCAGATTTGGATCGCCGCTGTGGCTATCGATGGCGCTAAGAACGGCGGCGCAACGGATCCTACGCTTCATGCCGCTTTGTCGCGCCAGCGACATGCGGCGTTCATTTTGGAGCAAATAGCGGACTCAAACGAAACCGTCATTCACTCTACGCAGACCAGAATGAATGGCGGACAACGAGTCGTCCAACAAACAAAAGAGTTAATAGTGTCTGCGACTAGCGAACTTCGAGGTCGGCCGCTGCGCGAATATCCGATGGAGTGGCGGCAAAATGCCGGCGGAAGGAGCGGTTGAAATAGGACAGGTCGGTGAAACCCGCTTCGGCGGCGATGTCCGCGATCTTGCGATGGCGCCATTGCGGATCGCGCAACAGCGCGGCGGCCTTTTCGAGGCGCCGTTCCAGCACGTGATGGGTGAAGCTCTTGCCGGTTTCTTCGAGGAGAAGATGCACGTAGCGCGAAGTGACGCCAAGCTTGGCGGCGACGAAGCCAACCGATAAATCGCCACGGCCGACATTTTTCGCAATCTCGTTTTCGATGACCTGCAAGCGCGCAGCACGCACGCCGCGGCCATGCGCAATCTCGCCCGGGTCGCGCTTTGCACCAAGCGTCAAGGAAACCAGATCGTGGATATGCGCAACGACGCGATCGAGAAGCGGAGGCGTCGGGAAAATGTCATTGCTCAGCAGCACATCGATATAGGACGTGAGCAGACGTAACGCCTGATTGTCGCGCGGAACCGGCCGCAGCAAGCAGGCGTCAAAATCCGCAAGCGTCGAACCGAGCACGGTCCGCGGCATCCGCAAGCTGAAAAGCTTGGATTTGCGATCAATCGTGACAACGCCGGGGTCCGCGGTGGCGGTCAGGATGCCTTGGCCTTCCTCGACTGCCGCTTCGCGCCCGCGTTGCCGTGCCACGCGGCCGCCGCTGAGCATCACGCTGAAGACAAGGTCGTCACTGTCGATATGGTGCGGTCCGCGCGGCGCCCGGCACGGCCCGATGACGGTCGATGCGAGCCCGAGGCCCGGCAGGCTGTAGAGACTCGCCTCGAACTCAAAGGGCTGGTCGCCGATCGGTTCGATGTCATGCTTCAGGATGGTTCGGCCGTAGAGCTCGCAGATCGTCGCGATGCGATTGTGCTCCGGCAAGTCCCGCGTCGAAATCCGCATCATGTTGACTGAAACTGGATCCACGAGATGCCGATCCTTACAGTTCCGGTTCCGCTGGCTGGCGGATATCCGAGGGTGTCGCGCTATAGTATCGGCGGAAGGCGCGGTTGAAATAGGACAGATCGGTGAAACCGGCCTCGGCGGCAATGTCGGCGATCCTGCGGTGGCGCAGCTGCGGATCGCGCAACAGTGCGGCGGCCCTTTCCAGTCTTTGCTGCAGCACGTGATGGGTGAAACTCTTGCCGGTTTCCTCAAGAAGAAGATGCACGTAGCGCGGCGTGACGCCGAGCAAGGGCGCGATTGTGGCCGCACTCAGGCTTGGATCAGTGCTGCGGTGCTCGATCTCGCGCAGAACGGCGGCAAGGCGTGCGGCGCGAGCGCCACGCTGTTGCGCTAAATAGCTGCACGTCGCCTTTCGCGCCGAGCATCAGGGCAACGAGATCGTAGACGTGCGAGACGACGAGATCGCAAAACGCCGGGTTCGCCGGTTCGGTAAGGAGGAATGCGTCGACATAGCCGATCAGCAGGGGCAGACCCTCGATATTGCTCGGGATCCGCCGTGTCATGCGGGCATCGAGGTCGGCGATCCTTGCTTCAAGAATGGCGCGGGGCAGCCGCAGAGCGATGTGCCGCGAGGCAGCCCCGATCATCACGTCGATAGGATCCGCGGCGCTCGTCAGCACAGCCTCGCCCTGCCCGACCACCGCCTCACGGCCGCCTTGATGGAGGACACAGCCGCCGCGCAGCGAAACACCCAATAGGAGATCGTCACTGCTAACATGCTCGGCTCTGTGCCACCGATGACACGGCGAGAAGTGAGACAACGCCAGGCCGAGTCCGGGCAAGCTGCGCAGATCGGCCTCGAAATCGGAACGGCTGGTCGCCAAGCGGCTCGACATCGTGTTTCACGATGGTGCGACTGTAGATTTCGCGATACGCCGTCGATCCGCTTGTGTTCCGGAAAGTCGTCCGTCGAGAAACGAAGCATCTTGGCGTTCATGACGACGCCGCCGCGGCCCGCAGATCCGACGGCGTCGCGCCATAGCGCCGCCGGAAGGCGCGATTGAAGTAGGACAGGTCGGTGAAGCCGGATTCGGCCGCGATGTCGGCGATCCTGCGATCACGCCATTTCGGGTCAGCGTAACAGCTCAGTCGCCTTTTCCAGACGCTGCGTCCAGCACGTGATGCGTGAAGCTCTTGCCGGTTTCTTCGAGCAATAAATGAATGTAACGGGGCGTGATGCCGAGCGACGCCGCGACCGCGGCTGCGCTCAGGCCAGGATCGCCGCTGCGGCACTCGATCTCGCGCAGAACGGCAGACCGCCGTGCTGCGCGGACGCCATCCTCTCGCGTGGGACCGTTCGCCACGGCTCCCAATGCGAAAGCCGTTAGATCGACGAGATGACCGCCGACCAGTTGCGCGGCCCGCCAATCGGTCAAATCTTCGGCGGCGATCTCCTTCAGATATCCAAACAACAGCCGAAGTCCCGAATTATTGGTCAATTTTCCTGCGGTGCGACAGGCATCTCCCGGAGCAAAGCCGCCGATGCTGTGCCGCGGGATTGTCAAAGCCCAGAACTGCGACGCGGATTCGGCGCAAAGCCTGGCCGGCTTTGCATTGTCGATAATCAGCGTCTCACCGGCTTCGACATGATCGTCATTCTCGCCCTGTGTGAACCTCGCCGAACCGCGTTTCCAAGACTGGATTACGATGGCGTCGTTGCCATCGCCGACATTGTTTGCGTGGCGCATCAAACACGCAGGAGTGACGGAGATACGGGCAATTTTGATCGCACCGGCGCGGCGTATATCCAGTGCACCGCTGAACGGGGCGGCGGCGTTCCGTGTGATATCCGCACCGATAATGTGACGAAACATCCCCTCGCAAAACGCAGGGAAACGATCGCGCTCCGGCAATACGTCGGTGTTGAAGTTAATTCGGTCAGTCGCACTGCTATCCATGACGTTTTGTCGCGTTTGCATGGACCGGCGTTCATATTCCGACAAAATAGCAGATTTCAGTCGGGCGGCAATTCACTTTAAGCATAGTCCATTTCGGTCTATGCATGATTAATCATGCCGCTCACGTGTCCGCCGCGCCACATCGCAACTAAAATGCCGATTATTTCAGCTTGGGCATAGTGATTTCACAATAGCTCAAGACAAATGGCGTGCTGCCGCTAAGGTTCATCCCTCACAGGATGGGGGAACAGTTTTGCGAGCACGTTCAGCCCGCTTAGCCGCGCCGGCGTCAAATACGCCTGTATATCGCACGAGCGGCATGGCGGCGCGGTCTTCTGACCACGACGTCCATTGTCGCGCTCGCGGGCGGGGTGTTGATCGCAGGCGCGCCATCGCCGGCGCTGGCCGCATGCTCCACCAATATTACCGGCAACGTGGCCGGCTGCACCAACAGCACTACGATCACCGGCATCAACGTTCATAGTGCCAACGTGTCCAGTTCGATCAATAATACCGGCACCATCAGCCCCAACGGTATTATCGTACAAACCAGCAGCACCATTACCGGAGGGATTGACGACACGGGCACAATTGTCGGCGGGATCAGGGTCGACAACACCAGCACGATTTCCGCCGCGGGCGCCCCGGCAATCAACATCGGCGCCACATTCACGGGCGGCGTCTCCAACGCGGGCACCCTTATTTCCAACGGCAACTCCGCCGCGCTCCAGATCGCTAATTCTTACTTTAATTTCTCCGGCGGTGTCACCAACACCGGCAAGATTTCCGGCGTCGCGAGCGGGGCGGTCATCGCAAATCTCGCCACATTTACCGGCGGAGTCACCAACACCGGCACGATCTCCGCATCGGGAGTGTTTAGTGTTGGCCTTAGCGTATTTGGCATCAATAACAGCTTTGGCGGCGGCATTACCAACGGCGGCACGATCGGCGGAGATCTCGTCGGCCTCCTCGTGAGTGAAATCTCCACCTTTACAGGTAACATCACCAACACCGGCACGATTAGCAGCACCGGCACACCGTCATCGAAAGAAGTTGTCGCTGCAATGGAAGTTGGCGGAATTGAAGACGTTCCAGGGTAACATCGTCAACGGTGGAGGCGGCACCGGCCTGCTCTCGAGCGCCCAGTATGGCATCCTCATTTCGGAAATAACGACTTTAGGCGGCAGCGTCGCAAACAACAATACCATCACGGCGCAAAGCGGAATTTACGTTGAGGACGTTTCGACGTTCTCCGGAAACATCTCCAATGGCGGTCAGATCACGGCGACGCATACCGGCATCGCCATCGTCGACAGCACTATCAATGGTTCAATTCTCAACAGGGGAAATATTCTTAGCAACCGATCGCGGAATTTTTATCGATCACGCGAGCACGGTGAACTCAACACAGACAGCCGTGCTCGTGCAGGGCTCGAACCTAACCTTCACCGGCGGCATCAGTAACGCCGGCACCATCGAAGCGACCGCCCGCGGCATGTTGATCGACGGCCTATCGACCTTTTCGGGAGGCATCACCAACAGCGGCATGATTTCGGCCGGCGCCGGCATTGGCGTCGGCAACCTCCTAACCTTCAGCGGCGGCATCAGCAACGGCGGCACGATCACCTCGCCGGCCGGATCCGGCATTGCCCTAAGCACCATCTCGACCTTTGCTGGCGGCATCACCAATAGCGGCGCGGTCTTGGTGGGCGGAGAAGCCATCATCGTCAATTCGGTCTCAGCCTTCAGCGGCGGCATCAGCAGCGGCGGCACCATTTCAGCCGGGGCCAGCGCAATTCAGCTTGGCAGCATTACGACGTTCGGCGGCAACGTCAGCAATTCCGGCACGATCACCGCCGGGATCGGCATCGAGGTCCTAGCCGGCGTGACGTTTGCGGCAGGCGGCGCCATCGTCAACAGCGGCAATATCACCGGGACGACCGCGGCGATCGACGCTAGCGCCGCCACCAAGCCGGTCACCATCGACCAAAACGGTGGCACAATTACCGGCGCCATCAAGCTCTCGGCGAATGCCGACGTGCTCAATATCACCGGCGGCGCCATCAACGGCAATATCGTCGGCCAGGGATCGAACGACACGATCAATTTTGCGCCGAGCGGCTTTCTCGGTACTTTCACCTACGCGGCGCCGTACGGGTTCACCGGCATCAATCAGGTCAACATCAATTCCGGCTTCGTCGTGCTCAATGGCAACGACAATGCGACAAATATCGACGTCAACGGCGGCGTATTGTTCGGCACCGGTACGCTCGACCCTCTCGCCGTGACGATCCATTCCGGCGGCACGCTGGCGCCGGGCGGCATCGGTACGCCCGGCACCATGACAATCAACGGCAATCTGGTGTTTCTGTCCGGCGCGACCTATCTGGTCCAGATCGGCCCAGGCGGCGCGTCGCTCGTCAATGTCAGCGGCACCGCGACCCTTGCCGGAACTGTTTCGGCGGTTCTCCTGCCGGGCGCAACCATCGCGCACCAATACACGATCTTGCATTCCGCGGGGCTCGGCGGCACGACCTTCAGCTCACTCGATGTATTTGGCGGAATAACGGCGAGCCTGGTCTATCTCCCCAACCCTAACTGCCACCGACGTGGACTTGGACATCGCGGCCAACCTGGCGATGGCTGCGCCGTCCGGCGGCTTCAATATCAATCAGCAAAACGTCTCGACGAGCCTGACCAACTATTTCAATTCCGGCGGCATGCTGACTCCGGGCTTCAGCACCGTCTTCGGGCTTAGCGGCACGGCGCTGGCGAGCGCGCTGACACAACTATCGGGCGAGGCCGCGACCGGCACGCAGGAAGTCTCGACCCAGCTGATGACCGAATTCCTCGACCTGATGCTCGATCCGTTGGTGGCCGGGCGCGGCGACAATGGTACCGGCACGTCCAACGGTTTCGCGCCCGAGCAGCAAGCAAGCTTCCCGCCGGATGTCGCGCTGGCCTATGACTCCGTGCTACGGGGGCCGCAGTCGGCCGCGTTCGACCGGCGCTGGTCGGTCTGGGGCTCAGGCTTCGGCGGCTCCAGCGTCACCAACGGCAATCCGGTGGTCGGCTCGAACAATATCACCGCGAACACCTACGGCACCGCCGCCGGCATGGATTACCATTTCACGCCCGACTCGGTCGTGGGCGTTGCGCTTGCCGGCGCCGGAACGAATTGGGCATTGGCCCAGGGCCTCGGCGGCGGCAAAAGCACGGTATTCCAAGCCGGCGTCTATGGCACCACGCATGCCGGACCGGTCTATCTCGCCGCCGCCTTCGCATTCGCCGACAATTGGTTCAGCACCAATCGAACGGCGTTTGCCGGCGATCAGCTCAGTGCCAGTTTCCAAGGCCAGAGCTACGGCGGACGCTTCGAGGGCGGCTATCGCTTCGCGCTCATGTCCGCGAGCGGCGTCACGCCCTATGCGGCGGTGCAGGCGCAAGCGTTCCACACGCCGGCCTACAGCGAAACCGATCTCTCCGGCGGCGGCTTCGCGCTGAGCTATGGCGCCATGAACGCCACCGACACGCGCAGCGAACTGGGCGCGCGCTTCGACAGCCTGCAGATCGTCGACGCCATGCCGGTGATCTGGCACGGCCGCGTCGCCTGGGCGCATGACTGGGTGAACAATCCCGCGCTCGGCGCGACGTTCGAGTCATTGCCGGGCGCGAGCTTCACGGTCAACGGCGCGGCGCCGCCGCCGAATTCGGCGCTCGCCTCGGCCGGCGCCAAACTCTACATCACGCCGGCGCTCGTCGTTCGACGCCAAATTCGACGGCGAATTCGCCGGCGGGCTCGCAGACTTATGCCGGCACCGGGACATTGCGCTATTCCTGGTGATCCCCTACCAGGCCCTCGACGATCTGATCGTTATTGATACTCTACGCTCGGGCCGGCAATGCCGCCGGCCTGGAGCGTAGTGCTTCCATGACCGATGATTTCCGACCTGACGATCACCGCCGTCCACACCACATGCTGCGGGTGCCGTGGCCCGATACGCCCTGGCTCAAGGGCCATGCCTTCGGCGAAACCCGCAATTTCCTGGTGGTCGACGTCGAGACCAAAGGCGGCATCACCGGGATGGGTTACTTGTTTCTGTTCCGCTCGGGCATCAAGACCATCATCGCCTGCCTGGAAGAGGTCATCATCCCGCGCGTCATCGGCAAGGACGCGAGCGCGGTCGAGCAAATCTGGCAGGATCTGTGGAAGACCACCGTCACTTTCGGCCGCGGCGGCATCGCCACCATGGCGCAATCGGCGCTCGACATCGCGTTGTGGGACGCGCTCGGCAAGGCGGCCAAGCTGCCGCTGCATCGGCTGTGGGGGCATTACCGCGCCGAGCTGCCGGCCTATGGCTCGGGCTGCTTCCGCGGCTCCGGCGGCGACGGCATGATCGCCAAGGCGCTGCACTACAAGGAGCGCGGCTACAAGGCGATCAAGATGCAGGTCGCCCACACCGCCAGTCTCGCCACCGATCTCGATAATGTCCGGCGCATGCGCGAGGCGCTGGGTCCGGACGTCGCGATTATGATCGACGTGAACATGGGCTGGACCGCCGACGTCGCCATCCAGATGGGCCGCAAATTCCAGGACTATGACGTGTACTGGCTCGAGGAGCCGGTGGTGCCGGACGATTTCGCCGGCTACTTGCGCATCGCCGACGCGCTCGATCTGCGCATCGTCGGCGGCGAGACGCATTTCACCCGCTTCGATCTCAAGCCGTTCTTCGAGAATCCGAAGCTGCCGATCCTGCAGCCCGACCCGATGCGCGGCGGCTTAACCGAATTGCGCAAGATCGCGACGGTCGCCGACACCTGGGGCATGACGATCGCGCCGCATCTGTTTCCCGAATTGAACGTGCAACTGCTGGCGTCGATCCCGAACGGGCTGTGGATCGAGGACATGGGGCTCGGCGAAGATTTATGGGTCGACCCGGTGCCCGTTAAGAACGGCACGATCGCCGCGCCGGAACGACCCGGCCATGGGCTCGCCTTTAAGCCCGAAATCTTGCGCGATTGCGCGGTCGGGCCGCGGTTCAAGCTAGCTAGTGCGACCATTAGTGCGGCCACGGCATGATCGGAACGGTGCTGATCGCATTGGCCGGCGAGCCATTGACGATCTTGGTACTGATCGCGAGATAGACGATCGTGTTGTGAGGCTGGTCGACCAAGCGATAAATGCGGGTCGTCTTGAAGAAGATGCTGGTTTTCTGGCTGAACACCTCTTCGTTTTGACCGAGCTTGGAGAGGTCAACGTCGATCGGTCCGTTTTGTCGGCATGAGACGGAAAAATTGGATGGGTCTTCGTTCAGCCCAAACGGCTGGCCCCAGCCGCCTTTTCTCGCCTGCGAAATGTGGCACACGATGCCGGGCACTTTCGGATCGTCAAAGGCGCTGACGCACACTTTGTCGTTGGGCGAAAGCACATTAAACGTGGTGCTGACGCAGCTCAGGTCCGTGGCGCGTGCGGAGCCAATAGACGACACGGCGAGTGCGGCGACGACGACAAGCGACTTCATTCGGCAATCTCCGCCTTGGTTGCGACGGGCCTCCGGCCATGGCTGCCAAGGGCTTCAAAAATTGGTAGCGGGGGACAGATTTGAACTGGCGACCTCGCGGATTATGATTCCGCTGCTCTAACCAACTGAGCTACCCCGCCAACCTCGTCAGACACTTAAGGCAACCTGGCCGGCAGATTAAGGGCGCGGGGCGGAACCGTCGGTGTCTGCGTAGGAGCGCACATTTATGCCACTCAAGCCCGCTTTCCAAGCGGGATTTCGCCGCCAAGACCCCCGCTTGCCTACCGACGGGAAGTTGCTTTTATGCTATTGATGCGGCGGGGTAATAGTCTTTGTCGGCGTTAACTTTTGCGAGGCGGGCGGGTGCAATTCTATCGGGTTTCCGGGCTTGCGGTGGCAAGCGAGATCGACCTGCCGGGGCTGATCGCGGGCGCGCCCGAGCGCGCGCCGCAGGTCACGATCCGCCGCGGCGAGGTGCCAGAAGAGCTTGCCGGCAAGACCGCGTCGGGCCCGACCTGGCAGATCGCCGGCAAGCAGTTCCTCATGCGCATCCCCGACATCGCCCGCTTCCTCCTGACCGAGGGCAGCGACATCGTGGTGGCGCCGGAATCGGCGGCGCGCGTCGCCGATATCCCGATCTTTATTCTCGGCACGGTGTTCGGCATCCTGCTGCATCAGCGCGAGCAGATCGTGCTGCATGCCAGCGCGGTACGGGTCAACGGCAAGGCTGTGCTGTTCTGCGGCGCCTCGGGCGCGGGCAAATCGACGCTGGCCGCGGCATTGGCGCAACGCGGCTATCCGCTGGTCACCGACGATGTCTGCACGCTGACGCTCGACGGCGTCCGGCGCGCCGCTGGTGCATCCCGACGGGCGCCAGCTCAAGCTCTGGGCGCAGGCCATCGAGCGGCTCGATCTGGCGGCGCAGCGCGGCGAGCGCGTGCGCGCCAGTCTGGAGAAATTCTACGTCGAGCCGGGGGAGGTCTTCACCGAGCCGCTGGCGCTCGGCGCAGTCTATGCGCTGCGCGAGGCGCGGCCGCCGCACGAGCCGGGGATCGAACGGCCGAACGTGGTCGACGCCGCGCTACTGTTGCGCCGCAACGCCTATCGGCCCTTGCTGGTGCGGCGCATGGACCAGAAGGCGAATTATTTCCACGCCGCCACGGCGATCGCCAATGTCGCCGGGATTTTCCATCTGACCCGCGCGCTCGATTTCGCCAAAATGCCGGAGGTCATCGCGTCGCTGGAGGCGCATTGGCTGGAGCTGCGGCTGGTGGAGCAAGCGGCATGACCCGCACCATCTGGCTCGCCTCCTATCCGAAATCCGGCAACACCTGGTTCCGGATGCTGGTGGCGAATTTGTCCGCCACGGACGGCAAGCCGGTCGACATCAACGATCTGCCGGAACGCGGCGGCATCGCCAGCGCGCGCGGCCCGTTCGATTATCTGACGCTGATCGATTCCGGCCTGCTCACCCACGACGAAATCGATGTCTTGCGGCCGCGGGTCTACGAGGAGTTGGCGCGCGGCGCGCAGGACGACGAATACGACAAGCCCGACGCAGCTCCGCCGGTGCGCTTCGTCAAAGCGCACGATGCCTATACGCTGACGCCGAAGGGCGAACCCTCTGCTGGGCGGCCGGCGCGGCGCCGACGGCGCCATTGTGATCGTGCGCGATCCGCGCGACGTCGCGCCATCGCTCGCCAATCACAATCGCGTCGAGCATCGACGACGCGATCACGCTGATGAATAACTGCCAAGCCGTCTATTGCGCCAAGCCGGGCCGGTTGGCATCAACAGCTTCGCCAACAGGCTGCCCGGCTGGAGCGGCCATATCGCGAGCTGGCTCGACCAGACCGACATTCCGGTCCATCTCGATCCGCTACGAGGACCTGCAAGGCCGATACCGCGGCATCTTCCGCCGCGCACTGGCTTTTGCCGGCCGCCCCGCGACCGACGAGGACATCCGTGCGCGCGGTCGGCTTTGCCGATTTCGCCGAATTGCAGCGGCAGGAACAGGACAAGGGATTCTGCGAGACGCCGCGGCGGCCGGGCGGGCTTTCTTCCGCCGCGGCCAGGCTGGCGCCTTGGCGCGACGAACTTGACGCCCGAACAGGTCGCCCGGATCGAAGCCGCGCATGCGCCGATGATGCGGCGGCTGGGCTATGAACTGGCAGCGCATGCCGCTGGCGCGCACGGCGTAGCGCGCCATTGCACTAATTCGCTACTCGCCATTCGCGGGAACATGATAAAATGCGATGTGGTCATGGGACAACATGATAGTCGCAAACAAGGCGACTGGCTGGCGGCGAAGGTCGGCGACGAGCTGGTGATGATGAGCGCCGAAAAGGGCAATTACATCGGCTTGAGCGAAGTCGGCGCCCGCATCTGGGAACTGATCGAAACGCCGCGGGACGTCGATGCCGTCTGCACGCAATTGCAGGACGAATTCGAAGTCGCGCCCGAAGTCTGCCGCGCCGAGGTCGAGACCTTCCTCAACGAGCTGGTGAAACATGGCGCGATTGCGCTTGATCCGCCGCCTGCTGCGTAGGTTCGGGCAAGTTGATAACTCGCCGCCGCGCCTTGCTGGCCGAAGCCGTAGCCTGTTTGCTCGCGGCGCGGCTCGCTTTGATCTTCGTTCCGTTTCCGCGCCTGGCGCGCAGCCTCGGCACTTTCGTGCCGCCGACCGATCCGCGCGCCGCTGCAGGCGCAAACGGAGACCGACGCCGGACCAGGCGCAGCTCGCCGAAGATATCGGCTGGGCAGTGACGCGCGCTGCGCGCTACGTGCCGTTCAAGGCGGTGTGCCTGCCGCAGGCCATGGCCGCGCGAGTGATGCTCAAGCGCCGCGGCGTGGAAAGCGTCATGCATTTCGGCGCGGCCAAGGGAACGGAAAAGCCGCTCGATGCCCATGCCTGGCTCGACGCCGCCGGCGTCGAGGTGACGGGCTATCCGGTGGCGGAGAATTTCGCCGAGATCGCGTGTTTTGTGTGATGTTACGCATCCGCAACTACTGGCCGAAAGTCACGAGACCGTGCGCGGCCATATCCGAGCAGCAGCCTTCGCACATCGTCGGCGATCACTGCCCGATCAGCATCGTAGTCCGCCACCAGGCCGTCGATTATTTCGCGGAACGTGCGCGGCGATTCGAGACGCCGCCAAATATTGCTGCCGATCGAGTCGAGGCCAAGATACCGGCCGCTCTCGATGTCCATCATGACGATTTCTTTGCCGACTGGAGCCGACAACACGGACCTGACGCGATGGATTTGCGTGCCTTCGCCAATCTGCACCGATCCTTGTGCTGTCATAACGCTGACGTTCATATACTTAAGAACGATTTCATCGGGCGGACGGCATCGTCCGGTCGGCTCCCGATACTCAGGGTTTCGATGCGCTGCCGCAACCTATCGCTTCGAAAAACGCGCTCCACCGCTCGTTGTTGCGCTGAATGATGTCAAATAGCAATCGTGACGAACGTTCAAGCGTTGCTGCCCTGACCCAGCAGATGAACCGACCGATGTGAATACCACAAGTCAGCAAACGCTGGTACTCCCGTGCTCGTGATTGCGCCGTCAATTCGTCCTTAGGCCATTCGTCCATGAGACGTTTCAGCCGCGGGATGTCGAGCATGCGGCGGGCAAGCGGCGAAGCTGCAATCCGCTCGAGATCCCGGCCGATATTGTCGCGCTGGGTATCAAGGGCGCGAAACCATGCCGGGTGCGCTACACCGCGGCGGGGCTCATGTCGACGATTTCGGCGGAGTCGATCCGCCAGCACGCGGCGGGCAAAGCTCCTTGCTACCCCATTCCTGTGGAACATGAACTCGGGCACGGTGAGTATGAATTCGAGTAAACAGCGGTCTCCGAGCGGACTGCGCAGCGAAATACCGGTGACTTCGGACTCCCTCCCTGAACCGTCGCGGGCGAATTGGTTGTGATCGAACATGTAGTAGGCGCGCGTCGCGGCCCCCGTCTCGGGTAACTCCCGCTGAACCAGGGATCGAAATTATCGGCGCGGAATTTGGCAGCGAAGTCGTATTCGGCAAAGAAAGCCGGATTAAGCGCGCTATAGCGATCGACACTGTAGAAGTCACGGCCTTTCAGCCGATGCACGATTCGGCGCACCCGGTGCGGCATCGCGCGGCTCACAACCTCCGTGTAAAACGTCCTCGCTATTCCGCGCCCATCAGCGGCCCGCCGTAGCGCGCAGCTCCTTGACAAGATTTGTCCATTGCCGAGCACGGAATAATTCCAACATCGCATTTTCGCCGTCCCAGCTCAGGCCCAGATTTCCATAGCATCCGTCGAGCAAAATGCGATGCTTGGAAGTCGCAGTCTCTACTAAATTACCGTACAGGCTCTACAATTATTCATATATGGCCGGTTTGTGCAATATCTCACTGGCGAAGATCCGAAAAATGAGCCGCTTGAAAAAGCGGCGCGCAAAATTCATTGCAGCCCGGCGGCGCGTTAAAATCGCGTCGCGGCGTCAAACTGCGCCGCCAGCCAGCCATCGGCGGCGGCATCGATGACGAGGTGCACGCGCTCGGTTTCGCCCCGGTTCGCCACACTATGCGGATCGGACAGCCGCAGATACCAAGCGCTGCCGGATTCCATGACGACGCGGCTGCCGTTAAGCCGAAACTCGACCTGCGGGCTGGTGACGATGGGAACGTGCAGCCGCACGGCGCCGTGCTCGAATGCGAGATCGCCGTCGCGGTGTTCCTTGATGACGGAGCCGGGTGCGAGCCGCATCAGCCGGACTGCCTGCAAGGGGCATTGGAAGGCGGCAAGCACCGCGCGGAAATACGGCGTGCGGGCAAGAAGCGGCGTATCGGCAAAGGCTGTCGCCGTCGGATCGGAATAGATCATCATGATCGGATGGGTCGCGCCCGCCGCCGCGCGCAGCGGGATGACACTCCAGTCGCCATCGTAATTCTGTTTGACGAAGTGTTCGGTCCAGACCACCTCGCGCAAGCATTCGAGATCGGCGGCAAGGCGGCTGGGATCGAAGGCGAGCTTGAGGCGAAGGCGGTCCGGGAAATGCGGCGCTGTCTCAACGTCCATTCCCTTTCGCTCCGCTCAGCCGAGGCAGAGGCGACAAATGTCCGCGGGCTTCACGCAACGCTCACCTTGCCTGCAGGATGGCCGCTGGCAATTGGATCTTGCTCGTTATGATGTGGCTGGTGTTGATGTTCTTGCCCGGATAATTGCTGCCGCCTGAGGTGCGGTGGCAGGTAAAACAGTTGGTGCCCTCGCCCTGCACGAACGTCTCCATCGTCGCATTGTCGAGGTCGATCGAGCCGATGGCTTCGGTGTCCATCTGGCCGTCGCCCGGCTTGAGCGTATTGGCCAGGAGCCAGGTCGAGCCGGTGAGCCGGAAATTGGCGAACACCGGATCGAGCTTGTCCTTATGGCCCGGGATGGCGCTCTGGAAATTGGTATTCGACGAGGCGATGGCGTCGGCGGTCGTCTGCGGCGTGGCGCCGCCGTCCGCGAACTCTTGGAACACATTGGTGATCGGCGTGATCACCTGCGTGGCCTCGTCGATGCTCATCTTCTTTGGCAGGTAATTGCACTGGTCGGCCGCCGTACCGCCCTTGTAGAGCGGGAAGTCTTGCGCGCTCACCGGGTTCGGCGAATGCGGATCCATGCCGGCCGGCAGGTCGGGTGCGCTGCCCGGCAGTTCGAAGGTGCCCCACACGAACTCCGGATGATCCTTGATGACACCGACCATGTGGACGCCGATCAGCGCCACGGTGACGGTTTCGGTCTGGTCGCTGGTCTTGAGCTTGCCGTCACCGGCATTGACCAGCTTCGGCACGATGGCGGTGGTGGTGTAGAGCTTGCTCGTATCCTCGCCCGCACGCACGATGCGCCAGGAGCTTTTCATGACCGTGGCGCCGATCGGATAGTCCAGCGTCGGCGACGCCTTCTGATAATTCTTCGGCCCGAAATATTTCTGCGTGAAGGCGAAATAGATCGGATCCATATGGGTGGTGTAGTAGACGGCGCGGCCGGCCTGGTCGACCAGCACACCGCCGGGCCCGGCCTGTTCGAACGAGCCGAGCGATTGCGGCTGGGCGTTGCGCGGCAGCAATATCAACGGCCGCTGATGCACCAAGGAGGCCGATTGCAACGTCGTCGGCGGCGACCCGTCCGGCTTGAGGTCGTTGTAGGTCGGCAGCAAGAGAAACATCGGTAGCCCGGTCTTGGGATCGCGTTGCATCCAGTGCACGAAGGCGCTCCACGACCACAGCTGAAAATCGCAAGCCGTCGTCGGCGAGGGGCCGTTGGGATTGAGGAAGAACGGATCGAGATTTTTCGATTCCCACCAGCCGAGCGGCGTGTTGCAGTTTTGCTGGGCAGCCGCAGGGCCGGCCAAGGCGATCGGCAGCACCGGCACGGTGAGCGCAGCCAGCGAGACGGCGATCAGCAGCGGCTTACGCCAAAAAGCGACAATCGCAGCGACGCCAGATTGTTGCCCAGACATCGAATATCCCCCAACGCTGAAACACTCTCTTAAGTTGAAATAATAATATATACTATTTTAAATAGCAATAAGGCGCGACGTCAGCCCGAAGGTACGGACGCGTTCGGAGCCATGGTCGAATCATGGCCGGAGAAGCGCGGCGCATCGTCACGGAATGGTCGTTCCGCGGGTGTCGTCGCAGGCGGCAGCGCGACCGCCGCCGCGACCTATGAAAAGCGAAAACCTCACCATACATAGCCGACATGCCATTTTTCGTCGTCAGCGCGCAGATTGAGGAGCTTTCATTATGCCAAAGCGCGGCGTTATGCCGGTCAGCGCCAGCGTTCTGCAGGCCATGGTCATTGCGTTGACGCTGGCGCGGCGCTATCGAGCGCATCGGCCGCGATGGCGCGCATGCCATTCGACGGCAAGTGGAGCGTCTTGATCGTGACCGATGCCGGCACCTGCGACCGCGCCTATCGCTATGCACTCAATATCGTCAACGGCCGAGTCACCTACGACGATCCGTCATTCGATATATCCGGACATGTCGACGGGCGTGGCCACGTCAGCGTCAACGTCAGCGCCGGCGGCCAGCGCGCCAGCGGCACCGGCGAGCTTTCCGGCGACTACGGTCATGGCCTGTGGACGCGGACATTCGTCGACGTCGGCATGCTCCGGCCATTGGGAAGCCGAGCGGCGCGGCTGACGGCACTGACCACTGTTATATCTTGCGCAAACCTGATCAGCGAGAAATGTCCGAGCGGCGGCATCGGCCGCCGCTCGATGACGCGCACGCCGCCGTGGCGCGCCGCCCATCGCGCGAGCCGTTCCCAGCCGAATTCCGGATGCCAGCCGAGCCGCCGGGCCAGCGGCGCGAAGCCATCGTTCGAAGGCCGCGCGCAGGCCGGTCTCGGCGCCGAGATGGTTCACCAGAATGATCTCGCCGCCGGGTTTTACCACGCGCACGAATTCGTCGAGCGTCGCCTCCGGGTCCGGCACCGTGGTGATGACATATTGCGCGACGACGACGTCGAACACCGCATCCGCAAAGCCGAGATGCTGCGCGTCCATCACCGCGAGCCCGTCGACATTGGTGAGCCGGCGCTGCGCGCTGACGCGCGCCTTGGCCTTGCGCAGCATCGGCGCCGAGAAATCGACGCCGATGAGCCGGTTCGAACGACGAATAATCCGGCAGCGACAGGCCGGTGCCGACGCCGACTTCGAGAATGCGGCCGCCGATGCGCTCGGCCGCCGCGATCGACGCCTTGCGGCCGCGCTCGAACACCGCGCCGAACACGAGATCGTAGATCGGCGCCCAGCGCGCATAGGCCTTGGCGATGCCGGCTTTGTCGAGTTCGGTCGGTCATCGCGGTCGCGTCAGCGCGCGGCGGCCATGTCGACACCGCGCGCGTCGTCGGCACGCGTGGCGGCCATGGTGCCGGCGATGACGCCGCCGCCGAGCACGCGCGCCTTGCCCTCGGCCGCGTCGTAGAACACGCAAGCCTGGCCGGGCGACACGCCGTCCTCGCCGGCGATCAGCTCGACTTCGATGCCGCCGGCGCCGCCGCGCAGCCAGCCGGCCGCGGCGGCCGCGTCGAGCGAACTTTCACGAAGACTTCGGGATGCGCGCGCCAGCGCCTCGTCGATCGTGCCGTCGCCGAGCCAGTTGATGTCGCGCAGCCGGATCCGGCTGGTGCGCAGCGCCTCGCGCGGACCGACCACGACGCGACGCGAGGCGGCGTCGAGCCGCACCACATAAAGCGGCGAGCCGGTGGCGATGCCGAGCCCGCGCCGCTGGCCGACGGTGAAATGGATGATGCCGTCATGACGGCCGAGCACGCGGCCGTCGAGATCGACGATTTCGCCGGGGCCGGCGGCGCCCGGCCGCAGCCGCTCGATGATGTCGGCATAATGCCCGGTCGGCACGAAGCAGATGTCCTGGCTGTCCTGCTTGTCGGCGACGGAAAGGCCGAAGCGGCGCGCCAGTTCGCGCGTCTCCGCCTTGGTGCGGTCGCCGAGCGGAAAGCGCAGCAGATCGAGCTGCGCGCGCGTGGTGGCGAACAGGAAATAGCTCTGATCGCGTTCGGCTTCGCGGGCGCGATAGAGCGCGCGGCCGCCGTCGGGCAGCGCGCGCGAGGCGACGTAATGGCCGGTGGCCAGCACCGCGGCGCCGAGTTCGCGGGCGGTTTGCAGAAGGTCGCGGAACTTGATCGACTGATTGCACTCCACGCACGGCACCGGCGTCTCGCCGGCCACATAGCTCTGCGGCGAAACGGTCGATCACCGCTTCCTTGAAGCGGTCCTCGTAGTCGAGGACGTAATGCGGAATGCCGATCCGCTCGGCGACCGCGCGGGCGTCATGGATGTCGCGGCCGGCGCAGCAGGCGCCCTTGCGGTGGGTGGCGGCGCCATGATCGTAAAGCTGCAGCGTGATGCCGACGACGTCGTAGCCGGCTTCGGCCAAAAGTCGCGGCGGTCACCGAGGAATCGACGCCGCCCGACATGGCGACGACGACGCGCGTCGCCGACGGCCGTCCCTCGATATCGAGTATGTTCGCACGTCATACGGGTTTTCCCGGCCGGCGGCCGATGCGCCGCCCTATCAGCCTTCTACTATAAGGGCCGCGCCGCACTCCGCCACGGCCGCCGCATCGGCCGCTGCCGGCGCACGCCCGGCAAATTTTGCCGCACCAGTGCAAAGGCTGCCGTGCCAACTTCCCGCAGAGCCGCTTAACACTTTGAATTCACGGGTTTCACCTGGCCGCCCCGCTGGCCCGCGGGTTGCAGGCAGACACAGCTGTGCTTGACGTCGCTTTCAGGGGTTCTAGAGTGTCGAGTCTCTCGAGTATAGCGTCAGATCTGCCCGCCGCGGTTTCGCTCACGCCGCCGTTGCGAATGCAGGCATCCACGCTAAGCCAAGACACTGCCTCGCAGCCGTTCGCGGCCTTGCTCGACGCCAGCACCTCTGCACCCTCGAGCCCGCCTCGGCAGCGACGACCCAACCCGCCAGCTCCCCGCAAGCGGCGCCACAGACATCGGCCCCACAGACATCGGCACCGCAGACATCGGCGCCGCAGACATCGGCACCATCAAGCGGCTCGACCGGAAATAGCGGCAATTCCAATTCGCGTTCCGGCCCGGCCCCGAACACGCAAATTCTGGAAGTTCGAACACTGTCGGCAGCGGCGGCTGCGGCCGGGAACAATCGCAGTGCCAACGCGACATGCCGTGGCCGCGCCCGGCATAAACCGACCAAAGCCGGCGGCAGCGCAGGCCATCGCGGCCGCGCACGCTAACACGGCCGCCACTACGGGCGTGACGACGGCTGCGCAGTCGGACGCGTCGGGCAATAGCGACACCAACCCCGAACGACGGCGCCAGCACCGGGCACTACACCGGCCACCGCGCCAGATCGGCGGCAGCGGCGCAGGCGGCGGCAACGGGATCGGCGCCGGCGGCCAATCCCGCGGCAGCAGCAGCGACTGCAGCAGTGGCGGCGGCGACGGCGGGGGCAAATGCACAGGACGCGACCCCAACCACGCCCGACCCGCCCGCGCCGGTCGGCAAGAAAGCAGCGAAGTCAACAGCGGCGATCAGAGCGGTACGACGCCACGGCCACCGGCGGCAATGTCACGCCAACGGCGCCAAACGCGCCGCCGGCAGCCGCCATCGCAGCGACGCCATCGCCGCCGTCATTGTTGCAAATACCGACTTTGCCTCGACACCGGCGGCAGCCGATGGCTCGACGGCGACCGCAACGGTGGGTTCGCAGATACCGGCGCGGACGAACATCGCCCGCATTGATGGCCAAAATTCTCACGCGGCGCAGGCCGTCAGTCCGCGCGAGCCAGCCCAATCCGCTCAGCCAAGCACGCAGCCAGAGGGCAACGGCAAGACATGGGCCACGGACGCCCAGACGGCAAAGCCGGCCCTTCGGCCAATGCCGCCGCTAACGCACCGGCATCCGGCAGCTCTTCGACCCAACAGCCGGCGACCGACGGCAGCCACGCCGTCGCCCGGCGATGCTGGCGCTTCCGCCGGCCGCGAATCTCACCGCGGCACATCTCGATACTGCCGCAGCCGGCACCTCGAACGCCGCTCCGAATGCGCAAAGCACAACCAATGCCGTCAAAGCCGCCAGCCGCGGATCTGCCGAATTTCGGTATTGTCGCGACGAATACGGCGAGATGCCAGGCGCGGCGACGGCCGCCGCTACGGCGCTGGGGCCGCCGTTTCGATCGCCGGCCTTCCGGTCGCCATCGCCGCGCGCGCGCAGGCCGGCTCCAATCAGTTCGACATCAGGCTCGATCCGCCGGAGCTCGGCCGCATCGATGTGCGGCTCGACGTCGACTCAAGCGGCCAGGTGACCTCGCACGTCACCGTCGACCGCCCCGAGACGCTGACGCTGTTGCAAAGCCAGCAGCCGCAGCTCGAACGCGCGCTCGAACAGGCCGGATTGAAGACCGCCGATAACGGCCTGCAATTCTCGCTGCGCGACCAGTCGTTCGCCGGACAGAACGGCGGCAGCGGCGGCAACGCGCAGCCAAATCCGACGCCGCAGCTTGTCATTCCCGACGCCGATCTGGCGCCGGTCGAGACCACGCAAATCTATTCGCGCGTCGGGTCTCGGCAGCGGCGTCGATATTCGCGTGTGAACTGCAATCGGCTGAGGACCGACCATGACGACGACAGCCCGGCACATTCCTCGACCAGCGACCACAGGCCATCAACCACCAGCAGCAGCGCCAGCACGGACAATGCCGGGTTGGCGCAGCTCGCCGATAATTTCAATTCGTTCCTGACGCTGCTGACCACGCAATTGCAGAACCAGGATCCGCTCGATCCGCTCGACACCAATCAGTTCACCCAGCAGCTCGTCGAGTTCACCTCGGTCCAACAGCAGGTCGACATGAACACCAACATGCAGACGCTGATCTCGCTGCAGCAGACGTCGGAAGCGACCTCGGCGATGCAATTCCTCGGCGCCAATGTCACGCTCAGCGGCACGTCCGCGGCGCTGGCGGCCAACTCGCCGGCGACCTGGTCCTTGAATTCGCCGTCGCCGGCGACCGCCAATATCACGATCACCAATTCGACCGGCCAGACCGGCTTTAACCGGCACCACCTCGCTCAATGCCGGCACCCAGACCTATAGCTGGAACGGCCAAGGCAATAACGGCGTGACCTGGCCCGCCGGCCAGTACACCCTCGCGATCAACGCCACCGGCGCCAACGGCCAGACGGTCACCGTCACCACGCAGATCCAGGGCACCGTCAGCGGCGTCAATCTCAGCCAAAGCCCGCCGCAGCTCACGGTCAACGGCCAGAGCTATCCGATCAGCGCGGTCCAATCGATCAATAACGGCAGTCTCAGCACTCTGAGCAATCTCAACAGCACGATCGGCAACCTCAACAGCAGTCTCACCAATCTGACGAACCTGCTGTAGCGGCTATCCCGTAGCTCTGGCCGGCGACCGCCACATGAGCCGCCATGACCTCGAAGCGCCAGCATGGCGAAACCCGCGGTCTTTCGCTGAGCGCCGGACGAATTGCGGCCAATTGCGTGCGCCGCTTAGGCAAATTTTAAGCGGCCATGCGTAAGGTCGCCCACTGTAGTTGTCGAGTTTGTGAGAGTTGCTATGACCGAACCCCATCGCCCGAGGGTCAAATACGTCATCGGGCCGGACGGTTCCCCCCTGACTATCGCCGATTTGCCGGCGCCGGGGACGAAGCGTTGGGTCATCCGCCGCAAGGCGGAAGTTGTTGCCGCCGTACGCGGCGGACTGCTGTCGCTCGAAGAAGCGTGCAGCCGCTACACGCTGACGGTCGAGGAATTCCTGTCCTGGCAATATTCGATCGACCAGCACGGCCTTGGCCGGCCTGCGCACGACGCGCATCCAGCAATATCGCCAGTAACGCGCGCTTAATCGATCTTACCGAATTGCCAACGCCGGCCGCCGCGGCCGGCGTTTTGATTTCCGGATCGCTTCGCTGCGCTGACTGCGACAACGGCTCCGAACGCACGTTATGCGCATTTTCGGCACTTTATTAACCGGGCGCTAACCATCCACCGGGCAAATCTTGCCGAGTGAGACGCTTGCGCGTCGCTCCGCGGGGGAATGCTCGGTGCAAAGTCTGGTCGAGTTCGTCAAAACGCTCGGCGCGCCGCGCATTGCGGCGATGGGCGCCGTCACCATCGCGCTGATCGGCTTCTTCGCCTTCCTCATCCTGCGCGTGACCACGCCGCAGATGACGCCGCTGTTCACCGACCTGTCGCTGGAGGATTCCGCCTCGATCGCCAAGGAGCTCGACCGCGAGGGCGTCACCTACGAGCTGCGCAACGACGGCAACGTCATCATGGTGCCGCGCGACAAGGTGGCGCGGCTGCGCATGACGCTCGCCGAGAACGGCCTGCCCAAGGGCGGCGGCGTCGGCTACGAGATTTTCGACAAGTCGGATGCGCTCGGCACCACGAGCTTCGTCCAGAACATCGACAATCTGCGGGCGCTGGAAGGCGAGCTGGCGCGCACCATCCGCACGCTCGACCACGTCCAGGACGCCCGCGTGCATCTGGTGCTGCCGGACCGGCCGCTGTTTTCGCGCGACAAGATCGAACCGTCCGCCTCGATCGTGCTCAAGCTGCGCGGCACGCTCGAGCCGTCACAGGTCCGCGCCATCCGCCACCTCGTCGCCACCGCGGTCAGCGGGCTGCAGCCGCAGCGCATCTCGATCGTCGACGAGCAGGGCCAATTGCTGGCCGACGGCGCCGGCGACGACGAGGCCGGCAGCGACGTCGCCGCCGACGAGCGCCAGGCAGCGTACGAAAAGCATTTGCGCGAACAGGTGGAGTCGATCGTCTCCTCGGTGGTCGGGCCCGGGCATTCGCGCGTGCAGGTCGCCGCCGATTTCGATTTCAACCGCATTACCCAGACCTCGGACAAATTCGATCCCGACGGCCGCGTCGTGCGTTCCAGCCAAAGCCGCGAGGAAACCTCCGCACCCGAACCAGGGCAACAACAACGAGGTCACGGTCGGCAACGAATTGCCCGGCGCCAATCAGCGGCAGCCCGCCGCCGGCGCCAACGGCGGCCAGCGCGATCGACAGCCGCAAGACCGAAGAAATCGTCAACTACGAGATATCCAAGACCACCAAGACCGAAGTGATCGAAGGCGGCCGGCTCAACCGCCTCTCGGTCGCCGTGCTGGTCGACGGCACCTATGCCAAGGACGACAAGGGCAACGTGACCTATCAGCCGCGCAGCAAGGAGGAGCTCGATCAGATCGCGGCGCTGGTGCGCTCGGCGATCGGCTTCGACCAGAAGCGCGGCGACCAGGTCGAGGTCGTCAATCTGCGCTTCGCCGAGACGCCGGCCAATCCGATCGTCGAGCCGACCGGCTGGCTGTCGATGCTGCATTTCACCAAAGACGACATCATGAGCATCATCGAAATGGCTGGTGATGGGCGTGCTCGGCCTCGTCGTGCTGCTCCTGGTGGTGCGGCCGCTGGTGCGGCGCATCATCACCCCGGACGAGCGCAGCTCTGGCGGCATTGCCGCCGGCGCCGGCCGCGAGGCTTGCTGCCGGCGACGGCCGCCGCCATCGCCGCGCGAAGGCGTCGACGCCGGCAAGGCCGCCGAACCGAGCCAGACATCCAAGATGATCGACATTGCCCAGATCCAGGGCCAGGTCCACGCCCAATCGGTGCAGAAGGTCGGCGAACTCGCCGACAAAAACCCGCGCGAAACCGTTTCCATCATCCGCTCATGGCTGAACGACAGCGCCGCCGCCTGATCAACCATGCCCGCACCCACACCGGCAAAACACAGACGCCAAGCAGCACGAGACGCGCGCAAAGCGAGATCGCCAGCGCCTTGGCGAGCCTTGCCGGCACGGCGACGCATGCCGGCCCCGCGCAAACGCCCGCTGCGCGGACCGGAGCGCGCGGCGGTTCTGATGCTCGCGCTCGGCGAACACCACGGCGCCAAGATCTGGAGCATGCTCGACGACGACGAGCTGCGTCAGATTTCCATGTTGATGTCGACGATCGGCACCATCGAGGCCGAGCAGGTCGAGAATCTGCTGCTCGAATTCGTCTCGCGCATGTCGGCCTCGGGCGCGATCATGGGCACTTACGACGCGACCGAGCGGCTGCTGCAGCCATACCTGCCGCCGGAGCGGGTCGGCAACATCATGGAAGAAATCCGCGGGCCGGCCGGCCGCAACATGTGGGAGAAGCTCTCCAACGTTCAGGAGGAGGTGCTCGCCAATTATCTCAAGAACGAATACCCGCAGACCGTCGCCGTGGTGCTGTCGAAGATCGGCCCGGAACACGCCGCGCGCGTGCTTGCCATCCTGCCGGAGGATCTGGCGCTCGACGTCGTCAACCGCATGCTGCGCATGGAGGCGGTGCAGAAGGAAGTTCTCGAGCGCGTCGAGCAGACGCTGCGCACCGAATTCATGTCGAACCTGTCGCAGACCCGCCGGCGCGACGCGCATGAAGTGATGGCCGAGATCTTCAACAATTTCGACCGCCAGACCGAGACCCGGTTCCTGACCGCGCTCGAAGAGGACAATCGCGAAAGCGCCGAGCGCATCAAGACCCTGATGTTCACCTTCGACGACCTGACCAAGCTCGACGTCGCTTCGGCGCAGACGCTGATGCGCCATGTCGAGAAGGACAAGCTCGGCGTCGCGCTCAAGGGCGCCGCCGAGCCGGTGCGCCAGTTCTTCCTGTCCAACATGTCGACGCGCGCCGCCAAGATGCTGATGGACGACATGCAGGCGATGGGTCCGGTGCGGCTGCGCGAGGTCGACGAAGCGCAGGCGCTGCTGGTCAATCTCGCCAAGGATCTCGCCGCCAAAGGCGAGATCGTGATCTCCAAGACCCGCGGCGAAGAAGAGCTGATCTATTGATGCGCCAATCTTTTACGGCGATGGCAAGAACACGGATATGAACGCAGCGACAAAAATTCCTGTTCGACACCGACTTTGCCGGCACCGCCGAAGGCAAATCGACGGGCGCAGCGATCACGCTCGCCGAGCACGCGCTCAAACTCGCCGACGCGGAAGCCGCCGCGCATCACCGAGGCTATGCCGACGCGCAGAACGACGCCGCGGTCGAGTCCGGCCGGCGCGTGGCCGACGCGCTCGAGCACATCGCGGCGGCTCTCGCCGTGGCCAACCGCGCGCTGGCGGCGATCGAAACCCGGCTCGAATGCGAGGCGGTCGAGGTTGCAGTGGCGGTGGCGCGCAAGCTCGCGCCGGCCTTGATCGCGCGCGAGCCGTTTGCGGAAATCGCGGCGCTGGCAAGCGAATGCTTCCGCCAGCTCATCGCCGCGCCGCATATCGCGGTGCGCGTCAACGACGCGCTCTACGCCGTCGCCAAGGAAAAGCTCGACGACATCGTGCGGGCGCGCAGCTTCGAGGGCCGGCTGGTGGTGCTCGCCGAACCCGATATCGCGCTCGGCGACTGCCGCATCGAATGGGCCGACGGCGGCATCAACCGCGACAGCGCCGCCGCCGATGCGGCGATCAGCGCGGCGGTCGACGGTTATATCAGCGCGCGCCGCAATGTCGCAGCGCCACACGAAATGCTGAGGAGAGCCGAGCATGAGTGAGGACAGCAAGATCCCGCTACCCAACCTCGACGGCGGCGCAACGGCCGTCGAAGTCCCCGCCGCTGGCGGCCGAGCCGGACGGGCCCGCCACCCGGATCGCTTCCGACCTCGAAGCGGTGTTCGACGTGCCGGTACAGGTCTCCGCG
The DNA here is from genome assembly GCA_963714345.1 of uncultured Alphaproteobacteria bacterium. Lineage (GTDB taxonomy): Bacteria > Pseudomonadota > Alphaproteobacteria > Rhizobiales > Xanthobacteraceae > BOG-931. Next base: position 125,039 of record CAVQOD010000030.1, on the reverse strand, counting down.
GTGCTCGGCCGCGCGCGGATGGACATCGGCGAACTTCTCAAGCTCGGGCCCGGCACCGTGCTCGAGCTCGACCGCAAGGTCGGCGAGGCGATCGACATTTATGTCAACAACCGCCTGGTGGCCCGCGGCGAAGTCGTCCTGGTGGAAGACAAGCTCGGCGTGACCATGACGGAAATCATCAAGGCAGAGAGATCGTAATTCGCTCCGCTTAGCGAAGAAGGAATAACAAGATGCGCCTTTTGATCGTCGGCACGCTCAACGGCCAGCTCACCACCGCGACCAAGCTCGCGATGGACAAGGGCGCGCTGGTCACCCATGCCGCGGATATCGCCCAGGCGCTGGCGGTGCTGCGCTCCGGACGCGGCGCCGACCTCCTGATGGTCGACGTCGCGGTCAACATCCGCGATCTGGTCAGAGGCCTCGAGGCCGAGCACATCCATGCGCCGATCGTCGCCTGCGGCACCGCCACCGATGCGCGCGCCGCGGTCGCGGCCATCCAAGCCGGCGCCAAGGAATATATCCCGCTGCCGCCCGACGCTGAATTGATCGCCGCGGTGCTGGCCGCCGTCGCCGACGACCGGCGCGAGCTGATCTACCGCGACGGCGCCATGGCGCGCGTCGTCAAGCTGGCGCAGCAGGTCGCGACCAGCGAGGCCTCGATGCTGATCACCGGCGATTCCGGCACCGGCAAGGAAGTCCTGGCGCGTTACGTGCACGCCCGATCGAACCGCGCCAAGAAGCCGCTGATCTGCGTCAATTGCGCGGCGATCCCGGAAACGCTTCTGGAATCCGAATTGTTCGGCCACGAAAAGGGCGCCTTCACCGGCGCGGTGGCGCGCCGCGTCGGCAAATTCGAAGAGGCCAACGGCGGCACGCTGCTGCTCGACGAGATTTCCGAGATCGACGTGCGGCTGCAGGCGAAACTGCTTCGCGCCATTCAGGAGCGCGTCATCGACCGCGTCGGCGGCACCCGGCCGGTGCCGATCGATATCCGCATCGTCGCCACGTCGAACCGCAATCTCGCCGAGGCGGTGCGCGACGGCAGCTTCCGCGAGGACCTGCTGTTCCGGCTCAATGTCGTGAACCTGAAAATCCCGCCGCTGCGCGAGCGGCCGGCCGACGTGATCGAGCTCGCCGAATATTTCGTCAGGAAATACGCCGCGGCCAACGGCGTGGCGGCACGGCCGCTGTCGGCCGAATCGCGCCGTACGCTGACGTTAAACTACTGGCCCGGCAATGTGCGCGAGCTGGAAAACACCATGCATCGCGCCGTGCTGATGGCGACCGGCGGCGAGATCGGCCCCGAGGCCATCCTCACGCCCGACGGCACCCGGCTCGACCAGCAGAAGAGCGCGCCTGCGGTGGCGCATGCGGCGCTCGCCGCCGAGCAGGTATCGCGCGGACTGGTCGGCCGCACCGTCGCCGAGGTCGAGCGCGACCTTATTCTTCAGACGCTCAAGCATTGCCTCGGCAATCGCACCCATGCCGCCAACGTGCTCGGCATTTCGATCCGCACGCTGCGCAACAAGCTCAACGAATATGCCGCCGACGGCTTGCCGGTGCCGCCGCCCGGCGGCGGCGAGCCGCGCGTCGCCGCGTAGCGACCATCGCTTGATCGCGATCTCGCCCGAAAACCGGCCATATTTCGGGTTGAGGTGCTATGGTCGTCCCGCCTATCCTATGTTCGGAAAACCCCGCATTTTTAGAGAACACCATGCAGCTCCCGCGCCGACGATTACTCCAGCTCGCCGCGAGCGCCGTCGCCATGCCGGCGGTGGTGCGAACCGCGCGCGCCGACACTTATCCGTCGCGGCCGGTGCACCTGCTCGTCGGCTTTCCGCCGGGCGGCGCCGCCGACATTATCGCCCGGCTCACCGGGCAAATGCTGTCGGAACGGCTCGGTCAACCCTTCGTGGTCGAGAACCGCGGCTCGGCGGGGCAGCAAATCGCCGCCGAGGCCGTGGTGAAGGCTGACCCGGACGGCTACACGCTGTTGCTGATGGCAAATCCCAACGTCATCAATGCGATGCTGAACCCAAATCTCAGCTTCAATTTCACCCACGATCTCGCGCCGGTCGGCGGCGTCGATCTCAATCCGCTCATCCTCGAGGTCAATCCGTCGCTGCCGGTACACAGCGTTCCCGAGCTCATCGCCTATGCCAAGGCACATCCGGACAAGCTCAATATGGCGTCCGGCGGCGTCGGTTCGACGCCGCATCTCGCCGGCGAGCTGTTCAAGATGATGACCGGCATCAACATGTTGCATGTGCCCTATCGCGGCGATGCGCCGGCGATCACCGACCTGCTCGCAGGCCAAGATCAGGTCATGTTCGACCTGATCCTGTTGTCGCTTTCCCACATCCGCAGCGGCGCGCTGCGCGGGCTTGCCGTCACCAGCGCCAAACGGCTGCCGACGCTGCCCGACTTGGCGCCGGTTGCGGATTTCGTGCCGGGCTACGAAGCCTTCGCCTGGCAAGGCGTTGCCGCACCGAAGGACACGCCGCCCGAAATCGTCGCCAAGCTCAACAGCGAGATCAATACGGCGCTGGCCGATCCCAAGATTTCGTCACGCCTCACCGACCTCGGCGGCGTGCCGATGCCGCTGACGCCCGCAGCCTTCGGCCAGCTCATTGCCAGCGAGGTCGACAAGTGGGGCAAGGTGATCAAGTTCGCGAATATCAAGACGGGGTAACCGGTCACTTCGTCGCGTCGCCGCCGTCGACCATGATGGTCTCGACCTCGCCGGCGCCGTTGGCACGCCGGAACGCCGCCGCCTCGTCATAGTCCTTCGAGGTGAAGCAGGCGACGCCCTGCTCGAAGGTCGGAAACTCGATCACCACGAAGCGCTGAAATTTGTGCGGACCTTCCATGACCTGGAAGCGGCCGCCGCGGGCCAAGACCTTGCCGCCGTATTTGGCGATGATGGCCGGTACCCGATCGGTGTATTTCTTGTACTCGATCGGATCGTTGATCTTCGAGCGCGCGACCCAATAGGCTGGCATTTACGTTCCTTTCCTCGTCATGATCAAGGCCACGAAATAAAAGAGGTGGATGGCCGGGACAAGCGCGGCCATGATCGAGGATAGTGTAAGGAGCGATTAGGTCTCGGCAAACAGGCCGCGCAGCAATTTAGCCGACGCCGACAGCGGCGCGGCGGCCGGCCGCGGGCCGCCGATCATGCGCCGGCCCAGCGCGCCGAGAAAATCGGCCTTCGGCATCGGCTTGGCGAACAAATAGCCTTGTCCGGTATCGCAGCCGATGCCCTGCAATTTGTGGCTCTCGTGCATCGTCTCGATGCCTTCGGCCACCGTCTTGAGCTCGAAGCGCTTGGCCAGTTCGACGATGGTCTCGCACAGCCCGGCATTGACGCGGTCGCTATGGCAATTGGTGACGTAGCTGCGGTCGATCTTCAATTCGCTGAACGGCAATTGGCGCAACCGCGCCAGCGACGAATAGCCGGCGCCGAAATCGTCGAGCGCCAGCGTGCAATCGAGCGCGCGCAACTCGTCGGCGACGTCATTGGCGATCTTGAGATCGTTGAGCGCTTCGTCCTCGGTGACTTCGAGGATGAGCCCCGGCCAGCTCGGCGCGCTCGGCCGCTCTTCGCGCAACATCTGCGCGATCGGCAGCTTGACGAAAGCCGACACCGGCACATTGACCGAAAGCTTCACCGAAGCGCCGAGCGCCGCGCAATCCTCGAAGTCGCGCAGCGCGCTGAGGATGACGCGCTCGGTCAGCGCGAGCATGTCGTCTTCCTTGGCGCCGGGCAAAAACAGCGCCGGCGGGATCACGCTGCCGTCGGGCCGGCGCGCGCGCACCAGACCCTCGGCGCCGACCAGTCGTTTCGAGCGCAGATCGATCTTGGGCTGGTACCACAGCTCGTACCAATTTCGCCGCAGCACGTCGCCGAGCGTCATCTTGCCGTCGGCCGGCGCGGGTTCGCGATCGGGTTCGACCGGCTTCGCAGCGATCAGTCTGCGCAATCCCTCGAACACGGCGAACTGTCCTCGACGGCACCGAGTTTGCCGGACGAGAAGCAGCGGCACCGTTAATGCGGAGAATCTACCGATGCGGCGTGGTTTGCGGCCGGTAAGCGATTTCGAGAAATATTTAGATGCCGCGCATCACTCCGCGGCGCGGCGCGCGGCGATGATCTGATCGGCGGTGCGGCCGGTCAGCTCCGCCATGTGATCGAACTTGAAAGTGAACGTGCCGGCGCCCGCGGTCGCCGAGCGGATTTCGACGATAAGATCGCCGATCTCGGCTTCCGGCATTTTGGCGCGGACCACGTCCCAGCCGTCCCAGCCTTCGCGCGTGTCGAAGCCGAGGATTTGGCCGCGCCGCCCCGACATCAGCGCATTGATCTTCGCCGTGGCCTCGGTGGGGCAGACGATCTCGACCAGATGGATCGGCTCGAGCAGGACCGGCTGGCACTGCGGCAGGCCCTCGACGACGCCGATGCGGCCGGCGGTGCGGAACGCCATGTCGGAGGAATCGACGGTGTGATACGAGCCGTCGACCAGCGCCACATGCAGATCGACCACCGGAAAGCCGAGCGGGCCGTGCTTGAGCGCGTCGACGACGCCTTCCTCGACCGACGGAATATAGTTGCGCGGCACGACGCCGCCGCTGATCTTGTCTTCGAAAGAAAATCCGGAACTGCGCGGCATCGGCTTGATATCGAGCACGACGTCGCCGTACTGGCCGTGGCCGCCGGATTGTTTTTTGTGGCGGCCGCGTTGCACGATTCCCTTGCGGATGGTTTCGCGATAGCCGACGCTCGGCGTGCGCCGTTCGATGGCGACGCCGAAACGATCGCTCAATCGCTCGGTGGCGACGCGCAGGTGCATTTCGCCCTGGCCCCACAGCACCACCTCGTGGGTCTCCGGATTATGCACGATGGTGATCGAGGGATCCTCCTCGACCAGCTTGGCGAGCGCCTGGCCGAGCTTCACGTCGTCCTTGCGCTCCTTGGCCGAGATCGCGATCGCCAATACCGGCGGATAGGGCGCGATTCTGGCGAGCGCCGGATGGGCTTGCTTGCCGGCCGTGAGCGTGTCGCCGGTCTTGGCTTTGTCGAGCTTGGCGAAGGCGACCGTTTCGCCGAGCAGCGCCGGCCCGCGCTTCTCAGTGGTCTGGCCGACGAGCTTGAAGACGCCGGCGACGCGGCCGGCTTCGTCGTCTTCGGTGAGGAACGTGATCCCGTCGCCGGCCTGCCCCGCCAGCATGCGCACCACCGACATTTTGCCGCCATGGGCGGTATTGAGCGTCTTGAGCACATAAGCGACCGCATCGTTGCCGGCTTTGACGCCGAGCCGCTTGGCGGTCTCGGCAATGCCCGGCGATTCATGGCGCAGCGCCTTCAAGAGCCGCAGCACGCCGTTGGCACGCGTCGCTGTGCCCATCAGCACCGGACAAACCAGGCCTTCGCGCAATTCGCGGCGCAGATCGTCGAACACCTTGTCGCGCGGCGGCTGGATGTCCTCGAGCAATTGCTCCATCAGCTCGTCGTCATGATCGGCGAGCGTCTCCAGCATGGAGAAGCGCGCGGTCTTTTCCAGATCGGCGGCATCGCCCTCGAGCGGCACGATCTCGGACGCGGCGTGCTCCTTGTAGACAAAGGCGCGCTCGAGCGCGAGATCGACGAAACCGGAGATGATGTCGCCCTTGAAAGTCGGTATCTGCCGCAGGATCAGCTTGGTGCGCGAGGCGGGCTGCAACAATTTCAGCACGTCGTGGACGCCGGCATCGGCCTTGTCGATCTTGTTGACGAACAGGATGCGGGGAATTTTTCGGTCTTCCAACTCGCGCAGGATGAGCTGGAGCTGCGGGATTTTCTTCTCGTCCAATTCGCACACCACCACCGCCGCGTCGATCGCCGGCAGCACCGCGCGCATATCGTGAACGAATTCGACCGAGCCCGGACAATCGAGGAAGGTGTAGGCATCGCCCATGAAATTGGTGGTGGCCGCCGTCAGTTCGACGCTCATCTTGTGATGGCGCGCCTCTTTGCTGGCGTCGCCGACGGTATTGCCGGCCTCGATATTGCCTTGGCGCGCAATGGCGCCGGTGCGGGCGAGGATGCCTTCAAGCAGCGTGGTCTTGCCGCTCTGGAACGGACCGACGAGCGCGACGCAGCGCGGGCCGGTCGCTCGCGCGCCATTGCCGTTGCCGTTCGTCGCCGGACTGGTGGCCATGACCGCCTCCCGCAATCGCCTCCTGAAACCGGACCCGTCGTTGCCCCTCTCGATCCTGCCCCGCTAGCGGGGAAGGGAGGGGAGCGGGAGTGCATCGTTTCAGGCGTCGCCGGGGTGGGTCAAGAGGCGTGACATCGCGCCTCGCGTCGGGAGTGGACGGCGCAAGCTCTGCCGAGACTGGCCGCGCCAGCCCGTCTGTTCCGCAGGTTTCGGCTGGCGGCTATTGCGCGAGATGCAGTTCCAACGCGCCGATGCCGGCGGCGGCATTGAGCCCGACTTGACCCTGGACCGAGAGCGGCTGCAACGCCACCGAACGGTTCGAGCCGCCGATCAGCGCATTGGCGCCGACGCCGGCGCCGACGGTCGCTTCCGCCTGCGCTCCGGCATAAGTGCCGGACAGCATGCCGACATAGCGGTTGGTGCCCGCAAACACCGCCCAGACGATGGCGCTGCCGGTGGTGAAACCGACGTCAAGGCCGATCTTGGTCATCGTGCCGGTATAGGCTTCGGGCGGCCCGCCATCAGGCTGGAAGGTGCAATTCACGTTGCGTTGCGACCCGACGATCAGGCCGATGCCGGCCGAAACCGAGCAGGCGAGCTGGCCGACTTGCACGCGGCTGCCTGCGCATGAGCCGGCACTGCCGTGGTCGCTGCAAACGCCGCCGCGGCGACGAACGCGGCTGCAAAACCCTTAGAAACCATAGTCTTACTCCCTCACCCGGCCCGCGTCCGGGCCCTCCTGCCTGGATTGTAAGCGAGAATGAAGGCGGCGTCTCGCGTCGTTTTGGGCAGCGTTAAGGGGCCGTTTCAGCGGTGCGCCCGCAAACCGGATTGCCGGCCGGCGAAGGCCTCAAAAGAATCCGAGCGACTCGCAGCCGGTGCCGGCTGGAAATTGCGACTTGTGGCGCTTGCCCGCGATGTCGATGACATGCACCGAGCCGTCGCCCTGGCAGGCGACGAACAATTCGCCGTTGCGGAACGCCATGTCCATCGGCTGCGAGCCGACCTTGATCGCGGTCTGCTCGCTTGAACGACGGATCGATGAGACTGACGGTATCGCTGTTGAGGCTGGTGACGGCAAGGAGCGAATTGTCCGGCGCGAAGCGCGCGATCTGCGCCGCTTTCGGCACGTCCTTGAGGACGAGCTCCTCGCGCACTTTGCCGGCCTCGGTGTCGATCAAAAATAATGTCGGCTGGGCATCGTCGACCGCGACCACGGTGCGGCCATCCGGCGTGATGGCGATGCCGGCAAGCGGCCGCGGCGTCGCGATCTTGCCGAGGAGCTTGCGCTTCGGCAGATCGATGACGGAGACGGTCGCGTCCTCCTCGTTCTCGGTGTAGAGCCGCTCGCCGTCCGGCGCGATGATCAGGCGATGGCCGTTGGTCGAGCCGGAATCGATGGCGTCGACCACTTTGTTGGCCGCCCGGTCGATCACCGCGACCTTCGCCGAGTTCTCGCAGGTGATGTAGATGAAACCGTCCGGCCCGAGCTTGAGCGTATGCGGCGCGATATAGGGCGACAGATCGATGGTGGCGACGAGCGCGCGCTTGTGCAGATCGAAGACGCAGAGATGATGCTGCGGATGCGGATTGCGGCCGTGGATGCCGTCGCCGAAGATCGGCACATAGGCCATCGCAGGCTGGCTGCCGGTCTCCGGCACGATCAGCAATTCATGCACGGTCTTGGCGAAGCCGTCGATCACAACCTCGGTGGCGTAGGTGTCCGGATTGAGGAACAACACCTTCGTTCCCATCTTGTCGACCGCGATCATGCCGTGTTCTGCGTTGGCCATCGTTTTCCTTGTCCTCTGTAGGATAGGCTGGGCGAGCGATACCCATCCTACATCATCGCAATGCGTAGCACATGCCGGCGTAATCGAGGAGCCATATCGCGCTCCCGCTACATAGCCTGACATCACGTGCGGGCGCGCGCAACTGCAGTTGTTCCGAGGTGCCTTCGAACACCATGTGGCCGTTGTTGAGCACATAGGCGCGGCTGGCGAGGCTGAGCGCGGCGCGGACATTCTGTTCGACGATGACGATGGTCTGGCCGGCTCGCCACCAGGTCGCGGCAGACTTCGAGCAAATTCTGCACGATGATGACCGCGAGGCCCTCGAACGGCTCGTCGAGCAGAATAAGCCGCGGGCGGCGGATCAAGGCGCGCGCGATCGCCAGCATCTGCTGCTCGCCGCCGGACAGCGAGCGGCCATAGCTGCCGCGCCGCTCGCGCAGCCGCGGAAAGATCGCGAAAATCTCGTCGAGCGGCAGCCGCGGCTGCGGACAACGCGGCGAGGTCGAGATTTTCCTCGACCGTCAGCCCGCCGAAAATGCGCCGCTCCTCCGGAACCAGTTGCAGGCCGAGGCCGGCGATGGCGTGCGCGGCAGCGCTTCGATGGCCTCGCCTTCGAAGCGGATCGTGCCGGAGCGCGGATGCAGCACGCCGGCGAGGGTTTTCAGCGTGGTGCTCTTGCCGGCGCCGTTGCGGCCGAGCAGCGCCACGACTTCGCGCTCGCGCACCGCCATGGAAACGTCGAACAGGACGTGCGAATCGCCGTAATAGGAATTGATCCGCTCGACCTCGATCATGGCCTTGGCGCCGCTGGCGCCGCGTTCGCGGCATTATTCATGGCACTCGTCATGGCGCCATCCCGCCGAGATAGGCCTCGCGCACCCGCGGATCGCTGGAGATTTCCTTGCGGCGTGCCCTCGGCCAGCTTGCGGCCTTCGTGCAGCACGGTGATGCGTTCGGCGAGTTCGAACACCGCGTCCATGTCGTGCTCGACCAGAACGATGGTGCGGCCCTTGCGCAAGTTTGCGGATCAGTTGCTTGACGCCCTCGCGCTCGGAGGGGCTCAAGCCGGCGAGCGGCTCGTCGAGCAGCAGCACCGACGGCCGCGACGCCAGCGCCAGGCCGAGCTCGAGCCGGCGCTTCTCGCCATAGGGCAGCGTGTTGACGACGAGGTCGGCGCAGTCGGCGAGGCCGAGCTCTTCGAGCAGCGCGGCGACCACCGCCTCGACCTTGGCAAAGCCGTCGGCGGAGCGAAAAACATCGAGCCGCAACCGGCCGCGCTGGCGGCCGAGCGCGCCGAGCCGCAGATTCTGGCGCACGGTCAGTTGCGGGAACAACTGGTTGATCTGATAGCTCTTGGCCAAGCCATACTGATAGGCCGCGGTGACGTCGGCGGCGGTGATGTCGACGCCGTGCAGCAGGATCCCGCCGGAATCGACGGTTTCCTCGCGCTTGAGCAGCCGCAGGAACGTGCTCTTGCCGGCGCCGTTGGGGCCGATGATGGCGTGAAGCGCCCTCGCGGCAGCGCCAGCGAAATGCCGTCGACGGCATGGATGCCGCCATAGGCCTTGCTGATGTCGTGGGCTTCGAGCGCGAAATGCCGGCGCGCTCGCGCCTGGCGCGGCGCTTCGCCGCAGCGGAGCCAGCAAGCGCTTCGCGCGCCGCCGCGTCGCTCGCGCCGGGCTTGCCGCGCCGCAGCAGCGACGGGACTTGGCGCGGCGCACAGCTGCGCACGCCAGCGCATGATCGTGCCGACGATGCCGTTCGGCAGAAAGGTGACCAAGAACGACAAACACGAAGCCGAGAATGAATTTCCACAGATCGCCGACGGCCGGCACCTGCTGCAGCACGTCGCGCAGCGACAGCCAGATCGCGGCGCCGACGGCCGGGCCGATCAGCGTGCCGGCGCCGCCGATCACGGTCTGAATGACGAGCTGGCCCGAGGTGTCCAGCGCGAAGGCGTCCGGCGGCATGTAGCTCTGGAAAATACCGAGCAGCGCGCCGCCGCAGCCGGCGAAGGCGGCGGCCAGCACGAACACGGCGAGCTTGTAGGCGCCGACGTCGTGGCCGAGCGCCGCGGTGCGCTGCGGATTTTGCCGGATCGCCGTCAGCACCGCGCCGACCGGCGACAGCACGACGAAGCGCGCGAACACAAAGCCGATGAAAATAGAAACCGGCGACCAGCTGGTAGCTCGGCCAGGAGCCGGCGAAACTGTAATGCAGCCCGCCGAGATCGATGGTCGGCGCCGGCACGCCGGGCAATCCGTTCTCGCCGCCGGTCCAATTCGACAGCGGCGAATTCTCCAGGAAATACGACAATTCGCCGAACGCCAACGTGATCATCGCGAAATAAATGCCGACGCGGCGCAGCGCCAGAAATCCGACGAACAGCGCTGAAGGCCATCGCGGCGGCGATGCCGACCGCCATGGCGAGCCAGACATTGCCAAGCGTGCCGCTGGTCAACAGATAGGCGGTGACAAATCCGCCGGTGCCGTAAAACGCGGCCTGGCCGAACGACAGCAGGCCGGTGCGGCCGAACAGCAGATCGAAGCCGAGGCCGAAAATCCCCCAGATCAGAATGCGGGTGAACAGATCGACCGAGCCGAGCCAGGCATCGAAGCCGAACGGCAGGATCACCAGCGCGACCGCCATCGGCGAGTTCGGGCAACCAGCGCGCCAGCCGGCGCCCGTTCGGCAGCGCCCATCATGCGCGCCCCATGGTGCCGAACAGGCCGCGCGGGCGCACGATCAGAACCAGCGTCATCACGGCGTAGATCGCGGCCTGCGCATAAGCCGGGTCGAACAGCGTGGTCAGCGACAGGATTTCGCCGACCACGATGCCGCCGACCACGGCGCCCGGAAACGAGCCGAGCCCGCCGATCACGACGACGACGAAGCACTGGACCAGGAACGGCTCGCCCATATTGGGAATGACGGCGGCGAGCGGCGCGTAGATGACGCCGGCGATGCCCGCCGCCATGGCGCCGATGCAGAACACAATCAGAAAGACGCGCCGCACATGGGTGCCGAGCAGCTCGACCATCAGCGGGTCCTCGATGCCGGCGCGCACCACCAGCCCGATCCGCGTGCGGTAGAGCAGCAGATAGAAGCCGAGCAGCAGCACCGCGACGATGCCGATCGCCTCGACGCGATAGAGCGGATAGATGAAGAAGCCGAGATTGACGATGCCCTGGCCCCAGCTCGGCAGCGGCACGCGCTGGCTCATGGCCGCCGAAGACGTAGCGGACCGCCTCGACCATCATGATGCCGAGCCCGAACGTGACCAGGATCTGATCCTCCTTCGGCCGGCTGTAATAGAAGCGGATCAGGCCGCGCTCGGTCGCCAAGCCGACGAGCGAGCAGCACCAGCGCGCCCAGCGCCAGCGCCGCGGCAAACGAATCCCAATGGCCGAGCACGACGAAGGCGGCGTAGGCGCCGAGCATGAACATGGCGCCGTGGGCGAAATTCAGCACGCCCAGCGTGCCGAGAATGATGGAGAGCCCGCTGGCGATCAGCGCCAGCAGGCTGCCGAGCGCGATGCCGTTGAAGGCCTGCGAGAGAAATTGCGCGAGAGTGGGCATCGAAGAGCAGCATATACCGTAAGGGCGGGTTTAATACCCGCCCCTGCAAATCGCCTGCGTCAAGGCAAAGCCCGCCGTCAGGATTCGATGCCCGGCATTTTGCAGCCGGTCTGATCGAGCGGCGGCAGCACCTGTTCGCCCGGCACCAGTTCGAGGATCTGGAAGAAGTCTTCCGGGCCCTTCATCTCGCTCGGCTTCTTGCCGACCATCACCGGAACGGGGCGGACCATCTGGTGATCGCCGGCGCGGTAATAGACCTCGCCGTAGATCGAGTTCACCTTGTGGCCGCTTTCCAGCGCCTTGATGACGTCGACCGGATAGAACGTGCCGGCGCGCTCGACGGCGTCGGCCCAGACCAGCGTCTGGACATAGACCTCGCTGGCGCCCCAGCGCGGCTTGTAGTTGTTCTTCTTCTCGAAATCCTCGACGAAGAATTTGGCCAGCGGATATTTGTCCTCCTCGGTCCACCACCAGGCCTGGGTGCCGTAGGTGCCGCCCATGACCGCGGCGCCAAGCTCCTTGGCCTGGAACTGCGAAATGTTGGGCACGACGTATTTCATCTTCGACAGGATGCCGAACTGCTCGGCCTGCTTGGTCGAGGACACCGCGTCGGCGCCGAACGCCACGTTGACGAACACGTCGGCGCCGCTGTTGCCGATGTTGAGCAGATAAGAACTGAAGTCGGTGGTGCCGAGCGGCACCAGTTGCTCGCCGACCGTCTTCCAGCCGACCTGCTCGGTGAACTGCTTCATCGAATCGTAGACGCTGTGGCCGTAGGTGTAGTCGGGCACCAGATAGGCGGCCTTGAGAGTCTTGCCGAGTTGCTTGGCCAGCACCGGCGCCAGCGCCTTCGCCGCCATATAGGCCGACGGCTGGGCGCGGAAGCCGTAACGCTGGCAATCCTTGCCGGTGGTGTCGTTGGAGCCGCTGTTGCCGATCATGACGACGACGTGCTCGCGCTGGCCGAGCTTCTCGATCGCGATCGACACCGCGCTGTTGACGGTGCCGGTCAGCATGATCGCCTTGTTGTCGCGGATGAAGCGGGTCGCCGCCTCGACCGCCGGATCCGGCTTGGTTTCGCTATCGGCGACCTGGAATTCGATCTTCTTGCCGAGCACGCCGTTGCCCTTTTTCAAGGTCGGGATTTGCTCGGTCACGCGGCTGCCGTTGTTGAGGTGATCGACGGCCAGTTCGAAGCCGAGCTGCATGTCTTTGCCGGACGAGGAATAGGGCCCGGTGAGCGGCATCACGCCGCCGACAAAGACGCTCGATCCGGTGGTGCCGGCCGGATAGGTGCCGAGCGCCGGATAGTCCTCGGCGAAGGCCGGCAGCGCGCCGTTGCGCAGCAATAAGCCGGCCGCGGTGACGCCGAGGCCGGCTTTCATCAGGCTCGCGCCGCGATAGGCGGAGGGCTTTCGCGGACTTTCCATTGCGATCGGGCTGATTTGTAGGACATGGCGTTTCTCTCCTATGAATTTCGGTGGTGTCGCCGTCGGCACATTTAGCGGTGATCAAAATCATGCGGCGGACGCTTGCGATAGCGTCCCGCGCCATGCCCTCTTGCTTAGCACGGGCCGGCGGATTTGCTGCGCAGAACAGGCGGAGCGCGAAGCGATATTGTCGCAGGACGGCCGTCGTTCGGTGTATGACAAAGCCGCCAAATTACGGAGGATCCAATCAATGACCGCCGTCGCCAGCGCACAACATCAAATTCCTCAGCCACAGCGACCAGGGCGGCCGCGGCGACGGCGTGCAGGTCATGGTCAATAACGGCTTCGCCTATATCGGCCACGGCTTTTCCAACGGCATCACCATCATCGACGTGCGCGATGCGAAAAATCCGAAGACGGTCAATTTCCTGCCCTGCCCGCCGAACACGCGCGCGCATCATCTGCAGAACCCACGGCGATCTATTGCTGGCGGTCAACGGCCCGAGCGTGTGGACCATGCAGGTGAGCCAGGAGGCCTATTTCGCCGGCACCTCGGGCGACGCGCTCCACGGCCAGAAATTCACCAGCGGGCTGCGCGTCTACGACCTGGCGAAGCCGGAAGCGCCGCGCGAGATCGCGTTCCTGCCGCTCGGCGGGCTCGGCCCGCACCGCATCTGGTATGTCGGCGAGCGCTACGCCTATGTCTCGGTGCATCTGCCGGAATTTTCCGACCATATGCTGGTCATCGTCGACATGAAGGAGCCGACGCAGGCCGGAAGTCGTCGGCAAATTCTGGCTGCCGGGCATGTGGACCGGCGGCGGCGAGACGCCGAGCCTGGCCCAAGGGCCGGCGCTATGCGCTGCATCACGCGCTGGTCGCCGGCAATCTCGCCTATAGCGCCTGGCGCGACGGCGGCCTTGCCATCGTCGACGTCGGCGATCCGGCGAAGCCCAAGATGCTGTGCGCATCGCAACTGGGATCCGCCGTTCGGCGGCGGCACCCATTCGCCGCTGCCGCTGCCGGACCGCAATCTGCTGGTCGTCGCCGACGAGGCGAATTTCGCCGACTGCAAGCTCGGGCTGCGCTACATCTGGGTTTTCGATGTGCGCGAGCCGGCCAATCCGGTCAGCATCGCCACCATGCCGATTCCCGACGAGGCCGACTATTGCAAGAAGGGCGGCAATTTCGGCCCGCATAATCTGTGGGAGAACCGGCCCGGCGCGTTCGTCAGCTCGCGCTATATTTTCGCCACGCTGCACAATGCCGGCGTGCGCGCCTACGACATCGCCAATCCGTTCGCAGCCGCGCGAGGTCGGATATTTCGTGCCGCCGGTCCGGAGAGCATGTTCGATCCGCGGCCGAACCGGCCGCAGGTGATCCAATCCTGCGATTGCTTCGTCGACGCCGAAGCGCGGATGTATGTCACCGATTCCAACGCCGGACTTTATATTCTGCAATTCGAGGGCGCGTAGACGTCCGCACCGCGCAACGACGGCGACCGGCACGACAGCCTGCATTGACAGTGGGCGCGCGCCCTTCCACACTCGCGCACAAACAAGAGTCGCGCACAGCGGCCGGGATTTGTCGCCACTGGGGAGGATCACATGGCAACGGATGACGGCGGGATCAAATGGCGGCAGCGGCGTAGCCGGCAGCGCAAGTGGGCGGCGGCGCCAGACCATCGAAGGCTTCGTCGGCACGCGCTGGACGACGCGAAAATATCGCCGCTGCATCGGCGCGTCATCGGGCTGATCGCCGCGGGATATTTCTTCGACGTCATCGATTTCACCGTGTTCGGCTCGCTGGTTCCGTTCATCCTGCAATTCCAATTTCGCGCACCGGCGCCGAAGTCGCGGCCATCGGCAGCGCCACCGTGTTCGGCCTGTTCATCGGCACCGCCGGCCAGGGCGAGTTCTCGGACCGGTTCGGCCGCCGCTTCATCTATCAGTTCAATCTGCTGCTGTTCGGCATCTTCACCATCCTCGGCGCGCTCGCGCCGAGCGTCACGCTGCTGATCATCTGCCGCTTCATCGCCGGCATCGGGCTCGGCGCCGAGCAGCCGCTCGCCTTCGCCTATGCCGGCGAATATGCGCCCAAGCGCATCCGCGGCCGCATCCTGGCGATCGTGCATTTCATCGGCGGCGCCTGCGTGTGGCCGATCGGAACCGCGCTCGTGCTCGCTGCTCGGCAGCATCGCTGTACGCGTGCACCGACGAACGTCTGGCGCGGCGTCTGGCTGATCGTCGGCATCGGCGCGCTGATCGTCTGGGTGTTCCGCTTCTCGCTGCCGGAATTGCCGCGCTATCTGGCGACGCACGGCCGCGGCAAGGAAGCGATCGAGGTGCTCGGCCGGCTCGGCATTGCCGGACCGACACAGCCGCTGTCGACCGATGCCGCCAGCAACACCAAGAGCGATCCGTTCGCGGTCGTCTTCAGCATGTTCCCGGTCCGCGTCATCGCCGGCATGATCTGCTTCACGGCGTTCTTCGGCGTCGCCATCGGGCTCGGCGCCTGGCTGCCGAACATCATGAACGGCAAGGGCTTCACGCGTCACCAAGTCGCTGCAATACACGCTGGCGATGAACTTCGCCGTGCCGTGCGCGAGCCTCTTCATGATGTACGCGCTCGACAAATTCGGCCGCAAGATCACCTCGGTCTGCGCCTTCGTTGCCGCCGGCCTGATGGCGATCGTGTTCGCCAATGCCGCGACCGCGGTCGAGCTCATGGTCGCCGGCTTCATCATGATCTTCTTCGTTCAGGTCGCCGGCAATTCGATGCAGATCTTCGCCTCCGAGGTGTTCCCGACCAATGCGCGGGCGTCGGGCTTCGGCTGGGCGGCGGGCGTCGGCCGGCTGGCGACGGCCTTCATCATGCCGACGATTCTGTGGGTGCAGAACGGCTTCGGCCTGACGACGGTGTTCGTGTGCCTGGCGATCCTGCTGTTCATCGCCGCCGTGTCGGTGACCCAGCTGGCCCGAGGCGCGGCAGAAGAGCCTCGACGAGATCGCGCCGCCGACGGGGTAGCGCGCATAGCGATCAGAAAAACAGCGTCATGCCCGGCCTTGTGCCGGGCATTTCGTTTAAGCGGCAGGCGCTGGAATCGAGATGGCCGCGACAAGCCCGGCCATGACGTCTTTGTCGTTACTGCAAATTGCCGCAGAAGCGCTGGATGCGCGTGCAGGCTTCTTCCAGCGCGCTGGTCGCCGTCGCGTAGGAGATGCGGAACGCCGGGCCGACGCCGAACGGCGTGCCCTGCACCACCGCGACGCCTTCGGCTTCGAGCAGCTCGGTGACGAAATCCTCGTCGGTCGCGAGCTTCTTGCCGGTCGGCGCCGTCTTGCCCATGGTGCCGGCGCAGGACGGATAGACGTAGAACGCGCCTTCCGGCTTCGGGCACTGCAGGCCGTTGGCCTGATTGAGCATCGAGACGCAGAGGTCGCGGCGCTCCTTGAAGATCTTGTTGTGCTTGGGGATGAAGTCCTGCGGCCCGTCGAGCGCCTCGACCGCGGCCCATTGCGCCACCGCCGTCGGATTCGACGTCGACTGCGACTGGATCATCGCCATGGTCTTGATCAATTTCTCCGGGCCGCCGGCATAGCCGATGCGCCAGCCGGTCATGCAATAGGCCTTCGAGCAGCCGTTCACCGTCAGCGTGCGCTCGTAGAGCCGCGGCTCGAGCTGCGCCGGCGAATAGAACTTGAAGTCGTCGTAGACCAGGTGCTCGTACATGTCGTCGGCCATGACGTGCACGTGCGGATGGCGCACCAGCACGTCGGTCACCGCTTTGAGCTCGGCGCGGGTATAGGCGGCGCCGGTCGGGTTCGACGGCGAGTTGAAGATGATCCACTTGGTCTTCGGCGTGATCGCCTTTTCCAGATCTTGCGGCTTCATCTTGTAGCCGGTCGCCATCGAGGTGATGACCTCGACCGGCGTGCCGCCGGCGAGCAGCACCATGTCCGGATAGCTCACCCAATAGGGCGCCGGGATGATCACCTCGTCGCCCGGATTGAGCGTCGCCACCAGCGCGTTGTAGAGCACCTGCTTGCCGCCGGTGCCGACGATGATCTGCGACGGCTTGTAGTCGAGCTCGTTCTCGCGCTTGAACTTGCGCGCCACCGCGGCCTTCAGTTCGGCGATGCCGTCGACGGCGGTGTATTTCGACGTCTTGCCCTCGCGGATCGCCCGGATCGCCGCCTGCTTGATGTTGTCGGGCGTGTCGAAGTCGGGCTCGCCGGCGCCGAGCCCGATGACGTCGCGGCCAGCCGCTTTCAGCGCACGCGCTTTATCCGTGACGGCGATGGTCGCCGACGGCTTGATGCGCATGATCTGGTCCGCGATGAAGGCCATTTTGCGATTCTCCGATCTCCAACTTGGAAAGCGGGTGCTTGCTAAAGCCGCCCTGGCGCACAGGCAAGCGCAAAACCCTCAACTTTGCCTCACATCTGCGGCATTTGCGGTGGGGCGTGCGCCAGAGCAACACTTCGTTAAGGCGCGTCCCGGCAACACTCCATTAAGCCGCGAGCTGGCCTAATGCCCGGCCTAGGCCATCTGGGAACCGCCATGCACCGGGCCTGCGACGATGTTGCGGAGCGGCGACTGGCTCACGCGCGAGCGCATCCGCCTCGTCGCCATCGCGCTGTTGATCGCCTCGGCCGCGGGCTTTCTGTTCCTGGTCGTGACCTCGCACGGCGCGGTCGACCTGCAAGGCCGGCCGCTCGGCACCGATTTCTCCAACGTCTATGCCGCCGGCACCTATGTGCTGCGACGGCAACGCCAATGCGGCCTTCGACCCGCCGCAGCAATTCGCCCGCGAGCAGGCGATCTTCGGCGACGGCGACGCAATTCTACGGCTGGCATTATCCGCCCTATTTTCTGTTCGTCGCCGCGGCGCTGGCGTTGCTGCCCTACGGACTGGCGCTTGCGGTCTGGCAGGCGGTGACGCTGGGACTTTATCTGCTGGTGATGCGGGGCGATCTTAACTCGTCATTCCGGGGCGCGCAAAGCGCGAGCCCGGAATCCATCATCCCGAGGCCAAGAACGGCACCGCGTCCGAGCCCTTCAATCGTGGCTATGGATTCCGGACAGCCGCTTGCGCGGCTTCCGGAATGACGGCGGACTGGCTCCTTCTCGCGCTCGCCTTCCCGGCGGTGCTGATCAATGTCGGGCACGGCCAGAACGGCTTTCTCACCGCGGCGCTGCTTGGCGGCGCGCTTGTCGTGCTCGACCGCCGGCCGCTGTTCGCCGGCATTCTGTTCGGGCTGTCTGGTCTACAAGCCGCAATACGGGCTGATGCTGCCGATCGTGCTGGGCGTGAGCGGCCGCTGGAAATGTTTCGCCGCCGCGGCGGCGACGGTCGTGGTGCTGACGATCGCGACTACGCTGACTTTCGGCGCATCGGTGTGGCACGCGTTTCTTGATCTCGACGCATTTCACCCGCACCGTCGTGCTCGAACAGGGCAATACCGGCTGGTACAAGATCCAAAGCGTGTTTGCCTGGGCGCGGATGTGGGGCGCGCCGATCCCGCTGGCTTATGCGCTGCAGGGCGCCGCGACCGTCGCGCTCGCCGCTGCGCTGGCCTGGCTGTGGCGCAGCGCGGCGCCTTATCCGCTCAAGGCGGCGGCGCTCTGCCTCGCCACGATTCTCGCCACGCCCTACAGCTTCGATTACGACATGATGGTGCTGGCGCCGGCCATCGCGTTTTTGGCCGTAGACGGTTTCGTTCGCGGTTTCGGCCCGTGGGAGAAGACTGTACTCGCGGCGCTCTGGCTGGTGCCGCTGGTTGCCCGCAGCGTCGCGCATGTGACTCTGGTTCCGCTCGGCGTGCCGGCGATGCTCGCTATGTTCGTGCTGATATTGCGGCGCAGCGAAGTTTTTGTCGCGCCGATGGCGTTCTCCACCGCTTCAGACTAAAATGACGGACGCAGCGCCACGACATCGCCGCGTTGAAGTCGTAACACCGCAACACTCGCGCGATACTGCCGCACGGCAATTTGGAAGCGGCAATGTTTACGCTCTATTCGATGCAGCGGTCCGGCAACAGCTACAAGGCGCGGCTCGCGCTTGGCGCAGCTGCGCATTCCCTATCGGCTGATCGAGGTCGACATCCTCAAAGGCGAGAGCCACACCCCGGAATTCCTCGCCAAGAATCCGAACGGCCAGGTGCCGCTGCTGGAAGTCGCGCCGGGCCGCTATCTCGCCGAGTCGAACGCCATTCTCTGGTACATCGCCGGCGGCTACGCCGCTGGCGCCCGAGGATCGCATCGACCGCGCCGAGATCTTGCAGTGGATGTTCTTCGAGCAGCACAGCCTCGAGCCCAATCTTGGCGCCGCCTATTTCTGGCTGGCTCTGGTCAAAGGCGGGCGCGACTTGCAGCAGCACGCGCTCGAAGATTGGATGGAAGAAGGCAATCGCGCGCTCGGCGTGATGGAGAAACATCTCGCGCTGCACGACTTCTTCGCCGCCGACCGCTACACCATCGCCGACATCGCGCTGTACGCCTATACCCACGTCGCGCACGAATGCGACTACGATCTCGCGGCGTTTCCGGCGATCCGCGCCTGGCTCGATCGCGTCGCCAGTCGAGCCGGGCCATGTGCCGATGGAATTTCAGCCGGCCGCCGCCATGCCGGCGCTGTGAGCACGGCGTTTCCTAAAAGCCACAGCGACGGTTTATCGTCTGCGCCGGCTCGCGGCGTTAACCAAGCATTAACCAAAAAACACCGAATCGCCTTTATTCTTCAATCGCTTCGCCCAAGTCCGACGCGATCTTGCAGCAACGCAACGCTGATTGCCAAGGTCTGATTCGCGAAGGATGAACGACCATGACTGAGCTGACCGGGACGGTCGGTTTCGCGTCCCCGATTGCCGAGAAGACTTTTGCCAAGCGACGCCGCATGTCGGCGTCGAACTGTTTGCCACGCTGGCGCTCGCGGTTTCGCTGCTCGTTGCCGCGACCGCGGTGTCGATCGGCATGGCGCGCGCGCAAGCGCTCCACGCCGTCATCGTTCGGCTTTCGAGCGTGATGCCTAGGCTGCCGCCGCCGTTCGTCGCGCGCTCTAATCGATCTTGATGTCGGCCGCCTTGATGATCGGCCACCATTTGTCGATCTCGGCCTTGTGGTAGGCCGCGAGCGCCGCCGGATTCTGCTGATCGGGCGGGAATATCACCTGGCCGAGCGCTTCGATGCGCGCCCGCACCGCCGGATCGGCCAGCGCGGCCATGACCGCTTTGTCGAGGCGATCGACGATGGCCTTCGGCGTGCCCTTGGTCGTCCACAGCCCATGCCAGAACGAGATCGACAGACCCGGCACGCCGGCTTCGATCATGGTCGGCGTGTCCGGCGATTTCGGCCAGCGCTGTTCGCCCATGACGGCGAAGGCCTTGAACCGGCCCGCCTGCACATTGGCGAGCGTCTGCGACGCTTCGAGGCACGACAAATCGATTTGGCCGCCGATCAAATCCTGCATCGCCGGCGCGGCGCCGCGATACGGCACGTATTGAAAATGCGCGCCGGTCTTCTGCGCGAAATAGAGGCCGCACAGATGCGCGGCGCTGCCGGCGCCGACGGTGCCGAACGTGATCGGATTGGGGTTCGACTTCACCCAGGCGATCAGCTCGGTCGCGGTCTTCGGCGGCACGGCGTTCTTGCCGACGATCCACAGCGGCGAACTCGCCAAGCAGCGAGATCGGCTGCAGGTCCTTCAAAATGTCGTAATCGAGCGAGTAGATCGCCGGCGAGCCGACATGGCTCGTCCAGTTGCCGATGCCGATCGTATAGCCGTCCGGGCTGGCGTGGACGACGCGGCCGGTCGCGATGGTGCCGCTGGCGCCGCTGACGGTTTCGACGACGACGGTCTGGCCGAGCGCGCGCCCCATCGCGTCGGCGAGAATGCGCGCCAGCGTGTCGGTCGGGCCGCCGGGCGGAAAGCCGACCAGCATGGTGATCGGATGCGACGGATAGTCGTCGGCCAGCGCGACAAGCGCGCTTACCGACAGCGCAACAAGCGCGGCGATCGCGCCGATGAAACTGGCTTCGTTTCATGGCGATTTCCCCTTGGCGTTTCCCCGCAGTGACGATGACACGCGCGGCGGCCGCGTAAAAGGTCAGCAATACTGTCGTGACGGTCTTGGAGAGCGGCGCGCGGCTTGATCGGCATGGCGATTGACGCCATCTACAGCTCGCCTGTAACCATCCGAAAATGTTTGCACTTTTCGAACGATTCCTGACGCCGACGGCGGCGCCGGAAAACCCCGAGCCGCCGCCCGGGCTGATCGCCTTCCTGTGGCACTTTGCCCGCCAGGCGAAATGGCTGTTCGCGGCCTTGTTCGTGGTGGAACTGTTCGTCGCGCTCTCCGACAGCGCGGTGCCGTGGTTCATGGGCCGCGTCGTCACCATGGTGACCAAGACGCCGCCCGATCGCTTCTTCGCCGTCGGCTGGCCGTGGCTCGCCGGCATGGCGGTCGTGGTGGTGATCGTGCGCCCGGCGGTGACGCTGACGCGCTATCTCATCACCAATCAGGCCATCGCCGCGCCGTTCACCGGCCTGATCCGCTGGCAGTCGCATTGGCACGTGGTGCGCCAGAGCTGGGCGTTCTTTCAGAACGATTTCGCCGGCCGCATTTCCAACCGCGTGATGCAGACCGGCCCGTCGGTGCGCTCGACGCTGACCGCGACCATCACCACGGTCTGGTACATCCTCGTCTACGGCATCTCCGCCATCGCCCTGACCGCCGCCGCGGACCGCTGGCTCGCGGTGCCGATCCTGCTGTGGTTCGCCGGCTACGCGGCGCTATTGTATTATTTCGTGCCGCGCATGCGCGAGCGCTCGAAAGTCAGCTCGATCGCGCGCTCGACGCTGATGGGCCGCATCGTCGACAGCTACACCAACATCCTCACCGTAAAGCTGTTCGCCCGCGCCAACGAAGAGGATCAATATGTGCGCAACGCGGTCGACCGCCATGTCGACCTGTTCAAGGCCGCGCAGCGCCTGCTCACCGTGTTCGGCAGCATTCTCGACGTGCTCAATGCGCTGTTGATCGCCGGATCGGGCGGCCTGGCGCTGGTGCTGTGGCGCTACGGCAAAGTCGAGGTCGGCGCCATCGCCATGGTGCTGCCGCTGACGCTGCAGCTCACCAATATGTCGCGCCAGATCGCCATGCGCATCACCGAAATCTTCGAGGATATCGGCGTGGTGCAGGAAGGCATGCTCACCATCGCGCAGCCGCTGCAACTGCCCGATCCGGCCGGCGCCAGGCCGCTCACGGTGGGCGCCGGCCGCATCGAGTTCAAGAACGTCAATTTCGGCTATGGCCGCGAGGTCGGCGTGCTGCAGAATTTCAACCTGACGATCCAGCCCGGCGAGAAGATCGGACTGGTCGGCCGCTCCGGCGCCGGCAAATCGACCGTGGTCAATCTGTTGCTGCGCTTCTTCGATCTCGAAGGCGGCGCGATCCTGATCGACGGCCAGGACATCTCGGACCTGACGCAGGAATCGCTGCGCTCGCAAATCTCCGTGGTGACGCAGGACACGTCGCTGTTGCACCGCTCGATCCGCGCCAATATCCGCTACGGCCGGCCGACCGCGAGCGAGGAGGAGATCGTGCGCGCGGCAAAGCTCGCCCACGCCCATGACTTCATCCTCGACCTGGAAGACTGGCAAGGCCGGCGCGGCTACGACGCCCATGTCGGCGAGCGCGGCGTGAAGCTTTCCGGCGGCCAGCGCCAGCGCGTCGCGATCGCGCGCGTCATCCTCAAAAACGCGCCGATCCTGGTGTTCGACGAGGCGACCTCCGCGCTCGACAGCGAGGTCGAGGCCGCGATCCAGTCGAGCCTCGGCACGCTGATGGCCGGCAAGACCGTGATCGCCATCGCGCACCGGCTCTCGACCATCGCGCAGATGGACCGCCTCGTCGTGCTCGAACACGGCCGCATCGTCGAGCAAGGCACGCACCGCGAACTGATCGCGCACAACGGCCATTACGCCGCGCTGTGGCGGCGCCAGGCCGGCGGCTTCATCGATGCGGAAGGGATGCAGGCGGCGGAGTAGTAGGTTCCTTTTCCCCGCGGGGAGGCAGAGGGCAGATTTCGCTCCCGCCCAAACCGCGCTACGCTTGCTTATCGACGTAACGGCAGCCTCGATCTGTGACGACGATCCCGGGAGGCGATCATGAGCGAAGCCGACGAATTGCGGCAACGGGCCGAAGCTTTGCTGGCCATGGCGCTGAAGGCCCGCGAGGCCGGCCAATTTGCCAATGCCGACAGCCTGCTCGCCGAGGCGGCGCAATTCAGCAATGAAGCCGACGCGCTGGAGACAGCCAAGGCCCATTCCGATCCCCGATTTTGGGGCAGCGGCAAGCCCGCTCGACCGCAACAGCCCAACAAAGGCAAAAAGTAAGAATAGAGTCCGCCGCACGGAGCGACCGCCATCGACTTCGCCATCACAGAGCTTCAGCAATCCGTGCGCGCCGCAGTCGAAAAAATCTGCGCGCGCTTTGGCGACGATTATTGGCTGGAGCGCGACGGCGACGGAAACTTTCCCGAGGAATTCTATCGCGCGATCGCCGACGACGGCTGGCTCGGCATCTGCATCCCGCAGGAGTTCGGCGGCTCGGGCCTTGGCGTCACCGAAGCGGCCGCGATGATGCACGCCATCACCGCCTCCGGCGCCGGGCTGTCCGGCGCTTCCGCCGTGCACATGAATATTTTCGGGCTCCATCCCGTCGTGCTTTACGGCACCGCGGAGCAGAAGCGCCGCATGCTGCCGCCGATCGTCGCGGGCAAGGAAAAAGCCTGCTTTGCGGTGACCGAGCCGGACGCAGGCCTGGAAACCGCAAAGCTCAAGACCACCGCGAAGCGCCACGGCGACATTTATGTCGTCAACGGCGCCAAGATCTGGATTTCCACGGCGCAGGTCGCCGACCGCATGCTGATTCTCGCGCGCACCGCACCGTTCGGCGAAGGCCGCAAGCCGACCGACGGCTTAAGCCTGTTCTACACGGCGCTCGACCGCCGCCGCGTCGAAGTGCGTGAGATCGAAAAGATGGGCCGCAAGGCGGTCGAACTCGAATGCGCTGTTCATCGACGGCCTGGAAGTGCCGGTTGAGGACCGCATCGGCGAAGAGGGCCGCGGCTTCGAATACATCCTGCATGGACTCAACCCCGAGCGCATCCTGGTCGCCGCGGAAGCGATCGGGCTCGGCCGCGCCGCGCTTGCTCGCGCCACCGCCTATGCCAAAGACCGCGTCGTGTTCGGCCGGCCGATCGGACAAAACCAGGCGATCCAGCATCCGCTGGCGCAATGCTGGATGGAGCTCGAAGCGGCCGATCTGATGATGCTGAAGGCCGCCTGGCAATACGACCACGGCCTGCCCTGCGCCCCGGCCGCCAATGCGGCAAAATTCCTCGCCGCCGAAGCCGGCTTCAAAGCCTGCCAAACCGCGATCGCGACCCATGGCGGCTACGGCTACGCCAAGGAATATCACGTCGAGCGCTATTTCCGCGAGATGATGATCCCCAAGCTGGCGCCGGTGTCGCCCCAGCTCATTCTCTGCTTCATCGCCGAAAGGGTGCTCGGGCTGCCAAAGTCATATTGACCGAGCCGTAGCAGGTTACCACTCGCCATGTCGGGCAAACCGGCGATCCTTTTGCCGATGATCTGGGAACAAAGACCGCCCTATGTCATTTGACATGCTCAGGGTGCGTGGGCGGGCCGGCAATGGCAGTCATATTGATTGTGGAGGACGAGGAGCAGGTCCGCGTCCTGGCGGAGTCGTATCTCCAAGAGCAGGGCCACCAAACCGCCTCGGCTGCGACCGCCGAGGAAGCCTTGGCTGCACTCGATGTCGCCGAACGGGTCGACCTTCTGTTCACCGACATCGGCCTCCACGGCGATCTCCACGCCGGTCTCGTTCTGGCGAAGCAGGCGCTCGAGCGCCGGCCCGAGCTCAAGGTGCTGTACACGACCGGCCAAGGCGTAACCGACGGCATGAGGGCGATGTTCGTCCAGGCCTCGGCTTTACTGCCGAAGCCTTATACGGTCGATCAATTGCAACGCAGCCTGGCGGATAATTTCGGCATCGAAACAATGTCGAGGTAACGCGAACCTTCAGATCGGCGCGCGGAACACGAAGAAGGCGCCGAGCGCGATGAAGGCAAAGCCGATCATCTGGTTCCAGGTGACGGCCTGGTTCAGATAAAATACCGAGAACAGGCCGAACATCGACAACGTGACCACCTCTTGGATGGTCTTGAGCTGGGCGGCGCTATAAACGGCATTGCCGTACCGGTTGGCCGGCACCGATAGACAATATTCGAAGAAGGCAAGGCCCCAGCTGACCAGGATGACTTGCCAGAGCGGCACTTCCTTGTAACCGCAAATACCAGTACCAGGCGGTCGTCATGAAGGCGTTGGAGCCGATCAACAACAGGATGGGGAGTACATAAGGAGATACCGTCAGCGCTGGCATGGGCACCTGCTTGCAATTGGCTTGAGGCAATGACTCGGTCGCGCATTATTACCGCAGCCCGCCTAACGGCCAAGTCCGCTTCGACGTTCCCCATCCCTGCAGTTCCGCGCTCCGCGTGCCGCCGTCTTGACGGCGGCTGAATTTAGTGGCGGGTGCGACGGACCGCCGCAGCGCCGTCGTAATTCGGCATTATTGACGGGCTGTTGCGCCGATTTCGAACCGGAGATTTCTGCGATGCGCCGTCCACTTTTTGTCGCCGCGTTGAGCCTCGTCGCCCTCATGATCGGGACACTGGGAGCGGCACCCGTCTTCGCGCAACAGGGCTTGAACCTGCCCGGCGGCGGGCTGCAGCCGCCGCCACCGGCGCCGATCAAGCCCTACCAGTCGGTCGCGGTGACGCCGCCCACGGCGTACAACGATCCGAGTTTCGTCGCCTTTCGCAAGCAACTCGCCGACGTCGTCGCCAAGAAGGACCGCGCCGCGCTCGCCCGCATGATCGTGGCGCAGGATTTTTTCTGGGTGCAGGACCACGATCTTGCCGACAAGCGCAAAGCCGGCATCGACAATCTCGCCAAAGCGACCGATCTCGACGCCAAGGACGGTTCGGGCTGGGACGCGCTCGACGGCTATGCCAATGAGCCGACGGCGGCCGAGCTACCGCAGCAGAAGGGCATCCTTTGCGCGCCGGCCGAACCGGGCATCGATGCGAAGGCTTTCCAGGCGCTCGGCCAGGCGACCGGCACGGATCCTTCCGAGTGGGGCTATCCGACCAACGGCCGCGTCGACGTGCATGCCGCGGCGCAGTCGAACTCGCCGGTAATCGAGAAACTCGGCATGGTTCTGATCCGCGTGCTGCCGGATTCGGGCGCGACCAGCAATTCCGATCAGCCGCCGGTGCTTCATGTCGCAACGCCGACCGGCAAATCCGGCTATGTCGACGCCCAGCAGTTGGCGCCGCTCGGCGGCGACGAAATGTGCTACGCCAAGGACGCCGGCGGTTGGAAGATCGCCGGCTATATCGGCGGCGTTTCGCAGTAAATGACCGGCTCCACGTTTGCCGAAGCGTGTCGGCGGGGCTCTTGAACCAACGCATCGTCGGGACGACAATGCCGCGATGACGAGGGTTGGACGAATGGGCAGTTGGCGCGGCTTGGCGACCGCATTCGGCGCGGCCATTCTATGCACGGTTTCGGCCCAAGTACCGGCCCAGCAACTGTTCGGGCAAAACCAGCCGCCGGTGTTTCAATACCCGGTCACCGCGCCGGACGTCGATCCCGGCATCGATCACGGCAATTCCGACGCCAATCTGCCGGAAGAATTCAAGAAGCAGATGGTGTTCTATCGTTCGCTGGAACCGCCGGGCACCATCATCATCGACACCCAGGAGCGGCACCTTTATCTGATCCAGGATTCGACCCACGCCATCCGCTACGGCATCGGCGTCGGTCGCGACGGTTTCACGTGGCAGGGCCTGTTGCGGGTCAGCAAGAAGGCGGAGTGGCCGGACTGGCGGCCGCCGCCGGAAATGATCGAGCGCCAGCCTTATTTGCCGCGCTTCATGGCCGGCGGCCCCGGCAATCCGCTCGGCGCGCGCGCGATGTATCTCGGCAATACCGTCTATCGTATCCACGGCACCAATGCGCCGGAGACCATCGGCCAAGCGGTTTCGTCCGGCTGCTTCCGGCTGGTCAACGACGACGTGTCGGACCTTTACGACCGCGTGCCGGTCGGCACCAAGGTCATCGTCCGGCAGGATTAGCAATCGTCATTGCGAGCGAAGCGAAGCATGTGTGGACGGCCCCTTGCTTGCAAGAGGGGGCCGGGGGATTTTTCGGGCGTGCGTTCGCTTGCGTGCATGTGTCCGGCCTGTTGATGCAGCGAGTGCTGCTGGCCAAGATGGTTTGCGCGGCGGGAGATCCAAACAATCCAGCGACCTTGTTGGGCCGTTGCTTCGCGCGGTTTATCTCCCGTTGCCGATCGAACGATCCCGTCCATCTCTCCGTCTCTTGCAAGGTCGGCTTGGCATCTCTGGAACGCTCATCCAGGGACGCCGATCTCGTCAGGCGGCGGACAGCGCGATGGCGTTGCCGCTTGGCGCGTAGCGTTCGCCGCTCACCATCAGCTTCCAGGCGATGCGCGCCATCTTGTTGGCGAGTGCCACCGCCGCGAGCTTGGCGGGCTTTCGCTTCAAGAGCGCCAGCACCCAACCGGAGGGACTTCTCGCGGTGCCCCGGCGCGTCTGCCAGATCACCGCAGTCGCGCCCACCACGAGGAGGCTGCGCAGCATCGGATCGCCAGCGCGCGTGATGCGCCCTGGCCGCGCCTTGCCGGCGGTCGAATGGTCGCGCGGCGTCAGCCCGAGCCAAGCGGCGAAGTGGCGCCCCGACTTGAACAGATGTGGGTCCGGCGTCTTCATCACCATGAGCGAGGCGATCAGGCGGCCGAAGCCGGGGATCGCCGAAAGCCGCCGCGCAACCTCGCTCGCGGCATGCCAGTCGCGCAGCCGCCGGTCGAGCGCGGCAATTCGCGTGCACAGCGCTGCGTGCTCCTCGGCAAGCTCGGCGAACAGGGTGCGCGCCAAGTCGGGGATGGCGGCGGCGGCAACGCGCTCAAGCAACGGCTTTACCGCCGCCAGGCCCTTGGCAGCGACGAGGCCAAACTCCGCCGCATGACCACGGATCGCGTTGGCGAGTTGCGTGCGCTGACGCACCAGCCGCTCGCGTTGGCTCGCCATCATCAGCGCCGCCTGTTGATCGGCCGATTTCGCCGGCACAAAGCGCATGTGCGGCCGGCTCGCCGCCTCGCACAGCGCCGCCGCATCCGCCGCATCGTTCTTGCCGCGCGCCACATAGGGCTTAGCAAGTTGCGGCGCTATCAGCCGCACCTCGTGCCCGAGCTTCGTCAGCTCGCGTGCCCAATGATGCGCGGCTCCGCACGCCTCCATCGCAACCATCGTCGCCGGCAGCTTCTCGAAAAAGCGCAGCACCTGGGCGCGCGTCAGCTGGCGCCGCAGCACCGGCCGATCATGCCCGTCCACCCCATGCAGTTGAAAGAAACGCTTGACGTATCCATGCCAATACGAATAACCTGTTCCACGGACGGCTCCTCTCGTGATGACGTTCTCGACAACCTCATCATGGCACACAGATGCCGGTCAGGGGCCGTCCACCCCAACAATCCAGCGCTAGCGCGAACGTCTGGATTGCTTCGTCGCTTCGCTCCTCGCAATGACAGTTACCGCCCAGCCGCAGCGGTGACCGACTGCGCGGTCTGTCCAAATAAAATCGCGCGCTCCTCCGCGGTGCGGATACCGCCTTGGCCGGGATTGATCTTCGGCGTCCATTCATAGGCCTTGACCACGGCCGGCCGCGCCTTGATCGCCTCGAACCACCGCTTGAGATGCGGGAAGTCGGCAATGTTCTGACCCTGGCGCTCCCATGGCACGACCCAGGGATAGCAAGCCATGTCGGCAATCGAATAGTCGCCGGCAAGGTACGGATGGTCGGCAAGCCGTTTGTTCATCACGCCGTAGAGCCTGTTGACCTCGTTACGATAGCGATCCATGGCGTATTGGATCTTGTCGACGGCATAATTGCTGAAGTGATTGTTCTGGCCCGACATCGGACCGAGGCCGCCCATCTGCCAGAACAGCCATTCGAGCGCGGCGGTGCGGCCGCGCAAATCCTTGGCGATGAACTTGCCGGTCTTGTCGGCGAGATAGAGCAGGATGGCGCCGGACTCGAACACCGAGAGCGGCTTGCCGCCGTCGGCCGGCGCGTGATCGACGATGGCGGGAATGCGGTTGTTCGGCGATACCGCCAGAAACTCCGCCTTAAATTGCTCGCCCTTGCCGATATTGACCGGAATGATCTTGTACTGCAGCCCGGCTTCTTCGAGAAAAATCGTGACTTTGTGGCCGTTTGGCGTGGTCCAGTAATGTACGTCGATCATGACAAGCCTTCTTATGTAGATGGTGTAACGGGCCGAGGTATCGAGCTTTGCTGGAAGGCGGTCGTCCCTCAGACTGATGGTGTCACGGAGTCGGGCGATGAGCCTGCTCCAAGCATCAAGGAGGGACGACCATGGAGCATTATGCAGGAATTCGATGTGTCATTGGAACAGTCAAGCGTGTGCGTTGTGGATGGCGCCGGCAAGATTGTTTGCGAGGGCAAGGTTGCGAGCGAACCGGCGGCGCTGATTGGCTACTTTGGCGCGCTCGGGCTTGGCGCTGTCGCGGGTCGGACTGGAGGCGGGACCTTTATCGCAGTGGCTGTACGTGGCGCTGCGGGAAGCGGGTCTGGCGATCGAACTGTTGGAGACGCGGCACGTGCACGATGCGTTCAAAGCGATGCCGGTAAAGAGCGACCGCAACGACGCGCGCGGGATTGCGCAACTGATGCGGCTGGGCTGGTTCCGTCCGGTGCATTGCAAGTCGATTGCGGCGCAGGAGCTGCGCGCCACGCTCACGGCGCGCAAGCTGATGCAGTCGAAGCTTCGCGACATCGAGAACCACCTGCGCGGGATTTTGCGTGGCTTTGGGCTCAAGGTTGGCCACACCACGGCGCGGCGCTTTGCCGGGCGGATCCGGGAGCTGGTGGCGGGGCAAGCCAATCTTGAGGCGATCGCGGCAGCGCTGCTGGCGGTGCATGCGGTGCTATTGCGCGAGTTCAACGGCTTCGAGAAGCGGGTGCGGATCATGGCGCGCGAGCCATGGCAGAGCCAGACTGTTGATGACGACGCCGGCGGTCGGCCCGATCGTGGCGCTGACCTATGCGGGCGCCATCGACGATCCGGCGCGCTTTAAGTCCTCCAAACAGACCGGGGCCGCATTTCGGGTTGACGCCGAAGAAGTATCAGTCGGGTGAGACCGACTACACCGGGCGGATCAGCAAGATCGGCGATGCCGCGGTGCGCGAGGCGCTCTATCAGGCCGCCCACGTCATGCTGACCAAACCGGTCAAGGGCGCCACGGAGCTCAAAAGCTGGGCGATGCGGATCGCCAGGCGTGCCGGCATGCGCAAGGCCAAAGTGGCGCTCGCGCGCAAGCTCGCCGTCGTCATGCATCGCATGCTCGCCGACAACAAACCCTTCAATCCAGCCGCCAGGACCGCACCGGTCGCGGCAGCACGTAGCAAGGAGAACACGGTTTTCGGGCGGGTCACAACACCAGGCCTTCCCGAAGCGAAGTCCCTTCGCCGGGACGATGGATCAGGTCAGACCGCCATCCGGGATGTCGGCATCACGACCACGCATCTGTAGATTGGCCGACCTATCCTCTACGTACCCCATCAGGCGACGGCCTCAGCGCCGATCCCGTACAGAAGCAAGTCCCCGGCGAGCGGATGACGCAATAGGGATTGACTTATCGAGGCCCGTTACAGAAGCCCGGATGAAGCGCAGCGAAATCCGGGGCGGGCAACGCCGCGATTGCGATCCCGGATTGCGCTTCGCTCCATCCGGGCTACTCACCTCACTTTAGCCCATCGCCTAGCGAATATTTAACCCCTCCCGGCGCATGTCTCTCCCTCGTGGCCAGCACCGGTACATATACCCAATCGGGCGCCAGCTCGGGTGGATTGGCGGCGCGGGCGCCGGGCAACACGCTCATCGCCGCAGCGATCCTCGGCCTGTTCGTGCTCGCCGCGGTCGTCAGCGCGGCGCGCAAGGACATCAGCCAAGGTTTTGACGAAGTGGCGCACGTTTCTTACGTCGCGCAAATCCAGCACGACGGCGAGGCGGCGCCGGCATTGCCGACGATGCGGCTGCTCGACCCGCGCACGTTTCAATTCACCGGCGCGGCCAATTATCTCAACCACCCGCCGCTCTATTATGCGCTGCTCGCGCATCTGGGCCCGAAGCTGGAAGGCGATCCGCATGCGCTGTTGGCGTATCGCCTGATCAATATTGCCATCGCCGCCTTGGGCTTGGCTGCCTTGCTCGGCCTTGGAATAGCCGCGCGCTGGCCGCGGCTCAAGTTTTACGCCTATGCCGTCCCGCTGGGCTGCATTCCCGTTTTGGTGCCGCTCGCCGGCGCCGTGAACAACGATAATCTCGCATTCTGTGGCGGCGCCATCGCTTTGCTTGGCGTCTGGCAGTTATTGGCAACCGGCCGCGAGAGCTGGCTGGCGCTGGCGCTGCTCGGCGTCGTTCTCGCGGGCTGGGCCAAGCTGACCGGGCTCTTGCTCACCGCCGGATTGGTGAGCGGGGTGATCGCTTATATGGTTTGGCGGAAACAATTGCCGTGGACGCGCACATCTACGACCACCTGGACCTGCATCATCGCCGTGGTGCTGGTCTCTGCCATCGCGGCGGCGCCATACGTCGAATTCATCCTGCGCTACGGCAGCCCAACGCCGGAAACGCCGGCCCAGATTGCGCTTCTCACCGATGGCGCCCGCGCCGCCGGCTGGTCCGACCTGCCGCGCCAATCGTTTCCCCGTTACCTCGTCTATTTCATCGGCGCGTTCGTCGCCGACTGGATGCCGACGCTCGGCGCCCGCAGCGACCTGAATTACGCGGCGCTCGTCATCCCGGTGGAGGCGCTGGGCTGCGCTCTCCTCGGTATCGGACTATCGGTCCGCCGGCTGTGGCGGCGGCAAGAGACCGCGCTCGACGCGATCGTGGTCGCCGGCACTTTGGCGATCGGCGCGACCTTCGCAATCCACGTCACCTATAGCTACGGCCGCTATGTCGCGACTGGATGGCTGATGGATGCCTACCCGCGCTATTACCTGCCGCTCATCGCAATCGTACCGCTCGCTTGCCTGTCGCTGCTGGCGGGCCTGGAGACGCCGCGCTGGCGCAACGCGCTATTGGCATTTCTCATCGCCGGGCCTGTCCTATTCCGCATGTTCGGTGCGCCGTTGGGCTGACGAAACCTCGCCGCGTTGCATACGGTTTTAGCTGTCGCGGCAACGGTCCGGAAACCACGCCTTACAATCCGCAACGCGCGCGCCGGGCTTGCTGGCGGCGCCTTAACTCGCGCGCGCGTATTAAAGGCTGAGCAACGGGGCGGTTTTGCCATGGATAATCTGCGCTTTTTCGGTCTGGCCTTGAGTATGTTCGTGGCTGTGTTCTTCGGCATGCGATGGCTGTTGACGCCGCAGTCGTTACAGCCTGATGCGCGGATTCCGACCTTCCAGCGTGTCGAGCCCGACAGTCCGCGCGCGCAATTCGAGGCATCGTCGATTAGCGATAACGACACGACGCGTGACAAGCTGCGCCACGCCGTGCTCGACGATGCCAAGGCGCTCAACGACGATCCGTGCAACAGCGCGCTCAAACAACACTACGTCGAGGCGGCCAACAATTACGCCCGTGCCTTGACCAGCGTCGTGCCGTGCCTACGCACGCAAACTTGCGGCAAGACGGATTGGCCAAGGCTCGAACTCGCCGGACACGCCTTCGGCACGCCGTTGGATCATCGGGTGCATGAAGCGATGCAGGAAGTTCACGCCAAAGGGGTGTTCAAGCGGGGCGACTTTCCCGACGATACCGTGAACCTGGTGGCCGAGATGGCCGGCGATCCCGCAATCAGACCGGAACCGAAAATCGATCCGAATTCCGCGACCAAGCAACAGGTCGCTGCGCAACAGCGCATGGCGGCCGAATTCCGCCATCCCGACGTCTGCGCCGGCGCAGGCGCGCAGTAGCAGCTACGATGTGGGCGCTGCGAGCGATGCTGGTCGCGGTGCTGGCAGCCATTGCCTTCGAAGTGGTCTTCGCCCCGCGCGCGGCGCATCGTGCGCTCGATCCCGACGAGCCGATCGCCGCCGACGGCTCGATGCTCGCCGGCAAGGCTCGCACCATCTACGACACAAGTCCGCTGCTCGGCGCCTTCGGCGAATCGCCGCGGCCCGACCCCGACGATCCGCGGGACTTCGAGCAACGCATCGCCATCGAGAAATGGGGCACCGACCACGCCCGCGACGCGATGGCGCAACAGATCGGGCCGGTTGACGGCGCGCTCTGCGAGCCCGCCGTGCATACGCGGCTGATGACGGCGCTGCATGGCTACTACGACGTCCGGGGCCGCCAGAAGCACAGTTTCTCGCTGCGCGGCCCGCGCGCCGCCGCGGCGATCGAGAAAGAGTGGTCGACACCGCCCGACCGCCGGATCGATGAGTTCGTGCGCCGGGCGCTGCTCTCCGGCTTCCTGCACAAGAACGAGGTGCTGACGCATTACTTGCCGGAATTCGAAAAAACCTTCGCCGACACCCAGGAAGTCGGTGCCGGCTGTCCCCCGACCAAGACCGATAGAGGCGCCCCCGATCTCTAACCCATGATCCCGGGGCGCTGATCCCGGGGCGCTGATCCCGGGGCGCCAATCGTGCTAGACTCTCAGCCCACATCGCTGCAACAGCCGGGAGCGCCTATGATCACCGAAATCGCCCAGATTGAAATCAAGCCGGGCATGGAAAGCGAATTCGAGGCCGGCGTGAAGCAGGCCGCCCCGATCTTCAAGCGCGCCAAGGGCTGCCGGGCCATGGAACTGCGCCGCTCGGCGGAAAAGCCGAACCGCTACCGGCTGTTCGTCGCCTGGGAAACCATCGAGAACCACACCGTCGATTTCCGCGAATCGGCTGACTTCCAGGAGTGGCGCAAGCTGGTCAGCCATTGCTTCGCCTCGCCGCCCGAGGTCGAGCACGTCACGCAGGTGCTGCGCGGGTTTTGAACCCGCAGGGGCGGTCCTCGTGGCCGCCCTCGCCGCCGCGGGCGCCCACAACGGCCGCCCCTACGAATTTATGGTCCCAGCCTTTCCACATTCGCGATACGCGCCGGCACGCCGAATTCGCGCCGGCAGACCTCCGCGAGCGCGGCAACGCCGGCGCGTATCGCCTCATGCGAGGGATTGGCGAAGCACAGCCGAGTGCGGCTTTTGCCGTAAGTTTTGTCCGTCGACCATTCCGGGCCGGGATTGATGGCGACGCCGGCGGCAAGCGCCGGCTGGAACAGCTTCAGGGTATCGACCTGGTCGGGGAATTTGACCCACAGGAAAATGCCGCCCTTCGGATCGTCGAATTCGGCTGCGGTGCCGAATTGCTCGTTAAGCGCGTCCATCAGAGTTTCGAGCTTTTTGCGCAAGCCGCGCGTGAGTTCCGGCACGTGGGCGTCAAAATGCGCGGGACAGAATTCGCCGAGCACCATTTGTTCGAGCGCGCCGGAGCCGGCGTCGCTCTTGAGCGCCAGCATGCGCGCGAGAAGGTCCCATTCGGCGACGATGTAGCCGACGCGCAACGCCGGCGCGATCGACTTGGAGAACGAGCCGATATGGATGACGCCGCCGGTCTGACTCATTGAATACAGCGCAGGCGGCCGCTTGCCGTCCCAAATCAGATCGGCATAGCAATCGTCTTCGAAAATCGGCACGCCGTGCGCGCCGGCGAGACGCAGCAATTCGTGCCGGCGGGCCTCGCTCAAAATGGTGCCGGTCGGATTCTGCACCGTCGGGATGGTGTAGATGTATTTCGGCCGCACGCCGCGGCGCTTGAGGTCGTCGAGCGCCGCGGCGAGCGCATCCATGCGCATGCCGTCGCCGTCGAGCGGGATGCCGACGGCATGAACGCCGAGCCGGGTCCACCGGTTCAGCGCACCCTGATAGGTCGCGGCCTCGGTGATGATGGTGTCGCCGCGGTGGAGCAGAATGCCGTTGACGAGATCGAGCGCCTGCAGCGAACCGGAGGTGATGAGGATTTCGTCGGCGCTGCAGGCGACACCGGCGGTGCGCTTGAGCTTCTGCGCCAGAAATTCGCGCAAGCGCCGGTAGCCCTGCGGGCCGCTGGCGAGACCGTAGGTCGCCAGCGTTCGGCCCTCGCGGGTGAGCACGTCGTTTGCCGCCTTGACCAGCGCATCGAGCGGAACATGGTCCGCGTCGTTGTGACCGCCGACGAAGTTATATTTTGGGAATCCGGTGAATTTTGCCGCCGGCGGCGGCAATCCCGGCGCCAGCAACGGCGCGAAATCAAACGAGCCCATAGGCGCTTTCTCCCTTGCCGCGAGACTAATACACTTCGCGAAGTAGCCGCAAACGCGACAACCGGGACCCGCAATGATGCTTCGTCTGTGCCTCGTCGCCGCTGTCGTCGTGTGCGCCTTCGCCACGCCGGCGGCGGCGCAATATCCGGACCGGCCGATTCATCTCATCGTGCCGCAAGCCGCCGGCAGCGCCACCGATACGGTGGCGCGCATTCTTGCCGCGCCGCTGACGAAGGAGATCGGCCAGCAGATCATCGTCGACGACCGCCCGGGCGGTGCGCTCGACCGTCGGTCTCGACCTCACGGCGAAAGCGGCGCCGGACGGCTACACGCTGTGCATGGGGCCGATCGGCGCGCTCGCCATCAGCCCGCATCTGGTGAAAGACCTGCCCTATGACATCGCGCGCGATTTTCAACCGATCGCGCTGGTGACGCGCGGCCAGCTTCTGCTCGCGGTGTCGCCGACGACGCCGTTTCAGTCCGTCAAGGAGCTGATCGCCTATGCCAAGCAGAATCCGGGCAAGCTTTCCAACGCCTCGTCGAGCAACGGCTCGCCCGGCCATGTCGGCGGCGAGCTGTTCAAGTTCATGACCGGCACCGACATCGTCCACGTGCCCTATAAAGGCGGCGCACCGGCCATCAACGATCTCATCGCCGGGCGCGTGCAGCTGATGTTCGAGAGCCTCAACTCGATTGCGCCGTTCGCGCGCTCGGGCGCGGTGCGCGCGCTGGCGGTGACGGGCGATCACCGCTCGCCGGCATTTCCGCTGCTGCCGACGGTGGCCGAGGCCGGCGTGCCCGGCTATTCGGCGCCGACCTGGAGCGGCGTCATCGCGCCGGCCGGCCTGCCGCGGCCGATCGTCGACAAGCTCAATGCGGCGATCAACCGCGCGATCCAATCCGGCGAGTTCAAGGCGCGCTTCGCCGCCATCGGCGACGAGCCGGCGGGCGGTACGCCCGAAGAGTTCGCCGCCGTGATCGCGTCGGATTCCAAGAAGTGGGGCGAGGTGATCGCGCGGGCCGGGATTAAGTTCGAGTGAGCCCGTCATTCCGGATTGCCGCACAGCGGCAAGTCCGGAATCCATAAGCCCTGCACCGGGATTATGGATTCCGGGCTCCTCGCTTTGCTCGGCCCCGGAATGACGGACTGCACTTTCCTCCTCCTCGGACTCAACCCATATTGCAGGCGATGGCCAAGAAGCCCGAGCATCCGAAAAAGCCAAAGGACCCGGCCAAGCCGACCCGCGCCAAAGCGGCCCGGCCGGATGCGCCGCTGCTCGACGATTCGCTTGCGGACCTGCTCAATCCCGGCATCGGCCAGGGCACCGCCGGACTGGGCTCGCAGACCGGGCTGCAGCAACCGCCCGACAATTCGTGGGACCGCCGCGCCGATTTCGCCAATGCGCATCGCGCCCGCGCCTCGGTGGCGCGCGGGTTCGGCGAGGCGCCGCAGCAAGGCTATACCGGCAAAAGCCCAAATAAGACGCCGCTCGGCGAGCTCGATCCCGATCTGGCGAAAGCCTTGGGCATCGAGGAGCGGGACGACGGCGGCGATACCGCAGCCGGCGTGATCAAATACGGCGACGAAACCCGATCGCGCCGGGCGCGCCCCGCTCCTATGGAAGGCGGCATGGGCGCCTTCGGCAGCGCCGCGAGCCAGCAATCGCTCGACCGTTTGCTGCGCGAGGGCCGCGACGAATTCCGCGGTCAGCCGTTATGGACGCCGCACCGGCCGCCGCGGCCGGACAAATCCGAAGGCGGCCGCCGTTTCGTCATCAAATCCGACTTCGACCCCAAGGGCGATCAGCCGACGGCAATTAAGGACCTGGTCGAAGGCGTGCGGCGCAACGACCGCACCCAGGTCCTGCTCGGCGTCACCGGCTCGGGCAAGACTTTCACCATGGCGAAGGTGATCGAGCAGACGCAGCGCCCGGGACTGATCCTGGCGCCGAACAAGACGCTGGCGGCGCAGCTCTACGGCGAATTCAGGAATTTCTTTCCCGACAACGCGGTCGAATATTTCGTCAGCTATTACGACTACTACCAGCCGGAAGCCTATATCCCGCGCACCGACACCTATATCGAGAAGGATTCGTCGATCAACGAGCAGATCGACCGCATGCGTCACTCAGCGACGCGGGCGCTGTTGGAGCGCGACGACGTCATCATCGTCGCCTCGGTGTCGTGCATCTACGGCATCGGCTCGGTCGAGACCTATTCGGCGATGACGTTTACCATCAAGCGCGGCGAAAAGCTGAACCAGCGGCAATTGCTCGCCGATCTGGTGGCGCTGCAATACAAGCGCTCCGGCGGTGATTTCTTCCGCGGCTCGTTCCGCGTGCGCGGCGACGCCATCGAGATTTTCCCGGCGCATTACGAAGACCGCGCCTGGCGGGTGTCGCTGTTCGGCGACGAGGTGGAATCGATCCACGAATTCGATCCGCTCACGGGTGCGAAGACCGACGAGCTGGAATTCGTCAAAATCTACGCCAATTCGCATTATGTGACGCCGCGGCCGACGCTGCTACAGGCCATTTCCGGCATCAAGCTCGAGCTGCGGCAGCGGCTCGACCAGCTCAACGCCGCCGGCCGGCTCTTGGAAGCGCAGCGGCTCGAACAGCGCACGCTCTACGATCTCGAAATGATGGAAGCGACCGGCGCCTGCGCCGGCATCGAGAACTATTCGCGCTATCTCACCGGGCGCAAGCCGGGCGAGCCGCCGCCGACCTTGTTCGAATACGTGCCCGATAACGCGCTGGTCTTCGTCGACGAGAGCCATGTCACCGTGCCGCAGCTCGGCGGCATGTATCGCGGCGACTTCCGCAGGAAGGCGACGTTGGCCGAATACGGCTTCCGCCTGCCGTCCTGCATGGACAATAGGCCGCTGCGTTTCGAGGAGTGGGATGCGATGCGGCCGCAGACGCTTGCGGTGTCGGCGACGCCAGGCCCGTGGGAGATCAACGAATCCGGCGGCGTCTTCACCGAGCAGGTCATCCGCCCGACCGGGCTGATCGATCCGCCGGTCGATGTGCGCCCGGCGCGCACCCAGGTCGACGATCTGGTCGGCGAAGTGCGGCAGGTGGCGGCGGCCGGCTACCGCGCGCTGGTCACGGTGCTGACCAAGCGCATGGCCGAAGATTTGACCGAATATCTGCACGAGCAGGGCATTCGCGTCCGCTACATGCATTCCGATATCGACACCATTGAACGAATAGAAATTATTCGCGACCTCCGCTTGGGCGCCTTCGACGCGCTGGTCGGCATCAATCTGTTGCGCGAGGGCCTCGATATTCCGGAATGCGCATTGGTCGCCATTCTCGACGCCGACAAAGAGGGATTTCTGCGCAGCGAAACCAGCCTGGTGCAAACAATAGGCCGCGCCGCGCGCAATATCGACGGCCGCGTCATTCTTGTATGCCGACCACATCACCGGCTCGATGGAGCGCGCCATGGCGGAAACCAGCCGCCGGCGCGAGAAGCAGGAACAATTCAACACCGACAACGGCATCACGCCGGAAAGCGTGCGCAAGGGCATCGGCGATATTCTCAACAGCGTGTACGAGCGCGACCATGTGCTGATCGCCGCCGGCGCCGGCGAAGCGGGCGAATTCGAAGAGGCCGCCACCATCGGCCATAATTTCCAGGCGGTGATCGGCGATCTCGAAACCCGCATGCGCGCCGCCGCCGCCGATCTCGATTTCGAGGAAGCGGCGCGGCTGCGCGACGAGATCAAGCGGCTGCGCACCACCGAGCTCGCCGTCACCGACGACCCGACGGCAAAATTCATTTCACCCTCCCCGCAGGGGGAAGGTCCGCGCGCAACGCGCGCGGGGGTGGGGCCGTCAGCCGAGCCCACAAACCCGCGCTCGATGAAATGGGCATCGCGCTCTATCACGAAGTCGCGCCGCATCGGCCCGGCGGCCGGAACGCGCCGCGCAAGCCCAATCTCGACGAGATGGGACCGGGCGTGGAGTCGATTCCGGGCAAAGATCCGGCTTGCCCGCGAAGCGCGCAGCGCGAAGTCCGGCCCGCGCTCGACGCTCGGCCGGCCCGGCATGCGCGGCGGCTTTAAGCCGAGAGGGCGGTGACCTCGCGCGGCGCGCGCCAATTTCGCCGGCCTGGATGATAGGTTAGATTGAGCTATTCGCAACGAATCACCCACCGCGAACCCGGAGGCCGCCATGGCGAAAGGTCAAATGCGAAGCAACAAGGAAAAAAAGAAACCGAAGCAGGACAAGAACAAGAAGAAAGGCGACGCCGCTCCCTCGCCGTTCGCCGGCATGCACAGCCAATCGCAGCCGGCCAACCCCTACGGCAAGAAGAACTGACCGGCCCGCCGCACGCCGGCTTCAAGGCGCAACGGCGCCAAACATCCTCCCCATCCGGGTCGCGCTTGCGGGCGCCCGGGTGGGGAAGTGAACAATGCGCCGCTAACCCGTGATCACCTCGGCGATCATCCGGTCGTGCGGATTGACGATCAGAAGCTTGCCCTGAATCTTCGCGAAGTCGTATGATCGCAGTGCGGGAACGTCGCGCGCGGCTTTGGACGGAACCGCGCTGACCTTCAGCGTGTTCGGCACCGCCGCGCCGGTCGTGGCGTTAAAACCGGACGGCGCATTCTGCGCGGACGCGCTGCTCATGTCGTTCCACGCTTTCTTTTGCTGGGCGCTGGTCAGACTGAGCATGCTGTCGGGCTTCGCCGCACCTGAATGCGACGATGCCACCTCGGCCGAAGCCGCCGTCGCGCCGCACAGCAGGACGGCTGCGGCTAATGCGATTGCTGTCTGTGGTTTCATGAATTTTCTCCTGACATTTCAATTTGGACAATCGCCCTCATAGGACAAAACGCGGCGCCCGAGACGGATGTTTCGTTACATCGCGTTCATGGTCCGCGACCCGCGGTCGCTGCGCTAGAAATTAGCCACGCCCAAGTTTGCGGCATGGCTTTTCGAGGCATGGCTTTTCGCGGCATGGCTGGCAGATGCTATCCGGCGATCACCTCGGCGATCATCATGTCATGCGGATTGACGATCAGAAGCTTGCCGTTGACCTTGGCGAAGTCATAAGGCCGCAGCGCGGGAACATCGCCAGCAGTCTTGCTCGGGATGGCGCGGACCTTCAGCGTGCTCGGCACCGCAGAGCTGGTCGCGGGCTGGAAGCTCGACGGCGCGCTCGACGCCGCGGCGCTGTTCAAATCGTTCCACGCCGTCTTCTGATCCTGGGTCGACAGCGTCAGGCTGTCGCCCGCCTTCGGCGCCGACGATGAAAACAGCGCCGCCGAAGCCGGCATGACGGCCAGCGAGGCGCCGGCCAGCAGCACCGCGGCGGCCAATGCAAGTGCGGTTTGCGATTTCATTGGCGGTCTCCTGCTTGCGGGACGATCGCCCCGCAGCGGAAACGCGCCGCCCGGCGGGTTGTTTCGTTACATTGGGTTCATGTGGCGTGGCGCGGAGTCGCGCGGCCTAGTTTGCTAACGTCCCGCTCGGAGAGTTTTGGAATTTGTTTTGAGCAACTTCCGGTAGATCCGTGCACGGCAATTTGCTACCGCTACCTCCATAGCGGTTCCAAACTGGCTGGGCAGCGTGTTGTGAGCGGTCTATCGGCAGATTTTTCAGCCTTATCCGCCAAGGGCTTTCAGATTGAATTTTATTCCCATGCACAAGCCATCCTTTCAGTTGATTTCCCTGAAGCCCTAACGGAACTTCAATCAGCCCTGACGGACCTAACAATTCCGATCGAGGAAATTATTGCTGGAGGAGGGGGTGAGGCGAAAGGGACGCAACGCTTGAGGAAGGCCTTGACTGCGGCAGGTTGGCTAAAGACCAAATTTGAAATCAAAAAGATCATTAATGGCCGTGAGCGTGAATCCATCTCACATGAAATCGATCACGTTAGGGAATTCTCGGCCGGCGCTGTTGCGCTTGAAATTGAATGGAATAATAAAGACCCTTTCTTCGATCGCGACCTCGAAAACTTCAAACGATTGCACTCCGACGGCGCCATATCGGTTGGAATTATCGTAACGCGTGGCAGCTCGCTTCAGGAAAACATGCGAGCGCTCGTGCGAAAATTCGTAGATGAGCGGCAAATCCAGTCCTTTGATCAGTTGAGGTGTTGGGGTTATGAGCCGACGGCAAAGCAAAGACGCGCGATCGAAACGCGAATTAACAGGAAAAAGAATCCACTCACGTTTCGAGAGGCATTCGTTGACAAGTTCGTGTCGGATAAATTTGGCGAAGCTACAACGCATTGGCGGAAGCTGAATGACCGCGTTAACCGCGGCGTAGGTAATCCCTGCCCGCTTGTATTAGTTGGCCTGCCCGACGGAATCGTAACCTTTCACGAAGGAAAACCGGCGCTAGACGAAGTACTCAAAGATGAAGATGACAGTGATGAAATCTGACTATTCAGCGGGAACCGCGATAACTTGGGAATGATGCGCATATGTCTTCCATGTTGGCCGATAATTTCCGTCTGCCTGATTGCCCCACACCGCCCAATTTTTTCGCGTCCCTCGCGCAAACAACTCAAGGAACGGCCCCGCGCTACACGCTTCGATAATCTCATATTGTTCGTCAGGCTTGCGCGAATGCTCGCGCTTACGAGTCGCCAGCAAATTCACCTGACGCCGTCCGGGTGCAAGTGTTCGGGCATTTTTTCCGCGCACGCCAAATAAGATGAGTTCGGTAACATTGCGGAAATAGAATCCGACACCCCGGCCATCTGAACCGCCGTCCTTGCGCACCTTGTGCCAAACAATGTTGGATTTGTAGTTGAAGCCCCATGCCTTCATTACTGCAAGACCTTCCGGCAGCAGAGCATTTGGGCACCACAGATAGAGGTGCGCCTTTTGCGCAGCGATGTGGGGCACGGGAAGCGCCTTGATTTCTTCGAGGGTCAGCGTGCGGTAGCGTGAAAGCCGCTTATGCTCAGGCGCTATTTTCCCGGTCTTATTGGCGAATTGCCACGGCGGGTCTGCGAGAATTGTCGCAAACCTTCGCTCTCCGGCAAATCCGAGAAGATCAAGACCCACGCCGTCGATAGAGTCAGAAAGCATCGGGAAAGACTACATTTCTTGTGTGAACATATAGTGAACATACACAAGAACGCGCCCATGTCCAGTCCACCTCCGCGAGCGCCGTCACCGCTTCAGCTTCGCCGTAAACGAAAACCCGCCCGCGCCGCAGCACGGGCAGCTCATGGCGATCAGGATCGATTGCTTCTGCTCCTCGGAGAGGTCGGCGCGCTCCAGCATGGCGGAAGTCTGCTTCTGAAACAGGTCGTGCAGCGTCAGATTGCTGGCGAGGATTTGGTCGTCCGGCGGCGGAGCGGTTTCGTCCGACGGTGATTTATTCTTGCTTTTCGACACGATGACTCCGATCCCTCCTCCGCTACTCTGCGCCCAGCGAGAGGCCCCCTCACCCTAGCCGATGCTTCGCGCCGGCGTACTTTCGTTTAAAGACGGCGGCCCTGGCCCGCCTATGCCTCCCCTGCGTGCGGGGAGAGGGAGAGTTACGGCAGCGGAAACTAAGTAGACATTCATACGTACCTTGTCAGTGGCCAAACCATGATCGCAGCGAGCGACAGCGAAGCTTTCTACGCGTCCGTCCCGGTGCGGGGCGGCTTTCGCGGCCTGATGGACGCCGCGCCGCTATACGCCGCTGCCGGACGATTGGAGCGTCGGCATCGCCGACGTGGTGGCCTCGACCAAGGCGATCGCCGAGAAGCGCTACAAGGCGGTCAACATGGCCGGCGCGGCGGTGATCGCGGCGCTGACCAATGCGCTCGGCGGCCACGAATTTCCCTTCGTGTTCGGCGGCGACGGCGCGGGCTTCGCGGTGTCGCCCGGCAATGACCGCCACGGCGCGCGCGGCGTTGGCGGCGACCGCGGCCTGGGCCGACGGCGAGCTCGGGCTCATTTTGCGGGTCGCCTTGGTCCCGGTCGCCCATATCCGCCGCCAGGGACTCGACGTGCGCGTGGCGCGCTACGGCCCGTCGGAGAACCTGTCCTACGCGATGTTCGCCGGCGGCGGCCTCGCCTGGGCCGATACCGCGGTCAAGCGCGGCGAATTTGCCGTGACCCCGGCGCCTCCGGGTACATGGCCCGATCTCACCGGCCTGTCGTGCCGGTTCGAGGAATTCCGCGCGGCACGCGGGCTTATCCTGGCGGTGCTGGTGATGCCGGCGCCCGGCGGCGATCCGGCCGCGTTCCGCGCGCTGACCGAGGACATCGTGGCGCTGGTCGAAAACAGCCCCGAGGGCGGGCGGCCGCTGCCGGCCGGCGGACCGAAGCTTGGCTGGCCGCCGCAGGGCATGGCGCTCGAAGCCCACACGCTGCCCGGCGGCGGTTTCAAGCGGCTGCGCGTGCTGGCGCGGACCCTGCTCTATTTCCTGGTCATGCGCTCCGACCTGCGTGTCGGCGGTTTCGTGCCGGCCACCTATCTGCGCCAGGTGATGG
This sequence comes from uncultured Alphaproteobacteria bacterium, assembly GCA_963714345.1. Classification (GTDB taxonomy): domain Bacteria; phylum Pseudomonadota; class Alphaproteobacteria; order Rhizobiales; family Xanthobacteraceae; genus BOG-931. The sequence continues at coordinate 81,138 of CAVQOD010000030.1, read as the reverse complement.
AGAATTCCGATTTCCGCAAATACGACGACGGGCTGCGCATGATCATCGACTGCGCACCCGAACTCGCCGACACGCTGGAGCGCCGGCTCGCCGCGGCTCCAGGAACGGCGCATTACGGCCTGCACCGGCAGAGCGCCGCGATGATGACGTGCTTCACGCCGTCGCCGACGAAGAGCGATCATGTGCATTTCATCGACGGCGCGCAGGGCGGCTACGCCGCCGCGGCGAGCGCGCTCAAAGCGGGATTGGCGGCGAGCTAAGCCGTCGCAAAACCGATTGTCATTCCGGATTGCCGTAAAGCGGCAAGTCCGGAATCCATAGTCGCTGACCTGTGATTATGGATTCCGGGCTCGACGCTTCGCGTCGCCCCGGAATGACGGAAGGCTTACAGGCCCGGTTTGGCCAGCGCGTCGGCGCCGGCTTTGGCGACCTGCTCGTCCTGCGACGACAGCGCGCCGGAGACGCCGATGGCGCCGACGATCTTGCCGTCGACCATGACCAGTATGCCGCCTTGCAGCGGCGTGATGTCCTTGAGCGCCAAAAGCCGCATGCCGGCGCCGCCATTGGCGATGGCGTCGTCGAGCGCCTTCGACGGCAGCTTGAATTCGAGCGCGGTGCGCGCCTTGCCCTCGGAGGTCGTGATGGCGGAGAGCTGGGCGTTATCGACCTTGTGGAACATCACCATATTGCCGCCGGAATCGAGAATGGTGACGCCGACCTGCCAGGAATTCTTAGCCGCTTCGAGCTCGGCGGCCGCCATGACGCGCTTGGCCTGATCGAGCGTGATCGGCGGCCCGTAGGGCGGCGTCGCGCCGGTCGGCACCGGCTGCAGCTGTTGCGCCGCTGCCGGGACGACCGCCGCGCCGGCGGCCAAAGCCAAGGCCATGGCCAAGCCGGCGGCAACCGCGCAGGCGAGTGCGAAACTGCGAAACATCTGGAAGGCCTCCCACCGGCGTGGATCGATCATGCCGAATCTGGCCGCACAATAAGGGGCAAAAGCGGCGGACGAAAGCCGGTCCGATCCCAGAAAACGTGATCGCCGCGCCCGGTGCGGTATTGCGCCTCGCAGGCTATATTTCCTTCGCCGTCCGCAATGACCGAAGGGGAGGCCCCGCCATGTTTTCATTCCGCAAAAAGCTGGAAATGCCGACCGCCGACGACGCTTTGCCGGGGCGTTCCGCGCCGATCCCGACCGCGGCGCGGCATTTCGTCAACGGCAATCCGCTCAAGGGCCCCTATCCGGAAGGCCTGGAGATGGCGCTGTTCGGCTTCGGCTGCTTCTGGGGCGCGGAGCGCAAGTTCTGGGAGCTCGGCAACGGCGTCTATGTGACCGCGGTGGGCTATGCCGGCGGGATGACGCCAAACCCGACCTATGAGGAAGTCTGCTCGGGCCGCACCGGCCACAACGAAGTCGTGCTGGTGGTCTACGACCCGAAGAAAATCTCCTACGAGCAGCTGCTCAAGACCTTTTGGGAGAGCCACGATCCGACGCAGGGCATGCGCCAGGGCAACGACGTCGGCACCCAGTACCGCTCCGGCATCTACGTGTTCTCGCCGGCGCAACGCGCCGCCGCGGAAGCCTCGAAGGCCGCCTATGCCAAGGCGCTCGAAGCCCGGCGCATCGGTCCGATCACCACCGAAATCATCGACGCGCCGCCGTTCTATTTTGCCGAGGATTATCATCAGCAATATCTCGCCAAGAATCCGCACGGCTATTGCGGCCTCGGCGGCACCGGCGTGAGCTGTCCGATCGGCACGGGAGTGGCAGCCTAAGGTCGCGGCGCGTATGCTGGCGTGAGCAGCATCGCGGAGAGACGGCATGTCATGGCCCGACGGACGCTATATTCAAGCGTCGGTATTTTTCAGCCGCTGGCTGCTGGCGCCGTTCCTGCTCGGCCTGCTGCTCTGCCTGCTGTTGCTGATCTATCGCTTCTTCGGCGATCTGTTCGAGCTGACGCTGCAAATGCGGGGCATGAACTGGCACGACCTCGTGACCAACGTGCTCAATCTGGTCGATCTGGCGTTGACGGCGAATCTCGTCCTCATCGTGATCTTCTCCAGCTATGAGAATTTCATCCGCCGCATCGACGCCGCCGCCCACCCGGACTGGCCGCACGGCCTAACCCAGGTCGATTTCGGCGCGCTCAAGCAGAAGCTGCTCGGCTCGATTGTCGGCATTGCCGCGGTCGACGCGCTGGCATGGTACTTCGATATCGAGAAGATCACCGATACCTCGCGGCTCGTTTGGGTGCTGGCTTTCCCGGTGACCTTCGCCATCGTCATGGTGCTCCTGGCGCTGGCCGACTGGCTGACCGCGACCCGGAAAAAGGACGTGGAGTGAACGTCCGCGAACGCCCGGACTCGGCTGCTCTAGCCGACCCGGCGCGGTGAGGGTTTGTTAACCATACCGGGCGTTAATCGGACCTCGGCTTTGGCTCGAAACGGGGTCGGATTGTGCCTATGCGGGTCGCCCGCCCTCTTTTGGCGTTGATTGCCCTGGCAATCGCGGTGGCGGGGTGCGCACGGCAGCCCATGATGGGCGTCCAGATGGCGGCCGCGCCGTCGCCCTATGGCATCGACAATGTGGTCTATGGCTCGGCCCCGGCCGCCTATGGGGCGGTCGCGGCTTCGCCCTATCAGACCATGGCTGCGCCGGCCTATGCGAGTGTCGCCGCGCCGACCTATGCAACGGCAGCTGCGCCGTCTTACGCGGTCGCACCGCCTGGCTACGCTCCGGCTTATGGGACGGTCGCCGGGTCACCCTACGGCGGCTTCGCAACGACCGGATCGTACGCCATGGCCGGCGCCTATCCCGGGATGGTTGCGGCTTCGCCTGCCGCCTATAGCCCGCCTGCGCAGCAGTTTCCCTACACGCTCGATTCGGGCGACCGGCTGCGCGTCGTCGTGTTCGGTCAGGACGGCCTGACCAACTCCTACGTGGTCGACGCCAGCGGCGACATCGCCATGCCGCTGATCGGCTCGGCGGCGGCGCGCGGTTTGACGACCGATCAGCTGTCCGCCCGGATCGCCGATCTGTTGCGCCAAGGCTATGTGCGCGACCCGCATGTTGCGGTCGAAATCGAAGCCTACCGGCCGTTCTTCATTCTCGGCGAAGTCACGCAGCCGGGCCAATATCCTTACGTCGCCAACATGACGGTGGAGACGGCAGTGGCGATCGCCGGCGGCTTCACGGCGCGCGGCTACAAGGACTCCGTCGTCATCAGCCGCAATTACGGCGGCGAAGTCTATCGCTTCAAGACGCCGATCACCGCTCAAGTACAGCCGGGCGATACCATTCAGGTGCAGGAGCGGTGGTTCTGATCAGGGATCAGGGATCAGGGATCAGACAACAACGATTCTCTGATTACTGATTACTGACCACTGAAATACCGATTCCTGTAACTGTGCTCGTCGACACCCGAAGCGAGCGCCCAATTGGCGAGCTCCTCGTGGCGCGCGAACCACACATCGGGCGATTTGGCGATATACTTCAAGATTTCCTGCACCATGGCCGTCATCAACGGCCGGCCGCCGAACTGCGCGTGGATGACCAGCACCAGGAGCGCCATCGGCTCGTTCTCCGACAGGTAGTCGAACGTTCCCTTATAGGCGTCGTAGAGATCGCGCGGGCTCGCGCGCATGACCCGATTGTCCGAAAAGTCGGTCGTCGGCACGCCGGCGATGACGCCGTGCGGCGTGTGAATGCGGATCGGCAAGTCGGCATAGGTTACGTCGCAAGTCCATTGCAGTCCGGCCTGCGCCAGAAAGCCGGCGGTTTCCGGCGTGAACGCGATCACCGGGCTGCCCCAGCCGGTGACTTTCTTGCCGCCGCAGTTTTCCAACAGGTCGATGCTGTGGCGGATCGTCTTTTGCTGATCCTCGAGCGGCATATAGGCCAGCAATTTATCCTGGACATAAGCGTGACCGGCGATGTCGTGACCGGATTTCACGACCTGCTTGACGGCGTCGGGATATTCCTCGGCGCAGCGCCCGTTGGTGAAAAAGGTACCGGGAATCTGCAAGCGATCGAGCATCCGGATCAAACGCCAGACGCCGACGCGGCCGCCGTAAGTGGACCAAGCCTTGCTGGCGTGGTCGACGGTGCCGGCTTTGAGATGGGTGGTCTGCACCGAATAATTCGGCGCCGCGTTTTCCGACCAGGTTTCGAACATCACCGTCACCGACACGGCAATTTTCTTGCCGTTCGGCCAAGCCGGTTGGGTCGCCATTGCAAGCTACTCCTTCACTCGATCTGCGGAATGCCCAAAGCGGGAATCAATTTTTGCCATTTCTTCAGGTCGGCAGCGATGTAGGCGGCGAACTGGTCGTGCGGCAGGTAGGCCGGCGCGCAACCGATCTTGTCCAAGGCATCGCGAAAGCCTGGCTGCTGTTCGAGTTCGGCGGCAGCACGGTCGAGCCGGGCGACGATCGCATCCGGCGTCTTCGGCGGCGCCACCAGGCCGAACCAGGTGTCCATGCGTACGTCGGGCAACCCGTATTCGGCGGTGGTGGGCACGTCGGGAAACAGCGGGTGCCGGCTCGGGCCGGTCTGCGCCAGCAGGCGGAGCTTGCCGCCTTGGGCGACGCGGGCGCTGGCAAGTCCCATCGACACCATCTCGATCTGCCCGGCCATGGCGTCGGTCGCGGCCTGCTCGCCGCCGCGATAGGGCACGTGGACGATATCGATGCCGGTCTTGAGCTTGAGCATTTCGACGGCGAGATGCAGCGCGCCGCCGACGCCGTTGGTGCCGTAATGCAGCTTGCCGGGCCGCGCTTTCGCATAAGCGATGAATTCGGGCAACGTCTGCGGCGGCAATTTCGGGTAGATGGCGAACACCGTCCACGACGTGGTCATCAAGGCAATCGGCGTAATGTCCTTGGTCGGATCGTACGGATAGCCCTTCTTCTCGAACGGCAGGATCGTCAGTTCGGCCGGCCCGATCATCAGCGTGTAACCGTCCGGATCGGCGTGAACCAGCACGTCGGTGCCGAGCTGCGTCATGGCGCCCGGGCGGTTATCGACGACGACCGGCTGCCCCAACCGCTCGCTCAAGCCCTGGCCGACCAGACGGCCGATGACGTCGACCAGCGAGCCCGCAGGCGAGGTGACGATCAAGTGGATCGGGCGCGACGGATAATCGTCCGCGCGCGCAATAAACGGCGCGAAGACAAGCAGAACGGCAAGGCAAAGATGCCCGATGACGACGCGGCGCAACATTGCGGCCCCCAATGAAACGCCTCTCCCCGCGGCGCGGGGAGAGGCCGTGAGCGAAACGCGAGTGGCGTTATTTCAGGTGCTTGGCGACGAAGTCGTGTGCGCGCTTGCGCGCGGTCATGGCCGCGGCTTCGTTATAGCTGCCGCGCTCTTCGCAATTAAAGCCATGCTGCGCGTCGGGATAGACATAGATCTCGCAATCGCCGCCGCGCTTCTGCTTGATCATTTCGACGTCGCTCATCGGGATCGAGGCGTCTTTCTCGCCGAAATGCATCTGCGTCGGCACCTTCGGCTTCTCGTCGGCGTTCTTGGCGATGTTGCCGCCGTAGAACGCCACCGCGCAAGACAGGCCGTTGAGCTTGCAGGCCGCCAGAAAGGCGATGCTGCCGCCCATGCAGAAACCGGCAATCGCGACCGGTCCTTCCTTCTTGAGCTCGTCGATCGAGGCCTGCACGTCGCGCATCATCGCGCCCCAGTCGGGATTGGCGACGAATTTGCGGGCGTTGGCGATCTCGTCGGGCGTGTAGCCGCATTCGAAATCCGGCTGCTGGCGATCGAACACCGCGGGCGCCACCGCCGTATAACCTTGCGCGGCCAACCGGTCGCATATCGCGCGGATGTGATGATTGACGCCGAAGATTTCCTGAATGACGACGATGCCGCCCTTGGCCTTGCCGGCCGGGTCGGCGCGATAGGCGCCGAGCTTGAAATTGTCCGACGCTGTCAACGTAAAATGCTTACCCAAGGTGATCCTCCTGTGCGATTGACGGCCGGCCTCGCCGATGCCGGCCACGTATAAGCCGGAACCAGCCTAGCGGCGCAATCTGCCGCGCTCAACCCACCTGGAGCTTAGCGCAAGACGACGACGAAATTCGTGCCTTCGCCGGTTTCATCGCCGAGACCGTGGTCGGACACGATCAGCGACGAGCCGGGCACGATCAGCTGGGAAACATAATCGATCGCCGCCGGCGGGATATCGATGCGGGCAAGCGCCTCGGCGGGCGTCTGCGGCGGCGGCAGATCGGCCGATTTTTCGCGTTCCTCGCTGTGCCGTCGGCCACGGTCGTATCGATCGGATCGTGTTTCGCGGTCAGCCTTGCGCTTCGGTTCCGGCGGCGGCTCGTCAGGCAGCGAGACGACGTCCCAGCGCAGCGTCGTGCGGCCATCGCCGATAAATCCGAGCGCCGTGAATACGAGGGTGCCGAGCGGCTTGTCGGGGTCGGCGATGGTGACCGGCGCCTGGAACAACGGCGCAAAATCCTGGCGCACGTAAATCTTCTTTTCCTTGCGGCTGATGAAAATCGCAATCGGCGACCGGCTTGCCGGCGCGGTCTTCACCAAATCCGCGGGCTCGGCCGGCGGCGTTGCCACGCTGACCGCCGCTGGCACGGTCGCGTCCGGCTTCGCCGCTTCGCCGGGCTTGGGCCCATCGTCTATTGGCGGGTTGGATTTAGCGGCATCGGCGACTGGGGTAAGCGCGACCGACGGCGCGCCATTGCCATCGCCATTCACCCGCAACCCCAGTGCGGAGGGACCGGCCGCAACCGCCGTAACGGGCGGCGCAGGGTAGAGCGCCACGCCGGCGGCCGGTGCCGCAGCCGAAACTGCCGGCGCCGCGGCCGGGCTCGGTTCCGGCGGCTTGTCCCGATGCACGAACAGATGCGGGTCGGCGAATGCGGCCGGCTTTAATTCGGGCTGCGCGATGACCACGGGCACGCCGAGCTTGGTCAGACGATAAAGCCGCACCGCAAAATCATGCGGCATGCGGATGCAGCCATGGGACGCCCGATGGCCGATGCTTTCGCCCTCGTGCAGCGCCACCCCGGACCAAGTGATGCGCTGCATGAACGGCATCGGCGCATTGCTGTAAAGGTTGGAGCGGTGGAACACCTGCTTCTGGATGACGCTGAACACGCCCGAGCGGCGTCGGCAGGCTCGGCACCCCGGTTGCGACGGAGGTATCCGCAACATGCATGCCGTCGCTATAGAGATGCAACTTTTGCTGATCGATCGAGATGAAGATCTGCAACGGCCCCTTCGGAATATCGCCGAACGAATCCTTGCTGACGTCCTTTTCCTTGCTGACGTGCTTCACCGCCCGGTGTTTGGGCCGCTGCCGAAATCCGGGGTCAATTCCGTAGTAGTACTGGGCGGAAGCCGGCGCCACGCTCAGCGCCAGATTAAGCGCCGTGCAGAGAGCGACCGTGCAAAGGCAACCGATGCCGTTTCTGGCGTGAAACAGTGCGCCGCAACGCGCGCCTTGAATGCTCAATTCCGTCCCCAAGCCTGCGGGAATTCGTAATTCTGGCGAAGAATCTTAACAAGAGTCCTAATGGACGCGAACGCCACCTCCACCTCGCGGCACGATGGCGGCCAATTCATGACGCCGATGCTAGAGCATGATCCGGAAAAGTGGAAACCGGTTTTCCGAAAAGATCATGCTCCAACGTAAAACCTAGACCATGATCCGATTCAACTTGATCGGATCATGGTCTAGAGGCTGGAACCATCGCGATTATGACAAGACGGTGGTCGAGCCTCTTACCTCCCCGCTACACCCTGCCTCCATCGCCGACGATGGACGACGGCGTTAGCCCATAGGCTTGCGCCAGGAGCTCGTAGGAATGGCGGCGCGCTCCGTGATCGTAGACCATGGTCGTGATCATGACTTCGTCGGCGCGGGTCGCGTCGATCAAGGCGCGCAGTCGTTCCTTCACGCGATCTATACCGCCGACGATCAGGCGCGCGCGATGGCGAGCGATGCGCTCACGATCGATCGGCGCATAGGGATAGACGGCGGCCTCCTCGGGCGAAGCAAGCGGCAGATATTCGCCTTTTGCGCGCCGCGCATAATGGAGGTCGGCGCTCGATGCGAGTCGCTCGGCTTCGGCATCGCTGTCGGCGGCGATCACCGCCGTGCCGAGAATGGCGCAGGGCTTCGCCAGGCTCGCCGATGGCTTAAAGTGCTCGCGGTAAGCCAGCATGGCGCTGGCCGAGTCGTAGTCGGCAAAATGATGCGCGAAGGCGAAACCCATGCCGACCGCCGCGGCCAATTCCGCGCTATAGCCGCTCGAGCCTAAGAGCCAGATCGGCGGCAACGCCACGTCGGCAGGAACCGCATGCACGTTGCGGAACGGATGACCTTCCGGAAAGCCGCCGCGCTCGAACAACAGGAGTTCCTGAAAGCGCTCGAGGAAGTCGTCGCCTTGCCGCGGGTCCTGCCGAGCCCGCAAAGCGTAACTCGTGACCTGATCGGTGCCCGGCGCGCGGCCGAGCCCGAGATCGATGCGGCCGGGAAACAGCGCCTCCAGCACTTTGAAACGTTCCGCCACCATCAGCGGCGCGTGGTTCGGCAGCATCACGCCGCCCGAGCCGACGCGGATATGCGACGTTGCCGCCGCGATTTGTCCGATCATGATTTCCGGCGAGGAACTGGCGATGTTCGCCAGATTGTGGTGCTCGGCGACCCAATAGCGCTTGTAACCGAGCCGATCGGCAAGCCGCGCCAGGTCGAGCGAATTGCGCAATGCCGCCGAGCCCGGCGTCGCGGTGGTCACAGGCGACAGATCGAGGACTGAAAGCGGGATCACGCGAAACGGAACTCTTATGGAGACAACTCTATGAGCCCGTCGGCAACGGCGCCGTCAATCCCGTCGCGAGCCGGCGCACGGCGATATGAAAATGGCCGGTGTTGCAGCGCCGGCCACCGTCACCTGTCCGCCAGTAACTGCCCGCCAATCGTCAGCGCGTTATCGGCGCCGGCGGGATCGGTGGGGCTGCCGAATATTGCGGCGGCGGCGAATATTGCCGGGGCGCCGAATCTTGCGGAGCCTGCGGAACGTCGGATAACGCGGTCGGCATGGTCGCCGGCAGCACCACGACATGCGTGCCGATGCCGACCCGGCTATACAGATCCTCGACGTCCGCGTTGGTCAGCCTGATACAGCCGGACGAAATATATTTGCCGATCGTCGTCGGATCGTTGGTGCCGTGGATCCGGTACAGCGTATTGCCGAGATACATGGCGCGGGCGCCGAGCGGATTGGTCTCGCCGCCGGCCATGAAGCGCGGCAGATAAGGCTGACGGTCGATCATCTCTTTCGGCGGAAACCAGTCCGGCCATTCCTTCATGCGGCTGATGCGCTCGGTGCCCGACCAAGTGAAGCCGTCGCGGCCGACGCCGATGCCGTAGCGCAGCGCCTGGCCACGGCCGAGCACGAGATAAAGGTAGGTGTTCGGCGTATCGACGATGATGGTGCCGGCCGGTTCCGGAGTCGGGAAATTGACGATTTGCCGCTGAAACTGCGGCGGCAGTTGCTGCGGCCGAATTCTGATCCGGCTGCGATTGCCCCGGCAGCGCAGCAACCACGGTCGGCGGCGAGGGCTGCAAGCAGCAGCCGATCCGACCGGCGCGGCCGCCATCGACGGGCTCTTGATCGAGCCGGTCACGTCGGCGGACGAGGCAGCGCCAGCGACCTCGGCCGGCGGCCGTCCATCGGGCGCCGGCAGCGGCTGCGGCGCGAAATAGGGTCCGCTCGCCGGCCCGCCCGAATAGCCATCCTCAGTCGGCGCCGGCTGGACGTAACGGGGATCGAGCGGCGCGCCATCGGCATCGCGATAGACTGGCGCACCGCCGGGGGGCGGCGGGTAAGATTGGGCGGCGGCAGTGCCAAGTGAGCCGGCAAGGGCGAACGCTATCGCGACAAGACTGATGCTGCTACGCAAGACCGACCCCCGGCGAACCTAATTTCCAGAGCGTTTTTGCCGGCAACATTTGGCGGGAACAAGGCACAGATGCCTTGCGCCGGCCCTCCTTTGCCGCAGCAGCAGCAGTTCCGCCGGGATGGTGAATAATTCGGTAACGGTTGTAGAGGGAAAGCCCTTCTGTGCTATGGATTATGCGGGGATCTAAGAGACTGCCGGGCATTTCATTGGGGGATGAAGTCATGGCACGAAACAACTTTGGTACGGCTCTGGGGAGCGTCCTTGGGGCCGTTTTTCTCGCTGCGTTTTTGGCGACGCCGGTGCGGGCCCAAGACGCGGTCGTCACGGACTTGAAGGCGAAGATTTCGGCTGCCGAAAGTGTGCAGCAGAGTTTTGCCCGCGGCCTGCTGCATTGCAGTGAGTTGGACGGCAAGAACTTCTATTTCCAATCGCGCGATCGCGTTCTTAATCTCGAAGACTATCACCGGTCGTTGGCGAGCCTGGCGCTGCAGGGGAGCTTCAATGCCGAAACCAAGCGGCCCTGGAATCAACAGGACGCCGACGCACGCTGGGCGCAGGCTCAACAGCAGGCCCTGCAAGGACAAAGCCAATTGCGAACTCGTGGCGAGCCTGCCCGATCTGCAGAAAAAGCTCCAAGCCTCGCAGCAGCAAGCGACAGCCACGCAACCCCCCGGAAGCAAGTAGCCGCGCCGCAGCCCCTCCTGCCAGCGTTCGCGGCGGCGTGATGGCGCCGCTGCGACGGGCATGAGCCATTCGAGATTGCCCATGCTAGAACGACGCGCGCGACCCTCAACACACACGGATGAGAGGCACCACCATGGATTGGACTGACCGACGCGAGCGGTTGCGTGCCGTCATCGCCGGACCGCGGTGCATCTATCCGGGATCGGTCTTCGACCCGATCTCGGCGCGCATTGCCGAAGATCTCGGTTTCGAGGCCGGGATGTTCGCCGGCTCGATCGCCTCATTCGCGGTGCTCGGCGCGCCCGACATCATCGTGCTCACGCTGACCGAATTCGCGCAGCAGGCGTACCGCATCAATCGCGCCGGCAAGCTGCCGCTGCTGGTCGACGCCGATCACGGTTACGGCAATGCGCTCAACGTCAAGCGCACGGTCGAAGAACTCGAGACCGCCGGCGTCGCCGCCTTGACCATCGAGGACACCGCGCTGCCGACGCCCTACGGCGCGACCGCAGCGACGCTCATTCCGATTGCCGAAGGCGTCGGCAAGATGAAGGCGGCGCTGGCCGGCCGCCAGGATAAGCGGCTGGTCATCGTCGGCCGCACCAGCGCCATGGCGATGACCGGCGTCGAAGACACCATCGCGCGTCTGAAGGCCTATGAGGACGCCGGCGTCGACATGCTGTTCCTGGTGGGCGTGAAGACGCGCGCGCAGCTCGACGCGGTCGCCGCCGCGGTGAAGCTGCCGCTGTTTCTCGGCGGCGCCGGCGCCGAGCTCTACGATCTCGACTATCTTTCAGCGCGCGCAATGTCCGCGTCTGCCTGCAAGGCCACATGCCGTTCATGGCGGCGGTCAACGCCGTGCACGAAACGCTCAAGGCGCTGCGCGACGGCACGCCGCCGGCCGAGCTCAAGGGCCTCGCGTCATCGCGAATTGATGAAACAGGTCACACGCCAAGCCGACTATGCCAAGTGGTCCAAGGAATTCCTCAATGCCGGGCTGTCGTGACGTTGACTGGCGGGACCATGCAAGGGCTTGATCCGCGGCCGTACAGTGGACAAATTGCGTAGAACGACGCGGAATGCGGCAACCGGACTTGTCCGGATGTTGCTGCCGCCTCAATTCGGCTACACGCTCCTGCAGTCGACCGCCGTGAGCGAAGGAATATGCGATGCCATCCGTGAGCGACTGGAAGGTGCCGTCCTCCGCGCAACCGAAAGCGGACGACTATAGCTACGATCTCGAGCGGGCTTTGTCCTGCGTGGTCGGACTGCGCACCATTGTCCCGCCGGATGCGTTCACCGCGGAGACGCTGGGCACCGAACGCGCCGGCAACGGCGTTTTCATTCGCGGCAACGGTCTCGTTCTCACCATCGGCTATTTGATTACCGAAGCGGAGACGCTGTGGATCACGCTGAACGACGGCCGCTCCGTGCCTGGCCATGTGCTGGGCTACGATCAGGAGACCGGTTTCGGATTGGTGCAGGCGCTGGCCAAGCTCGACGTGCCCGGCGCTCGATATCGGCGACTCCACGGCGGCGTCGGTCGGCGAGCGCGTCGTGGTCGGCGGTTTCGGCGGCCGGCAGCGTTCGGTCGCCGCGCGCATCGTCGCCAAGCAGGAATTCGCCGGCTACTGGGAATATGTGCTCGACGAAGCGATCTTCACCGCGACCGGCGCATCCGAATTGGGGCGGCACCGCGCTGATCGGTCCGGCCGGCGATCTCCTCGGCATCGGCTCGCTGCAGCTTCAGCATGCCGTCGGAGAAGGGCCAGACGCAAAACATCAACATGATGGTCCCGATCGATCTGTTAAAGCCGATCGTCGACGACCTGATGAAATTCGGCCGCCGCAACGCGCCGCCGCGGCCATGGCTCGGGCTCTACGCGACCGAGGTCGAGAACCGGCTGGTCGTCGTCGGGCTGGCCGATCGCGGGCCGGCCAAGAAGGCGGACTTGCGCACCGGCGACATTATCCTGTCGGTCGCCGGCAAGGACGTGCGCGACCTCGCCGGCTTCTTCCGCCGCATCTGGGCGCAAGGCCCGGCCGGCGTCGACGTGCCGATCTCGATCTATCGCGACGGCGAGACTCATGGAGCTGCGGGTCAAATCGAGCGAGCGCAATCGGTTCCTCAAAGGCCCGAGTCTGCATTGATCCCCGTCATTGCCGGCCTTCCTCCCAAAGCGCCCTCAACCCCTCGCGATACGTCGGATAGCGCAAGGTGACGCCAAGCTCGCGCTTGAGCTTGTCGTTACGCACCCGCCGGCATTCCTGCCAGAAACTCAAAGCCATCGGCGACATCGACGGCGCGGCCTCGGCGAAGGGAATTTCCGGCGGCGGCGCGCACGCCCAACAGCTCTGCCGCAAACGCGAGCGGATCAGCCGGGCGGCGACGGCTCGTCGTCGGCGACGTTGAAAATCCCGGATGCCTGCCGCGCGAACGCAGCGTCGATCGCCTGCGCGATATCGGCGACATGGATGCGGTTGAAGATTTGCCCGGGCTTGACGATGCGGCGGGCGTCGCCGCGCGCGATTTGCACGAGCGCGTTGCTGGCCCGGCCCATAAATGCCGGCGAGACGCAGGATGGCGACCGCGACGCCGCGGCGCGCGCCGAAATCCTGCCAAGCCTGTTCCGCCGCAAGCCGCTCGCGGCCGCGCGCCGACACCGGCTGTGGCGGCGTTGCCTCGTCGACCCAGGCGCCGTCACGGTCGCCATAGACGCCGACCGTCGACAGATAGACGATCGAGCGCAGATGCTGCGCCGCGGCCAAATCGTCGCCGCAGGCGCGCCAGCACCGGATCGCCGCTGTCGTCCTGGCGGAGCCGAGACCAGCACAGCATCGGCTGCGCGATCGCGCCTTTGCAGCTCGGGCGTCGACGGCTGCGCCGTCGAATACGAAGCGCGCTGCAGTCGCCGCCGTCATAGGCATTCAAAATCGCGGCGCGTTCCTTGCCACGCACCGTGCCGACGTGCCGTCGAAGTTTTCGCCGAACGCAGCGAAGAAATGCTCCGCCGCAATAACCGAATCCGAAGCAAATGAAGCGTGGCCATTATACTCGTGTCAGTCTCGTGCTGCCGTCCATTCCGCGATCACGTCCGGATCGGACTCGGCTGATCGTGCGCTTTCGCCGCGCCGCGTTCAAGCCGATCGCGGTCGAGCCGGCCGAGCGCCCAGACCGCCGCGCCGCGCACCAGCGGCGCATTCATCGTCGAGCAGCCGCTCGGCCTCATCCGGCAAGCATCGGTCCGCCGAATTGCCGATCGCAACCAGACACATTGCGGACAAAGCGCGCGCGGCCGATGCGCTTGACCGCGCTTTTTGCGAACAGCGCACGGAATGCGGCGTCGTCGAGCCGGACAAGGTCGGCCAGAAGCGGGGCGCGCAACGCGTGCCGCGCCGCAAGTTTCGCCTCACGGCCGGCGTCGGGCGAATTTGTTCCACGGACAGACCGCGAGACAATCGTCGCAGCCATAGATGCGATTGCCCATCGATCGGCCGAAATTCGCGCGGGATCGGCCCTTTATGCTCGATGGTGAGGTAGGAGATGCAGCGCCGGGCATCGAGGCGATACGGCGCCGGGAAAGCGGCCGTCGGGCAGATATCGAGACAGGCGCGGCAATTGCCGCAATGGTCGCCCTCCGGCGCGTCCGGCGGCAGATCGAGCGTGGTGAAGATCGCGCCGAGAAACAGCCACGAGCCGAGTTGCCGCGACACCAGATTGGTGTGCTTGCCCTGCCAGCCGAGACCGGCCGCGGCGGCGAGCGGCTTCTCCATCACCGGCGCGGTATCGACAAAAACCTTGATGTCGCCGCCGGCTTTTTCGATCAGCCAGCGCCCGAGATGTTTCAGCCGCGGCTTGATCACCTCGTGATAGTCGTCGCCGCGGGCATAGACCGAAATGCCGCCGCGTCCGCGGTCGCTTGAGGATCGCCAGCGGATCGTCATCCGGCCCGTAATTGAGGCCGAGCATGACGACCGAGCGCGCTTGCGGCCACAGCGCGCGCGGATCGGCGCGGCGCTCGGCGTTGGCCGCCATCCACGTCCATGTCGCCATGCGCGCCGAGGCTTAAGAATTCGCGCAACCGCTCCGCCGCAAACGGGATTGCATCCGGCCGCGCGACGCCGACGGCGTCGAAGCCTTGCGCACGCGCGGCCTCGATCAGCGCCGCCTTGACGGCCGCCGGCGTCAGAAATCGAGATTGGCGTAGCTTGGCGACGGCGGCAGGCCGGGCAGCGCCTCGTCGAGCAGCGTGCGGAACGACGGCCGCGATTTGATCCGCGCGTACCAGTTCTTGGCGGTCTCGTCTTCGTCCCACGGCACATCGCCCAGATAATCGGCGGCGGACAAATGCGCCGCCGCGGCCAGATCGGCATAGGTCAGGCTGTCGCCGGCAAGCCAATCGCGCGTGCGGACCAGCCAGCCGATATAGGCTAAATGGTACCTGATGTTGCTCTTTGCCGCACGCAGCGTTTCCATGTCGGGGGAGCCGCCGCCGTTGCCGGCCGGGATATAGCGCTTATAGACCCGCTCCGCGTCAGCGCGCCCGAGACTTCCTCGAAGAACTTGTCGTTGAACCAGTTCATCAGCCGGCGCACCTCGATGCGTCCGCCAAGGTCGGCCGGCAACAGCCGGAACTCGCCGAGCGTCAGGCCGCGGGTCTCGTCGAGATATTCGGCGATGACGGCGCCGCCCGGCACCGGCGGCACGCCCTCTTCGACCAGGACCGGCGTGGTCGCCGCCGGATTGAGCTGCAGAAATTCCTCGCGCCGCTCCCATACCCGCTCCTCGACCAGCCGCGGCGGCAAGCCGTACTCTTCGAGCGCCAGCCGCACAAAGCGCGAATGCGGGCAAATCGGATGATGGAACAGCGTCAGCATGGCCTGCGAGCCTTGTCGGTTCGAGCCTTGGCCGAATCCTATGCTAGCGTCAAAAGGTTGATGAGATTGGAAAACGCTTCACGCTCATTTGCGAAAGCGCGCCGCCGGCGACCGTCAGGCCAGCCACCCCGTCGCCACGCCAGCAAGGATCACGACGCCGAGCAAAAACCGATAGACGACGAACGGCCAGCTGGAAAAATTCTCCAGTATTTTCATCAGGCCCCATATCGCAAAAAATGCCGAAACGGCCGCGACGCCAATACCGACGATCAGCACCGACCAGGCGTACCAATCGAGATGAATCTTGTGGAGCTCCCACAATTCCTTGAAGCCGGCCAAAGCGATTGCCGGCAGGCCGAGCAGAAAGGACAGCCGCGCCGCTTCGTCGCGCTTGAAACCAAGCATCAGCGCCGCGGTCAGCGTCGAGCCCGAGCGCGAAACGCCGGGAATAAGAGCGCCGGTCTGCGCCAGTCCCACGACAAGCGCGTCGACGATCGTCGCCTTGTCGATCGTGCGCCGATGCCGCGCCCAGATCTCGGCCATCGCGAGCAGCACGAGCCATCGCGATGCAGGCCCAGCCGATGACGCTGATGGCGCGCAGCGGCGAATTGCAGGTGTTGAGGACTTTTGCGAGCGCCAGGCCGGCAATACCGATCGGGATGGTGGCAAGAACGATCCACAGCACAAATTGGAACGAGCGGTCGCGAAAATTGCCGCGCATGGCGGCGGAGATCGAATTGACCGCCAAGCCGCTGACGTCCGTCCAGAAATAGCTCACCACCGCGCCCAGCGCGGCAAGCTGCATGGCGGCGGAGAACGCCGAGCCCGGATCCTGCCAGCCGAGCACGGCGGGCACCAGGCGCATATGCGCGGTCGACGAGATCGGCAGTGATTCGGTGATGCCCTGCACCACCCCGAGAATGGCGACCTTGAAATAACCCAACGCTACGAAGCCGGTATCGATGCCATGGGTGCAAGCTTCGGACATTGTTCAGATCGTCCTTGCAAATCGTCGGCTGCGCGCCGACCGAGGCAACGTCATGATCGCGCGGCTTATGCCGTGTGCGGATTGAACTGGCCGGTCTTGCGGAAGCGCCACAGATAAGTCGGCACGATCGCGTCGATCGATTCCGGGATCATGCCGAGCCCTTCGAGCGTGCGGCCGTCGTGCTTGGCCGCATCGGACACGACGTTGTCGCTCTTGAGCAGTTCGACCTGATCGGGCGTGATCGGCGGCTTCGGCAAGAACTGCAGGAACGCCGCCTGCAATTTCATCAGCGCGAACGGCACCGGCACCAGCAAGCGGCGGCGCTGCGTGGTGGCGAGCACGAATTCCATCAATTCCTTGAACGTGCGCACGTCCGGCCCGCCAAGCTCGTAGATCGTGCCCGGCTTGCACATCGCCGTCGACCGCCTTGGCGATGGCTTCGCCGACGTCGCCGGCAAACACCGGCTGCATGCGGCTGTGGCCGCCGCCGGGCAGCGGCAGCGCCGGAGACAGGCGCGCCAGCGCCGCGAAGCGGTTGAAGAAATCGTCCTCGGGCCCGAACACGATCGACGGCCGCATGATGACCGTTTCGCTTTGCGCGGCCAGCACGCGCGCTTCGCCCTCCCCCTTCGCGCGCGCGTAATGCGAGGCGCGCATTGGGATCGGCGCCGATGGCCGAAACGTGAACCAGCGGCGCGCCGACGGCGGCGGCGGCGTGCGCCACCGCTTCGGCGCCCGCCGTCATCACCGCGTCGAAGCGCTGGTTGCCGCGCTCGAACAGGATGCCGACCAGATTGACCACGCTATCGGCGTCGCGCACCGCGGCGGCAACCGAGTCCGGGTAGCGCAAATTGGCCTGCACTGCTTGGATCTGGCCGACCCGGCCCATCGGCCGCAAATAGCCGCACAGTTCCGGCCGGCGCACCGCGACGCGGATGCGGTAGCCGCGGTTGGCCAGCGCCCGCACCACGTGGCGGCCGAGAAAACCCGAGCCGCCGAACACGGTGACCAGCGTTTCAGCCTTGCTCTTGATGGCCATGCTGCCCTTTAGTCGTTCGCCGCGAAATACATGATCGGTTTCCCGCTGTATAGGGGATTACGCGGTCATCCGCATGACATAGCAGGCGATACCCCATTCATTGACAAGGGGACGACCGCTTTCGTACCTATCCCCGTTCAGCCCACCGCATTGCCCAGGTGGCGGAATTGGTAGACGCACTAGTTTCAGGTACTAGCGCCGCGAGGCGTGGAGGTTCGAGTCCTCTCCTGGGCACCAAGCCAGCAGGTAGAATTTTAAGTTCGCCAGGAGCAAGACCCTGCCAACGCAGGATCGCATCTAATGCTATGGTGATGCCGGGAAGCCCCAGTTCGGCTTTAGCGTCAGAAGCGATAATTGAGACCGACGCGCGCGATGTTGGCCTTCAGGTCGATGCTGTGGAACGTTGGTTGCGGCAGCGGCGTCGTAAAGTTGCCTGAAATAGGGGGTTCAGCATCGGTGTGAGGCTGTCCAAGATCGCGTCTGAGGACGCGTAATGCGGGTCCAGCCGGAAGCCCACCGTAGGGACGGACGCAAGCTTGTCACACCAGCTCGATAGCGCAGCCATTTGTTCACCCTCCACTTCCCAAATATACCCAGATTGGGAGATATGCCGAGCCTGACGACGGCCAGCTCCACACGCTTGGCCTTCTTGAGCAGCTTCGTACCGAATGCAAAGGCCTCTGGGGCGCCTCGTCGAACGCATATTTTCGCGTGGACGAGTTGCTTCGCGAGCTCGCGAATCCGAACCTGCACGGCATCCCTACCCGCCTGCCCTTTCGCGTCGAGATGTGGGATCGAGCCGAACAGCACGTTCGCTGGGTCATCGCGGCATCATCGAGCGTCGCGGTCGGGCACGCCGCATTGGACGCCGCCATCGCGAACTTCCCGAGCCAGCGCTTCACCCTTCGGAATGGAATATTGGTTATTCGAGAGCACGCCCCTACTTCACGGTGAGGGCATTCGTGCGCTACAAGGCGCCTCTGCCCGGAGCAAAATCGGAGCAAAATCTCCGGGCCGAAAAACTAAGTCACTGATTTCGCAGTCAAGCCGGGTTAGCTCAGCGGTAGAGCAGCGGTTCTGTAAACCGAAGGTCGGAAGTTCGAGTTTCTCCGGGACCGCCATCCTGCTTCGCGCCAAGCCCCTTTTCGTGACATGCGCTTCGCAGGATTTGCATCGGCGCTAATAATGTTGATGGCGCGATCGCAAGGGCGACTCTATGAGCGCCGCGAGCTCGCTCTGTTGCGTAGCTACCACACGAGACGGCAAAGCGCGATTTGCATTGATAATCCAAGTATTTTTTGACGTTTGACGTCGCTAGGGCTTGTCACCTCACAATCCCCGTAGATAATTCGCGCCGGGGCAGGGGTCAAATACAATCCTGCAATTGTCTGATCTTCGTTAGGTCTCAGACGCGCGTCATTTCATGGCGGTGTTGGGGCGACCGTGGCAATTCTCGATCGGGTTTATAGTCTCCGGACCGCCGGCCTGATGGGCGCGACGTTGCTCGCCCTGCTCGAATCGTGCCCGGTGTCATACGCATTAACAGATGTCTGCCCCAGTTATGCCGGGACGGCCGGGGTCGGCGTTTCCTCCACAGGCTCCCCCGGCGGCGGCTTATTCTCGCCGGGTGACGTCATCACCATTGAATTTTCGTTTAGTAACGGACTAAATGAGATCCTGCTCGTTAATAGCAATAATAATAACCCGGTCCTCTCTGTCACCTCAACCGCCGGCATCGGCTCATTCACGGTTCCCCCGGGGTCTCCCTTCCAAGGATACACCTTGAGGCTCGGCAACATTAACGGCCAATCATTCCAATTTTCTTTCAGCTGTTCTTCCGGTCCCCCCATTTCCCCCTTCAACGAGCAAGACGAACAGATCTTTCAATCATTAGGCGATCTCATCGAATTAGCCGTCTATTTACATCGGATAAACGCCGCATCAACCACCACCGACCAAGTCAACACCGCAGAGCATATGGTGTTCGACACGGGCTTTCTCCCTGGCCCTCAGATTGTTGCTGGGCCAAACGGGTTGCACTTTTTTATTACGAACTTCGCAGCCGAGCCGCAGCCGACAAGAAGACGCAAGAAGCTATCGATGCGCTTGCTTATGCGGCCAAAGGCAGCATGACCTATAAGGCGCCACGTACCCCGCCACCTGATCCTGTCTGGAGCGCGTGGGCGGACGTGCGGGGTAGCGGCTTCGATCAGAGCAGCACGACTACGCATGATCGCGAGGTCAACGCCACCGGGGGGATCACCCGCTTGCTGACACCCAATATGCTGGTCGGAACCTTCATCGGCTATGAGGCATTCAGAAGCGAAACGGAGTCTGCTCGGTTTCAAGATGACCGGAGACGGCGCGACCATCGGCGCTTATGCCGCGTGGCATTATAACGAACATTGGAGCATGGATGGCATGCTCGGCTGGACGGATTCGATTTACAACGGCAGCATGAGCGGCGATTCCGCTTCGTTCCGCGGCAGCAGCTGGCTCGGCTCTGGCGGGTTCACCGGCACCTATCGCTGGAACCTTTTCGTGCTGCAGCCCTCTGTGCGCATCATTACGGCGTGGGAGCGCGACGGTGCTTGGAACGACTCCTTTGGAAATACGCAAACAGCAATGAGCTTCTCGGCAGGCCGTGTGAGCACGGGCGACGAAATCAGTTATCCCTTACAGGCGTCCCCCAATCTCAACGTTGCACCCTACGTCGGACTCTACGGCGACTATTACTTCGCGACCCACCCCGCCACGGTGTTGAGCGGCGTGCCGTTCATCGGCATCGCGGATGGCTGGTCGGGGCGCCTTACGGCCGGGGCAATGTTCACCAATGGGAGAGTCGGACCTTCGCTCTCTCTCGGCGGCGAACTAGGCGGCCTTGGCGCGGGTTATAAAACTTGGACTTTGAGCGCGCAGGCCATGTTGCCGTTTTAAACACATTGCGCGCCATAGACCGCAGTGCCGGCTCGAGATTCGCCTCCGCTGTCCGAAGTGTGGCTCACGCAACATCGTCGTGGTATTTCGGCCGCCGAGCAATGTGGAACTCTGCTTGGGCAAGATAGGCGCGGTCTTACGGAGCCAAAAAGAGCCAAAAATCCGGCTCGCTTCGGGAAGTGCCTGAATGCCCGCGTGCGGGAGGACCGCTATCGCAATTGTCATCAGCCGATCAGCGACAGCGTCGCCTGCTCATAGCGCCGGGCGCCCATCGTGCCGTCGGGGAAGATGTGGTGGTCGGCGATCCACTCGAAGGATTCCTCGTAGACCTCCTTGGTATAGGGCTCGAACACCAGCCGCTCGCCGGGTCCCCAGCGCCGCGTGTCCATCTGCGCGTGGAAGCGGTCGGGGAATTCGTTCTTGTAGTAATGCGTGTAAAGCTCCGGCCGCAGGTCGATGTCGCGCTGCGCCTTGCGCAAGGCGCGGAAGAACTTGCGCAGGTCCTCCGGATCGGGATCGCCATGGATCATGGTGCCGATCATGAACGTGGTGTCGATCACTTTGCGGAAGCCGAGCTGCTCGGCGAAGTAATACGGGCCGCTGAACAGGTTCACCGCCGGCGCCGTACCGTCGATCAGCTTCTCCATGCGGGCGAACAGCATGCCGTCGGCATAGTTGAGCTTGATCTGCTCGGGCTTGAGATAGGCTTCGAGCGCCTGCACCGTGGCGTAGTGGCTGCCGGATTGATAGCCGACCGAGATCGGCACGCCGGCGAGATCGGCCGGCGTTTCGATCTTTGAATCGGCGGCGACGAAGATTCCCGCCGGCGCCACCGAATAGACGTCGGTGTACATGCGGCCGTGGCCGTTCGAGGCCGCGACATTGACGGTCCAGTGGCAGGCGCAGCTCACGTTCGACTTGCGGCCTTCCTCGAACGACTGGAAGGCGCCGACCTTGTCGCCCTTGTCATGAATCTTGCCGCCGGTCGCGCGCACCTGTTCGCGGAATTCGTAATCGAGGCCTTCGGCGCGGAAATAGCCCTTCTCCTCGGCCACCCATTCCTGCAGGCGGAAATGCGGATCGATCAGAAATTTCGCCATGGTGTTCTCCGCGGCCTCGTCGGACCTCGCGAGGCACGTTAATCGCTAAGCGCAGCGCATACAATTCACGAAAATGGCGCCGTGCAATACGCAGGCGTCGGCATCAACCTGCCGGCACGATGTCCTGATGCGGAACCAAGGGCGGAGCAGATCGCCGTGGCGCCTGCCTGGAAAGCTCCGCCGCGCTGAGCCGAGCGGAGCACGTCAATCGCACCACGCGTTCGCCTTGGTTCTTTAGCTCGATCGTCATCTGCATCGATTGCGCCGTCACGGCTCGTGTTGCCGACGCGAATTTTCCTCGCCTCGCGGCGGGCAAAATCGAGCACCGCGGCCGGGACCCCCGCATCGAACAGGATGACGTCGGCGGAATGCAGCGCGCGGATCGCGCGCAGCGTCAGCAACTCGGGATCGCCGGGATCGATAGCGATCGCGGTGACCGTACCCTGTTCCGGCGCACTGCCGCTATCGGCGGCGCCGGCGATGAAGCGGTCGAAATCGCGCGGGCCGGGATTGCCGTCCGCATTGGCCGCGGCGTGGCTCGCGAACAGCTCCCAAAATTTGCGCCGGCCGGCAAAGGAAAGGCCGGAGGCTTGTATCGCGGCGCGCCAGCGTGCGGCCGCCGCAGTCCAGCGCGCAAATCCCTTGCGGCAACAGCGCTTCGATCTTGCCGCGGATCGCCCGCGCCAAGGCCGGCGCGGCGCCGTCGGTCGAAATGCCGATCACCAGCGGCGAGCGGTTGACGATGGCGCCGAAGGAAAAATCGCAATAAGCGGGCTTGTCGATGACATTGACCGGCACGCCGGCGGCGCGCGCGGCAGCGGCAAACGCCGCGGCCTCCCCGTCATCGCGAAAATCGCCGATGGCGAGCGCCGCGCCGGACAAGTCCGCCGCCGTCCATGCGCGCCGATGCAATACGACCTTGCCGGCAGAAGGCTCGGTCGCAAGTTGCGATAATTGGTTGCAGGCATCGCCGGCATAGACATCGGCCCTGGCGCCGGTCGCCGACACCAGCTCTGCTTTCCATGCCGCCGCCGGGCTGCCGCCGGCGATCACCGCACGCTTGCCCTTAAGAGCAAAGAACAACGGCAAGCGCGCCAGGGCGCCGAACCGTTCCGGCTTGGTCTCCGTCGGCGTGCGCTCGGCGCTCATGCTGCGCGCTGCGGGCCGGTATTGGCGTGAAAATCGCGGCCGTTGCCGGTCGCCGCGACGAAACCGGCGCGAATGGCGAATGCGCCGAACCGCTCGCCCGGCTGCCGCTCGCCAGCATAGGCCGCGAAAATCGGATCGAGCGCGGCAACGATGCCGGCGTGGTCGAGATCTTCGCGCATAGAGCTTGTTGAGCCGCGCGCCGTCAAAGGCGGCGCCGAGATAAAGATTGTAGCGGCCCGGGCCCTTGCCCACCAAGCCGATCTCGGCGAGATAAGGCCGGGCGCAGCCGTTCGGGCATCCGGTCATGCGGATGACGATGTCATCGGCGGAAAGACCGTGCGCGGCGAGCCGGTCGTCCAGCGCGGCCAAAAGCTCCGGCAAATAACGCTCGCTCTCGGCCAGCGCGAGGCCGCAGGTCGGCAGCGCGACGCAGGCCATGGCGTTGCGGCGCAGCCCCGACCACGGCGCGAGCAAGTGTGCCTCGCGCGCGATGGCTTCGATCTGCGCCTGCCGTTCCGTCGGCACATTGGCGACGATCAGATTCTGGTTCGGGGTGAGGCGGAAATCGCCGTCGTGGATTTGCGCGATGCGGCGCAACGCCGAAAGCTGCGCTGCGGCGCCGCGATCGAGCGAGCCGTCCGTTCTGCACAAACAAAGTGAGATGCGCCTTGCCGGCGCCGGCGTCGCTCCAGCCGTAGCGGTCGCCGGTCGAGGTAAACCGGAACGGCCGAGCGGGCGCGAACGTCACATTGGCGCGCCGCTCGACCTCGGCGCGGAAGGCATCGAGGCCGCGATCCTCGATGGTGTATTTGAGCCGGGCGTGCTTGCGGTTTTTGCGGTCGCCCCAATCGCGCTGCACCGTGACGACCGCCTCGGCGATCGCCAGCGCATCCTTGGTCTTGCAAAAACCCAAAAGCTCGGCGGTGCGCGGATAGGTCTCCGGCTCGCCGTGCGTCATGCCCATGCCGCCGCCGACCGTGACATTCCAACCCGCGATCTCTCCGGCTTGATCGACGATGGCGATAAAGCCGAGATCATGGGCAAAAACGTCGACGTCGTTCGACGGCGGCACCGCGACGACGATCTTGAATTTGCGCGGCAGATAAGTCCGACCGTAGATCGGCTCGACCGCCTCGTCCTCGCCGCCGGCGATCTTCTCGCCGTCGAGCCAGATTTCGCGGTAGGCCGGCGTCCGCGGCGTCAGACGCTCGGAAATGGCCTGCGCCAGCGCCAGTGCGCCGGCATGCGCTCGCGACTGCTCCGGCATAACGGCGCACATGACGTTGCGATTGACGTCGCCGCAGGCGGCGATGGAATTGAGCACCGCATCGTCGATCGCCCGCATCGTCGATTTGAGGTTCGATTTGATCACGCCGTGCAATTGCACCGTCTGCCGCGTGGTCAGCCGCATGCGTGCCGTTGCCGTAATCGCGGGCGACCTGGTCGAGCGCCAGCCATTGCTGTGGCGCGAGCACGCCGCCGGGAACGCGAACCCGGATCATGAAGGCGAAGGCCTTCTCCATTTTCTTGCGCGTGCGCTCGGGCCGCAAATCGCGGTCGTCCTGCAGATACATGCCGTGGAATTTGACCAGTTGCTGATCGTCCTCGACGATCGCCCCGGTGATCTCTTCGGCAAGCCCATGCGCCAGGGTGCCGCGCAGATAGTCGCTGGCTTCCTTGATGCGCTCGTTGCGCGATACGTCGTCGGTCATGATTTTCAATCCGATCCCGGGGGACGGCGCCGGACTTAGTAAACGTCCTGCAGATAGCGCTTTTCGCGCTCCAAGCTTGCAAGCCACGCATCGGCCGCCTCTGGCGTGAGCGCTTTCACGTCGGCATAGGCTTGCGTCAATGTCGTCCGCACGTCCTTCGCCATCGCTTTGGCGTCGCCGCAGACGTAGAAATGCGCGCCGCCGTCCAGCCAATCGATCAGCTCGCGGCGGCGTTCCCACATCTTGTGCTGGACATAAGTTTTCTCGGGGCGGTCGCGCGAGAAAGCGACGTCCATGCGGGTGAGCGAGCCGTCCTGCAACGCCTCCTGCCACTCGAGCTGATAGAGAAAATCGTGGGTGAAACGCCGGTCACCGAAGAACAGCCAACTCTTGCCTTGCGCTCCTTCCGCGCGGCGTTCCTGGACGAAGGCGCGAAACGGAGCGATGCCGGTGCCGGGGCCGACCATGATGATGTCGCGACCGGGGTCGGGGAGCGCAAAATGCCGGTTGGGCTTGAGCTTGACCCGCACGCGGCCGCCCCGCTTGAGGCGTTCGGCGACATAGTTGGAGGCGACGCCTTTGCGCGGCCGACCATGGGAATCGTAGCGCACCGGGGAGACCAGAAGATGCGCCTCGTCGGCGAATTCGCGGCGCGACGATGCGACCGAATAGGCCCGAGGACTGAGCGGGCGCGTCAGGGCGCGCAATTGCTCGGCGCCGAACGTAACCGGAAAGCCCGCTATCAGGTCGATGAGCTGCCGGCCGGCGACCCAATCGCGGGCTTGCCCTGCGGCGATGAGCGACTTGACGTCCGGTTGCCCGGTCAGCGCCGCGTAGGTTTCAAGCGTCTTCGGCGACAGCGTCGTCACATCGCGGCTGGCGAGAAGTTCGCCGCGCAACGCATCGTCTTTCGTCAAGCCCGCCAGCGCCAGCAATTCATCGACATAGGCCGGATCGTTTTCCGGATAAAGATCGAGCGAATCGCCCGGCTCGTAGGCCGGCACGGCGCCATCGAAAGCGAGCGCCAAGTGAATCGTCTCCTTGTCGGAGCGCGACGAATTCAGATTCAAATGCTCGACGATTTCGGCCTCGACGATGCCGGCATTGGACTTGGCCGCGGCATTGCCGGCAAAATCGACTTCGATCACGCGGCTGCGCGCCGCGTCCGGCGGCGCCAGCGATTTCAGCGCGGCGCCGATCCAATTGCCGGCCGGTTCGGCAAAGTCGAGATCGCAATCGATGCGTTCGACGACGCGTTTCGCGCCAAGCTCGGCCAGTCGTTCGTCGATTCTTTTGCCGGCGGCGCAGAACTCGGCATAGGCGGTATCGCCGAGCGCCAGGACGCCGTACTCGACGCCGTCGAGCCGCGGCGCGCCGTCTTGCATCAGTTCGGCATAAACGCGCGCCGCCCGCCCGGGCGGTTCGCCCTCGCCCCAGGTCGCGGCAATGACGACGAGGCGTGACGCCGCCTTGAGCGCCGCCAAATCGAGCTCGGCCATATCGATCAGTGTCGGCTTGAAGCCGAGCTTGCGCGACTGCCGCGCCATGTCGGAGGCAAGCTTCTCGGAATTTCCGGATTCGCTGGCATAGACAATAGTGAGGGGCTCCGTAGCCGATCCGGCCGCGGCCCGCGCGGCGCCCGCCGCCTGCTCGACGCCTGCCGCCTGCTCGGCGCCAGCCAGGAAGCCCGCCAGCCATGCCCGCTGTACCGCGCTCGCCGGACCGACCACACGGTTGAGCAGTTCGACGTCTTCTTCCGAAAACGGCGCAGTAGCAGGAATGGCGACCGCACGCGACATGCGAGGCTCCGGAACACGAAGCAGGAGCCCTTAAATAGAAGCTTATTCTATGGAACCGCAAGAAGGGCGACGAAATAAGAAGAAAATTGTCTCTACGCCGCCCCAGCGCGATACAATCGTTTCCGATCTTTCAGGCTTCGCAGCGGAGGCTGTTTTCCGACTTGCGGGAGTTTTCACGGCAGACGCTCCAAGCCCTTGGAATTGCCGGCAACGCGCGCGATAACACGCGCCCATGATTACCGGGCCAATGGCGACCATTCGACTTCATCGCGGCGACCTGCCCGACGTTTCGCGCTACTTGGCCGCCGCGTCGCGCGCGGTCGCGATCGATACCGAGACCATGGGGCTCGATCTCGACCGCGACCGGCTTTGCGTGGTTCAGCTGTCGCCCGGCGACGGCTCCGCCGACGTGGTGCAAATTCCGCCGCACACCCGAGATGCGCCCGATCGCGCGCCGAATTTGAAGCGGCTTCTGGCAGACAAGAATCTCCTCAAGATTTTTCATTTTGCGCGGTTCGATCTCGGCATGCTGTACAAGGCGTTCGGCGTGATGCCGGAGCCGGTCTATTGCACCAAAATCGCATCACGGTTGTCACGGACGTATACCGACAAGCACGGACTGAAAGATCTGGTGCGCGAAGTGCTGGGCCAAGATCTTTCCAAGCAGCAGCAGTCCTCCGACTGGGGCGCCCCGGAGCTCACCGAGGCGCAGGTATCCTATGCCGCAGCCGACGTCACCCACCTGCATGCGCTCAAGGACAAGCTCGATGCCATGCTGGCGCGCGAGGGCCGCGAAGCACTCGCGGCGGCCTGCTTCCGCTTTCTGCCGGACCGGGTGCGGCTCGACCTCGCCGGCTTTGCCGCCGACGATATTTTCGCGCATTCCTGAGCCGGCGCTCGTTAACGCTTGCCGTTGAGGCGAAACCCGGCCGGAGCCCACATTCGCCGGCAATTTTCGGGGCAAGTTTTGCGAGACAAGGCCGCTCAAACCATGGTCTAAGGCTCGGAATTGGGGCGGCGCGTAAAGGGATGATCGCTTGGCCATTGTCTATCCCGAGAACGCGGCAAAGGCTTTTTCCGCCGGTTCTCGCGGCGATTTCGAACGGGCCTACCGGGCGGCGCGGCGGCACAGCCGGCGGGTACGGTTGCTGCGTATCGGCGTACCGATCGGGATCGCGGCGCTTCTGTTAACGGTCGTCGTCTTCGATTACCTGCCGCCGATCGGCGGCTTCCGGCTGCCCGGCGACCTTGGCAAGCTCGTCATTCACGGCACCAAGATCACCATGGAACAGCCGCGGTTGACCGGGTTCACGCTCGATTCCCGCGCCTATGAATTTTCCGCGGAGGCGGCGGCGCAAGACATCACCAAGCCCAATCTCGTCGAACTCGAGAAGCTCCACGCCAGGATGGAAATGCAAGACAAGAGCAGCGTGGAAATGTCGGCCGCGTCCGGCGTCTACGACGTGAAGTCGGAAATGCTGACGCTCAAAGACGACATCCACCTCGTCTCGTCGACCGGCTACGAAGGGCGGCTCAGCGAAGCGGTGATCGATGTGCGCAAGGGCAACGTGACTTCCGACCAACCGGTCTCGGTGAAAATGCTCAATGGCTTCCTCAATGCCCGAAGCCTCGATATCGGCGACAATGGCAGCGTTGTCCGCTTCAGCGGCGTGGCGATGACGCTGCAGCCCGGCAAAGAAACCACCGGCCAAGCCGGTGAGGCCGCCACCACCGCCGCGAATCCGAGCGATCAATGATGCGCTGTCGCAGACTGTGCGCCGCGTACTGCGCCGCGTTGATGCTGCCAAGCATTGCAACGTCGGCCGTGGCGCAGGGACCGTCGGCCGCGCCCGGGGCATTTCCGGGGCTCGCGCAGGATCACAACAAGGACCAGCCGGTGCAGATCGAGGCGGCGACGCTCGAGGTCCGCGACAAATCCAAGACCGCGACATTTTCCGGCAATGTGCAGGTGGTGCAAGGCGACACCACGATGAAGTGCCAAAGCCTGGTCGTGTTTTACGGGCAGGAAGTCGGCATCGGCGGCGACAGCACGCCGGTGACGACCACGAAATCGACGCCCGGCATGCCGCAAAGCGCGCAGAATATCCGCCGCATCGAAGCGCGCGGCGGGGTCACCGTGATCACCAAGGATCAGAACGCAAGCGGCGATCTCGGCATCTACGACCTCAAGACCAAGACGATCACCTTGAGCGGCAACGTCGTGGTCAGTCAGGGCCAGAACGTCATCCACGGCGAAAAGGTCGTGGTCGATATGGTCACCGGGAACGCCCGCGTCGAATTGGGCAGCAGCAATGGCGGCGCCGGCGCCGGCGCGCCCGGGCCGGGCCGCGTCCGGGCGCTGATCCAGCCGGGCAAGGGCCAGAATGGCGCCCCGACCAATTTCATGACGATCGGGCCCGGCCGGACCAATTAACGGACGAATTGACGCGGCCGCAGCGCACCATTGGTGAACGGAAACTTGGCGGCTAAACCGGTGAAACGGCCAAAGATCTGGAGGCAGCATTCGTCCAGCTTCGTCAGGCGGGAATTTCGAGATCGGCGTGACAGACCTATTCGCATATTTTCGCCGTGGCGCGCCGTCTGCGCGCCGGGCGCCGCCGTCTGGCGATGGGGCAAACGGTCTCGAAAGGATCGGCCTCGAAACCATGGGCGGGGCCATCAGCAATATCTACGTCGACATCGCGAGCTTGCCGCCGCCGGCGGAAAAAGCGCGCGGCAAGGCTCCGCCGCAGCCCTCGCCGGTCCCGATCCCAACCCCGGTCCCGCCGCCAGCGCCATCGCGGCCGCAGCGCCAGCCGAACCCGCAGAATGGGCCGACCCAGAACGGACAGCGCACTGCCCCTCGGCCGCGCCGGCGATCCGACGGCAATGGTGCGGCGGCGATCGAACGCAAGGGCCTGCTTGCCGTCCATGCCGTGGAGAAAAGCTTCGTCGGCCGCAAGGTGGTCAAGAGCGTGAGCCTCTACGTGCGCAAGGGCGAGGCAGTCGGCCTGCTCGGCCCCAACGGCGCCGGCAAGACCACGGTGTTCTATATGATCACCGGGCTGATCAAGGCCGACCAGGGCCGCATCGAGCTCGACGGCGCCGATGTCACGGGCTTGCCGATGTACCAGCGCGCGCGGCTCGGCATCGGTTATCTGCCGCAAGAAGCCTCGATTTTCCGGGGGCTTTCGGTCGAGGACAATATCCGCGCCGTGCTTGAAGTGGTCGAGCCCGATCCGCGGCGGCGCCAGCAGGACCTCGATTCGCTGCTCGAAGAATTCAACATCGCGCGCTTGCGCAAGACGCCGGCGATCGCGCTGTCCGGCGGCGAGCGCCGCCGGGTCGAGATCGCCCGCGCGCTGGCGACGCGGCCGAGTTATATGCTGCTCGACGAACCGTTCGCCGGCATCGATCCGATCGCGGTAGGCGACATCCAGGCGCTGGTGCGGCACCTGACCAATCGCGGCATCGGCGTGCTGATCACCGACCATAATGTGCGCGAGACGCTCGGGCTCACCGACCGCGCCTACATCATCTATTCCGGCGAAGTGCTGATGGAGGGCCGCGCCGACGACATCGTCAACAACCCTGAAGTGCGGCGGCTCTATCTGGGCGAGGAGTTCCGGCTTTAAGCTTACCCCCCTCCTACCCTCCCCCGCGGCAGGGGAGAGTAGGGGTGGGGGTTGACGACAGGGCAAAGGAACTGCTGTACAAGGAGAAAGAAGCAAGAATCGGACCAATTTAGCCCTCACCCATGGCGCTTACACAAAGACTCCAGATTCGGCAGAGCCAAGCGCTGGTGATGACGCCGCAGTTGATGCAGGCCATCAAGCTGCTGCAACTCTCGAATCTCGATCTGGTGGCCTATGTCGAGGCCGAGCTTGAGCGCAATCCCCTGCTCGACAATGGCGCGGAGACTGAAGCGGCGCCGGGCGAGCGTGGCAGCGAACAAACCCCGGACGACGTCCCTGCCGTGAGCGGCGAGGCGCTAAACGGCCACGACAGCGCAGTCAACGGCGCCGGCGGCGAAGAGCGCCACGAAAGTCCGCTCGACGATACTTCGCCGGACGATAACGAGCCGCTCCGGCCGCGCAGTTCGGACATGCCGGCAGGCTATTCGGAATGGACTGGCGCCGGCTCGGGAGGCCGCGACGACGGCGATTACAATCTCGAGGCTTTCGTATCCGCCGAGACCACGCTGGCCGACTGGCTGCGCGAGCAAATGACGCTTGCCATCGCCGACCCGGTGCGGCGCATAATCGGGCAATATCTGATCGATCTGGTCGACGAGTCCGGCTATCTGTCCGGCGACGTCGCCGCAGCGGCGGAAAAACTCGGCACCTCGACCGCCGAGGTCGAGGCCGTTCTCGCCATCCTGCAAACCTTCGACCCGCCCGGTATCTGCGCCCGCGACCTCGCCGAATGCCTTGCGATCCAGCTCAAGGAACTCGACCGCTACGATCCGGCGATGCAGGCACTGGTGGCGCGGCTCGATTTGGTTGCCCGGCGCGATTTCGCCGGCTTGAAGAAAATCTGCGGCGTCGGCGACGAGGACCTTGCCGACATGATCGCCGAGGTGCGGCGGCTTAATCCGAAGCCCGGGCTGGCTTTCGGCTCGGTGCCGGTGCAGCCGATCGTGCCGGACGTTTTCGTGCGGCCTGCGCCAAACGGAGCCTGGATCGTCGAACTCAATACCGACACCTTGCCGAAAGTCCTGGTCAACCAGCGCTACTACTCCGAAGTCTCCACCACCGCGCGCCGCGACACCGAGAAATCCTATCTCGCCGAATGCCTGCAAAGCGCCACTTGGCTCGTTCGCGCGCTCGATCAGCGCGCCCGCACCATCCTTAAGGTCTCAAACGAGATCGTGCGCCAACAGGATGCGTTCTTCGCTCGCGGCGTAGAGCATCTCCGCCCGCTCAATCTCAAGACCGTCGCCGAGGCCATCGGCATGCACGAATCGACCGTCTCGCGCGTCACCGCCAATAAATACATGGCTACGACCCGCGGCATATTCGAGCTGAAATACTTCTTCACTTCGGCGATCGCGGCATCGCATGGCGGCGAGGCGCATTCCGCCGAAGCGGTGCGTCACCGCATCAAACAATTGATCGAGGGCGAAAGCTGCGCCGATATCCTGTCCGACGACACTCTGGTCGAGAAGCTGCGTGAGGCCGGCATCGATATTGCGCGGCGCACGGTGGCGAAATATCGCGAGGCGATGCGGATTCCCTCGTCGGTGCAGCGGCGACGCGAGAAGCAGGCGGCGGCGAGCTAGCGCCGCGTTGACGTAACGCCCGTCGATACTTAGGTCGAGCTAAGGCGGCTAAAACAGCTTTGACCAAGAGCCCGCCGGAGAGGCCGTCATGCCATTTCGCGTCTCAGGGAAAAATCTCGACCTCGGCGATGCGTTGCGCGGCCGGATTAACGATCAAATCGCCGAAACCGTGGGTAAGTATTTTGACGGAGGCTATTCCGGACACGTCACGCTGGCCAAGGACGGTTACGGTTTTCGCACCGAATGCGCGATCCATCTCGATTCGAAGGTTACCCTGCACGCCGACGGGACCGCTGCCGATGCTTATGCCAGCGCCGATCAAGCGGCGTTGCGGATCGAAAAGCGGCTGCGCCGCTATCATCGCCGGCTGAAGGATCACCGCGTCGAGCGCGGCGACGGAACCTCAATCGATGCCGCGAGCTATATCATCGCGGCGCCGGAAGAGGGCAACGATGTCGACATCGATGCGTTCACTCCGGTCGTCATCGCCGAATCCACCACGACCTTGAAACGGCTCTCGGTCAGCGATGCGGTGACGGAACTCGACATGACCGGAGTGCCGGTGCTTGTCTTTCGACATGCCGCGCATGGCGGAATCAACATCGTGTATCGCCGCGCCGACGGGCATTTCGGCTGGATCGATCCGCCGCCGCCGGCGGCTGCCGATGCCCATTGACGCGGTTGCCGGGGCTCCCTATGTTCCGCCGCCGTTGAGCCTGATCCGGAAACAACGGGTTCCGGTTTTTTGCATAGAGATCATGCTCAAAACCGACAATGCCCCAACAGACAATAAGCGTTAGGACACTAAGCCTTCAGCTTTAGGTTCCGTTCATGCCGCTTACCGACCTGGTCGCGCCAAACGCGATCCTCCCGGCGCTGAAAGTCAACAGCAAGAAACAGGTGCTGCACGAGCTTGCCGCACGCGCCGCGCTGTTGAGCGGACAAAACGAGCGGGCCATCTTCGATATCCTGATGCAGCGCGAAAAGCTCGGCTCGACCGCGGTCGGTAACGGCATCGCCATTCCGCACGGCAAGATGCCGGGTCTCACTCGGTTGTTTGGTCTGTTCGCCCGGCTCGACCGGCCGATCGATTTCGAAGCGCTCGACAATCAGCCGGTCGACCTGGTTTTCCTCCTGCTCGCACCCGAAGGCGCCGGCGCCGATCATCTCAAGGCGCTGGCACGGATCGCGCGGCTGTTGCGCGATCCCACCGTGGCGCACAAATTGCGCGGCTCGCATGATGCCGAATCGCTTTACGCGGTGCTGGCCATGCCGTCCGCTTCCGCCGCTTAGCGGCGCAAGCGAGAAATCAGAAATCAGAAATCAGTATCAGTAATCAGAATAGAAAAGGGCCGGCAACGGCGTTACCCGTCCCGACCCGTTTCTGATCACTGACTCCTGATTACTGATACCTGGTCAGTGCACGCTTACCGTCTCCAGTTCCTGGCTCCAGGCGTTGGCGACGGCCGCCTCGCGGCTGTCGGTGAGCATGATCGGCGTGCCATCGGCGGCGTGTAGGGCGAACAGCGTACGGCCCGGCGGCATCTGCGGCATCTCGGCCTGCGGGAACAGCGCGCGGACGTCCTCGGAACGGATCGCTCCTCACATAGGCAATGCGGCCATCGCCCAGATGCGCAAGCGCCTCGGGCGAGATATCGAATTTCGGCTCGTTATGGTTCATATCGTCACGATTCATATCGTTCATGGCACTCGACTCCTTTCCATGGCTTTGGTCGAGTCCTTATGGTTTCCTTAATCGCACTCTTTGATTGAGATCGATTTAACGATGCGCTCCGGCTGGGGGCGCACCAGGTCGATCGACAGCAATCCGTTCTTCAAGTCCGCGCCCAGGACTTCCATGCCGTCCGCCAGCACAAAAGTGCGCTGGAATTGGCGTGCGGCGATGCCGCGATGGATGTATTGGCGGCTTTTGTCGTCCTGTTGGCGACCGCGAATGACGAGCTGGCTCTCCTCTACGGTGACATCGAGCTGGTCGCGGGTGAAGCCGGCGACCGCAAGGGTAATTCGCAAGCGCTCGGGACTGTTCCCGTCGCGCGGAACGCGCTCGATATTGTAGGGAGGATAGCCGTCTGCCGCCTTGCCGACCCGATCGAGCACGCGCTCGATCTCGTCGAAGCCAAGCAGGAAGGGACTCGAAAGCGAGGAAACCCTGGACATGGTCTCAAAGTCCTTATTAAGCGACTTTGTGGGGCCCTTACGGCACCCCGCGGCCGCGCGGAACACGCTCCGCTCGACCTGACGGTAATATGGCGATGCAAAATTGAGCGGCGCAAGAAGCGTGCAAAAGGCCCAGCGGCAGCGCCGTTACAGCCCCGCTTCAAGCCAGCCGGCGCAGGGCCGCTTTGCGCAGCGACGCCCGCAGCCGCTCGGTGGCGGCGACATCCACCGCGAAGGTCTCGGCATCGAGCACGACGCCGTAAAGCTCCTTGGCCGCCGCGAGCGAGATATAGCCCTGCTTGGCGTCGGCTGCGACGTCGGCCGCCGGCCGGTCGAGCGGCGAGCCGTAACCGCCGCCGCCGCCCGAGCGCAGCCGGAAGGCATCGCCGGTTTTGAGCATCGCCACCAGCACCTTGGCGTTGGGAAAATCGGTCTTCCAGCGTCCGTCGATGCCGCAGCGCCACTTCGTTGCCGGTCGCGTCGCCGCCGCCTTCCAAGCCCCACGGCTTGCAATGGGCGCGTTCGACCTGGGTATTGAACGTCATCGGCACGCGCGCGCGCACCACGCGCTCGACGCCAAGCCCGCCGCGGTGGCGGCCGGCGCCGCCGGAATCCGGAACGAGCGCATAGCGCTCGACCACGATCGGAAACTTGACCTCGGACTGCTCGCTCGGACCGTTGTGGGTGTCGCCGTCGTTGATGCAAACGGTCGCGGAGACGCCGTCCTCGCTGCGCTTGGCGCCCCAGCCGCCGCCGAGCGGACCGAAATTGGCGAGAAAAAATTCCGACGTCTTCGGTATTGATGCCGTGCAGCGCCGCGATCAGAAGATCGGCATGATGGCCGGCGATGACGCGGTCCGGGATCACCGGCGCGAGCGCCTTGAACACCGTGTCGACGATGGTCATCGGATAGGTCATCCACCAGCGCATCGGCGCCGGCCGCACCGCGCTGATGATGCGCCCGGGCGGCACGATCGCCTTGAGGCTGCGGAACGAGCCGTCGTTGATCGGATAATCGGTCGGCGAGGTCAGGCACTTGTAGGCCACCTGCGAGCAGGCATAGCCGGTGGTGATGCCGGAATTGTAGAAGCCGCGCACCTGGCGCGAGACTTCGGAGAGATCGACCGTCATCTCGTCGCCCTTGACGATGACGCGCACGCGGATCGGCACCTTCTTGCCGATGTCGATGCCGTCGTCGTCCATGTAGGATTCCGCCTCGTAGACGCCGTCCGGAATCGAGCGCGTGCGCGCGCGCGCCATCGCCTCGGAATGATCCATGATGGCTTTGATCGCGCCCAAGACCTCGTCGCGGCCGTAGCGGTCGACCAGTTCGAGGAAGCGCCGCTCGCCGGTCTTCACCGCCGTGATCTGCGCGCGCAGATCGCCCATGGCGCGGCTCGGCAGCCGCATGTTCTGCTTGATGACCTCGATCAGCGTTTCGTTGACCTTGCCGCGATCGTGCAGTTTCAGGATCGGGATTTGCAGGCCTTCGGAGAAAATATCGGTGGTCATGCCGCCGAGCGTGCCGCCGATATCGAGCCAATGCGCCATGCAGCAGGAGAAGCCGACCAGCACGCCCTTGTGGAAGATCGGCAGCGTCAGCGTGACGTGATTGAGATGGCTGCCGGTGAGATAGGAATCGTTGGTGACGTAGATGTCGCCCGGCTGGATGTTCTTGCGGCCGAAATGCTTGATCTTGGCCTTCACCGTCTCCGCCATGCCGCGGATGAACATCGGCAGCCCGATGCCGATGGAGATCGTCTCGCCTTCGGCGGTGAACAGGCCGGTGGTGAAATCGAGCGCCTCGTAGATGATGATGTTGTAGGCGGTGCGCATGAGGTTGGTCTTCATTTCCTCGGTCACCGCGATGACGCCATTGCGCACGATCTCGGTGACGACCGGATCGGTTTTGGTCTGCGCTTGTTCGCGCGGCTTCGTTCTTCGATTTTCGCTTCATCGCTGGGTGAGACGGATTAGCTCCAGCCTTGATCGCCGGCTTCACGCAATGAATATATGCCCCGATTTGTCGGTGTCATCGGCGGCGATGAGCCTGCCAAAGTCGGCGGCCGAGCCGGCGAGCGGCATGCCGCCCATGTCGGCAAGCCGTGCCTGTCGCATCGTCGGATGCGGCAAAGCCAGTGTCGTTGATCCGGCGCCTCGCTGAGCTTATTCGACGATCATCGGCGGCGTGTCCCGTGTGGCCGACGCCGAACCCAGCTCGCCTCGTAGCGAGGGCAAATTCGCTGACACTCGGGACGTCGGGTAGAGCATCCTAGCGCTTGACCGTGGTCACCGCCAGCGGCCGCAGCGGCCGGCGCTGGAGATGGACGACTCGAAGCCGTCATCGTTGCGAAGCCGACCTGAACCTGGCCGGCGATCAGATCAACCATCGCGCGGCCCGTCGCCGCGATAGGGGATGTGCTGAAGATTGACGCCGGTCATTTTGTTGAACAACTGACCGGCCAGATGGCACGCAGTGCCGATAGCGCCGGCCGAGGCGAAGCTGAGCCGCTCCGGATTGGCTTGGCGTAAGCGATCAGTTCGGCGAATGGTCTTTAGCACAGTCCGGCCAGATCTGACGCTCCGCGTACATTCGGCACACGCACCACGCCGGCGACCGGGGCGGCATCGCGGATGAAATCGAAATTGAGCATGGTAAATGCATTCGCCGCAACGCGAACCAGTGTATCGGGCGGCGGCAAAGCCTCGTGCCAAAGATCGCCGCCAACGGATATGACGAACATTTAGCCGTGCAGGCGCGGATTGATCAACACCGCTTCGGCGCCGATCATTGTCCGCGGCACCGGGGCGGTTTTCGCGATGAATTGCGGGCCGAGCCGTTGCGACATGCCATTGCCGGATCGAGCCGCGCACAAAGGTCTGTCGTGCTCCAGGCGGCGAAACGTCGACGATGATACGCCAGCCGGGATACTAGCAGGTCGATAGGCGTCGCGCCCACGATTGGCAGATCAGCGGAAGCGCCGCAGTCCCGTTGCCAGATGCAGAAATTGCCGACGGAACAGTTTCATCAACCGATCACGTCCGCGGTCGGTGCAACGCTGAGTGCGTACCGTCTTATCGCCTCCCACCGTGATCGCCAGATTGCCCGAATGCGTCGACCTCCAGCGCGTCGCCGGGCATCAGCACGGTGGTCGAGGCATATTCCTCGATCAATGCCGGGCCCTTGATGCGGTTGCCGGCCAGCAGCGCCGCGCGCCGGTAGGTCGGCGTCGCGTGGAAGCGGCCGCCGAAATAGACCGGCCGCTTGCCGCCGAACGCGGCTTGCGGCGGCGTTCTTTGGCCGCGGGCGATCTTGCGCTGCGGCGGCTTGCGCATCAGCCCGGTCACGGTCGAGCGCAGGCTGACGATCTCGGCGCGTTCCTCGGGCGCCGAGGTGCCGTAGCGTTGGGCGTGCATGGCGTCGAAATGCCGTTTGATGGCTTTGCGGTCTTCGCGCCCGAACACCGCCATCGGCAGGTCGACCGTCACCGCGTGCTCCTGCCCGACATAGCGCATGTCGGCTGCGCGCTTGACCGCGACCCGCTGCGGCTTGACCGAAGTGCCGGCGATCGCGTCGCGGCCCTGCTGCTCCAGCGCGCGATAGACCTTTTCCATTTCGTCGAACGGAGCATCGTCGAGCGGCGTGAACCAGGTGCGCACGAAATCGTAGCGCAAATCGGAGAACAGCATGCCGAAGGCGGAAAACACGCCCGGCGCCGACGGCACGATGACCTTGCGCATGCCGATCTCGCGCGCGACCTCGACGGCATGCAACGGGCCGGCGCCGCCATAGGCGAACAGCACGAAATCGCCGGCATCGAAGCCGCGTTCGGTGGTGACGCCTTTGACGGCGTAGGACATCGCGGTGGCGGCGATGCGCAAAATGCCGTCGGCGGCCTCGACCGCGCTCATGCCGAGCGGATCGCCGACTTTGTCCTTGAGCGCGCGTTCGGCGGCCGGCAATATCGAGCTTCATTTCGCCGCCGAGGAAGCGATCCGCGCCGAGCCGGCCGAGCACAAGATTGGCGTCCGTCACCGTCGGCTCGGTGCCGCCAAGTCCGTAGCAGGCCGGACCCGGCGAAGCGCCCGCGCTCTGCGGGCCAAGCCGCAACGCACCGTCGTCGACGCGCGCGATCGAGCCGCCGCCGGCGCCGACCTCGAAAATATCCATCATCGCGATCTGCACCGGCAGCGCCCGCTCATAACCGCCGATCAGCGCCGCGCCCGTCGTCAGCGCCTCGCCGCGATGGATGACGCCGGCCTTGGCGGTGGTGCCGCCCATGTCGAAGGCGATCGCGTTGTCGATCTTCAGCGCGCGGCACAGCGCCTGCGTGCCGATGACGCCCGCGGCCGGCCCGGATTCCAGCATGCGCACGCACTGGCTCTGCGCCTGGTCCGGCTCGTAGAGCCCGCCGGTCGATTGCACGACCAGGAACGAGCCGGCAAAGCCGGCCGCGCGCATATGCGCGTCGATCTCGCCGATGTAGCGGCGCACCTTCGGCCCGATATAGGCGTTGGCGGCGACCGTCGCGCAGCGCTCGAACTCGCGATATTCCTGCGACAATTCGTGCGAGGCGGACACGAACAGCGCCGGGTGATTTTTTTCCAGAATCGCCTTGGCGCGCCGCTCGTGATCGGCATTGGCATAGCAATTGAGAAACAGAACGGCGACCGCTTCGACGCCAAGCCGCTCGAGCTTTTGGCCGAGCGCCGCGATTTCGGCTTCGTCGAGCGGCGTGTCGATCTCGCCGTCGGCCAGCATGCGTTCCTTCACTTCGAAGCGCAGCGCCCGCTCGATCAGCGGCACGTGCTTCTGGAAGAACAGATTATAGGCGTCCGGCCGGTTGATGCGGCCGATTTCGTAAATGTCGCGAAAGCCTTCGGTGATGAGCAGAGCGGCCTTGGCGCCGGTGCGCTCCAGCATCGTGTTGATGGCGATGGTCGAGCCGTGGAGAAACAGCGCGGCCGAACGGTAATCGCTGCCGGCCTTGGCGACGCCGGCGGAAATGCCCTCGACCAGATGCGCCGGCGTCGACAGCGCCTTGCCGAATGTGAGCACGCCGGTTTTTTCGTCGAACGCCGCAATATCGGTAAAAGTGCCGCCGATATCCGCAGCAAGCCGCAATTGTCCCCGCGCCATTGCGCGATCCCTTAGAGCATGGTCCCGAAAAGTGGAAGCCGGTTTTCGGATAGAGCATGCTCCAACGAAACAGCCTCGCGCGCAGTGGAGCTAACGCCACGTGAGCGGCCCCGGCATGGCGCGTTCGGCTTCCGCGGTGAGCTGCGCCTCGTGGCGCTTGACGAAAATACCGCCGACGATGAAGCTGATCACGGTGATCAAGCGCCAATACGATCACGATGGGGCCTTCCAGGCGCTCGAATTCGCGGCCCAATTCGTAGGCGGCGTAACCGTAGACCGCCGCCCAGATGAAGGAGCCGGCGGCATTGGCGATCAGAAAGTCGCGCCACGGCATCATATTCGCGCCGGCGAAAATTCCGGCGAAAGTGCGCAGCACCGGTATGAACTGCGCAATAAAGACGATCTTGCCGCCATGGCGCAAAAACAGGTACTGGCCGAGTTTGATCCTGGTCGCCGTCATGCGCACATAATTGCCGTAGCGCAGCAACAGCCAATAGCCGAATTCATGGCCGATCACGTAGCCGATCATGCGACCGCCGAATGCCGCGCCGGCAGCCGTCAAAATGACGGCGACGATGTTGAGATCGTGTTTGGTCCCCGCGTAAATCGCCGCGGCGAGAAGCGCGGTTTCCCCCGGTAACGGCACGCCGATGCATTCCAAGCCGATGACGACGGCGACCGTCAGGAGGCCATAGACGTGGATGAGGTGGCCGATGAAGTGCATGAATGCCGTGTACTCGAACATCGCTCACTTATACATATTCCGATGCAAAGATAATGACTTGACTTTGCCGGCCCGGCGCATAACGCGGAGATGATTGCATGGATGCGACTTGTTGCATGATCGACTTGTTGCATGTCTAAAGACTGCGGGCATGGATAAAGACTTGGTGCATGTATAAGGACTTGCGGGAATTCATTGCACTCGTCGACAAACTCGGCGTGCTGCGGCGCATCACAGGCGCCGACCCGCAATTCGAGATCGGCGGCATCACGGAAGTCGCCGCCGGTCTGCCGGAATGTCCGGCTCTGTTGTTCGACGATATCAAGGGTCATCGGCGCGGTTTTCGTATCTTCACCAATGCAACGACGAATGTGCAACGCGCCGCGCTGGCCTTGGGCCTCGATCCCGCGCTGCGGCCGCTGGACGCACTCAAGGCCTGGATGGAAAAGCGCAAAGACCTGCGCGCACAGCCGCCGGTTACTGTAGCGACTGCGGCGTTCTTGGACAATTCCTTTACCGGCGCAGACGTGAACATCGCGCAATTGCCGGCGCCGGTCTGGCACCGCCACGACGGCGGACCGTTCATCGGCTCGGGCTCGCTGGTCGTCATGCGCGATCCCGATACCGGCTGGATCAACGCGTCGATCTATCGCGTTCAGGTGCACGGCGCCAACAAAGTCACGGTGCAGTTCGATCACGGCGGCCGGCATGGCGCGATCATCGCCAAGAAATATTGGGATCGCGGCGAGAGCTGCCCGCTTGCGGTCGTGCATGGCGAAGACCCTGCCCTGTTCATCGCCGGCTTTGAATATCTGCCCGACGGCCGCTCGGAATATGAATTCGCCGGCGCGATCAAAGGCGCGCCGATCGAGGTTTTTACCGGACCGGTAACGGCGCTGCCGATCCCGGCCCATGCCGAAATCGTCTTCGAAGGCCGGCTGTTACCGATGAGCGAAACGAGCCTGCCGGAGGGTCCCTTTGGCGAGTTCACCGGCTACTACGCCGCCGCGGCGCGTCCCGGCCCGGTGATGGAGGTCACCGCCATCCACCACCGCAACGATCCGATCCTGCTCGGCTCGCCGCCGCTGAAACCGCCGCGCTTTCATTTCGGGCTGCCGTTTCGCGCCGCGACGATCTGGAGCAATCTCGAAGCCGAAGGCGTCACCGATATCGCCGGCGTCTGGCAGCATGTGTCGCAGCTGATGACGGTCGTGGCGCTGCGCCAGCGCTATGACGGTCACGCCAAGCGCGCCGCACTGGTCGCGGCGGCGCACAGTTACATGGCGCGCATCGTCGTGGTCGTCGACGACGACGTCGATCCGTCCGATCTCGCCGACGTGATGTGGGCGGTGGCGACGCGCTGCGAGCCGGCGGACGGCATCGACATCCTGCGCAACGCCTGGAGCTCGGCGCTCGATCCGCGCATCCCGCCGCAGGACAAAGAGCGCGGCGTCACCTCGCATTCGAAGGCGATCATCGAGGCCTGCCGGCCGTTCGCCTGGATCGACAAGTTTCCGCAAACCTCGGCGCTGTCGGCGGAGGAGGCGCGGGAGATCGAGGCGAAATGGGGGAAGCTTATCCGCCCACGGGAAGCGTAGAGAGACTGGATATCCTGGGAAAAGTTTTTTACACACTTATGTTGACTTCAACAGTTCTGTGGAATAGTTTGCGTCATGAACGCGCAGGAACTCAGACGCTTTCTCGCGTCCAAGGGCTGCACTTTTGAAACCCACAAGGGCGGCAGCGGGCATCTGACGGTGCGGCGCGGTGACCGGACATCGCAATTGCCCATGCACGGCAGCCGCAAGGAATTGGGCAAAGGCTTGGTGAATAAAATTCTCAAGGATTTAGGACTGAAATAATGCTCGGCTATCGGATAAAGCTCGAACCGGACGATAACGGCACGTTGCTGGTCACCTGTCCGGCGCTACCCGAGGTGACCACGTTCGGCGAGAACGAGGCCAATGCGATCCACCACGCGGTCAGCGCGATCGAGGAGGCAATTGCGGCGCGCATGGCGGCCGGCGAGGATGTCCCCGAGGGTCACCAGCGCGGACCTCGTCTTGTGCGGTTGCCTGCTTTGACGGTGCTGAAGGTCGAGCTTTACCGCCAGCTTCGCGAAGCCGGCATGACGCGCGCCGAACTCGCGCGCCGGCTCGGCTGGAAGCGCGAATCGGTAGACCGGCTGTTCCGTCTCGACCATGCCTCACGTTTGGAGCAGATCGAGACCGCTTTCGCGGCACTCGGCCAAGCCGTTTCGGTATCGGTCCACGCCGCGGCCTAACGAACGACTGCCGAAACGAGCTTAGCAAGCATTCGATCCGCTCACTCCACCGCATTCGCCGCATTCAAACTGTCGATCAGCGACGAGCGGTAGAGAAACGCCTTGTGGCGCGCGACGTCCTCGGAGGTGCGCCGCAATTCGTCCAGATGCTTGCGGCGGATGGCCGGATCCTTTTCCCCGAGCGTCTTTTTGTTTTGGATCGACTGCGCCTGCACGAAGTCGATCTGGGCCTTGCGGCGCTGGCGCGTATAGCGGTCGAACACGCTCATCGTCGGCGCGGCCGAACCAGACGTCGGCGAGTTTGCCGCGCCAGATTGACGGCGTCGTGGATGCCGCCGTTCATGCCCATGCCGCCGATCGGATTATTGACGTGGGCGGCATCGCCGGCGAGCAGCACGCGACCCTTGTTGAACGTGGCGGCGACGCGCTGATGCACGGTATAGAGCGCGTAATAGGGAATGTCGAAATCGCCGCTCTTGTCGTAGATGCCGTGCAGCCGGCGCTGGATGCTTGCCATGCCGAGCGCCTGCTCGTCGGATTCATCGGCCGGCACCGGCATGATGCCGCGCCAGATGCCGGGCGGACCGTTGCCCTTGACCTTGAACAGATTGAGCCATTCGTCGGGATCGGAGAAATAATTGCGCGTGCAGTAGCCCGTGCCGGTGCCGACGAAATCGAAGCTAGTCGCGATCTTGATGAAGCGCTCTTCCCAGGTGAACCCCTCGAAGTCGATCCCGGCAAGCCGACGCACGGTACTTCGGCCGCCATCGGTGCCGATGACGTAAGCGCCGCGCAACTGTTCGGTCTCCCCGCTCGCCTCAACGGTGACGTCGACGTAATCCGCGTGTTGAACGAGCCCGATGAGTTTGGCGCCAAACCGCACTTCGGCGAGCCCGCTCTCCGCGAGCAACGGCAGTACGGCGCGAACGAGCTTGTATTGTTCCCACTGCAGCACGAACGGATACGGCACCTCGCCTTCAAGAAGCCGGATATCGAAGGCGGCGACAAGTTCGTTGCTGGCGCGATCGCGAAATTGAAAGATCGGCGCTTGAAAACCGCCCGAGGCATCTTCGGCGAAAGCCTGCTGTTTGAGACCGAGATCGGCGAGCATTTCCAGAGTCGGCGCGTGGATCGTCGCGGCGCGCTGATCCTCGACCGGCTCGGGCTCCGCTTCCAGGAGCAGCACCGGAATGGCTTTGCGCACCAAAGCGAGCGCCATGACGGCGCCGACCGGGCCGGCGCCGACGATGATCACGCGTTGTTCGCTGCGGGTCATGATCGGTCACACCTTGGCGATTTCGAACGTCGAGGGGTGAAATAATTCCTCGACCTTTACTTTTCGGTCGGCGAGACCTTGCTCGTGAATGTACTGCGTCAGCGCCTCGATCTCGGGAAGATTTTCCGCAATTCCGTACTTCCAGAAATCCTCGCCCATGAGGGCGCTGGTCTCATTGGTCTCGGCTTCGAGCCAGGGCAGCGTCACCATCAACGCATTGACGTCACGCAAATCGATCATCGCCCGCGCCTTGGCTTCGCAGAATGCCTTGTACACGCTGGTCGCCAGCCAGGGATACTTTTCGGCGAGCGTTTTGCGGATGCCGACGAGATGCATGATCGGAAACAGTCCGGTCTTTTTGTAATAGGCCTCTTCCGCCGCGCGCGTATCGGCAAACAGCCGCGCGATATGCGGCTCGCCGGCAAGAAACGACGACGGCGCCCGCGCCGTGAACAACGCGTCAAGCTCACCTGCCTTGAGCATGCCGACCAGCGTACGGTCGTCGCCGATCGGTTGCAGGTCGAGCCCGGGAATGGCCTTAAGCGGCGTGCGCTCGTGCCGGCCCGGCTGTTCCTGGCCGCCGCTGCGCCAATGGATTTCGGACGGCGCGACGCCGTATTCGTGCTGCATCAGCCCGCGCATCCAGACCACCGCGGTGATCTGATATTCCGGCACGCCGATGCGCTTGCCGCGCAGATCTTGCGGCTTTTCGATGCCGGCGCCCTTGCGGATATAGATGCCGGAATG
Source organism: uncultured Alphaproteobacteria bacterium (assembly GCA_963714345.1). Taxonomy (GTDB): domain Bacteria; phylum Pseudomonadota; class Alphaproteobacteria; order Rhizobiales; family Xanthobacteraceae; genus BOG-931. Next base: position 37,282 of record CAVQOD010000030.1, on the reverse strand, counting down.
GCGGAAGATCCGCGACACGAAGGCCGGAATGCCGATATAGGCCGACGTGCCCGCCGCCACCGTGCGGATGTAACTCGAGAACGACAGCTCCGAAATGTCGAATTCCTGGAATTTGAAGGCGCGGTGGAAAATCTCCTCCGGATAGAGCGGCAGGTAGGTGACGTCGCAGCCTTCGACTTTCACGCTCCCGTCCCGGATCGCGCGGGTGCGGTCGTAATTGCCACAGGCGATCGTCACCGGCACGTCAGCCATCGTTCCTTTCCATATCCGAGGCCGCTCGTCCGCCGCGAATAGCGGGAGCCAAGCTGCGAGCCTCGAAGGATTGCCGCTTTCGCGGCGATGAGCGAGATTAAACCGTACTAGTTCTTCACTAGTCGAGCTGTGAAGCGCGCCGCGCATGGCTGCCGCGGCGCCGTGCTTGTTGTTCTTCCCCGCCCGCGATAGCCTTGCGGCAAAGGAGAGGCGCCCATGATGTCCACCGTGATCGGCGGCGCCATGTTGCCGCACGCGCCGCAGTTCTTCACCATGCCGGACACCGAGGACAAGGCGCTGGTTGCGCATGTCCGCGAAGTCGCCGCCGACGTCGGCAAGCGGCTGCGGGCGCTTGATCCCGATCTCTGGATCATTTTCTCCAACGACCACGCCGAGCAGTTCTTTCACACCACCGCGCCGCCGTTCACCGTCCATGTCGGCGGCGAGGCGACCGGCGAATTCGCCGGGCGGAAATTCCACTGGAAGATCCCGAGCGAAATCGGTTTCGAGCTGGTGCGCCAACTTTATCGCCAGAACTTCGATCCGGCATTCACCTCGACGGCGAAGATCGATTACGCCATCGGCATTCCGCTCACCCATCTTGGCCATACCGGGCCGGTGCTGCCGATCTATGTGAACGCTTACTTGCCGCCGCAGCCGACCATGGAACGCTGCTACCAATTCGGCCAGGCGGTGGCGCGCACCGTGACCGCGCTCGGCCTGAAGACCGTGATTCTGTCGAGGGGCGGCATGTCGCATTTTCCCGGCACCGACCGCTACTCCAATCCGGAGCTGGCCTGGGACCGGCGCGTCTTGGAAAAGCTCGCCGCCGGCAACCTGAAATCGCTGATCGGATATGACGAGACCGAGCTCGACGACACCGGCAATATCGAGTTGCGCTGCTGGGCCTGCGCCGCCGGCGCCCTCGGCGAGCGCAAGCCCGACGTGGTGTCGATGGACCCGAGCTGGCATCACAACTACGCATCGCTCGCCTGGATCGGCGGCGATGCCGAGCAGCAGCACGCCGCGCATTACCCGTCGATCAAGCCGGAGCTGGTGGAGCTCACGTCCGCGCTGCATGGCCTCGCCCATGACGCGGATCTGCGCGCGCAATACGTCGCCGACGCCGGCGCATTCGCCGACCGCTTTCAATTGCCGGCGGAGCAGCGCGAGGCGCTGATCAAGCTCGACCTGCCGGCGATGGTGAAAATGGGCGCGCATCCGCTGGTGCCGTTTCTTGCTCAATTGCAAATTCAGCGGCTGCGGCCGCCACGGTGAAGTCAGCGCGGCCGCACGAGTAACGTCTCGCGCCGCCGATTTTGGGGAGGGGAACACAATGCAAACCGCGGTGCCTTTGACCGAGCAGACCATCGCCGCGCGGCTTGAGCGCCTGCCGAACTCGCGCTGGCACGTCACGGTGACGGTCATCCTCGGCGTCGCCATCTTCTTCGATTCGTTCGACTCGCTGGCGATCGCCTATGTGCTGCCGGCGATCGTGCCGGCCTGGCACATTCCGCCCTCAAGCATCGGCGGCTTGATCAGCATCGCCAATTTCGGCCAGGCGCTCGGCGCCTTGACCTTCGGTTGGGCCGCCGAGCGCATCGGCCGCGTCGCGACGGCGCGCATCGCTATCGCATTGTTCGCGGTCATGAGCCTCGCCTGCGCGTTCACGCAAAATTACGATCAACTGTTCGTCCTGCGTTTTCTCGAAGGCATCGGGCTGGGCGGCGAGATTCCGGTTGCGTCGACCTATATCAGCGAGATTTTGCGCGCCGAGCGGCGCGGCGGCCGCTTCCTCGCTTATCAAATGATCTTCCCGGTCGGTCTGCTCGCGTCGGGCATCGCCGGCGCGATCGTGGTGCCGAAGTTCGGCTGGCAGTGGATGTTCATTATCGGTGCGGTGCCGGCCTTCATCGCGCTGTTCCTGCAGCGCTATTGCCCGGAATCGCCGCGCTGGCTGGCGTCGAAGGGGCGCCTGGCGGAGGCCGACGCCATTATGACCGACATCGAGCGCATCGTGTCGCGCAACGGCACCAAGCCGTTGCCGCCGGTGCCGGACCTCGCCATTCAGTCGCTTGGCAATCAGACCCGCTGGCAGGAACTGTTCCAAGGACGCTATTTGTCGCGCACGTTCCTGGTCTGGATCCTGTGGGCGACGTCCTACATCATCACCTACGGCTTGTCGGGCTGGATCCCGACGCTGTATCGCGAGGTTTATCACCTGCCGCTGCAGCAGGCGCTCAATTATTCGATCGCCGGGCCGGCGGGCAGCTTGCTCGGTTCGGCAATCTGCGCGTTGCTGATCGACTGGACCGGCCGGCGCATCTGGTTCGTCGTCGCGTTCTTTTTTACCGCCGCCGCGCTGATCGAGCTGTGGGCATTCGGCTCCGATACCGCTTTCGGCATGTTGCTCGGTTATAGCTTCAGCCAGATTTGGCTCGGCTCGATGAACATGAGCATCTTCCTCTACACCGCGAAATCTATCCGACGCGCATGCGCGCGCTCGGCGTCAGCTGGGCGAGCTTCTGGCTGCGGCTGGCCGCGACCGTCGGTCCGCTGATCGTCGGCTTTACGCTGCCGCGTTACGGCATTGGCGGCGTGTTCCTCGCCTTCTCCGTCTTCGCGATCATCGGCTGCGGCGCCGCAACCTACATGATCGAGACGCGGCGCCGCGTGCTCGAAGAGGTTTCGCCGTAGCTGCGCTGTCGCGGCGGCGGTTGCGTGGACCGCCTCCGCCGGTGGGATTGCGCGACGACTAGACGGCGCCCGGCGCGCCCTCTTGCAGGATCAGATCGGCGGCTTTTTCGGCGATCATCATCGCCGGCACGTTGGTATTGCCCGACACCAGCGTCGGCATGATCGAGCAGTCAGCCACCCACAGCCGGTCGGCGCCGCGCACGCGCAATTGCGGGTCGACGACGGCGTCCTCCTCCGGCCCCATGCGGCAGCTGCCGGCCGGGTGAAAGATCGTCGCGCCGTTGGCTTGCGCGAAATGCAGGATGTCATCGTCGCTTGCGATCTCCGGACCGGGCGTCACTTCCGCGGCGATGTAATCGGACAGCGGTGGCGTATGCGCGAGCTTGCGCGCGAAGCCGATGCTGGCGACGGCGAACTGCCGGTCGCTTTCCGCGGCAAGATAATTGGCGTGGATGCGCGGCCGGTCGAACGGATCGGCCGATGCCAGCGCAATGGAGCCGCGGCTTTGCGGCCGCAATTGGCAGACCGACACCGTCATGCCCGAAAAATCGTGGACCTTGCCGCCGGCCATGTCCGCGCTCAGGGTTGCCACGTGAAATTGGATGTCCGGCGTCTTCGCTTCGGGCTGCAAGCGCGCAAACAAGCCGCCCTGATTGATGCCGACCGCAAGCGCGCCGCGGCGGTGCAGCAGCCACTCGCTGCCAAGCTTGATGCGCCCCCATAGCGAGCGTAGCGCGTCGTTGGTCGTGATCGGTTTAGCGATGCGGTAGATCAGGCGGAATTGCAGATGGTCTTGCAGATTTTGTCCGACTGCCGGCCGGTCGAGCTTGACGGCAATGCCGTGCCGCTGCAGCTGTTCGGCAGGACCGATACCGGACAGCATCAACAATTGCGGCGACTGGATCGCGCCGGCGGCAAGCACGACGCCGCGCCTGGCGGTTATGGTGCGGCTCGAGCCGCCGCTGCGGCAGGTGACGCCGACCGCGCGGCGGCCGGCGAACAAGATTTCGCCGACCTGGGTATCGGTGAGAATTCGCAGGTTGCGGCGCTTTGCGGCAGGACGCAAATAGGCGTCGGCCGCCGAGTCGCGCCAGCCGTTGCGCGTCGTCAACTGAAAATAGCCGACGCCCTCCTGCTCGCGTCCGTTGAAATCGGAAGTCCGGGGGATCCCGTGGCGATCGGCGGCCGCGATGAATGCCTCAATCAGTTCGTGGCGATCGTGAATGCTCGTGACCTGCAGCGGGCCGCTCGCGCCGTGCAACTGGTCGCCGGCTAAATCGTCATTGTGCTCCAGCTTGATGAAATACGGCAGCACGTCGTGCCACGACCAGCCGCGATTACCGAGCTGCGCCCAGTGATCGTAATCCTCGGGCTGGCCGCGGATGACAATCAGGCCATTAATGGAGCTCGAGCCGCCCAGCACGCGGCCGCGCGGCCAGTAAATCCGGCGGCCGTCCATATGCGGCTCGGGCTCGGTGTAAAATTTCCAGTTGATCCTGGAGTCCCACATCGTGCGGCCGTAGCCGATGGGAAGATGAATCCAGAAATTGCGGTCCGGCGGACCGGCCTCGATCAGCGCAACGCTATTGCGGGCGTCGGCGCTCAACCGGTTGGCGAGAACGCATCCCGCCGATCCGGCTCCGACGACGATAAAGTCGACTTGTTCGATACTCATTGCCACTTTGTCCGCGCCGAAAAAACCTGCGGCTCGCGTCAAAACTAGTCAATGAAATTTGCGCGGACTTGTCCCATAGTGTGAGACTATCGCCCGCCGCCGGCGTGCCGTGGCAATCGACACTCGCCATGCGCGCAGTTCGTCCATCGGCAGCCACGCGGTAAGCGTTATGGAGCTTCGTCATCGCCGGTGGCGCTTGGCGCGATTTCGCCGTTACACCCGGCATGGCGTCGACGGGGAGCGGTCATACAGTCGATGAACGGCAATGCGGCGCGGCGCGCAAGCCCAATTCTCAGCGTGGCGCTTTTGCTCGGCGCCTGCGGACATAATGGGCTCACGGGAAATAGCGACGACGACAGCGGCATCAATGCCTATCCGACGAATTACAAGGCCGACATTCTCGCCGCCATGCATGTCTATCTGAACGATCCGACCGGAATTCGCGACGCCGCGGTTTCCGCGCCGGTACTAAAACAGGCGGCCGGCGAGACCCGCTACGTGGCCTGCGTGAAGTTCAATCCGAAGAAGAACAATACCGACTATGCCGGCAGCAGGGAGCTCGCTGCGGTCTTTCTGGTCGGGCGCTTCGATCACTTTATCGACCTGCCGAAGGATCAGCGGACACGTCGAAAGACCTGTGCGCCGGGGCGGCCTATGCCCCGTTCCCGGAGCTGCAAAAGCTGCCGCCGTGATGTCGCCGCGAAGGTGTTGAAAGTGAACGGTGTATTGGCCTTAAAGTGGGCCGGAGCGCGATGTTGGAGTGTAAAGTCTTGGAACACAAAATCTTGGAACCCAAAATCTTGGAACGCAAACCCTTGGACCGTGCGAGATTGCCGATGAGATTGACGCAGATCGCAGCCGGGACTGCGATGCTTACCGTGCTTGCGGCGCAAGTCGCCGCGGCGCAGCCCGCACCACCGCCACCCCCGGATCAACCGGCTCCGGCGCAGTCTCTTCCGCCGCCCCCGCCGGACCAACCGCCGCCGCCGCCCGGGGGCAAGCCGCCCCGGATCAGCCAGGACCGCCGCCCGGCCCACCGCCGCAAGCGGGCGGACCGCCGCCCCCTGCCGCCGTCAATACCAATGTCAATCTGCGGCAGGGACCGGGAACAAATTTCCCGGTCATGCTCACCATTCCTGCCGGCGCGCCGGTTGGCGTCAGCGGTTGCAGCGGCCAGTGGTGCCAAGTCACGTTTCAAGGTCAGAGCGGCTACATCATCGCGACAAGCCTCGGTGCCCCGCCGCCCAGGCCCTATCCGCCGGCTTACCCGCCGCCACCGCCCCCGTTATATCCGCCGCCCTACCCGCCGCCCTATTATGGACCGTCCCCGTACGGCTATTACGGCCCCGGCCCGTATTGGCGGCACCGCGGCTATTACGGCGGCTGGCACCGGCACTGGTAAAGCCGCGCCGGCGTCACCGGTCCTCGGCGCTGAAATGCACCGCCGCGCCTGACACGACGAGGCTGAGCGCGATGATGACGAAAATGCCGCCGACCCCGCTGGCGGCGGCGATCAGGCTGGCGGCGAACGGCACCGCCATCTGGCCGATCCGGTTTCCGGTATTGCGCAGCGACATCACCGTGCCCATCGACGCCGGCGAGGCGAGATCGACGACGTTGGTCAGACTCAACGTCGTCGCAATGCCGAGCGCAACGCCGGTCAGCGTCATCGCCGCGAACAGCGCCGGAAGCTGGACCGGCAAGGCGAGACAGGCAAAGCCGATCGCGGATCCCACCATGCTGGCAAGCGTCAGCGGCCGCCGCCCGACCAGCGCGATAATCCGCACATAGCCCATGCGCGAGACCAGCGCGGCGACCGAGCGTACGGTGAGCAGGCTGCCGATGTCGCGCACATTGATATTCTTTTCGGCGCCGAGCAGCGGCAGATAGATCGTCACCAGATCCTGCGCGGCCATGGTGATGACGCTGGCGACGAGATACGCCATCAGCCCGCGCTGGCGCAACAAAGTGCGCAGCGGCACGACGCTCTTTGCTCTTCGCGCGTATCAGATGCTCCGGCGCCGGCCGGATGGCGGCGGCGGTCGCCAGCGACGCAAAGGAGACGATCAGTCCGATCATGAACAGGCGGCCGGTCGGCGGCAGCGTCGCCGATCCACCGACCCAGGCGACCAGATAAGGGCCGAGCCCCTGCCCGACGGCGCTGGCGATGACATAATTGCCGAACGCGGCATCGCGGCCGCGCGGCCCGGTGCAGCGGACGCACAGCATCTGCTGGCTCGCCATGATCAGGATATGCGAGATGCCGAGCAGCGCCGTGAGCAGAAGCAGCGCCGGCAACGAGCCGGAGGCGTAACGAAAGCCGGCGCAGGCGATGACCAGCAGGCTGGCGCCGATCCAAGCGGCCTGCGCATCCTTGCCGCGATCCAGAAAGCGGCCGACTTGAACGGCAAAGATAATCGGCAGGATCGCGAACGTCGCCGAGATGATGCCGAGCCAGATCACCGGCAGTTTCAGCTCGATCGCGCGGTAAGAGGTCGTCACCCGGACGATGGCATAGACCGCCTGGATGATCGCGACGTTGAGCAGCAGCGGCACGAGCAGCCGATAATCGACGTCGTTCGCGCCGCGCGCCGGTTTCGCCGCGCGCGGCCGGCTGAAATTTGTCCCAAAAGCTCGACACCGCGCCCCACGCCCTTCCGATTTCCACTCTAGGTCTATCACCCTTGCGCCGTCGCGGACACGCAGATGTCGGTATAAAAGTCCGTCATGACACCGGGAGACGCGAATTGAAAGCACTCTACGCCGCAGGTCGGCCGGCATGGCGCTGGCGGTCTGCACTGGCGGCCGCCCTGCTCGGCGCGATGGCCGTGCCGCTGCACGCCGCGGACGATTACCCAGCCGGCCCGTGACCATCGTCGTGCCGTTCCCGCCTGGTGCATCGAATGACCTCTTGGGCCGCTATGAAGCGGACGTGCTGCAGCGCGCGCCTGCACGGCAGCTTCGTCGTCGAGAACAGGCCCGGCGCCGGCGGCGATATCGGCATCTCTTTCGCCGCGCGGGCAAACCCCGACGGCTATACGCTGCTTGCACGCGCCGTCGGCGATTACGCTATTGCCTTACGTCATGAAGTCCGTCTCGTACGACCTGGCGCAGGGATTTCGATCCTGTTACGCTCGTCGGCCTGACCCAGTTCTGTCTGGTCGTTTCGCCTTCGCTCGGCGTGAACTCGGTGGCGGACCTGATCGCGCTCGCCAAGGAAAGGCCCAATGCGCTGACCTATGCGTCGGCCGGCATCGCCACCCCGCACCAGATTTTCGCCGAGGAATTCAAGATCGTGACCGGCACCAGTATTCGCCATATTCCATACAAAGGCGCGCATGCCGGGGCTGATCGACGTTGCCAGCGGCAACGTCTCGATGGAATTCAGCGATCTCACCCCGGCGCTGCCGCTGATCCAGTCCGGCAAGCTGAAACTGCTCGCGGTGCTCTCGAGCAAACGCGATCCGGACATGCCGGATGTCCCGGCATTGGCCGAGATTCGTGCCGGGCTACGAGGGGCAAAGCTGGCAAGGTCTGTTCGCGCGCGCCGGCACGCCGAAGGCAATCGTCGAGGCGCTCAACGCTGCTCTCGTCGCCGATTTGAAAAAGCCGGAAACCGCCGCGCGCTTCAAAACCATGGGCATCGTCGCGCAATGGCGACACGCCGGAGGAATTTCGCGCTTTCATCGCTTCCGAAACCGCCAAATGGAGCAAAGTCGTCCGCGCCGCGAAGATCGAGATGCACTTAGCGCGTCCCGTCGCGGCTCGGACGGTTCAGTCCTTGGCGGTCTCGACGTGAAAGCGGTGCAGTACGCGGTGAAAAATCGGCGCCAGCACAAAGCCGGTGGCGATGATGATGACAAGGCCCGAGAAGATCGCATAGAGCCCGGCAAAAACCTTGCCGCCCGTGGTCTTCAATTCGCCCATCGGCCCCATGCCGGAGAGAATCATCGCCGCGTTCACGAATGCATCGACAAACGACATGCCCTCGAAAAATGCATAGCCGGCAATCCCGATCGCCAGTCCCGCCGTGGTCAGCACCAGCCACAGGCCGATCGCGATGCCCATGCGGGCGAGGAATTTCCGGCGCGAGGCCACCGGCTGGCCGCGCCGCTCAAACCCGGTGACGCTGAGTGCGTTCCTTGCGCCATCATCTCATCCTCCTTCGCTCATCTCGATCCCTACCGCCCAGACGCCAGTTGAGCTCAACCCGGTCCGCGCCTAATATCCGTCCGGGAAGGAAAATCGCCATGCTCGACAAACACTTACGACCGCGCCGCGCAGGATATCGGCAACATCGTCGGTATCGGCCACGTCAATGTCTGCATCGACGACCAGCACAAGGCGACGCATTTCTACATCAGCGGCCTTGGCTATACGCGCGATCCGTTTCTCAACACCGGCGCCGGCAATATGTGGGTCAACGTCGGCATGAGCCAGTTCCACCTGCCGATGGGCAGGCCCGACGTGCTGCGCGGCACCACCGGGCCTGGTGATGCCGGATCGCGAAGCGCTGCTGAAGCGGCTCAACCAGGGTGAAGAAGGCGCTCGACGGCACCAAATTCGAGTTCCGCGAAAGCAACGACGGCGTCGAAACCGTGTGTCCCTGGGGCAACCGCATCACCGTGCACACCCCGGACCTCGAGCGCTTCGGCCGCGTTCAGCTCGGCATGCCCTATGTCCGTTTCGACGTGCGCCCCGGCACCGCCGAGCGCATCGCCCGCTTCTATCGCGAGGTGATCGACGCGCCGGCCGAGGTGAAGAAGAACGGCGCCGGACCGGAGGCGAAAGTTCAGGTCGGCGAGAACCAATATTTCTATTTCCGCGAGACCGATGCGCCGGAAGCGGTCTACGACCGGCATCACGTGCAGATCTATCTCACCAATTTCTCCAAGCCGTATCGCAAGCTGCTCGATCTCGGCCTGATCACCATCGAAGACAATGACTACCAGTACCGCTTCAAGGACGTGATCGATCTCGACACCAAGGAAGTGCTGTTCACGGTCGAGCACGAGACCCGCAGCGCCACCAATCCGATGTACGGCCGGCCGCTGATCAACCGCAATCCGGCGGCCACCAACATGGATTACAAGCCCGGGCATGACAGCATGTCCTGGGCGCTGCCGTGATTGTCATTCCGGGGCCGGCCGTAGGCCGGAACCCGGAATCCATATCCCCTGTAGTGCGGGCAATGGCACGGATTTTCGTGAACCTCTCCGATCGTGATTATGGATTCCGGGCTCGCGCCGGAGCTTGTCATCGGGCCGGCCGAAGGCCGGACCCGTTGGGCGCGCCCCGGAATGACGCGTAATGACACCACCCCGCGCGCTCGTCATCGGCGGCTCGCTCGGCGGGCTGATGGTCGCGCATCTGTTGCGCTCGATCGGCTGGGACACAGCCGTATTCGAGCGCAACGATGAGGAACTGGCGAGCCGCGGCGTCGGGCTCGGCACGCATCCGCAGCTCATCGCCATTCTCAAACGCGCCGGCGTCGATTTCGACGAGTCGATGGGAATAACGCCGCCGCGCGGTGTCTGCCTCGATCGCCAAGGCAAGATCATCATCGAGCAGCCGATGGCGCGCACGCTCAGCGGCTGGTCGCGGCTTTACCGCGCTTTGCTCGATGCGCTGCCGGCGCCGGCCTACCGGTTCGGCAAAAGGCTCACGCGCGTCGAACAGGATGCCGCCGGCGTCACCGCGATTTTCGCCGACGGCACCAGCGAACGCGGCGACCTTCTGGTCGGCGCCGATGGCGTGCGCTCGACGGTGCGCGCGCAATTCCTGCCGGACGTGGAGCCGGTCTATGCCGGCTATGTCGCCTGGCGCGCGGTGCTCGACGAAGCCGATGTGCCGCCGAGCTGTGGCGCGAAGTGGTCGAGCTCTACGCCTTCTGCCTGCCGGAAGGCGAGCAACTGATCAGCTATGCGGTGCCGGGGCGGGATAACGACACCGCCATCGGCCGCCGCGCCTATAACATCATCTGGTACCGGCCGACCGATCGCGCCACGCTCGCCGATATCTGCACCGATGCCAACGGCCGTCATCATGCCGCCGGCATTCCGCCGCCGCTGATCCGGCCCGACGTGATCGCGCGCGTCAAAGCCGACGCCGAAGCGATCATCGCACCGCAGATCGCCGCCATTTTCGCGCAGACGACGCCGTTCTTTCAGCCGATCTACGATGTGGTTTCGCCGCGGATGGTGTTCGGCCGGGTCGCGCTGGCCGGCGACGCGGCCTTTGTCGCCCGCCCCCATGCCGGCGCCGGCACCACCAAGGCGGCGCTCGATGCGGCCTGTCTTGCCGACAGCATCCGCCGAAGCCGGCGGCGACCTTGCCGCCGGGACTTGAGCGTTACGAGCGCATGCAACTGCCGTTCGGCGCGGCCCTGGTCGAGGTCAACCAGCGAGGAAGGCGCTTATCTCAGCGCGCAGATCAAGCCCAAAGCCGAGCGCACCGCGGCGGAACTGCACCGCGATATCGGCGCGGTGCTGCACGCCCATATCGCGCGCAGCGACCAGATGGGCGAGATCGTCGCCAGCCACGGCTTGACCGGGCTTTATTGAGCGGGCTTCCGGACCGTCGCGGATCGGCTACTCTTTGCCGACGTGCGTCACAGCTCCGGCTCTGGCCTGCGCAATGGCGGCAACAACTGCCGGCATCAAGGGCCGAAGAACAGCGATATCGTTGCTCGGTGCATGAACGACAATCACGGCCAGCGAAAGTCCGTCGAAGCTTTGCTGGTATTCAAGATTGCGATCGACCGTGATCATAACATCGAACGCGGTTGCAGCTAGAGCGGATGACTTTAGGCTGACTTACCGTGTCGTCATTGCGAGGAGCGAAGCGACGAAGCAATCCAGCTGCCATCGCCGCCTGGATTGTTGGGGTGGACGGCCCCTGACCGGCATCTGTGTGCCATGATGAGGTTGTCGAGAACGTCATCACGAGAGGAGCCGTCCGTGGAACAGGTTATTCGTATTGGCATGGATACGTCCAAGCGTTTCTTTCAACTGCATGGGGTGGACGGGCATGATCGGCCGGTGCTGCGGCGCCAGCTGACGCGCGCCCAGGTGCTGCGCTTTTTCGAGAAGCTGCCGGCGACGATGGTTGCGATGGAGGCGTGCGGAGCCGCGCATCATTGGGCACGCGAGCTGACGAAGCTCGGGCACGAGGTGCGGCTGATAGCGCCGCAACTTGCTAAGCCCTATGTGGCGCGCGGCAAGAACGATGCGGCGGATGCGGCGGCGCTGTGCGAGGCGGCGAGCCGGCCGCACATGCGCTTTGTGCCGGCGAAATCGGCCGATCAACAGGCGGCGCTGATGATGGCGAGCCAACGCGAGCGGCTGGTGCGTCAGCGCACGCAACTCGCCAACGCGATCCGTGGTCATGCGGCGGAGTTTGGCCTCGTCGCTGCCAAGGGCCTGGCGGCGGTAAAGCCGTTGCTTGAGCGCGTTGCCGCCGCCGCCATCCCCGACTTGGCGCGCACCCTGTTCGCCGAGCTTGCCGAGGAGCACGCAGCGCTGTGCACGCGAATTGCCGCGCTCGACCGGCGGCTGCGCGACTGGCATGCCGCGAGCGAGGTTGCGCGGCGGCTTTCGGCGATCCCCGGCTTCGGCCGCCTGATCGCCTCGCTCATGGTGATGAAGACGCCGGACCCACATCTGTTCAAGTCGGGGCGCCACTTCGCCGCTTGGCTCGGGCTGACGCCGCGCGACCATTCGACCGCCGGCAAGGCGCGGCCAGGGCGCATCACGCGCGCTGGCGATCCGATGCTGCGCAGCCTCCTCGTGGTGGGCGCGACTGCGGTGATCTGGCAGACGCGCCGGGGCACCGCGAGAAGTCCCTCCGGTTGGGTGCTGGCGCTCTTGAAGCGAAAGCCCGCCAAGCTCGCGGCGGTGGCACTCGCCAACAAGATGGCGCGCATCGCCTGGAAGCTGATGGTGAGCGGCGAACGCTACGCGCCAAGCGGCAACGCCATCGCGCTGTCCGCCGCCTGACGAGATCGGCGTCCCTGGATGAGCGTTCCAGAGATGCCAAGCCGACCTTGCAAGAGACGGAGAGATGGACGGGATCGTTCGATCGGCAACGGGAGATAAACCGCGCGAAGCAACGGCCCAACAAGGTCGCTGGATTGTTTGGATCTCCCGCCGCGCAAACCATCTTGGCCAGCAGCACTCGCTGCATCAACAGGCCGGACACATGCACGCAAGCGAACGCACGCCCGAAAAATCCCCCGGCCCCCTCTTGCAAGCAAGGGGCCGTCCACACATGCTTCGCTTTGCTCGCAATGACGAGTTTGTGCCCCAAACCAAAATCATCATGCTCTCATCGCAGCAGCTCGCCGTTTTTGACACCGGCCCAGCCGGCCTCGGCAACGGTTTTGACCTCATGGCCCGGAATATCTCTGCGCAGCGCGTAGGATGGGTTGAGCGGAGCGAAACCCATCATCTTCCTTTCTGAAAAGCGATGGCTTTCGGAGATGCGACGTCATTCAGCAATTCCACCGCGGTGAAATCATCGCTCGCCAAAGTCCGCTGCATTGTCAGCGGCATCGCCGGCCCAGTCGAGCGGATAGATGCCGAGCCTGACCATCCGATGAAACGATGAAGGCGGCCAGTCCCGAACCCGGTGGACATGGCCATGCTTGACCGGATTGTAGTGAATATAGTTGGCGTGGCGAGCGAGGCGGTTTCGTCACCCAACGTGTGCTCCCAGTAACGCCGTTGCCAGATGCCACGCTCGCCTTTGGCAGCACGGCTTTTCGAAATCCGCTCACCGCCGTGCAAGCCGTGGGAGGATGTCGATTTTATGAGCCGCCAGCGCAGTGCAAAGTCGGCATCATCGCCGGGCAAAGTCCAGATGGCGTGCAGATGATCGGGCAGCACGACGATGGCATCGATTTTCGGAATCGGGTGGCGTCGCCGCACACGCCTGAAAGCTTCACGCAGCAAATCGATATGCTCGGTCAGCAGGCGCAGCCGGCGTTCCGCCAGATTGACGGTGAAGAAGAAGCTCCCGCCGGGAATGAAATTACGCCGGTAATTGGTCATTGCGCTGACCGGTCGGGTGATGGGTTTCGCTCCGCTCAACCCATCCTTGTTATAGCGCAATCGATTATTGTCGGCCTGTTCCGAAAGGAATGCTCTGCCGCGGACGGCCATCCGCGGCAGAGCGGCTGACGATCGGATCGTACCCATCCTGAGCCACTTGTGGCTCTCGCGTAGCGTGATCGCGTCAGCGCCTTCATCGGACCCGGATGGTTGCCGGAACATATGGTTCGTTCAACAAGGCGGGGTCGACGAAGAGACGCAGATTAGCACAACGGCGGGAATCGATACATCGAAAGCTAAGCTCGACGTGGCGCTTCACGGTCGGGTAGAGCACTGGCAGGTCGAGAACACGGTGCTAGGTTGGCGACGCCTTGCTGTCGAGTTCTCTAGAGCCGGCGTCACGCGTGCGGCATCGAGGCCAGCGGCGGCTACGAGAGCGGCGTGGTCGGTTATTTGCGCGACAAAGACTTCACTGTTCTCGTCCTGCAGCCGCTCCAGGTCAAAGCCTATGCACGTGTGCATCTGCGCCGGGCCAAGAACGACAAGCTCGACGCCGTTCTCATCGCCGCCTGCACGGCGACGATCGATCAGCCGCGTATCGAGCCGGATGGTCGCTTGGCGAAGCTGGCGCAACACCTGACCTTCGTTGAGCAGATCGAGGAGGACATCGCTCGCTTCAAGGTCCGCCTCGAACATGTCGGTGATACACGGCTGCGTCGCATGGTCATGGCCGACATCGCCCGACTAAAGAAACGACGGGCCATCGAACTCCTGCGCATTGTCACAGCGTTGCGCGCTCACGACGATCTCGCCCATCGTCTCGATCTGGTGCTGAGCATTCCCGGCCTGGGCGAGCGCACCGCCATCGCCCTCATCATCCGCATGCCGGAGCTCGGCCGCGTCAGCCGAGAAGAAGCCGCAGCGCTCGCCGGTCTGGCGCCTTACGACGACGACAGCGGAAAGCATAAAGGGCAGCGACACATCGCCGGCGGCCGAGGACGGCTGCGCCGCTCACTGTTCGCCGCAGCTCTGCCCGCCGCATTCCTATTGGAACAAAGCTCTCATCGATCTCTACAGACGACTGATGGCGCGCGGCAAAGCGCACAATGCCGCGCTGATCGCATGCGCCAGAAAGCTCTTAATCTACGCTAACACCGTCGTCTACCGAGGAACGCCGTGGGTCGAAAGACCCGCCTCCATCTAATGGTTGCTACGTGCTGCTACGATGCACTCTCTTCGCTGGACAGCAAGAACGCCGCCGCGAGTGCGTCGATCCCAAAGGCTTTGAGGACTGTGGGGTGAATTTTGACCTCGCCGTTGGCGTGATAATTGCGATTACCTCGATGATAGCTGTGAAAAATATCCTGCTCGTGCACGTCCCGTCTTCGTGTGAGGAATATGCCTAAAATGTATAAGAGGTGGAGGAAATGATCAAAACTATAAAAATTGGCATTCAGTTTCCCTTTGCCTTTCGGCATATACTGGCTTCATGAAATTGGCGAATGATTTCACGTCCAGCCTCAAACTGCCGTCAAAAATATCAGGCGCCAGCTTCGCTAGCACATGCTCAAAAACCGTAATCGCCTCCGGAGGAAGAAATGGGCTTGCCGCGCTCTTCATTTCTTTCCACGCCTCTTGTGCGTAGTTTCTCCATACTGCGTTCGCCTCAGACGGAGATAGCGTCGTCCTGGTAGGATATAACTTGCTGGCACACTTGAAGGCCTGATGAAGTCCCTTGGCTTTGACCAGGTACGTTCAACAAATTCCACCGGATCGACATTAGCTAAATAGGAATTGAAAAAACTTCTCTTTTCGAAAACCCGCCAATCGACGCCTTGAAACGTAACAGTATCAAATCAAATAGGGGATGATCTTTGGAAGGAGGGTAGTTTGACCAAGTAAGTTCGAAGCCAACGGACTGAATAGTATGGTTCACATCGGCAGTCGCAATAAGCGGATGTTCCAGATACTCAGACCTTACCGCTAAATAAACCGTAACATCTAAGCCTTCCTCGGCGAAACGCTCATTCAACGATTGAACAGCTAGCACAGTGTCGCGCACCAGAATTGCGTCCTGCTGTAAACTTTCCTCGCTTCGGTAAGCGAAATGTATTTCGTCCAGATACAAGCGAATACTTTTTTGTTCTTTTGTCAAATATCTGACGACATATTTGAGTAGATCGTCATTGTTACGTTTGAGAAGTCTACCTCCCTCGATGAGGCTCTCTGCGCAGTGGCCTTTCCAATATCGAAGCCCGCGCTAAGCAAGATCGACTTCACCGAGTCCATGCCGAAACGCACCACATCCGCGACTTTTGATCCCGAAATTCGCTTGATCAGGCTCTTGGAACTTTCGTCGAGTTCGGTGGTCTCAATGTCATCATTTGATGAGCTTGACCATGCTTTGTTTAAAATGATCAATATTAGAAGCCGTTTCACCGTATGATGGTAATGTTTGAATTGTTTGATTTCATCCTCATCCAACATCAATGGTAATTTTCCGAACTCATGGATATCGATCTCCTCAAGGAAGGTTTTTTTGAATATTAGGAATTCAGTGTGGGCCGAGGCGTTCGCTTGAGCAGCAAGATATCTCAAAGCAGCGGTTTTTCCCGTGCCCTTCTGTCCCTAGATCAGGTATTTTTCGCCAGTTTTGAACTCAGGAGCCGGAAAGTTTGGTATTGTGAAAAAGCAGTCGAGGAAAATTGGTCTGTATTTGCCTCGTAGACCTGCGAAATACTCCGCGTTTGCATCCGGCTCTCCAATCTTAATCCGAGAAAACGGTGGGAACGCTTCTGACCTTGACTGCGGCTTCGGTAATGACGCGGGCGTGCTCGGCAGCGACGACTCTGCCTTGAGAATCTTTCGCGATCGCCCTCCAGGGAGCGCCTTGCGTCCACTAATTCTCATGAACAAATCCCCATGTTTGTGGCACAAGTATACACAGTAGAACGAAAGAAGGGTACTGAGCATTGTGGCCACCTTACGCGATGAACGCCCAGGACTGAGATGGGGCAAATTTCCGCATGGCTGAACGGCGGCTTGGAACAATGCCGATTTTTTCTGCTGCGGGATGACCGAAATGGCTCAAAAGCTGACATTACCGCCCGGTCGCACAATGTCCGCTGTTATCCCCATACCGGATTTTCGGCCGCTCTATGAGGACCGCGTGCTGCACATTTGTTGCAAATTTCTCGGGCGCTCAATTCGCACTCCACGCGCCGCCAAAGAATCATTCCGGAGTGAACGCCGTTCGGCACGGCATGACATCGCCGGCCACCGTCATTTTGGTGCGGCACGCGAAAAAAACATGCGCTCGCCAATGACTTGGAAAAATCGGAATCGCAATTTGATTTACCCTTGACACTGCGCCATCGAGCGGCGCTTTAGGCGGCTCATCCCGCTTGCTTACAAGACGCCGGGCGCCGAGCGCGATCCGGCGGAGCGGGTGCGGTCCGAAAGTTGCGGCGGTCGACAGCCGGGGCGGCGGATCGCGGTGGAGCGCCGGGAGGCGCAGCGCGCCCGCAGCAGACGATTCCCGCAAGGGAACGTTCTGTGGCGCGCGCCGCGCCCGGAGCGCGAGCGGGTGGCAACATCCGTCCGCGTGGCGCGGCCCACGACCCTGGCGCCTCCCGGCGCTCCATTTCCGTGCTTGGCTTGCTTTGGTTCTTGGCGTACCGTCGTGTAGACGATGCCTCGTCGCCTCGACGACGACTCCGATGCCGATGCATCGCGAGAACGGCGAGTGCTTGCGTTTTTTGCACCCTGCCCGCCCTTCGCCTAATGACCGCGACGTTGTATAGTGTGCGCAAAGCAAAGGAATTCCCCGGAGGAGCCCCAATGAGCGCAATGAGCGCCGCCAAGAAGACACTGGTGATCCGCAACGGCACGCTGATCGACGGCTCCGGCAAGCCGTCGAACCGCAACGACGCCATCGTCATCGAGGGCA
Organism: uncultured Alphaproteobacteria bacterium; assembly: GCA_963714345.1. Classification (GTDB taxonomy): domain Bacteria; phylum Pseudomonadota; class Alphaproteobacteria; order Rhizobiales; family Xanthobacteraceae; genus BOG-931. Next base: position 19,659 of record CAVQOD010000030.1, on the reverse strand, counting down.
ACCGCGTCAAAAGCGTCGGCGCGCTGCCGCCGGACATCCATATCGAAGACCGCAAGACCGTCGATGTGATCGACGCGGCCGGCAAGTGGATCATGCCCGGCCTGATCGACGCGCATTGCCACATGTCCTACGGCTATCCGCTGATCAAGGGCGAGGGCAAAGGCAAGGGCACGACGCGGCCGGAATTTTCCACGCTCAAATCGGCGCGCAGCGCGCAGAAGGTCCTGCGCGCCGGCGTCACCAGCATTGGGGTGCCCGGCGGCACCTGGTTCACCGATGTCGGCGTGCGCGACGCCATCCGGCTCGGCCTGATGGAAGGCCCGCGCATGTTCGTCGCCGGCCGCATGATCGTGACCTATGGCTGCATCGAGGACGACGAGCCGTCCTGGGAAGGCACGCCCGATCACTCGATCGGCAAATTCTGCAACACCGCCGACGAGATGGTCACCGAAGTGCGCCGTCAGGGCAAGCACGGCGTCAACTTCATCAAGATGGCCGACAGCCGCTCCGGCGAATCGCAGATGCTGGCGAAAGAGGAAATCTCCGCGGTGGTCGGCGAGGCGCATCGGCGCAATCTGAAAGTCGCCATCCATTCGCGCGGCGCCGGCTCGACCCGCGCAGCGGCGGAAGCCGGCGTCGACTGGATCGTCCATGCCGATCTCGCCACCGACCGCGATCTCGATGCAGTGGCCAAAGCCGGCATGCCGATCCTGCCGACCGCGACATTCCTCGCCGTCGTGGTCGAGCTTGGCAAACAGCAAAAGGTCGGCGCCGAGCAGGTGCAGCTCGATTTCAACCGCATGCAGCGGCATTACGATCTGCTCGGCGAATTGATGCACAAGGCGCGCAAGCTCGGCATTCGGCTTCTGGTCGGCACCGACACCGGCAATAATTCGTTCACCCGGCACGGCGAGTTGCACGCCAAGGAGCTCGAAATCTTCGTCAAGCACGGCGGCTATTCGCCGATGGAGGCGATCGTCGCGGCGACGCGCGACAATGCCGTGTCGCCGTCGGGCTCGACGGCAAGGTCGGCCAGATCGCGCCGGATCAGCTCGCCGATATCACGGTGTGGAACAAAGACCCGATCGCCGATATCGCCATGCTGCAGGACAACAAGAACCTCGTCCTGGGTCATCAAGGACGGCAAGATCGTCGATCTTTATCCGCGCGACGAGATGCTGGTGTTCCAGCAGGCCGCGGAATGACGCGCCGCCGCGCCGGCCGGCGACATCGCGCGGCTTGCCGTCGAGATCGACGACGTGACGCCGCGCGTCGTGCGCTGCGTCGAGGTGCCGATCGATATCCGGCTCGACGATCTGCATTTCGTGCTGCAGATCGCCATCGGCTGGCAGAACGGCCATCCGTTCGAGTTTCGCATCGGCGACCGGACTATGGGGCCACTGGGGCTTGCCGACGCGCGACGCCGGCATTGATCCGCTGCCGGCCGAACGCTGCGACGCTCGCCGACATTCTGGCGGCGGGCGACACCTTCCAATACGATTACGTGCTCGGCGAAGATTGGGAACACACGGTGACGCTGTTGTCGCGCGGCGCCGCGGCGACGGGCGTGCGCTATCCGCATCTCGTCAGCGCCCAGGGCCGCTGCCCGCCGGCCGACATCGGCGGCCCGGTCGGCTACGAAACCTATCTGCGCAGCATTGCCGATCCGGCAAGCGTCCATCACGCAGACATGCTGGACTTCGACGCGCCCGATTTCGATCCGCATATTGTCGACGAAGCGGCGCTGCGCGCCAATCTCGCCGAGCTTCGCCGCAATATATCGGCCGCAAAGCCGCAAATGCGAGCGGCCAGCGCACGAGGCGGCGGGGAGTCAAGGTACGGATGCAGTTCGGCGTTCAGTTCTTTCCCAATTTCCGCCCAAGGACAAAAGCGCGGCAGACTATTTCGCGCAGAGCCTCGCCATCGCCGAGGAGGCCGAAACGCTCGGCTATAGCCACGCGCGCTCGGTGGAGCACTATTTCGAGCGTTACGGCGGCTATAGCCCGAACCCGATCACGTTCCTCGCGGCGGTGGCGGCGCGGACCAAAACCATGCGGCTCGTCACCGGCGCCGTGGTGCCGGCCTTCAACAACCCGCTCAAGCTTGCCGGCGAGATCGCCATGCTCGACGCCATTTCGAACGGCCGCTTCGACGTCGGCTTCGCCCGCGCCTTCCTGCCGCACGAATTCCGCCGCTTTCGCATTTCGCCCGATGAATCGGTCGCGCGCTTCCGCGAAGGCCTGGAGCAGATCGACCTCCTGCTGACGCAGGAGAACGTCAGTCACCACGGCCGGTTTCACTCCTTCGACGACGTCACCTCGCTGCCGCGGCCGACGCAAAAGCCGCGGCCGAAATTCTATATCGCCTCGACCCGCACGGCGAACTCCTTCGAGTTCGCCGGCACGCAGGCCACGCGCTGATGTCGATCCCGATCGGGCCGCTGAAGCATTTGATCCCGATCTACCGCAAGGCCTGGCGCGACGCCGGCCATCCCGGCAATGGCGAAGTCATGATCGCTTTCCACATGTTCTGCCACGAGGACGCAAAGCTGGCGCGCGAAATCCCGCGCCGGCAATTCGAGCATTATTTCGCCGCGCTGTTCGAGGCCGCCGGCGAATGGACGCAAGGCACATCGTCCAAGGACTACAAAGGCTATGACGAGTCGATCGGCGCGCATGAAGAGTTTCACGCTGGAGAACCAGATCGAAGCGCGCGGTGCACTGGTCGGAACGCCGGACGAGATCAAGGCCATCGTCCGGCGCATGCGCGACACCGTAGGAGATTTCGAGCAAGCTTCGCTGCAAATCAATTTCGGCACGCTCGATTTCGCCGAAGCAAAAAAATCGATGCGGCTGTTCGCCCGCGAGGTGATGCCGGAGTTTGCCTGAAGAGCTTGCGCAAATCATGGACTGCCAATGACTGGGCCGTTGACGGGCATCCGCATTCTCGATCTGACTTCGGTCGTCGCCGGCCCGCTGGCGACGCAGACGCTCGCCGACATGGGCGCCGATGTCGTCAAGATCGAGAGCCCGGACGGCGACACCGCCGCGCTATACCGGGCCGGCGCGCTCGCCCGACATGGCGGCGCTGTTCATGGGACTCAACCGCGGCAAGCGCTCGCTGGTGCTCGACCTCAAGCAGACCGCCGCCGCAGACGCGCTGTGGCGGCTGATCGCCGGCGCCGATGTCTTCGTCCATTCGATGCGGCCGCAGAAGATCGAAAGGCTCGGCTTTGCCCATCAATTCGGTCTGCGCACGCCAGCCGCGCGTCGTTTATGCCGCCATTCACGGCTACCGCAGCGGCGGCCCCTATAGCGGCCAGCCGGCCTATGACGACGTGATCCAGGGCCAGTCCGGCATTGCCGCGCTGATGTCCGAAAGTCGCCGGCGAGCCGCGTTACGCGCCGATGATCATTGCCGACAAGACCTGCGCGCTCGGCGCATGGTCGGCGCGGTCTCGGCGGCACTGTTTGCGCGCGAGAAACACCGGCCGCGGCCAGTTTGTCGAAGTGCCGATGTTCGAACAGATGGTGTCGTTCGTGCTCGCCGAGCATCTGTTCGGCCACAATTTCGTGCCGCCGGTCGGCGAGCTCGGCTACACGCGGGTGATGGGCGCCTGGCGCCGCCCCTACAAGACCAAGGACGGCTATCTCTGCATGATGGCCTATACGCAAGCGCACTGGCGCAAATTCTGGACCATGGTCGGCAAGCCCGAGGTCTGCACACGATCCGCGCTTCAACAGCATCGCATCGCGCGCCCACAACGTCGTCGCGCTCTATGAACTGGCCGGCGCCTGCCTTGCCGACAAGACCACCGATGAATGGCTGGCGCTGTTGCGCGAGCTCGAAATCCCGGCGGCGCGCATGGCGAGCCTCGATGAGCTGCTTGATCGATCCGCAGCTTGAGGCCTGGGCTTCTTCAAGCGCGGCCACGCATCCGAGCGAAGGCGAGATCCTTTATACCGATCTGCCGGTGCGCTTCGGCGACACTGCGACATATCTCCCGAGCGCCTGCAGCCGCGGCTTGGCGAGCATAGCCTCGAAGTGCTGCGCGAGGCCGGCCTTGCCGAAAACGAGATCGAAGCCCTGATCGCCTCCGGCGCCACCGTCGCCGGCCCGCCGAAAAAGCAGGCGGCGGAGTGACGGCGCAAGACCAGACTGTCATTGTAAAATGCCGGGTCCGCCACCATCTCAACCAAAAGGACCGCCATGTCAGATCATCCAAGTTCAGACGACCAAAATGACAATGAGGAACGGCCCTGCCTGCATTGCCTGATGGTCGAATTGATCGACAATTTCTTCGCCGAATATCCCGTGTCGGATGCGGAGCCCGACACGCTCGATACCGATGAAGTCATTAACGCTGTGGCGAAAACGGTCGCGGAACTGACCTACAACCAGAACGCCGCCGACCGGCAAAAACTGGTCGAACAGCTGATGCGCGAGATCATGAAATTCGACGCCGAATATCGGCAGCAAGAGGAAATGGGGACGGCGGCCTCCGACGCGCGACACTAGAGCTAGACGCGGGAATTAGGCGCGCGAGCCTCGGGAGTGCGGCGACTTGAGCGCGGTATAGTCGCTTTCGTCAGCCACGTCGGCGCTCAACTGGCATTCCAGCACGTTGCGCTCGTAGGCTTCGGTGTCGCTCTTGATCCGGTAGCGCAGATCGAAGGCCTGCTCCTCCAAGGGCATCTGCCGCACGACCTTATAGAGACCGGCTTTTTTCTCGCCGAGTGGCGTGTATTCGACAGCTTGGCCGACCAGAAACTTAAATGGCATTTTATTCCTGCCGTGTTGCACTACTCTTATCACACAACTGACCGAAAGGCGAACGGCGACGGCGACGTCGCGCTTGCGTCAACCGGAGGGTTTATACCTACAACCCCCGGTCGTCGTTGTTCGGCGATCAGAAGCGCGGCGAACGCGGCGGGCCGCCTCTTCCGGCGGCAGCGCCGGGCACTACCCGTGGCTTCATCGGCAACAGGCCCTCGCGTTGCAGTTTCTTGCGGGCAAGCTTGCGGGCGCGGCGGATGGCTTCCGCGCGTTCCCGAACCTTCCGCTCGGAGGGCTTTTCATAATGACCGCGGAGCTTCATCTCGCGGAAAACGCCCTCGCGCTGCATCTTCTTCTTCAGCACCTTGAGGGCTTGGTCGACATTGTTGTCACGGACGAGAACCTGCACGCGGCATACCTCTTCGGTCGAGCGGTAAACGGCCCGATAGCCAAGGCGCCCGGCCACTGGCTTACGGATGGACACCATCGCGGTGCCGACGGTACCGGCGGCAAGGTTCTTGCGTCGCTACTGCCACCGTCGATATCTGGATTACAGACTTATGTGGCAGGACTGGACGCAAAGCACAATAGGCGGCCGGAAATAAGGCCTGGCCGCCGTCAATCAGACCGACTGTCGGCACGCCCGGTTTTCATGACCGGTTCGGCCCATTCGGCCACGCACCGACCGAGATCGTTAAAGTTGTTGTGCATCTGCTCGAGCGCAAATCCCAGCGCGAAAAAGTGCTCAGCGGCGTCATCGGTGAGGGTTCTCGTCACACCGTCGCGACGCAGCGCGGCGATTTCGGCGGCATAGGCTTCGAGCGCCGATTCCACGGCATCCAGCGACGGCGGCCGGCGCCCGGCCTGGAGTGCGGCCGCGCTGCTGCGCAAGTAATCGGCGAAGGCAGCGCCGATGCGTCCCAGAGGCGGTCCGAGCCGAGTCGCGACCATGTCAGGCAACGGCGTAGCGGATGCCCTGCCGATCATGACCAGGTCGTGGCGCAAGCGCAGCAGTGTGCGCAGCAGCGGCCCCGTGTCGGGGCCGACGGCAAGCCGCGCCGAGCGCTCGCGCTCGGCCTCGTCTCCGACCACGTTCAATTGCCCCAAAGCCTGCCCGATGCCGTCCTGAATGCGGTGCAGCGCATCGACATCGAGCCCTTGCCGCAAGCCCGCAAGCAGTTCGCTCAGCGCTTGCGCCATCCGTTCGAGCGTGCGGGCCGCCGCGGCGGCGATCAAAGGGTGGGCATTTGCCGGCAATAGCAAAAACGAAACGAAGAACCCGGTGAAGCCGCCCAATGCGACCTCAATCACGCGGTCCACCGCGGAAGAGAGCGCAGTCGCGTGGGTCATCGTCGGGATCAAGAGCACGATGATGGCGGTAATCGGCGCGACGGAAAAGCGAGGATTGATCGCGGCGATCAGCGCCAGCGGGGCCACGGCGATAGCGAGACCCAATAGCAGCGCCATTTCACTCGAATAGGGAATTAGCACGCCGATGGCGCCGCCGTAGATCGCGCCGCCGACAGTGCCGACCAGGTAATCGAACGTTGCTTTCAGCGACCGTCCGACGCTCAGCTGCGTAACGATGACCGCGGTCAATACCACCCACAACGGCAGCGGGAGTTGCAGCAATTGCGCCAGCACGAGCGCCGCCAAGGCGGCGATCGTCGTCCTGATCGACAGCGCGACCTGCCCGCGGTGGTGACCGACCAAAGCGCGGAGCCGCTGCCAAAGATCCTGTAATGCGCGCCATGCCGACTGTCCCGGGAACGACGACAACAGAAGTCATAGCGCCACAAGTCGGCCGGACAAAGGGCCTCGCAAGGGCGACCCGCGGTTATGTCTCCAGCGCGCTTGGAGCGTACAGCTCCTCGATCTTGATGAGCCGCGGCGTGAGCGCCTGTTCCAGCGAATATTGCGCGATGGTCTCGATCACCTTGCGGTTGGCTTTGACGCCGTGATGGATCAGCGCCGTCTTGGCGTCGCCCGACAGCAGACCGGCGGCGAGGTGATCGGCGACGTGCTCCACCCGCCGTTCATTGGCAATCTCGTTGGCTTTGTTGAAGGCCTTGATCAAATTGAGCGCGACCCACGGTTCTTTTTCGAACACCTCGCGCCGCACCACTGTCTGATGATTGATCGGCAACAGCCCGGTCTTGCGATAAAAGCGGATGCCTTCGGCGATCGGATCGGGAAACAGATATTTGAAATCGGGATGGTTGGTAAGGTCGGCCCGGCTGCGGTCGACCAGGTTGCGGCCCGACAGATAGTGCAGCACGGCGTCGAGCTCGCCGGCAAGCATCATCGAGCCGATGCTTTTGTCGGCGGGAATCTGGTGGACGACGACGCCGGGCGGCGGCTTGAAGCCGGTGGCGCCGCCGTGGCTCCGATCCGGCGTGCGCTCCATCCAGAATTCCATGTCTTTCGGCGCGACGCCGAATTCGTGCTGCAATACGCCGCGCGCCCACAGCGCCGCGGTCTGCTGATATTCCGGCACGCCGACGCGCTTGCCCTTGAGATCGGCGGGCGTCTCGATGCCGGAGTTGCGGGCGACCAGGATGCCGGTGTGAAAAAACCGCCGTGTGGTGAAAATCGGCAGCCCGACGAACCGCGTGTCGCCTTGCCCGGTCACGATCAAAAACGACGAGCACGACATTTCCGACACGGCGAATTCGGCGAAATGCAGTTGCCGCCAGAACAGTTCGGACGGGTGCAGCACGGTCGGGAACAAGATCGATGCCGTCCGGCTTCACCGTGCCGTCGAGGATCGGCCAGGTGCGCGGATTGTTGGTGATGCCGATGCTGAGCTGGAGGTTCATGAATTGCTACCGTTCGTCATTCCGGGGCGCCGCGAAGCGGCGAGCCCGGAATCCATAGCCCCAGCGCCGGGATTATGGATTCCGGGCTCCGCGCTTGGCGCGGCCCCGGAATGACCGCTAGTACCGATACGGCGCATGCTCCCACAACGGGAACGCCGAGAACACGTGCGGCGCATTGGCCGGCGCCGCGGCGTGCAAATAGGAGTGATCGAGCTTGCCGAAGCTGGTGACGCCGAGGAGGCCGAGCGCGCGAGTCACCTCGTCCTCGAGGATTTCGAGCATGCGCACGATGCCGGCCTGCCCGCCCGCCGCCAGCCCATAACATTGCATGCGGCCGAGCCCGACCAGATTGGCGCCGAGCGCGAGCGCCTTGACGATGTCGGTGCCGCGATAATAGCCGCCGTCGACGATGATGAGCGCGCGCCCAGCCACGGCCTCGACGACTTCCGGCAACACATCGGTCGAGCCGCGGCCGTGGTCGAGCTGGCGGCCGCCGTGATTGGAGACGTAAATGATCTCGACGCCGTGATCGAGCGCGATCTTGGCGTCCTCGGCGGTGCCGATGCCCTTGATGGCAAGCGGAATTCTGAACTTCGACTTCATCCGCTCGACGGTTTTCCAATCGAGCGCCATCTGGAATTCGCGGCCCTGCACGCGGCGGCGGCCGGCGGTGACGTGGCGCTTGGCGAGATCGCGCTCGCGCCGGCTGTAATGGGCGGTATCGACGGTGATGCAGAACGCCGAATAGCCGTTTTTGATCGCGCGTTCGACGTGATCGTCGGCCCAGGCCGCGTCGCCGCGCACATAGAGCTGGAACATGCGCAGCGCCTGCGGCGCCGCTTTGGCGACCTCTTCGAGACCGGGGTCGCAAACCGAAGACAGCATATGCGCGACGCCGAATTCGCCCGCCGCCTTGACCACCGGCTCGGCGCCGCCGGGATGAAAGCTCTCCAGCGACCCGACCGGGCAAAGCACGACCGGCAGGCGGAGCTTACGGCCGAGCACTTCGACCGACGGATCGACCTTGCTCACGTCACGCAACACGCGCGGCCGGAACGCAATCGCGTCGAGCGCCATGCGGTTTCGTCGCAGCGTCGTCTCGGTCTCGGTGCCGCCGACGATGTAGTCCCAATCGTTCTGACTGAGATTGGCGCGGGCTTTGGCGATGATTTCGTGCAGGTTCACAAATTGCGGCGTGTCCGCCGCCTGGCGCGACGCGCCGGCTTCGTCGATGACCGGGACTGGCTTGTTCATTGGGATACGCGGTGAGGGGTTGCGGGGTGAAAACGGGCTGGACTTTACCCTGTGATCGTTCCGTTAAAAAGAGCCCTGGCTGGCATCGGCACGGCTGGATTGGCGGTCCCGGGAAGACTCGAACTTCCGACCTTCGGTTTAGGAATTCGATATCACGCTTCCCCGGGGTTCGCCAACGTGCGCCATCTTATCAATGCTTTCAGAGGCTTCAATCAAATCGCTGTACCATGGTTCACCATAGAAATTCGCCTCAATCCGAACGAAGCCGGAGCAAAAGCGGAGCAAAAATGCCGGAGCTGCGTGTTGCAGTTGTCGCCGGTCGTGGCTCACGGATCGTAGCAAAATCAATGTCCACTTTGCCGCGTGAGATCGACGACTTTCCGCGCCAGCTCGCTATCGGGAAGCCTGATTCCGGCGATCTCACGCGGCAAAGCGCTTAAGGCGTTCTGTGGCGACAAGATTTCCTCCCTGCTGCTTGAATCTGTCGGGTTCGCCTAACGAGGCGCATGCTCGCCGTCCGCCGCGTCCTCAGAACATCGTGTTGGCATTCTTGGAGGTAGCCGATACGGGCTGGAGAACATCCCAATGCTCGAGAATTTTGCCCTCGTCATTGAATTCGGAAGATGTCGACTTCGGCGATCTCCTGACCAAACAAGTTCAAGTAACGCACATGGACAAAAGCCAATTCGTCGTCGATGGCGACGCGTTTCACCTCGCAGGGAACGCAGCCGGCTTGTTTGAGAAAAGCCATGACACCGTCAATGCCATCCGCGACCAGCGGATTGTGCTGAATATAGGGCCCGGCGATGAGGCCGGGCAGCAGATCGGCACGGCCTTGGTTGAAGATTTGGCCGTAGATGATGTCAAGCACGCGTCGAACGTCCTCTTTGGTCGCCATTGCACTCTCCTCAATATTCAAACCAACCTCGCAGCGCTCGGTTCTTTTCGTCGGTGAAGGGCGAGTACAGGTGTTCGATTGCGACATCGGGCGGGGAGATCAACATCGACTTGGCATGCGAGAGCGCGTCAAAGCCATACTTGCCGTAGTAGTGGCCGATCCCAGCTGAGCCGGTACCGCCGAACGGCATGGTCTCGACGAACAGGTGAACATTGACCAGATTTACCCCACCACCGCCGTAAGAGAGATGATCGATGAAACGGTCGATGGTTTTCTGATCGCGACTGAAGATAAAGCCGGCAAGAGGGCGTGGCGTCCCAGACATCCTGGCCATCGCCTCGTCGAAGGACTTGTAGGTTAGGATCGGCAGGATCGGACCGAAAATCTCGTCTTCCATAATCTTGTCGTCCCATGTGATGGGATAAAGAAGTGTCGGGTCGAGGTAGTGCGCGTCCCGATCTGACTTGCCGCCGGCGATCACCTTGGCGGGATCAATGAGCGACGCCAACCGATCAACCGTACGCGCGTTGATGATGCGCGAGTAGTCGGAGGTCGATTTGGGGTCGTTACCGAAAAGCTCGACCAGCGCCTTTTTGGCTTCCGCGACAAAAGCGTCCGCGACGGACTCATGAACATAGGCGTACCCCGGCGACGTGCACCACTGGCCGCCCCAAGCCATCGCGCCCCAAACGATCTTCTTCGCGGCATCCGGAATGTTGGCGGTTTCGTCCACGACCGCCGGGTTGATCCCGCCGAGTTCGAGCAGGACGGGCGTGAGGTTTTCAGCCGCCGCCCGAGCAACGATCTTCCCGACGAAGGTGCTGCCAGTGAAAAAGATGAAGTCGAATGGTAGCTTCAATAGCTCTGTGTTTGGATCCTTGCCGCCGGCCACAGCTGTTACGGCGCTTGGATCGAAATATTTCGGCACAAGATCGAGCAACACTTCGGTCGTCGCCGGAAGAGCTTCGCTCAGCGTGAGAATGCAGGTGTTACCGGCCGCGAGCGCCGCGAGCGCGGGGCGGATCAGCAAAAGCAACGGCCCGTTGAACGGTCCGATGATCAGCGTTACGCCGTACGGCTCGCGATAGACCATCCCCTTGTGGCCGGTCTCGGCCAGAAAGCGTGGAACCGGCGCCTCGACTGGCTTCATCCACTCTTTCAACTGGCTCTTTTGAACCTCGGACTTGCCGGCCGACGCTTGGGTCTCGAAGATGTGTTCTTGCGAGGCTGTCTTGAAATCCTTCGCCATCGCCTTCTGAAAGCGGTCCTCGTTCTCCCTAATCATGCGAGCCATACGGTCGAGCTGATCGACGCGCCATTCGTAGGTGCGCGTGACCCCGGTCGCAAAAAGCGCCTTCTGTGCGTCGAAGATGTTCTGAAAGGGATTCATGGGACCTCGCTGAGATGTCAGGGTTTCCGACAAGGCACGACGCGCCTCTCGGCGGTACGGGCTTACACGGCGCTTGGCTTGATGCCGTTGAGGACGGTGTTATCCCAATAGGCGTCGAGGCGCGTGATTTTGCCTCGCGTATCGAAACGCAAAAAATAAGCGTGGGGTATGAATACGACCTGAGCCTTCTTTGCGATGCCGGGAACATCCGCCGGTATCGGGCCGCTCATCACGGCCTGGATTATGACGGTATTTCCCTCGGCGAGTATCTCGACGACTTCGACACGAAAATGAGGAACAGCGTTGGGAAAAGCGCGCCAGATCGCGTCGAGACCGCCTTCGATCGGCACGAGGCTGTCTCGGCCGTAGGGAGCGTATCGTCCTTGAGCACGGTTAGCGCAGAGAGCGAGCATCCCCTCGACATCATGAGCGTCGTAGGCGGCGAAGAATTTTCGGGCGATTGTTTTTACGTCTTCGCCGTTCATATCGTTTCCTTCTGCCAGACTTTCCGGCGGAAAACGCGCCGCCTACTCCATCGTGAGAACCATCCTGAAGCGCGCCTTGCCTGACATCATCTTCGCGTAGGCTTCCGGGGCTCTCTCAAGCGGCATGGTTTCAATCATCGCGGCAACATCGCTCATCGCGCTGAATTTGAGCGTCGCATCGCCTGCCGCCGGGGTGCCGGTGAGCGCGCCGTCGACACCCAGCTGCTTGAACAGAAGATCGAATGCCGAGAGTTCGATAGGCTCGTCGGTCGCGCCGAGCGAAATCACCGTCCCGCCGCGCCGCAAGCCTCCGAGCGCGGCGGCAACGGCCTTGCCGCCCGAGGCCGTAGCGAGCACCACCTGCGCGCCACCGAGTGCTTGGAGCGCCTTAGCCGTATCGGCGGCGGAGCTGTCGATATAGTGATGCGCGCCCAGTTTCTTCGACAGTTCGGCCCGGTCGTTGCCGCGATCAATAGCGACGACCTCGAAGCCCATGCGACGCGCGTATTGCACGCCGAGGTGGCCCAGCCCGCCAACACCGAACACGGCGACCAAGTCACCCGCTCGCGCCGGAGAGTTGCGCAGCGCGCTGAAGGTGGTCAGGCCGGCACACAGCAACGGCGCGGCATCGACCGACTTTAGATCGTCGGGTACCGCGATCAGGCCGCTCGACTTTGCGATCATCACCTCCGCATAACCGCCGTCATGCTGCACGCCGGTGTAGCCTTGATTTGTGCAGTTCACGAGGTCCCCGTCGCGGCAATACTGACAGTGCCCGCAGTTGCCACCCAAGAAGCCGACGCCAACGCGTTGACCAACCTCCCAGCCCTCGACGCCGTCGCCGATCATGTCGATCTGTCCGACCGCTTCGTGACCAGGCACCCTCGGCCACGTGATAGGCAGTATCCCCTCGACAGTCGCGGAATCTGAATGGCACACGCCGCAGGCCTCGACGCGAATGCGAACGTGGCCCGCGGGTGGCTCGAGCAGCGGCTTTTCAGCAAGTTCCAGTTTGCCGGGGCTCACGGCATGAACGGCGCGATAGGTCGAACGGCTTGGCATAACTTGCCTTCCTCTTTAGTCTGAATGGCAAACGCCACGCTTCGGCTCCGCTCACTCACTACGGAGGAGTTGTTAGTTTGATGTCCTCAGATAGCTCGCCGCAATTGCGACGTTAAAGAGCGCGGCGCGCGCGGTATTGTAAAAAGCGAACATCGCTTGTCAGTTTGAATCGAAATCGAAGGCGAGGAGCTATTTGAAGCTAACGGCGCGCAACCTTCACGACCGGGGAAGAATTCCGTGCTGTCGCCGCCATGCGCCCGGGCCGATGTCACGCAGACGCGTATAGACTTTCGTGAAGTGGCTTTGATCGGCGAAGCCGCAAGCGCGCGCGATATCAGCAAGCGAAAGCCTGGCGTCGCGCAACAGATCATGCGCCAGGTCAACCCGGCGCCGCAGGAGCCATTGGTGCGGTGACATACCGGTCGAACGCCGAAACGCGCGGGTAAAATGACCCGTTGATAGTGAGCATTCTCTCGCAATGTCGGCCGTTGTGATATTTCCTCCGAGATTGGCGCTAAGCAGCTCTTTCGCGCGACGTTCTTGCCATGCGGCGAGACCGCCTCGCCCGGGGCAACCGTGATTCTCATGCCGCCATATGTCTGGGCGACATGAGAACCCAAAGCGAGGCTGACATAATCCGCGAAGAGCCGGGAGACCCGTTTCGGGCTGTCGAAAGCCGGCAACAGCAGTCGCGTCAGTCGCTCCACGACTTCGTCCTTGATCCCCACACCGGGCGTAAATTTTAGGCCGGAGATCCTTGACGCATTTTCATCGTCCGCGATCGCATCCAGAGTTTTCCGCAACAAGAAATAATTTACGGAATCGAGAGGGTCGTAAAAATGAAATCGCGGATTTTGGCGCAGATCATGAAACACGATGCCGCCTTCATAGAGCGGTTCGGTTTTTACCGGCTTTCCGTCCAGCCAAAGTTCACGCGAGTTCTTTCCTCGAATCTGTATGACCATCATGTACGCGTCTTCCCGAGGCATCGGGTTGGTCATTGCGTTTAACGGAACCTCTAACTTGCACCGCGTTGCCGCCAGCGGATTGTGAAGAGTCTGGAGAGCCGGCGTGGGCTCGTCGGGTAACCCAAAGACTTCCTGCATTCGCTTGTTGATGATGTGCGGCTTTACCATTACGCCCACCGATACCGCAGCCGATTCGGATCACCGATCGTTGCACGCCAATGGCAATCCTATATTGGATTATTCGGTTGAAAAGCTTAGTTCTTGGGGGTGCAGGATTCCTGGATTTCGGGGCCAAGAGGCCGACCTGTCCAGCACCCTACAAAGTCCCAAACATGAGATTTTGCGTCGCTTTGTCGTGGCGCAGCGCAAGAAGGCCAAGCTTCGCCAGGTCGATGTTGCCAAGCGCCTTGGCCGCTATCAGTCCTACGTCACGAACATCGAGACCGGGCAGCGCCGTATTGACGTGGTGGAATTGCTTGGTCTGGCGGAAGCCATCGGCTTCGATCCCAAGTAAGCTATCACAACACTTTTGAAGAAGCGCTGAAGCACCTCGCCTAAGCAGACGTAGTGCTCATGACCCGCGGAGCGAAAACGGAGCAAAATCTTCAGGGCAGAAAAGCTATCCTATTGATTTGTTGGCGGTCCCGGGAAGACTCGAACTTCCGACGGTGCGCTGCCCTACGTCTCCAATCTCGGCGCTGACCATTATTTCGGCGCCATCTTCGAAATCGACGATGGCGGCCGCAAACACGACGTAATGGCGAATGGTCGCCGCATAAGCGAGGGGGCTTGCCTATCAAAAGTGATTTCGGCCAAACCCCAGCGCACAAGTTATCCGCGGTTCTATGCCAAAAGTGCCACAGGAATTTTATTGGCGCGGCGCGCTCGGCTGTGTTGTTTTAGCTCCCGGCTTCTTCCCGAACCGGGATACGATGCCGGCCATGTCGTCATCATTGTTGGCTCGCGGCATCAGATTCCACACCAGCGGCTCGCCATTTAATGTGGCTAAGACCTCGAGCTGCCAAACCGCTCCGGTTTCGGTGTCGAGGAGAAACGTGTTTCGCTCGGTGAACGGGCTAATCACGATCTGGTAGCGGCCGTGAGCCTGCGCGGCTGCGATCGGAACAGTGGCCTTCGGTAGATCTTGGGCGAAAGCTGTGGCAGCGATGGTCAACACCATGGCCGCCATAACTAATATGCGACCGATCATGCACGTCTCCTATAAATCCAGACCCGCCGATCTCGGTCGAACCCGGCTGTATAACGTAGAGCATTCTGGGTAATGGGTTATTTCAATTGTGGCAAAAGCCCTTTCACGTCCTAGACGCGTCACAAAGGATATGCCACAAGGGGTTGAGCGAGAGGTCTCCCTTTCGTTCCTCCAAAGGCTGTGGACCCTGAGCCCCGACTCCAACGTTGGGGCTCACTTTTTTCTTAGCAATAGCTTGGTTGTTTGGCGAGTTCAGCCGAACGACCGACCCGTTCCTGATTCAGCGAACTGCCTCACCTTCTGTCGCAAAGCTTTTGCTCCGCTGCGCATGGCGGATGCGCGAGAGTGAATTTACGCGGTGTTCGTTCTAAAACCCTCGCTGAGCCGCGGGACAAACCGCCCGACTCGACACTTGTACCTGCCATAGTCGGGGAAGCTATTTTCGAGAAGCGTTTCCTCGTAGCGGGCGCGTTGGATCTGAAGTCCTGCACATAGCAGGAACAATATCACCGCCGCTGCACTATCGATAAGCAGCGTCAGTCCAAACAGTATCAAAATGCTGCCGATGTACATCGGATGCCGGACCAAGGCATACGGCCCCGCGGTAACCAACGATGTCGCCTGCGGCGTGATGGTGAGCGCACGCCGCAAGTAAACGAGCGACAGCAGCGTTATCGAGCCGCCGATGTTGATACAGACATAAGCGGCGTAGAGGTTAGCGCCCAAGAAATCGCCTTTGGGCAAAAACGCAAAAAGATACGGCGCAAATACCGCCGCAATGGCCACCACATTGGGCACGACGGTTTTGTATCGCGACCGCGCCCGCTGGGCGGTGAGCAGAATGACTCCGCCGAGGGTCGAGTAGGCGGCAAAGAGCAGGACACTCAACAAGCTGAACGAGGTGAGGACATAGACGCCGGTCGCATAGTACGGTCCGACCAGCCGCACACCCTTATACAGCGACAGCCAGTCATAGCCCCCCGACGTACATATCAGCACGCCAAATATGGCGTTCTCCATTTCCGACATGCGGCGTAGAATCGCCTTGACGCTGTTCACGAATTCGCGGCCTTGGTTCGAGTCCCAGATTGAACTCTACTTCGACATGCCCCTTTTGGGGACAACTGACTGTATCATGCCACGAGAAGTGCGCGGATATTATCTACGTACCGAGAACGCGGACAGCTCGTGTCTGGGTGGCCCATCCCGGGCTGCGATTGTATAATTTCTCAGCGTTGGCTAAATTATGCCGGGTCGTGATCACTGGAGGCTGGCATGGCGCACGGAGTTTATCGAACCGAGGATGATTGGGTTCAGGTTACTTATGGCGGCAGGCATTACTTTGAAATATCGCGCAAGCGCTACGAAGAAAGAGGCTACCAACCGGCTTTTGACCAGTTGCCGCTGGAGCGCGGCGCCGAAGGCGTCAAGCAGAAACTGCCGCGACATGCCGAGCAGCACTAGGGTCCTGCCTGGCGGCGAAAATCCACCGGGTCTCTCGGATTGCCGGCTGCCATTACGGTCTCTTCTGCATAACATCTAGGCTTTTCAGGCGCCACCCCTGTCGATTAACGTCGTCGACGTATTGCTGTTCTGTCGCGTGATTCCCGATGCCAAGGCCCGGTCAGTCTCAGACACCAAGAACGCACGATCGCAGATCGACGGCGCTCCGCACTGAACAAGAGTGTCCCTATATCGTGGAACTGGCAATGCCGAGGAGCGGCTTGGACGCGTCGTTGAGTCGCGAGGTGACCCGGTTCCATTCGACACGAGATATTCCCTTGCGTTTCGGCCGGAGCAGACTGCAAGACGGCCAGTTGTTTTGCCGCTATTGCTTTTCAGACCCGAGACTGGCCGAGACGTTCCGCGCGCGATTTGCCGGCGAGGCGGACAACCAATGACCGTTGTGCTGGCACCATCTGCATTTGGCAGGTCTTAAATTGGCCTGCGACGCGCACTCATAATTCAGGCTCGATCCGTACGGCTGATCCAACGTCCGCGACGCTTAACCGCCGATAGCGACCACCCTGCCGACATTTCGCAGTTGGGTTCACCACGACAAGCGTCAAGCTTTCCCGAACTGCTGCACGCGCTGCGCGGTCTCGCACTCAGCGACCACCTTTCGGCGGGCGAATGTTCAAAGCATCGCGAGATCTGACGGCGATATTCAACCTAGACAGCATAAACTTGGCAAGGTCCCCGTGCGCTGCCGCGATCAAGGCGGCTTCATCCACACCCGCGCTCTTTGCGTCCCGCATACATTCGTCCGCAAGATATTCCGCACCAGCCTTGTCGTCAGCTACTGTGGGATTCACGTATTCGCGGATCCATTGTTGCAAAAACTCGAGCGCAGTCGCCACAGTTCCTCTCCCGACTGGAGGGGCCAACGTAACACGCCGCCGGCGAATCGTGAATCGGCCCCGACGTGCAGCGCCTCACAGCGCTGTTCGCCCTCCCACCCTTCACATCACGTCGGATACCGGCGTGATCTCGATTAGGCCGCAGCGGGTTCTTGCAACCACGGAAATGGTAGGCAGCTCCCGGGCTGCGTTCGATAAGGGCGGGGTGCGGACGAGATGCGGAATTACCGCTTAGTCCGGGAAGCGGCCAAATCTCGGAGCCTGGGACACCCGATTGCTAAGCCTCCCCAACTGTCCGAACACTGCGTTGCCGATGGCTCGTCCTTCTCCAGTCAAAAAGACTTGGGTTCTCTGACGATGATCTGGATGCGGCTTTATGACGACGAGGCCAAGACCACGACCCCCGTTTCTGGACTTACTGCCGATATCTCGGAGATAGCGCGACATCTTGCGTCGGTCTATGCCCATCGCGCGGGCGTACGCATTGACGCCTTGGCCTTCATCGAGAGCGACCATCAAGAATGCGGTCACAAAGGAAAGCGGTACCGAGCGCGAGCCGCGCAAATTGGAAAGTGGCTTAAGCGCGTGTAAGAGCGTCTGGACGACTTGCTGATTATTTCGCGATGTGGCACGGCCAGATACCAAGTCTGAACGTAACGCTGAGGTTTTGGGCGCCTCGGCGACTGTTACTTGCGACTGGTAGGTTTCCGCGCGCACAACGCCGTTCCCTCAGCATTCGCTAGAAATTGAATTTGAAGTTGACGCCGAGGCGGATCAGGTTGTCGGTCAGGCCGACGGAGACGGGAAGACCAGCCGCAGCGCCGCAGGCTGCTGCCGTGCAAGTCACAGACCCGGTGCCGAGATTGGCGTAGAGGTATTCGAGCTTGGCCGTCCAGTTCTCGGCAAAAGCGACTTCGACGCCGACACCGGCGGTCCAGCCGGCCTGGGTATGTGTGGTGGTGGTGCCGCTTTGTGTTATCTGCTCATTGCCAAAGACCCCGCCCCCCGTGCCGTAGAACAGGACGCGATCCATCGCGAAACCTACGCGCCCACGTAGCGTGCTCAGCCAAGTGTTCCCGGTTTGGCAATTAGCGGTGACGAGGCAGACGCTGCCGGCGGTGCTGCTGTTGATGCCGGACCAGTCGAAATCACCTTCGATGCCGAACACGAAAGCGCCGGTTTGGAAATTGGCACCGAGCGTACCGCCGACAATACCGCCGTTGGCTTTGTCACTGCTGGCGCCGTTACCGGACACAGTCCATTTAGCCGTGCCGAACCCGTAGCCGCCATTGATGCCGACATAGATGCCGCCCCAATTGTAGACGGGTGGTGCTGCCGGGATGTAGGCGACTGGCGCCTGTGGAGGTGGGGGTGCCTGCGGAAGGTCGGCCGCGAGCGACGTGCCCGCCGCAGCGATCGACAGAATGGCCGTGAAAAATATACGCTTCACTACACGCACTCCTGCAAACTTTACTGTCAGTTTATCGGACCGGCCCCCGCAACACTGTCTCTTAAAAGGCACACCCATAACAAATCCGATCCCAGCTGGTCTGACGGTCTGACCAAGTTCTTTGCGACTTCAGGCCCGCGCGACCCCTGATGGCTTTAATTCAACAGGTCAAGCTGCGGCACAAAATGGGAACTGCTCACCCAACCCGATCCCTTGAATTACCTGCTGCTATCCAGACGGCCGCTCTCGATACGTTCCAAAGAAAAGATGCCCTAGCGGGCAAGCGTTTATTTACTCAAGAATGAAGCGCGGTAGTCCCCACTGAAACCCCGATTGGTGCGGTGCATTAGTTGGGCAGGCTAGCGTCAGCGCACGGGTGAAACCTATGTCCGGCACCTGCGACAGAGCCCGGCGTTACCGGGATCGCGCCGAGGAATGCTTACAAATTGCGGCCACCTCGCAAACCCCGGCAACCGGTGAGATTTACCTGCTGATCGCCCACTATTATCTCCTGCTGGCCGCGTCACAAAAACGAAATGCATTAAGCCACACTGACAATCGCCGACCATTAAATCGGCCGTCAACAAAGCAACTCTCCACATAACGGCGACCATAAGGGCAAACATCATCCGCTGGCGTTTCTCTGTCAGCGCGACATCCGGGCAGGCACGACGTGCGCAGCAATCGTTCGTTTGCCGCTCGTGAGGATGCAAATGATCGCATTAAAAAAAATGCGACGAGAACCAGTGGCGAATGATTGCTCGCATTGATAAGATGACAACGCCCTCGCTAGTCGCCGGGGAGCTGAGAGCGAATCTAAGGCAACCGCTGTAGACTTTTCATGCGTTCGACTAGTATTTTTAACCGTGTGTGGGGCCGGTTCGACCCGGCGGCCAGATCGATCGCCATCGTGCGCATCGGCCTTATCGCGGTCGCTATCGGCGTGATTGCCGACGCTAGCGGTCTGTTCTCCTCGTTAGCCCATCT
>CAVQOD010000029.1:0-37500 GCA_963714345.1 uncultured Alphaproteobacteria bacterium | reverse complement strand
TCTTCTAAAAGCGCGCGCAACATCAATTGCCGCGCCCGGCCATCTTTGTCCGACCTGAACACCGCGTTGCGCGCGCAGCGGGCAAACAGCATCTTGCCCAGCGACGTTTCACGCAATTCGAGGGCGCGATAGGCGGCTTGGACGGCGTTCACATCCTGGCCGGTGGCCAGATAAGCTTGCGCCAGGTTGCCAAAAGCCTCGAACGAGTCGGGATTCAGTGCGACGGCGCGTTCAAGCTGAATAATGGCCTGATTCGTCTTGCCCTGCGCCATGAGGACGGCGCCAAGACGGCTTTGCGTTTCGGCATGATTGGGATGGAATGTGAGAATATGCCGATATTGCCGTTCCGCTTCGGCAAGGGCGCCCGACTGATGAGAGCGAACGGCGGCGTCAAACACGCTGGCGAGATTATGAGGGTTCCCGACGGCCGCCGCGCCAGACGCCGTTGCGCCTGAACGACCCGGTACTCCACGCTGTTTGCGATCCATCGCGTCTCTCTAGCTCTTTGACGGGCCGATGCCAGGCCCAGATCGGACGAAGACGGCTCATTTTGAATTAGTTTCGATTGTACCCGATTTTAATTCGCACCTGCCCGAATTACCGAAAACCGCTTAGCCGCAAAAGCATGGCCGGAGCCTGATTTGAGGTACCGTTCAAACGCTTCAGCTTTCGATTTGTCAGAAAATGCGATGTACGTCACAACGCGCCAGGGCATGAATTTTGCGGTATGGAGAGATTTGCCCGAATTATGTTCGCGCAAACGCTGTCTGAGGTCGGCAGTTAATCCAACGTATCGTTGAGTAGGGTTCGACACGCTTTCCACCAAGTACACATAATGCACGGTGTCGCCCTCCTTCGCCAAGGCTTCGGAGGGCATCCTGCTTCGCGCTTGGACTGGCGAAAGTCCTGCGAAGCGCGGTAGCGCGAAGCAGGATGGCGGAGAGGAAGGGATTCGAACCCTTGATACGGCTTTGGACCGTATAACGGTTTAGCAAACCGCCGCCTTCAGCCACTCGGCCACCTCTCCGAAACGATATTTATCATTATATCTCAATAGGGTTTACGCTTGCCGGTTCAGTCTAGACCCGAGCGAACAAAGCGTATATAGCGATCCGGGGTATGACAAACCGTATGGACATTTCTTCGGCTTCACTCCAAGAGCTCGCGAAACTTTCGCGTTTGCCGTTTGGAATCCGGAATACTAAGAAATGGGCGAGGATCCGACGGTAGAATGGCTGATGCACAACCAGTGTCATTGACGCAGCATCGCGACGCATGGGTAGGCACCAAAAGGTGGTAACCCCGGAAAACATTGCGCGCTTTAAAGTTCGGGTGTCGTCGGACTCGATCGCCTGCGTCAGCCGCGGCAACTCTACTCTAAAGTCGAATTCCGTGCTGCCATTCTGGATCGAACGGCACCGGCCCATCAGAAGCGTAAAAGAAAAGATTGTGCCGTGGCGGATTATGCGTCGGGTGCACTCGCTCGAACACCCGCACGTTTTTGAAGTATCGTTTCAAAAGAGCACCGAGGTGGTCGATCCCTTGAAAGTGAGTCTCGTGCGACGGAAGCTGAGGTGCGTCGGCTGAACTCTGCCACGGTGTATCCGAGCAGGCAGGCGTCCGCCGTCATGGCTCGCCGCATATTGGTCATAATACTGTCGATCTCCGCTTCAGTAAAATGCTCAATCGCGCCGTCCCAGATTACGGTTTCAAAAACACCGTTGAAAAGTCTTGCGAATGTCCATGATCTCGTAGCGCACATTTGGGCATTGGTGGAATCGCTGAGCCATTTCGATCGCGCGCGGATCCAAATCGACCGCGACGATCTCCGAGGCGAACGGCGAATAAAAAAGGTCAGTGTAATAGCCGGCCCCGCAGCACAATTCGAGAATGCGTTTTCCGGGCTTGATGCCGATACCGCAAATATCGCCCCCTCAAGCCAGAATGTCTTTATATACAGGAGTAATATAGAACTGGTTGACAAACTGATCGTTGAATTCCGGTACTGGCGGGATCATCCAGTCGCAAAGGCCCTTGACCTCATGGCTCGTAAAGGAAATGCGACGGCTCGTCTCCGCGAGGCGGTCTATGGCGGCGTAGAATTCCGGGAAGGTTTGGGCGAACGAGACGTCACGCCACACGTGCCGAAGAGCCGCAATATCGTCGCGCAACTTGGTCGCCCATTCGCCGGTCTTCATTCGTGAAAACAGATCCGGTGAGACCTGTTTGCCCTTGGCCCATAAATCGCGGAAATGGGTAGACATTCTTATCTTTTGAAGTGGGAAATGGTTGAAGCCTGATGCAGGTTACCATTCCGGAGGGGTGCTGAAAACGCTTTGCGTCTGTGTAGGATCGGCGCCGCCATCGCCGCGCTGCATCGCGGCTGACGAATAATTCGGGAACGTTTGCGCGATCTGAGCCACCCGGCCACCTCTCCGAACCTAGAAAACGCCGTATCTACAGCCACTTGACATCCGCTGCCGTCGGGCCTCATCTGCCCTTGGCTGATCGAGGGTCTCAATTGAAGACAACCCCGATCCGAAGTAGGTTTTAACCTCGTTTGCGGTCGGCTGATCTGTCAAGCCGGCAAGTGCGACATTAGCGCCACACGGCAGCGCCACACAACGCTACATTGAATGTGATGCAAAGGCTTGAGCGCGAGCATTGAAACTGGTGGTGAATCGTCAATATGGCGGATGTGCAAAGAACATTCAATGCTGCGGTCGCGGCGTTAAATAATCAAAAGCTTCTGGAGGCCGAGCGTCTATTTCGAGAAGTCCTGAAGGTTGAAAAAAAACACGTTGCGTCGCTCAATTTGCTGACCATCGTTTTGATGAACATGGAGCGTTTCCGCGAGGCTGAGGAGTATATTTCAAGAGCCGTAAAATTGAATCCGAACTCCGACGTGTCTTTCTATAACTACGGTCTGATATCGAAGCGCTTGAATAAGCCGCAACAGGCGCTTGAGAATTTCAATAAAGCGCTGCGACTTAAAGGAAACGTAGCGGAAAGCTGGAACAATCGCGGGACGATCTTGAACGATCTAAAGCGCCACCGAGAGGCGATTTTAGATTTCGACAAGGCGATCGCGCTCAATGCAAATTATTCGGAAGCCTACGCCAATAAGGCGAAGGCGCTTTTCGAACTCAAGCGCTATGACGAGGCCTTTGCTGGCTATGACCGGGCGCTGGCGCTCAAACCCGGTTTGGCGGAAGCGTGGCTTGGTCGCGGCAACGTCTACACCGAACTCAAGCGCTATGACGATGCCTTTGCTGCCTACGACAAGGCGTTGGCGCTCAAGCCCGACTCGGTGGAAGCGTGGCTTGGCCGCGGCAAGACCTTCGCCGACGGTAAGCGTTATGAGGAAGCTTTAGCTGCCTATGAAAAAGCTTTAGCGCTCAACCTTGACTTGGCGGACGCGTGGCTTGGCCGCGGCAACGTCTGCACCGAACTCAAGCGCTATGACGAGGCCTTTGCCGCTTACGACAAAGCGCTGGCGCTCAAGCCGGACTTGGCGGACGCTTGGCTCGGTCGCGGTAACGTCCACACCGAACTCAACCGCCATAATGAGGCTTTTGCGGCTTATGACAAAGCGCTGGCGCTGCAGTCCGACTTGGCGAGCGCTTGGCTTGGCCGCGGTAACGTCTACGCCGAACTCAGGCGCTATGACGAGGCCTTTGCCGCTTATGACCAAGCGCTGGCGCTGAAGCCGGATCTGGAGCGCGCTTGGGTTGGTCGCGGCAACGTCGACGCGGCACTCAAGCGCTATGACGAGGCTTTTGCTGCCTATGACAAAGCGCTGGCGTTGAGCCGGACTTGGCGAGCGCTTGGCTCGGTCGCGGCAATGTCTACACCGTACTCAAGCGCTATGACGATGCCTTTGCCGCCTACGACAAAACGCTGGCGCTGCAGCCGGATATGGAGAGCGTCTGGCTTGGTCGCGGCAATGTCTTTGTCAGCCTAAAGCGCTATGACGAAGCCCTCGGCGCCTATGACAAGGCGTTGGCCCTCAAGCCCGATCTGGCGGAGGGATGGCTTGGTCGCGGCAACGTCTTTATTTGTCGCAAGCGCAATGACGAGGCCCTCGCCGAATGCGACAAGGCATTGGCGCTCAAACCTGATCTGGCGGAGGCATGGCTTGGTCGCGGTAACGCATTTTATGGACTTAAACGCCACGATGAAGCGCTGGCGGCTTATGACAAGGCGATAGCGCTCAAGCCCGATTTGGAGGGCGCTTGGTTTGCTCGCGGTAATATCCTTACCGTATTCCGGCGCTATGACGAAGCGTTTGCGGCCTATGGCAGATCGCTGGTGCTCAAGCCCGATCTGGCGGAGGGCTGGCTTGGTCGCGGTGGCGTGTTTTCCGCACTCAAACGCCATGAGGAAGCGCTGGCGGCCTATGACAAAGCTTTGGCGCTGAAGTCCGATTTGGAGGGCGCGTGGATTGCTCGCGGTAATGTCCTGACTGAATTCAGGCGCTATGACGAAGCCTTTACCGCTTATGACAAAGCTTTTGTCCTAGACCCCGATTTGACAGGCGTTGAGGGCTCTCGTCTTCACGCCAAGATGCATTCCTGCGATTGGAGCGATTTCGACAAAGACAGTAAGAGCCTGCTCGCCTCGGCGAAAAGCAAAAAAGATACGGCCTTGCCATGGGTGCTCCTGAGCATCGACGCCAGCCCGCAGGAGCAATTTGACTACGCAACACTGTGGGCGTCAAAAAATTATCCCGGTATCCGACGCGCCGATCTGGAAAGGCGAGATTTATAAAAACAAAAAGATTCGGATAGGTTACCTGTCATCCGATTTGCGCAATCATGTTGTCGCTTATCTCATGGCGGGCCTATTTGAAAGTCATGATCCTCGGCGCTTCGAAACCTTCGCGCTTTCTACCGGCCAGGACGATAAAAGCGCGATGCGGGATCGGCTGACGCACGCCTTTGACCAGTTATCGATGTCAGCGACCAAAGCGACCGAGACATCGCCGATCAAATCCAGGCGCTGCAGATAGATATACTTGTCGATCTGATGGGTTATACATCGGACACGCGAACCGCGGCGATTTTGGCACATCGTCCGGCTCCGGTTCAGGTCGCTTATCTGGGATATGCGGGAACGACAGGTGCAAGCTTTGTCGATTATCTTATTGCCGATCGAATGGCGATTCCGCCGTCGCACCAAATGCATTACCTGGAGAAGATCGCCTATCTGCCGCACTCCTTTATGCCGCACGATATCAAGGGGCGAGAGATTTCGGACAAGCCTTTCGTTCGATCCGACTTCGACTTGCCTGAGAATGGGTTCGTTTTTTGTTGCTTCAATAACGCATACAAGATCAATCCGGACGTGTTTCAGGTCCTGGATGACAATCATGAAAGCGACCGATGGCAGTGTTTTGTGGCTGTCGGAGCTCCATGAATCAGCCCAAAGCAATTTGAGAAAAGCAGCTTTGGCGGCAGGCGTCGATCCGGGGCGATTGGTATTTGCCAAACGTCTTGCCTCGGCAGCCGAGCATCTTGCCCGTCACCAATTGGCCGATTTGTTTCTGGATACGACGCCTTATAACGCGCACACGACGGCAAGCGACGCGCTTTGGGCCGGTCTTCCCGTTCTGACCGAGATTGGCGAAACGTTCGCTGCGCGCGTTGCCGCAAGCCTGTTAACTGATGTCGGATTGCCCGAGCTTATCGCTCGATCCAAAGCGGAATACGAAAAGCTCGCGATAGAACTGGCCCACAACCCGGCGAAGCTTGGAAAAATAAGAGAGAAGCTGAAAACAAACCGGCTCACGGCGCCATTGTTCGACACTCAATTATTCACGCGATCCTTAGAGGGCGCATACGAAGCGATGTATCGCCGCTACCAAGCCGGTCTCGCGCCCGACCATATTACAGTTGAGGCGATTGAGAATCCGGAACCGGCGGCCGGAGGCGAATTGGTTGTGGGCGAATTGATCGTGAACGAAGCTGGGTGAACGGCGTGCATTGAGTAGGCCTCGACGCACGGCACATCGCACGAGCAGCGGAACGCTTTAGATGAGACGCGACTGGCTCACTGCTGCACTGGCTCTATCGCGTCGACGCAGCTCGTTTGGGGCCAATCGAATTTGATCGATCGCGCGATCGGGGCGGCGCCGGGCCTGAGCGTGCGCGTCGGCATCTACACCAGCATTCGGCCGGATTGCACTTCCGGTCCGCTGCCGGGCATTCGCCTCGCCGAGCCGCCGGCGCACGGCACCGTCAGCGTCAAGCGCGCCATGCTCAAAGCGACCAATGTCAAACAATGCCTGGCAATCGACGTGCCGGCCTTCGTGGCCTTTTATCGCGCGGCGTCGAATTTCAGCGGCGCCGACGCGTTTGAACTGGAAATAAATTTCGCCGGCGGGCGCAAGGAAATTCAGCATTTCCGCATGACCGTCACCGGCGTTGCCAACGGCGGCCAAGGCATTTAGCGGCGTCATTGCGATTTGCTTGATCGCTTTGGCTCCTCGCAATGACGGACGCTGCCGGCCGCCGCGCAGAATCCGCAATCGGGGTTGTCAACAAGCCTCATCACCCAATTCGCCGACCGGCGACCCCTTGGCCATGTCGGTTTTGCGAGATTCCCGGTCGGGGAGGGGGTGAAGGACCGGCGAGAGGCGGCGGGGTTTCCGCCCGGGTCAATCCGGAGTGCCTTGATTTTACGTCGGAAATAGCGCTGGAGGG
This sequence comes from uncultured Alphaproteobacteria bacterium, assembly GCA_963714345.1. Classification (GTDB taxonomy): domain Bacteria; phylum Pseudomonadota; class Alphaproteobacteria; order Rhizobiales; family Xanthobacteraceae; genus BOG-931. The sequence continues at coordinate 30,796 of CAVQOD010000029.1, read as the reverse complement.
CCGCGAAGGACGGAGTTTTGCCGCCGCTTATCAAGGCGTCATTGATTGCGTGTTTTTTACGCAACACCCCGCCGAAATCGCTCAAAGCGGCCTGTGACTTGGGCAGTTCTTCATTGCCAGAGGGGAACCCGTCGGTTAAGGTGTGCGTGCGACGGAGGGGGGAACCCCAAGTCGACTCGTCCGGTGTTTTCGGGAAGTGGAAAGACCGGGTGGTTTGGGGACTAAGGGGACCTTCTTTGGGGTGCGATGTCACCCGGCGGAAAGAACCCTCCCACGGCAAACAATTGGAGGTTCAAATGAAGATGGTGAAAAGCCTCCTCCTCGGCTCCGCGGCCGGTGTGGTTGCGGTAACTGCGGGGCAGGCAGCTGATCTTCCCGTTAAGGCCAAGCCGGTCGAATACGTGAAGGTCTGCAGCCTCTACGGGGCGGGATTCTACTATATGCCGGGCACCGACATGTGCATCAAGGTCGGTGGCTGGGTGCGTGAAGAAGCGACCTGGGGTAACGACAACGGCAACATGACCTGGGGTCCGTATTCCGGTCAGGAAAACAACCGGATCACAAGCAACTTCGTCACCCGCGAGCGCGGCTACATCACGGCCGATGCTCGTGAGCAGACCGCTTATGGCACGGCGCGCGCCTATATCGACGTCGGCCTGTCACGACAGCGACACCGGTGAAGTCGCGGCGGCCAAGGCACGTTCAGCTCCAACCGCGCCTTCTTGCAGTGGGCCGGCATTACTGCGGGTCTGACGCAGTCGTTCTATGACTTCTACAGCGCGGCAGCGGTGGCCTATCGCGCCGCGTTCATGCCGATCGAAGATACCGGCGACGGCGGCCAGTGGGTTGCCGCTTACACCGCGCAGCTGGGCAACGGCCTGTCGGCGACTCTCGCCGCCGAAAACCGCCGCGATACCCAGATCATCGGCGTCAATGGTCCTGCATCGCAGGGCCTACGGCGTCGGCTGCCGGCCGGTCACCGGCATCGTGACCTCGGCTCTCATCGGCGCCGGTGCGATCATTAACGGCGGCACGCTCGGGGTCGGCTCTAACTCGCAGCTTGGCTATGGCGGCTACCAAGTGCCCGACATCGTCGCCAATCTCCGCGTCGACCAGACGTGGGGCAGCGCGCAGGTCATGGGTGCGATCCATCAGGTCAATGCCAGTACTACAACGCGCTGATCACGGCCGGTAACGGCCTCGGTCATCCGGGCGATGCGTGGGGTTGGGTCATCGGCGCCGGCCTGCGGCTGAACTTCCCGATGATCGCGCAGGGCGACTACTTCCAGGGTGAAGTCAACTACACCCAGGGTGCGCTGCGCTATCTCAACCAGCCGACCCAAGGCAACTACGAGGCCGAGCAGGCAACAGCGCAGCCTACGGCATCATGTCCGACTGCGTCTATGGCTCCGCCGCGGGCTGTGCCGGCTACGGTCCGGCCACCGGGACGACGGCTGTAACCTGACGACGGCGTGGAGCGTCAACGCGTCCTACGAGCATTACTGGACGCCGGCGGTGCACGAATCGTTCGTCGGCGCCTACGAGGCGGTCAACTACAACAGCCAGGCCAACGCCATCCTCTGCGATGCGGAAGGCGTGCGGCGCGCTGGCGGCAACGCCAAGGCGGGTTCGCGGCTGCGGCGTTCTTCGCCACCCCTGGCTGCAACAACAACTGGTCGGTGTGGGGCGTCAGCTCCCGCCTGCAATGGGACGTGACCAAGTCGTTCTATCTGGGCGTTGAAGTCATGTACAACCACATGGACAGCGCCAAGTTCGCCGGCAACTTGCTGCCGGGAAGCACGACTACGGGCTTGTACCCGGCTACGTTCCCTGCACCCGGACCGGGCGGCCCCGGCACGGTGGGGATCGGCGGCAGAACGTGGAGAACGCTTGGAGCGCCACCGTCCGTATGCACAAGGACTTCCTGCCCTGATCGTCTGATCGAGGCGTGAAATCGGAAATCCCCGGCGGTCCTCCGCCGGGGATTTTTCTTTGGATTGCTTCGTCGCTTTGCTCCTCGCAATGACGCGGCGTCGTCATTGCGAGCGCAAGCGAAGCAATCCAGTCGGTGGCGCGGCGTCTGGATTGCTTTGTCGCTCCGACGCGGAATCGCAACCGGCGACGAATTGCGCGATGGCGCGAATCAGATCCGGCTTATCGAGCATCGGGACATGCCCCTCATCGGCGACTTCGATGGACTCCATGCCGGGGTGACGCTCGCGCATGGCGGCGACCGTCGCGGCCGAAAGAATGTCGGAGTTGGCGCCGCGGATCGCCAGAACCGGCACGCGCGACAAGGCTTCGAACTCGTTCCACATCGCCGGCAGCGGCCGCTCGATGTCGACTTCAAGAAGCGTGCGGGCCAAGCGCACGTCATAGGTCGGCACCAGCGCGCCGTCGTCCAGCTTCCAGGTGCGCTGCGCCGCGGCGAGCCATTGCTCGGCGGTGAGCTTCGGAAACTGCGCGTCGAACAGGCGGCTGAGGATTTCGGCGCCTTCGGCGATAGCTGCGCGGCTGCGGCAATTTCCCGACATAGCTTTTGATGCGCGCCACACCCTTGGCTTCGATGACCGGCCCGATGTCGTGCAGCACGACGCCGGCGACCGCCGTCGGATGCGCCACGCCGAGCAACATCGTGAGAATGCCGCCGCGCGAACTTCCGATGAACACCGCCTCGCCGGCATCGAGCGCGGTCAAGACCGCGACCACATCGCCGAGCTCGACGGCGAGATTATAGTTCTCGGCATTGCTGTCGTAGTCCGATTGGCCGCGGCCGCGCGAGTCGATAGCGATCACGCGCCGCGGCGGCGCGCCGTCGGCCAGCGCCTCCGCCAGCGCGTCGAAGTCGGCGACGGTGCGCGCCAAACCGGGCAAGCACACGACCGGCAAAGCGGATGCGATGCGCGATCCGTAGTCGCGCACGTGCAGGCGCAGTCCGTCTTGTGCGGTGACGAAAATATCGGCCGGCATGGAGGGCATGCTCCGCTTTATCTGTTTGCGGGCGTTCCGCTGCGAGGGTGGCCCAACTTAATGTCGGCTTTGGCGCCGCGCAAATTCCATGTGGGTTGCGGGCGCGACAAGTTTTACACGTATTATCAATGGCTTGATAGCGCTAGCCGCCGCGGCGCAGGTCGGCTTCGATCGACAGCTTCGGATTGTTTTCGAGCAGCGCGCGGTAGACCTGCATATTCTCGATCACGCGCTGCACGTAATTGCGCGTCTCGGAGATCGGGATGCGCTCGATCCAGTCGATCGGATCGACGTGGGGATCGCGCGGATCGCCGTATTGCTCGATCCATTCCCGCGCCCGGCGCGGCCCGGCGTTGTAGGCGACGAAGGCAAGGATGTAGGAACCGCGCCAACTGGCGAGATCGTTGCCGAGCTCAGCGGTGCCGAGCTGCGCGTTATAGACGACGTCATCGGCGAGCCGGCGTTGATTGAAGGCCACGTTGACGCGCTTGGCGGTATCGCGGCCTGCTTGCGGCGTGACCTGCATGAGGCCGTAGGCATTGGCGCTGGAGACGACGTGGGGATTGAAAGCGCTTTCTTGGCGCACGATCGAATAGACCACACAAGGCTCGACCGCGGGTCCGATTTGCTGGTAGCTCGGCACGCCGAAGTCGGGAAACGCGTAGCGTTCGAAAGGAAAGCCGCGGCCGAGCATGGCCTTGCCGATGAGCAGCGTCGCTCGCGCATCGTTGTGGCGAACGGCGATGTCGGCAAGCGCCGCCAGCGCACCGGCATCGGTCGCCTTGCCGCCGAGATCGGCCGCCATGGTAGCGACGAGATCGCGCTGGTCGACGGCGTAAAGAATCTCGAACGCACGGGCGATTTCCAGCGTGCGGTGCTCGGCAGGCGCGCCCGGCAGCGCGCGCGGCGTGACTTCGTCGAGGCCCAACCGGGCGCGCGCCAGCTGGCCGTAATAGGCGGTCGGATAGCGCGCCGCCGCTTCGTAGAGGGCGCGCGCATCCTGCTGTCGCCCCAGGGCTTCGGCGGCGCGGCCCTGCCAGTAAAACGAGCGCGCCAGCGTGATCGGATTGGAGACGCCGTCGGCGATCCGGGCGAAATGCGCAAGCGCGATGGCCGGCTGGCGCAGAAAACGCAGCGCGATCCAGCCGGCGGTAAATTGTTGCTCGGCGCGGTAGTTTTCGTTATCGGGCGGCGCCGCGCCGTTGGCGACCTCATAGGCCAGTCTGGCGTCGCCGAGATCGAGAAGTTTTCGCGACACCAGCCGCCGTTCCACCCACCACTGGTCGACGTCAATCAATTGGGCCGGATCGCGCGGTACGGCGTTGAGCCATTGCGCGGCTTCCGCAACCTTGTCGTTCCGTCGCAGCCACTGAATGCGGCTGAACATGTAGCCGGGATCGCGCCGCGCCGCTTGCGGCACCGCATCGAGCAGCGCCGTGACATTGCCGGCCTGATTGATGACCGCGGCGCGGGCTTTGGCGATGGCGAGTGCAGTGGCATCGAGATGATGCGCCGCGCGCAGGCCGGCGTCGTCGTCCTCGGCGTAGAGCCGCGCTTGCATGCGTATTTCGTCATCGGCCGGCGTAATCAGTCCGGTGAAAGTCTCGCGCGCCTGGTCCTCGATATCCCCGGAAAAGCCGTCGCTGCGCCAGGCTTGGCGGACCGCCGCCGCAGCGCCGGCAACGTCGCCGCGGGTAAGCAGCGCGCGCGCCAGCGCAAAGCGACCTTTGGCGGTGTGCGGCGGCGCGGAACGGAAGAAATCGATGACGGCCAGCGGGTCGATGTGTTGCTGCCACATCACCGCTTCGGCCCGCCGCCGTAACGTCTCGATGCCGGGCCAGCTCGGATTGGCGGCGATGAATGCGGCGTAGCGGGAAAAATCGGGCGAGCCGTCTTCGCTGTGCAGGATCACCCATTCCACGAGCTTGCGCGCCACCGGATCGGAAATAGTGCCTTCGACGTCGGTTGCTTCACCCTGCCGGCTCTTGCCCACGAGATCGATGGCCTGTTTTACGGCGGACAGATCGAGCGGCGAAGTCATTGTCGCCGTCGTGGTGGCAAAGGGCGGGGCAGGGCGCAGCGGCGGCGCGGCCATCGGCGCTTGCACGGCTGGCGCCTCTAACCGCGCCTCCGCCGGCGCCTCCGCAACCGGAACCTCGCGCGGCGGGCCGGCGACCGACGGCGCGATCGAGAGCGGGCCCGGCCGGTTCCGGTCCGGTTTTTGTGCCGACGGTGCCGCTTCGGTGTTACCGAGTTTTTCGCCTTTGGCCGCCGGCCGGTGCCGCGGCAAGGGAATCTGTCCCGACGGCGGCGCGGCCTGCACGTCGCCCGTCAGGACCCACAAGCAGACGAGAACTCCGATAATACGGAAACCCGGCACGTTCCCTCCCGGTGGGCGTGTCGCCGATTTACACCGAATCTCTTCGGCCGGTTCGGTTGAGGAAACCCTAACCTGGGGAAGCGGCTGCGACAAATTGCAGTTTTGCGGCGAAAGCAGGGCTGACAACGCCACAAACGAGACTGTCGCTTCGGACGGATCGCAGACTATGCTTTAGTTCGAAGGCTTTAGCCTGACGTAGACGGCTTTAGCCTGACGTAATAGTGGAATGCATCGTCCAGGCCGGTCCACCGCTTAAGGCTCGGAAAGCGGTGTACGCCCTCAATCAATTCCTTTGCCCCGAAGGTATCGGCCATCCGAAACGTATAGCGCAAGCGCCTGCCATTCCAATTCCACTCGGCCGTGTCGCCCTCGGTCCACTTGTCATTCTCAATCATGGACATGGAGGGAACCGCGGGATAGCGGAATTGATGGATTTCGCCGAGGTCTGGAGAATCGTCGACGATGACATGGCGGAAGCCTCGGTCGTAGCTTTGCCGGACCCGCATGCAGTTGTTGATATGGTCGTCAAAAAAGCACAAATCCGACGGGCCCTGGGCGCGGACATCGTCCGTGCCCCAGTCATGTTCGCGATAATCCACGCCATCCAGCCGTGACAGCAATGTGCCGAAGTTGACATCGAAGGCGAATATTTTTGCATTCGGAACGGCTCTCTTAAAGGTGAAAAGCGAAGAGCCGTGAAAAACGCCGCTTTCGACTATGACACTTGGATTCAACATCCGCGCCAGCAGAAATAACCAGATCGTTCCATTGCCCGGTGTGGTGCCACGGATGCCGAAGGCCCGGTTGTTAGTCATGGCGCGAAAATAGTCTTCCAAGTCGGTCATGGATGCAGACCCGGATAGGCCGATCTCGCGCGTAAACTCGCGCACGCACTCCAATAATTCCTGCATGTTTCGCATGTGCAGCGCCGAAGTAGCGCGATAGGTGATAAATACCGGCTCCGGCACGGCCGCGCCGACATCTTGGACCAAAGAAACAGAGTGCATGCCGTAGTCCATGTCGTCCCCTTTTGCGCTAATGCCCATTGGCCGCGTTCACAACCGCTACGATCTCGCCCTGCGGTCCGAAGAGTCTCGCCAGGCGGCTAGCGCGGGTCAAGCTCATACAAATAATCCGCCGCTTCGTAGGGACGGTCGCACAACACCGATAGAATCGTGCCGGGCGCCAAAAATCGTTGGGTCGTAAAAATTCCGGGCGCGATGTGGAGGGCTTGACCCATGGCTAATTCGATTGTCCGTCTCGTCTGGCGATCATAGGCTTCGATCACGCTTTGCCCCGCCATGCAAATTGCAAATTGATGGCAATGCTTGTGGGCGTGCCCGCCCCGTATCCCGCCCTCCGGTACGTCGGCGATCCAGAACATCCGCCTCACTTCGAACGGCACGAATTGGGAAAATTCGACCGGCACCAGGACGCCGCGGGGCTCGCGGAACTGCGGCAGGTCGATAACCGTCAGTTGATCGATTGCAGACGCCATCGTGTCAGCCCCAGTCAGGCCTTTCCGAAGTACGATCGCAAGCTCGTAATCACGCGAGCCTGTTGACCTTCGGAAAGGCTGGGGAATAGTGGCAGCGTCAGGACCTCGCGCGCCACGGTTTCGGTGACCGTCAACGGTGCGGGGATACGCGCGCCCTCGGCGAGCCCGGGCTGGGCATGCACCGGATAAGGATAATGCAGACCGGTGCCGATTCCATCCCGATCGAGATGTGCCCTGATGTTGTCGCGCTCATCGCTCCGAATGACATAAAGATGATAAACATGCCGGCAGCCCGCGTTTTCCAGGGGTAGACGCAGGGGCAGGTCGGCCAATGCCGCGTTGTATTTAAAGGCAATCGCGCGCCGCCGCTCGACCTCACCCGCAACATGGCGAAGCCGCAAAGATAAAATCGCGGCTTGCATGACGTCGAGACGCGACGAGCGGCCGCCGGGCAGCTTGGCGAATTGCGGCTCGCTCCAGCCATATGTCCGCAACGACCGAACCCGCTCCGCAATCGCAGGATCTTTGGTCGTGACGGCGCCGGCGTCGCCGATCGCGCCGAGAATTTTGGTCGGATAGAAGCTGAAGCAGCCGGCCGCGCCGATCGAACCGACAGGCTGGCCTTGGAAAGTCGCCTCTTGCGCCTGCGCGCAATCCTCGACAACCGGAATTGCGTGGCGTCGCCCAAATTCGGCGATGCGGCCCATGTCGGCCGCATGTCCGTAGAGATGCACGGCTACGATGGCTTTTGTTCGCGGGCCGACGGCGCGCTCTAGTTGCGCCGGGTCGAGGCAATATGTTTGCGGCTCAATGTCGACAAGCACGGGTATCGCGCCAATCATTCGGATTGCCGCGGCCGTGGCGCCGGCGGTATGGGACACGGTTATGACCTCGTCGCGCTCTCGCACGTCAAGCGCCTGCAGCGCCAGCGCCAGCGCGTCGGTACCCGATGCAACGCCCACCGCCGCGGTAACGCCGAGACGCGAAGCCAGCTCTTGCTCGAAATTAGTGACGAGCGGTCCGAGAATGTACTCGCCGCGATCGAGGACCTGTGCGACGGCCGCCAGAATCTCCTCCCGAATGGGCGCGATATCCGAGCCCGGATCGGCCCATGGAATGCGATCTGGAACGCGATCTGGGACGCGATCTGACTGGACGTGTTCGGCCATACCCGGTCCTTGCAACCCCATCAGGAGACACCCAAACAATCTTCACTTATGACGGGGAGAGGGCCCTATCGGGCTTTCTTCCCATAGTAGGCCGAGGTTGGCAGTATGGATTCGCGAGCCAGAAAGGCAAGTGTCGCACGATTTGAAGATCGGATACCACTGGCGCCCTGGAGGAGCCTTTCACCGGTCATTGCGACCCGGTATTTAACCTGACGGCTCGGCCGCCGAGGCAGGACGGCTTTCGCAAGGATACCGATAGGCAAAACATGAAGGACATTACATACATCGCTGCCTTCCCGAAATCGGGCATTACCTACCTCAATTTCATGCTGTTCCACGTCTTGTTCGACCGTCCGCAAGACGTTCGGCTGATCGATAGCGACTATATCTTCGATGTGCATGAGAGCTTGCCGCGGGTTCCGCCGCCCGGCGACACACCCCGTTACGTCAAAAGTCACTTTTCATATGGTCCCAGCATCCCGCTTCGTGAGCGCGCGAACCGCGCAGTCTATCTGCTGCGCGATCCGATCGACGTCATGATGTCGATATGGGACTTCAAGCATTTGACCGGTGATGACAACCTCTTGGACGCATCGCCGGCGGAGCGCGAGGCATTGTTCCAGCGCTTTTGCCAACACTGGGTGACCACTGGCGGCTTGATATACCCGTGGGCGGGAAGCTGGAAGGACAACGTCGCGTCGTGGCTCGATCAAAATGACCTGCCGCTTCTCGTCGTCCGCTACGAGCGGCTCAAGGCGCAACCGCTTGAGGAATTAAAACGCATCCTGAGCTTCTTCGGCCATGAGGCAACCGAGCAGCGGATTGCGGCGGCAATCGAAGCGGGTAAGCCCGACAATATGCGCAAGGTTGAATCCGAAGAGGTCAGCAAGGGCGTGCGCGGGCGTCTTCTATCGTCCCGGGTTGGCGAGGGGCTACGCTCAAGGCTTTCGCTTCGTGGGGCGCATGCACGGCGGATCGTTGGAAAAAGTGCTCAGTCCGGCGGGCCGGCAATATGCCAACCAGATTTTCGGCCCCGTTATGGAGCGCGCGCGCGCCCTTGCTGGCTAGTTCCCATCATGCCGAGCGACATCCGATAACGGCGGTCACATGAACGATATCTATTGCAGCTATTTCGACCACAACTATTTGAGCCGTGCGCTGCTCATGATCGAATCGCTGCGGCGTTTCGAGCCGAAAACGCCAATCTATATTCTGACACTGTCGGAACTCTGCGAAGCCATTTTGCGCGAGCTTGCTCTGCCCAATGTCGAGATCATCCCGCTCGCGGAGCTGGAGCAGGCATATCCCGAGCTGGCGTCGATAAAGTCGACGCGCAAGCGCATCGAATATTACTTCACGCTATCGCCGTTCCTGCCCCATTATCTGTTTGCGAAAACGACCGCCGATCGCATCACTTACATGGACGGCGACATTTATTTTTACACATCGCCGCGACCGGTGCTCGATTCTCTCGGTGACGCATCGGTCGCGATTACGCCGCATCGATTTTCATTCGGCTATCGAAACCACGTGCAGTATGGCCTTTTCAATGTTGCCTGGATCACCTACCGCCGCTGCGCCGAAGGCCTCGATTGTTTGAATACTTACAAGGCCGATTGTACGGCGTGGTGCTACGACAGGGTCGAAGACGGTCGTTTCGGCGATCAGAAATATCTCGATGCGTGGCCCGGTCGCTATCCACATCTAAAAATCATCGAGCACAAGGGTTTCAACCTCGCGATTTGGAACGTTCACAACTACATTATACGGATAAAGAACGATATCGTGATGATAGACGACGATCCCTTGGTGTTTTATCACTTCGCTTCCACGCAGCTGTTACCCAACGGCGAAGTCCAAGTGATGGTCCAGCCTCGCGGCGGCCGCAGCCACGCCGTGCTGGTCAACAGCGTCATTCGCCCCTACGAGCTCAGGCTGAAAGAAGAGCGGCAGCTGTTGCAGCAACGGTTTCCCGCGCTGGCGGCAGCGAAGAGCGATATCAGGTACCAGGCGGTGGATTGATCGAGCGTTTTCTTCCGGACTAGGCGGCCGGCGTCGTCTGCTTGGCGCGAAAGATCACGCTGATGCCCGGCACCTGCTGACCTCGGATCGTATAGGTCGAGCTTGGCGAGCTGATCGCCATTGCGATTTCGTAGTCCGCAAGAATATTCATGATTTCGTCGAAGTTGATGAAGGTGATGGGGTAGGCCACCTGCCGATCGGCAATATGCGGCGGCATCGGACCAATGCCGTTGGCGGACAAGGGCGACACTTGCAGGCCGACAGTCTGGGCCAAACCCCACACCGGCAAACGGGCGAGCATGAGATACCGCGGGCGTAGCGCCGCGAGGGTTTTCAGCGCGTCCCGCGGCTCGGGAACATACTGAATTGAGCTCGATGCATGAACGAGGTCGATGCGCCCCAGGGCGTCTGCGGCGCCGGCGATATCGGTGAAAGCGCGGAAGCGACCTTGGGCAATTTTTTCCGCGCGCGCGGCCATTGTCGGTGTTTCCACGATTGCCCACTGCAGCGGCGTGCGCATCGCGGCGGCTACTCGGAGATAGTGAAATCCACAGCCACCGCCGAAATCGAGGACCTTAAGCGGTCGTTCGGTTATTTCGGCGGCGGTAAGGCCAAGGGCCAAGATGGAATTGGTAGCCTGCTCCGGCGCAAGTTGGCGGGGGTCCACCGGAAGCGCGGTCTTATAGGCGATGACCTCGGCAATATCGCTGTCGTCATAACCCGTGCCGCAGGCGGCAAGCGCCGACGCAAAGTTCGGAAAAATCTGCGTGACGTTAGCCAGGCGACGCTCCTTTATCCTCGGCTCGCGCTGTTGCACGCAACTGTCGCGCGCCGATCATGCACAAATCCGGCACACCGTCCGATGCTGGCGCGGATGAGTGTTGTCCTATCGGCAGTGTGGTGAATTTGATAGACCCGGACCAACAGCAAAACAAGTCCGTCCCGTCACCGCAGGTTATCCAACAGTCGCCGCGAATATTGTGTTTTGCCGGCTTTAGCTGCGAGGTCCTTGAGCTCGTCGGCGCCGATCCAGCCGTTGTGGAAGGCAATCTCTTCGGGGGCGCAAACGAGCTGGCCCTGCCGGTGTTGAAGGACGCGGACGAATTCGGCGGCTTCCAGAAGCGAATCGTGGGTGCCGGCGTCAAACCACGCCAGCCCGCGCCCGAGCTTTTCGACAGCGAGTTGACGACGGCGCATATACAAGAGATTGAGGTCGGTGATTTCCAGTTCGCCGCGTGCCGAAGGTTTAAGCTGTTTGACGAGCTCGACCACCTCTTCGTCGTAGAAATAGACGCCGATCGCCGCCCAGTTCGACTTCGGAAGCTGCGGTTTCTCCTCAATCGAGATGACTTCATCGTTGCCGTTGAACTCGACGACGCCGTAACGCTGCGGATCGTCGACCCAATACGAAAAAATCGTAGCGCCTTCGGCATGTGAGTTGGCGCGGTAGAGCGCGTCGCGCAGCCCGTTTCCATAAAGGATGTTGTCGCCGAGTATAAGGCACGACGGGTGTCCGCGCACGAAGTCCGCACCGATGGTGAACGCTTGAGCGAGCCCGTTGGCGACCGGCTGCTCGGCATATTCGAATTTTATGCCCCATTGCCTGCCGGTTCCGAGAAGACACTTGAATGCCGCGTGCGCCTCGGGTGTGCTGATGATCAAAACGTCGCGGATGCCCGCAAGCATGAGGACCGACAGCGGGTAGTAGATCATCGGCTTGTCGTAAACCGGCAACAGCTGTTTTGACGTGACGATGGTCAGCGGATGCAGCCGCTTTCCCGCGCCGCCGGCGAGAATGATGCCCTTACGCGACATGGCTCAATGCAACCTGGCTCAATGCAACCTGGCTCAACGCGACATGGCTCAAAAGGACAAGGATCATGCCGGGACCCCCAGCCGCTCGCCGGCATAGACGCTGTTGCGGATCTCCTGCCACCAAGACCGATTGGCCAGATACCATTCTATAGTCTTGCGTAAGCCGGACTCGAAGCTCTCGCGCGGCTGCCAGCCGAGCTCGCTGCAAACGCGCGTCGGATCGATTGCATAGCGCAGATCGTGGCCGGGGCGATCTGCAACAAACCTTATGAGTTCTTGGCGAGGTCCTATTGTGCTATTGGGGACCAACTCGTCGAGCAAGCAGCAAATCGTCTTGACCACGTCGAGGTTCGTCCGTTCGCTGCGGCCTCCGACGCAATAGGTTTCGCCCAGCCGTCCGTCGGCGATAACGGTTAACAATGCGCGGACGTGATCCTCGACATAAAGCCAGTCTCGCACGTTGCTGCCGCTGCCGTACACCGGCAGTTCTTGGCCCTCGATCCCGTTGATGGCTATCAACGGGATGAGTTTCTCGGGAAACTGATAGGGCCCATAATTGTTCGAGCAATTGGTGATGAGCGCTGGCAAGCCGTAGGTGTGATGCCAGCTGCGCACGAGGTGGTCGGATGAAGCCTTTGACGCCGCGTAAGGCGAATGCGGAGCGTAGGCGGTTGCCTCGTTGAAAGAGCCATCGGCCTCGACCGAGCCAAAAACCTCGTCGGTCGAAATATGATGGAAGCGAAAGTCGCGCTGCAGATTGCCTGGCAGAGTCCGCCAATAGACGAGCGCCGCTTCGAGCAGCACATAAGTGCCGACGATATTGGTCTGAATGAATGCGGCTGGGCGATCGATGGACCGGTCAACGTGGCTTTCGGCTGCGAGGTGCATCACAACGTCCGGCCGGTAATCGGCAAAGACATCCCGCACTCTGGCGGCGTCGGCGATGTCGGCGCGGACGAAGGAATAGCGCGGATTGCCTGCAACCGACGACAGCGAGGTCAAATTGGCCGCATAAGTGAGTTTGTCGACGACGCGGACGCGATGGTCGGTTTCGCGCAGGAGATGGCGGGCTACGGCGGAGCCGATGAAGCCCGCGCCCCCCGTGATGAGAAATCGCTTGGTCATTGCCAGTAATGATATCGAAGGAGGCAGGCAAAGTCAGCAAAGCCCTTGGCCGTTTTCGGAAAAACGCCCATCCCTAAGGCCCTTTCAATACCCGGCCGGAACCGATATCTATGCGGCGTTGGCCGGTCGCTTCGCCGAACGCGTTTGCTTGCGAGGACGAGCGTGCCAGGGATCGTATCATGGCCGCAAAGACCAGCTTTCGAGGTTCCTTTACCGCGCTCGTCACCCCGTTCAAGAACGGGTCGGTCGATGAGAAAGCGTTCCGTGACCTCGTCGATTGGCAGATCGCCGAGGGCACTAACGGGTTGGTCCCGGTCGGCACCACCGGCGAGAGCCCGACGCTGTCCCACGACGAGCACAAGAGGGTGGTGGAATGGTGCGTCGATCAGGCGCGCGACCGCGTCCCTGTTGTGGCCGGCGCCGGCTCCAATTCGACCAAAGAGGCAATCGATCTCGCCCAGCACGCCGAAAAGGCCGGGGCCGACGCCGTGCTGGTGGTCACGCCCTATTACAACAAGCCGACCCAGGACGGCCTCTACGCGCACTACAAGGCGATCAACGACGCCATTGGCATCCCGATCGTCATCTACAATATACCGGTCCGATCGGTGGTCGATATGTCGGTCGACACCATGGCGCGGCTATACGAGCTGAAAAACATCGCCGGCGTCAAAGACGCCACCGCAAACATGGCGCGTGTTACGCAGCAACGCGCGGCGATCGGCGAGGATTTCAATCAATTGTCCGGCGAGGATATCACCGCGCTCGGATTTATGGCGCATGGCGGCCACGGCTGCATCTCGGTGACGTCGAACGTCGCACCGCGGCTGTGCGCCGAATTTCAGGCGGCGTGCTTACGCGGCGATTTTGCCGCGGCGCTGAAATTGCAGGACAAGCTCGCGCCGCTGCACATCAATCTATTCGTCGAGACCAGTCCGGCGCCGATTAAATATGCGCTGTCGCTCATCGGCAAATGTGCCAACATCTTGCGGTTGCCGATGGTGCCGGCAACCGAAAAGGCGCAGACGGCGGTGCGCCAGGCCATGGTCCATGCCGGTCTGATCAACTGACGACGTTCGTTTTCTGCAAGCGCGAAATCTTGCTGCGCGACCGCCGCGCGCGACATTCGATCAATCGAGGGTGGGACCGATGCTCGAGGAATTCAAGAAATTCGCAATTAAAGGGAATGTCGTCGACCTCGCCGTTGCCGTGATCATCGGCGCGGCTTTCGGTGCGATCGTCAATTCTCTGGTCAGCGACATCATCATGCCGATCATCGGCGCTATCACCGGCGGGCTTGATTTCTCCAACTATTTCACGCCGTTGTCGGCGAAAGTTACGGCAACGGCGCTGGTCGATGCGAAGAAGCAGGGCGCGGTGCTCGCCTGGGGCAATTTTCTCACCCTTGTCATCAACTTTACGATCATTGCCTTTGCGTTGTTTCTTGCGGTCAAGGGTATTAATCGGCTGAAGAAAAACGAACCGCCGTCTGCGCCAGCGGCGCCATCCAAGGAAGTGGAATTGCTGACCGAGATTCGCGACGCGCTGAAGGCTCGGTGAGCGCGGGACGGCGGCATGGCGACAAAGACGGAAAGGAAGCTTCGCGTCGTCGCCGACAACCGCAAGGCGCGCTTTCATTATTTCATCGACGACACGTTCGAAGCCGGCATTGCGCTGACCGGCACCGAGGTCAAATCGCTACGCCAGGGCAAGGCCACCATCGCGGAATCCTACGCCGATGCGCGCGGCGGCGAAATTTGGCTGATCAACTCGAATATTCCGGAATATCTGCAGGCCAACCGCTTCAATCACACGCCGAAACGGCCGCGGAAGCTGTTGCTGCATAAACGCCAGATCAACAAACTGGTCGGCGCGGTGGAGCGCGACGGCATGACCTTGGTGCCGCTCAAGCTCTATTTCAACGAAAGGGGCCGCGCCAAACTCGAGCTCGCTCTGGCGCGCGGCAAAAAGCTCTACGACAAGCGCGATACCGAAAAGAAGCGGTCGTGGGAACGCGAGCGCGGTCGGCTGTTGCGGCAAAAGGGCTGAATGCGGAGGGTAACGAGATATGTCCGTTCCGACCAAACTTGATCATTGCGTCATTCATGTCACCGACTGGCCGCGCTCGAACGCGTTTTATACGGCCGTGTTGGGCGCCGAGTTGATCGAGCGCCCGGCCGGCTATGCCTATCGGTTCGGCGACAAGCAGCTCAACGTCCATGGCCCGGGCGTGAAGCCCGCAGAGGTCGCGCGGCTTCCGGTCGCGCCCGGCAACAGCGATCTGTGTTTCGAATGGATGGGACCGATCGCCGACGCCATCGCCCATTTGCAGCGCTGCGCCGTCCGCATCGAAAGCGGGCCGATGCAGCGCTTCGGCGCCAAGGGCGCGGGCACCAGTGTTTATTTTCGCGATCCCGACGGTTCGCTGATGGAGTTCATGTCGTATTCCGGAGGTCAGTCATGAAGCCGCGAGAAGCTCCGGGCGCTCACGATCCGACTTTCTGCCGCCCGATATCCCGGTGCCGCAGGACGACGGCGCCGCGCGTCACCTGACCGGCATGACATTGCCGGACCTCGCGCTTACCGGCAACCAGCGGGCCTGAGGTGAATCTGTCGAAGCTCAAGGGCCGCGCCGTCGTCTACATTTATCCGCGCACCGGCGTGCCCGGCCGCGATGCGCCGCCGGGCTGGGACGATATCCCCGGTGCACGCGGCTGCACGCCGCAATCCTGCGGCTTTCGCGATCATTTCGCCGAACTGAAGGCGCTCGGCGTCGCCCATGTCTATGGCCTTTCGACGCAGGATACCGGCTATCAGCGCGAGGCTGCGGAGCGCCTGCATCTGCCGTTTCCGATTCTGTCCGACGCCGATCTCGAACTCGACGCGCGGCCTCAACCTGCCGACTTTCACGACGTCCGGCATGACGCTGCTCAAGCGCATGGCGCTCGTCATCGACGACGGCGCGATCGTCAAAGCGTTTTATCCGGTCTTTCCGCCGGACAAGAACGCCGAGGAAGTTATTGCATGGCTGCGCGGCCGTGGATGACGCCGCTCAATGCGTTCCGTGCGTCGAGCGCTTTGCGCGCCTGAGCGAAGACATCGCGAAACATTTGCGGCGTGAGCACGCCGGTATTGGTGTTGTAGCGCGAGCAATGATAGCTGTCGAACAAGGTCAGCGCGCCGAGCGCATGCGCCCGGCCGTGGCCGAAGGCGAAGGCCGACCGCCGCGCGCCGCTTGAGACGACGACTGTGTCATGGGCGATGCGGCCGAGCGCCAGAACCGCGGCGAGCCGCGGCATTTCCTTGACCGTCGCGGCGAGGAAGTCGCGGCAGGTCGTAATTTCCTGTGGCGTCGGCTTGTTCTCGGGAGGCACGCAGCGCACGGCGTTGGTGATGCGGCAATCGACGAGTTCGAGGCCGTCGTCGGCGCTGGCCCGATAGGTGCCGCGGGCAAAGCCGAAGTCCTTGAGCGTCGCGTAGAGGAGATCGCCGGCGTAGTCGCCGGTAAACGGCCGCCCGGTGCGGTTGGCGCCGCGCAGCCCGGGCGCCAGTCCGACGATCAGCAGGCGCGCTTCCAGCGGCCCGAACGAATCGACCGGGGCGTTGAACCATTGCGGCTCGCGTTCGCGCCAGGCGTTGCGAAAGGCAACGAGGCGCGGGCAGCGCGGACAATCGCGGCCGGGCATTCCGCTCGGGCGCGTCATGTGTCGCGCCTCGATGGCTATTCGTCTTCGAACTCGTCTTCCTCGACCTCGGCCTCGACGCGCGGCGAGGCGGGCCCGCGCTGGAGGAATTGCGGCGTGTGGCGCGGCTCACCACGCGGCTCGCGCGGTTCCCTCGGCTCGCGCGCCGGCCGTTCGCTCGGATCGCGGCCGATCTTGTTCTGCAATTCCATGATATCGACGAACTGGTCGGCCTGGCGGCGCAGTTCGTCGGCCACCATCGGCGGCTGCGTGGAGATGGTCGAAACCACTATGACGCGCACGCCGCGGCGCTGCACCGCCTCGACCAGCGAGCGGAAATCGCCGTCGCCGGAGAACAGCACCATCTGATCGATGTGCGGCGCGAGCTCCATGGCGTCGACCGCAAGCTCGATGTCCATATTGCCTTTGACCTTGCGCCGGCCGGTCTGATCGACGAATTCCTTGGTCGCCTTGGTGACGACGGTGTAGCCGTTGTAGTCGAGCCAATCGATCAAAGGGCGGATCGAGGAGTATTCCTGATCCTCGATGACCGCGGTGTAGTAGAACGCCCGCACCAGATAGCCGCGCGACTGGAATTCGCGTAACAGCCGCTTGTAGTCGATGTCGAAGCCGAGCGATTTCGCCGTGGCGTAGAGATTGGCGCCGTCAATGAATAATGCGATCTTTTCCGTTTGTGCCGACATGATGCTCTCTGACTGTGTGTCTCGTGATGAAACCGGATCGACTGTAATGAATGAGGCGATACCGGCGTTCTTTAAATCTAAGTTCTCGCCATCGGAAACGTTCGACGGTCGATGTTGGTCTCGCCACTCAGTACTATCGCCCGATCACGCCGTGGCAAGCTTCACTCCGGAGAACTGCTTGCGGCACGCCGTCGCGGCATTTCCGACAGTATGATTTGGAACCCCGCGCAGCGGCTCGCGAAATTTTGGGTAACAGAGCCGCATCGCTGCGCCAAGTTAAATATCGCGTAAGGTTGGGCATTGCAAAGTCGCCAACGGGGCGCAATCACAAGCAAAAATCGGACTTGCGCTTGCCGGCAGGGGACGATACCTAAGCGCCACATTGCGGACAACGTCCCGTTGCGGGACCTCCGGACCGGCTTAAGGAACCTCGCAAAATGGCCCGCGTCACCGTTGAAGATTGCATCGACAAGGTTGAAAACCGCTTCGATCTGGTGCTTTTGGCCAGTCATCGCGCGCGGATGATTTCGTCGGGCACGCAGATCGCGGTGGAACGGGATAACGACAAAAACCCGGTCGTGGCGTTGCGGGAAATCGCCGAGAAAGCCATTTCGCCTGAGGACCTTAAGGAGGAACTCGTCCATTCCTTGCAGAAATACGTCGAGGTCGACGAGCCCGAACCCGAAGCCGTTCCGTTGATCGGGGCGCCGGGCACCGGGGTCGATGCCGACGATACCGACGTCACCACGGACCGCATGTCCGAGGAAGAGCTGCTTAAAGGGCCTCGAAGGCCTGACGCCTCCGGAAAGTCAGCCCGAACCGGACGTCGGGGACGACGAGGAGTGAACCGCGCGTAAGCGCGGTTCGGCCGGTCCGCCGCTTCGGGCCTCATTAACCAAACTCGCTCCGGCGGCCGGTTCGTCGGCAAGCGTCGCCATTTCCGTTTGGGGCCTCGGTTCGGGCGGGGAGCGCATTGTGGCGCGCCCGCCGCGCCATGATATCCTTGTGAGCGATAGTGGCCGACTCCCCTGGCGGAACCGGCCGCCAAAGCTTCGCCAAAGGGCCGTCATGGCGCGCTCGCCGATCGATCTGCCGCGGATGCAGAACCAGCCGAGACCACGGGTGCCGGCGGCGCGCGCTCCTGCGCTAGTGCCGCTCGACGGGCAGGCGCCGCGGCCCAAGGCGCGCAAGCGCCTGATGCGGCAGTACGACCTGATCGAGCGGGTCAAGCAGTACAATCCGACCGCCAACGAGGAACTGCTCAACCGCGCCTATGTCTATGCCATGCGCGCGCACGGCGAGCAGAAGCGGGCATCGGGCGATCCTTATATTTCACACCCGCTCGAAGTCGCGGCGATTCTGACCGATCTCAAGCTCGACGACGCCACGATCGCGGCGGCGCTGCTGCACGACACGATTGAAGATACCGACGCCACTCGCGCCGAGATCGACCGCCTGTTCGGCCACGAGATCGGGCTTCTGGTCGAGGGGCTGACCAAATTAAAGCGCCTCGAACTCGTTTCGCGCGAGGCCAAGCAGGCCGAGAACCTGCGCAAGCTCTTGCTCGCCATCGCCGACGATGTGCGGGTACTGCTGATCAAGCTCGCCGATCGCCTGCACAATATGCGCACGCTGGCCTATCAGGGACCCGAGGCGCGCCGCCGCACCGCCGATGAGACGCTCGAAATCTACGCGCCGCTCGCCGGCCGCATGGGCATGCAGGAGATGCGCGACGAGCTCGAAGACCTGTCCTTCCGCGAGCTCAACCCGGATGCTTACAAGGTGCTGACCGAGCGGCTCGAAACGCTGGCGGCGCGGTCGAGCGGCTGGATCACCGAGATCGAGCAGCAGCTCACCAAGAAACTTGCCGATCGCGGCATCGCCGCCGAGGTTTCCGGCCGGCGCAAGCGCGCCTATTCGATCTGGCGCAAGATGGAGAGGAAAGCGGTCGGCTTCGAGCAACTGTCCGATATTTTCGGGTTCCGCGTCGTCGTCGGCAACGTCGCCGAGTGCTACCAGGCGCTCGGCATCGTGCACACGACCTGGCCGGTGGTTCCGGGTCGCTTTAAGGATTACATTTCCACGCCGAAGCAGAACGATTACCGCTCGATCCACTCCACCGTGATCGGGCCGGGCAAGCAACGCGTCGAGCTGCAAATCCGCACCCGCGATATGCAGCAGATTGCGGAATACGGCATCGCCGCGCACGCGCTGTACAAGGACGAACTGGGCTCACCGACCGAGATGTTGGCCCGCGAATCGAGCGCCTATGCCTGGCTGCGCCGCACCATCGAGCTGCTCGCCGAAGGCTCCGATCCGGAAGAATTTTTGGAGCACACCAAGCTCGAACTGTTCCACGATCAGGTGTTTTGCTTCACGCCCAAGGGCAAGCTGATTGCGCTGCCGCGCGGGGCGACGCCGATCGACTTCGCCTATGCGGTGCATACCGATGTCGGCAATATGGCGATCGGCGCCAAGATCAACGGCAAGATCGGACCGCTGAGCTCGGCGCTGCAAAACGGCGACGAGGTGCAGATCTTGACCTCGAAGGCGCAGACCTCGCCGCCCACGGCCTGGGAATCGATCGTGGTAACCGGCAAGGCCCGCGACGCCATCCGCCGCGCGACCCGCGATGCCGTGCGCAGTCAATATTCCGGGCTCGGCCGGCGTATGGTCGAGCGGTTGTGCCAGCGCGCCAAAATCGAGTATTCCGACGAGAAGCTGCAAGGCGCGCTGCCGCGTCTGGCGCGCGCCTCGATCGACGACGTCATGTCGGCGGTGGGCCGCGGCGAGATGAAGGCCTCCGACGTCGCGCGGGCGATGTATCCCGATTACAAGGACGAACGCGTCACGCCGATCATACCGAAGTCGGAAAGCGGCTGGTTCGGCTTGAAATTCGCCAGAGCGTTGAAATTCAAGCTGCCGGCCGTCGACGAATACGGCGCGGCGATTCCGATCCGCGGCATCAATAGCGATCTGCCGGTGCGGTTCGCGCCCAAAGGCGGCGCCGTTCCCGGCGACCGCATCGTCGGCATCATGACGCCGGGCGAGGGCATCACCATCTATCCGATCCAATCGGAGGCGCTGAAAGCTTTCGAAGACGAGCCGGATCGTTGGCTCGACGTGCGCTGGGACATCGACGATAAGGCGCCGCAGCGGTTCCCCGCGCAGCTTACGGTGCAATCGGTCAACTCACCCGGCACACTGGCGCAGATCGCTCAGGTAATCGCCGAGCACGACGGCAATATCGACAACATCAAGATGACGCGGCAGTCGCCGGATTTCACCGAACTGACCATCGATCTCGAGGTCTATAACCTCAAGCACCTCACTTCGATCATCTCGCAATTGCGGGCGAAGAAGGTGGTCGCCAACGCCGAACGCGTGAACGGGTAAGGGTTAGCGCGATACAAAGGCGACCGTCCAACATGCCCGCTCCTCCCATCCGCCTCGGCGTCAACGTCGACCATGTCGCCACCGTGCGCAATGCGCGCGGCGGCCATCAACCCGATCCCGTGAAGGCCGCCGAGATTGCCATCGCCGCCGGCGCCGACGGCATCACCGCGCATCTGCGCGAGGACCGCCGTCATATCGTCGACGACGATATCGTCCGCCTCAAGGAGCGCATCACCAAGCCGCTCAATCTTGAGATGGCGGCGACGGCGGAAATGGTCGGCATCGCCTGCAAGCTTAAGCCCCACGCCGCCTGCATCGTTCCGGAGCGGCGGGCGGAACGCACCACCGAGGGCGGCCTCGATGCGGCGGGTCAGCGCGAGGCGTTACGCGCGGCCGTCGGCCAGTTGGCGGCGGCCGGCATCCGCGTGTCGCTGTTTATCGCCGCCGAACCGGCACAGATCGAAGCGGCGGGCGCAATCGGCGCGCCCGTCGTCGAGATCCACACCGGCGCCTGGTGCGAGGCGCTGGCGGCGGGCGATGCCGCTACCGCCGCCGCCGAGTTCGACCGCATCGTGCGCGGCGCCGCGCAGGCGAAGAACGCCGGCCTGGAAGTCCATGCCGGCCACGGCCTCGATTACTTCACTGCGGAAAAAATCGCCGAACTCGGCGAGATCGTCGAACTCAATATCGGCCACTTTCTCGTCGGCGAGGCGATCTTTCGAGGGGCTGGCCGCGGCGGTGCGGGTGATGCGGTCGGCCATGGACCGCGGCCGGTCGCGAATGGGAGCCGGACCATGATCCTCGGCATCGGTTCCGACATCACCGACGCCCGCCGCATCGCCAAAGTGATCGAGCGCCATGGCGAGCGTTTTCTCGATCGCATTTTCACGCCGATCGAACGGGCGAAAGCCGACAAAAGGCGCAACAGGATCGAAACCTATGCCAAACGCTTTGCCGCCAAAGAGGCTTGCGCCAAAGCTTTGGGAACGGGTCTGCGCGCCGGGGTGTGGTGGCGCGATATGGGTGTCGTCAATTTGCCGGGCGGCCGGCCGACCATGGAGCTGACCGGCGGCGCCAAGCGCCGGTTGGCGAAGATCACGCCCGCGGGATACGAGGCGCGAATCGATGTCACGATCACCGACGAAGGTCCCATGGCGCATGCCTTCGTCGTCATCTCGGCCGTACCCGCCGGCGGCTGATCGCGGCCCGGGCGCTCAAACCGGCGCGCCAATGCGGCGATGAAAATTTCGTCATGGGGCGGCCTCTGCCGTAAATCCATGGGAAACCTATATAAAACGGCCTCTCTTGCCCCCGCGGCGAAATCCCCGTGCAATTGCTTTGCAGGCATCCCTAAGGCTACAAGGTCGCGGGCGGGCGCGTGGAGTGCGGGACAACAGGTCGATGAGCGTGCAAACAGGAACCAAGCGCAAAGAGGGTGGCTTTGCCGAGACAGTGCGCGTGGTGTTCCATGCCCTGATCATCGCAGTTGTTATCAGGACCTTTCTTTTTCAGCCTTTCAACATTCCCTCCGGCTCGATGATTCCGACGCTTCTGGTCGGCGATTATCTCTTCGTCTCCAAATATTCCTACGGCTACACGCATTACTCGTTGCCGTTTTCGCCGGATATTTTCTCGGGCCGGATGCCGTCGCGCTGGACGCCGCAGCGCGGCGACGTGGTGGTGTTCCGGCTGCCCAAGGATGACTCGATCGATTACATCAAGCGCCTCATCGGGCTTGCCGGGCGATCGCATCCAGATGATCGACGGCGTGCTCAACATCAACGGCACGCCGGTCAAACGCGAGCGGGTCGACGACTACGTGACCGACGACGACGGCGTCGTGCAGCGGGTCAAGCGCTTTCGCGAGACGCTGCCGAACGGCGTCAGCTATACGACCATCGATCTCACCGATAACGGCTTCTACGACAATACCCCGGTCTATACGGTGCCGCCCGACCATTATTTCATGATGGGCGACAACCGCGACAACTCGACCGACAGCCGGGTGCTCAGCCAGGTCGGCTACGTGCCGTTCGAGAACCTGATCGGCCGGGCGCAAATCATTTTCTTCTCGATCCGCGACGATACCCACGCCTGGGAGGTGTGGCGCTGGCCCTGGGCGGTGCGCTGGAACCGCTTGTTCACGCTGGTACGATGAGTGGCCGCAAGAAAGCCAAGCCCGCCATAGTCAGCGAACCGCCGGCCGGAGCGCCGGCTGCGGCCAGCCGCCGCAGCCAAAGCTCACAAAGAGCCGCGCCGCCGCAAGCGCAGCACCACTGTTCTGAAGACCGCATCGGCTATCGCTTTACCGATGCCGCCATGCTCGAAAGCGCGCTCACGCATATTTCGGCGCTCAAGGGTGCGCGCAATCGCGCCGGCAGCTATCAGCGGCTCGAATTCCTCGGCGATCACGTGCTCGGCCTGGTGATTTCCGACATGCTGTACCGCGCCTTTCCCAAAGCCGACGAAGGCGAATTGTCGCGGCGGCTGGCCGATCTGGTGCGCAAGGAAACCTGCGCCGAGATCGCGCGCACGATCGATCTCGGCGCCGCCATCCGTGTCGGCTCGTCGGAAGCACAATGCCGGCGCCCGCACGCCGGCCGGCGATCCTCGCCGATGTCTGCGAGGCGGTGATCGGCGCGGTTTATCTCGACGGCGGCTACAAGGCTGCCGAAGGCTCGTCGAGCGGCTCTGGGAGGTGCGCCTGCGGGCA
This sequence comes from uncultured Alphaproteobacteria bacterium, assembly GCA_963714345.1. Classification (GTDB taxonomy): domain Bacteria; phylum Pseudomonadota; class Alphaproteobacteria; order Rhizobiales; family Xanthobacteraceae; genus BOG-931. The sequence continues at coordinate 7,321 of CAVQOD010000029.1, read as the reverse complement.
ACTGCGCAGCCGCTGCGCGATCCGAAAACCGTACTGCAGGAATGGGCGCAGGCGCGCGGGCTGCCGACGCCGGCCTATCGCGAAGTCGCGCGCTCCGGTCCCGATCATAATCCCGAATTCCGTGTTGCCGTGCAGCTTCCCGCCTTTGCGCCGGCCGAAGGTATGGGCCGCTCCAAGCGCGCCGCCGAACAGGCCGCGGCGGCGCCGATGCTGGCGCGCGAAGGCGTGCAACCCGCCGGCGCGATGGTTGAGGCCGCCGACACGACAAGCGCTGCCGGCTTCGTGGCGCTGATCGGCGCGCCGAATGTCGGAAAATCGACGCTCATCAATGCGCTGGTCGGCGCCAAAGTGTCGATCGTTACGCCGAAAGTGCAGACCACGCGCATGCTGCGTTCGCGGCATCGCCATCGAAGGTGCAGCCAGCTCATCTTTCGTCGATACGCCGGGAATTTTTTCGCCGCGCCGGCGGCTCGACCGCGCCATGGTCGGCACCGCCTGGGCGAGCGCGCAGGATGCCGACCTCGTTGCGCTTCGTGATCGACGCCAAGAAGGGCATCAAGGACGACGACGAAGCGATCGTCGCCGGGCTCGGCGATATCCGCGCCGCCCAAGGCTCTCGTGCTCAACAAAGTCGATCTCGTCGACAAACGGGCGCTGCTCACGCTGACGCAAAAGCTCAATGAGCGGGCGAGCTTTGCCGCCACCTTTATGGTCTCGGCGCTGAGCGGCGACGGCGTCGCCGATCTCAAACGCTGGTTCGCCGCGCATGTTCCCCACGGGCCGTGGCTTTATCCCGAGGATCAGATTTCCGATGCGCCGCTGCGCCAGCTCGCCGCCGAGATCACGCGGGAGAAGCTATATCTGCGGCTGCATCAGGAATTGCCGTATCAGTCGACGGTCGAGACCGAGGTCTGGAAGGAATTACGCGGCGGCGCGGTGCGCATCGAGCAGACGATCTATGTCGAGCGCGACAGCCAGCGCAAAATCGTGCTCGGCAAAGCGCGGCCAGGCGATCAAGGCGATTGGGGCGGCGGCGCGCGCCGACATCGCCAAAATCATCGAGCACCCGGTGCATCTGTTCCTCCATGTCAAGGTTCGGGAAGGTTGGCAGGACGATCCGGAGCGTTACCGGGAAATGGGCCTGGAGTTTCCGAAGGAGTAATCGTCATTCCGGATTGCCGCGACCCGCCTTCGCTCGCTTAAGCGAGCTACGGCGGGTCGAGTCCGCCGTAGCGCGGAGCGCGAAGGTCGAAGCGGCAAGTCCGGAATCCATATTCCCAGCGCAGGGATTATGAATTCCGGGCTCCTCGCTTCGCTCGGCCCCGGAATGACGGTAAAAGCAGCCCATGCAATGGACCGATGAAGCCATCGTGCTCGGCGTCAAGCGCCATGGCGAGACCAGCGTCATTCTCGAACTGATGACGCATGAACACGGCCGGCATCTCGGCCTGGTTCGCGGTGGCGCCGGCACGCGGCTGCGCGGGGTACTGCAGCCGGGCAATGCTTTGCGCCGCCACCTGGCGGGCGCGGCTCGACGAGCATCTCGGCCATTATTCGGTCGAAGCGCTGAATTTGCGCGCGGCGGGCTTTCTGTCGGCGGCGCATGCGCGTCCACGGCGTGACGCATCTTGCGGCGCTGTGCCGGCTGCTTGCCGAGCGCGAGCCGCATGCCGGCGATCTATGCTGCGCTCGACGGCATTTCTGGATCGCCTCGACGATCCTGCGCGCCGCCGCGCCGATGATCGCGCGCTTCGAGCTGAAGTTTCCTCGCCGAACTGGGCTTTGGCCTCGACCTTTCGTCTTGCGCCGCAACCGGCACGACCGACGATCTCATCTATGTCTCGCCGCGGTCGGGCCGCGCGGTGTCGCGCGCCGGCGGCGAAACCTATCGCGACAGGCTGATCCGGCTGCCGCCATTCCTGCAAAGCGAGCGGCGAGCCGGGATCGGCGGGCGATCTTGCCGACGCCTTCGCGCTTACCGGATTTTTTCTCGATCGCCACGCCTTTGCCCCGCGCGGGCTTGCGGTGCCGGAAGCGCGCGCCCGCTTCGTCGCCGCGCTCACCTCCCTTGTTCAGGCGCCGCAACAGGGATAGCGGTCAGGTCCATGAATAAGAAAGTGATTCCCCCCGAACCGAGCGGCATCCAGGAAATTCCGCTGCGCGAGGCGCTGGAGGAGCGCTATCTCGCTTATGCGCTGTCCACCATCATGCACCGCGCGCTGCCCGACGCCCGCGACGGGCTCAAACCCGTGCACCGGCGCATCCTCTACGGCATGCGGCTTCTTGCGCCTCGATCCCGGTGCGGCTTTCAAGAAGTCGGCAAAGATCGTCGGCGACGTGATGGGCAATTTCCATCCGCATGGCGATCAGGCGATCTACGACGCGCTGGTGCGGCTGGCGCAGGATTTTGCCTCACGCTACCCGCTGGTCGACGGCCAAGGCAATTTCGGCAATATCGACGGCGATAATCCGGCGGCCTACCGCTATACCGAGGCGCGCTTGACGGAAGTGGCGCGGCTATTGCTCGACGGCATCGACGAAGATGCGGTCGACTTCCGGTCGAGCTACGACGGCGTGATGCAGGAGCCGGTCGTCCTGCCGGCGGCCTTCCCGAATTTGTTGGCCAACGGCGCGCAGGGCATCGCGGTCGGCATGGCGACCTCCATTCCGCCGCACAATGTCGCCGAGCTGTGCGATGCCGCGCTTTATCTCATCGAGCAGCCGAACGCGCGCTCGAAAACGCTGCTCAAATACGTGCCCGGTCCGGATTTTCCTACCGGCGGCCTCGTCGTCGATCCGCCGGCCACCATCGCCGAAGCTTACGCCACCGGCCGCGGCTCGTTTCGCCTGCGCGCGCGCTGGAAGACCGAAGACACCGGCCGCGGCACCTATCTGATCGTGGTCACGGAAATTCCGTGGCAGGTGCAGAAAATGCGCCTGGTCGAGCGCATCGCCGAATTGATCAACGAGAAGAAGCTGCCGCTGCTTGCCGACATGCGCGACAAGTCGGCCGAAGACGTGCGCCTCGTCTTCGAGCCGCGCTCGCGCGCGGTCGATCCGGCGCTATTGATGGAAAGCCTGTTCAAGCTCACCGAGCTCGAAAGCCGCGTACCGCTCAATATGAACGTGCTCATTCGCGGCCGCATACCGAAAGTCGTGGGTCTCGCCGAGGCGCTGTCGGAATGGTTGACGCACCGCCGCGACGTTCTGCTACGCCGTTCGCGCCATCGCCTCTCTCAGATCGAGCACCGGCTCGAAATGTTGGGCGGCTATCTCATCGCCTATCTCAATATCGATAAGGTCATCAAGATCATCCGCAACGAGGACGAGCCGAAGCCCGTCCTGATGAAGACCTTCAAATTATCCGACGTGCAGGCCGACGCCATCCTCAATATGCGGTTGCGCAATTTGCGCCGCCTCGAAGAGATGGAGATCCGCAAAGAGGACAAGGATTTACGTGCCGAGAAAAAATCGATCGAGGAGCTGATCCGCTCCGAGAAGCAGCAATGGAAGAAAATCGCGGAAGAAATCAAGGAGGTCCGCGACAGCCTTCGGGCCGAAGACCCCGCTCGGCAAGCGCCGCACCGGCTTTGCCGAGGCGCCGGAGCACGATGAAGCGGCCATCGAGGAGGCCTTGGTCGAGCGCGAGCCGGTCACCGTGGTGGTTTCCGAGAAGGGCTGGATCCGCGCGCTGCGCGGCCAGGTTGCGGATTTATCCGCTCTGGCGTTTAAGGCCGACGACGGGCTCAAGCTCGCGTTCTTTGCCGAGACCACCTCGAAGCTTTTGATCTTCGCCACCAACGGCCGCTTTTACACCATCGATGCGGCGAAATTGCCGGGCGGGCGCGGTCACGGCGAGCCGACCCGGCTGTTCATCGATCTGGAGCAGGAGGCGGACGTTGTCGTCGGTGTTCCGCTATCAGGGCGGCCGCAAGCTCATCGTGGCGAGCCGCCAGGGCAGGGGATTTGTCGTGGCCGAGGACGAGTGCCTTGCCAATACCCGCAAGGGCAAACAGGTGCTCAATGTCAAATCGCCCGACGCAGCCTGCGCCGTCGCGCCGGCCGAGGGCGAACTGGTCGCCGCCATCGGCGAGAACCGCAAAATGCTGATCTTTCCGATCGATCAGGTGCCGGACATGACGCGCGGCCGCGGCGTGCGCCTGCAGCGCCACAAGGACGGCGGGCTCTCCGACATCAAGACGTTCGAGGTGCAGAAAGGTCTGAGCTGGACCAATTCGGCCGGCCGCGCCTTCAATCTGACGCTCAAGGAACTTGCCGACTGGCGCGGCAACCGCGCCGACGCCGGGCGGCTGGCGCCCAAGGGTTTTCCGAAGACCAATAAATTCGACAATAGCGGCGGCGCGCCGGCCAGCGGGGATAGCGACGGGCAGCCGTAGCCCGCATCGGGCCTCGTTGCTTCGTCAGGTTGTCCTTTTGGAATTTTTCGGTCGTCTAAGCGATCATGCGTACGGCGCGTTGGCAGCGGCGGCTTTAGACCATGGCGGGCGATGGTTTGGGATTTTCGGCAATGGCGGGGACGGCTCCGGCTCGCGCAGCGCGCTGGTGCATGCTCGCCTTCGTCATCTGCCATCTGACCGCGCATTGCCTCCTGCTGGTCTCCTTCGAGGATGCCGAGGCGACGCGCAACGTCCTGATGTATCCGTGGCGGACCTGGATCGGCACCGGCATTCTGATTGCGGCATTTCTCGTCCACTTCGGCAATGCGCTTGTGGTCGATCTACATCCGCCGTTCGTTGCGGCTGAACCGCTGGGAATTGACGCAACTCTGCGCTCGGGCTGTGCATTCCGCCGCTGCTGATGTTCCATGTGGTGGCGACGCGCATCGCCGAGGAAGCGCTCGACGTCACCAGCTATTACACCACCGTCTTCATCGTGCAGTGGCTGATGTTCCCGTGGCTCGGCGCCGTGCAGATGATCGCGGTGGTCACGGTGTGGACCCATGCCAGCATCGGCATTCATTATTGGCTGCGCACCAAGCGCTGGTATCCGAACTGGCGGCCGCTGTTTTTCGGCTTTGCGCTGCTGCTGCCGGCGCTGGCGCTCGCCGGCTATGTCACCGGCGGCAATCAGGTTCTGCGCGAGGCCAAAGGCGATCCCGATTTTGTCGGTTCGTCGCTGGACGATTCCAATCTGACGGCGGAGACGACGGGCCGAGATCGACCGCATGGTCGATATCGGCTGGGGCCTATGGTCTCGGCTTGATGCTGTTGCCGTTTGCCGGCCGCGGCATTCGCGCCTGGCGACTATCGCCGCCGCAAGCCGCCGATGCTGTCGCATGCCAAACGGACGCAGCGTGCCGATCCTGCCCGGCGCCACCGTGCTAGAGACGCTGCGCGCACACGGCATAGCCCATGCCTCGGTGTGCGGCGGCCGGGCGCGCTGCACCACCTGCCGCGTGTTGGTGACCAAGGGCATTGAGCGGCTTCCCGAACCGGCCGGGCTTGAGGCCAAGGCGCTGGCGCGCATCGGCGCCACGCCCGGCATGCGGCTCGCCTGCCAGATCCGGCCCGACCGCCGATATCGCGGTGATGCCGCTGCTTGGCGGCCGACGCCAGCGCCGCCGACGGCGCCGTGCGCGGCGGGCTGGAAGGCAGCGAACGTCCGATCACGGTGGTCTTCGTCGATATGCGCGGCTCGACCACGCTTAGGCGAGGCCAAGCTGCCCTATGACGTGCTCTTCATTCTCAACCAGTTCTTCCACGAAATGACCAAGGCGCTGGTCGCGACCAACGGACATTATTCGCAATTCACCGGCGACGGCTTGATGGCGCTCTATGGCCTCTACTCCGCCGATCCGGCGACCGGGGCCGCCGACGCGGTACGCGGCGCCCGCGAAATGCTGGCCCGGCTCGATCAGCTGAACCACCGGCTGCGCGGCGACCTGCGCGAGCCGTTGCGGATCGGCATCGGCATTCACCACGGCGAAGCCATCGTCGGCGCGATGGGGCCGCCGCGGTCGCAGATCATCACCGCCATCGGCGACACGGTGAATACCTGCGCGCGGCTTGAAAGCCTGACCAAAGACTATGGCTGCGTCGTCATCATATCGCGCCAGGCCGCCGAAGCCGCCGGCCTGCGGCTCGTCGGCCACGAACTGCATCAGGCGCCGGTCAAAGGGCCGCATGGAGCCGGTGGAATTTTACGCCTTGAGGACGCTCGCCGATTTGGCGATCTGATAAGACGAAAGTTTTACGGCGCGGCGATGTGCCAGACATGATTGAGGCCGTCGCCGGTCACGTCGCCGGGCTTGGTGTCCTTGTGGAACGCATAGAGCGGCTTGCCCTTGTAGGCCCATTGCTTGGTGCCGTCGTCGCGCGTGACCACGGTCCAGTCGCCGGACGGCTTGGCGTCGGCTGCCGCCGGCAGCGGTGGCCAATTGGTGGCGCACTGGCCATTGCAGGCCGATTTGCCGGCGGTGGTGTCTTTGTCGAATGTGTAGAGCGTCATGCTCTTGCCATCGACGAGCGCTTTGCCTTTGGACGTATCGGCCGTCGTTGCCGGCGCGGTCTGCGCCAGCGCGCGCGGTGACGCCGAGAAATACCCGCCGCCAAAAAAACTGTGAGGACTTCGCATCAATAATTCTCCCTCGTGTTTGACCGTTTACCCACTTATTAACTCCACTCGTTAGCTTTATTCCACTCTTATTCGACCCTTATTCTACTCTTGCCCAGCCGTCCGGCATCAGCCGTTCCTGCGGCAAAAAGCGGCCCTTGTAGTCCATTTTGCGCGAGCCGCGCACCCAATAGCCGAGATAGACGTAAGCCAGCCCCATGCGTCGCGCCCGCGCGATGTGGTCGAGCACCATGAATGTGCCGAGCGAGCGCGCCGCCTCGTCGGGCTCGAAACACGAATAAACCATCGACAGCCCGTCGCCGAGCACGTCGGTCAGAGCGATGGCGACGAGATCGCCGTGCTGCCGCGCTTCGCCGCGCGCCGGTATTCGATGATGCGGGTCTCGATATGGCTGTCCTCGACCATCATGGCGTAGTCGAGCACGGTCATGTCGGCCATGCCGCCGTCGCGGTGGCGCGAATCGAGATAGGCGCGGAAAATCGAATATTGCTCGGAGGTCGGCACCGCGATCCGCATTTCGCTGGCGATATCGGCGTTGCGGCGGATGATGCGGCGCATGCTTTGGGTCGGGCGGAAATCCTTGGCCACGACGCGCACCGAGACGCAGGCGCGGCAGCCCTCGCAAGCCGGCCGGTAGGCGATCGATTGGCTGCGGCGGAAGCCGCCCTGGGTGAGGATATTGTTAAGCTCGCGGCGCCCGCTCGCCGACCAGATGGGTAAAAACCTT
>CAVQOD010000028.1:0-141522 GCA_963714345.1 uncultured Alphaproteobacteria bacterium | reverse complement strand
CGGGCTAATCACGATCTGGTAGCGGCCATGAGCGTGCGCGGCGGCGGTCGGGACAGTGGCCTTCGGTAGATCTTGGGCGGAAGCTGTGGCAACGATGGTCGACGCCACGACCGCCGCTATAACTAATATGCGACCAACCATGCACGTCTCCTGTGAATTTAGACCCGCCGATCTTGGTCGAGCTCGGCAGTATAAAGTAGAGCATTCCGGGATGGTTTTTTTATTGTCGCGCTTGCGATGTGGTGGAAGGCAAAAACGGGAGAACTGACGTTGCCGCACTAAGTCGCCAGGGGACGCTGTCTTAATTAATAAATTGGTAACCATACCGAGCGTACTGAATGCTTCGTTGGGCCAACCGCCAATGGTTGAAACCACCATCATTCTTGCCATCGGCTTTGCCGTGGGCTACGCCGTCCGCGACGCGATCTCTCGACACCGCCGAACGCGCGCCCGCACGATGCACAGTTGGTAGGGCCGCCTCGGTTGGCGGCCTCTCGTTGTGTGGACATGGGCGAGTGGATCGGCAACTATAGCTGTTGCCCGAAAAAAGGCGCTTCGCCATCCTGCGCGGATGCGCCGGTCTGAATTTACGCAGTGTTCGTTCTAAAACCATCGCTGAGCCGCGGGACGAACCGCCCAACTCGACACTTGTATCTGCCATAGCCGGGGAAGCTATTTTCGAGAAGCGTTTCCTCGTAGCGCGCGCGTTGGATCTGCAGACCTGCACATAGCAGGAACAATATTACCGCCGCTGCACTGTCGACGAGAAGCATCAGTCCCAACAATAGCAAAATGCTGCCGCTGTACATCGGATGCCGGACCAAAGCATACGGCCCCGCGGTGACCAACGATGTTGCTTGCGGCGTGATGGTGAGCGCGCGCCGCAAATAAAGCAAGGACAGCAGCGTTATCGAGCCGCCGATGATGATACAGACATAAGCGGCGTAGACGTTGGCGCCCAAGAAATCGCCTTTGGGCAAAAAGGCAAAAAGATAGGGTGCAAATACCGCAGCAATGGCCACCACATTGGGCGCCACGGTTTTGTATCGCGCCCGCGCCCGCTGGGCGCTGAGCAGCATGATTCCGCCGAGGGTGCGAGTAGGCGGCAAACAGCAGAACACTCAACAGGCTGAACGAGGTGAGGACATAGAGGCCGCTCACATAATACAGTCCGACCAGCCGCACGCCCTTATCAAAGACAGCCAGTCATGGCCCCCGACGTAAATATCAGCACGCCAAATATGGTGTTCTCCATTTCCGACAATCGGTGCAGCATCGCCTTGGCGCTGTTCACGAATTCGCGGCCTTGGTTCGAGCGTTGGTTCGACAGGTCCATCTTAGACCAAGTGACTGTATCACACTGTGAGAAACCGGCCGATATTATGCGGCGCCGAGAACGCTGAAATTCCATGATTTCTGAAGCCCTACCCAGCCGCGATTGTAAAATTTTTCCGCTGTGGCTAAATTATGCCGGGTCGTGATCCCTGGAGGCTGGCATGGCGCACGGAGTTTATCGAACCGAGGGTGATTGGGTTCAGGTTACATATGGCGGCAAGCATTGCTTTGAAATATCGCGCAAGCGCTACGAGGAAAAAGGGTACCAACCGGCTTTTGACCAGTTGCCGCTGGAGCGCGGCGCCGAAGGCGTCAAGCAGAAACTGCCGCGGCATGCCGAGCAGCACTAGGGTCCCGCCTGGCGGCGAAAATCCACCGGGTCCTTCGGATTGGCGGCTTCCATTACGGTCTGTTCTGCATAACGTCTAGGCTTTTCAGGTGCCACTGCTGTCGATTAACGTCTTCGACCTATTGTCGATCTGTAGCGTGATTCCCGATGCCAAAGCCCGGTCAACTCAGTTATCGAAAGCGCACGATCGCAGATGGACGGCGCTTCGCACTGAACAAGAGTTTCCCTATATCGTGGAACTGGCGATGCCGAGGGGCGGCTTGGACGTGTCGTTGAGTCGTGAGGTGACCCGGTTCCATTCGACACGAGATATTCCCTTGTGTTTCGGCCGCAGCAAACTCCAAAACGGCCAGTTGTTTTGCCGCTATTGCTTTTCAGACCCGAGACTGGCCGAGATGTTCCGCGCGGATTCGCCAGTTAGGCGGACAACCAAGACCGTTGCGCTGGCACCATCCGCATTTGGCAGGTCTTAAATTGGGTTACGACGCGCACTCATAATTCGGGCTCGATCCGTACGGCCGATCCGATATCCGCTACATTTAACAGCCGATAGTGGCCGCCCTGCCGACATTTCGCAGTTGGATTCAGCGCGACAGCGTAAGCTTTCCTGAACTGCTGCACGCGCTACGCGGTCTCGCACTCAGCGGCCATCTCTCGGCGGGCGCATGTTCAAAGCATCGCGAGATCTGACGGCGACATTCAACCTAGACAGCATAAACTTGGCAAGGTCCCCGCGCGCTGCCGCGATCAAGGCGGCTTCATCCACGCCCGCGCTCTTCGCGTCCTGCATACATTCGTCCGCAAGATATTCCGCACCGGCCTTGTCGTCAGCCACTGTGGGATTCACGTATTCGCGGATCCATTGTTGCAAAAACTCGAGCGCAGTCGCCACAGTTCCTCTCCCGACTGGACGAGCCAACGTAACACACCGCTGGCAAATCCGGAATCGGCCCCGACGTGCAGCGCCTCACAGCGCTGTTCGCCCTCCCACCCGTCACATCACGTCGGATACCGGTGTGATCTCGATTAGGCCGCAGCCGGTTCTTTGTAGCGTTCCGTCTGTTCAACTACGGAAATGGTCGGCAGCTCCCGGGCTGCGTTCGATAAGGGCGGAGTGTAGGCGAGGTGCGCAATTACCGCTTAGTCCTGGAAGCGGCCAAATCCCGGAGCCCGGGACACTCGATTGCTGAGCTTCCCTAGCTGTTCGAACACTGCGTTGCCGATGGCTCGTCCTTCTCCAGTCAAAAAGACCTGGGTTCTCTGACGATGATCTGGATGCGGCTTTATGACGACGAGGCCAAGACCACGACCACCGTTTCTGGACTTACTGCCGATATCTCGGAGATAGCGCGACATCTTGCGTCGATCTATGCCCATCCCACGAGCGTACGCATTGACGCCTTTGCCTTCATCAAGAGCGATCATCAAGAACACCGTCACAAAAGAAAGCGGTATCGAGCGCGAGCCGCGCAAATTAGAAAGCGGCTTAAGCGCCTGTAAGAGGGTCTCGACGACTTGCTTATTGTTTCGCGGTGCGGCGCGGCCCGCTACAGAGTCTGAACGCGATGCCCACGCTTTGGGCGTCTCGGCGACTGTTACTTGCGACTGGTAGGTTTCCGCGCGCACAACGTCGTTTCCTCAGCATTCGCTAGAAATTGAATTTGTAGTTGACGCCGAGACGTATCAGGTTGTCGGTCAAGCCGACAGAGACGGGAAGACCAATAGCCACACCGCCGCAGGCTGCCGTGCAAGTCACAGTCCCGGTGCCGAGATTGGCGTAGAGGTATTCGAGCTTGGCCGTCCAGTTCTCGGCAAAAGCGACTTCGACACCGACACCGGCGGTCCAGCCGGCTTGGGTATGTGTGGTGGTGGTGCCGCTTTGTGTTATCTGCTCATTGCCAAAGACCCCGCCGCCCGTGCCGTAGAACAGGACGCGATCCATCGCGAAACCTACGCGCCCACGCAGCGTGCTCAGCCAAGTGTTCCCGCTTTGACAATTTCCGGTGACACCGCAGACGCTGGCAGCGGTGCTGCTGTTGATGCCGGACCAGTCGAAATCACCTTCGATGCCGAACACGAATGCGCCGGTTTGGAAATTGGCACCGAGCGTGCCGCCGACAATACCGCCGTTGGCTTTGTCACTGCTGGCGCCGCTACCGGACACAGTCCATTTAGCCGTACCGAAACCGTAGCCGCCATTGATGCCAATATAGATGCCGCCCCAATTGTAAACGGGTGGCGCTGCCGGAATGTAGGCGACTGGCGCCTGTGGAGGTGGGGGTGCCTGCGGAAGGTCGGCCGCAAGCGAAGTGCCCGCCGCAGCGATCAACAGCATGGCCGTGAAAAATATACGCTTCACCACACGCACTCCGGGAACCTTCGTCGAAGCCAGTCTACCGGGTCGGGCCCCACTAGACTGTCTCCCAAAAGGCACAACGGTTCGCAAAAGGCACAGCGGTTCCCAAAGCTAACAAACCCGGTCTCCAGCTGGTCTGACCGTCTGACCAAGTTCTTTGAGACTTAAGGCCCGCGCGACCCCTGACGGCTTCGATTCAATAGGTCAGGCTGCGGCGCAAAGTGGGAACTGCCGAAGGGACCCAACCCCTTGAATTACCTGCTACTATCCCGCAAGCCGCTATCGGTACGGTCCAAAGAAAAGATGCCCTAGCGGGCAAGCGTTTATTTACTCAAGAATGAAGCGCGGTAGTCCCCACTGAAACCCCAATTGGTGCGGTGCATTAGTTGGGCAGGCTAGCGTCAGCGCACGGGTGAAACCTATGTCCGGCACCTGCGACAGAGCCCGGCGTTACCGGGATCGCGCCGAGGAATGCTTACAAATTGCGGCCACCTCGCAAACCCCGGCAACCGGTGAGATTTACCTCCTGATTGCGCACTATTGTCTGCTGCTGGCCGGGTCACAAAAACGAAATGCATTAAGCGGTACTGGCAATCGCCGACCACTAGAGCGGCCGCCAACGGCGCAACTCTCCACATAACGGCGACGATAATGGCAAACATTATCCGCTGGCGTTTCTCTGTCAGCACAGACTTTTGGGCTGGCACGACGTGCGCAGCAATCGTTCGTTTATCACTCGTGAGGACGTTAATGATCGCACTTGGAAAAAATGGGACGAGAACCAGTGGCGAATGATCGCTCGTATTGATAGGATGATAATGCCCGCGCCAGTCGCCGGGGAGCTGAAGCGTATCCTAAGGCAGCCGCTGTAGACTTTTCATGCGTTCGACCAGCGTTTTCAACTATGTGTGGGGCCGGTTCGACCCGGCGGCCAGATCCTTTGCCATCCTGCGCATCGGCCTTATTGCGGTCGCTCTCGGCGTGATTGTCGACGCTAGCGGTGTCCTCTCCTTGTTCGACCATCGAGCGCCCCCAGCCACCAATACGGACACGATGGCCGATGCGACTGCCGTCAGGGTGCAGGCGCAGCTCCGCCGGGGCCGCGATCGCTCGCCAGAATGACGGTAGCCCCAATCAGCGTGCCACCGTCCGTGCCGTCGCAAGTCCAGGGGTCGACTTTGGAATCGTCGCGATCCAGCGATCATTTCCAGCCGTCCATTCCGAACGCAACCGGCGTCTCGCCGACAGCGGGAAGCGTCGCGGCTTTGCCGGACCGTCTCCCGGCTCCTGACACAACGAGTGTCTCGCCGGCGCCGGGAAGCGCCGCGGCTTCGGCGGAGAGTGCCCCAGTTTCCAAGGTAACCATCGTCTCGCCGACGCCGGGAAGCGTCGCGGCTCTGCCGGACAGTGCCCCGATTCCTGACGCAACGAGCGTCTCGCCGACGCCGGGAAGCGTCGCGGCTTTGCCGGACCGCGCTCCGGTTGCGAACGCACCGAGCGTCTCGCCGACACCGGGAAGCATCGCTGCTTTGCCGAACCGCGCCCCGGCTCCGAACGCACCGAGCGTCTCGCCGACACCGGGAAGCATCGCGGCTTTGCCAGACCGTATCCCAGTTCCGAACGCACCGAACGTCTCGCCGACACCAGGACGCGTCGCAGCTTTGCCAGACACCGTCCCGGCCACGATTGCCGCGCCAGTTCTCGAAAGGCCGGAGAAGCCTGCAGCCTTGTCCGACAAAATCCGGCGACGAAAAAAATCAGTGAAGAGAAGATCGGTGAGAAATGGGCCGTCACAGAAAATCATATCGAACACCTTCATCCCACCGCCGACGCCAGTCGGTCGTATCCGCCGTCACCATTCGATAAGATTGGTCGGACTGTCACCGGGAGTGCTCAAAATATGGAACTCGATAATTGAAGCAAACTGACCGAATGGGTGACTTTGGTCACAATCGATCGCGAGGAGCAGGATCCCAGTGGCAATCTTTCCAAGACACCCGCTCGATCAATCGCGAGAACACGATGTTCCTCTTACGTTATACGCTGGCAATCGCGATTGAGATCGCAGTTGCGTTTTGGTTGTTGTTTGTTGCTAGGGATCAGTATGCTTGGGCCGCCTGGATAGCCTATCTCATTCTCACCTCGGCGGCATTGGCGACTTTCATCGGACTATTATGGTGCTGGCTTTGGTTAGCAGAACGCCGGTTAGGCTGGTATCTGGCAGCCATTCTATCCGTGTTAGGAGCTTGGCTTCTCACTTCGGGGCCAAAACTTAGTTGGAATGCCATTGTCGATTTGGGGCGCCAGCTCATCAGCATGCTGCCAATTTAATCGCGCTTGGCGGCTGCACAAATTTGCTATCGTGCGGGCATTTCTTTTGCTGCTGAGCACTTTCCAAGTCGCTGCCCAGGAGATTGGGCAAGTTTTGGCGCGCGCTCTCACCTGCCGGCTTCAATGCAGCCGCATGCGCGGGGCGCCGAAAGAACGATGGTGGACAGAATTCAGTGTTTCACGGACTGACAGCTTCGTAGATTATAGCCCCGAATAAGGCTAATACGCCCGCGGTGACAGGCGCGCCAGCACAGTAACTGGGATTGTTGTAATCGTTCGGAGTGGGAGGCGTAACGCACCAATTGTTGCGATAGTCCGGGGTCTGCGCAGACGACCCTGAAGCGCAGGGCGACAGCATGGCAACAGTCTGGACCGTTCCCGGCTCCACATTAACGCTGCAGCCGTCATTGTAAGCAATCATGGCAGAGCTGTTAGGCCCTACCATCACGGAGCTCCCGGCTCGCACCTTCACCGGTCGCCTGATCTGGGTGAAGCCCTTGCCGCGATTGATCAATACGTCGCCGTGCGAGGGGTCAACAGTTGCGGTTTCCGCCGCCCAGCTCGACGTGCTGAGGAACACGGCACAGCCGACGCACAAGGCACCGAATAAAAGCCGCCTACCCATCATCCAACCCCACGCCACAACTTTTCATAGCGCTCAAAATCGACCCTATCAAAAGTTAAAATCTGGTTACCAACCGATAATTTCTTTTTCCTGCTGGGTGTGCCTTTTTGTGCACATGCACATCACACCCCGTCAGAATCAGGATTGGTTTGAAAAAACCTAAGTGGCCAATGGCTTAGCAGGCGACGCGATTTGAACCTGTGGCCACAAGTCTACAGCGGGAACCGAAACGACCTGCGTCGCTACGCAATCGGAGCTGGCCGCGCGTGCTGAAGGTTAGAGCGTCGGCTTAGGCGGCTATCGTCGGCCGGTTCGGCTGGGACTTCCGAAGAAATATGCTGGATTGCTTCGATTAATTCATCACCGGCGAGGTTGTTGAATTCGCTGATCCGAATTTACCAACGACACCCCCGTCGACGCAATAGCGAACCGAATGCACTTTGATGAATTTCGCGCGTCGGTGTCTTCGCGATCGGCTGCAAGAGGCTTGCACGCTGGATATCAAGTTTGCCAGAGCCCTCCGGGGTTGCCCCGTAATTTCGTAACGACTTCATTGAGCGCAAGACCGGCAATGACCTGATCGTCGGTACGGGTGATGATGTTGCCGGCAAGAATGCCAGCCTTGCAGCCGGCGGATCGTCGATTGGTGAAACAACCTCCACGAGTTGGTTTTCCATCGTGCGGTTTCCCAGGTCTGTTTACGCGGCGCGCTGGAGAGGCTTGCTGTTTAAGGAGTTTCAAAGCTATCTTGTTCGCGTATATCGAAGATGCTTTTTTGCGCATATGTTTGGGGTGTATTTTTGTCAGCCCAGGCGAACAAGAACGGTGGCATGTCGGCCTATGTGGTCGTGGTCGGCAATGAAAAGGGCGGCTCAGGTAAATCCACGATTGCCATTCATCTCGCCGTAGCCCTGATGAAGGCTGGCCAACGCGTTGCCACTATCGATACTGATTCCCGGCAGAAAAGCTTCACCCACTACGTCCAGAACCGTCTCGCATGGTGCAAACGCAACCGTCTCGATCTGGAGATCCCGACACATTGTCTTGTCGAGCAGAGCAAAGGCATCCGTGCTGATGATAATGAAATTGCTGAGGCCGATGGCCTTCTCAAAAAGATCTCGGCACTGGAACACGAGCACGACTTCGTGGTGATCGATACGCCAGGCAGCGACACTTATTTAATGCGGCTCGTCCACTCGATAGCGGACACCCTTATCACGCCGCTCAATGACAGCTTTCTGGATTTCGACGTGCTCGGCACCCTTGATCCAACCAACTTCGCGGTCACCGGCAAAAGCCACTACGCCGAGATGGTTTGCAAGGTGCGCTACCAACGTCGGCTGGTTGATGGTCAGGAGCCCGACTGGGTCGTGGTCCGCAATCGGCTTTCAAGCTTGGATTCGCGCAACAAGAAAAACTTAGCCAAAGCACTCAAAGCGCTTAACCCACAACTTGGATGCCGGTGCGTGGAAGGATTTTCTGAACGCGTAATCTATCGGGAGTTTTTTCTGCGCGGGTTGACCGCCCTCGACATCAACAAATCTATTCTCGGCAAACGTCCGAGCCGTTCTCATGTAGCGGCTCGGCAAGAAGTGGAATCTCTACTTGTGGCACTAAAGCTGCCGATCAACGAGAAAGGTCGGCAACGGGTGGCGGCGCGATTGGAGTGGTTTGCAAATCGCGACAAACCGGTTGAAGTCGATGCTATTTTAGAATGACTTGGGATAGTTCGTGGCGGAAGATAATGAAAGGGGTCAGACCCTTCACTTTTGCCCTCAATCGGATCGTCGGCGATCCAAGCTTGCACATTTAAGCCTGCAGCGGGGCAGCGCGCCAACGCGCTTATCGCGATGCGGCGAATGCCGCGCTTGCGTGCTGCACGCCGCCGCATGGCAGCGACAGCATGCGCGGCGCCGTGGTCGGTCGACCGATCGCCATCGGTTTCGCAGACCATCGGACCATCGACCAATAATCACAATAGTGAGCAGCCCGTGCTTTTCCGCGCTGCGCCCTCACTAGCATCCACAACCGGAAAATCCGGAATAATAGACTGGATAGTAGAAGCTAGGAACTACGACGATCGCGGTGCCAAGGCCGTAGCTCGGGTAGCCGTAACCGGCGTAGCCGCCACTGTAGCCGTAACCACCGTAGCCGTAACCACCGTAGCCGTAGCCAGCGTAGCCGCCTCCGTAGCCGTAACCACCGTAGCTGTAGCCAGGATAGCCGCCAGCGTAACCGTTGCCACCGTAGCCATAGCCGGCATAGCCATAACGACGATAGCCGTAGCCTGGCCCTCGATAAGCAACACCACGGTAGGCCACGCCCCGATAGCCATACCCACGATGAGCAACACCACGGTAGCCCACGCCGTGATAACCGTAACCCCAGCGCGCGTCCGCCGTATCGGGTTTGGCCAACGCCATGGCGCTGAAGATCATTGCGGCGATTAGTCCAGTCAGAATCTTTTTCACAGCAATTACCTCGTTCTCATTCACTCAGATGAATTCTACCCCTAAATCGTAACTGAGTACGGCCCTAATGTGGATGCCAGAGTAGAATTTGGGCTACTCGGTAAATGGATTAGGTAAAGATACCCGGCGGCTGCATTTTTGATGCGTCGATTCTAAAAGCGCAGACCTATCCGGCTCGTCGGCGTCTGCGTCAATTGCGGGCCAGACAATCGGCCGTATGAATGCGATGCTTAATCAGCGAATTGGCGTACGACCGGATGTTCAAGCAACCGCCCCGGTCGAAAGCACCGGAACTGGGTTACAATGTTAGAGTTCACATACGGCCAGACCACTGCGGGACCAAAGCGATTGGTCCCGTTACGGCCGAGTCTGGTGGGACGTTGATCCACTCGCCGTGGGGGCGCACGAGATAAGTCGCTTGGCCCTGCGCATCCTTCGGCCCGTTGGTATCCCAATCAACGTCCTCTATCGAAACTCCATCAACGAACGAAGAGCAAACACTCTTCCCGCTCGGTTGATTCGGCTTGACCGCAGCCTTGCCATATACGATGGCATTGTGCGGCGACGGCGCAACCCGTCTCCGTCGGGAGTGATCGCGGATGCATCTCGAAAGTCGCGTGCTGGTGACGGGCGGCGCCGGATTTCTCGGCTCCCACCTTTGCGAACGACTGCTTAAGAGCGGCGCGAGCGTCATCTGCGTCGATAACTACTTCACCGGCACGCGCCGCAACATCGACGTCATGCTCGATCACCATCGTTTCGAGCTTATACGCCACGACGTGACATTCCCGCTCTATGTCGAGGTCGATCAAATCTACAATCTGGCCTGCCCCGCCTCGCCGATCCATTATCAGCACGATCCGGTGCAAACGACCAAGACCAGCGTCCACGGCGCCATCAACATGCTGGGACTGGCCAAACGGCTCCGCGCCAAGATCCTGCAGGCCTCGACGTCGGAAGTTTACGGCGATCCCAGCGTTCACCCGCAGCCCGAGGAGTATTGGGGCAACGTCAATCCGGTCGGCCCGCGCTCCTGTTACGACGAGGGCAAACGCTGCGCCGAAACACTGTTCTTCGATTACTGGCGGCAGCACAAATTACGCATCAAGGTCGCGCGCATCTTCAACACCTATGGCCCGCGCATGCATCCCAATGACGGGCGCGTCGTTTCGAACTTCATCGTCCAAGCGTTGCTGGGGCGCGATATCACGGTATTCGGCGACGGGCAGCAAACCCGATCGTTTTGCTACGTCGACGACCTGATCGACGGCCTCATGCGCCTCATGGACACCGCCGACGAGGTGATCGGCCCGATCAATATCGGCAACCCCAAAGAGTTCACAATGCTGGAACTGGCGTCGCTCGTCGTCGAGATGACGGGATCGCGATCGCGGATCGTGCACCGGCCGCGGCCGCAGGACGATCCGCGGCAGCGGCGGCCGGACATTTCGAAGGCTAACGACGTGCTGAAATGGGTCCCGCAGATTGCATTGAAGGAGGGCCTGGTGCGGACAATAGCCTATTTCGAGGAGCTGCTGCGCGACGATGCCGTTCGTCCGTTCATTATTCACGAACAAGGCGCCGAGGCGTAACCTAGCAACGACGCCTTGCGCACGTCGGCCACCGCAAAACGAGCATCGATGCCACGGCTGATCTTCGTCAATCGATTTTTCTTTCCCGACCACTCGGCCACGAGCCAAATCCTTTCCGACCTTGCATTTCATCTGGCGGGCGGCGGTGACGACGTCCATGTCGTCACCTCACGGCAAAACTACGAGGATCCCGAAGCCGCGCTATCCAGCGAGGAAATCGTCAATAACGTGCACGTCCATCGCGTGGCCTCGACCCGGTTCGGCCGCAGTGCCTTGCTCGGCCGCTCGATCGATTATGCGTCGTTCTACCGGTCGGTTCGCCGGCGACTGAGCGAGCTCGTGCGCCGCGGCGACATCGTGATTGCCATGACGGAC
This sequence comes from uncultured Alphaproteobacteria bacterium, assembly GCA_963714345.1. Lineage (GTDB taxonomy): Bacteria > Pseudomonadota > Alphaproteobacteria > Rhizobiales > Xanthobacteraceae > BOG-931. The sequence continues at coordinate 130,088 of CAVQOD010000028.1, read as the reverse complement.
CCGCCGCTGCTGTCTGTTGCCGTCCTGGGAATCGTTCATCGAAATGGCGCGAAGCTCGTCAATTGGCTGCACGACATCTACCCGGAAGCCGCCGCAGTGCTGGAGGTTCCCTTCATGCGCGGGCCGGTCGGCGCATGCTTGGCGCGGGCGCGCAATCGCTCGTTGCGACAGGCTGAGGCAACGACCGTCCTCGGTGATCTCATGGCGCAACGGGTCGCGCAACTGGGCGCGCCCGCCGCCCGCATCCACGTCGTCTCCAACTGGTGCAACGACGAGGAAATACGTCCGTTCGGGCCGCAAACAAATCCGCTGCGCCAGGATTGGAATTTGGCGGGCAAATTCATTCTCGGCTATTCCGGAAATCTGGGGCGGGCGCACGAATTCGCCACAGTGCTCGCCGCCGCCGAGCGACTGCGCCACGATGCGCGATTTGCTTTTCTCATGATCGGCGGCGGCAAGCGGTTCGAAGAGCTTGCAGCCGCCGTCAACCGGCGCCGGCTCGATAGCTCGTTCCGCTTCATGCCCTATCAGGAAGCGGCTGAACTGCCGTATTCATTGAGTCTGCCCGACGCGCATTGGCTCTCGCTTGACCCGAAACTCGAGGGCTTGCTGTTGCCAAGTAAGTTTTATGGCATTGCCGCGGCCGGCAAGCCGATGATTTTTATCGGCGACACCGATGGCGAACTGGCGCGACTGCTGCGGCAGCATGGCTGCGGCACCGTCATCTTGCCCGGTGACGCAGAGACGCTGGTCAGTACTTTGCAGCAATGGTCGAACGCGCCGGCAACCTTGGCCGATATGGGTGCGCGGGCGCGTACCATGCTCGACGCGCATTTCAGCCGCCGCCAAGGACTTGCGCACTGGCGCAAAATCCTCGATGGCCTCGACGAAGTCCCGCTGGACAAATCGCCATAGAGGCGATTGCATGCGCGCGCGCGAACCCTGCGCGCCTGACGGTTGTGAATTGATGAGCATCGTTGGCGTCGACATCGGCGGTACCTTCACCGATCTGGTGGCTTACCGCGGCAACACCATCGTCACGTCCAAGACGTTGACCGTCCCTGCGGACCCGACCGAAGGGATGGCTACCGCGCTTTCGCTCGCGGATTGCGATCTTGCCGCCATTGACGAGCTTATTCACGGCTCGACGATCGCAATCAATACCGTGCTGGAGCGCAAAGGCGCCAAGACCGCGCTGATCACCACCCAGGGCATGCGCGATGTCTATGCCATCGGCCGCGGCAACCGCCCGGATGCCTTCAATCTATTTTTCCATCGCCCGCAGCCTTTGGTGCCGCGCGCTCTCACGTTCGAGCTGGCCGAGCGCATGAATGCGGCGGGCGAGATCCTCGTACCGCTCGATCCGGCGGCCGTAATGCGGCTTGCGCAACAGCTGACCGCGCTTGACGTTGAGGCCGTCGCGGTGTGCTTTTTGCACTCCTATGCCAACCCGGCGCATGAAATTCTCGCCGGCGAGATATTGCGGCGTGTGCTGCCCGACCTTTTCGTCACGTTGAGCCACGAAATTCTCCGCGAATTTCGCGAATACGAGCGCACGTCGACGACAGTCCTCAACGCCTTCGTTGGCCCGCGCGTCAGCCGTTATCTCAATCGCATTGAGGAGTTCGCGAAAAAAACGCGATTTCGCGGTCAGATTTCCATCATGCGCTCGAACGGCGGCACCATGTCGGTCGGCGAAGCGCGGCGCGCACCGGTGGCGATGATGGAATCGGGGCCGGTCGCCGGGATGATCGGCGCCGGACGTGTCGCAGAGCTTCTCGGCATCGCTTGCGCCATCGGCTTCGACATGGGCGGCACCACCGCGAAGGCTTCGCTGATTACCGGCGGCGCGCCGCCGATCGAGGAAGGTTATGTCATCGGCGATGCTTTCAGCGGCCAGCCCATGCAATTGCCGGTGGTCGATATCGTCGAGGTCGGGGCCGGCGGCGGCTCGATTGCCTGGTGCGACGCGCGCGGCGGCCTGCATGTCGGTCCGGTCAGCGCCGGCGCCGACCCGGGTCCCGCCTGCTACGGCCGCGGCGGCGAGGAGCCGACCGTGACCGATGCCGATCTTGTGCTCGGCCGCCTCAACGATGCACGGTTTTTGGGCGGCCACATGCCGCTCGACCGCGCCCGCGCCGAGGCGGCGCTCGGCAAGTTCGGACAAAAGCTCGGCCTCGATGCCGTGACGGCCGCGCACGGCATCGCCACCATCGTCGACAATGCCATGTCGCTTGCCGTCCGGGCGGTTTCGGTCAAGCGCGGCATCGATCCGCGCGAGACGACGCTGATCGCATTCGGCGGCGCCGGGCCGTTGCACGCCGCCGCCATTGCCCGCGAGATTTCCATTCCCAAGGTCGTCATTCCGAAACTTCCCGGCGCTTTCTCGGCGCTCGGCATGTTGATGGCGCAATGGCGTCAGGATTTCGTGCGCACGCTGATCGGCGAACTCGGCAAAATCGACGCTGGCTTGGCCGCAACGGCTTTTGCCGAGCTTCGCGCCGCCGGTGAAGACGCCTTGGCGCGCGACCGTCTCGCCGGCGGGCAATTCAACTTTGCCGCCGACCTGCGCTATCGCGGCCAGGAACACACCATTGCCATAGCCGTGACTGCAGCGCGGGATCTGACGACCGCGACCGCAGACGACGCGCGCGCGGTTCGATGCGCAGCACGATCGGCGCTATGGCCATGCCGCGCCCGATCAATCGATCGAGATCGTCAATCTGCGCCTCGTCGTCACCGTACCGCGCATGCAGGATTCGATCGGGCTTTGGCTGACGCGAGCCGTGGAAGCCCGATCGCGCGGCGGCCGCGCAGCGGCGTCCAGTGGTGTTCGCCGACGCCAAGCGCCCGGTCGAAACGCTGATTTTGTGGCGGCCGCAACTCGCCGCCGGCAGCGAGATCGCCGGTCCGGCCTTGATTGAGGAGGCCAATTCGACCACCCTGATCGGTCCCGGCGATCGTGCGGTGGTCGACGCCATCGGCAACATCGTCGTCACGCTTGAAGGCGCGCGCCAAGCATGAAAGTCGATCCGATCACCGTCGAAGTTGTGCGCAACGCGGTCAACGCCTATGCCGACGAAATGGCGACGGCGCTGTGCAAGTCCGCCTACAACATGATGATCTACGAGGTGCGCGATTTCTGTTGCGGGCTTGTCGACAGTCAAGGCCGCATGATTTCGCAGAATCAAGGCGGCTTGCCGATTTTCCTGGCCGATCTCGGCGTCGCGGTGAAAGACGGCATTGCGCGTTACGGCCTCGATGGCTTCGCGCCGGGCGACGTCGTGATCATGAATCACGGCCAAGTCTGCGGCCAGCATCTCAATAATGTCGTGATCTACGCCCCGTGCTTCCACGACGGCAAAGTCGTGGCCTTCGCGGCCAGCCGCGCCCATTGGGTCGATATCGGCGGCATGCGGGTCGGCTTCGGCTCGGTGGAGACCACCGAGATTTATCAGGAAGGCATCCAATTCCGCTCGCTGAAAATCTACGAAGGCGGCAAGCGCAACGAGACGCTGTGGCAGATCATCAACGACAATGTGCGCTTTCCCGAAGCCGCGCTGGGCGATCTGCGCGCGCAGATCGCGTGCTGTCAGCTCGGCCTGCGGCGCTATGGCGAATTGCTGCGCCGTTATGGTCCGGACAGGGTCGAGGCGTGCATCCACGCGGTGTGGGATGCGACCGAGCAGGAGGCGCGGGCCGTTATCGGCAAGATTCCGGACGGCATCTATGAGGCGGAGAGTTTTCTCGACAATGACGGCCGCACGCTCGATGTGACGCTGCGCATCAAGGTCAAGGTCACGATCGCCGGCGAACGCATGATCGTCGACTTTTCGGAAATGAACGATCAGTCCGCAGGACCGATCAATTCGGGCTATTCCGGCGGCCTTGCCGCCGCACGCATTGCCTTCAAATGTCTCACCCAACCCTACGCGCCGGTCAATGAAGGCGGCTTCCGGCCGCTCGAGCTTATTCTGCCGCCAGGTAAGATTCTCAATGCCAGATCGCCGGCGGCGCTCGGATTGTGGAGCATTGCGCTGCCGACTGTCATCGACACCATCCTCAAGGCGCTGGCGCCGGTGCTGCCGGAGCGGATTCCGGCCGCACACAAAGGCGACATGGGCGGTTGCTCGATCGGCGGCTATCGGCCCGACGGCCGGCGCTTCCTGCTGATGAACATTTTCGGCGGCGGCTGGGGCGGCCGGCCGCACGAGGACGGCGAATCCGCCTCGGTGTCGATCTGCCAGGGCGACGTGCGCAGCGCGCCGATCGAGCTGCAGGAAATTCAGTATCCGTTTCTGATCGAACGCTTCGCGTTGCGCACGGATTCCGGCGGCGCCGGCCGCCATCGCGGCGGGCTCGGCGTCGACCTCGCCTATCGGGCGTTGCAGCCCTGCGTCGCCAACGTCAATTGCGAGCGCACCAAGGACCCGCCTTGGGGCCTCGGTGGCGGCAAGCCCGGCGCGGTCAACGAGGCAACGCTCATTCGCGCGCGACGGCAGCGAGCGCAAGCTCAAGAAAGCGACCGGCGTGACCATGCAGGCCGGCGACCGGCTCATTTTCTCGACCGCCGGCGGCGGCGGCTGGGGCGATCCGCGCGAGCGTGACCGCAACGCGGTCGCCGCCGATGTTGCGCGCCGGCTATGTTTCGTCCGAAGCGGCGCGGCGCGACTATGGATTTGACGCCACGCCGGACCAAGCGGCGGAATAGGGCAACGACAATGCTGGCGGACGAACGGCGACAGAGGCTGGCGGCGGCGATGCGCGAGGCCGGCATCGCGCAGTTGGTGCTTTACGGCAATGCCTGGCAGGGCGATTACCTGCGCTACGGCGCCGATTTCGGCATTCTCGAAGGCCACGGCATGGCGCTGCTATCGGCCAGCGGCGAGGTCGAGCTTTTTCTCGACAGCGCCACCGACGCCGAGCGTGCCGAGCTCGAAGTGCCGGGCATCCCGGTGCGTTTCGCCGCGGATCTTGCCGGCGCGATCGGCGCGCGGCTTGACCGCCTCGCCAATGAGCGCCTCGCGGCGGCGCCGCGGCGTTTTCTGCCGCGTTGGCTCGCCGATCCGGCGCGCAGCTTTGCCATAGAGCGACGCAACGGCGATGCTCGACAAACTGCTCATGCATAAGCTCGACGGCGAGCTCGCAGCCGTGCGGCGTGCCGCAGCGATCGCCGACGACGCTTACGAGGAGTTCCGGCGCGCGGTGCGGCCGGGCCGGCGCCAGTTCGAGATCGTCGCCGACATCGAAGCCCATCTTCGCCGCCGCGGCTGCCCGGACAATTTCATGATCATCGGCTCCGGCGGCAAAGACGTGTTCGGCATGACGCCGCCGTCCGAACGCCGGATCGCAGCCGGCGATCTTGTCACCACCGAACTGACGCCCGCGGTCGAGGGCTACTTCGCGCAGATTTGCCGCACGCTGGTCGTCGGCAAGGCAAGCGCGGCGCAGCGCCGCGCGTTCGACGTCTATGTCGAGGCCTTGGAGGCGGGCATTGCCGCGGTGCGGCCGGGTGTGCGCGCCGCCGATGTGGCAAAAGCCGAGAACGACGTGTTTCGCAAATACGGTCTCGGCGACTACACCACCAGCCAATGGACGCGCGTCCGCGGCCACGGCATGGGGCTGTTCCCCGATTCGAAGCCGCACATTCTGGAAGACGTCGATACCGTGCTCGAACCGGGCATGGCGCTTATCGTGCATCCCAACACTTATCATCCCGAGGCGGGTTACATCGTGCTGGGCGACGCCCTGATTGTGACCGCAGCCGGCGCGGAAGTGCTGTGCAAAACGCCGCGCGAATTGTTCGAGGTCGCCGCATGAGACATAAGAACCGACAATGCGCCGCGGCTTGATCGCTCGTTCGCTCGTGGAGTTGCCCGACGCCGTATTGCAGGCGCGGCTTGAGCGTGTCCGCGCAAGCCATGCGGCAGACCCAAAGCGACGCGCTCGTCGTCTATACCAACAATACCAGGCCGGCCGGCGTGTCGTGGCTCGCCGGCTTCGTGCCGTATTGGTCGGAAGCGCTGTTGGTCGTGCCGCGCGAGGCGGAGCCCTATCTCGTGGTCGCGCTGAGCTTTCGGGTAAAGTCCTGGATCGAACGCGTCAGCCGCATTGGCGAGGTTTTGCATACGCCGCGGATCGGGCTTAAAGCCGCGCAACAGATTGCCGCGGCACGCGCCGATGCCGTCGTCGGCATCGTCGATTTTGACGGCCTGCCCGCCGGCATTGCCGACGATATGCGCGAAGGCGGTCCCGGCCTCGCGCTCCGCGACGCCAGCGCGTTGTTCTCGGCGCTGCGCGCCAAGGCCGATCCGGCGGAGATCGCGCTCGCGATGAAGGCGGCGGCCATCGCCAACGGCGCGCTCGGCGCCGTGCCGAACGATGGAAGCCTCAACGCCATGATCGCCGCGGTCGAGGGTGAAGCACGCAATCTCGGCGCGGAAGAAATTTATGTTGCCGCCGCTCCCGATCTCGATCGCGACTGCCGGTTCGGGCGCATCGAAGGCGAGCCGGTATGCGGCAAGCGCTTCGCGCTGCGCGCGACCGCCGCCTATAAGGGCTCATGGGTGCGGGTCGTGCGCAGCTTTGGCGACCCCGCCATGGAGCAGCGCGCGTCGATCGAGCTTGCGAAAGCGGTCGCGCAATTGCCGGGCGTAAGCGGGTTTTCCGGTTTTCAGTCGTGGCTCGTCGAAGGCTGCCGAACGACGCAGCCGCTGGAACCGCTCTTGGGCTCGCGCATCGGCCCGGCCGCGCCGCTATCACTCGGCTCGCTGGTCTCGGTTCAGGGCATTCTGGCGATCGGCGGCCGAACCATACCCGTCGGCGCGCCGGCGCTGATCGGAGCACAAAGTGAGGCGGCAAGTCTTCTCGGCGAGCGATCATACTAGGCGTGTACTCATAAATCGACGACATGCCCTGAGATAACAGCGATAATCGATTCGAGAGTTCAACCGGCATTGCTCAAGCGCGATCGCGCGAAGCGCCGTCTCGCGGAATCGTGGAATCCGACACCGGGTCGCAATTCTGCGTGATCGTCCCCATATACAGTTGCAACATCTAATAATCAGACATTACGGCGCCGCCGGGCGCGAGAGCGTTCGGCCCGGGTCACGGAGGAGGATTCCGATGTTTACGGCCGAGCAATTCCGCAGCAAAGCGGCAGAAGGCGCTGAATCAATCAAAAATACCGACATTCCGAGTGAAATCCTCAAATTCGAGCGATCGATAGAAAGCTTCGGCCTGTTAGCCCGAAATGAAGACTGGCTGGCGGATAATTTCGACAAAATGATCCGTTCGCAAGACGCGCTTTCCGAGGACGGGGCCGTTGCCAAGCGGCAAGACAGCAAGGCTGTCGCAGAAATCGAAGAGCAAATTCTACGGTGCCTCGGGGCGGCCGTCATCATGCAGTGGAATACCATTCCAACGAAGCTGCAACGCGAGCTTTTCGATACCGCGGGCTCGCTGGGGGACGTACTACAAACGGTCACGCTCAGAGGCCGGATTGCCCGCTTCCTACACAGCCACAAGGACGAAGAAATATCCGCAGACGGCATTTCCACGCCCAATGTGACGGAAGGAAAGCCTGATGGCGCATAAGTTCAATATCGGCCAAATCGTCGAGCTGGAGCCGGGCTCGCTTCGATCGGCAGTCCTTGGCCCCTATGAAATTCGCCATCTCATTCCTGCCTCGGACCGAGATCCCGACGATCCGTGCTACCGCATCAAGAGCATCGCCGAAAGGCACGAACGGGTTGCGCCTGAAAGCGAACTCACGCTCTCGGAAAGTGTTTTCGCTTAAAGCCGCGGTCGGCTTGGGTGACAAGCAGCCATGACGCCGTCAAATCGTACTGTCTGCCACTGAAGGAACGACGTGCCGATGCTCAACTTTCCAAACGGAAGCCGAATTCTCGATCCGACCCGACGTGCCGTTCGGTTCTGGGGTCATGACAGCGCAATGGAGTGGTCGTTCTTCGTAACCGAAGATGCGCTGAAACGGCTGCAGCCGAAAATGGAGCGCGATGAGGCAAGCTTGCTTCTCGCCTTTGATACCAACCGCGCGGCGATCTACGCGGCGGCGCTAAAGGCGTATAAGCAGAAGCGGAAGGGATCGTATGAACTTGTCGCGACGGACTTTTAAATTGCAGCCAGCACGGCCGCTCCGTTTATGTCTCGCCGGCGTCTATCGAGCCCGCAATACTGCAACAGCGGAACGCGCGGCTCGAGGCGCTTGGGTAAAGTCAAAATGAAATCATGCCTCGGTCTGGTTTTCTGCTTAGTGCTTTTTTCAGCCTTTGCCGCCCACGCGGCCAATGCGGAAGACCCGTCGTCCGATCGGGATTTTCTGCTGGATCTGAAAAAGGCGATACGAACGGACGACAGGGACTGGCTAGCCGGGCACATGCATTATCCGGCCAGCTATTATGGGCCGAAATTCATCATGATCAAAAACAGAGCATCGTTTGACAATCAATATCCGATGCTAATTGGACCGAAATTGCGCGCGATCGTATTGGCGCAAGATCCGGATCAGCTTTTCAGGGACCGGCACGGAATAATGATCGGGAGCGATCCTAACATCTGGTTCTATAATTTTGGCAACGGACCGGAAGACATTCGCTACGAAATAATCACCATCAACGATGCTGAATAGGCCTTCAGCGGGAGCACAAAATGTACAAGTTGAGAGACGATGGATACGCCAACTTCAAGAAGATTATGAATGGCAGGAAATGGGTCGGTCGCGTCAGCAAGACCGCGAGCGGCTTTGTTGGGAAAATCGGAAGTTACGAAGCCGAAGCGGTTACGGAGAAGGCGGCGCTTCGTGACGTTGTAGCGAAGGCCCGCGAGGAAATGGCTGAAGCGATTCCCGAGGGCCGCGTAGTGTCTCGGCGAACGTCAACGGTTCAAGCCGACACGGAGCGCGTGATAGAGTGGCTACGCGAGCTGAGCCAAATAAGCGATGGTCATCCGAATTTCACCAATGCAGATGTGGCTCGTACCCTTGGCAAGAAACGGGCTGGGCAGGAGCTGAGCAATCTCATGTCGCGCCTGGACTTCGCTTGCTATGTCGCGGGGCTGCCGTCAATCGGGTTTACCGCGGAAAAGCCATTTGCCGATGCATGGCAACAACAAAATCGCACTTGGAAATGGCCGGTCAAGAAAATGCGTGCCGCCGCAAAGGCTCATTTGTGGAGTTCGACGGACTTTGATCTTATGCTGCAGGAAACCCAGCGTCTATCTTATGGACTTGGACACATTGCATGGAACGAAGAGCTTGCCAGGAACGACAATAAAATAATGGCATGGGCGGGCGTTTGAGCGCAGGGCGGCCGGCCATCAAACGCAGACATCGGCTGCGTGTTTATGAGGCCTCCGTTATGTGAGGGTCGGTGGTCACATGGCGGCCTTCACCGGCACGAACTCGGTCGTGAACAGCGTCTTGTCGTCGGGAATGGCGCTGAGCAGTCCCATGTCGATGAAGGATTTTTTGAGGCTTGCGACCGCTTGCGGGTCGAACGTGCCGTCGGTGCTGAAGCCGCCGATTTGCTCGTCATAGGCGCGCGCGGCGACGGCGGGGCTGGCGTCGATCACCTTGGCCGAAATCTCGACCGATTTGGCCTTGTTCGCCTTCATAAAGGCGATGGTCTCGAACCAGCCCTGAAGGAAGGCGCGCACCAGATCGGGATGTTTCTCGATCATTTCGTCGCGCGCAAACAGCACGTGGGTGATGAAATGGTCGACAAAGGGCGTCGCGGGGGTGATGACGCGCCATTCTTTGGCTTCCTCGAGTTTGTAGCCGGCTTCCAGCGAGCCGATATAGCCGTCGATCTGGTGCGTCTTGACCGCGGCGCGCGCCGGCGGCATGCCGCCGATCGGCACCACGTCGATGCCGTCACCGGTCCAGCCTTCCTTCTCATTGATGCGTTGACCGATCCAGGCGGTGAGCGAGCCGACGGTGGTGACGCCGAGTTTCTTGCCCTTGAGATCGGCGACGGTCTTGACGTCGGAATCGTAGCCGACCATCACCGCCATGTCGCTCGGCAGGCCATACATCGCGGCGACCGCCTTTGCCGGCGCGCCCTTGGCCGCAAAGGCCATGCCGGGTCCGCTGCCGATGCCGATATCGACGCTGTCGGAGGCCAGCAATTGTTGCAATTTGGCGTCGCCGGTCGAGCTCGATTCCTCGATATCGAGCCCGTGTTTGGCGAAAATGCCCATCTGCATGCCGATATCCAGCGGGGTAAAGGCCCAGGCAAACGGCACCACTTTGGCAACGCGGAGTTTTTCGGCGGCATGCGCCGGCGCGACCGCCGCCGCCAGGAGCAGCATTGCCCCGCACGCCAGAATCTGCAGCAACCACGCCCGCAAAAATCGCCTCATTGCCTACTCCCCACGGATGTTCGGCTCGACCTCGAACGCTGCAAGATCATCGCAGAACTCGCTCTTCATGGCCATAAGTCAGAGGCGAGCCCCGCGTTGACCGGGAACCCCCTCCTCACTAGAATCCTGCCAAATTAAGCCGTTTCGCAGGAGCCGAACGTGCACATTATCGACTCGCATTTTCATTGGTGGCCGAGGTCTATTTTCGACAAGCTTTGCAAGCGCAAGGATTTCCCCAACGCGCGCGTCAACAGCCGCGGCGGCTACGACTATAGGCGCCGGCAGGACAGCAGCCAGCACCTCAATTCCTGGGCCGAGTGGTTCGATCTCGACAAGCAGTTCGAATACATGGCGAGCCTTGGCCACCAGGTCGACGTGGTCTGCTCGATCGGCCCGTTCTCGGTGTCGTTCTCCGACATGCCGCTCGACGAAGGCCGCGACTACGCCCTGATGTGGAACGAGGAAATGGCGGGCGCGCAGAGGAAATACCCCGGCCGGTTGTGGGCGAGCGCGGCGGTGCCGCTGCAAGACACCCGCGCCGCGATCGAGGTGGTCAACGACGCGGTCAACCGGCTCGGGCTTATGGGCGTCAATCTTCCCGGCAGCGTCGGCGCCGATGCGCGCATCGATGCCGAGCGGCTGGAGCCGTTCTATGCCCATGTCGAGAAGCTCGGCCTGCCGCTATTTTTGCATCCGACCGATGTCATCTTCCAGGACATGCTCGACGGCTACGACGGCGCGCTGCATTTGAGCCTCGGCCGCGTCATCGAGGTCAGCGTCGCGGCGATGCGGCTTATCCTCTCCGGCGTGATGGAGCGCCATCCGAACTTGAAAATCGTCATGTCGCACACCGGCGGATCGCTGCCTTATCAGGCCGGCCGCATGGACAAGAACTCCAAGGCCGCGAAGCTGCCGAGGCCGGTGCAGGACTACATGAAGCGCATGTATACCGACACCGTGTCGCCGCATGCCGCCGGCATCGAATTCGCCATCGATTACTACGGCATCGATCACGTCATGTACGGCACCGATTATCCGTGCTGGGATCCGGCGCCCTGCCTCAAGCTGATCGACGAAATTCCGCTATCGGCCGCCGACAAGCAGAAGCTGTTTTACGACAACGCGCGGCGTATCCTCAATTTGCGCGAGCCGACGACGGCGAAGCCCGCGCGCGAGCCGGCGCTGGCGTGAGCAATCACTGCCGCAGCGCAAAACGCTCGTCGACGCTTTCCCATTTGTCGTAGCCGACGAGCTTCTTATAGTCCTCGAAGTCCATGCCGTCGTTGCGGCGGGCGAATTTGCCGGATTTCATGTCGAGGAGCACCGCCTCGATCGCCTTGGCGGCATGCATCAGCGTGTCGAGGCCGAGTACCGCACAGTTGAACCCGAGCTCACCCAGCTCCGCCATCGACAGGATCGGCGTGTGCCCGCCCATCAGCGGATTGCAGATTTGCGGCACGTCGAAGGCGCCGCCGATGCGCTTGAGCTCGTCGAGTGAGCGCGGCGCCTCGATGAAAATGCCGTCGGCGCCGGCGCGGATGTAACGCTCCGCGCGGCGCATGGCCTCGTCGAGGTCGTAGACCGCGCGGGCGTCGGTGCGCGCCAAAATCCAGGTTTCCGGATTGAGCCGCTCCGAACAAGCCGCCTTGATCTTCGCCTCCGCCAATTCGGCGGCGACGACTTTCTTGCCGACCATGTGACCGCAACGCTTCGGCCATTGCTGATCCTCGATCAAAATGGCGCTTACTCCCATGCGTTCATAAGTCTGCACGGTACGCACCACGTTCTTGACGTCGCCGTAACCGTCGTCGCCGTCGACGAACACCGGCAGATCGCAGGCCGACATGATGTCGCGCACCGCCGCCGAGATTTCGCCAAAACCCATGAGTCCGACATCGGGCACGCCATACCGGGCGCCGACTGCCGGGAAACCGCCGATAAAATAAGTTTCGAAGCCGATCTTCTGGATGAGCCGCGCCGACAGCGCGTCATGCGCGCCGGGAACGACGAGCAGCCGCTTGTCTTTGACGGCCTTGTTAATAATCGCACGGAAACTGGTCGGCATTGGCGGTCCATCCCATGGTTCGTTCGGTTCGCGGATTCTCGGCCGGCAAGAACAGCATGCCCGATAAGGATCGACAACGGAAGTTGGCGATCGCAATTCAAGAAAAACCGGGCCGCGGAAATCCTTGGCGATTGGGTGGTGGCGATTGCACAGTCGCAATCGCGCGCATTACGATCAATCAAGCGCAAACGCACCCAGCGGCGCACCCGTCATACGCCCGACGGATTTTTTCGCCGAGAGCATGAACGAAGCGGTCACAGGTTTTTCGTCTTCGCGAAGCCTGCCCCGGCGCAAGAAATTCAGGGCGAAGGAAATTCGGTGCGCAAGAATTCAGCTCGAAAAAATTCAGCGCAGGGAAAACTCAGCGTGCAACAAATTCATCGCGCAAAAAAAGTCCCCTGACCGCGCTAGCCGCGGCCGGAGACAAGGCAAAACAGTAAACGAAGCGCCGGTTTTCCGACGCCTCGTTAAACTGCAGTCAATTCGAAAATGACGGGAGCTAGGCTGTTACGCCGGGCAGGTATCGAGGCCCGAGCAGAAAGCAAGCGTGAAGGCCCCAGCCTTGTCTTTGACGGTACCCGCCGCTGCTTCCAGCGCCTCGTCGGATACGTCGAAGGTGAGGATCTCTTCTTCCCTCTGGTCGATGTGGATGTCTTTCATAACCTTGTTCCTTTCGTTCGCCAGCGGCGCCGGCAATCACCAGGCAGGACGAGAAATTCGCTTAAACCCCCCCGCCACGTTGCCCATTAAATCATCGGCTGCGGGTACTGTAAAGTGTATCCGGCGAAAGTGACAGGTGACTGATTTATGAAGATAAATCCCATGATTTCCGTGGTGCTTTGGGACCGCAAAAGCGGCCTCCGGCGGCTATAAGTGTGCACCGCGGCATGGGGACGATGGTGGTAAGGATTAAGGCAGCGGCTGGCGACTGCCCGAGGCCGTCCGGCTATAAAATGCGGCACGCGGCGCGATAAATGCGGAAGTTGATCGGAGAACTCGCGGTGGATGGTTTTTACGACCGCTTGAGGCTGCGCGCGGCCACCATCGACGAGCTGCTGTCCGACGCCGTCACGGCTTCGCCCGACGCCGAGGCCGATGCCGATGCCGATTTGGCTGCGCGGCGTATCGCCGCTTGGCGCCGGTCGAGCGCCGCCGGCGACGAGGCGCTGTTTGCCCGGCGGCTCGCACGCGACGGCTTGAGCCTTCCAGAGCTGAGCCGGCGTTTTGCTGCGGTTCGCCCCGCACTCGCCGCGCCGCTTCCGGCGTGGCTCGGCGACGCCGTCTGGGTGGAGGCGGCACTCCTCGGCACGACCAATGCCGCCAAACCGAGACCGCCGGTTCCGGGCGAACCGTGCGCATTCGAAGAGCTGCTCCTGCCGCTCGTCGCCGAAGCCGGCGGCGCGGCTGTGGCAAGGGCTCGATGCGGCTGCAGCCGACAATCTCAATGATGCCGCCCGCGCCCGCCTTTCGCTCGGCTTGCTTCGGGAATTATCCGCGCTTTCCGCCCCTGCCCTCTATGAGCGTTTCGCCAAAGCCCGCAATGCCGATGCAGCGCGTTACGATCAATTCGTCGCCGCCATGCAGTCCGGCGGATTGCGCCGCCTGTTCGAGGACAAGCCGGTGCTGCTGCGCCTTTTGGCGACGCTGGTGCGACAGTGGATCGACACGTCGCGCGAATTTGTCGGCCGCCTCACCGCCGATCTGCCGACAATTCGTCGCGACTTGCTGCGGCCCGGCGCCGCCAGCCGCGTCGCCGCGATCGAGCGCGATCTCTCCGATCCGCACAACGGCGGCCGTTCGGTGCGGATCGTGCAGTTCGAGGATGGCGTGCGCATCGTGTACAAGCCGAAGGATCTCAGGCTCGACGTCGCCTGGCATGGCTTGATCGCGCGGCTGAACCGCGCCGACCCTCCCGTTGAACTGAAGGCCGTTCGCCCGATCGTGCGCGACGGCTATGGCTGGACTGAATTCATCGATCATACGGCATGCGCCGATCGGAACGGCTTTGCGGCGTTTTTCCGGCGCGCCGGCGCATGGCTTGCGCTGTTTCACGTTTTCGCCGCGACCGACATGCACCAGGAAAACATGATCGCGTGCGGCGATCATCCGGTCCCGATCGACCTGGAAACCGTCCTTCAGCCGTCCGCCGACGAGCATAAGATTCAGGAGCCGGAAGGCGAAGCTTTCAACGCCGCGATGGACATCATCGCCAACTCGGTGATGACCGTCGGCCTGCTTCCGGCCTATGGACGATCGGTCGACAATAACGTCTTCGCCATGGGCGGCATGACAGCCGATTGGGGCGCCCGTACGGTGATCACGTGGAACGCTATCAACTCCGACGCCATGCGGCCGGCGAAGGCAACGGAGCCCGGCGCGACCAATACCAACCTGCCGCATAGCGGCGGCCGCTACGCCAAATTTTCCGACCATATCGATGATTTTGTCTCGGGCTTTGCCGATTATGCCAAGTTTTTGCAGCGGCAGAGTGCGGCGCTGTTATTCGACGGCTTTGCCGGCGTGCCCGTGCGCAAGGTCATCCGCCCGACGCGGTTCTATTACATGCTGCTGCAGCGCCTGAAGGACCATCGCACCATGGAGGATGGCGCCGTCTGGTCGGCGCAGGCGGACTTCATGGCGAGATTGGCGGAATGGGACCAGCAATTCGATCCGCTGTGGCCCCTGCTGCGCGCCGAGCGGAGTGCGCTTCTGGCATTGAATGTGCCGCATTTTGTGTCGCCGAGCGACGGTGGCGAGATCGGCGACGCCTATGGCGCGTCGGTGCGCACGCAAGCGATCTCCGGTTTGGCGCGCGCGCGGGAACGCCTGCAAAACTTCGACGACACGGAGATCGCCTGGCAAATCGAAGTCATCAGGCAAAATGCGAATTCAGTCCTGCCGGCGGTGGAAACGCGACCGCAAACAATGCCGCGCGAGGAGACGACGCCGGATGGCGCCGGCGCGGCGCCGGCCAAGGCGGTTTTCATCGCCGAAGCCGACCGGATCGCAGCGGAGCTTTCGCGCTATGCCATTCGCCGCGGACCGGCCGCCGCCTGGATCGGACTCGACTGGCTCGGCGACTCCGAGGTTTTTCAGCTGGTGTGTCTCGGCCCCGATCTCTACAACGGCTCGGCCGGCATCGCCGTCTTTCTTGCCGCGCACGCGGCAACCACCGGGTGCCAACCTTCCGGCGAACTGGCGCTGGCCGCCGTCGCGCAGCTGCGCAAGAACCTGGCAAGCCGCAACGTGCCGCGCCAGGCGCGCGCGCTCGGCATCGGCGCCGCCACCGGCCTGGGCTCGATCGTCTATGCGCTCGCCGTGATGGCGAAGTGCCTCGATAACGGCGAACTGCTCGCCGACGCCGAGGCGGCGGCAAGCTTGTTCACCGACGAACTCATCGCCGCGGACAAGCAGCTCGACGTCATGGGCGGCAGCGCCGGCGCGATATTGGGGCTGTTGCGTCTGCATCGCGACACCGGATCGGCGGTCGTTCTCGACCGCGCCGTCAAATGCGGCGAGCATCTTTTGGCGCAACGCCGCGTCGGAGCGGACGGCCGCCGGAGCTGGATCGGACAAGAATTCGGCGCAAAAGCTGCTGGCGCTCATGGTACTGGCGCAAATCCGCCAGCCCACGGGCTCAACGGCATGTCGCATGGCGCCGCCGGCTTTGCCTATGCGCTGTCGTCCTTGGCGGCGGCGACCGGCCGCGACGACTTCGCCGATGCCGCGGCGGAATGCATCGCCTTTGAAGATTCAAGCTATGACGCCTCGCGCCACAACTGGCCCGATCTGCGCAGCGCCGAACGCCGAGACCTGGCCGTGCCAGTGGTGTCACGGCGCGCCCGGCATCGGTCTTGCGCGCGTAGGCATGGAACGATTTGGCATGAAGCGAGCATGGCAAAATCCGCTGCCGCGCTCTTGGCGACGGATATTCGCAACGCCGCCATCGGCGTTGAGCGGGCTTCGCCCGGCGCGGTGGACACGCTCTGCTGCGGCACGTTGGGCCGTATCGAATTTCTGTGCGAGGCGGCCGGCGCGCTCGATCGCGGCGATCTTCGCGAGCTTGCCGCGCGACGGCTGCAGACGCTGCTGCAACGGGCCGCCGCGACGGGCGATTACCGCTGGAACAGCGGCAAGCGGCAATTCAATCTCGGCCTGTTTCGTGGGTTGTCCGGGGTCGGCTACACGCTGTTGCGGCAAGCCTTGGCGCTCGATGGCGACAATTCGCTGCCGAACGTGCTGATCTGGGAATAGTGGAGCTTAGCGGCCCGCGAGCTTCGTCGGCAGGTCGGCGAGTGCTTGTCGGGTCGAGCCTTACTGCGGCTTGGCAGGTGTACACGAGGCGAATAGTACCGCCTTGAACATGTCGAAAGACTGCACCTCCACCTGACATTTAGTCGAGGAGTCCAACGCCACGTCCACGACCTGGCCGGCGTCCACCGACTGCCGCTTGCCGTTGATATCGAGCGTGACGCTTTCATTGCTCGGCGAGCCGACCATTCCGACGGTCAAGCGGCCGTCGCCGACGACGAGCGATTGATTGGGCTGGATGTTGAAGGTGTTCTGCGACGGCATGAGCGCATTGAGGGCCGCCTGCACCTTGTCGAGCTTGGCCTGCAATTCGGTCGCTTGCGCGCTTTTGGCGTCGAGCTGCCGTGTTGTCTTTTGATTTTGGTCGCGCAGCTGTTCGATGGCGTTATCGCGGCCGCCGAGATCGCGTGAGGACAGATAGCGGCCGTAGAGGTGGCCGCCGACCAGGATACATAAAATGGCGATAACGCATGCGGCGATGACGACGACGCGATTATTGCCGGTCGGAAACAGGCGCCGCCGGGGCTGGTCGGGGTGGAGCGGCCCGTGTTCATCCTGTCGCTCACGTCGCAATCCCTCTCACGGTTTCGGCTTTGCCGCGGATTTCGGCGCCGCTGCCCGCTCCAGGCGGCAGCAAGCCGCCGGAGATCCGCGAAAGGATAGATTGGACATCGGGCAACGTGAGCGGACTTGCCGAGGCCGCTTGTCCTTCGTTATTCGCCGGCGTGGTCGAAGATTCGGCGGCGGCAGCCTTGTCCGACGGCGGCGGCGTGGCTTCGCCCGACGATCCCGCCGGCGGTTTCGCGCCGTTGACCCGCCGGCGGCGGGCGGCGCCCCAGCGGGAGGCGCGCGGCGGCGGCGTGCCCGGAATTCGCCGGCACAGCCGGAACGTCGTTGCCGAGAATGATCGGCAGTCCGTCCTTGCCGGAGCCGATGATCACGATCTTGGTGTTGGGCGACTGCGCCAATGCCAGCGTCGCCTCGATGCCGCGCCAGCGCAGATAGGAGTCGGATATCCCTTGGCTCACCGTTTTCTGGAACGCGGCGATGCCGTCCGCCTCGATCTGTTTGCGCTTGGATTCCTCGGCTTCGCGCTGCACCCGGAATTTGTATTCCTGGATCATGTAATATTGCTCGGTCTGGCGATTGATCGCCGCCACGATTTCCGGGCGGCAATTCGATCGACAGCACGAGCGTATCGAGGATCTGGATCGCGTCCTGCAGAAAGCCATTGTAGTGCTTCGGGTCCGGGTTGCTCCATCGCCTCCGGCTGCACCAGCTTGTTGAGATTGGCGGCGAGGCTTTTTTGCGCTTCGTCGCGGATTTGCTTCTGAATCGTCTCGCGCGACGTATAGACCTCTTCCGCGGTGTACTGCGAAATCACCTGCCGCGCCTGGCTGCCGATTTCGGGAGCAATGACCGAAGTCAGATAATCCGGACCGATGAATTTGTGCAGCACCGCAACCGAATTGTGCAGGAGCTGATAGCGCACGCTGATCTGCGCGCCGACGTTGACGCCGTCCTTGGAAATCGCGTTATAGGTCTGCGTGTTGGACTGCAGCCGTAAATCGTAGAGGTAGAGCCTGTCCCACGGCCAGATGATGTGCAGGCCTTCTTCGCGCAATTCGCGCGGATCGAGCACCGTGCCGCGGCCGACCCAGCACCAGCAATAGATATCGATGCCGTTGAACCGCTTCCACAGCACGCCGACTTTGCCGCTCGGCACCGTGATCACGACGTAGGGCCACAGCACGACGACGATAAGCAAACACATCATCATCGATGACGGAGATGCCCGGCAGATGCCGGCCGACATGACGCCACCATCCCCGCCGCCGCGGCGGGGGCGGCAGGTCGTCAAGCGATTCTGGGTAGCTCGCCATCAGCCGTTCTCCCCACCCGACCCTATCATCAGCCCATTGTACGTTCTTCGACAATACGGCCTTCGTCCATCCGAATTCGGCGGGCCGGCAGATGCAGCTCGTCGAGATAGCGGTCGTCGTGCGTGATGACCACGATGGTGGCGCCCGCCCGCAGCATTTCCGGCAGCAGCTCGTCATAGAATTTGCGGCGAAATTCGGGGTCCTGCTCGGCGGTCCATTCGTCGAGGATCATGATCGGGCGCTTTTCCAGCATGCTGACGATGAGCGCGAGACGCCGGCGCTGGCCGCCGGACAGATCGAGGGTGCGAAACTCGCCGTTGCTAAGCCCGGTCTTGTCGGACAGGCGGAACTGCGCCAGCAGGCGTTCGATGTCGGCCGGGGCTGGCGTCGGGCAGTCCGTAGAGCCGCTGGAACAGATGGTAATCGAAGAAAATCGCCGACATCAATCCGCGATACTCGTCGCGCGTGGCGTTGTTGATGGGCCTGCCGTCGAGCAGGACTTCGCCGGAATCGGGCGGATAGAGCCCGGACAGCACCCGCAGAAACGTCGATTTTCCCGAGCCGTTGCCGCCGGTGATGAAAACCAGCTCGCCGGCGCGCAGGGTGAAATCGATCGGGCCGATCTTGAACACGGTGTCGGAGAATTTGTCGACATAGCGGAACACGATGTTGTGCATCTCGATCCGCTCGAAGTGCTTCGGCGCGACCGCGATCGCGCTCGGCCTGGGGATGACGGTGCTCGTGCAACGCCGCTTCCAGGCGCGCGATGCGGTCGGCCGCCGCATTGGCGTTGAGCAGGATCGGGATCGACTGCACCAGGCCGAAACAGGCGCCGACGATGAACAACAGCGCCGTCGTGGTCTTGGCGATCGACGAACCGCCGAGCGTGTCGCTCAAATTCGGCGCCACGAACACGACCGCGCCGAGCAGGATGTACATCGAGATCTGCGACGTCACGATCATCTTGAAGGTTTCGGCCTGGGTGCGGATTTTGATGTTGGCGGCGGTCTTCGACACTTCCAGGGCGTCGTCGAACAGATCTTCGCTGCGCGCGGTGTTGAGCCTGACTTCCTTGAAGCCGTCGAGAAAATCGACCAGCCGGTCGAACAGCCGGCGCTCCCACGCCGCCGACTCGCCCTTCTGCGCGGCCAAGCCGCTTGTTCTTGTGGTGGAAAATCAAGCCGGCGCCGGTGACGATGACGACGGTCAAGGCGAAGGCGGTCAGCGACAGATAGGCGACGTAGAGTCCGACGAAAAAGATCAGCACCGCGCCCTGCACGGTAAAGCACAGCATATTGCTTGCTTGGGTGAGCACCGCGGTATCGCTGGTGACCGCGGCGACGATGCGCGAGCGGCCGATCCGCTCCAGTTCCAAAAGCTCCGAACGCCTGATCATGTCCATCAGCCGCACGCGGATCTTGTGGATGATGGCCTCGATCTCGGCAGTGGCGGTGATGGTGACGAATTGCTGCGATTTGATGAACAGAAACAGCGCGACCAGGAAAAGCGAGGCGGCCCACAGCCCGGGCTTTTGGCCGTTGCCGGCCTCCTGCACGCCGGTATTGATGGCGGCGAGAATGGACGCATTGCTGACGCCGCCGACGCCGGACATGAACACCAGCTTCGGCATCGAGCCGTGCATTTCGCGGCGAACGAGCTGGATGAAGGACATTAGCGCGCAGTCGTCCGTCTACATTCAACACGCGCCGCCGATGGCCGAGAGACGGATGCGCTTGCCGAGAGTTACTCTACGTTGCGGCGGCGCCATTCGATTCGCCGCGATGGGCCGGTGATGAACAGCACGGGCAACACCACCAATGGAGTGATGAAAAGTGCGAGGAAGAACGTCCCCCAGAACCCCATGCGACGATGGGTGCCGGCAAATCCCGTGAGCAGGCACACGGTTATGTAGGCGAGAATGGCGGCAGCCATGGGACTCGATCGGACTTCGGTCGCGTCGCTTGACGATTTTCGCGTCTTAGGTGGAAGTGCTCCTCATCGCCGGCGGAAGCTCGGGCGAGTTACGGGGTCGTCGTCGCCGCCCCGGTGGTGTCGGACCGCTTGCCGCGTCGCGAATCCCACATCTCCTTCTGCGCTTTGACAAACTCGCGATAGTCCGGGGGATTGAAATCGAGCAGCGTGCCGCCCGACTCGAAATGCTGAATGAACGCCTTGCCGATGGCGAAGGAAGCGCCGGCGGAAAGCACCGGCATGACAAAGCCGGCGGCGAGGATGTTGACGATCGGCACGGCTTTCATGGCGCTGGCGGCGCCCATGCCGCTGGTCACCGGGATCATCGTTCCGGCCAGCGCCGCGATCAGCGCCTTACCCCGGTTCTCGGAGAACTCCACGTCATAGATCTGCGAGAGGCGCCGCAGCATCTGGACCTGAAGGGTCCCGACCGCCAGCACATCGACCACGGGGATCGGGATCAGTCCGGCGACGCCGGACCAGATGGCGAAACGATCGACCAGCTTGGAAGCCACTTCACTCGCGCTCTTCGGTCGAGGTCGACCCCGTCGCAGCGGCTTCGCCCGTTGCACGGCTCTCGGTAGCACTCGATATGTCCGCCATGGCGTATCCTTTCTCGACATCCCTGAGGAGTGGCTCGATAGGCGATCGAACCGGTTTGAACTTCTTTGCGGGCTCAATCCGGATGAGCTTTAAAAAGGCTACCATGGTGGGGTGCCGGTGCCAAGCGTCCGCAACTGCGCTGTCGGTCGGCGCGGCGTAACTTTCATTGGAATGTCATGCTTTTAGCCGCCGGCCATCGACGGCGCCGGGAATTTTATTGGCGCGGAGTTTGGCGCGAGACCGTTATGACGCGCTGCGCAATAAACATAATCGACCGAGGCTACAGGCGGCGGAGCTGCTCTGTTGATGCTTCTTCGTCGCCGCGGCGTGCGGGTGATGGGTGTTAAACTCGTATCCATGGGACCGTCGCGAAAGGCGGAGCATGACAAGGCAGGAATTTTGCCGTAGTGCCGAAAATTGATTATGATGGACGCCGCCACTTTTCTTGAGGCCTTGAAGTCGCCTCCCGGAAACCGCCTTGAAGCTCTTAAGGGCGATTTGGCGGGTAAGCACTCGATCCGCATCAATGATCCATGGCGGGTCGTGTTCAGGTGGACCGATGCGGGTCCCGAAGACGTGGAGATAATCGACTATCACTAGCCAGACCGGCCGAATGTGGCCACCGAATAGGAGTTCGCACATGGCAAAGAAACTTCCGCCGGTTCATCCCGGCGAAATCCTGCGGGAAGAATTTCTCGTTCCGCTTAAGCTGACACCTTACGCGGTCGCGGCCGCGCTGAACGTGCCGCGCACCCGGATCGAACGCATCGCGCGCGAAGAAAAGCCCGTTACGGCCGACACCGCGCTGCGGCTCGGCAAGTTCTTCAAGACCGGCGCTGCGTTCTGGATGAACATTCAGGCCCGCTTCGATCTCGAAACGGCCGAAGACGTGCTCGCGCCGCAGATCAAAAAAATCGTGTCTTACGAGGCGGCGTGAGAGCGTTGCGATCCGCCGACAACAGATCCCGATGCCAATTGTCCGGCAAGTATTTGATGGACACGCCTATAGGGTCACGCCTCGCGCGGTATGCATGGGTACCCCATTGTGTTCGCAGTTTTTTCGGACCGGAAGAGTTTGGCGCGCCCGGAGAGATTCGAACTCCCGACCCCCAATTCGTAGTCTGGTGCTCTATCCAGCTGAGCTACGGGCGCGGCGCGTCGTAGCTATAGGCTTCGGCGCGTTATGGCAAGATTACCCGTCATTCCGGGCGTGGCGAAGCCCGCGAGCCCGGAATCCAATTGCTGACCTGTGGTTATGGATCCGGACTTGCCGCCATCCAAGTCGGCTGCTGCCGATTGACTTAGCGTCGCTCTCGGGTAAACCCGAATCGTGGCAATCGCAATGACGGCGATGAACAATTAACCCTGCGCGCGCGCCCCGCGATGGGCGGCGAGCTCGACCGCGCGGTCGGGAATGGTCAGGCGCAGCGTCGCGCCGATGGTGCCCTCGACCAGACGAATGTCGCCGCCATGGGCGCGAACCAGTTCGGCGGCGATGGCGAGGCCTAAGCCCGTGCCGCCGGTCCGCGTCGAGCCCTGGAACGCCTCGAACAGATGGGCGCGCGCTTTCTCGGAAAAGCCGGGGCCGGTGTCGGACACTTCGATCACCACCACCGCGCCCTCGCGGCGGCCGGTGATGCGGATCTGGTCGCGGCCTGGATCGCGCGTCTCGCGGCTCTCCATAGCGCCGACGGCATTGCGCGACAGGTTAAGCAGGATGCGGAACAGCTGGTCGTAATCGGCTTCCACCACGAGCCCGCGCTCGACCGCGCTGATCCACCGGATTGGCGCGTCGGGGCCAAACCCCAAGGTTTCGTGCACCTCCTCGACCAGAGGCTCGAGCAGGACCGGCCGGCGCTCCGGCGGGGGCTCCTGCAAGCGGCCGTAGGACAGCGTCGACTGGCAGAAAGCGATGGCGCGTTCCAGCGCATGCACCAGCTTCGGCGCGAAGCGCTGCACGGCGGGATCGGGGATTTTGGCGAGCCGCTCGGAGAACAGCTGCGCCGAAGCGAGCAGGTTACGCAAATCGTGATTGATCTTGGCCACCGCGAGCCCGAGGCTCGCCAACCGGTTTTTCTGATGCAGCATCGAGGAAAGCTCGATCTGCATGGTGGCAAGCTCGCGCTCGGCGGTGCCGATCTCGTCGTTGCGCGCCGACGGCGCGATGACGCGGTCGCCGTTTTCCGGATCGGCGCGGAACGCCATCATGTTGGCGGTGACGCGGCGCATCGGCCGCACGAACAGATAATGCAGCGCCAGATAAACCAGCGCCGCGCTGATGCAGGAGATGACCAGCGACAAAAACAGAATGTCGGTGGAATAGCGCAGCATCGCCTTGCGCAGCGGCCCTTCGTCCATGACCAGCTCGATGAATTCATCGTCGCTGGCCGAAGCCGGCAACGGCCCGACCACCCGCATCACGTCCTTGCTTCTGGTGTCCAGCATCGTCTTGAACGCATCGACGATGGCGTCGAAGGCGTAGACGTTGTGCATGTCGTAGGTGTCGTTGATCGCGGGCGGCATGTCGTCGACCGCGATCATGCGGTGCCGCGAACCCATCTTCATCGCCACGCCCCGCGCGCCGATCGAGTCGAGGATCTTCTTGGCCAGCGCGTCGGACACCACGCCGTTCGGCGCGGCGTCGAGCACCAGCGCCGCGGTATAGGCGGTGGCGAGGCGATCCTTCAGCCAGACGATGCGGAAATTGGCGACCGAGGGCACATAGATCAGCACTTCCGCGATCATCACGAACAGGATCGTGAGGACGAGGAGCTTGCCCGAAAGGCCGAAGCGCGGCGTCCGGACCGGCTCCGGCCGCGCGGCGGTTTCATCAGTCATGGTCGAGCCTGCTGCAGGGGCTGACACGCATCAGCCAAATCGACGCAGCCACCCTATGATGCGACGCACCAGTGGGCTCGTCAAACCCCGTGTGAAATAGGTCATCGCGGCGCGTTTGCCCACCTCGGCATAGGTCGGATACGGCACGATAACACCGGCAAAGGCCTCGATATTCAGTTTTTGGTTTATGGCGAGCGCCCAGGCGGCGATATTTTCCGACGCCGCGGCCCCGACGATAGTCGCGCCGAGAATATCTCCCTTGCGGTCGGTGATGATCTTGATGTGGCCGTTTGTCGCTCCGGTCGCCCGAGCGCGGTCGTTTTCGCGATAAGGCGCCCGCAGCACGCGAATGACGCCGGTATCCGCGCGCGCCTCGTCCTCGGTCAGGCCGACCTGGGCCAATTCCGGATCGGTATAGGTCACGGCCGGCACCACGCAGCGATCGGCATCGACCGGCGTGCGGAACAGGGCGTTGCGGATCACCAAGCCGGCGTGATGATGGGCGAGATGGCTCAGCTTGGGCGCGCCGGTGACGTCGCCGATGGCATAGACGTGCTTGTTGGTGGTTCGAAGCCCGCGGTCGACCACGATGCCGGCCGGCTCGTAATCGATGCCGGCGGCGTCAAGATCGAGATTTTCCAGATTGGGGCGGCGGCCGCCGGCGACCAGGAGATGGCTGCCGTCGATGGTTTGCGTTTTCTGCTCGGCGCCGGCGGCGATGTCGACGTGGACGCGCGCCAGCGTGCGGCGCACCTGCCGGATGTCCACGCCGGCGTGGAACGTAACGCCCTCACGGGCGAGCGCGTCGAGCACGATGGCGGC
Source organism: uncultured Alphaproteobacteria bacterium (assembly GCA_963714345.1). Taxonomy (GTDB): domain Bacteria; phylum Pseudomonadota; class Alphaproteobacteria; order Rhizobiales; family Xanthobacteraceae; genus BOG-931. The sequence continues at coordinate 105,215 of CAVQOD010000028.1, read as the reverse complement.
GCATTCGGGGTCGATGCCGGCAAGCGGCGCCTGCGGCGCCAGCACGGTGACGTCGGCGCCGAACCGGCGAAATGCCTGCGCCATTTCAAGCGCGATGGAGTCGGCGCCGATCACGACGAGATGGCGCGGGCACTCGGCGAGATCGAAAATCGTTTCGTTGGTCAGATGCGGCGTGTCGGCAAGGCCGGGAATGGCGGGCAGCGCCGGCGAAGAACCGGTGGCGATGACAAAGCGGCGCGCTTTGACGTCGTAGCCGTCGACGGCGACGGTTTCGGCGTCGGTGAAGCGGCCCTCGCCGGCAAAAACACGCACGCCAAGGCCGTTGAAACGCTCGCGCGAATCCTGCGGCGCGGCGGCGGCGACGACGTCGCGCACATGAGCGCGGACCGCGGCGAAATCGACGCCAAAGCGCGGGCTCTTGATGCCAAAGCGCGCGCCGTCACGGAACGCGCCTTGACGAAAGATTTGGGCGCGCTCGGCCGCCGCAATCAGCGCCTTCGACGGCAGCGAGCCGCTATTGAGGCTTTCGCCGCCCATCTTGGCTTTTTCGATCAGCACCACATTGACGCCGAAGGCCGCCGCCGCGGAGGCCGCCGCAAGCCCGCCCGCGCCGGCGCCGATGACGCAGATATCCGGTTTGATCTCTTGCCGCTGATCCGCTGTCATTTTTTCTGGTCGCTTCGGCCGCTGCGGGCCAAGATCGGAAGTCCAAGATCGGAAGTCCAAGACCCGTCACAGCTATTCTATAGTAAACGGCACATGACAATGCGGCCTGACAAGGCGGGCCTCGGAGGCGACTTCGAAAGCCCCCGGACTACGCCGGAAAGATGCCGAAATCGCCGGAAAATCGCGGGGAAGTCACGTTGACGAGCGGGGAGGGCTTGCGTATAAGCCGCGCCAAACGCGGTGCTTTAAGGCCGCAGCAAGCCCCGCAGCGGAGATTTTCCGGTGAAACGGACCTACCAGCCGAGCAAATTGGTGCGCAAGCGCCGCCACGGCTTTCGCGCCCGCATGGCGACCAAGGGCGGCCGCAGGGTTTTGGCGTTGCGGCGTGCGCAAGGGCGTAAAAAGCTGAGCGCTTAACCTGAACGCTTTTTGGGGCGCGAGTTCGTTCCACACGCCGATTTCGAGGTCGAACCTGCAGTGGTCGAGCCCAAAATCGCAGCCAAAGCCAAATCAATGGAACGGTTGAAGCGCCGGACGGACTTTAAGGCTGCCGCCCAGGGTGCGCGAGCGCCTGCCGGCGCCTTCGTCCTGCAAGCACGCCAGCGCGCCGAAGGCGGTCACGACGGCGGTCATGAAGCCGGAATGCCTGCGCGGGTTGGCTTCACCGTGTCGCGCCAGGTCGGCAATGCCGTGGAGCGCAATCGCGTGCGGCGGCGCTTGCGTGAAATGGTGCGGCTTTCACCGGTGCCGGCGCTGCGCCCCGGCCACGATTATGTGCTGATCGGCCGGCGCGCGGCGCTCGCAGCCGATTTCGGCGACATGACCCGGCAATTCGATGCGGCGTTACGCCGAATTCACGCCGCTCCGCGGAGCGGGCAAGGAAGCGGGCAAGAGCAGGCCGCGGCAACTGGTAGCGGCCGGAACGCGCCCCCACATAAAGCCGGTTCGCCCGGCAAGGGGCGTGCCCAGCAGCGACGCGCACAGCAGCGGCGCACGGACACGGATAAGAGCAGCTAATGGGCGATCATAAGAACACCATCCTTGCCATCGTGCTGTCGCTGATCGTCGTCGTCGGCTGGCAATATTTCATCGGCTATCCGCAGATGCAGCGCCAGCAGGAGCAGGCGCAGCTCAAGAAGCAGGAACAGGCTCAGGTCCAGCCCGGCGCAGCGCAGCCGAATGCGGCGCAGCCGAGCCCGTCCGAAGCGAGCGCCCCGCCGGTGCCGAACGCGCCGTCGACCGAGCCGCCGGCGGCAACGCCGCGAAGCGGTCATCGCCTCGTCGCCGCACGTCACCATCGACACGCCGCGGCTTGCACGGCAGCATCGATCTCAAAGGCGGCCGCATCGACAATCTGTCGCTGGTGCAATATCGCGAAGAGGTCGATCCGAATTCGCCGCCGATCGTGCTGTTCTCGCCGTCGGGCGCGCCGGATGCCTATTACGCGGAATTCGGCTGGGTGCCGGCGGCCGGCACGACCGCGGCCCTGCCCGGCCCCGATACGGTATGGAAACAGAACGGCTCGGGCACGCTTGGCGTCGATCATCCGGTGACGCTGACCTACGACAACGGCCAGGGCCTCGTCTTCACCCGCACCATCGCGGTCGACGACCATTATCTGTTCACCGTCAAGGATCAGGTGGCGAACAAAGGCGGCGCGCCGGTCACGCTGTTTCCCTACGGGCTGATCTCGCGCCACGGCACGCCGACGGTGCTCGGCTATTACATTCTGCACGAGGGCCCGATCGGCGTGATGGGCGAGGACGGCGAAAAGGAAGAGAGCTACAAGAAGATCGCCGACTTAAAGAGCGAGAGCTGGGACGTCACCGACGCCTGGCTCGGCTTCACCGACAAATATTGGGCGGCGGTGCTGCTGCCCGACGACCGACGCCAAGGTGAAGACCCGCTTCTCCGCCACCAACGTCAACGGCCGGGATATCTATCAGACCGATTATCTGGGGCAGGCGCAGACCGTCGCGCCGGGCGCGACCGTCTCGACCGACGCCCGCCTGTTCGCCGGCGCCAAGGAAGTCTCCGTCGTCGGCATCAATTTTCCGCTCGGCCCCGGCGGCTACAATCAGGCGCTCCACCTCAACAAGTTCGATCTGTTGATCGATTGGGGCTGGTTCTATTTCATCACCAAGCCGATGTTCCTCGCCATCGACTATTTCTTTCATCTGGTCGGCAATTTCGGCATCGCCATCCTGATCGTCACGGTGTGCGTCAAGATCTTGTTCTTCCCGCTTGCCAACAAATCTTACGCCTCGATGGCCAAGATGAAGGCGGTGCAGCCGCAGATGGCGATGATCAAGGAGCGCTTCGCCAACGACAAGATGAAGCAGCAGCAGGAGATGATGGAGCTCTATAAGAAGGAGCAGATCAATCCCATTGCCGGCTGCCTGCCGATCGCGATTCAGATTCCGGTGTTCTTCTCGCTCTACAAGGTGCTGTTCATCACCATCGAAATGCGCCACGCGCCGTTCTACGGCTGGATCCACGATCTCTCGGCGCAGGACCCGACCAACATTTTCACGCTCGGCGGCCTGATCCCGTTCGATCCGGCCATCATTCCGGTCATCGGCGGCTTCCTGCATCTCGGCTTCTGGCCGGCGATCATGGGCGTGACCATGTGGGTGCAGATGAAGCTCAATCCGGCGCCGCCCGATCCGACCCAGCAGATGATCTTCAACTGGATGCCGCTGATCTTCACCTTCATGCTGGCGAAATTCCCGGCCGGCCTCGTCATCTACTGGGCCTGGAACAACTCGCTCTCGTGTACGCAGCAGAGCATCATCATGCACCGCCACGGCGCCAAGATTCAGCTCTGGGACAATCTCAAAGGCACGTTCTACAAGCCGAAGCCGAAGGCGAAGCAGCCGGCGGAGTAGGTTTTTGTAGGGTGCGTTGAGCCAACCGGGTCCGGCCCGAAGTAGCCGGTCCGATGACAAGTTCCGCAGCGCTCGGGATGCTGCTCCGCCAATCGAAATCGCATTGCGATTGGTTGCCGTCGCCCTTCGAGGCGCGCCTCTAGCGCGCTCCTCAGGGTGACCGGAATTGGTAGTCACTGACCTATTGACAATCGTCACCGATATAGATACTTATCGGCGAATCAAATCTCGCCCTGAGGGACGCCATCCGGGTGACGCCGGGCGGAGAGGGGCGAGTGCGGTTCCCGCGGGCGGGGTTGTCAGCCCCGCTCCCGGGCGGCTCCGGGCAAGAAACGCCCGGCCGGCATTACGACCGGCCTGCGGGCTACATCGCCCGCTGTACTGGGACGGCCGGGAGCGGGTAACGCCCATCCCTACCTAGTTCCGTCCCAGGAAGCGCGTGAACTGGAGCTGAGCGGTGGCGTTCGGTCGCTGCCGCAAGTGCCGTGGTGGAACGCCGGCAGGCGAGCGCGCCCGAAGCGGAAGGGCGGCGCAAGCCGCCTTTCCGTGGCGCGCCCCGCACGCCGTTGTGTGCGGGCCGTGGAATACCGCGTCTGCCGGCGTTCCGCTTCCCTTCTTTTCTTTCGTTTGCGTCATTGCCGGAGGAACGGAGCGACGAACCCAGGTGGCCGCAGAAGCGGCCCTCGTCCGCCGAGGCCTGGATCGCTCCTTCAGCTCGCTCCGCTCGCATCAGGATGACGGGAAACTTGGCGTGGGCTGTTTGACATTGTGAGCGAGCAACTCGCGCGCGGATTGCGCCGCGAGAACGGGATCGTATGCATCCGCCCTCCACGCAGCGGGGCGACGGGACAAAAAAACGGGAGGCCGCGGCCTCCCGTTCCACTGTCCTTTAATTGGCTGTTTGAAATTTCAGCTTCGCCCGACGACGTCGAGTGAGACGCTGGCGAGACCGGAGAAGCCGAGCGCCTGCGCCGCCGCCGGCGTCAGGTCGATGACGCGGCCGGTGACGAACGGTCCGCGGTCGTTGATGCGCACCACCACGGAGCGGCCGTTGCGCTCATTGGTGACCCGCACCAGCGTGCCGAACGGCAGCGAGCGGTGCGCCGCGGTGAGCGCGCCGTCCGACATCCGCTCGCCGTCCGCGGTGCGGCCGCCGGAATAGCCGTAAACCGAAGCAATTCCGGATTGCGCCGAGGCCGTCATCGGTATCCCGATAACGACCAAAGCAAAAACCGAGGCAAAGAAAGTCTTCTTGAGGCTATACCCAGCCATATCCATCCTATTCGATTGTTGATGGGAAGGGTGATTCGCCCGTTGATCACGGGCTGGAGCCGCTATGACCGGTAAAATGTGTTCATTGTGCGTCGCAGCATGGCCGGAAACACTTTGGCCATGACAAAGAAATCTATACGGCATTAATATGCCTTCCGGAACTATTGTTACGTTATTGAAAGACAAAAAGCTATCCACCCCGGCGCACCTCCGGGCGCCGACTAAAAAGGCAAAGCTATGCGTGGTGTGCATCGTGCGGCGTTAGTTGCCGCGGACCGAGGCATCCGTCTCGAGGCAAACTCACACGGCCGTGATTTGTTCGGACTTTAAGTCAAATTGCGCCGCAGGATGTTGGAACCGGCGGCGAAAGGTCATGCACAAGGTCTTGCGCGATGAAACGGGTTCACGCCGCGGCGGTCGGAAACGCGTAATCCTTGAACTGGTCGCGCAGCGCCATCTTGAGAATCTTGCCGGTCGCGGTGTGCGGAATCTCGCGCACGAAGACAACGTCGTCCGGCAGCCACCAATTGGCGATCTTGCCGTTGAGGAATGCCAGCAGCTCGTCCTTGGTCGCGGTCTGGCCGTCCTTGAGCACGACGACAAGGAGCGGCCGCTCCGACCATTTCGGATGGCGCACGCCGATCACCGCGGCTTCGGCGACCTTGGGATGGCCGACCGCGAGGTTTTCCAGTTCGATCGACGAAATCCACTCGCCGCCCGACTTGATCACGTCCTTGGAGCGGTCGGTGATGTTGAGATAGCCGTAACGGTCGATGGTGCCGACGTCGCCGGTGTCGAAAAATCCGTCGGCGTCGAGAATCGTCGGCGTCGTCCTTGAAATAGCGCCGCGCCACCGAAGGCCCGCGCACTTTCAGCCGCCCGAAGGTCTTGCCGTCCCACGGCATCGGTTTGCCGGCATCGTCGGTGATCTTCATCTCGACGCCGAACGGCGAATGGCCCTGCTTCTGCTGCACGTCGAGCCGCGCCTCGCCCGTAAGCCCGGCATATTCGGGCTTGAGCGAGCCGAGCGTGCCGAGCGGGCTCATCTCGGTCATGCCCCAGGCGTGGATGACTTCGACGTCGTAGACGTCCTGGAATTTCTGCGCCATGGCGCGCGGACAGGCCGAGCCGCCGATCACCACTTTCTTCAGATACGGCAGCTTGAGATTATTGGCTTCGAGATGAGCCAGCAGCATCAGCCACACCGTCGGCACCGCGGCGGTGAAGCGTGACGCGGCAGCTATCGAGCATTTCGTAGATCGAGGCGCCGTCGAGCTTGCCGCCCGGCATCGCCATCGCCGCGCCGGTCATCGGCGAAGTCAAAGCGAGGCCCCAGCAATTGGCGTGAAACATCGGCACCACCGGCATGACGACGTCGCGCGAGCCGACGTCCATGGCGTCGGGCTGCGCCGCCATCATCGAGTGCAGCACGTTGGAGCGATGCGAATAGACCACGCCCTTGGGATGACCGGTCGTGCCGGAGGTGTAGCACATGCCGGCCGCGGTATTCTCGTCGAAGTCCTTCCAGGCGAAGTCGCCGTCGACCTCGGCGAGCCATTCCTCGTAGGGCACGGCATTCTTCAGCGCGGTCGCCGGCATATGCGCGGCGTCGGTCAGCACCACGTATTGCTCGATCGGCTTGAGGCGGTCGGCGAGCTTTTCCACGATCGGCACGAAGGTGAGATCGACCATCATCACGCGGTCTTCGGCGTGATTGACGATCCAGGCGATCTGATCGGGAAACAGGCGCGGATTGATGGTGTGATAGACCGCGCCGATGCCCATGATGCCGTACCAGGCTTCGAGGTGCCGCCAGCTATTCCAAGCCAGCGTCGCCACCCGGTCGCCGAGCCTGATGCCGCTCCGGTCGAGCCGCTGCGCCACCCGCAGCGCGCGCCCGCGCAGATCGGCGTAATTGGTGGTGTGGAACGGCCCCTCGACCGATCGCGTGATGATCTGCCGCGCGCCGTGATGGATGGCGGCGTGATCGAGGATGCGATGGCACAACAGCTGCCAGTCCTGCATCAGCCCGAGCATGGCGTTCCTCGCACATTTTTGGGCATGATCTTGTCCGAAAACCGGTATCCACTTTTCGGGATCATGCCTATTTCTTCCGGAAGGTTACCCGTCTGCGCCGGGCAGGCAAGCGTCTTCGGCGGCGCTCCGACGCTTGAAGAGGCAGGCTCGGTTGGCCTAAAGCTTATCTTATCGAGGCTGCCTCGAGCTTCCCGACAAAACTGCAACTGCGGCGGAGAATCCTGCGTGAAATACGCCGTCGTCACTGCCGGGCTGTTATGCGCAATGCCGACGGCGATGGCGCAAATCGCCGCCGTGCCGCTGCAAAAGCCGGCCGCGCCGATCCATGGCGTCGCCAACGTGCAAGCCAAGCGGCAACCGCCGCCCGTTGTACTGCCGCAGGAATTTGCACCGCCGCAGGAGGCCTATGCCTCATATCCGCAAAGCGACGACGCCGCCGCCGCCACGGCATCGGCGACGCCGTCGGCCTGCCAGGCGGGTCTGGCGAAGATCGCGGAATTCCAGCCGCTTCCCGTCCTGGTCGGTCCGGGCGATTGCGGCGCCGACGATGCCGTGGCGATGGCCGCGATCGTGCTCTCCGATCGGAGCGAAGTCGCGGTGTCGCCGCCGGCGATCTTGCGCTGCCCGATGGCGCAAGTGGTCGCTGACTGGGTGCGCGACGACGTGGCGCCGTCGTTGAAAGACCTGCCGCCGCTGCGCGGCCTCGACAATCTCGCCTCCTACGACTGCCGCGGCCGCAATAACGTGCACGCCGCCAAAGTGAGCGAGCATGGCCGGGCCGACGCGCTTGACGTGCACGATTTCAAGCTCGCCGACGGCCGCGAGCTCGGCCTGACCGACGTCGCCATGCCGAAGGATTGGCGCGAAGCCATCCGCGCCAGCGCTTGCGCGCGATTTTCGACCGTACTCGGCCCCGGCTCCGACGGTTATCACGAGGAGCACGTCCATCTCGATCTCGAAGCGCGCCGCAACGATTACAAGATTTGCGAATGGGACGTGCGCGTACCGCCGCCGGTCGAGGCGCAAGCCAAGGGTCCGGACGCGTCGCCTGACGCAGCGCAGGCGGCGCAGCGAGCGCAAGCCGAAGGCGTGCCGCTGCAAGGTCTCGATCCGCCGTCCATTCCAGAGAACGAAGTGCCGATGCCGCGGTCCCGGCCTGTCGCGGCGAATGCGGCGCAGAACTAGGCGATGAAATGACCGCAACCGAAAGAGCAAAAGGAGCGAAGGACCCAATGTCTCCGCTCAGCAATCTCGCCGCCCGCGACGTCGAAACGCTGGTGCACCCTTACATCAATCTTGCGCGCTTTCGCGAGACCGGCCCGCTCATCTTCGAGCGCGGCGAAGGCGTCTATGTCTACGACACCGACGGCAAACCCTATATCGAAGGCATGGCCGGGCTGTGGTGCACCGCGCTCGGCTACGGCAACGAAGAACTGGTCGAGGCCGCCGCCACGCAGATGCGCAAGCTCTCCTTCGCTCATCTGTTCACCGGCAAGAGCCACGATCCGGCAATCGAGCTTGCCGAAAAGCTAAAAGAGATCGCGCCGGTGCCGATCTCAAAGGTGTTCTTCTGCAATTCCGGCTCGGAGGCGAACGACACGCAAGTCAAGCTCGTTTGGTATTTCAACAACGCGCTCGGCCGCCCGCAGAAGAAAAAAATCGTCAGCCGTATCAAGGCCTATCACGGCGTCACCGTGGTCGCCGCCTCGCTGACCGGGCTGCCCGGCAATCACCGCGATTTCGACCTGCCGCTGCCGGGTTTCCTGCACGCCGGCTGTCCGCATCACTACCGTTTCGCGCATGCCGGCGAGAGCGAGGAGGATTTCGCCACGCGGCTTGCGGCCGAGCTCGATGCTTTGATCGTCGAGGAAGGTCCGGACACCATCGCCGCCTTCATCGCCGAACCGGTGATGGGCGCCGGCGGCGTGATCGTGCCGCCCGAGACCTATTTCGAGAAGATCATGGCGGTGTGCGCCAAGCACGACGTGTTCATGATCAGCGACGAGGTGATTTGCGGCTTCGGCCGGCTCGGCACGCGGTTCGGCTGCGAGAAACTCGGTTTCGCGCCGCACTCGATCTCGATCGCCAAGGCGCTGTCGTCGGCCTATCTGCCGATCGCCGGCGTCATGATTCCGGAGGCGATGTACCAGGCGCTGCTCGCCGAGAGCAAAAAGATCGGCGTGTTCGGCCACGGTTTCACCTATGGCGGCCACCCGGTTTCCGCCGCGGTCGCGCTCAAGGCGATCGAGATTTACGCGCGCGAGCGCATTGTCGAAAAAGCCGCCGAACGCGGTTTGCAATTCCAGGCGCGGCTAAAGCGCTCGGCGACCATCCTCTGGTTGGCGAAGCGCGCGGGCTGGGCTTGATCGGCGGCGTGGAACTGGTCGCCGAGAAAGCGAGCAAACGCTCCTTCGAGCCGCAGCATGGCGTCGGCGCGCGCGCCGTGCAGTTCGCCGAAGCCGAGGGCTTGATCGTGCGCTCGGTGCTCGGCGACGTTTTGACGCTGTCGCCGCCGCTCGTCATCAGCGCGCAAGAGACCGACGAGTTGTTCGACCGGCTAACGCGCGCGCTCGACAAGACGCTCGATTGGGCGACGCGCGAACGGATCGCGCAGTCGTGATCGGCAACTTACCGGCAAGACCGAACGGCATGAACGCTCCGTTCACCAGTCGGGCGCTATGACGCGACCCGGACCTGCCATGGAACCGAACCCACCCGACGGAACCGGACTTCACGTCCGCGCGGCAAAACCGCGGCTGACGCGGCGACGCTTGATCGCGGCCGGCGCCGGTCTCATCGGTTTGTCGGGATCCGCGACTGCCGCTTATGCCGGCGCCATCGAACCGATGGAGGTGAGCGTCACGCGTTACGCGCTGACGCCGCCGCGCTGGCCCGCGGGCCGCAAGCTGACCGATCACGGTGATTGCCGACCTGCATGCCGGCGGACCCGACATGACGCTGCCGCATGTCCAGCGCGTGGTCGACGCCGCGCAGAACACTGCGGTCCGACCTCGTCGTGTTCCTTGGCGACTTCAAGGCGTGGTACTGGCACTTTAAAGGAGAGCCGGTCGACGATCCGCTCTGGGCCGCCGAATTGGCGCGGCTTAACGCGCCGCTCGGAACTTGGGCGATCCTCGGCAATCACGACTGGTGGCACGATCTTGCCGGCGTGCGTTCCGCGCTCGGCGGCGTGCAGATACCGATCCTGGAAAACAAAGCGGTTCTGCTGGGAGCGGCGGGAGAGCAATTTTGGTTGGCCGGGCTCGGCGATCAGCTCGCCTACCAGCTTGGCCGCGGACGCTTCCGCGGCGTTGACGATCTGCCGGGCACGCTGGCGCAAGTCCGGACCGACGATCCGGTGCTGCTTCTGGCGCATGAGCCGGACATTTTTCCGACGGTTCCGGATCGCGTGGCGCTCACGCTCGCCGGCCATACCCACGGCGGACAAATCCGCGTGCCGTTCGTCTGGCCGCACTTGGTGCCGTCACGTTTCGGCGCGCGCTATGCCTACGGTCACGTGATCGAGAACGATCGGCATCTGATCGTTTCCGGCGGGCTCGGCACCAGCATCATTCCCGCCCGGCTCGGCGTGCCGCCGGAAGTCGTGCATATCACATTGGGCGGCTAACCGTCGCCCGAAACGCCAACGGCGCCGGCCAAGGCCGGCGCCGCGATTGAATGCCGCGCGAGGAAGCCGAACTCAGTACCACTTCACCGTGGCGCCTTCGTCGGGCGTGGAGGTCGACGCCATTTTCGGGCTATTCGGCGCGTCGTTGTTCTTCGGCGCCAGCACCACGACAATGGTGCCGACCTTCACGCGATTATAGAGGTCGATGGCGTCCTCATTGGTCATGCGGATGCAGCCCGACGAGATCGCCTGACCGATATATTCCGGCTGATTGGTGCCGTGAATTCGGTACAGCGTGTCCTTGCCGCCCGAATACAGATACATGCCGCGCGAACCCATCGGGTTATGCGGCCCGCCGGTGACGAAGGCCGGCAAAGGCCCCAGCCGCTGCTGCTCGCCCGAGGTCGGAATCCACGGCGGCCATTCCTCCATGCGTCCGACCTTGGCGATGCCATTCCAGGCTTGCGCTTCTTCGCCCACGGCGATGCCGTAACGGATCGCCTTGCCGCCGGCCTGCACGTAATAGAGGAACTTGTTGTCGCTATCGATAACGACGGTGCCCGGCGCTTCCTTGCGCGTGTAATCGACGATGTGGCGGCGATAGGGCTCCGGAATATCGGCCTGCTGATACGGCAGGTTGGACATCAACAGCTTGTCGCGCGCGTTCCAGCCGGTCTGGGTCGACGGCTCAAGCGTATCCGTCATGCAGCCGCCAAGCGTGAGCGCTGCAAGCCCGACAACCACGAATGAAATCACTCGCAATGACATCACGCGCCTACTTCTCCGCCCGCCCTGAGCCACCCCGGCCAAACGAATATCGTCTGTCCCAATACCCTAAACCGGCGCGGCCATTCCAGTCGTTAAAGCCCCTCGCGATAAGGTACGCGGCAGGTGTTGCAGGAATGCCGCAGTGCCCGATCGGCCCGTAGATAATTGGCGCTTCAATCAAGCCAATTCGGCGACCTAATTGCGCCCCAAGCGTCGAGCCAAAACGACTATGAGGCCGACAAATTAAGCAAGGGTTTACCACTCGCAATGCACCTAGCCGCTCCACACGCCAGCGGTCGGAATTGTCACGGCAAGGCACGAATTGCCGCCCATTTCCGCCGCACTCCTCGCCTATAACTTCATCATCGCAGACAGCAGAAGGGAATGGGGTTCCGTAATGACGAATGTGAAAGCCGAAACGGCCAGACAAAGCCGCTCAAACAGACAGCGCGCCGAAGACTTCTGACGAGACTATCGCCCAAAACGGTTCGCTTGACGGCCGCTATCGGCAGATCGGGATTTCCGCCGTCGCAGCCGCCGTCCGCTACCAGGGCGCAGCCAAAAACCCGGCCTATGCCCCCGCGCCCACGAAGTGGCAGGATTATAGCGACGAAGCCGCCGCCTAATCTCGGCGAGCCCTTGCAAAGCCCGGCCGTAGCCGTAGAGAAGGGGACGTAAGTTCCCCTTTTTATTTGGAAATAACGCCTACCTTCCGCCGCCGTCCGCTTCAGTGGTTCGCGACGATCCACGGCTCTTGGTCGCGTGTCAGCCAGACCTCGACCGCTGCCAGCGAGGCGATAATCACGCCGATAATGACGTCTATGCTCATGGCGGCGCTGTTCTGGAAGCCGAGAAGCCAGGGCGATACGATCAACGCCAGAGCGGCCGCCAGAATGAACCATTCCTCCCAGACTGCAAATGCGGCTAGCGCGGCAATCGAGAGCACCGCGATGATGATGCCGACGATCGAGGCGGTCTGCCACTGCGCCCCTGAAGAGAGGTCGAAAAGCCAGGGCGAGAAGAACAGAACGCCACTGAGGATGAAATTTACGACGTCACAGAGCCGCAACCTCGACCAATCGTCCATGATGCCGTCCTCCAAGGCGCGGCCCAATTGCGGCGAAGGAACTCGCGCCACACCTGTCCCGGCTACCGGGAAACCGCGCGCCAAGGCATTGGTTCCGGACCGAATCGGTGGGAACAGCCCCGAGGCGGGTGCCATGACGTCTGCCGGCCTCCACGATGGCTTTTCCAACGCCGAGCTCGAAGCCGGCCACCGCCTATTCGCCGGGCAATGGAACTTTGTTTCGGCCGCGGGCTCGATCGATTCGCTGCCGCCGATGACCGGGACGGAAATCGCTTTCGCCGGACGGTCCAATGTCGGCAAGTCCTCGCTCATCAATGCCCTTACCGGCCGCCGCGCGTTGGCGCGCACGTCCAACACGCCCGGCCGCACCCAGGAATTGATCTTTTTTGGCGGCCCACCTCGGCTCGTCCTGGTCGACATGCCGGGTTACGGTTACGCGGCCGCGGCCAAGAGCAAGATCGCCGCCTGGACGAGCTTGATTACAAAATACCTCCACGGGCGCGCCACGCTGGCGCGCGTCTATCTTCTGGTCGACGCACGCCATGGGCTCAAGGACGTCGACCGGTCGATCCTCGACACGCTGAGCGAGGCCGCGGTCAGCCACCAAATCGTTCTTACCAAATGCGACCAGATCGATGCCGCGGCATTGGCCGAGCGGACCGTTGCGGTCGCCGCCGCCATCGGCAAAAGGCCGGCGGCCTTTCCCGATCTGATCGCGACCGCGGCCAAGAGCGGCGCCGGCATCGTGGAGTTGCGCGCCGCCATCGCGCGGCTTGTCACCGAACGGGCTGCCTGAACCACATTGTCGCCAAGTCATTGCACGGCTAAAAGACAACGCCGCAAGCCGGGAAGACGCGTCCGATGAATAAGAACAGATCCCATCAGCCCCGAGGTGCAAGCCCGCATCCTGTCGGAAGCGCTGCCCTATATGCAGCGCTACGACGAGGAAATCGTCGTCATCAAATACGGCGGCCATGCCATGGGCGCCGAACATCTGGCGCGCGAGTTCGCCCGCGATATCGTGCTTCTCGAGCAGACCGCGATCAATCCGGTCGTGGTCCATGGCGGCGGGCCGCAGATCGAAGCCATGCTCAATAAAGTCGGCGTGCAATCGCAATACGCGGCGGGATTGCGCATCACCGACGAAAAGACGCTGGAAATCGTCGAGATGGTGCTCGCCGGATCGATCAACAAGCAGATGGTCGGCTACATCAACGCGGCCGGCGGCAAAGCGGTCGGGCTGTGCGGCAAGGACGGCAACATGGTGGTGGCGCGCAAGCTGACGCGCACCGTGATCGATCCGGATTCCGCGATCGAGAAAGTGATCGATCTCGGCTATGTCGGCGAACCGGACAAAGTCGACACCACCGTGCTCAGCCAGATTCTCGGCCGCGAATTGATTCCGGTGCTGGCGCCGGTCGCCGCCGCCGCGAACGGCGGCACATTCAACGTCAATGCCGACACCTTTGCCGGCGCCATCGCCGGCGCGCTCAAAGCCAAGCGCCTGTTGCTGTTAACCGACGTGCCCGGCGTGCTCGACAAATCGAACCAGCTCATCAAAGAGCTGTCGGTCGACGACGCCCGCCGTCTGATCGCCGATGGCACCATCTCCGGCGGCATGATCCCCAAAGTCGAAACCTGCATCGACGCGCTCGAACAAGGCGTCGAAGGCGTGGTCATCCTGGACGGCAAGGTGCCCCATGCCGTTCTGCTCGAACTTTTCACTGAACTCGGCTCCGGCACGCTCATTCACAGTTAGCTCGAGCCTCGACAGTCGGCCACGGCGCTTGCTAAAAATGCGACGCAGACTTTGCGGCCGCGAATGATGAGGAAATGCAATGGCTGACAGTCCGAAATACGACCTTTTGCTTCGCGGCGGGCGTGTCATTTGCCCGGCTTCCGGCATCGACGGCATCCGGGACATCGCGATCCGCGGCGGCCGCATCGCAGCCATCGCAGCGACAATCCTGCCTTCAAGTGCAACCGAGATGATCGATGTTTCCGGCAAGCTGGTTTTGCCGGGCCTGATCGACACGCATGCCCATGTTTATCAATACGTCACCGGCCGCTTCGGCTTGAATCCGGACATGGTCGGCGTGCGTTCCGGCGTCACCACCGTGATCGACCAGGGCGGTCCCTCCTGCATGACGCTGCCGGGCTTCCGGAGCTTCATTGTCGAGCCGGCCGAGACGCAGGTCTATGCATTTCTTTCGGCTTACCTCGTCGGCGGTTTGGAGGGTCATTACTATCCCAATCTCTACAGCCCGGACGGCGTCGACGTCGACGCAGCCGTGACGGCCGCCAACGCCAACAAGGACATCGTGCGCGGCATCAAAGGCCATGCCGAGATCGGCGGCTTCGCGCGCTGGGGCATCAAGGTCCTGGAAATGTCCGCGGAGATCGGCCGCCGCGCCGAGCTTCCGCTTTACGTGCACTTCGGTACGCTCTGGGGGTTGCCCGAGAGCGGCGCCAATGGCGAGGACGCCGATACGATCCTGGAGCGGGTGATACCAAAGCTGCGCGCCGGCGACATTCTGGCCCATCCATTCACGCGCCATCCCGGCGGCTTCGTCAACCGGCAAGGCAAAGTTCATAGCGTCATTCGCGCCGCTATCGAACACGGCCTCAAGATCGATGTCGGCCACGGCAGCCATTTCTCGTATCGCCTTGCCCGCGTGGCGCTCGCGGCCGGCATCGTGCCGCATACGCTGGGTGCCGACATGCACGGCTACAACACCGAAGTGCCGGCTCCCGCGGGTACGCCCGAACAGCACTACGACGACGAGAACCATCCGTTCCGCGGTCAGGCCCGTTTCAGCCTGACGCAGGCGATGAGTTCGATGATGGCGCTCGGCATCCCGCTCGAAGACGTGGTGCCGATGGTGACCTCGAATCCGGCGCAGATGCTCGGGCTCACCGATTGCCTCGGCGCGCTCAAGCCCGGCTTTGCCGCCGACGTGTCGGTGCTGTTCGACGATCGCGGACGCTTTATCCTGCGCGATAACGAGAACACCGAGGTCATCGCCGAGCGGCTGCTGCGGCCGGCCTTCTGCTTGCGCGCCGGCAAACGCTTCGACGCGGATTCGCCGATCCTGCCTCAAGCCATCGCGGCTTAGGGCGGCGTGGCGCCGGCACGCACGTTCACAGCTCATTTCATGTTTCCGCTCGCTCCTGGGATTGCGGCAGGGACCGCGCTCGGCATATCCGACGTGCTGGCGAAAATGGTTCTCGCCAGCGGTTGCGACGTGCTCACGATGCTGTCGTTGCGTAGCGTCATCGGCCTCGCGCTCATGGCGGCGTGGCTGCGCATCGGTGCCAAGCCAAAGCCGACACCCGCGTGCGTTCGATTTCGCTTGGCGTCGGCATCATTTTCGCGGGCCTCATCTTCTGTCTGTTCAAGGCAATCGCACTGATCGACGTGCCAACCGCGGTGCTCACCTATTTTGCCTATCCACTGCTGACCGGATTGACGGCGGCGCTCGCCGGCCTCGACCGGCTGCGCTGGCAAGGCGCGCTATGCGCCATGGTCGCGTTCTGCGGCCTTGCGCTCATGATCGGCGCCCATCCGGCGGGATTGGTATTCGCCGGCATCGCCTTTGCGCTGGGCGCTGCGTTTTGCCGGACCGCCATGCTCCTGGTCACGCGCGCTTATCTGCAGAACACCGATTCACGGCTGACGACGTGGTACTCGGTGATTTCCTCGATGCTGGTGTTTATCGCGCTGTCGCTCGGCACGCGGACCTGGAACCCGCCGCAGACCGATTGGGGCTGGATCGAGCTCATTGGTCTGAGCATTACCAGCACTGCCGCCGTTTTATTTGTATTCGTTTCCACACTGCGCATCGGGCCGTTCCGGACCGCGCTGATCATGAACATGGAGCCGCTGGTGACGATGGTGCTGAGCGTGCTGCTGCTTGGCGAGGTCCTCACTCCGCTGCAAGGGCTCGGCAGCGCCATCATGCTCGCGGCGCTGGTGGCGTTTCAGCTGTGGCGCTGAGGCTAAATACGGCTGTCGAGGATGCGGTCGCTTGCGGCAATCCGCGCCGACCCGTTTTTCGCCAGCTCCAAACGCATCGCGGCAAGGTCGGCCGAGGTGCGGACCGATTGCTCGTCCAGCATCCATTGATAGGAAAAGGTGTACACAAAGGCACATCGCGCATAGCGCATCCTCGAATAGCGCAGCAGCCGCTCTTCCAAGGCAAGATCGTCGGCGAGTACTTCGCGCGCCAACACGTAGCCGTCTTCCGCCGCCATCGCCGCGCCTTGCGTGAGGTGCGGCGGAAACGTGTGTGCGGCGTCACCGCCGAGCACGACGCGACCGCGGAACCACGGCCACGGCAGCAGCATCGGCTCGATCGGGCTGTACACGATGTCCGATTTGTCGTCGAGCGCAGCAGCGACATCGGCGACATAGTCGCCGTATTGCGACAGGCGGGCTTTGAACAAATCCGCGTAATCTTCGCGCTTGAAAACGGCGTCCGGCGGCTCGGGGCAGATGTGAAAGATGTACATGAGATTGTTGCTCAGCGGCATAGCGCCGGTCTTGCCGCCAATGCCGAGCAGGAACTCCATGCCGCGCACGTAATCGGGACGCGGCACCTGGACGCGCCAGCCGCCGTAGCCTGACGGTCGCGGCGCGAAGGTGGTTCCGAGCAAATGCAGCCGCGTCGTCGAACGAATCCCGTCGAAGCCGGCGAGCAGGTCGAAAGTATCGCTGCGGCCGTCTGAAAATGTCACTGTCACGCGGTCTTTCTCGTCGTGAATTGCACCAACCGTCAGCCCGGTGCGCACCTCTACGCCGGCGCCCTCGGCGGCTGCCAGCAGAATCTCGTGCAGGCGCAGTCGCGACAGCGCGCACACTGCCGGCACCGCGTCATCGCCAAGCAAAAATTTGTGCTCGACGATCAGCTCGCGCTTAAAATCGAAAATATACATCCGATCGTAATTGAAGCCGCTCGCCAATATTTCCGGGAGAACGCCGAGCGCATCGTAGACACGCAAGGCATTCGCCGGTTGGCCGAGCCCGACGCCGGGCACGTCGAAAGCCGGACGTCGCTCGATGAGGACGACCTCGACACCGCGGCGGGCAAAGGCAGAGGCGGCCGTCAAGCCGCCGACTCCGCCTCCGACAATCAGCACGCGGCGAATGTCGCTCATGGCGGCACGCCTAGTTTGACAGTTTCTCGGACAATAGCGAGGATCGAATTTTCCGCAATGGACGCGTGGCCGACATGAAACTTTCGATTTTCAATATCGGCAAAGTTCTCACTGGCGACATCGCCGCGCCGATCGCCGCCGGCGACACCATCGTCATGAGCGACGGCAAAATCCTCTCGATCGGAACCGGCGGCAATGCTTCGGACTGCGACGTGGCCATCGACGCCGACGGCATGATGGCGATGCCCGGCCTCATCAATTCGCATGTCCACATTACCTTCGGCGACTACACGCCGCGCCAGAAGACCGTCGGCTTTCTGGAGAGTTATACACACGGCGGCGTGACCACCTGCATCAGCGCGTCCGAAGTCCATGTGCCTGGCCGGCCGCGCGATCGCGTTGGCGTCAAAGCACTGGCGATCGCGGCGCGAAAATCATTTGAGACATATCGCCCCGGCGGAATGCGCGTTCATGCCGGTTCGATTATCCTGGAGCCGGGTCTCGACGACACCGATTTCGCGGAGCTTGCCAAACACGGCGTCTGGCTGGCAAAGGCCGGCTTCGGCGCATTCGCGACGCCTTACGACTATGCACCTTACGTCGCGATGGCGAAGCATCACGGCATGGTCACGATGGTGCATACCGGCGGCTCGTCAATTCCCGGCTCGGCGGGAATTTGGGCCGACCACGTGCTCAAAATGCAGCCGGACGTATCCTATCACGTCAATGGCGGGCCTATCGCCATGCCCGATGCGGATTTTCCGCGGCTGGTGAATGAGAGCGATCTTGCCATGCAGGTTTGCACCGCCGGAAACTTACGCACGACATTGCTGGTCGCCAAGCTGCTCCGAGAGGCCGGCCAGGAGGAGCGGCTGCTCATTGCGACCGACACCCCGACCGGCAGCGGCGTCATGCCGCTCGGTATGCTCTACACCATGAGCCATCTCGCGTCGCTCGGCGGCGTCGCCCCGGAAATCGCAGTGGCGATGGCGACCGGGAATAACGCCAGGGTATACCGGCTCAATGGCGGCGTCCTCGCCGCCGGCCGCGACGCCGATATTGTCCTGGTCGATGCCTGCCTCGGCGGCTCGCAGAGCGATGCGCTGTCGGCCCTGCGAAACGGCGACATCATGGGAGTGGGCGCAGTGATCATCGACGGAGTACCGCGCTTTGTCGGGCGCAGCCGCAATACGCCGGAAACGATCCGGCGCGCCAAGGTCGCGCAGTCGCGCATCCCGCAGAATTTCGCCGCGGAGAATTGACGCGAGCCGCCGCCATGCGGCGGCTGCCGCGGCTGAGTTCCTGAAGCCGTATTTCCAGGGATCGAACAGGACACCGATCCGTCACCGGGTTTTGATGCCAGTTGTGGCTTCGCGTCACAAACTCGGCCAAGTTTGCGCCGAAGCTTTCTCGGCTATTCACAGACCATTTCGATGCTAATGCGGTAAGGATGGAACCATGCGGGGGTTCCACAACAGCTCGTTCGATCCCCAGACGCTTGTCGTGCTGGAGGCCGCCTTCGACGAGGCGTGGCTGACGCTCAAGGCGATCGGCAACACGACGGTGAAGCCCGATGAGCTGGCGCGCTGCGTGCTGCGCCTTGCCATGGAGGGCGAGCGCGATCCGGTACGTCTGCACGACGGCGCGCTCAAGGGCCTCATTCCGGCGACCTCTTGGCGCGAGGCGGGTTGAGCGTAATTTTGACTTAGGAATGCGCGGCGAACAAGGCGAAGCCGGCGACGCAAGCGCCGGCAAGCGTGCCGGCAAGCAATGCAAACAGATATGGCATAGACTTGCGAATAGTCCTGCGCATCGATTGTTTCCTAGCCTGCCGCAACGTTCGATTCGCAACCACCCCAGCCTCATCATCGGAAATCATGGCAATAACGAGTCCCGGGACCTGCCCAGCGTGCCGTCGGCGACCTCGCCAGGCGCGGATTTCAAGCAGATCGACACCTGGGTCTTCGATCTCGACAACACGCTTTACCCGCATCATCTCAATCTTTGGCAGCAGGTCGACGTCCGCATCCGCGACTACATCGTCGATTTCCTTAAAATCAGCCATGACGAGGCCTTCCGGCTGCAGAAGGACTATTACCGGCGCTACGGCACGACCATGCGCGGCTTGATGGAGGAGCATGGGCTCGAACCGGATGAATTTCTCGAAATCGTGCATCAGATCGACCATTCGCCTCTGCAACCCAATCCGGCGCTCGGCGCCGCCATTGCCAAGCTGCCCGGCCGCAAGCTCATTCTCACCAACGGCACCCGCCACCACGCCGATGCGGTGCTGCGGCGGCTCGGCATCGAACAACATTTCGACGACGTATTCGACATCAGGGCAGCCGAGCTCGAACCCAAACCGCGGCCGAAAGTCTATGAGCGCTTTCTCGCCCATCACCAGGTCGACCCGAAGCGGGCGGCGATCTTCGAAGACCTCGCGCGCAATCTCGAAGTGCCGCATGCGCTTGGCATGACCACGGTGCTTGTCGTGCCCGAAGGCGCCCGCGTCGTGCTGCGCGAGGAATGGGAGCTCGCCGGCCGCGAGGCGCCGCATGTCGATCATGTCACCGACGATCTCGCCGGATTTCTGCGCGGCATCGTGGCCGAGCGTAATTCGGCCAATCGCGACGGTTGACATCGCCGGGCCCTGACCCGACAAACCGCGCAGCGGGGAACGAAGTCCATGTCAGCCGGGATAGCCGACAATCTGGCCAAGACGCTAGCCGAGACCATCGACGCCGCATTCGAGCGGCGCGACGGGATCGGGCCGTCGACCAAGGGCGAGGTGCGCGACGCCGTCGAGCAGGCGCTCGAACTCCTCGACCGTGGCGCCGCGCGTGTCGCCGAACGGGGCGACAATCGGATCTTGGCGGGTCAATCAATGGCTCAAGAAAGCGGTGCTGCTGTCGTTTCGTCTGAACGACATGAGCGAAATCCCCGGCGGCCCCGGCCACGCCGTATGGTGGGATAAGGTACCGTCGAAATTCGATCATTGGGACGAGACCCGCTTTCGCGCAGCGGGCTTTCGCGCGGTGCCGGGCTGCGTGGTGCGCCGCTCGGCCTATATCGCGCCCGGGGTGGTGCTGATGCCGTCGTTCGTCAATCTCGGCGCCTATGTCGACCAAGGCACCATGGTCGATACCTGGGCGACCGTCGGCTCCTGCGCCCAGATCGGCAAGAACTGTCATATTTCCGGCGGCGCCGGCATCGGCGGCGTGCTCGAACCGTTGCAGGCCGGTCCGGTGATCATCGAGGACAATTGTTTTATCGGCGCGCGCTCCGAAGTCGCCGAGGGCGTGATTGTGCGCGAGGGCGCGGTGCTGTCGATGGGCGTCTTCATCGGCGCCTCGACCAAGATCGTCGACCGCGAGACCGGCGCGACGCTGCAAGGCGAGGTGCCGGCGTTTTCGGTGGTCGTGCCGGGCACCATTGCCGGCAAACCGAGCAAGAGCGGCGAGCCGACGCCAAGTCTTTATTGCGCGGTGATCGTCAAGCGGGTCGACGAGAAGACCCGCGCCAAAACCAGTATCAACGAACTGCTGCGGGACTGAGCACGCGCCGATGGATTGGGCTTTTCTCTTCAACGGTTTCGACGGCCGCATCGGCCGCCAGACATTCTGGATCGGCATTGCGGCGCTCACCGTCGCCGAAATTTTCGGCCATATCCTTGCCGAGGAAATCCAGGGCGACCGGCTCAGCGCCATCGTCGATCTGGCTTACGCCTATCCGGAATTCGCGGTCGCCGTGAAACGCGCCCATGACCGCAATCTGCCGCTTTGGCTGTTGATCGCATTCTTCGGCGCCAGCGCACTGCTCGACCTGCTCACGGTGCTGGAAATGACCGGCACCGACGATCAGCCGAGCTTGCTGTCGATCGGCATCGCGGTGCCGTTCACGGTGCTCGGACTCGTGCTGCTCGTCGAACTGGGTTTCCGCCGCGGCACCGTCGGGCCGAACCAGTACGGTCCCGACCCGCTGGCGCCCGGAGCGAAGCCGCGGACTTGACTGGACTTCACGGCCCGATCACCACTGCCTGCATGACTGCCGATCCCGTCGCCATTGCCCGCGATCTTGTCCGCTGCCGCTCCGTCACGCCGGAGGAAGGCGGCGCGCTCGGCTTTTTGCAGGGGTTGTTGGCGCAGGCGGGTTTCGACGTGCATCGCGCGGTGTTCGCCGAGCCCGGCACCGCGCCGGTCGATAATCTTTATGCGCGCATCGGCCTTGGCAAGCCCAATCTGTTGTTCGCCGGCCATACCGACGTGGTGCCGCCCGGCAACGAAGCGTCATGGTCGCATCCGCCGTTTGCCGGCGAAGTCGCCGGCGACACGCTGTACGGCCGCGGCGCCGTCGACATGAAGGGCGGCATCGCCTGCTTCGTCGCCGCCGCGCTCGATTATCTCGGCGCCAATGGCGGCAGGCCGAAGGGTTCGATTTCGCTTCTCATTACCGGCGACGAGGAAAGCGTCGCCGTCAACGGCACGATCAAACTTCTGCAATGGGCGGCCGAGCGCGGCGAGAAATTCGATCACTGCATTCTCGGCGAGCCGAGCAATGTCGAGGTTTTGGGCGACACCATCAAAGCTGGCCGGCGCGGCTCGCTCAACGGCACGCTGATCGTCACCGGCCGCCAGGGCCATGTCGCCTATCCCGAGCGCGCCGACAATCCGATCCGCGGTCTGGTGACACTGATCGCGGCGCTGCAAGCGCCGCTCGACGAGGGCAGCGAGCATTTCGCGCCGTCGAACCTCGAATTCACCTCGGTCGATGTCGGCAATCCGACCGTCAATCTCATTCCCGGCGAAGCCCGCGCGCGCTTTAACATCCGCTACAACGACCGCCACAGCCAGGCGGCGCTCAAAACGCTGGTCGAGCAGCGCGCGCACGCGGCGGCGGCCGGCCGCGTGCATTTCGCAATCGACTGGCAGCCGTCGAACGCGGATGTTTTTGTCACCAAGCCCGGGCCGTTCACCGAACTTGCGGTTGCGGCCATCGCCGAAGTCACCGGCCGCAAGCCGAAACTCTCGACCAGCGGCGGCACGTCCGACGCGCGCTTCATCAAGGATTATTGCCCGGTGCTGGAATTCGGCCTGGTCGGCCAGACCATGCATGCGGTCGACGAATGCACGCCGGTCGCCGACCTCGTCACGCTGACGGCGATCTACCGGCGGATCATCGAGCGGTATTTCGCTTAGTCGCCGCGCGCCGGCGATCACCTGCTCGGCCGCGGCGACGCCGGTGAGATAGCCGCCGTGCGCGGTCGAGAAATCGTGGCGCGAACAGGCTTCGCCGGCGAAAAACAACCGATCGTCGACCGGTTCGGCGAGCGCCTGCCGGCAATCGGCGTAACCCGGGCGATGCATAGAATACGCGCCGAGCGCAAACGGATCGCTGCCCCAGCGATGCATGCGGAGCGGCTTGACGCGGCCGGCAAAATCGCTGCCGAGCACGCCGACAGAGTTCGGCCGACCGCAAAGTCGAAGAACGCGGCGTCGCCGCCCGCTTCGAGCTCGGCGGCGCAACCGGCCGCCGAAATAGGCTTCGATCATCGGCCAGCCGAACGGCCGCACGTGATAGCCGGCCGTCGCCACGCGATCGGTGTGTCCGAACAGCCGGACGCCTTTGTCGAATTCTTCGGCACCGTCGAGCGACATGAAGAGTTTGTCGTCAACGCCCGAGCGGCAATCCGCGCGCAGCCTCGATCTTTTCCGGCAGCGCCGGGTGAAAATCGAATCCGCTCGGCGGCGAGGACCGCGCTCGGCACGGTGACGATGACCTGATCGGCCGCGATCGCGCCATTGCCGGTTTCGATGCGCAACCGCTTGCCGCGGTGATCGATGCCGTGACCGGACAATCGAGCATGGCCGGCAAATCCGCGCCGCAGCCGCTGATCAACGTGCCATAGCCTTCGACGACGCGCCAATTGAGCTCGGTGCGGTCGTACCGGTCCAGATCCTTGCATCGAAATCCGGTCGAGCTCGGCGCCGCTGATATAAGTGCTCATCGCGTTGATCAGCGCATTCCAGCGGCAGGCCGGATCGAGCAAGGTCGAAGCCGGCGCATCGGCCTCGTGCTGCGCCGCTGCATCCAGGCGCTCATAGAATTCGCTCGAAGGCCTCGCGGTACTCGGCATGCTCGGCGCGCGGAAAGCTCGCTTCGAGCGGCCGATGCATCCAGGGCGGCGGCGTCTTGTCGATCGACAAGCCCTCTCGGTCTCGGCAACGCCGACCCACGGATTGCGATCGGCGGAATGCAGCCAGCCGCAGCCGAGATCGAGCGCGAAAGCCGCGCATCGTCGATTACGGTCCAGGCCCGGCCGCCGAGCCGCGGACGCGCCTCAACCAGGAGGCAGCGGACCGAGGCTTCGCGGAGCCGTTTGCGCGGCCGCGATGCCGGCGGCGCCACCGCCGACAACGACGACTTCAACTTCACGTCGCCATCACTGTTCTGCCATGGCGTCGCTCCGCAACGCAGTTAATAATCCACCCGCACCAGATAAAGCCCGTGCGGCGGCGCGACCTGGCCGCAGGCGGTGCGGTCGTGGGCGGCGAGCGCCGCGGCCAGATCGTCGGCGCTCCATTTGCCCTCGCCGACATGGACGAGCGAGCCGACCATCGAGCGCACCTGATGCTGCAGGAACGAGCGCGCCGCGGCGGTGACGCGCACTTCGTCGCCGTCGCGCGACCACGTCGAGCCGGTCGAGCGTCTTCACCGGCGATTTGGCCTGGCATTCGGTCGAGCGGAAGGTGGTGAAGTCGTGCTTGCCGATCAGGCTCTGCGCGGCGGCGTGCATCGCGGCGCCGTCGAGCGGGCGCGGCACGCGCCAGGCGCGGTTTTGATCGAGCGTCAGGTCGGCGCGGCGATTGACGATGCGATAGAGATAATGCCGCTTGACCGCCGAGAAGCGCGCATCGAAATCCGCCGCCGACCTGCTGCCGCGGCGAGCACGGCAACCGGCTGCGGGCGCAAATGGAAATTGATCGCGTCGCGCACATTGTCGGTGTCCCACTCCTTGGCGAGATCGATATGCGCGACCTGGCCGAGCGCATGCACGCCGGTATCGGTGCGGCCGGCGCCGGACACGGTGACGCGTTCGCCGGCAAAGGCCGCGATGGCGTCGGTCAGCGCGCCTTGCACTGAGAGGCCATTGTCCTGCATCTGCCAGCCGACATAGGGCGTGCCGTCATATTCGATGGTGAGCTTGTAGCGGGGCATCACTGCTAGCAGCAGGCTGCCGAGCGCGACCGGCATGCCGCGCAGGAATTCGTCCGCCTTCATCGGCTTGCCGCCGGCGCGTTGCAGTTCGACGATCCGCACCGCGCCGCTGCCCGCAGGCGATCGTCAAATTGTCGTCGAGCACGCGACCCGGCTCGCCCGCGCCGCTCGCCTTTGGTCGTGCGCAAAACCTTGACGCGGCCCGCGCCGGCAAGCTCGAACCAGGCGCCGGGAAACGGCGACAGCCCGCGGCAATGGTCGTGGACCTTGTTCCACGGCTTCGTCCAATCGATGCGGGTCTCGCTCTTGTCGATCTTGTTGGCATAGGTCGCGCCTTCGGCGGCTTGCGGCGTCAGTGTCAGCGATCCGCGCTCCAGCGCGACCGAGCGCGACCAGCATCAGTTTGGCGCCGAGGCGCGCCAGTTCGTCATGCAGATCGCCGGTCGTCGCATCCGGCCCGATCGGCACGCGCTGCCGCCATGGCGATCGGCGCCGGTGTCGAGGCCTTCGTCCATCTTCATCACCATCACGCCGGTCTCTTTGTCGCCGGCCATGATGGCGCGATGGATCGGCGCCGCGCCGCGCCAGCGCGGCAACAGCGAGGCGTGCAGGTTGAAGCAGCCGAGCGGAAAAACGTCGAGGATCGGCTTCGGCAGGATCAAGCCGTAAGCGACCACCACCGCGGCGTCAGCGCCATGCGCGCGCATCGCCGCCGCGGCGTCGGCGTCCTTCAAGGTCTTGGGCGTGAAGACCGGCAGACCGAAGCCGCTCGGCCTCGCGCGCGACCGGCGACGGCGTCAGCGCCATGCCGCGCTCCGGCCGGCTGCGGCGCGCGCGTATAGACGGCGACGACGTCATGGCCGCCGCCGACGATCTCGACGAGCGTGGGCACGGCGAAATCGGGCGTGCCCATGAACACCAGGCGGAGCGCCAATCACGCCTCCACCTTCTTTGTTGCCTTGGCTGCCTTGGCGAACTTCTTGATGACGCGGTCGCGCTTGAGCTTGGACAGATGATCGATGAACAAAACGCCGTTGATGTGGTCGATCTCGTGCTGCAGGCAGGTCGCCAGCAGTCCCTTGGCCTCGATCTCGCGGGCCTTGCCGTCGCGGTCGAGATATTTGACCTTGACCGCCGCCGGCCGCTCGACCTCCTCGTAATATTCCGGGATCGACAGGCAGCCTTCCTCGTATTTGGCCGTCTCGTCCGACGTCCAGACGATCTCCGGATTGATGAAGACCTGCGGCTCGTGATTGTCCTCTTTCTTCGACAAATCCATGGTGATGACGCGCTTGGCGACGCCGATCTGGATCGCCGCGAGCCCGATGCCCGGCGCCTTGTACATGGTCTCGAACATGTCATCGATCAGCTTGCGGATGCCGGCATCGATATGTTTGACCGGCTCGGAAACGAGCCGCAGCCGCTTGTCGGGAAGCTGTGATGATTTCGCGCACAGCCATGGTTTTCCAAACTATCCGGCGCGATGTAAGGCGTGAACAAAGCGGGGTCAATCGCGATCCGCCGATCGGTCGTTGATCGCGCGGCCGCCGACGGGATATGACCGTTCGCTCTTCGTTCCGGGCGGCGAATTGCCACGCGTAGAGAGGACCGATGACCGATAGCCTGCCGATCCTCAGCGGCCGTTGCTCGCCGCCTGCGCCGCGCTGGCCGTGCTCGGCGTCGTGCTGTGGCGGGCGCGCCGTGCCGCGCGACCCGCACGCCGCGGTGCATGGCCGAACTGGCGCAGCGCCAGACCGACGCCGCGGCGCGGCTCGAAGCCATGATCCGGATGCTGGGCGATCGCCAATCGCAGCTGCAGCACGCGGTCAACGAGCGGCTCGATTCGGTCTCGCATCGGCTCGGCGATTCGATTGCAGAAGACGACGCAGAGCACCACCGAGAATCTGCAAAAGCTCAACGAGCGGCTCGCGGTCATCGACAGCGCGCAGAAGAACATCACCGAGCTCGCCACCCAGGTGACCTCGCTGCAAGGCGTGCTCGCCAACAAGCAATCGCGCGGCGCGTTCGGGCAGGGCCGCATGGAAATCATCGTTCGCGACGGCCTGCCGAAGGACTGCTACGAATTCCAATACACGCTGTCCAACAGGCTGCGGCCCGATTGCGTGATGTTCCTGCCGGACAAGCGGCCGCTGGTCATCGATGCCAAATTTCCGCTCGAAGCCATTACCGCCTACCGCGACGCCAAGAGCGACGACGAGCGCAAGCTCGCCGCGGCGCGCGTCCGCCAGGACATCGACAAGCATGTCGGCGACATCGCGCAGAAATATCTCATCCCCGGCGAGACCCAGGATATGGCGTTCATGTTCGTGCCGTCGGAATCGGTCTATGCCGAATTGCACGAGGCTTCGACGACGTCGTGCAGAAGGCCTTCCGCGCCAAGGTCGTCATCGTCTCGCCGTCGCTGCTGATGCTGGCGATCCAGCTGGTGCAGCAAATCCAGCAGGACGCCGCATGCGCGAAGCCGCCGACCAAATCCGCGACGAGGTCGGACGGCTTGATCGAAGGATGTCGGGCTGCTGCGGCGACCGCGTGCGTAAACTGCAAGACCCATTTCAACCAAGTCGACCGAGGACGTCCGGCAGATCGTCATTTCGATCGAGAAGATCGAAAGGCGCGGCGAGCGCATCGCGCAGGTCGAATTCGAACGAGCGATGCAGCCGCGCCGTCGAAGTCATCGCCGCGCCGATGCCGCGCAAGCTGGAAGCGGGCGAGTAGCGGCGCATGGCGGTGACGCCCAAGCCCGGCGCAGCGTCGCAACGCCGCGCCCGTCCTTCGCGGACACGCTCGCCGTCTATCTCAAGCGGCGCGTGCTGATCGTGCTGTTCCTCGGCTTTTCGTCCGGGCTGCCGCTGGCGCTGTCGGGCTCGACGCTGCTGGTCTGGATGACGGAATCCGGCGTCAATCTCGGCACCATCGGGCTGTTCGCGCTGGTCGGCACGCCCTACACCATCAAATTCCTGTGGGCGCCGCTGATCGACGCGCTCGACGTGCCGCTGCTGTCGCGGCGCTTCGGCCGGCGCCGCGGCTGGCTGTTGCTGTCGCAGTTTCTGCTGATCGCGGCGATCGTCTTTCTCGGCGCTTGCGACCCCGCGGTGTCGCCGTTCGTCGTGGCGGTCGGCGCGCTGCTGGTCGCCACCGCGTCGGCGACGCAGGACATCATCGTCGACGCCTTCCGGGTGGAAAGCCTGGACGAGAGCGAGCAAGCGGCCGGCATGGCGTCCTATGTCGCCGCCTATCGCATCGGCATGCTGGTCTCGACCGCCGGCGCGCTGTTCCTGGTCAGCGGCTTTCAGAGGTTTCGGCTTCGAGCCATCAAGCCGCCTGGAGCGCGGGCTATGCGGTCATGGCGGTGCTGGTGCTGATCGGCATTGCAACCACGCTTGTCGCCACGGAGCCGGAAAAATCCGCCAATGCCGATGCCAGCCCATGCGCCGGGAAAATAACCTGCAACGCGTCGTCGAAGCGGCGGTCGGCGCATTCTCCGAATTCCTCACGCGCGATCTGGTCTTGCGTCGTGCTCGCCTTTGTCGTGCTGTTCAAGTTCACCGACGCGCTGTCCGGCGCGATGACGGCGCCGTTCGTGATCGATCTCGGATTTTCGCGCAACGAATACGCCGCCATCATCAAGGGCGTCGGGCTGGCGGCGACGCTGATCGGCGGCTTCGCCGGCGGCTTCGTGGCGCGCGCCTTTTCGCTGCCGGCAAGCCTGTGGCTCGGCGGCGTGCTGCAAGGGCTCGCCAATCTCGCCTTCTCCTGGCAGGCGGTCGTGGGGCTGAACGCGGCGTGGCTGACTTTCGCCATCGTCGCCGAAAATTTCACCAGCGCCATCGGCACGGTGATTTTCGTCGCCTATCTCTCGGCGCTGTGCCGCAATCCGCTGCACACCGCGACGCAATACGCGCTGCTCACCGCGCTCGCGGCCTTCGGCCGCACCTATCTGTCGTCGGGGGCGGGCTTTATCGCCGCGGCGACCGGCTGGCCGTGGTTCTTCGCCATCTGCGCGGTATCCGGCATGCCGGCGCTTCTGCTGCTCGCATGGCTGCAACAGCGCGGCCATTTCGACGGCCTCGGACCGGCCGCAGACCCAGAAGTGACCTGCGCGACTAAGCGTAACCGTCGATTGCGAACCCGATCATCCGTCTGTGACGCTTTCGCGCAAGTTTTTGCGCCCGCAAAAAAGTCTTTTTGTAAGGATCAGATCGCTATAATCGCCGTTGTACCGTTGCGTCCCTCGAACCCGGCCGCTCCGCCGTTCCAGTCGCAGTCCCTATGGACACCATCCTGGTCAAGCTTTTTGCGGCGGCGCTGGCGTTGAGCGAGGTCACGACCCAGCCGCAGGCGGTCAAGACGCATTTCGACCCGTTCCAGGATCAAAACGAGGTGGTGCAGATCTTGCGCAACGGCTGCGAGCATATGAAGCAGGCGTTCGATATCGAATCCATCAATCTCGACGACCTCATCTCCACCGCGCTCAACGATCCGAAGGCGGCCGGCGCCAACATCCCGGCGTTCCACGGGCTGAATTTCGCGCGACCTCAATACCGCCTATCATCAGTTCTGCAAGAACGAACCCATCGCCACGCCGGTGGTCGACCTCGGCCAGGTCATCGATTTCTTCAACAACGCGGCGACCGATCTGCCGGATCAGACGACGCTCAAAGGCAGGAAACTGCCGAGCCTCAGCGTGGTGCTCGACGGCAGCGGCAAGGATTTCGCCGACGTGTTCGAGCCCGGCAACCGGCGCATCTGGGTGCCGCTCGCCGACGTTCCCGATCAGGTGCAGAAGGCGTTCATCGCCGCCGAGGATCGGCGCTTCTACCAGCACCACGGCGTCGACGAGCGCGGCATCATCCGCGCCTTCATCGGCGATCTCGCCGAACCGGGACGGCCGCAGGGCGGCTCGACCATCACCCAGCAGGTGGTGAAGAATCTTCTGGTCGGCGAGGACGTGACCTATGAGCGCAAGATCCGCGAAATGATCGTGGCGTCGCGGCTCGAAAACACGCTGAGCAAGAACGACATCCTCGAACTTTATCTCAACTCCGCCTATCTCGGCCGCGCCTCCTGGGGCGTCGAGATGGCGGCGCGCAGCTATTTCGGCAAATCGGCGAAAGACCTCACGCTTGGCGAAGGCGCGATGCTGGCGGGCCTGCTCAAGGGTCCGAATTATTACAATCCCGACCGCCATCCCGATCGCGCCAAGGACCGTCTCACTTACGTGCTCGACCGCATGCAGGAGGACGGCGTCATCACCGCGGCGCAGAAGAACCAGGCGCTGGCGTCGCCGCCGAAGCTCGATCGCGTTTACCCATCCGCACCGCGACAGCGGCTTTCATTTCGTCGATTTCCTCGGCCGCGAGGCCAAGGCCGACGGCGTCGCCAGCCTGACCGCCGACTCCTACACGGTGCACTCGACCATCAATGCGCAATTGCAGCGCGACACCGAAGCGGCGCTGCAGGAGGGCTTGGCGCATTACGAAATTTCGACCGGCCGCGCCCAGTTTCGCGGCCCGGAAGCGAATATCGCCGACGCGGTGCAGAAACTCGAAGTCGACAACAAGTCGGCGCTGCCGGCGTGGCAGCAGGCGCTGCAGGCCGTACACCTGCCGCTCTACGACGTGCATTGGACGCCGGCGGTGGTTTTGCAGAAGGGCGGCAAATCCGGCGACGACGCGATCCGCGTCGGCCTGCCCGACGGCCGTATCGTGCCGCTGACGGCCTGGTCGGCCACGATCAGACGCGCAGCCTCAGCCTCTACGACGTCGTCTATGTCAACGTGATCGAGCCCAAAGTACGTCGCCCCCAAGAAGGATGCAAAAGCCAAGAACAACACCAGCAGACTCCCACCGCCCAGGCGCAGTTGCGCGTGCGGCCGACGGTAGAAGGCGCGGCACTTGTGCTGGAGAACAAGACCGGCCGCATCCTCGCGATGGCCGGGAGCTTTTCTTATCCGTTGAGCCAGCTCAACCGCACGGCGCAGACCCAGCGCCAGCCCGGCTCGGCGATGAAGCCGGTGACCTATCTGACGGCCCTGCAGCATGGCCTGCAGCCGAACACGCTGATCCTCAACGAGCCGATCACGTTTCCGCCGATCGGCAGCCACATCGACGGCCGCGACGTCATCAGCCGCGAGTTCGGCGGCAACGCGCGCGAGGAGGATTATTGGTCGCCGCGCAACGCCGATTACAGCGAGGGCGGCGCCTACACGCTGCGCCGCGGCCTGGAAAATTCGATCAACGTCATTACCGCTCACCTGCTCGACGGCGGCATCGACGCGCAACCTGAAAAAAGCCTCGACGATATTTGCGCCACCGCCATCGCCGCGAAAATCTACCCGGAATGCGTGCGCTATTATCCGTTCATTCTCGGCGCCCAGCCGGTCAAGATGATCGATCTCGCCGCCTTCTACGCCGCCGTCGCCAACGAGGGCGCGCTGCCGCAACCGCACGGCATCGACTCCATCGAGCAGGACGGCCGCACCATCTATCAATATCCGAATACGCCGCTGCCGCGGATCGGCGCCGCCGACCCGGCCGCGTTCTATCAGCTCAAGACCATATTGCAGGGCGTGGTGGCGCGCGGCACCGCGCGGGCGATCGCTTCGCTGTCGCCCTATGTCGCCGGCAAAACCGGCACGACCGAGGACGCCGTCGACGGCTGGTTCATCGGCTTTACCAACGACGTCACCGTAGCGGTCTGGGTCGGCTACGACAACGGCAACGGCAAGCGCCGCTCGCTCGGCCCGAGCGAAGACGGCGCGCGGGTGGCGCTGCCGATCTTCCAGCCGATCATCCAGGCGGTTTGGGCCGACAACGTCGCGCCGAAGGCGCCGCTCAGCGGGCCGTCGCCGCAGGCGCGGCGCGATCTGGTCGACATCCCGATCGATTATATGAGCGGCAATCGGATGAACGGCGGCAATTTTATCGAGCACTTCCGCCGGGCCGCCGACGGTCAGGTCGCGGACACGCAATATCAACTGGTGTCGCAGGACGACGCCTATGCTTATCAAGGCGGTGAACTCCAATCCGTTCTGGGGTGGCGCCGCCGATAATAGCGGCCGGTCCTATTATCCGAATCAAGGGTGGCGGCCGCTGCCGCCGCAGCAGCAGCAGCAGCCGATGTCGCGCGGCTTGTTCGGTCTGTTCCGGCCTTGGAGCGAGCAACCGCCACCGCCCAATCAGGGTTACTTCTGGGGCGGTCGGTAAATTGCTGGCAATCGCTTGAGCGACAATCGCGCGAGAATTCGTATGTGGACCCGGCACGCAATCGCGCTCTCGATCTTGTTTGCGGCCCCGGCAGGCTTTTGTGCCGCATCCTCCGTCGCCGTAGCGCAGGACTTCCAGATCGTCGAGGTGAGCGCGGCGCGCAATTCTAACGTCGCGGACATCAAGCCCGGGACCATCGCATTTAGCGATCATACCAGCGCCGGCACGATCGACAGTGAAACCGCGCTCATCCGCTTCGACGAGTGGGCGGAGAAGCATCCCGAGGAGAAAAAGTTCCTGGCGCTGTTTCCCTCTTACACGGAGCCGACCGTCGACAAGCCGGCCAGCGGCGACACCACGCACGGCGCCCAGAAAGTCACCGAAAAGCTTTACATGTACGTGGCGCAGGCGCGCTTCGTTCTCGACAAAGCGCCGGCTGCGATCGAGCTTTCGCAATACGTGACGCTGCCGTTTCTGGAGAAGATCGATCCCGCGATCAAGCACAAGCTCATCACCGCCGCCGACGTGACTACGTTCAAGGACGAGGCCGGAACGGGCAACGACAATGCCGACCGCAAATGGTGCAGCGGACGAGCGACCGCGATCTGCATCCAGTCGACCTACAAGCTCGAGGGCAAAATCCCGATGGGCATCCTGCTGGTGAACAAGCTGCGCGACAGCGTCAAGAAAGTCGCCGACCACATCGATTTCCAGAGCGAATTGTCGGCGCTCGCGCCCGCCGATCTCGATCAATCCGGCTTGCAGCAATTGACGACGCTCGACACGCCGATCTTGGGCGCGCTCGAACAGGACATCTTCTACGTCAACGAGATCATGAAATTCGGCAAGTTCTTTGCCGTGTTCCAGACCGATCCGGCCGATCCTAACAAGACCGTCGTTACCGCCTTCATGTCGCTTGCCGTCAAGGCCAGCGTGCTCGACGAAAAGCGCGGCTTCGAGAACATCCCGGTCCTGCGCAATCTGGTGCCGGCGCAGGTTCTGATGGGCCAATCGTCGTTCAATTCCGGCAGTTCGATCAGCGCCGGCCTGCCCAAATATGCCCGCAACGAGATCAAGACCGTCGCCGGCCTGCTGGCGCAGGATAAGGCGCCAAACTAACCGAGGTTGATCGTCGCGGTCGCGCGCGGCATTGTGCGCCCGATGCACGAAGTCGACTTCTCGCACGAACATATCGAGACCGCGGCCGAGCGCGCCGCGATCGCGCGTTCGATCTGGGACCAGGACAACGTCGCCTTCACCACAGTCGGCATCGATATCGGCAGCTCGACCTCGCATCTGCTGTTTGCCAAGGTGGCCTTGCAGCGGCAGTCGCTCGGCCTATCCAGCCGCTTCGTCGTCGTCGGCCGCGAAATCGTCTGGCGCTCGCCGATCCTGCTCACCCCGTTCTTGCCCGACGGCACCATCGACGCCGCCGAACTCGGCGGCTTCATCGCCCGCTGTTATGCCGACGCCGGCTTTGCGCAGAGCGAGATCGATTCCGGCGCCGTGATCCTCACCGGCGAGGCGATCAAGCGCAAGAACGCCCGCGCCATCGACGAATTGTTTGCCGCCGATGCCGGGAAATTCGTCTGCGCCACCGCCGGCCACAAGCTCGAATGCCGGCTCGCCGCGCACGGCTCGGGCGCGGTGGCGCTGTCGAAGGCGCGCAATACCTGCCTCCTCCACGCCGACATCGGCGGCGGCACCACCAAGCTCGCTTTGATCGACCGCGGCACGATTCTGGGGCTCGCGGCCTTCGCCGTCGGCGGCCGGCTTGTCGCCACCGACGCGGGCGGCGCGTGGAGCCGCATCGACGAATCGGCGAAGCTTGTCGCCGACGATTTGCGGATCGCGATTTCGCCGCAGGCACTGACCGATGCAGCAGTGCGGCGGCGCATCGCGCGCCGTCTGGCCGAGGTGGCGGCCGACATGATCCTCGACGCACCGCTCGATCCGCTTGGCCAATCGCTCCTTCTCACCGAACGCTTGCCGCCCGGTCCGTCGCCGAGCGCCATCACCGTCTCCGGCGGCGTCGCCGAATACATGTTCGGCCACGAGCAGCGGGAATTCGGCGATATCGCCAAATTGCTGGCAACCGACCTCGCGCAGAATTAAGCCGCCGCAGCGGACTGCCGCTGATCGATCCCGGCCAGCGTATCCGCGCCACCGTGATCGGCGCTTCGCAATTCACGGTGCAGGTCAGCGGCAAGACCATCTACCTGCCCGATCCCTATGTGCTGCCGGTCCACAATGTGCCGGTGCTGCGCCTGCGGCTCGATTCCTCCGGCGAGATCGATCCGGAGCGGCTTGCCGCTGCCGTCCGCGCCAGCCTCGACGAGATCGACCTCGACCATACCGGGCGGGTCGCCATCGCCTTCGGCTGGCACGGCGATCCCGAGCACGCGCGGCTGAAGGCGGCCGGCGAAGGCATTTTGCGCGCGCTCGCGCCGCTGCGGGAGCGGATCGAGCTCTTACTTTTGATGATCGACGGCGATATCGGCAAAACCTTCGGCCGCATTCTGCATCGCGAGCTCAACTGGCCGGGGAAAATCGTCTCCATCGACGGCATGGAGTTGCAGGAACTCGACTTCGTCGATGTCGGCGAACTGATCGCGCCGCCTGGCGTGGTGCCGGTGGTGATCAAGTCGCTGTTGTTTGCATAGCGTCCTTCCGGTCGGCGGTGTACTCTGTCTTCAACGAGCCGGTGCCGGAGGAAACACATGAACATCCGCGAAAAATCCCCACCCTTCCCTCCCCCGCGAGCGGGCGAGGAAGGGCGGCGGTCGCTACGGCATCGATCCCTATCTCGATTGGCTCGCCGGCGAGGGTATTCCGTCACCGAGGATTACGGCGTCTATCTGTTCGACGTCGCAACGGCGCCATGGCCGCGCTACGGCGTCAACGGCGCCGCGGTGCATCTGACGGGCCGCGGCGACTTCGCCAATATGTTCGTGTTCGAGATCGCCGGCGGCAAATCGACCGCGCCGCAGCGGCACCTCTACGAAGAAGTCATCTACGTTCTTGAAGGCCACGGCTCGACGCAACTCGAATTCGCCGACGGCAGCCGCCGTTCTTTTGAATGGGGCGAGAAGAGCCTGTTCGCCATCCCGCTCAACGCCAAGCATCGGCACTTCAACGGCAGCGGCACCGAGCGCGCGCTCCTGGTCAGCACCACCAACCTGCCGATGGTGATGAACGTCTTCCACAACGAGGCCTTCGTCTTCGGCAACGCCTTCGATTTTTCCGAGCGCTCCGGCAAGAGCGAATACTTCACCGGCGATGGCGACCTCATCACCGTGCGGCCGGGCAACCATATGTGGGAGACGAATTTCGTGCCCGATCTCACCGCCATCGAGCTGAAAAGCTGGGGCGATCGCGGCGCCGGCGGCACCAACATCATGTTCGTGCTCGCCGACGGCACCATGCATGCGCACATCTCGGAAATGCCGGTCGGCACCTACAAGAAGGGCCACCGCCACGGGCCGAGCTTCCACGTCATGTGCGTGATGGGCCAGGGCTTATTCGCTGCTGTGGTACGAAAACGACAAGGATTTCCGTCGCATCGACTGGAAGCACGGCATGGTGCTGGTGCCGGCCGACCGGCAGTTCCATCAGCATTTCAATACCGGGCCGCAGCCGGCGCGCTATCTCGCCACCGCGGTCGGCGGCTTGCGTTATCCGACCACGCTGGCCAACCGCATCTCGCTGCTTGGCGCCGGCGGCGACGACCTGCCGGCGGTATCGAAAAGCGTCAAGGACGGCGGCGATCAGATCGAATACGAGGATCAGGATCCGCGCATCCACCGCATCTGGCTCGAAGACATGCGCAAGAACGGCGCGCCGCCGAAGATGGAGAAATTCGTCCCGACGCCGGAGGATATGAAGGCGGCGGTCTAGACCATGATCCGATCAAGCTGAATCGGATCATGGTCTAGGTTTTACATTGGAGCATGATCTTTTCGGAAAACCGGTTTCCACTTTTCCGGATCATGCTCTAAGCCGCGGCGCGCGCCTTGTCGCCGCGGGAAAGCGACTCGATCGCCTCGTCCGTCGTCTGCACGTCGCCGAACAGGCCGTAGAAGATCGACAGCGCCGCGTTGTGCTCCTCGTCGTTGTGGGTGGCGAGGCCGTCGGACACCATCACCACCTTGAAATTGAGCATCATGGCGTCGCGCGCGCGAGCTTTCGCAGCAGACATTGGTGGCGGTGCCGGTGATCAGCAGCGTATCGATGCCGCGCTCGCGCAGCAGCCGCTCGATAGTCGAAGAGCCCTGGATGAAGGCGCTGTAGCGTGTCTTGGTGATCTGCGCGTCCTCCGGGCGGATGTCGTTTAAGTGCCAATAGGCGTAACCGTCGCCGTCGACGTCCATCGCCGCATAGCGCCGCTCGCAGCGATCCGGCGTGTGCAGAAATTCGTGATAGTTCGACCAGCTTTCGCGCGTATTGCGCGTGCCGTTGCGCACCCAGACGACAAGACCGCCGCGGCGCCGCAGATCGGCGGCAAGCCGGTTGATATTCGGCACGATCTCCCGCGACGCCGGGACCTCGCCCTGATGGCCCGGTTTACAGAAATAATTCTGCATGTCGATCACGACCAAGGCGGCTTTGGGCGGATCGATCGCGTCGAACGGATGCGCTTTGCCGGTCCGGGCGGTCATGCGCGCGCGGGCGGCTTCCGAAATTGCGATCTTGTGCATCGCTGTTTCCTCAACTAGTCGTCTGAGCTATCTGTTGCGGGCTCGCTCCGGCCCAGGTTGGCACAAAAAACGGGCGGGATCGAGCCCGAGATCGAACCAGGACCGAGCGCATGGCGGCGAGTTGGGAATTCTGGATCGATCGCGGCGGCACCTTTACCGACGTGATCGGCAGGCGGCCGGACGGCGCGCTCGTCACCCACAAGCTGCTTTCGGAAAATCCCGAAGCCTATCGGGATGCGGCGGTGCACGGTATCCGCCATCTGCTGGGACTTAAGCCGGGCGCACCGATCCCGAGCAAGCAGATTTCAGCGGTCAAGATGGGCACCACGGTCGCCACCAATGCGCTGCTTGAGCGCAAGGGCGAGCGCACGCTACTCCTGATCACCAAGGGCTTTCGCGACGCGCTGCGCATCGGCTACCAGGCGCGGCCGAAAATCTTCGCCAAGCACATCATCAAGCCCGACATGCTGTACGAGCGGGTCGTCGAGGTTGACGAGCGGGTGCGCGCCGACGGCGCCGTGGAGCGCGCGCTCGATCTAGCAGCGGTGCGGGTAGAACTGGAACGCGCGCTTGCCGACGGCATCCGCGCCGTCGCCGTCGTACTGATGCACGCCTATCGCTACAGCGATCATGAGCAGCAAGTGGTGGCGCTGGCGCGCGAGCTCGGCTTTCCGCAAATCTCCGCCAGCCACGAAGTCTCGCCGCTGATCAAACTGGTCGGCCGCGGCGATACCACCGTTGTCGACGGCTATCTGTCGCCGATCTTACGCAATTATGTGGCCCAGGTGGCGGACGACCTGGACAGCAAAAGCGCCGCCATCCGCCTCATGTTCATGATGTCGTCGGGCGGGCTGACCGCGGCCGAGCTGTTCCGCGGCAAGGATGCGATCCTCTCAGGCCCGGCGGCCGGCGTCGTCGGCATGGCCGAGACCGGCCGCTCGGCCGGCTTTTCGCGATTGATCGGCTTCGACATGGGCGGCACGTCGACCGACGTGTCGCATTATGCCGGCCAATACGAGCGCGCCTTCGAGACCGAGGTCGCCGGCGTGCGCATGCGGGCGCCGATGATGCTGATTCACACCGTGGCTGCGGGCGGCGGCTCGATCCTGCATTTCGACGGCGCGCGGTTTCGCGTCGGACCGGATTCGGCCGGCGCCAATCCCGGCCCGAAATGCTACCGCCGCGGCGGCCCGCTCGCCGTGACCGACGCCAATGTCATGGTCGGCAAGCTCATCCCGGATTTCTTTCCCAGGATTTTTGGACCCGCGCAAAACCTGCCGCTCGACGGCGACGCGGTCCGCCAAGCCTTCGCGGCGCTGGCGCAAAACATCGGCGACGGGCGGAGCGCCGAACAAGTCGCCGACGGCTTTATCAAGATCGCGGTCGAGAACATGGCGAACGCGATCAAGAAGATTTCGGTGCAGCGTGGCTATGACGTGACGCGCTATGCGCTCAATTGCTTCGGCGGCGCCGGCGGCCAGCACGCTTGCCTCGTCGCCGATGCGCTCGGCATGGAGAGCGTGCTGATCCATCCGCTGTCGTCGCTGCTCTCGGCCTACGGCATGGGCCTTGCCGACATCCGCAGCGTCCGCCAGCAGGCGATCGAGGAGCCGTTCGGCGACAAGTCGCGCGCGACCTTGCAAGGCGTATCGCGGCGCCTGGCGCACACGGTGACCGCAGAGGTCTCTGGCCAAGGCGTTGCGGCGAAAGGCATCAAACTGCATGTGCGCGCGCATATCCGCTACGCCGGAACCGATACGCCGCTCGTCATTGACGCGGGCGTCGGCAATACCGTCGCTACGCTGCAGAGAATGAAAGCTGCCTTCGAGCGCGCCCACAAGGCCCAATTCGGCTTCATCGACCGCAAGAAATCGCTGGTGATTGAGGCCGTGTCGGTCGAAGCCGTCGGCGGCGGCGCGACGTTCAAAGAGCGGCCGCGCAAGACCAAGCGCGCCAAGCTGCCGGCGCCGGCGCGTCGCACCCGATTCTTCTCCGGCGGCAAATGGCACCGCGCGCTGGTCTACACGCGCGGCCAGCTCGTCCCCGGACATAAGGTCAAGGGTCCCGCCATCATCATCGAGCCGCACCAGACCGTGGTCGTCGAGCACGGCTGGCAGGCCGAGCTGACCGCCAAGAACCATCTGGTGCTGCGCCGGGTGCAAAAGCTCGCGCGCACGCGCGCCATCGGCACCCATGCCGATCCGGTGATGCTCGAAGTGTTCAACAATCTGTTCATGTCGATCGCCGAGCAGATGGGCGTCGCGCTGCAGAACACCGCCTATTCGGTGAATATCAAGGAGCGGCTCGATTTCTCCTGCGCGGTATTCGACGGCAACGGCTCGCTGGTCGCCAACGCGCCGCACATGCCGGTGCATCTCGGCTCGATGGACCGCGCGGTCGAGACCATCATTCGCGAGAACAAGGGCAAGGTCCGCCCGGGCGACGTCTATGCCATCAACGCGCCTTATAACGGCGGCACGCATCTGCCCGACATCACCGTCTGCACGCCGGTATTCGACGGCAAGAAGATCCTGTTCTGGGTCGCCTCGCGCGGCCATCACGCCGATGTCGGCGGCATTTCGCCGGGCTCGATGTCGCCGAACGCCACCACCATCGAGCAGGAAGGCGTCTATATCGACAATTTCAAGCTGGTCGACCGCGGCCGCTTTCGCGAGAAGGAAACCTACGCGCTGCTTGAAGGCGCCAAATATCCGGCGCGCAATCCGCTGCAGAACGTCAACGACATCAAGGCGCAGATCGCCGCCAACGAGATGGGCGTGCACGAATTGCGCAAGATGGTGCGCTATTTCACGCTGCCGGTGGTGCGCGCCTATATGCGGCACGTGCAGGACAATGCGGCCGAGAGCGTGCGCCGCGTCATCGACCGGCTGCACGACAGCGCCTTTGCCATCGAGACCGATCAGGGCAATACGATCAAAGTCCGCATCACGGTCGACAAGAAGAAACGCGAGGCGACCGTCGATTTCACCGGCACCAGCCCGCAGCAGCCGTCGAACTTCAATGCGCCCGAGCCGGTGACGCGCGCCGCGGTGCTCTACGTGTTCCGCGTCATGGTCGACGACGACATTCCGATGAATGCCGGCTGCCTGCGGCCGATCCGCATCGTCATTCCGAAAAAATCGATGCTGTCGCCGGAATTTCCCGCCGCCGTCGTCGCCGGCAATGTCGAGACCTCGCAGGAAGTGACCAATTGCCTGTTCGGCGCGCTTGGCGCCATGGCGGCGGCGCAAGGCACCATGAACAATCTCAATTTCGGCAATGCGCGCTATCAGTATTACGAGACGATCTGCTCCGGCTCGCCGGCCGGGCCTGGCTTTCCCGGCACCGACGCCGTGCACACCCACATGACCAATACGCGGCTGACCGATCCGGAAATTCTGGAATTCCGCTATCCGGTGCTGCTCGAAGATTTCCACATCCGCAAAGGCTCGGGCGGGCGCGGCAAATGGAACGCCGGCGACGGCATCCGCCGCACCATCCGGTTCCTGGAAAAAATGGAATGCACGATTCTGTCCGGCCATCGCCGCGTGCCGCCGTTCGGGCTTGCCGGCGGCGGCGACGGTCAGGTCGGCGAGAATTGGGTGCGCCGCAAGCGACGGCCGCATGGAAAAGCTGCAAGGCTGCGACGCCACCGTGATCGACGCCGGCGAGGCCATCATCATCCAGACGCCGACCGCGGGCGGTTACGGCAAATCGTCCAGTTGAGACGGCTTCGGTCCTTCCGGTTTAACCGCGCCGGCGCGGCGCGTCGCAGCCTCGATGATCTCGAAGAAACCGAACGCCAGAAGGCCAAGCGCGGCGATGCCGAGCAAGACCCCGCCATGCGCTTGATGCTGCATGGCGCGCAGCACGCCGGCCAGGCTGACCGCCTCGAACGAATCCGAGTTATAGGCGGCGGCCCCGAGAAAGGCGCCGACCATGAAGAAAACCAGGGCGCGAGTCATGATGGCCGAACGATCCGAGCACAACCGCAAAAACGCGCTGCTCACGCGTGGCGTCGAGCGCCTCGCGATAGGGCGCGCGACACGCCTTGACCGCGAGCCCGGCGGCAACGCCGACGAAACCTGCCGCGATGAGCGCAATCAACAGCCGCCCCAGCGGCTGCGTCATCACCCACGCCGTCCATTCCCGCGTCGACTGATCCTCGTCGACACGCCGGTGGACCATGGTGATGCGGACTGTCGCCGCGGCGAGTACGATATAGAACAGGCCGCTACTGGCGAGGATACCGCGGCGCATCAGACCGTAGGGACTGTTGCCGTGCAGATCGACGTCGAATACCGATTGTAGAAAGCGCCAGCCGGCAAAACATAAAAGACCCACCGCCAGAGCCCACAAGAAATAGCCGCCGAGCGGCCGCTGGAATAACAGCTCGAGCGCATCCCGGGCGCCTTCCGGATGCGTACCCAGGCCGCCGGCGGCGAGCAAAGCGAAGCCGCCGACGATGAGGAAGACGATGCCGCGCGCCGCATAGCCGATCCGCACCATCCAGGGCAGCGGGCCCGTGGTTAAGTGTTTGACATGGATGACTGTATTGGCGCCCTGGTCCACGCGCAGACAAGCGCTTCGGCGCCACTAAGTTCCGTGCCCGTATTGCCGTCGCCTTCACGGCTTTTTGCGCGAAACCGAATACTTCATATGCGCCTTGCCGCCGTCCCAGTAGAACGTGAAATCGGCAACCACATTGCCGCCGTCCGGCAACGGCAGGTCCGCATTGCAGACGACCTGATCCTTGGTCGATCGACACCGTCTTGATCGGCTCGTAGCGCGTCGGCTCCATCTGCAGTTCTTTGAGAACGTCGGCCAGCGAGTGCTTGGCGCGGTCCGAATCGCATTCCGGCAGAACGAAATGATCGCGCAGGCCGCGGTAGATCAAAACGCCGGCAACGGCGACGGCCGGAATGCCGATGAGACGCAACGCCAGGCGATAGGGCCGCGGCCGCGCCGGCGGCGATGCCGGTCCGGACCAGCGGCGCGCGCGGATCGGTTGGGGCGGCTTCGGCGAGGAGTTCTCGGTCATCGAACCGAGATTTTACACCGCCTTGACGATCTCTTCCGTCATTTTCTTGGCGTCGCCGAGCAGCATCATGGTGTTGTCGCGGTAGAACAGCGGATTGTCGATGCCGGCATAGCCCGAGGCGAGCGAGCGCTTGTTGAACATCACCGTGCCGGCCTTCCACACCTGCAGCACCGGCATGCCGTAGATCGGCGATTTCGGATCGTCCTCGGCGGCCGGATTGGTGACGTCGTTGGCGCCGATGACATAGGCGACGTCGGCCTGGGCGAATTCCGAATTGATGTTTTCCAGCTCGAACACGTCGTCATAGGGCACGTTGGCTTCGGCGAGCAGCACGTTCATGTGGCCCGGCATGCGGCCGGCCACCGGATGGATGGCGTATTTGACCTCGACGCCTTCGGCTTTGAGCTTGTCGCCCATCTCGCGCAGCGCATGCTGCGCCTGCGCCACCGCCATGCCGTAGCCCGGCACGATGATGACCTTGCCGGCGTTCTTGAGGATGAAAGCCGCGTCCTCCGCCGAGCCGATCTTGACCGGCCGGTCGCCGGCCGCGGCCGCCGGGCCCGCCACTTCGCCGCCGAAGCCGCCGAGGATGACCGAGATGAACGAGCGGTTCATGCCCTTGCACATGATGTAGGACAGGATCGCGCCCGACGAGCCGACCAGCGCGCCGGTGATGATCAGCGCGGTATTTTCCAGCGTGAAGCCGATGCCGGCGGCGGCCCAACCGGAATAGGAATTGAGCATCGAGATCACGACCGGCATGTCGGCGCCGCCGATCGGAATGATGATCAGCACGCCGAGCAGGAACGACGCCGCGGCGATCAGCCAGAACGTGAGGTGCTGCTGCGCCTCGAAGAACCAGACGATCAGCGCGACGAGGGCGATCGCCAGCGCGATATTGATGACGTGGCGGCCCGGCAGCGTGATCGGCTTGCCGCTCATGCGGCCGGAGAGCTTCAGGAACGCGATGACCGAGCCGGTGAAGGTGATGGCGCCGATGGCGACGCCGAGCGACATTTCGATCAGGCTCTGGCCGTGGATGGCGCCTTCCGAGCCGATGCCGAACGCCGCAGGCGCGTAGAGCGCGCCGGCCGCGACCAGCACCGCCGCCATGCCGACCAGCGAATGGAAGGCGGCGACCAGTTCCGGCATCGAGGTCATCGGCACGCGCCGCGCAATCACCGCGCCGGTGCCGCCGCCGATCGCCATGCCGAGCACGACCAGTCCCCAGGCGCGAGATCCGCCGGCGGATGCGCCGCGAGCGTGGTGACGACCGCGATCGCCATGCCGATCATGCCGAACAGATTGCCGCGCCGGCTGGT
Organism: uncultured Alphaproteobacteria bacterium; assembly: GCA_963714345.1. Classification (GTDB taxonomy): domain Bacteria; phylum Pseudomonadota; class Alphaproteobacteria; order Rhizobiales; family Xanthobacteraceae; genus BOG-931. Next base: position 62,211 of record CAVQOD010000028.1, on the reverse strand, counting down.
CTCCGGATTCGACAGTCCGCGCAGCGCCAGGATGAACAGGGCGCCGGCGACGAGATAGCAAAGCGCGGCGAGATCGGCGCTCATCATTGGTCCTTCCGCTCACTTCTGCTTTCGCTGGAACATCGCCAGCATGCGCTTGGTCACCAGAAAGCCGCCGAAAATATTGACCGAAGCGAAAGTCAGCGCGACGAAGCCGAGCGCGCGCGCCCAGATCGGCCCGGAATCGTCGCCAGCGAGCGCGACGCCGACCGCGAGCAGCGCGCCGACCACGATCACCGAAGAGATCGCGTTGGTCACCGACATCAGCGGCGTATGCAGCGCCGGCGTCACCGACCAGACGACGTAGTAGCCGACAAAGACCGCGAGCACGAAAATCGACAGCCGGAACACGAACGGATTGACCGCATCGCTCGCCGCTTCCGGCACGCTGGAATGGGCGTTGGCGAGCAGATCGAGCTGGCCGAGGATCGAAAGTGTGATCATGGTTTCGTGCTCGCTCCTATGCCGCACTCTCTCAGGCCGCGCTCTTCGGCTTGAAATTGGGATGCACGATCGCGCCGTCGCGCGTCAGCGCCGTCGCCTTGACGATGTCGTCGTCCCAATTGACGGCAAGCGCCTTGGTCTTCTTGTCGATCAGAACTTCGAGGAACGCATAGAGATTCCTGGCGTAGAGGCTCGAAGCCGTGGCGGCGAGCCGGCCCGGCACGTTGCGATAGCCGACGATTTTGACGCCGCCGACTTCGGCGACCGCGTCCGCGCTGACGCCTTCGACATTGCCGCCGCGCTCGACGGCGAGATCGACCACGACCGAGCCCGGCCGCATCGAGGCCACCATCTCTTTTGACACGAGGCGCGGCGCCGGCCGGCCGGGAATGAGCGCGGTGGTGATGACGATGTCCTGCTTCTTGATGTGATCGGCGACCAAGCGCGGCCTGCTTGGCCTGATACTCTTTCGACATTTCCTTGGCGTAGCCGCCGGCGGTCTCGGCCGCTTTGAATTCCTCGTCCTCGACCGCAATGAATTTGGCGCCGAGGCTTTCGACCTGCTCCTTGGCAGCCGGACGCACGTCGGTCGCCGTCACGATCGCGCCGAGCCGGCGCGCGGTCGCGATCGCTTGCAGGCCGGCGACGCCGGCGCCCATGATGAAAACCTTGGCGGCCGGAACGGTGCCGGCCGCGGTCATCATCATCGGCAGAGCGCGGCCGAATTCCGCGGCGGCGTCGACCACGGCGCGATAGCCGGCGAGATTGGCCTGGCTCGAGAGCACGTCCATCACTTGCGCGCGGGTGATGCGCGGCAACAGCTCCATGGCGAAGGCGGTCACGCCGGCATCGGCCATGGCGCGCAGCGCGTCCTCGTGCCCGTAAGGGTCCATGATGGCGATGACGATGGCGCCGTTCTTCAACTGCGCCAGCTCGACCGCATTCGGCCGCCGCACCTTGAGCACGATATCGGCGCCGCTCAGCGCCTCACGGGCGACCGTGGCGCCGGCAGCGGCATAGTCGGCATCGAGAATGCCGGATTTGACGCCGGCGCCCGGCTCGACGGCGACCTCGGCGCCCAGCCCGATCATCTTCTTGACGGTTTCGGGAGTCGCGGCCACGCGCGGCTCGCCCGCATCGGTTTCGGCAGCAACCGCGACCTTCATCAATCCTCCGACGGCGGCATAGGGTCCCGAATTGCCCGGCAATCAGGCCGATGTCGGTATGTGCGGTTACATCACGTCAGGAAATACGCCATCCCGATAACAATGATGACGACGATTGCCATCGTCACTTTCACCAACGTGATGAAATTGCGGTAGGTCTGTTCGTGAGCGGGGTAATCGTTGCCCGTCGCAAGCGCGTATTCGACCTCGCCGTGATCGGACATTCCCATCTCTCCAAAACGGCCACCCGGACCGGGCCGACTTAGCGTAATTGCGTTGGCAGAGCAACCGGACGCCGCGTTCTGGCACGCAATTTTGCCCACCTGTCATGATAGGGGTGAGTAAGGCGGTTTCGTAGTCCAGCTTGCTCGGGCATGACCGAATCCCTACTGTTTTGGGGAACTGCCGCTACGGACGAAAAACCATGCTCAGAAAAGAACAGAACGAGCTTTTGACCCAGACCGGCCCCGGAACGGCGATGGGCCAGTTGTTCCGCTGCTATTGGCTGCCGGCGCTTCTTGCCGAAGAATTGCCGGAGAACGATTGCCCGCCGGTCCGGGTCAAGCTCCTGTCCGAGCGGCTGATCGCCTTCCGCGACTCCGCAGGGCCGCTATGGCCTGATCGACGAGTTCTGCGCCCATCGCGGCGTCTCGCTGTGGTTCGGCCGCAACGAGGAAGGCGGGCTGCGCTGCCCCTATCACGGCTGGAAATACGACGTGACCGGCCAGTGCGTCGAAGTGCCGTCCGAGCCGGTCGAAAGCGGCTTCTGCAAGAAGGTCAAGCTGACCTCCTATCCGCTGGTGAAGATCGGCGAGGTGCTGTGGGCCTATATGGGTCCCGCCCGACAAAAAGCCGCCGCTGCCGGAATGGGAATTCGCGCTGGTGCCGCCGCAGCAGAGCTTCGCCTCGAAGCGGCTGCAGGAATGCAACTGGCTGCAAGCCATGGAAGGCGGCATCGATTCGAGCCACGTCTCGTTCCTGCATCGCGGCGATCTGCACTCCGACCCGCTGTTCAAGGGCGCCAAGGGCAACCAGTACAATCTCGCCGACATGCAGCCGCATTTCGAGGTGGTCGAGCAGCCCGGCGGGCTGTTCATCGGCGCGCGGCGCAATGCCGAGAACGGCAAATACTACTGGCGCATCACGCCGTGGGTGATGCCCTGCTTCACCATGATCCCGCCGCGCGGCGATCATCCGATCCACGGCCATTTCTGGGTGCCGATCGACGACGAGAATTGCTGGGCGTGGTCTTACGATTTCCACCCGGTGCGGGCGCTGAGCAAGACCGAGGTCGACGCCATGAAGGACGGCGCCGGCGTGCATTGCAAAGTAGATGCCGCCTTCCGGCCGCTCGCCAACAAGGACAACGATTATCTGATCGACCGCGCGGCGCAGAAGGCCGGCAGGACTTTTAGCGGCGTCGCCGGCTTCGCCATGCAGGATGCGTCGTTGCAGGAAAGCATGGGACCGGTCTGCGACCGCACCAAGGAAAATCTGGTCTCGACCGACAACGGCATCATCATGGCGCGCCATCGCCTGATGCGCGCCGCCAAGGCGCTGGCCGAGAAAGGCACCACCCCGCCCGGCGTCGATCCCGCGCAGCACAAGATCCGCTCCTGCTCGGTGGTGCTGCCGCCGGATGCTGGCGTTCAAGGACGGCGCCAAGGAAGCGCTCAAGGCGCAGCGCGGCATGGCGCAGACGACGGTTTAGCCGGGTCCAGCCACGTAATGCGCGGTCAATGTCTGCGATCGGTGCAATCACGACGCAGGCATGGCGCGGTCGCTTCCCTGACGCTGTTCGTAATCCTGAGCGTCCCACTCGCCGCGCTGGCCGCGGCCGATCAGCGGCTCGGTTTCGATCACGCATCGACAAGCCAGAAAATTGTCGCGCTCACCTTCGACGGCGACATGACGCCGGGGATGCTGCGTGAGCTCAAAAGCGGCAAGGTTGCTTCCTGGTACAACGAAAAAGTCATTGCGGCGCTGCGGCAGCAGCAGGCGCCGGCGACGCTGTTTCTGACCGGGCTTTGGATCGAGACCTATCCCGCCGCGACCAAAGAATTATCCGACGATCCGCTGTTCGAGCTCGGCAATCACAGCTATTCGCACGGCGCCTTTCATTCGCCCTGCTACAGCCTGTTTCCGATACCGGACGCAAAACAAGCCGCCGAGGTGCAAAAAACCGACGACCTGTTACGCAAATACGCGACCTCCTATCAGAAATATTTCCGCTTCCCCGGGCTTTGCTCCGACGCAGCCGCCGTGAAGCGGGTCGAGGATCAGGGTTATGTCGTCATCGGCGGCGACGTCGATGGCGCCGATGCCTTCGAGAAAAGTCCGAAATGGGTCGCCTCCGACGTCGTAGCGCATGTCCGCCCGGGCAGCATCGTCGTCCTTCACATGCATGGCGGTCCCAATGCGCCGGCAACGGCCGGCGCACTGCCGGACATCATCGGAAAGCTGCGCGCCGAGGGATACACCTTCGTCAAAGTATCGGACTTGCTGAAACTGCCGCCCGGCGAACCGGTCAACCACGCGCCGGCGCCGCGGCAAATGACCAGCACAACTCCCGCCGTCACGCCGGCTCGTTTTCCGTTACTGCATTTCTTCCGGCGATGAACCCCTGGCAGATCGCGCGCGGCAGGCCGTGCATGGAAAAGCCGCCGGCCGATTCGCCGCCGCAATAAAGCCCGGGAATCATTTCGCCGCTCATGTCGACCACCTGGCAGCGCGCATTGATGCGCAACCCGGCGCGGGTGTCGTGAATGACCGGCGTCGCCCAGGCGGCGTAAAACGGCGGCTTTGCGATCTTGTAGAGCGGCTTTGGCTTGCCGAAGTCGGCATCCTTGCCGGCGTCGACGAATGAATTATAGCGCGCGACGGTGGCGGCGAGATTTTGCGGCGGCATCGGCACGCGCTGGTATTTCATTTTGATCTTGCCGGCCAGCTCTTCGATACTGCCGCCCGCGAAGAAGAACCCGGCATCGACATCGACATGCGGCGGCCGCGGAATCCATCTTTCGCGCGCCAGCGCATCGGCATCGAAGATCGCCCAGATCGGCCCGCCGCCGTTGTGGCCGTCGCCGATCCCGGCGAGCGCGGCGTTGATGAAATTGCTCGGATCGTATTTTTGGTTCTTGGCGTTGAGATAAGAATGCGGCTCGTAGGGATTGGTGCTCTGATAGGTGTTGTAATTGAAGTGACCGGCGGTCTCGTCGTAGAAGCGCTTGCCCAGCATGTTGACCAGGATGACATCCTGCCAGTCCTTCACCGGCAGGCCGATGGCGCGCGCTTTGTCGAACACGTCGCTGCCCGGGCGCCAGCGCACGTTCACATAACCGTATTGGCAGCCGATCGCGCCGGGCTTGGTGATGCCCGAGCCGAACTCGCCGGTGTAATTGAACGCCCCCCACAGCGAGGCGCCGATATCCATGGCGGCGAGTTCGCCGCTGGCGTCCTGATCCGACCACGGCATGCCGGCGAGCCCGCAATATTCCTCCGTTAAGCGCGGATCGAACATGCGGCGGAAGTTGACGTTACCGGTCGAGCCGCCGGTGGCGACGATGACGGCCTTGCGCGCCCGGATGTTGCGCGTCTCGCCTTTGGCATCGACGGCGATGCCGAGCACGCGGCCGGATTTTACCGCCTCGCGGTGGATCGCCGTCATGCGGTGCTCGAGCAGGATGTCGACGCCGATCCGGCGCGCCGCCGCTTCCAGCGGCCGCATCAAGCCGGCGCCGGCGCGGATTTCGTCGTCGTCCGGAGCGGCCGGTCCGCCGGTATGGACCATCGGCCAGTCAACGACGTCGATCTGCATGGTGCGCAGCGCCGAGACGCCGATTTCATGCCCGATCTTGTTCGGCGGCCGGTCGATGACCTTGACGCCGTGCGCCAACAGCCATTCGAACGCCGGCACGCTGTTGTCGGCGAAAGCGCGGATGATCTCGCGGTCGTTATAGCGGTAGGGCGGGAAGCCGTTGGTCTCGACCACCGACCAGTCGGTCAGATCCTGGAAGAACAGGTCGGGCGAATCCGCGATGCCGTATTTCTTCTGATAGCTGGTGCCGCCGCCGAGCGGCAGGTTGCCGCCTGAGGTGATGGCATGGCCGCCGATATGCGGCTGCGCCTCGACCACGATCACCGACGCGCCGGCCTCGCGCGCCACGATCGCGGCCGGCATGCCGGTCGCGCCGGAGCCGATGACCACGACGTCGGCCTCGCGATCCCATTCGGTTGGTAAAGCTCCCGTGCTCACGCTTGCGAACCCTCTGCTGTCCTGCGCCGGGGGCGGACACTAACAGCATTGCCGATTTTGTGTCATGTGGTGGCGATCGGTGCCGCGGCAGTGGAGTTTCGCATGGCGGATTTCGTCCCGACCCACCGGCTCACCCACGAGGCGAGCCTGAAAATGCTGACGGCCGGCGTGACCAAGGCCAACGCGCTCGGCTGCAAGGTCTCGCTCGCCGTGGTCGACGGCAGCTGCCGGCTGATCGGCTTTTTGATGATGGACGGCGCGCGGCATTTCTCCATCATCACCACGCAAAGGAAAGCGATCACCGCGGCGTCGCAGCGGCTGCCGACCGGCTACGCGCCGGAGGAGAATGCGCTGTCGATGGCGGTGCGCATGGGCGACTTCACCAATGTGCCGGGCGGCTTTCCGATCGAGGTCGGCGGCGAAGTCATCGGCGCGGTCGCCGCCGGCGGCGCCAAGATCGAGCAGGATGTCGAAGTCGCGAAAGCGGCGCTGGCGGCGCTTGCTACCACCTTAACGGCCTCGCCCTGCATCTGGTCGCGCGCCGCCTTCACCGCCTTGATGATGTTCTGATAGCCGGTGCAGCGGCACAGATTCGAGGCGAGCACGTCGATCAGCTCCTCGTCGTCGATCTGCGGATTCTTCTCCAGCACGTTGGTCGCCAGCATCAAGAAACCGGGAGTGCAATAGCCGCATTGCAGGCCGTGATTGTCGATGAAGGCCTGCTGCAGCACCGACAGCTTGTCGCCGTTGGCGAGACCTTCGACGGTGCGGATTGTCTTGCCTTGCGCCTGGATCGCGAACATCAGGCAGGAGCGCACCGCCTCGTCGTCGACGATCACCGTGCAGGTGCCGCAGACGCCGTGCTCGCAGCCGATATGGGTGCCGGTCTGGCCGCAATCGTCGCGGATGGCGTCGACCAGCGTTTTGCGCGGCTCGACGCGGATCGGATAATCGCGGCCGTTGATGGTGAGCGTGATATCGAATTTCTCGGTCATGCGGCTAGCTCGCGCGGCAGCACGTCGGAGAATTTGCCGCGCACCAGCGCCTCGACCTCCTCGCTCGCGCGCACCACGACCGGGAACGTGTCGCGGCGTTTGAACGGCTTGCAGGCGTCGATCACCACGCGCGCATTGCGCGGATCGTCGCTGGCATAGGCCATCGGATCGAGCGCGGTCGACCAGCAGCCGCGCAACGTCTCCATGCCTTCGCGCGGATCGAAGCGCGTGCACATCGCCCACACCACTTTGTCCATGTCGGCCGGATCGATGTCGTCGTCGACCACGACGACGAAGCGGTTGGCATAGGCGCCGGCGTGGCATTGCGAAGCGATCAGCCCGGCCTGCTTGGCGTGCCCGGCATATTGCTGCTTGATCGCGACGGTGAGCCAGAGCCGGCTGCCGCCCGCGGCATGCGCCCACACGCCTTTCACTTCCGGCACGCCGGCGGCTTCGAGCTGGTTCCACACCGCGCCGGAGCGATAGGTGCCGCGGTAGAACGAATCGTCGTCGGGCGGGATGCCGGGAATGGCGCCGAGCAGGATCGGATCGTGGCGATGCATGAACGTCTCGATGCGGATCGCCGGCTCCTTCTTCAGCCCGCCGGCGTAATAGCCGGTCCATTCGCCGAGCGGCCCTTCGTCCAACAGATCGTTCGGGATGAATGAAGCCCTCGAAGGCGATCTCGGCATGCGCCGGAATCGGCAGGCCGGTGCGCGGGTCCGGCTGATGACTTCGACAGCTTCGCCGATAAGCCCGCCGGCCGCGTCGTATTCGTTCTTGCCGTAGGGAATTTCCAGGCCGGCGATCATGAACAGCGCCGGGTGCATGCCGCACACGACCGCAATCGGGCACGGCTCGCCGCGCTCGTGATATTTGCGCTTGATGATGTCGCCATGCTTGCCTTTCGAGAACATCACCGTCGCAACGTTGCGCTCCTGCGCCTGGACGCGATAGGCGCCGTAATTGATCCAGCCGGAATCCGGATCGCGCATGATCACCATGTCGCCGGTACCGATATAATAGCCGCCGTCGTGCTCGTGCCAGCGCGGCACCGGGATCTTGAAAATGTCGATGTCGCTGCCGGTGCGCACGTTGTCCATGAGCGGCCCGGTTTTCACCGTGACCGGCGGAATCGCTTTTGCCTCTTTCATATAGCGGCGCCAGTAATGCACCAGATCGATGGCGCTGGCGTCGGGATTAAGCCCCAGCGTGATGTTGATGCGCCGCAGCGAGGTGAGAATGTTGGCGAGGATGCGGTGGCCGCGCGGAAAGCCGGGCACGTCGTCGAACAGCACGGCCTTGTTGCCGATGCGCCGCTGATAGATGTCGACGATGCCGCCGATTTCCCTCTCGCGCTCGGCGCCGGCAATGTCCTGCAACTCGCCCGCCGCGCGCAGTTGCGCGATCCAGGCGCGCAGGTCCTGCCGCTCGGCGACGGACGGCTTATTGGCGGTGCGGGACTTTACGGGCGCGTCCATTTTGTCGTCATCACCGGGCTTGACCCGGTGATCCATGCAGACTCGCGGCCGTAAAGGCTTCGCCGCAAAGCTCTCTAATCACTCTACCGCAGCATGGATTGCCGGGTCGAGCCCGGCAATGACAGATTACATATCCAGCACCAGCCGCTCGGTCGCGCAGCCGCAGCAGCAGATCATGACCTTCTCGTTGGTCGCCTGCTCTTCCTCGCTGAGCACCGAATCGTGGTGGATCGGGACGCCGGAGATGATGCGGGTCTCGCAGGCGCCGCAGATGCCGAGCTCGCAGGAATAGTCGACGTCGACGCCGGCATCGAACAGCACTTCGAGGATCTTCTTGCCTTCGGGGATGAAATATTCCTCGCCCGAGCGCGCCAGTTCGACCCAGAAGCCGCCGGTGCCGGTGGCGGCGGCCGCTTCGTCCTTCGGCGTGAAATATTCGACATGGACGTTGCTGCGCGGCCGGCTCGCCGCCGCCGCCTCGAACGCTTTGAGCATCGGATTGGGACCGCAGCAGTAAAAATGCGCGTTCGCCGGCGCCGCGGCGATCGCGGCGGCAAGATCGAGAAACTTGCCGTCGGCTTCGTCGTCGAAATGCAGATGCACGGATTGCGGATCGAGGGTGTTGAGCGCGTCGAGAAACGCCATGTCCTCGCGGCGAGCGGCACGAATAGTGCAGCGTCCATGGCCGCGCCAGCGCGATGAGCTGCTGCGTCATGCACCAGATCGGCGTGATGCCGATGCCGCCGGCAATCAGCACCACATGCTCGGCGTTTTCCATCAGCGGGAAATTGTTGCGCGGCGCGCTGATCTTGATGCGGTCGCCGACTTTCATCTCCTCGATGATGTAGCGCGAGCCGCCGCGGCTGGCGGCGTCCTTCTTGACGCCAACGACGTAGCTCTGCGGATCCGAATTCGGCACCACCAGCGAGAATTGGCGCAACAGGCCGTTGGGCAGATGCAAGTCGATATGCGCACCCGGCTTGTAGGCCGGCAAAGGTCCGCCTTCGGCGCGCTGGAACGTATAGAGCTTGGTGTCGCGAGCGACATCCTCGATCTTGGTCGAGCCGCGCATCGATGAGGTGCGCGTGCGGTTCCGGCAAATGCGGACGGCTCGCGGCTGCGGGGGGTGCGGTGACGGTGTCCATGCAGGGCTTAAATAGGCGGACAGGACGGGCTTCCGCAACCCGTGCTTTGCCAACAATTCTGTGATTTAGCGCTGCCGCGCCGGCGGCAGTTCGCGGATCTCGAGCGAAAATTCGCTTTATCCGGCGAGGATTCCGGGCTCGTGGGCGGCCTGACCGGGCAGCTCGCAGCCGCCGCCGCGGCGATGCCTGGCACCACCTCAACGCCAATTCCCGCGGCGCGGCAGGCCGCGATCTCTTCGCCGGCGCGGCCGGAAGTCATCGGATCGCCGCGCTTCAGCCGCACGACGCGGCGGCCGGCTTTGTGCGAGCGCAATCATCAAGGCGGCACTGTCGTCTTTGCGGCGCGAGCCATCGTTGCCGGTCTCGCCGATCAGCATTTTCTTCGCTTCGCGGCGGGCGAATTCGAGAATGTCGGGCGAAACCAGACCGTCGAACAAAATCACGTCGGCCGATTGCAGCGCGCGCACGGCGCGCAGCGTCAGCAATTCCGGATCGCCGGGGCCGGCGCCGACGAGAACGACCGAACCGGCCGCTGGCGTGGCCGACGGCATCAGCAGCGCATCGAGATCGGCATCGCTCGGCGCGCGATCGGGCGCGGCGACGGCGCGCGCGGTAAATCTCTCCCAGAAGCCGCGGCGGCCGCGAAACGACAGCGCCAGCGCCTGCATGCGCGGCCGCCAGAGTGCGCGCAGCTTCGGCCCAGCGCGCAAAACCTCTCGGGATCAACGCTTCGATCTTGGCGCGGATCGCCTGGCCGAAAACCGGCGACGCACCGTCGGTGGAAATGCCGATGACCAGCGGCGAACGATTGACGATGGCGCCAAAGGTAAAATCGGAGAATGCCGGACGGTCGATGACATTGACCGGCACGCCCGCCATGCGCGCGGCCGCGGCGAAATCCGCAGCCGCCGCGTCATCGGCGCAGTCGGCGACCGCGATTGCCGCGCCGGCGAAGTCGCCAGCCGTCCAGCTGCGGTCATGGATCGCGATCGGCCCGCGCGGCGGAGCGCCGGCAAGCGCCAGCATGTCCTCGCTGGCTCCTGGTTGGCGCAGCGGCAAAGACTTCGACCCGCGCGCCCGCCGCCGAAAGCAATTCGGCTTTCCACGCCGCGGCCGGCGTTCCGCCGGCAACAACGGCGCGCTTGCCCTCGAGCGCGAAAAACGCCGGCAGCCGCGACAGTGCGGCCATGCGCGTTGGCGGTGCGGCGGGACTGCGGTCAACGGTCACGGGCGAACGTCCTCCTAGTAAACGTCGGTCTGATAGCGGTCGCTGGCTTTGAGTTCGCCGAGCACTTTGATCGCATCGGTCGGACTGCGGCCGCCATGCCCGGCGATGATATCGACGAGCGCCGCCTCGACGTCCTTGGCCATGCGCAGCGCGTCGCCGCAGACATAGACTGGGCGCCGTCGTCGAGCCAGGACCACAGTTCGCGGCCGGCCTCGCGCATGCGGTGCTGCACGTAGATCTTCTCGTCGGTATCGCGCGACCACGCCAGCGACAGCCGCGTCAACAGGCCGGCCGCATGCATCGCCGCAAATTCCTCCTCGTAGAAGAAATCGTAAGCGCTGCGCTGATGGCCGAAGAACAGCCAGTTGCGCCCGGGCGCGCCGGTGGCCTGCCGCTCGTGCAGAAAGGCGCGGAACGGCGCGATGCCGGTGCCGGGCCCGATCATGATGATCGGTTTCGACGGATCGGCGGGCAGCGCGAAATGCTGCGCCTTCTGGACATAGACCTTGATCTTGTCGCCGGGCGCGATGCGGCCGCCGAGGAAGGTCGAGCAGACGCCGTGGCGCGCCCGCTTGTCGACCTCGTAGCGCACCGCATCGACGGTGAGCGAGACGCGGCCCGGCGTCGATTTGAGCGACGACGAGATCGAATAGAGCCGCGGCTGCAGCGGATCGAGCGCCTCGATGAAGGCTTCCGGATCGGGACGCACTCTCTGGAATTTGTGCAGCGCCGCCAGCACGTCGAGCGTCGCGGCATCGCCGTCGGGATCCTCGCCGGCCGCAAGCTGCTTGGCCTTCTGCCTTCGCTCGCCGCCGGTCAGATACGAAATGAGCTCGAACAGCATATCGGGCGCGGGCGACAGCGAAGCGCCGTAAGTCAGTTCTTCGCGCAGCGTGCGATCGCCGATGGGAAAATCCGGCGGCGCGTCGATGGCGGCGAGCACCGCGTCGACCAGGTCGGGATCGTTGGCGGGAAAGATGCCGAAGGAATCGCCGACGACATAATCGAGATCGGTGCCGGCAAGATCGATATCGATGTGCCAGGTTTCCTTCTGCGAGCCCGGCTTGTTCAGCCGCCGGCGCGACAGAAACGTTGCATAAACCGGATTATCGCGTGAGCGGCCGGGCTGCGCGACGGGGGCAGGTGCGGCCGGCGCCGGCGGAGCTGCCACCGCGGGCGCAGCTCTCAAGCTCCTGCATAGAGCTGCTTGAGCATGCGGGCGGTCTCTTTGCCGCCCGGCACGCAAAGGTTCAGCCGCTTCTCCGATTGCGCGAACAGCGCACTCGAATAGTCGTTGCAATTGTAGCCGCACTGGCCGCAATCCTGCTGCGCCATCGCCGCCATCAGCCGCCGCGGCAGCGGCCGGCCCTCGGCGAGCTTCATGCGATCCGGCAGCGGCATGGCCGGATCGTGCCAGGGCGCCCCGTCGTCGACCTCAATGGGCGCCGCTGGCGGAACGGCATCGCCAACAAGGCCGGGCAGCAGTTTTGCGACGTCGGCCGCGGACAGCGGCGTGACGCCCTCCTCCAGCCCGAACAGCCCGGCGAACAGACCGTTGAGCCAAGTGCGCTGCTCCGGCGTAAACGGCGCAGATTCGGGAATGAACGATGGGATCGGCGGCCGCGGCGTCATGCTCATTCGGCGGCCTCCAGTTCGGTCATCGCCTTGAGCGCGTCGATCTCGTGCCGCCGCGTAAAGGCCAGGAACGTCTCCTCGCGCGAGGCGCGGTGCGCGAGATAGGCTTTCAGAATGCGTTCGACGGTTCGCGGCGTGGCCTCCGCGGTGACATCGCGAAACAGCTCGCGCCCGAGCGCGGCGTTCGGACCGAAGCCGCCGCCGACCAGAATGTGATAGCCCTCGACCGGATCGTCGTCCTCGTTCAGCTGGACCTTGCAGGCGAGCAGCCCGATCTCGGACACGAAATGCTGCGCGCAGGAGTGATGGCAGCCGGTCAGATGAATGTTGACCGGCGTGTCGAGCGCAACGCGCGTTTCGCACCAGCGCGCGATCTCCTCGGCATGGCGCTTGGTGTCGGAGGCCGCGAATTTGCAGCCGGTATTGCCGGTGCAGGCCACGAGCCCGGCGCGGATGGCGTTGGTGGTGATGGCAAGACCGAGCGCTTCGATCCGCTGTTGCGCGGCGGACAGCTGCTCCGACGGCACTCCCGAGATCAGCAGGTTCTGCCAGACTGTGAGCCGTAGATCGCCGTCGCCGAGATCGCGCGCGACATCGGCGAGGCCGTGCATCTGCGCGACCGACAGCCGCCCGACCGGCACGACGACGCCGATCCAGTGCAGTCCCGGCTGCTTTTGCGGATGAACGCCAATATGCGCGGTGCGGTCGAACGCCGGACGCGGCGCCACGGCGCCCGGCACGGCGCGGTCGAACTTGCGGCCGAGCTTTTCCTCGAGCAGAGCGAGAAATTTCTCGACGCCCAGCGCGTCGAGCACGTATTTCAGGCGCGCCTTGGTGCGGTCGGTGCGATCGCCGTGATCGATGAAGACGCGCACCACCGCGTCCGCCACCATGCAAGCGTCTTGCGGCTCGACCAGCACGCCGGTGTCGCGGGCAAAATCGCGATGGCCGGTGATGCCGCCGAGGCAGAGCTTGAACCAGACGCCGGCTTTTAGGCCAAAACCGTCTTTCGACCTCGACCGCCTGGAAGCCGATATCGTTGGTGTCCTCCAGCACGGCGATGATGCCGGCGCCGTCGAAGGCGACGTTGAACTTGCGCGGCAGGCCGTAGAGCGAGCGGTCGTTGAGAATGTGAAAATGCCATTCGCGCGCGTAAGGCCGGGTGTCGATGAGTTCCTGCGGATCGATGCCGGCGGTCGGCGTGCCGGTGACGTTGCGGATGTTGTCGGCGCCGGAGCCGCGCGAGCACAGCCCCAGATCCTGGATCGCCTCGATCATGGCGACCGCGTTGTGCGCCTCGACTTCGCGAATCTGGAGATTGGCGCGCGTCGTCACATGCGCGTAGCCGCCGCCATAGCGTTCGGCGAGATCGGCAAGGCCCGCGAATTGCGCGGCCTTGACGATGCCGTTCGGGATGCGCAGGCGGCACATATAAGAGTTCTGATTGGGCGCGACGTAGAACAGGCCGAAAAAGCGCCAGCGGAAATTGTCCGGCGGCTTGGGATATTCGCCCTTTGCCGCATGCGCCTTCAGCCGCTCATAGGTATCGAACGGATGTTGCTCGCGCTTGAATTTTTCCGGATCGGAAAGCTTTCGCCCCGACGGCGAGCACGCGGTTTTGCGCGGCAAGCCCCGCGGCGTCGGGACCCGCGGGCTCGGACGCCGCGACGGCGGCGGGCGCGGCCGTCGCCGGCGCGGCTCCAGCGACGCCCTTTGCCGCCTTGGCGATCTGCACTCCGGCGACGAACCCTTCCAGATAGCGCTTCTGTTCGGGGCTGAAATCGCCGGTCTGTCCGGCGGCGTTGCTTGAGGTCGGCCTCCGTCATTCTGCCGGAACTTGCGACGGCGCCGTGAGCGGCGCCGGCGCCAAGCTGCGGGGCTTGTGGGTGATGTAGAGCGCCAGTCCGGTGAAGACGAAGCCGCCGACCAGATTGCCGAGCGTCACCGGAATCTGGTTCCACAGCCACCATTCGCTCATGGTGATCTTGGCGCCCATCATCATGCCGGTCGGGATGACGAACATGTTCACCACCGAATGCTCGAAGCCCTGGGCGAAGAAAATGAAGATCGGCATGTAGGCGCAGGCGATCTTGCCGATGGTCGAGGTGGTCGTCATGGCGGCGACGATGCCGAGGCACACCATCCAATTGCAGAGAATCGCCTTGACGAAGACGGTGACCAGTCCGGCAAAGCCGAGCGCCTCGTAGCCGGTCGTTTTGGCTTCCGCGATTGCGATGATCTTGGCGGCGACGCCGGCCGGGGCCGCGGTGCCGAAATTGGTCAGTGCGATCGCCAAAAGCGCGCCATAGACCACGCTGCCGATCAGGTTGCCGAGAAAGACGTAGCTCCAATTGCCGAGCATGGCTTTGCCGCTGACGTCGATCCTCGATCCACGGCAGCGGCAACAGCCCGAAGCTGCCGGTGACGAGATCAAGACCGAGCAGCACGATGAGGATGAGGCCGACCGGGAAGACGAGCGCGCCGACCAGCGGCTGGCCGGTCTGCACCATGCCGGTGAATGCCAGACTCGTGGCCGCGGCAAGAATGGCGCCGGCGAGGCCGCCGCGGATAATGAGGTCGAGCGGCGACAGCGCCAGCTTGGTGCGGCCGGTATTCATCATGGTGGCGGCGACGTCCGCCGGCTTGACGTAATCCATGTCTGGCTCCCTTAGGTTCGGGTCAGCCGTCGCTAAGCAAAGGGCTGACCAAGGCACTACTTTGCTGCAAAGCAGCAAGCTCCATGCCATCGATAGTCCATTGATTTAACTAGCTATTTTTCTGCGGCTTGCAGCCGCTGCCACGCACCGCGGCGGACGACGCTAAAATATTGAGCAGGGCAAAATTCCAAGAATTTGCAGGCGCCAAAACTTGGCGGGCGCCCGACGGGGTTCCGCCGGGCGCCCTTAAGTTCACGTCAGCCGGCCTGTAAGCCGGGTTCTGGATGGCCTGCGAAGCTGCCCTCGCAGACGTGACGGCCATTCCTCTGGGACGCCGGTTACCCGGCGCCTCAAGCAACCTACCCGGACGGCAGGATCCGGACACCGATCCCGAAGCTTGCTCGCGCAAGCTTCGCGCCGTCCCTATTCGGTCTTGCTCCCGGTGGGGTTTGCCGTGCCGCCGGCGTTACCGCCGGCGCGGTGCGCTCTTACCGCACCGTTTCACCCTTACCGCGGCAAACGCAACGCACCGCGGCGGTCTGTTCTCTGTGGCACTGTCCCTGGGTTCGCACCCGCCGGACGTTATCCGGCACCGCTTGTCCATGGAGCCCGGACTTTCCTCCCCGGCAACCTTTCGGTTGCGCCGGAGCGGCCGTCCGGCCGACTGACCGGACAGGGATGGGGGCGTTGCGGCACGCCGTCAAGGGGCGCGCCAGAGGCTGGTTAAGGCGCGGTCAGCGACGTGGCGGTGCGGGCGCGAGCGGCCATGGTCCGTGGCCGGCCCCGGTTGGCGAGCAGTTCCTGCAGCGTGCTGCGCGTTGACGGGTCGGCGACGCCGTCGATGCGTTCCGGGCGGAAATGGCGCTGGAAGGCAGTGACGACTTCCTGGGTCATGGAGTCGTATTCGCCGTTGACGTCGACGCCGTAGCCGTATTCCGCCAGCGACTTTTGCAGCGCCGCGACCGCGTCGCCGCGATCCCCGGCCGACAGCGATTGGCCGAAATTCATGATGGCCGCCGGCTTGACCCAATGGCCGACGCCGGAATCGTAGAGCGTGCGCCAGGGAAATTTTTCGCCGGGATCCTGCTTGCGGCCCGGCGCCACGTCGGAATGCGCCAAGACCCGCGCCGGCGGAATCGTATTGCGGGTCTGGATGCTGCGGCAGAGCGCGGTGACCGCAGCGATCTGCCGCTTGGGAAAGTCCGGATAGCCGTGGTCATGGCCCGGATTGGCGATCTCGATGCCGATCGAGCAGGAATTGATATCGGTTTCGCCCGCCCACAACGACTTTCCGGCATGCCAAGCGCGCCGGCTTTCCTGCACCATCTGGATGATGCGGCCGTCCTCGAACACGAAATAATGCGCCGATACTTCGCTGCCGCGGGCTTTGAGGAGTTCGAGCGCCGCTTCGGCATCCGCCATGCCGGTGTAGTGCAGCACGATCATGTCCGGCCGCCGGCCGTCGCGGCGTTCGCCGTGATTGGGCGAAGGCATGACTTCGGCAACGACGCAGGAATCGGGAGCAAACGCGGGACGCGACATAACCGGACTTTAAGAGAATGCGGCGTAGCCACAAGCCGATTTGCGCTTACGTTGCACCGGAATTGCGAAAAAAGCGGACTCTCGTTGCGTGCGTGTCACGCTAAGCGTCGCCGGCGCCTCTCCCCAAAGCTGCGGCTGCGCGTCCGTGGCAAAGCGCGGTTTCAACCATTCCTTAAGCTTACCCCTCGCTAATCGAAATCGAGCGGTTTTGCCCTGTTCGATCAGGGCGGATCCGTTGACGCCCATGTAGTCCCATGATAGCCCATTTTCTCCCAGAAACGCTTATATTGCGAGGGCCTTACGAGCTCGGCCCGCGATACCGCGAAGGGCGAGATGGACCGGTTCGTGTCCCACTATGTGCTCCGGCTGGACGCCAAGGGGCGGGTTTCGGTGCCGGCCTCTTTCCGCGCCGTATTGGCGCGCGACGGCTTCGACGGGCTTTATTGCCATCCGGCGCTCGACCGGCCGGCGCTCGATGCCGGCGGCAATGCGCTTCTCACCGAAATCGAGGCGCTGATTGCCGGCTTCCCGCCCTATTCGGAAGAGCGCGAGCAGTTTTCACTTTCGCTCTATGGCACCAGCGAGACGCTGAAGATCGATGGCGAGGGCCGCGTTGGGCTCACCGACACGCTCAAGGCGCATGCCGGCATTACCGATACGGCGACATTCGTCGGGCTCGGTCACAAGTTTCGAATCTGGGAGCCCAGCCGCTTTCGCGCGGAACTCGCGGAGGCCACCGAGAAGGTCCGCGCATTCAAAGAGGCGCTGGGAACCCGGATGGCGGCGGCAAAACCGCTCGGAGCACGGGAATGATGACGGGCAGCGACAGCAACGCTGTCGCTGGCGGATCGGCCCGTCACATTCCCGTGCTCGCCCGCCGCGCCGTCGACTGGCTCGGCGTCCATAGCGGCGGTCTCTACATCGACGCGACATTCGGCGGCGGCGGCTATACGCGGGCGATCCTGCAAACGCCAGGACGCGCACGTGATCGGCGTCGATCGCGATCAAGCGGCCATCGCCCAAGGCGCCGCTCTCGTCGGCGAAGCGGGCGGCCGGCTCGAACTTGTCGAAGATCGCTTTTCGAACCTGGCGGCGATCGCGGGCAGCGGCGTCGCCGACGGCGTCGTGTTCGATCTCGGCGTGTCGTCGATGCAGCTTGACGAAGCCGCGCGCGGATTTTCGTTCCGGCTCGACGGACCGCTCGACATGCGCATGGGGCGCGACGGTCCGAGCGCGGCCGACATCGTCGCCCGCGCCGGCGAGCGCGATCTCGCCGCCATCATCGCCGCCTTGGGCGAAGAACATCACGCCCGCGCCGTCGCGCGCGCGATCGTCAAGGCGCGCGCGCGAGCGAGCCATCGAGACAACGAAGGCGCTTGCCGAGATCGTTGCGCGCGTGGTGCACGCGCGCGATGGCGCCATCCATCCGGCCACCCGCACGTTTCAGGCCTTGCGGATTTTCGTCAACGACGAACTCGCCGAATTGGCGCGCGGCCTTGCCGCCGCCGAACGCGCATTGAAGCCGTCGGGCCGCCTCGTCGCGGTCGCCTTCCACTCGCTCGAAGATCGCATCGTCAAAACCTTCCTCGCCGAGCGCAGCCGCACGCCGGCCGCCTCGCGCCACCGGCCCGATCGTCGTCGGCGCCGCCGCCGACGTTTCGCGTGCTGACGCGGCGGCCGGAAACGCCGGACGAGGCCGAGATCGCCGCCAATCCGCGCGCGCGCTCGGCCAAGCTGCGCGCCGCCGAACGCACCGATGCGCCGCCGCGCACGGCCGCCATCGAAAATCTGCTGCCGCGCCTGCCATCGCTCGCCGACATCATGGCGGGGCGGCCGTGATCCTGCGCCTACTCAATTTTGTCGTGATCGGCGTGCTCGTGCTTGCCGCCGCCTGGGTCTATCGCATCAAATTCGACGCCACCGTCCAGGCCGAGCATCTCGCCAAGCTGCGCAGCGAGGTGCGCCACGAACGCGACGAAATCGCAGCCTTGCGCGCGCAATGGGGCCAACTCGACGATCCGGCGCGCATCGAAACGCTGGCCAAGCGCTTTCTGCATCTTAAGCCGATCGCTCCGACGCAATTCGACACGCTCGATCACCTGCCCGATCGAGCGCCGCAAGACGTCACCGCCAGCACCGATCCGATCGGCGGCATGATCGAGAATCTTGAAGAGCCCCGCACCTTCGGCACGACCGGATCTGTTCCGGCCGCCGGAACCAGTCCCGCCGGCGGCGTACAAGCACCGGCCGCTCCGGCGTCCGCTGCACCTGCGCCGGCTTCATCTGGAGCGCCGCGACAATGAGCGCGACGGCGGATACATTCGGCTGCCGGCCCCCGCGATCCGCTCGCGCGAAATCCCGTGGCGGCAATGGCTCATCCGCAAGCTGCTCTACGGCAAGGATCTCGACCGCAGCGCCAAGGCGCGGGCGCGCATCGGCCTCGCCATTCTCGCTTTCGCCGCTGGTCTATGCCGTGATCTCGGCGCGGCTGATATTGTTCGCGGTCCAGGCCAACGAGCATACCGTGCAGCGCGTGGTGTCCAGCGACGCCGTCGCGACGGCGCGTCCCGACATCCTCGATCGCAACGGCGAGGTTTTGGCGACCGACGTGCGCGTGCCCTCGCTCTATGCCGAGCCGCGCCGGCTGATCGACGTCGACGAAGCGGTCGAACTTCTCGACCGCCGACCTGCCCGATCTCGACGCCAAGGAATTGCGCGAGCGGCTGTCGTCGAAACGCGGCTTCGTCTGGCTCAAGCGCGACATCACGCCGGAGCAGCAGCGCGAAATATACCGCCAGGGGATGCCGGGCATCGGCTTCCTCAACGAGAACAAGCGCGACTATCCGAACGGCGACGAAGTCTCGCACCTGATCGGCCACGTCAATATCGACAACCAGGGCATTGCCGGCATCGAGAAATGGCTCGACGGGCAAGGGCTTGCGGCCTTGCACATGGCAGGTCTCGCCACCGACCGGCTGCAAACTCCGGTGCAGCTCGCCGTCGATCTGCGCGTGCAGCACGCGCTGCGCGACGAATTGGTCGCCGCGCGGGCGAAATTCAGCGCGCTCGCCGCCGCGGGTCTTGTCCTCAACGTCCGCACCGGCGAGGTCGTCGCGCTGGTGTCGGAGCCGGACTACGACCCGAACAATCCGAGCGAAGCGCTCGATCCGTCGCGCATCAATCGGCTGACCACCGGCGTCTACGAAATGGGGTCGACGTTCAAGGCCTTCACCGTCGCGATGGCGCTCGATTCCGGCAAGGTCACGCTCAATTCGACATTCGACGCGCGCGTGCCGCTGCAGATGGGCCGCTTCGCCATCCACGATTTCGACGCGCAGCACCGCATCCTTTCGGTGCCGGAAATCTTCACCTACTCTTCGAATATCGGCGCGGCGCGCATGGCGCTGTCGCTCGGCACCGAAACGCAGAAGACATTCCTGAAAAAGCTCGGCCAGCTCGATCGCCTGCACACCGAATTGCCGGAAAGCGCCGAGCCGATCCTGCCGCGGCGCTGGAGCGATCTGACCACCGCCACCATCGCCTTCGGCCACGGCCTGTCGGTCGCGCCATTGCAGGCGGCGATGGGCGTCGCCGCGCATCATGAACGGCGGCATCCTGATCCCGCCGACCTTCCTCAAGCGATCCGAGGCCGACGCGGAAAAGCTCGGCCGGCGCGTTATCAAGCCGGAAACCAGCGACGATCATGCGCTATCTGATGCGGCTCAATGTCGAGAAAGGCACGGCCGAGAAAGCCGACGTTCCGGGCTATTACATCGGCGGCAAGACCGGCACCGCCGACAAGGTCGTCAACGGCCGCTATTCCAAGACCAAGGTGCTCACCGACTTCATGGCGATCCTGCCGGCCGATCAGCCGCGCTATCTGCTGCTGATCATGCTCGACGAGCCGCACGCGACGCCGGAGACCCACGGCTTCACCACGTCGGGCTGGAACGCGGTGCCGACCGGCGGCGCCGTGGTGTCGCGGATCGCACCGCTCCTCGACATCGCGCCGCGCATGGACCTGCCGCCCGCCGATCAGCAGATACTGGCCTCGCTGAAGGAAAGCAGGTAAGGCCCGATTGCGGTGGATTTGAAGTTCGCATCGTCGACCGAGCGACCCGTCGACCGGACCATGAAGCTTCGCGAGATTTTGCCTCCTGACGCGGAATTCGACGCGCACCTTGCCGAGCATCGACATCGGCGGGGTGACCGCGGACAGCCGGACCGTCAAACCCGGCGACGTCTTCGTCGCCATTGCCGGCGGCAAAACCGACGGCCTGCATTTCGTGCCAGCGGCGATCGCCGCGGGCGCGGCCGCGATCGTGGCCGAACGGCCGCCGCAGGCGCCGTTGCCCGGCGATGTCGCTTTCATGCGCGTCCACAATGCCCGGCGCGCGCTGGCGCTTGATCGCGGCCAAATTCTTTCCGCGCCAGCCGCGCATCATCGCCGCCGTCACCGGCACCAGCGGCAAAACCTCGGTCGCCGCTTTCACCCGGCAAATCTGGAGCGCGCTCGGCTACAGCGCCGCGAGCATCGGCACCATCGGCATCGTCTCGCCGAGCGGCGAGATTTATGGCTCGCTGACCACGCCGGATCCGGTCGCGCTGCATCGTTCGCTCGACGCGCTCGCCGGCGACGGCGTCACCCATCTCGCGATCGAAGCGTCCTCGCACGGCCTCGACCAATACCGGCTCGACGGCTTGCGCATCGCGGCGGGCGGCTTCACCAATATCACGCGCGATCATCTCGATTATCATCCGAGTTTCGAAGCCTATCTCGCCGCCAAGCTGCGGCTGTTTACGGATTTGCTCGCGCCCGGCGCCGCGGCGGTGATCGATGTCGATCACGAGCACGCCGATGCGGTGATGGCGGCGGCCAAGGCGCGCGGCCTTTCGCTCATGAGCGTCGGGCGCAAGGGAACCGGAATTCGTCTCGTGCATTCCGCCATCGACGGGTTCGCGCAGCGGCTGCGGCTCGAGTACAAGGGGGAACATTTCCAGGTGCGTTTGCCGCTGGTCGGCGAATTTCAGATCGAGAACGCGCTGGTTGCCGCCGGGCTTGCCATCGCGACCGGCGGCGATCCCGGATCGGTGTTTGCGGCGCTTGAACGGCTGTCGGGCGCCAAGGGCCGGCTCGAACGCGTCGGCGCAAGCCGCGGCGCGCAGATTTTCGTCGATTATGCGCATAAGCCCGATGCGCTGGCCAAGGCGCTCGATGCGCTGCGGCCCTACGCGAGCGGCCGGCTTGTCGTGGTATTCGGCGCCGGCGGCGACCGCGACCGCGGCAAGCGGCCGCTGATGGGCGCCGTCGCCGCCGCCAAGGCCGACCGGGTGATCGTCACCGACGACAATCCGCGCAGCGAAGATGCCGCCGCGATCCGCGCCGCGATCATCGCGGCCGCGCGCGGCGCCGCCGAAATCGGCGACCGGCGCGAAGCGATCCGCCGCGCCATCGCCGATCTGCGCTCCGGCGACGTTCTGCTGATCGCCGGCAAGGGTCATGAAACCGGCCAAATCATCGGCGACCGGATCATACCGTTCAGCGATCACGAGGCGGTCGCCACGGCCCTTAAGGAACTCGCCGCATGAGCGCGCGCGCGCTGTGGACCGTGGACGCGATGGCGGCCGCGATGGGCGCCGAACGGCAGGGTGCGCTGCCGCAATCGATATCCGGCATTTCGATCGACAGCCGCAGCATCGACGCCGGGCGAAGCGTTCTTCGCCATCCGGGCGATAATCGCGACGGCCATGATTTCGTCGCCGCGGCGCTCGCCGCCAAAGCCGGACTGGCCGTCGTTGCCGCCGACCGACGCGCGCAATTTCCGAACGACGCGCCGCTCCTCGTCGTGCCCGAATGTGCTCGCCGGCTTGCGCGCGCTCGCCGCCGCGGCGCGGGCGCGCACGCAGGCCAAGGTGATCGGCGTCACCGGCTCGGTCGGCAAGACCGGGACCAAGGAAGCGTTGCGGCTCGCGCTGTCGAAAGACGGCGAGACCCATGCCTCGGTCGCCTCCTACAACAATCACTGGGGCGTGCCGCTGTCGCTCGCCCGCTGTCCCGCGAGCGCGCGCTATGCGGTGTTCGAAATGGGCATGAACCACGAAGGCGAGATCGAGCCGCTGTCGCGTCTGGTGCGCCCGCATATCGCGATCATCACCACGATCGCGCCGGTGCATCTGGAATTCCTCGGCTCGCTGACCAAGATCGCCGACGCCAAAGCCGAGATTTTTTTCGGCGTCGAGCCGGGCGGCGCGGCGATCATCAATCGCGATATTGCGCAATTTGCCCACCTCAAGCGCCGCGCCAAAGAGGCCGGCGTCGCGCGCATCGTGTCGTTCGGCGAGCATGAAGCGGCCGACGCGCGCCTGATCAAATGCGCGCTGCATCCGCGCTGCTCGACCGTCGAAGCCAACATCCTCGGCACCGAACTCACCTACAAGATCGGCGCGCCGGGCCGCCATCTCGTCATCAATTCGCTCGCGGTTCTGGCGGCGGCCGAACTGGCCGGCGCCGATCTTGCGCTGGCGGCGCTGGCGCTCGCCGAACTCGCCCCGGTCGCCGGCCGCGGCGCGCCGATCGCGATCGATCTGCCCGGCGGGCCGGCGCTGGTCATCGACGACAGCTACAATGCCAATCCGGCGTCCATGGCGGCGGCGCTCGCGGTGCTCGGCCAGGCGCCGGTCGGCCCGCACGGCCGCCGCATCGCCGTGCTCGGCGACATGCTGGAGCTGGGGCCGAAAGGCCGCGCGCTGCATCGCGCGCTGCTCGATCCGGTGCTCGCCAATGCGGTCGATCTGGTATTCTGCTGCGGTCCGCTGATGCACGCGCTGTGGCAGGCTCTTCCCGCCGGCCGCCGCGGCGGCTATGCAGAGAACTCTGCCGCGCTCGAAGCGCAGGTGCTGCCCGCGATCCGCGCCGGCGACGCCGTCATGGTCAAGGGCTCGCTCGGCTCGCGCATGGCGCCGATCGTCAAGGCGCTGCAGCGGGCGTATCCGCGCCAAGACGACGAACTCGAGCGACGCAATAGTGAAGACGCACGCGCCGGGGCGTCCGTACAAGGTTGATGCGATGCTCTATTGGCTGGTCGATCTGTCGGACAAGCTCTCCGTCCTCAATGTGTTTCGCTACATCACGTTCCGCACCGGCGGCGCGATCATCACCGCGCTGTTGTTCGTGTTCCTGTTCGGACAGACCATCATCGACCGGCTGCGGCTGTTGCAGGGCAAGGGTCAGCCGATCCGCGCCGACGGCCCGAAATCGCACATCATCGCCAAGGCCGGCACGCCGACCATGGGCGGGCTGATGATCCTGTCCGGCATGCTGGTGTCGACGCTGTTGTGGGCGAACCCGGCCAACCCTTATGTCTGGGTCGTGCTGTGGGTCACGCTCGGCTTCGGACTGGTCGGCTTCTACGACGACTATCTGAAAGTCACCAAGCAACAGGCGACCAACGGCTTTGCCGGCCGCACGCGCCTGGGCGTCGAAGCGGTCATTGCCGGGCTCGCCTGCATCGCGCTGGTCGAGCTCGGCCAAGGGCCGTTCTCGACGTCGCTGGTGTTTCCGTTCTTCAAGGAACTGGTGCTCAATCTCGGCTGGTTCTTCGTGCTGTTCGCGATCTTCATCATCGTCGGCGCCGGCAACGCGGTGAACCTGACCGACGGCCTCGACGGCCTCGCCATCGTTCCGGTCATGATCGCGGCGGCGAGCTTCGGCATGATCTCGTATCTCTCCGGCAACGCGGTGTTCGCCGATTATCTGCAAATCCATTATGTCGCCGGCACCGGCGAGCTGGCGGTGCTGTGCGGCGCGGTGCTCGGCGCCGGCCTCGGCTTCCTGTGGTTCAACGCGCCGCCGGCTTCGATCTTCATGGGCGATACCGGCTCGCTGGCGCTCGGCGGCATGATCGGCGCGGTAGCGGTCGCCACCAAGCACGAGATCGTGCTCGCCGTGATCGGCGGCCTGTTCGTGCTCGAAGCGGTTTCGGTCATCGTGCAGGTGGTCTCCTTCAAGCTCACCGGCAAGCGCGTCTTCAAGATGGCGCCGATCCACCATCATTTCGAGCAGCTCGGCTGGACCGAGCCGCAGATCGTCATCCGCTTCTGGATCGTCTCGGTCGTGCTGGCGCTGGCGGGACTTTCGACCTTGAAACTGCGGTAGCTCCGTCGTGATCCCGGTCACGACCTTTGCCGGCAAAAAGGTCGCGGTTTTCGGGCTGGGCGGCTCGGGGCTGGCGAGCGCCAGCGCGCTGCTCGCCGGCGGCGCCGACGTCGTCGCCTTCGACGACAATGCGGCAAGCGTCGCGAAAGCGCGAATGCGGCCGGAATTCCGACCGCCGATCTGCAGCGACGCCGACTGGAGCAAAATCGCAGCCTGGTGCTGGCGCCCGGCGTGCCGCTGACCCATCCGGCGCCGCACTGGGCGTCGCGCTGGCGCAGAAGGCCGGCGTCGAAGTGATCGGCGATATCGAATTGTTCTGCCGCGAGCGAAGGCATCGCGCGCCCGGCGCGCCGTTCGTCGCCATCACCGGCACCAACGGCAAATCGACGACGACGGCGCTGATCGCGCATCTCGCCGCGTCAGCCGGCATGGACGCGCAGCTCGGCGGCAATATCGGCACCGCGATCCTGTCGCTTGAGCCGCCGCCGGCCGATAACGTCAAACCGATCCGCGTTCACGTCATCGAATGCTCGTCCTATCAGATCGATCTTGCGCCCTCGCTCGATCCGTCGATCGGCATCCTGATCAATCTCACCGAAGATCATCTCGACCGTCACGGCACGATGGAGCACTACGCCGCGGTGAAAGAACGCCTCGTCGCCGGCGTGCCGAAGGACGGCACCGCGATCGTCGGCGTCGACGACGCATGGTGCCAGCACGATCGCCGAGCGGCTCGGCGCAGTCCGGCAAGCACGTGGTGCGCATTTCGGTGCGGCAGAAACTGACCGACGGCTTTTTCGTCGACGGCGAACAGATCATGCGCGCCGGCAGCGGCGGCACGCAATTCCGATCGCCGAGCTTGGCGGCATCGGCTCGCTGCGCGGCCTGCACAATGCGCAGAATGCCGCCTGCGCCGCGGCCGCCGCGCTGGCGCTCGGCCTCGAGCCCGCGGCGATCCAGGCAGGCCTGCGCTCGTTCCCGGGGCTCGCGCACCGCATGGAGGAAGTCGGCCGGCGCGGCGCCGTTCTGTTCGTCAACGATTCCAAGGCCACCAATGCCGATTCGGCGGCGCAGGCGCTGGCCTGCTTCGACGACATTTTCTGGATCGCCGGCGGCAAGCCGAAGACCGGCGGCATCGAATCGCTTGCGCGACTTTTTCCCGCGCATCCGCAAGGCCTATCTGATCGGCGAAGCGGCCGACGAATTCGCCGCGACGCTCGGCAGCGCGGCGCCTCACGAAATCACCGGCACGCTCGACAAGGCGGTGGCGGCCGCCGCGCGCGATGCCGCAAGCCTCGGGCGCGCGCGAACCGGTCGTGCTGCTGTCGCCGGCCTGCGCCTCGTTCGACCAGTACCGCAATTTCGAGGTGCGCGGCGACGCGTTCCGCGACCTGGTGCGGGCGCTGCCGGGGTGACGGCCAATTTAATCGCTCTACTTAATCGCTTTCTTAATCCCTTGGAAACCATCCCGGTGTCACCACTAGGCCGGGGACTTGTAGCCGGACTCGCTTCGGGACGCTGATGGCTTCGCGCGCGCAACCGACGCTGTTTTCCGAATGGTGGTGGACGGTCGACCGCCTGACGCTGGCGGCGCTGGTCGCCTTGATGCTCGGCGGCATCGTGCTGTGCCTCGCCGCGAGCCCGCCAGTCGCGGCCCGCATCGGGCTTGACCCGTTTCATTTCGTCGACCGCCAGGTGCTGTTTCTCATTCCCGCCGGCGCGGTGCTGATCGGCACCTCGTTCCTGTCGCCGCGCGATATCCGCAAAGTGGCGCTGGTCGTCTTCATCGTCAGCCTGGTGCTGACCGCCGCGACGCCGTATTTCGGCGCCGAGATCAAGGGCGCGCGGCGCTGGCTGGTCATTCTCGGCGTCAACATCCAGCCGTCGGAATTTCTCAAGCCCGCTTTCGTGATCCTGATCGCCTGGCTGTTCGGCGAAACGGCGAAGCGGCCGGAAATGCCGGCCAATTCCATCGCGCTCGCTTTGCTCATCGTCGTGGTCACGCTGTTGGTGCTGCAGCCGGATTTCGGCCAGACCATGCTGATCTCGCTGGTGTGGGGCGCGCTGTTCTATATGGCCGGCATGCGCCTGATCTGGGTGATGGGGCTCGCCGGCACCGCCGGCGTCGGCCTGATGGCGGCGTTCTTCACCGTTCCGCATGTCGCCCAGCGCATCAACCGCTTCCTTAATCCGGCCTCGGGCGACAGCTACAACATCGACATCGCGACCGAATCCTTCATCCGCGGCGGCTGGTTCGGCCGCGGCCCCGGCGAAGGCACCATCAAGCGCATCCTGCCCGAAGGCCACACCGATTTCGTCTTTGCGGTGGCGGCGGAGGAATTCGGCGTCGTGCTCTGCCTCATTCTGGTCGCGCTGTTTGCCTTCATTGTCATCCGCGCGCTGATCAAGGCGATGCGCACCGACGATCCGTTCATCCGTTTTGCCGCCGCCGGATTGGCCATCCTGTTCGGCCTGCAATCGACCATCAACATGGCGGTCAATCTGCATCTGATGCCGGCCAAGGGCATGACGTTGCCGTTCATCTCCTATGGCGGCTCGTCGTTGATCTCGCTCGCCTACGGCATGGGCATGCTGCTGGCGCTCACCCGCGAGCGGCCGCGCGCCAAGCTCGCCGGCGATATCGTGCTCGCCGGCGAGTCCGGCGTGATGCCGGCGCCGGTCGCCGGGCCGATGCTGGTTACGGCCGGCGGCACGGGCGGTCATTTATTCCCGGCGGAGGCGCTTGCGGCCGCGCTGGGCAAGCGCGGCATGGCCGTTCACCTCGCGACCGACCGCCGCGCGGCGCGCTTCGGCGGCGCCTTTCCCGAACAGGCGATTCATATTGTCGCCAGCGCAACCTTGCGCGCGCGCAATCCGCTCGCGCTGACGCGAACCGCCGCCATGCTCGGTGTCGGCTTCGTGCAAGCCTGGGCGCTGATCGGCCGGCTCAAGCCGGCAGCGGTCATCGGCTTCGGCGGCTATCCGACCATTCCGCCGGTCCTGGCCGCGACGTGGCGCGGCGTGCCGACGCTCATTCACGACGCCAACGCGGTGATCGGTCGGGCCAACCGATTGTTGGCGCCGCGCGTCACCGCGATCGCCACCGCGTTCCCCGACGTTTTGAGTAATGAGCCGGTTTTATCTCTCAAAGCCACGCTGACCGGCAATCCGGTCCGCGCCGCGGTGGTCGCCGCCGCGGCGACGCCCTATCCGGCGCCGAACGATCGCGTTGCGACTCCTCGTGTTCGGCGGCAGCCAGGGCGCGCGCGTCATGGCCGATATCGTGCCTATTGCCATAGGCCGGCTCGATGCCGGCCTGCGCCGCCGCCTCGCCATCGTTCAACAGGCGCGCGAGGAGGATGTGCAGCGCGTCCGCGAAGCCTACGCCGACGCCAGGGTCGCCGCCGAGATCGCGCCTTTCTTTGCCGATTTGCCCGCACGGATGGCGGCGAGCCATCTGGTGATTTCCCGTTCCGGCGCCTCGACCGTTGCCGAGCTCGCGGCGATCGGCCGGCCCTCGATTCTGGTGCCGCTGCCGCATGCCATCGATCAGGACCAATTCGCCAATGCCGGCGTGCTTGGATCGCGCCGGCGGCGCGCGGCGGATCGTGCAGGACGACTTCACCCCGGAGCGCCTCGCCGGCGAAATCAAAAAATTCGCGGCGGCGCCGCAGCGGCTCGCGACGATGGCGGCGGCGGCGCGGTCTTTGGGCCGGCTCGATGCCGCCGACCGCCTTGCCGACCTGGTCATACGGCTGGCGGGGAGCGCCGCGGAACGCTAATTTGCGCATTATTTATTCGTCATGGCCGGACTTGTTCCGGCCATTCATGTCTTTCATTGGTGTAAGGGACTGGAATGCGCGGCATAGCCGGGCAGGAGATACGGGGAACCGCATGAAATTGCCGCGCGACATCGGTCCGGTGCATTTCATCGGCATCGGCGGCATCGGCATGAGCGGCATCGCCGAGGTGCTGGTGAATCTCGGCCATAGCGTGCAGGGCTCCGACCAGACCGACAGCGCCAACGTCAAACGGCTGCGCGACAAGGGCGTGAAGATCTCGATCGGGCACGCGGCGGAGAATCTGGCCGGCGCCCAGGTTGTCGTCATCTCCTCGGCCATCAAGCCCGACAATCCGGAGCTTCGTCGCCGCGCGCGCGCAACGGCTGCCGGTGGTGCGCCGCGCCGAGATGCTGGCCGAGCTGATGCGGCTGAAAAGCTGCGTCGCCATCGCCGGCACCCACGGCAAGACCACGACGACGTCGATGGTGGCGACGCTGCTCGACGCCGGCGGCTTCGACCCGACCGTGATCAATGGCGGCATCATCAACGCCTATGGCACCAATGCGCGGCTCGGCGCCGGCGACTGGATGGTGGTCGAGGCCGACGAATCCGACGGCACCTTCCTGAAGCTGCCGGCCGACATCGCCGTCGTCACCAATGTCGATCCCGAGCATCTCGACTACTTCAAGACCTTCGACGCCGTGCAGGACGCGTTCCGCGCCTTCGTCGAGAACGTGCCGTTCTACGGATTTTCGGTGATGTGCACCGATCATGCCGTCGTGCAAACGCTGGTCGGCCGCATCGAGGATCATCGCATCATCACCTACGGCGAAAATCCGCAAGCCGACGTGCGGCTGGTCGACGTGTCGCACGCCGGCGGCACTTCGCTGTTCACGATCGCGTTGCGCGAGCGCGCCGGGCAGGCGCTGCACGAAATCAGGAATCTCGCGCTGCCGATGCCGGGACGGCATAACGCGCTTAACGCCACCGCCGCGATCGCGGTCGCCCACGAGCTCGGCGTCGCCGACGACGTCATCCGCAACGCGCTCGCCAAATTCGGCGGCGTGCGCCGGCGCTTCACCAAGACCGGCATCTGGAACGGCGTCACCATCATCGATGACTACGGCCATCACCCGGTCGAGATCGCCGCCGTGCTCCGCGCGGCGCGCGAATCGACCAAAGGACAAGTCATCGCCGTGGTGCAGCCGCATCGCTATACGCGGCTCGCCGCTTTGTTCGAGCAGTTCTGCACCTGCTTCAACGATGCCGACGCGGTGATCGTCGCCAATGTCTATCCGGCCGGCGAGGCGCCGATAGAAGGCGTCAACCGCGACGCGCTGGTGCAAGGCTTGCGCACGCACGGCCACCGCCAAGTCGTGGCGCTCGAGAGCCCCGAAAAGCTTGCCGGCTTGATCGCCGCCATGGCGCAACCGGGCGACTATGTCGCCTGCCTCGGCGCCGGCTCGATCACGCAATGGGCCTATGCGCTGCCCGGCGAATTGGCGGCTTTGAGGTAATATTGCGGGTCTGACGGCACGCGCATATCATCTGGCTGCCAATGACCCGATAGGTGCACTCGATGAACAAAGCACAATTTAAAGAGCTGTTCGAATTGAGCGAGGACGAGCGCATCGAGCTTGGGCAGGAGCTTTTGGATAATGCGCAAGCCGAAGAATTGCCGCCGCTCACTGCCGAACAAAAGGCTGAAATTGATCGCCGTCTCGAAGAGCACGAGCGCAATCCGTCGTCTGCGATTCCGTGGGAAGAGGTGCGGGCGTGGCTTTGGTCCCGCCGTAAATGAGGCGCAAACTCATTGTTCGGCCCCAGGCCCGACTTGAGCTTGCCGAAGCCTCCGATTGGTACGACGAACAAAGCAAGGGCCTTGGAGACGAATTGCTTCGCGCCGTTGATGCATCAATCCAGAAAATAATTCGTAATCCATTTCAATATCAAAGAATGTATCGCAGCGCCCGTCGCGCACGATTAGGCCGATTCCCCTACGGCTTGATCTATACGGTTACCGATGATGAGATCGTCATCGTGTCATGTGTTCATGGCCGCCGCGATCCAAAACGCTGGCAGAGCCGCATACGCTGATGGCCTTCCCCGACATCATCCCCGATCTGAAATTGCGCCTGCCGGAGCTGCGCGGCCGGCTTGCTGGCGAACCAATCGCTCGCCGAGCTGACCTGGTTTCGCGTCGGCGGTCCGGCGCAACTTCTGTTCATGCCGGAGGACGAAGCCGATCTGTCGTATTTTCTCGGCAAGCTGCCCGACGATATCGCGGTCACCGTCATCGGGCTCGGCTCCAACCTGATCGTGCGCGATGGCGGCGTGCCGGGCGTGGTGATCAGGCTCGGCCGCGGCTTCGGCGAGATCGTTATTGAAGGACAGAACGTGCGCGCCGGCGCCGCGGTGCCCGACGTCAAAGTCGCGCGCGCGGCGCAGGAAGCCGGCATTGCCGGCCTGTGCGTTCATGCGCGGCATTCCCGGCGGCATCGGCGGCGCGTTGCGCATGAATGGCGGCGCCTACGGCCGCGAGACCAAGGACGCATTGATCGAGGCGCGCGCCGTCGATCGCGCGTGGCCGCATTCATGTCTTGAGCAATGCCGAGATGGATTACAGCTACCGGCATTGCGGCGCGCCGGACGATTACGTCTTCACGCAAGCCGTGTTCGCCGGCGAACTTGGCGATCCCGCCGCGATTGCCGCCGAGATGGGCAAGATCACCGAGTCGCGCGAGGCGACGCAGCCGATCAAAAGCCGCACCGGCGGCTCGACGTTCAAGAACCCGCCGGGCCACAAAGCCTGGCAACTCATCGACGCCGCCGGCTGCCGGGGCTTGCGCCTAGGCGGCGCGCAAGTATCGGAGATGCACTGCAATTTCTTGATCAATCTCGGGCATGCGACCGCAGCCGACATCGAGGCGCTCGGCGAAACCGTGCGGCAGCGGGTGAAGGATAATTCCGGCATCGATCTGGAATGGGAGATCAAGCGCATCGGCGTGCCCGCGTCGGCGCGCTTAAGGCTCGGGGATGGAGTCTTCGCCGATCAGGTGGCGTTCCTTCAGCCACGGATCGATCGCCAGCGCGCGTTTGAGCGCCACTTGCGCTTCCGCGACCTTGCCCTCCTGCATCAAGATAATGCCTTTGCCGGCAAGCGCGGCGTAATGCATCGGCTCGAGCGCAAGAACATGCTCGATGGCGTCGAGCGAAGCATCGTATTGGCCGGCGAGAAAATAGACATAGCCGAGCTGATTCCAGCCTTCGGCGAATTGCGGCGCGTGCTTGACCAGCGCCGTCATGTAAATGATGGCTTCGTCATAGTCGAAACGCAGTTGCGCCTGTCGCGACTGCTCGAGCAGCTCTTTCAATTCGTCGTCGGCAAAGCTGCGCCAGAACGCCCAGAGGCGATCTTCGGCCTCGCGCGCCTCGGCGTCGCTCTTGGCCGCGGCGAGTTCGGCAAAGAGCGTGGCTCTTTCCTTGGCTTGACTCTCGCTGAGACCGACAGCGGGCGGTAGCGTTGCCGGCTCGGTGGCGCGCAGGGGCGCGTTCGCCAGTGCCAGCAAGACCAATACCGTCAGGATACGGATCGTCATGCCGCAACCATGCCGGCCGAGGCGGGGATAGGCAACGCGACCGGCCGCTGCGCCATTTGCCAACCAGCCGACAAAGCGCCCGATTTCGAGCGAAATCGGGCCCGAGAACTCTCGATTTTTCGCCAATTGTCGATTCTATTGGTGTCCCTGCGAATCAGCGGCTGAAGGCAGCTAGCGGGGGGCAATGCCCAAGCACGTCGCCGTTTTGATGGGGGGCTGGTCGGCCGAGCGCGAAGTCTCGCTGCGCTCCGGCAAGGCCTGCGCCGAAGCGCTGGGCCGCCGCGGCTACCGCGTCACCCCGATCGACGTCGGCCGCGACGTCGCCGCGGCGCTCACCGCCGCCAAGCCCGATGTCGCGCTCAACGTGCTGCATGGCCGGCCCGGCGAGGACGGCACCCTGCAGGGCCTGCTCGAAATCCTAGGCATTCCCTACAGCCATTCCGGGGTGCTCGCCTCGGCGCTTGCCATGCAAAAACACTACGCCAAAGCGCTGTTTCGCGCCGCCGGCGTGCCGGTTGCCGAGGATCGCGTGGTATCGCGGCTCGAAGCGGCGAAAGCCCATGTCATGGCGCCGCCTTACGTCGTCAAACCGGTCGCCGAGGGCTCGAGCGTCGGTGTCTTTATCGTCACCGAGGAGCACCCGCACCCGCCGCAGGAGCTGTACCGCGACGACTGGCCGTTCGGCGATATGGTCATGGTCGAGCGCTACATCCCGGGCAAGGAACTGACCTGCGCGGTGCTGGGCGACCGGGTGCTCGACGTCATCGAAATCGTGCCGGCGACGCGGTTCTACGACTACGAGGCGAAATACGCCGCCGGCGGCTCCCGGCACCTCCTGCCGGCGCCAATTTTACCGAATGTTTACCAGGATGTCCGCAGATTGAGCCTTGCTGCCCATAGCGCACTCGGCTGCCGCGGCGTGAGCCGCGCGGACTTTCGCTATGACGATCGGGGGGCGGGAAAGCTGATCTGTCTTGAGGTCAATACACAACCGGGGATGACCGAGACCTCGCTCGTACCCGAGCTTGCCGCCTACGCGGGCATCACGTTCGATGAGCTGGTGCAATGGATGGTGGAGGACGCCTCGACCAACCGCTGATGCGGTCGGGGCAATTAGCTGCAAAGCCGGTCGGCGCGCCGCCTGACGAGCCGAGCCGCACCCGCGCGCCGGCCGATCAGCGGCGACGCCGCGAAAGCCGGTTTGCCGGCTTGTCGAGCTATCGTCGGCTGACCGGACGATGGGCGGCGACAATAGCGCATTTGCCGCGCGGCGCCGGCGTCGTCGGATCGATCTTGCTGATTGCCGGCGCGCTGGCCTATGGCGCGGTCGCCGGCCAGCATGTCTCCGCCGTGATCGATTGGACCAAGGATGCGCGCGATATCGCGGCAAACGCGCTCGGCTTCCGGATCGCGGCGATCTCGCTCACCGGCGAGAAGGAAGTCAGCCGTGAAGAGGTCCTGACCACCGCTGGCGTCACCGGGCGGGCCTCGCTTCTGTTCCTCGACGCCGATGCGGCGCGCACGCGGCTGTTGGCGAACCCATGGATCGCCGATGCCGCCGTGCTCAAGCTCTATCCCAACCGCCTGCAGATCACGATCACCGAACGTCACGCTTTTGCGCTCTGGCAGAAGGACGGCCGGCTCAGCGTCATCGCCGCCGACGGCACTGTGCTCGAGCCCTTCGTCGAGAACCGATATCTCGGCCTGCCGCTGGTGGTCGGACGTGACGCCGAGCGACAGGCCAAGGAATTTCTCGCCGTCGTCGACCGCTATCCGGACATCCGGTCGGCGCTGCGCGCCTCGATCCTGGTGGCGGACCGGCGCTGGGATCTGCGGCTGACCAACGGCATCGAGGTGCAGCTGCCGGAAGACGACGTCGAAGCCGCGCTCGACCGCCTGGTCGAGCTCGATCGCGACAAGAAACTTCTTTCGCGCGACATCACGGTGGTCGATCTGCGGTTGCCGGATCGCGTGACGGTGCGCTTGTCCGACGCCGCGGCGGCGGCCCGCGACGAGGCTCTCAAAGCCACCATGAAAAAGAAGAAGGGCGGCGACGCATGAACGCCCTCCGCTACGGCCTCACCCCGAAGATGAAGCCGATATCGCCGCGGCGGAGCGCGCTCGTCGCCGCACTCGATGTCGGATCGAGCAAGGTCGTCTGCATGATTGCGCGGCTGCGGCCGCACGGGCCGCAGCAGGTTTTGACGCGCCGCAGCCATGCCATCGAAGTCGTCGGCTTCGGCCATACCAATGCGCGCGGCATGAAGGCCGGAAGCGTCGTCAATCTCGCGCAGGCCGAGGACGCCATTCGCCAAGCCGTCGATGCCGCCGAGCGCATGGCCGGCGTCGAGATCGAGTTCGGTCGTGCTGTCGCTATCGGCCGGCCGGCTCGCCAGCGAGCTGTTCGCGGCCGACGTCGACATCGTCGGCTCCGCCGTCTCCGACGGCGACATCGCGCGCGTGCTGGCCGCCGGCAGCCGCCATTCGCTGCGCGAGGGCCGTGCCGTGCTGCATTCGCTCCCCGTCGCCTACTCGATCGACGGCGTCGACGGCGTACGCGATCCGCGCGGCATGCTCGGCTCGCGGTTCGGCGTCCACATGCATGTCGCGACCACGGATGTCGCCGCCGCGCGCAATCTGATGCTCGCGGTCGAGCGCGGCCATCTCGACGTCGAGGCCATGGTGGCTTCCCCTTATGTCGCCGGCCTCGTCGCGCTCGCTGACGATGAGGCCGATCTCGGCTCGGCCGTCGTCGATTTGGGCGCCGGCACCACCACCATGGCGGTCTTTCAGGGCGGGCGCTGCGTCCATCTGGAGGGGTTCGCGCTCGGCGGCCAGCACGTCACCATGGATATCGCCCGCGGGCTGAACGCCCGAATCGCCGATGCCGAGCGAATCAAGACGCTTTATGGCAGTGTGCTCGCCGGGGGATCGGATGAGCGCGACATGGTTACAGTGCCGCCGCTAAGCGAGGACGAGCGCGAGCAAGCGCAATTCGTGTCCCGCGCGGCGCTGGTCGGCATCATCAAGCCGCGCGTCGAGGAAATACTCGAAATGGTGCGCGACCGGCTCGCCGCGACGTCGATCGCGGCCGAACGGCGCGGTCATGTCATCCTCACCGGCGGCGCGTGCCAGCTATCCGGACTGCCGGACCTGGCGTCGCGCATCTTAAGCCGGCCGGTGCGCATCGGACGGCCGCTCGGCATCGCTGGAGCGCCGGAGTCGGCCAAAGGCCCAGCCTTCGCCGTCGCCGCCGGGCTCCTGGTTTATCCGCAAGCGGCGCATCTCGAACATTTCGAGTCGCGGCGCAAACGGCACCTAGTGACAGGCACGGGCGGCTATTTCACCCGTGTCGGACGATGGCTTCGCGAGAGTTTCTGATGGCCCCCAGTCGCGAAGCTAGAAAATCCCAGCGGCCGGTGGCGGACCGGACGGGGCAACACTGTTTTAAGGCCCGCGCGGACAACGTCCGCGCGAGGAACAAGAGGCAACCATGACCATCAATCTGAATATTCCGGACATCCGTGAGCTTAAACCCCGCATCACCGTTTTCGGCGTCGGCGGCGCAGGCGGCAACGCCGTCAACAACATGATCACCGCCGGCCTGCAAGGCGTGGATTTCGTGGTGGCCAACACCGACGCCCAGGCGCTGACGATGTCGAAGGCCGAGCGCGTCGTCCAAATGGGCGTGCAGGTCACCGAGGGGCTCGGCGCCGGGTCGCAGCCCGACGTCGGGCGGGCCGCCGCCGAAGAGGTGATCGACGAAATCCGCGACCACCTGTCCGGCGCGCATATGTGCTTCGTCACCGCGGGCATGGGCGGCGGCACCGGCACCGGCGCCGCTCCGGTTATCGCCAAAACGGCGCGCGACCTCGGCATTCTCACCGTCGGCGTGGTGACCAAGCCGTTCCACTTCGAAGGTCAGCGCCGCATGCGCATCGCCGACGGCGGCATCGTCGAACTGCAGAAATGCGTCGACACGCTGCTCATCATTCCCAACCAGAATCTGTTCCGGGTGGCGAATGAAAAGACCACATTCGCCGACGCCTTCGCGCTGGCGGATCAAGTGCTCTATTCCGGCGTCGCCTGCATCACCGACCTGATGGTCAAGGAAGGCCTCATCAACCTCGACTTCGCCGACGTCCGCGCCGTGATGCGCGAGATGGGCAAGGCGATGATGGGAACCGGCGAGGCCGAGGGCGATAAGCGGGCGCTCACCGCTGCGGAAGCCGCGATCTCCAATCCGTTGATCGACGATGCCTCGATGAAGGGCGCGCGGGGACTTCTGATTTCCATCACCGGCGGCCGCGATCTGACGCTCTATGAGGTCGACGAGGCGGCAACGCGTATCCGCGAGGAAGTCGATCAAGACGCCAACATCATCGTCGGCGCGACCTTCGATGAGAGCCTCGACGGCATGATCCGGGTGTCGGTGGTGGCGACCGGCATCGATCAGGCCCTATCGCAACGGCCGATCGTGCCGGCGGCGGACACGCGCATGGCGGAAGTCGCCCAGCGCATCCGCGCCGAGAATCAACGCATCGTCGAACGCGGCGAACGGCCTGAACCGGCCCGGCCGACAGCCGCGGCACCGGCCGCGCCGACGCATCCCGGTCGCGGCTCCAGCCCCGGCGGCGGTGACTGCCTCGATCGAATCGGCGGCCAAGGCGGCAATCGCCGCGGCCATCGAGGACGTTTCGATCCGTCCGCTTGCTCCCAAACCGTCCCTGTTCATCGATCCGGCCGCCGCCGAGCCGGAAGCGCCCAGACCGGAGGTCCTCGAACCGGCGGCGTTCATTCCGCCGCAGCCGGAGCGGTTGCCAGCGCGTGCGCCGCGCATGCCGCGGCTCGACGAACTGCCGGTCCCCGCGCAGAATGAAATTCGGGCGCGGCGCGGCGAGGCTCGGGAGGACGACCATCCCGAAAAGCGGCGCATGTCGCTGTTGCAACGACTGGCTTCGGTCGGTCTCGGACGCCGCGACCAGGACGAACAAGAGTCGAGCCTGCCGGCCGCGCCCGCGAGCGCTCCGCTCAGCGGTCCGGTGTCGCCCGAGCGGCTGACCGGGCGGCCGATGCCGCGGCCGTCCGAACCGCGCCAGGATCTGCATAAAGAGACACGGCAAGAGCTGCCGGTTTCCGAATACGCCAGGCGCTCCGCACCGCAGGGATTGGACCAGCACGGCAGGCAGGCCCCTGTGCATAACTCTAGCGACGAGGATCAACTCGACATTCCGGCATTCCTGCGCCGGCAAGCGAAGTGATCGTCAGCGAAAGGCCTCCGCCGGGCAAGCTGCAGCATCCGCAGCTGGCCTCGGCGGCTGGCGGTAATCGGCTATAAGATATTGATAAATTGAGAATTATTAGACTCGCGCGGTGCAATCCGCCCGGTCGCAGGCGAAGCGATAGGACAACTGCGGCTTAGAGACGCCGCTGCCCGATTTTGCGGCAACGCGCCGACAAGACTGCGGCCGGAAAAAGGTAACAGTCGGTAAGAAAGCGTGAGTTGGCCGGATCGCCCTACGCCGGTAAGGTTTGCGGCGTGCGAGGGGATGTTTGGGGGATCAGTATCTGGCGCTCGCGTTGGCCAGTCCCTGTTTGTAAGCGAAATGCGTTCTCCTCACGTGTGAGATGGCCATCGGTTCGCGATGTATTCCACTCGCGTGGTGTGGCCGTAAGGTGTGGGACGAGGGCATGATGAGGGGCGTACCCGCCGGCAGGCAGACGACGCTGCAGGATCATGTCACCGTCACCGGCGTTGGCGTTCATTCCGGCTCTCCAGCCACGCTCACATTGCATCCGGCCGAAGCTGATACCGGCATCGTGTTTTTGCGCTGCGGCATCGACGGACAACCGGACCGCGAATTACGCGCTCACTTCCGATCGGTGACGGCGACCGAATTCGCCACCGTGCTCGGCGACCACAACGGGCCGGCCGTCTCGACGACCGAACATGTGCTTGCCGCGCTGCACGGCTCTTGGCGTCGACAATGCCGTGGTCGAAGTCGATGGTCCCGAAGTGCCGATCATGGACGGCAGCGCCGCGCCGTTCGTGGCCGCGATCGATCAAGCCGGCATCGTCGCGCTGCCGGCGGCGCGGCGTTACATCCAGGTGCTCAAACCGGTGCGCGTCGCCAAGGGCGACAGCTACGGCGAATTGCGGCCGCATCTGCGCGGGCTTCGCATCGAAACCGAAATCGAATTCGATCATCCGCTGATCGGCCGCCAGAGCTTCGCGATCGACGTCGAGCCGGATGTGTTCCGCCGCGAGTTGGCGCGCGCCCGGACCTTCGGCTTCATGCGCGATGTGGCGAAGCTGTGGAGCGCCGGCTATGCGCTCGGCGCCTCGTTCGAGAACACCGTTGTGATCGCCGAAAATCGCGTCCTCAATCCCGAGGGCGTGCGCTTTGCCGACGAGTTCGTGCGCCACAAGGCGGTCGACGCGATCGGCGACCTGGCGCTGTCCGGCGCGCCGCTGCTCGGCGCCTATCGTTCGGTACGCGGCGGCCACAAGCTCAATCATGCGGTGCTCACCGCATTGATGGCCGATCGCAGCGCCTGGGCCTATGTCGAAATGCCGGAAGCACGGCGTCCGCGCGGCCATGCCGACCTGCCGGCCGCCTTTACCAGCCCCGCCTACGGGCCGGACGTCTCTTAATCGCGCCGATCCCTTAACTTTTACGCCTTAATCCGGGCCGATTGTCGGCCATAATTGCTGTATTGTCATAGGGCTGCGGTGCGTTCACGCTGAGGTTCGGGGGCGCGGGACGAGGCACCGGCGGGGACGGGACTTAACTTACGCTCATGATGTCGCGACTACGAGGATCGCCGAGATCCGGTTCCAGGCTGCGCGTGCTGGCGGGTTGCCTGGTGCTGGCGCTCGTCGCCGCGCCGCTCATGGGCTGCAGCTTTTTCAAGGACAAGAGCGCCGACTACGTCCCCGACGATCCGCCCGACATGCTCTACAACGAGGGGCTTTTCCTTCTCAACAACAAGGGCGACTACAAGGGGGCGGCGAAGAAATTCGATGAGGTCGACCGCCAGGATCCGTATTCGGATTGGGCGCGCAAGGCGCTGTTGATGTCGGCCTATTGCCTATTACCAGGCCGAGCAGTATGACGAGTGCGTCAACGCGGCGAAACGCTACATCACGCTGCATCCCGCCAGTCCCGACGCCGCCTATGCCCAATATCTGATCGGCGCCTCCTATTACGATCAGATCCTCGACGTCTCGCGCGACCAGGAGCGCGCCACCAAGGCGATCGACGCGCTGCAGGAAGTGGTGCGCAAATATCCGAACAGCGAATATGCGATCGCCGCCCAGAAGAAAATCGACATGGCGCGCGACCAGCTCGCCGGCAAGGAAATGGATGTCGGCCGCTTCTACCTGAAAAAGCGCGACTTCGTCGGCGCCATCAACCGCTTCAAGGTCGTGGTGACGCAATATCAGACCACGCGCCACGTCGAAGAAGCGCTGGAGCGGCTGAGCGAAGCCTATGTCGCGCTCGGCATCATGGACGAAGCGCAGACCGCCGCCGCCGTGCTCGGCCACAATTTCCCGGACAGCCCCTGGTACAAGGACGCCTATAATCTCGTGAAGAACGCCGGCGGCGAGCCGACCACCGAGAATAAGGGGTCCTGGATCAGCCGCGCCTTCCAGAAAATCGGCTTGGCGAGCGCGCAAAGCGGCTGACGGAGGACGGACGACAGACGGACAGACGTCAGGAGAATCACGAATAGTCATCCGTCCTTGCCGTCCATTCTGTTCGTCTGTCATCATGCTGGCTCGCCTTTCAATCCGCGACATCGTTCTGATCGACCGGCTCGATATCGATTTCGGCGCCGGGCTTGCCGCGCTGACCGGCGAAACCGGCGCCGGCAAATCGATCCTGCTCGACGCCTTTGCGCTGGCGCTCGGCGCGCGCGGCGATGCGGCGTTGGTGCGCGAGGGCGCCGAGCAGGGCCAGGTGATCGCCGCCTTCGACGTCGCCAAGGACCATCCGGCGCGCCGCGTGCTCGCCGACAACGATCTCGTCCGGCGAGGACGAGCTGATCGTGCGGCGGGTGCAATTCGCCGACGGCCGGACCCGCGCCTTCGTCAACGATCAGCCGGTCAGCGTGCAGGTGTTGCGCGCGCTCGGCGCGGCTCTGGTCGAGATTCACGGCCAGCATGACGAGCGCGCCTTCGTCGATGCCGCGACCCATCGCGCGCTGCTCGACGCCTATGGCGGCATCGAAGGCGATGCCGCCGAGGTGGCGCGGCTGTGGGACGGAGCGGCGCGCGCGCGACGTCGCCGTCGAGCGCCATCGCGCCGAGGTCGAGCGCGCCAACCGCGAGGCCGAATGGCTTCGCCACGCCGTCGACGAACTCGGCCGGCTCGCGCCGCAGACCGGCGAGGAGACCTCGCTCGCCGAACGCCGCACCGTGATGATGCAGGCGGAGAAAGTCGCCGACGATTTGCGCGCCACGCATGACGCCGTCAGCGGGCCGAACTCGCCGGTGCCGCCGCTTGCCACCGCGGTGCGGCGCCTGGAGCGGCGCGCCGCGCAGGCGCCGGCGCTTGATCGAGCCGGCGGTGAAGGCGATCGACGCCGCGCTTACCGCGCTGGAAGAAGCGCGCGCGCAGCTCGAACACGCGCTGCGCGTGGCGCGAATACGATCCGGACGAGCTGGAGCGGATCGAGGAGCGCCTGTTCGCGCTGCGCGCCGCCGGGCGCAAATACAATGTGCCGGTCGATGAGCTCGCCGCGCTGGCGCGCCGCTACGACGGCGATCTCGCCTTGATCGACGCCGGCGCCGAGCGGCTCGCCGCGCTGGAGCGCGAGGCGGCAGGCGGCGACGGCGCGCTATCGCGCGGCGGCGCAAGCGCTGTCGGCGGCGCGGCGGCGCGCCGCGCAGAAGCTCGACAAGGCGGTCAATGCCGAACTAAAGCCGCTCAAGCTCGAGCGCGCGCAATTCTCCACCGAGATCGAAAGCGAAAGCGAAGGCCCGGACGGCCTCGATCGCGTCGAGTTCTGGGTGCGCACCAATCCCGGCACGCGGCCCGGACCGCTGATGAAGGTCGCCTCCGGCGGCGAGCTCGCGCGCTTCCTGCTCGCGCTCAAGGTCGTGCTGGCCGATCGCGGCTCGGCGCCGACGCTGGTGTTCGACGAGATCGATACCGGCGTCGGCGGCGCGGTGGCCGATGCCATCGGCGTGCGGCTGGCGCGGCTTGCCTCCGGCGTGCAGGTGATCGCGGTGACGCACGCGCCGCAGGTGGCGGCGCGCGCCGACCGGCATTATCTCATCAGCCAAGGATGCGCTCGCCAAGGGCAAGCGGGTCGCCACCCGCGTCGCCGAGCTTGAAGGCGAGCGCCGCCGCGAGGAGATCGCCCGCATGCTCGCCGGCGCCGAAATCACCGCCGAAGCCCGCGCCGCCGCCGAACGGCTGATCAGCGCGGCGGTGAGTTCGAGTGCGCGGTTCGACTTATGCCCGATGTCGTCATGGCCCGCCACGAAAAATCCGAGACGCCGGTCGACGATCTCACCGAAAAGCAGGCCAAGGCCGAGCACGCGCGGCTGGCGGCCGAAATCGCCGCGCACGACCGGCGCTATTATCAGGACGACGCGCCGAGCGTTTCCGACGCCGACTACGACGCGCTG
Source organism: uncultured Alphaproteobacteria bacterium (assembly GCA_963714345.1). Classification (GTDB taxonomy): domain Bacteria; phylum Pseudomonadota; class Alphaproteobacteria; order Rhizobiales; family Xanthobacteraceae; genus BOG-931. The sequence continues at coordinate 20,448 of CAVQOD010000028.1, read as the reverse complement.
CGGCAGCGCTACAGCGCAATCGAGGCGCGCTTTCCGCAATTGCGCACGCTGGAAAGCCTGACGCAGCGGGTCGGCGCGGCGCCGTCGGCGCGCTTCGCCAAAGTGCGCCACGCGGTGCCGATGCTGTCGCTCGACAATGCGTTCGCCGAAGAAGACGTCGTCGATTTCGTCGGCCGCATCCGCCGCTTCCTGCGGCTGCCGGACGACGAGGAGATCGCGTTCTCCGCCGAGCCGAAGATCGACGGCCTGTCGATGTCGCTGCGCTACGAGAGACGGCGTGCTGGTCACCGGCGCGACGCGCGGCGACGGCAGCGAAGGCGAGGACGTCACCGCCAACGTGAAAACGCTGGAGGACATTCCGCACCGGCTCAAGGGCAAAGGCGTGCCGGCGGTGTGCGAGGTGCGCGGCGAAGTCTACATGACCAAGGCCGCGTTCCTCGAGCTCAACCGCAAGCAAGCGGAAGCCGGCAAGCAGCTCTATGTCAATCCGCGCAACACCGCGGCCGGCTCGTTGCGGCAGATCGATCCGACGATCACGGCGTCGCGGCCGCTCGGCTTTTTCGCCTATGCCTGGGGCGAGATGAGCGAGATGCCGGCCGACACGCAGTCCGGCATGATCAAATGGTTCGAGCCTTGCGGCTTCAAGACCAATCCGCTGACCAAGATGTGCCGCTCGGTCGAGGCGCTGCTGCAATTCCACCGCGAGATCGAGGCGCAGCGCGCCAGCCTCGACTACGACATCGACGGCGTCGTCTACAAGGTCGACCGCCTCGACTGGCAGGAGCGGCTCGGCTTCGTGTCGCGCTCGCCGCGCTGGGCGATCGCGCACAAATTCCCGGCCGAGAAGGCGACCACCGTCGTCAAGGACATCGAGATCCAGGTCGGCCGCACCGGCGCGCTCACGCCGGTCGCCAAGCTCGAGCCGGTCACGGTCGGCGGCGTCGTGGTGCAGAACGCCACGCTGCACAATGCCGACGAGATCGCGCGGCTCGACGTCCGCATCGGCGACACGGTGCACGATCCAGCGCGCCGGCGACGTCATTCCGCAGGTGCTCGGCGTGGTCGCGGACAAGCGGCCGCGCGGCGCCAAGCCGTACGAGTTCCCGAAAAAGTGTCCGTGCCCGCTGCACACCGACGTGGTGCGCGAGATCATCGCCGGCGGCGAGGAAGGCGCGCGCGCGCATTGCACCGGCGAATTCGCCTGCCCGTTATCAGGCGGTCGAGCATCTCAAGCATTTCGTCTCCCGCCGCGCCTTCGATATCGACGGGCTGGGCGAGAAGCAGATCGAGCTGTTCTACGAGAAGGAATGGGTCAAGGAGCCGGCCGATATCTTCACGCTGCGAAGAGCGCAACAAGAAAATCAAACTCGAAGAGGTCGAAGGCTTCGGCGAGACCTCGGTGCGCAACCTGTTCAACGCCATCGCGGCGCGGCGCGAGATTTCGCTGGAGCGTTTCATCTATGCGCTCGGCATCCGCCATGTCGGCGAGACCACGGCGGTGGCGCTGGCGCGCGGCTATGGCAGCTGGGACGCCTTCCACGACGCCTGCCTCAAGCTCGCCAAGGACGACGACGAGACCAAAGCAGGAGATGGATGCGCTCGATCAGATCGGCGACACGGTGATCGAGAGCCTGCACGATTATTTCGGCGAGGCGCACAATCGCCGCCGCATCGAGCGGCTCGCCGCGCAGGTGCGCATCCGCGACGCCGAAAAGCCGCGCGGCGATTCGCCGGTCGCCGGCAAGACCGTGGTGTTCACCGGCACGCTGGAAAAGATGACCCGCGACGAGGCCAAGGCCTCGGCGGAACGGCTCGGCGCCAAAGTGTCGGGCTCGGTGTCGAAGAAGACCGATTACGTCGTCGCCGGCCCGGGCGCCGGCTCGAAACTCGCCGAGGCCAAGAAGCTCGGCGTCGCGGTGCTGACCGAAGACGAGTGGGTGAAGCTCATTCGCTGACCGTCATTCCGGGCGTCGTCACCGCAGGTGCGAGCCCGGAATCCATAATCACAGGTGATGCAGAACGGGCGCCGGTATTGGCCTCAACAAATCGCTGAATATGGATTTCGGAGCTCGCCGCTTCGCGGCGATCCGGAATGACGGCTGACGGTGGCCAGCCGGAATTCGTATCAGTTCCGCACTCGCAGCAGCGCCGTCGCCGTCGTCAGCCAGTCGCGCGTCGGCGCATCGACGAGCGGCGCCAGCGCTCGCGCACGCGGGCGTGATAGGCGTCGAGCCAGGCGATTTCCTCGGCGCGTCAGCAATCGCGGCTCGACCAGCCGCGCGTCGATCGGCGCCAGCGTCAGCGTCTCGAAGGCGTTGAGCGGCTTTTCCGCGCCGGCGACGGCCGCGGCTTCGGTGACCAGAACCAGATTTTCGATGCGGATGCCGTAGGCGCCGGTGCGGTAATAGCCCGGCTCGTTCGACAGGATCATGCCGCGCTTGAGCGGCGCGCTGCCGAGCTTGGAAATGCGCGCCGGCCCTTCATGCACCGACAGATAGCTGCCGACGCCGTGGCCGGTGCCGTGATCGAAATCGAGGCCGGCGCGCCACAGAAATTGCCGCGCCAACGTGTCGAGCTGCGCGCCGGTGGTGCCGTCGGGAAACACCGCGCGCGCGATGGCGATATGGCCCTTGAGCACGAGGGTGAAATTCTTGCGCATCTCGGCGCTCGGCGTGCCGACGGCGAGGGTGCGGGTGATGTCGGTGGTGCCGTCCTCGTATTGGCCGCCGGAATCGATCAGAAACAGTTCGCCCGGCGCGATGCGGCGATTGCTCTTGCGGGTGACGCGGTAATGCACGATGGCGCCGTCGGCGCCGGCGCCGGCGATGGTGGGAAACGAAACGTCCTTGAGCAGGCCGGTGTCGCGGCGAAAACTCTCCAGCGCCTCGACCGCGTCGATTTCGGTCAAGCGTCCGCGCGGCGCTTCGCGATCGAACCAGGCGAGGAAGCGCGTCACCGCCGCGCCGTCGCGCAGCTGCGCGGCGCGCGCGCCGGCGATCTCGGCCGCGTTCTTCACCGCCTTCATCGGCGCGATCGGATCGCTGCCGCGCAAGACCTTGCCGCCATTGTCGGCGACGAGCCGCGCGATCGCCTCGGGGCAGCGGCCGGATCGAGCCGCACCGCGCTGTTGCGCCTTGCCGAGCGCGGCGAGATCGCGCTCGAAATCGTCCGGCGCGCGCACCTCGGCGAGCTCTTCGAGCCGGTGCCGGACATCGTTGCCGAGCTTGCGGCCGTCGACATAGAGCGCCGGCCGGCCGTCCTTCGGCACCATGGCGAAGGCGAGCACCACCGGCGTGTGCGGCACATCGCTGCCGCGGATGTTGAACAGCCAGGACACCGCGTGCGGATCGGAGACCACCAGCGCGTCGGCGCTGAGCTTTCTGCAGCTCGGCGCGAACGCGCGCGAGCTTCGCCGCGGCGTCTTCGCCGGCATAGCGCAGATCGTGCAGCACGACCGCGCCGAGCGGCGGCGGCGGCCGGTCGGTCCAGACGGCATCGATCGGATTGTCGGCGACGGCAACGAGGCTGCGCGCCGGCCGCCTCGCAGGCTTTGGCGAGCCGCTCGGCGCCGTCGACGGTGTGCAGCCACGGCGAATAGCCGAGCTTGGCGCCGGCCGGCAGATTCTCTTCGATCCACGCCGCCGGCGGATGCTCGACCAGATGCTCGATGGCAAAAGCGGCGGCGTCGACTTCCTCGCGCGCCTGCACCGTGATAGCGGCCGTCGACGAAAATGCACGGCGCGGTCGGCCAGCACGATGGCGACGCCGGCCGAGCCGGTGAAGCCGGTGAGCCAGGCCAGCCGCTCGGCGCAGGGCGGCACATATTCGTTCTGGTAGCGGTCGGCGCGCGGCACGATGAAGCCGTCGAGGCCGCGCCGCTTCAGCTCCGCGCGCAACGCCGCGAGCCGCGGCGCGCTGTCGCCGCGCTCGCCGCGATCCTCGAACGACTGGAAATGCGCCTCGAACATGGCGGGCAATCTATGCAGCACGTGGCGACCGCGGAGCATACGCTGGGCCGCTTCGCAGCTGCGCGCGCTTGAGCACGCAGCGTCGTCCAGCCGTCGAGCTCGATCCGCCGCTCCAGCGCGAAGCGCGCGATAGGCGGCGAGCGCGGCATTGGCCTGCGCGGTCAGCAGGCCGGACAGGACGACGCGGCCGCCGGGCGCGACGATCCTGGTCAAGCGGCGCGGCGAGCCGCTGCAGCGGCTCGAGCAGGATATTGGCGAAGACGAGATCGAACGGCGCGCGGGCGCGGATCGCCGGCGCGGTGACGCCGTCCGCGCGCACCACCTCGACCAGCGCGCCGGCGCGATTGAGCCGGGCATTGGCGCGCGCCACGCGCACGGCCGCGGCATCGATGTCGGTCGCGAGCACGCGCCGGCGCAAGGCGCGGGCGGCGGCGATGGCGAGGACGCCCGAGCCGGTGCCGAGATCGAGAATGCGCGGCGCCGCGCCGCCGGCGCGAACGATTTGCACATGCGGTCGAGCGCCAGCAGGCAGCCGCGCGTGGTGCCGTGATGGCCGGTGCCGAAGGCGAGCGCGGCCTCGATCTCGATGCCGATGCGGTTCGGCGGGATGCCGGCGCGGTCGTGCGCGCCGTGCACGATGAAGCGGCCGGCCGCGACCGGCTTGAGCCCGGCGAGGCTCTCGCTGCGACCCAATCCTTCGCGGCGATGCGCTCAAAGCGCAGCGCGCCTGCTGCGGCGGCGCCGGCGGCGTTGCCGCCAGATTCGCGCACGCTTGCCGCGTCGACCGCGCAGCGGAAATAACCGTCACGCGCCAGTTGCCCGGCCCGGCATCCAAGACTGACGGCGACACCATCGCCAAAACGCTCGGCGACCAGATCGGCGATCCTCCGCGCCGATTGTTCATCGGTTTCGAGCGGTCGCGATCGTGGTGTCTTGCATTGGCGAGCCGATCGGCGGAAGGCATTGATGTGATGAGGGCTTGTGCAATCATGCCCGGACTTCACAGGCGCAAGGGCTGGAGGCAGCCGGCGAATCCGGTACGAAGAGATATCCACCGCATTATCCCGGATTATTCCACCGGTTTTCCACAATATTTGCCGGCCTGTTTCACAGCTTTGTCAACGCCGCGGGCCGGCTTTGGCGCTACCATCCGATCGCGTTTCTTGCCGGGAGCAATCGATGAAACAATTTTCACTCCATAAATCCGCGGCCGTCGCCTTTGGCATTGTCGCGCTGGCCGCCGCGGGCTTGCTTGCGCAGCTCGCCCAGGCGCAAACGGCGCCCGATTATGCCGCGCTGATGGCGGCGCCGGACCGCAGCGACGCCGACCGCGCACGCCGACAAGCGCCGCGATCCGCTGCCGTTTCTCGCCTTTGCCGGCGCGCGGCCCGGCATGAAGGTGCTCGATATGGCCGCCGGCGGCGGCTACTCGACCGAACTGATGGCGCGCGCGGTGGCGCCGAACGGCATCGTCTACGGCGCAGAACCCGCCCGATCTCGGCGACAAGCCCAAGGCGGCGCTTCGAAGCGCGGCATGAAGACGCCGGCGATGAAAGACGTCGTCGCCGACATCCGGCCGTTCGACGATCCGATCCCGCCGGACGTGCACGACCTCGATCTGATCACGTTCCTGTTCTACTACCACGACACGAGCTACATGAACGTCGATCGCGCCGCGATGGACCGCAAAATGTTCGCCGCGCTCAAGCCCGGCGGCATTCTGGTGATCGCCGATCATTCGGCGCTGCCGGGCCAGGGCATCTCGGTCAACAAGACGCTGCATCGCATCGAGGAGGCGACGCTGCAGCAGGAGATCGAGGCGGCGGGCTTCAAACACGTCGCCGAAGGCAATTTCTGGCGCAATCCCGCCGACACCCACGACTTCCCGAGCTACAAGCCGACCATGCCGGTCGACAATTTCGTGCTCAAGTTTCAGAAATGCCTGCCTCATCCTGAGGCGGCCGCGCGAAAGCGCGGCCCTCGAAGGATGCTGCGCGAGCGTCTCGGCCTCGCCCTTCGAGGCTCGGCGCTTTCGCGCCGAGCGCCTCAGGGTGAGGACAACTTACTGCAGCTGATCCTTCACCTTATCCATCGCGGCGTTGACGCAATCGTCGTCGAAGCCCGGCGAACCGGAAGCGCCGATGCCGCCGACGACCTCGTTGCCGACCTTGATCGGCTGGCCGCCCGGAATGGCGATCACGTTCGGCAGCGTCACCTGCTGGTGGGCGACCGAATTGGGATCCTGCAGCTTCTTGGCGTATTCCGCCGTCGGCTGCTTGAACGTCATCGCCGTGTAGGCCTTGCGCCGCGCGTTCTCCACGGTGTGCGGCGCGGCGTTGTCGCCGCGCATCTCGACGATCGTCTCGCCGTCGCGATCGACGACCACGGCGGATTCCGCCTAGCCCTTGGCCGCGCAGGCGGCGACGGCTTCCTCGGCGATGGTCTTGGCGATGTCAAGCGGCAGGTCCTTGTGCATGATCAGCGCGGCGCCGGCGGGCGCGCCGAACAGGCCGGCGAGGCAGTGCCGGCGACGGCGGTGACAACAAAGCGACGAGCAAGCGACATGATGCTGAATTCCTCCCGGTGAAATAATTGCGTCCGCTGCAATGAACAGCGGACGCCGAAAGACTATTCCATTTCGAGGAGCGGAACTGCGACCGCGGTGCGGCGCGCGCTCAACACGCCGTGAACGGCGTCACCACTGGCGATAGACCGGCGGCGGTTGCGGCGGGTAACCCTGCGGCGCGTAATAGCCCTGCTGCTGGCCGTAATAGGCCGTTGCTGCCCATAAGACGGCTGCGGCTGGGCGTAAGTGCGCTGGCCGTAGGCGCGGCTGGCCGTAAGCCTGCTGCTGGCCGTAATCATACGGCTGGCGGCTGCGGTTGCTGCTGGCCATAATGCTGCTGCTGCGGTTGCTGCTGGCATATTGCGGCGCGATCTGCAGCCGGCTGACTGCGTTATAGACGGTCTCGTTGTCGGGCAGACGCGCGCGCGCCACCGGGGCGTTGTCGCCGCCCGGCGTACGGCCGGTCGACGGTGACGCTGGTATTGGCCATGCCTTCGGCTTTCACCAGGTCGAACAGAGTGGCGGCATGGTCCGGCGACAGCCGCACGCAGCCGTGCGACACCGCGAGCCCAAGATGCTTGACGTCGGAGAAGCCGTGGATGGCGTGGCCGTGCAGGTCGAAGAACATGGTGTGCGGCATCGGCGCATTGTCCCATTCCTGCGAGAAATGGTCGGCGTCCATGCGGTTGAGCTTGAAGGTGCCGTTCGGCGTGTCGTAGCCGGGCCGGCCGGTCGACACCGGCCATATGTAGCGCTGCTGCGCCGTCGACCGCGACCGACATCTGCTGGGTCGATCTTGTCGATGGCGATGGCGATATTGGCCTGCGCGGCGGTGGCCAAAGGCACAGCCAGCGTCAAAGCCAGCGCCGCGGTCGCAAGCGAAGCGGAAAAGATCGTGGGGGAACGCATGACGGAACGCATATAGTACCTGAGGTCGGTCGCCCAAGTCGTTAGAAGTCTTTGGCCGGTCTTTGGTTCAAATCAAGAGCATATCGGCGCCACCCGGCGGAATGGTGAACGGATTACGGCGGGAATATTTCATCCCGCCCCGCGACAGCGGGGGCGGATGCGTGCCGTCCGTTCTCGCGGCGCGATTGCGCGCGAGTGATGTCAAACAGCGATGTCGAACGGCCGTAATCCGTAGCCCGGATGGAGCGGAGCGTAATCCGGGAACGGACGATCAGCTTCAATGCCCGCTCCTGGGTTTCGCTTCGCTCAATCCAGGCTACGAAAGAAATAAAGGGAAGCGGAACGCCGGCAGACGCGGTATTCCACGGCCTGTACGCAAACGGCGCGCGGGGCGCGCCACGGAAGAGGCGGCTTGCGCCGCCCTTCCGCTCTCGGGCGCGCTCGCCTGCCGGCGTTCCACCACGGCACTTGCGGCAGCGACCGAACGCCACCGCTCAGCTCCAGTTCACGCGCTTCCTGGGACGGGACTAGGTAGGGATGGGCGTTACCCACCCCCGGCCGTCCCAGTGCAGCGGGCGATGTAGCCCGCAGGCCGGTCGTCATGCCGGCCGGGCGTTTTGGCCCGGAGCCGCCCGGGAGCGGGGCTGACAACCCCGCCCGCGGGAACCGCACTCGCCCCTCTCCGCCGGCGTCACCCGGACGGCGTCCCTTCAGGGCGAGATTTGATTCGCTCATATGTATCTATATCGGGACTACTGTCAATGAGGAAGTGACACGTCACTATTCCGTCATTCCTGGGGCGCGCCGCAGACGCGAGCCCTGAAGGATGGAGGCCCGAGGCGCTGGGGCCTCATCGCTTCGAGACTCGCTTTGCTCGCGGCACTCCGGATGATGGGTACGGTCTAGCCCAAACCCCTCGCGCGTCAGCCGCACGATGGCGCGGTCCAGCGCGGAGAGAAATTCGGAGCGGTCGCGCGGCGCGAACGGCTTTGGGCCGCCGGTGATTTCGCCGGCGCGGCGCAGCGAATCCATCAGATTGCGCGTCGCCAGCGTCATGCCGATCGATTCTTCGGTGAACGGCTTGCCGTTCGGCGCGATGACCTCGGCGCCGGCTTTGACGGCGCGGCTCGCCAGCGGCACGTCGGCGGTGATGACGATATCGCCGCGCTTGGCGCGCTCGGCGATCCAGTTGTCCGCCTCGTCCATGCCGGCGCCGACCACCACGCGCTCGATCATCGTCATCGCGCGGCACCGCGATCGGGTGATTGCTGACGACGAAGACTTTGAGCGCCGCGCCCTTCCCCGCATGCCGCTCGGCGACGCGATAAATCTCCTGCTTCACCGGGCAGGCGTCGGCGTCGATGTAGATGGAGATCATTTCTGACAGGACCCGCCCGTGCTAGCATTTGAGGGTAAGACGGCGGTCTTATAGTCCACTGTTGCTTTCGATGGAGAGCAAAAATCCGATGTCCGCAACGCGCACAACGCTGCTAATCGGCACGACCAAGGGCGCCTTTTTGCTTTCCGGCGGCAACGACCGCAGCGGCTGGGCGATCGGCGGCCCTTACTGTAACGGCTGGCCGATCAATCACATGATTGGCGACCCCGAGACCGGCACGCTTTGGGCCGGCGGCGGCGGCGACTGGAATGGCGCCGGCGTCTGGCGCAGCGAAGACGGCGGCGCGACCTGGGAGGTCACCCGTCTCACCAAGGGGACGATGGACGATTGGGCCGCCAAGGATCCCAATGTCGCCAAGATGATCGGCTGGACCGAAGCGCCGTTGCCGTTCACCGACACGTTCGCGCAAATCTGGTCGCTCAGCTACGCGCACGGCACGCTGTACGCCGGCACCAAACCGGCGAGCCTTCTGGCCAGCACGAACGGCGGCAAGGATTGGGTGAAGGTGCATGGCCTGACGGATCACCCGTCCGCCGGTAGCTGGACTCCCGGCGGCGTCGGGCTGACGCTGCACACCATCCTCCCCGATCCGGATAACCGGAAAAAGCTCTGGGTTGGCATCTCGGCGGCCGGCGTGTTTGCCACCGAGGACGGCGGGGCGACATGGGAGCGCCGCAATCGCCTCTCGAATGCCGAAGCCTGCGGCCCCGCCGAGCATCCGGCCGCGCCGCGTGACGGCGAGATCGGGCACTGCGTGCACAACATGATCCGCGCGCCGGGGACAAGCGACGTCCTTTACCAGCAGAACCACTATGGCGTTTGGCGCTCGGCCGACGGCGGCCGGAGCTGGAACGATTGCACCAAAGGCTTGCCGTCGACCTTCGGCTTTCCCATCCGCGTTCATCCGCGCGATCCGGACACGATCTGGACGCTGCCGCTGAACGGCGACACGGCGGGACGTTTTCCGCCCGACGCCGCCGCGGCGGTCTGGCGATCGCGCGACGGCGGCCAAAGCTGGCAGGCGATGCGGCAAGGCCTGCCGCAGAAGGGCTGTTTCTTCACCGTTCTCCGGCAAGCCATGGCCGGCGACGACCGCGACCCGGCGGGAATCTATTTCGGCACCAACAGCGGCTCGGTGTTCGGCAGTATCGACGAGGGCGAGACCTGGCAGGAGATTGCGCGGCACTTGCCGACGATTTTGGCCGTCGAAGCGGTCGAGCTCGGATAGCGCAAGCGCATTCAAGTTGACCTCATCCTGAGGTGCGCGCCAAAGGCGCGCCTCGAAGGATGCAAGCCTCAGCGCCTCGGCCTCGCCCTTCGAGGCCCGCGCTGTGCGCGGGCACCTCAGGGTGAGGTAGTACCGTCATTGCCGGACTTGATCCGCCTGCGGATCGAAGTCGGGAACTGAGTGGTGCAAGCACAGGATCCTTCGGCGGACGAAGGTCCGGCAATCCATGTGGCCTCTCAGCATGGACCACCGGCATAGGCGAGCGAAGCGACGCCGTTCTGTGAACGGCCATGCCCGGTGGTGACGATGGAGAGGCGCCTGCTGCCGGGCCGCGGGAACCGCTACCATATGTGAAGACTTTCACGTCAAGCTACGGACGTTTTCCGGGGAATCCCGCTTCAACCGAGGAATGGCAAGGAATCGAATGACCAAGCCAGTGATGCTGACCCTCCTGGCCGCGGTCGCGCTGACGGCGCTGACCGCGGCGCCGCCCGCCGCCGCCAGGCAGGCGGCCCCGGCGCGCCAGACCGTGATGACGGCGCCGCGCCCGGCGGGCGACCCGATCATGGCGATCGTGTCGATCAAGAGTCAGCACGTGACCTTCTATGACGCCGACGGCTGGATCCTGCGCGCGCCGGTCTCGACCGGCACGACCGGACGCGAGACGCCGGCCGGCGTCTTCGCCGTGATCGAGAAGGACAAGGATCACCACTCGACCATGTATGACGACGCCTGGATGCCGAACATGCTGCGCATCACCTGGAACGGCATCGCGCTGCACGGCGGGCCGCTGCCCGGCTACGCCGCCTCGCACGGCTGCGTGCGCATGCCGTTCGATTTCGCCGAGAAGGTGTTCGACAAGGCGCCGATGGGGATGCGGGTGATCATCTCGCCGAACGACGCCGAGCCGGTCGCGTTTTCCGATCCGGCGCTGTTTCAGCCGAAGCAGGACGTGATCGACGCGATGCCGGCGCGCGCGCAAGCGCTGGCCCGTGACGCGGACGATGCCGCCAGGGCCGCCGCCGCCGCGAAGGCCGCCGTCGCGCCGGCCAAGCGCGCGGCTGCCGCGGCGCCTGCGGCGGTGCGCAATCTCACGTCGCTCAAGGCCCGGGCCGACGCCGAGCTCGCCCGCGCCGACAAGGTGCTCGCTGCCGCCAATGCCGACCCGAAAATGACCGACGATAAAAAGGCCGCAGCGCAGGACGCGGAGCAGAAGGCCGCGGCCAAAGCCGCGGCGCTCGGCACGCAGCTCGACGCCGCCAAGGCCGATCTGAAAACCAAGCAGGATGCCGCCGCGGCCGCGCTTGCCGCCGCCAAGGCCGCCGATGCCAAGCGGAGCGATACCGCCAAGGCCGCAACCGATGCGAGGCTCGCCAGCGAGCCGGTCGCGATCTTCATCAGCCGCGCGACGCAGAAGCTTTACGTGCGGCGCGACACGCACAAGAAATGGCCGGACGGCGGCGAGCTGTACGACTTCAGCCAGGAATACCCGGTCACCATCAAGGATCCCGACAAGCCGCTCGGCACGCACATCTTCACCGCGGTGGCGCGGGATGGCGGCGGCCTGCGCTGGACCGAAGTCTCGATCGACAACGGCGACAGCGCCAAGAACGCGCTCGGCCGCATCACCTTCCCGCAAGAGGTGCTCGACAAGATCGCGCCCACCGCAGTGCCGCTGTCCTCGATCATCATCTCGGACGAGCCGCTGTCGAGCGAAACCAATTACCGCACCGAATTCGTCGCGGTGCTCAGCAATCAGCCGCAGGGCGGCTTCATCACGCGGATGCCGTCGCCGAGCACGGACATCGCGCGCGATGACAGCGGTTATGGCTCCGGCTGGTTCGGCGCATCCGGCTATGCGCAGCCGCAATACGGACTGCCCCGCGCCCAGTCCTATTTTTATCAGCGGCGGTTGTGGTGAGGCCGTGAGCGAGCGTCGGCCGCAGCGATCAGCGCGCTGCTGACGACGAAGACTTTGAGCGCCGCGCCCTTCCCCGCATGGCGCTCGGCGACGCGATAAATCTCCTGCTTTACGGGGCAGGCATCGGCGTCGATGTAGAGGGAGATGGGATTAGAGGGAGCTGCGCTGGACATAAAGAGGAACATCCCTACCAATACGAAACTCGTCGTTCACGACGAGGTCGCCGCATCGCAGCCCGGCATCGGTTGCCTTGCCGTAGAACCAACAACCTATCCGATACAAGGATGCGAATGGGCCACGGCAGTCGGTTTTGAATGCCAACTCGCAGAGTAGATAACCGAACGTGTCACATAAACGATACAAAATTCGGTCGAGCATCTCATGCCCTTTCACAAAGCGATCCGGCACACGCATCTCGTTTCCTTCGTCGATCCGGATGACGAGAGTCACGCGGCCGATTTATTTTTCGCGATCGCGCGGCGAACGGCCTTCGGCTCGGCTTTGATGACTTCGATCAAGGTGCGCGCGGCGCCGGACGGCTGTCGCGTGCCAAGCTCCCACTTGCGCACGGTGCCGACGGCGGTGCCGATGAACGAGGCGAAATCGCGCTGCGACAGGCCGAGCTTGTGCCGGGCTTCGCGCGCATCGCTCTGGCTCGGGATAACACGGTGGACGACGGCGCCAGTCTTCTTGCCGGCGAAGTAGTCGCGTGCCTCATTGAGGCTCTCCAGAAGGTCGTCGGCCAGCCGTCGCTTCATCTTCTTCGCCATGGTCCCGTAATCTCCTTCACCGCATCGACCAGCTTCTTCTTCTCGCGGTCGCTCAAATCGGACTTTTCGTTCTTGGCGTAGAGCCCCAACATGAGAAGCGGAAAGTCCGCACTGTAGAAATAATAGATCACCCGTGCGCCACCGCGCTTGCCGCTGCCGCCACGCCCGACGCGAACCTTGCGCAGGCCGCCGGTGCCGGGAATGAGATCGCCGCAAGTCGGGTCATAGGCGATCAGATCGACCACCGCGTCCTGCTCGCCGGCCGTCAGCAGCTCGTCGGCCCGCCGCCGGTATGCGGCAAACTCGATCACCGCTACCGGGCGTGGACCCATGGGAAGGCTTATACCCCAAAGGGGTACCGGTGTCAACTCACGCTATGACGACAATCGATCATGCCATCGCGCGGCACCGCGATCGGGCTGTTGCTGACGACGAAGACTTCGAACGCGGTACCCTTCCCCGCATGGCGCTTGGCGACGCGATAAATCTCCTGCTTCACCGGGCAGGCGTCGGTGTCGATGTAGAGGGAGATAATCACTCGCGTCTATCCTCGGCCGTCATGGCCGGGCTTGTCCCGGCCATCCACGTCTTGCTTCAATCCAAAAATGGCGGGCGGCTGGGTTTACATCATGACCAATCGGCGCAACGGCGTTCTGTACGTCGGGGTTACGAGCAACTTGCCGCGGCGCGCCTACGAACATCGTGAGGGACTTATCGACGGATTTACCAAACACCACGGCTTGAAACGATTGGTTCACGCCGAGCGCTTCGACGATATTCGATACGCGATTCAGCGCGAAAAACGATCAAGCATTGGCCGCGCGCCTGGAAGGTGCGCTTGATTCTCGGCGCGAACCCGGGGTGGGACGATCTCTACGACACGCTTATCTGAAGACGCGGCGAAGAAAGACGTGGATGGCCGGAACAAGTGTTTAGCCCGGGGACATGACCGACGGGTGTTCGGAGACATCACCGACACCTTCCTTGGTAGTCAAGTCGATGGTTGCGATCCGATGGCTGGTGAAGAAGACGCCGTATTGGCCTGCGCTGTCGAGCGGCCGGATTGCGAGCCGTTCGCCGTAGAAGGCTTGCGGCACTTTCCATAAGCGGCCTTTGAAACTGACATAGGCTTTGGTGGTGCCGACGGTTCGCACCACTTCGTGGCTGTCGTACTCGACCTTTGGCAACCGGTCGGGCATGACGCGAGTGCTCGGCCGATAGCGGCTGGCGGGCACGTCCTGGCCTAGCGCCTGGTGCGGCCGTTCGAGATTGTAGATCGTGCGCCAGCGCATCGAAGGCTTGCTGCACCTCGCCGAGATTGCGAAAGCGCTTGAACGCGAACACCTCGGCCTTGAGCGTGCGGTGGAAGCGCTCGTTCTTGCCGCGGCTCTGTGGATGATAAGGCCGGCTGTGCAGACGTCGATGCCGAGCTTTAACAGCCACACCGCAAACCGGGTCCAACGCTGCCCGGAGGAATCCCCCCACGGCGTGCCATTGTCGACGAAGACAGCATCGGCAGCCCGTAACGGCGGAATGTCAGCTCCAATCGGTTTTGTACGGTGTTGGCTTGCTCATTGGCGCAAGCGTCGAGACCGACGGAATAGCGCGAATGATCGTCGAGCACGGTCAGCGGATGGCACCGGCTGCCGTTGGCGAGCGGCACCCAACCCTTGAAGTCCATCTGCCAGAGCAGATTGGGCGCAGGCTTCTCGAAGCGCTGGTGAGCCGCGGGGCCGCCGAGGTGGCGCCACGATGCGATCGTGACGGCGCAGGATCTCGATGCACCGTCGAATAGGCCGGGACACGCCAAGCCTTCGCGTTCAAGCCAATGCACGATCTTGCGAGCGCCCCAGGCCGGATGGGCATCGCGCACCGAGAGAATGCGGTCCTCGATCGCCGCTACCTGTCGCCGCGGACTCGAATGCGGACGCCGTGAGCGATCCGCAAGCTCTTCATCGGCCACAAAGCGACCGAGCCACTTGTACCCGGTGTCAGGATGAATCTCGAACCGCCGGCATAGCTCTCGCCGGTTCACGCCCTCCTGCATCGCGAGCCCTACAAACTCTCGCCGCTGTTCCATAATCGACACCTCGTGCCACGGCATGGATGGCCTCCCTGAAAGCCCAATCCATGCAATGATGATGTGTCGGTCATGTCCCCGAACACCCGTCGGGGATGTCTCCGGGCCATACAACAAGTCCGGCCATGACGACGTAAGGGCATTTGGCTAACAAATCACAGCGTGAAGCTTCAAGGTCGGATTCACTGTAAGCCGCCTACCCACTCACACCCGCTCGACAAAACTATCCACCACCCGCTTCTCCCCGGCCCGGTCGAACTGGATGGTCAGCTTGTTGCCGTCGATGGCGGTGACGTTGCCGTTGCCGAATTTCTGGTGGAAGACGCGGTCGCCGAGCGTGAAGGCGGAGACGGTGCCGGTGGATTTGGCGACCAGCTCGCCTTCGATGGTGAGCGGCAGGCGGCGGGGGTGCGCTCGTCGCGGGCGCGCCAGGGCGAGGGCGAGGAGGTGTCGTCCGCCTTCGCCCTGCGGGCTTCGGCGGACAGGTCGCTCGATCGCCCTCCCGGACCGGAGAGGGAAGATGGTCGTCGTCGGCGTCGTAGCGCGACGCCGCTCTCGGCAAATCCGCCGTCGCCTTTCTTCGCCTGCGCGCGCTGCCAGCCCGGGCGTGTTGTAGCTGGAGCCGAACGAGGTGGCGGCGTCGAAGCGCGAAGCGCCGAAGCCGCCATAGCCGCCGAAGCCGCCTTGCGACTCGGTCACCTCGACATTGGCTTCCGGCAATTCGTCCAAAAAGCGCGACGGGATGTTGGTCTGCCACAGCCCGTGCATGCGCCGGTTGGTGGCGAAATAGATCTTGGCGCGCTTGCGCGCGCGCGTGAGGCCGACATGGGCGAGGCGGCGCTCCTCTTCCAGCCCGGCGCGGCCCTGGTCGTCGAGCGTGCGCTGGTGCGGGAACAGGCCCTCCTCCCAGCCGGGCAGGAACACGGTGTCGAATTCCAGCCCCTTGGCCGAGTGCAAGGTCATGATGTTGACCGCGTCGGCCTCGGCGCCCTTCTCGTTGTCCATCACCAGCGAGATGTGCTCGAGAAAGCCTTGCAGGTTCTCGAACTCCTCCATGGAGCGCACCAGCTCCTTGAGGTTTTCCAGCCGGCCGGCGGCGTCGGCGGAGCGGTCCTTCTGCCACATCTCGGTGTAGCCGGATTCGTCGAGGATGATCTCGGCGAGCTCGTTGTGCGGCAGGCATCGCGCTGCTTGCGCCAGCGGTCGATGCTTCGAGCAGCGCGCGCAGCGCGCCGCGCGGCTTCGGCTTGAGCTCGTCGGTTTCGACCATGGCGCGCGCGGCTTCGGTCAGCGGCACGCGGCGCTTCCTGGCATGATCGTGCAACAGCTGCACCGTTGCGTCGCCCAGGCCGCGCTTGGGCACATTGACGATGCGCTCGAAGGCGAGATCGTCGGCCGGCGAATTGACCACGCGCAGATAGGCCAGCGCGTCGCGGATTTCGGCGCGCTCGTAGAAGCGCGGGCCGCCGATCACGCGATACGGCAGGCCGAGCGTGACGAAGCGGTCTTCGAATTCGCGCATCTGGAACGAGGCGCGCACCAGGATGGCGATCTGGTTGAGCGCATGCGGTTTGCCCGATTCACTGCGCGCTGCAGCTGCTCGATCTCCTCGCCGATGGCGCGGGCTTCTTCCTCGCAATCCCACGAGCCGGTGACGGTGACCTTCTCGCCCAACACGTCGTCGGTGCGCAGCGTCTTGCCGAGCCGGCCCTCGTTATGGGCGATGATGTGCGAGGCGGCGGCGAGGATGTGGCCGGTGGAGCGGTAATTGCGCTCGAGCCGGATCACGATGGCGCCGGGAAAATCGTGCTCGAAGCGCAAAATGTTGTCGACCTCGGCGCCGCGCCAGCCGTAGATCGACTGGTCGTCGTCGCCGACGCAGCAGATGTTTTTGGCGGCGGGGGGCGCCTCGCGAGCGGCTCGCTCCTCCCTCTCCCCGCTTGCGGGGAGAGGGTTGGGGTGAGGGGGCCTCTCCGCTCGCTCAGGCAGCGGAAGCGCCCCCTCATCCGCCGCGCTTCGCGCGTCGACTTCTCCCCGCGCGCGGGGAGAAGTGGCATTGGTCCTCTGCGCCAACAGCCGCAGCCACAGATACTGCGCGACATTGGTGTCCTGATATTCGTCGACCAGAATGAATTTGAAGCGCGCTTGATATTGGCGCAGCACGTCGGGCTGCTCGCGGAACAGCCGGATGCATTCCAGCAGCAGATCGCCGAAATCGGCGGCGTTGAGGATTTTCAGCCGCTCCTGATAGGCCTTGTAGAGTTTGAGCCCCTTGCCGTTGGCGAACACCGCGGCCTCGCCGGGCGGCACCTGCTCGGGCGTCAGCCCGCGGTTCTTCCAGCCGTCGATCAGCATCGCCAGCACGCGCGCCGGCCAGCGCTTCTCGTCGATGTTCTCGGCTTCGAGCTGTTGTTTGAGAAGCCGGACCTGATCGTCGACGTCGAGGATGGTGAAATCGCTTTTCAGCCCGACCAGCTCGGCGTGGCGGCGCAAAATCTTCACGCCGATGGAATGGAAGGTGCCGAGCCACGGCATGCCCTCGACCACCTGGCCGACGATGTCGCCGACGCGATGCTTCATCTCGCGCGCCGCCTTGTTGGTGAAGGTGACGGCGAGGATCTCGCCCGGCCGGGCGCGGCCGAGGCTGAGAATGTGGGCGATGCGCACGGTGAGCACGCGGGTCTTGCCGGTGCCGGCGCCGGCCAGCACCAGCACCGGGCCGTCGAGCGTCTCCACCGCCTGGCGCTGCTCCGGATTGAGCCCGGCGAGATAGGACGCGCCGCCGCCGGCCGCGGCGCGGGCGCGCGCGGCAATGCCGCCGGCCGCGGGCTGCGGCGGTTCGGCCGGCGCGATGCTGCGCTTTAACGGGTCAGCCATGGCGTCGCGATTTGGCGGCCACTGATTCTCATGGCCGCCAAGATGGCACCTGGAGGCGGCTTTTACGAGGCTTGCCTGTCATTCCGGGGCCCGGCCACAGAGCCGGGAGCCCGAATCCGGATAATCGCGATGCGTGAAGTCCGTAGCGCGCACCTGGAGGAACTGGATTATGGATTCCGGACTTGCCGCTATCGCGGCAATCCGGAATGACGCGCCCCGGAATGACGGCGCGGCGTCACTTCATATACGTGTCGACCACCACTCTTGGCGTCCTGGCGGTCCTTTTTGAGGAAGGCGGCGAAGTCGCCGGTCGAGCCGGCGGCCGGGTCGAGATAGTTCGTCCGGGCGAAGTCGAGGAATTTCTGGCTCTGGAAGATCGCCAGCAATTCGTCGTGCAGCTTGGCCACGACCGGCGCCGGCGTGCCGGTCGGCACCACGACGCCCCAGAAGATCGGGCCGCCGGGGAAGGCGTCGAGCCCGGCCTCTTTGAACGTCGGCACGTTCGGCAGCTCGGGCGAGCGCTTCGCGGCGTTGAGCGCCAGAATCTTGATCTTGCCCTCCTTGAGCTGGCTGACCATGTTGCCGACGCCGATCTTGGTCACGTCGATGTCGTTGCCAAGCAGCGCGCTGATGATCTCGCTGCCGCCCTTGTAGGGAATGGCGACGAATTTGGTGTTCCAATGCTCGCCGAGCCATTGGCGGAACGCGTCGGTGGTGGTGCGCTCGCCGAGCGTGCCGTAATTGAGCTTGCCGGGCTCGGCGACGGCCTTGGCGCGCAGCGCGTCGAGCGTATCGATGCCGAGCGCTGCCGGCACCATGACGCCTTCCATGACGTGGTACATGTCGATGACGGGGACGAAATCCGTGTCGGGATTGTACGGCAGGTTGGCGAAGGTCAGCGGGTTGAACGACATGGTGTCGGGGAGACCACGCACAGCGTGTAGCCGTCCGGCGGCGATTTGGCGCATTCGGTGCCGCCCAGCACCATGGCGGCGCCGGGCTTGTTGACGACGACGACCGGCTGGCCGAGCCGCTGCTGCAGCTCAGCCGCGGTGAGCCGCGCCGCGACGTCGGTGACCGAGCCGACCGAGATCGGCACGATCATCTTGATCGGCCGGTCGGGATAGGTTTGCGCCGAGGCCATCGACGGCAGCGCCAGGCAAGCGACACAGGCGAGCAGTAATTTTTTCACGGCGTTTCCTTCCTTTTATGAGCGAATGGCGGTGCAAGTCCGCCGAAAATTCTAATCTCCTATTCGCCACTCGCTACCCGCCGATGACAACCTCGCCGATCGCGCCGGCGTCGTATTGCGTGAAGAACAGCCGGCCATCGGCGAGCGCGGCGATGCAGCGCGCGCCGCTGCCCGGCGTCGGAATGTCGTATTCGCCACGCACCGTGCCGTCGGCCGCCATGCAGCCGATCTTGTTGGCGAAGTTCGCGGTGTACCACAGGTCGCCGCCGCGGCCGACGGTGACGCCGCGCAGCGAGGCGTTCGGCGTCGGCGCCGCATGCTCGGTGATGCGGCCGGCGCGGTCGATGCGGCCGAGCGCATTGGTCGAGGTCTCGACGAACCAGATGCTGCCGTCGGGATGGGTGACCATGGCGCGCGGCTGGCTGTCGTGGCTCGGAATCGGAAATTCGGTCACCGCGCCGTCTACGTGATGCGGCCGATGCGGTTGCCGGCTGCCTCGGAGAACCACAGCGCGCCGTCGCGCACCGCGATCGACAACGGCTTGGCGCCCGGCGAAATGCCGTCGCCATATTCGGTGATGCGGCCGTCCGGCGTGATTTGGGCGATGCGGTTGACTTCGCTTTCGGAGAACCAGATATTGCCGTCGGGACCGAGGATCATGCCGTCGGGGCCGGCGTCGGCGTCGGCAAGGCGAATTCCGCGATCTCGCCGCGCGGCGTGATGCGGCCGATCTTGTTGGCGGCCTTTTCGGCGAACCACAGATTGCCGTCGGCGCCGGCGCGATGCCGATCGGCGTCGCATTCTTGGTCGGCAGGGCGAATTCGGTGAAGCTGCCGCGATCCGGATCGAAGCGGCCGATCTTGGAGGCGCCGCTCTCGCAGAACCACAGCGCGCCGTCGGGGCCCTCGACCGCGATATAGGGCTTGCTGTCGGCGCTCGGAATTTTGTGCTCGCGGATCGATATACGATCGGCCTGCCGCGTCGGCGCGCGTGAGAGAGGTGACATGATCCTTGACCTTAGCTTAGAATATGACCGCAGCTATGCTTCGGAGAAGAAACCGGACCTGTCAATTCGCGCGATTGGCGGTCATGCGGATAGAATATCGGTTTGCGCGAAATCGCCGCCCTTGAACAACAGCGGGGCGCCGAGCTCCTTGGCCAAGGCGTAGACAAAGCAATCGCCGTAATTCAGCGCGGCTTTGGCGCCGCGCCCTTTGCCAAAGCGCTTAAAGGCGTCGAATGCGATGCGCGCCTGTTCGGCGGTGAATGGCACCAGTTCGACGCCCAGTGATTTGGCAATCTGTTCGAAGCGATCTCCGCCGCTATGTTTGGCAGCGCGCTCGCACACAATCGCAAATTCCAGCCAAGTGGCGGCTGACGTAATCTTCCGCCGGTAGCCCGACGCGCGTTCTATCAGATGATCGGCATCGTTTTCATTCTTGAAGATCGCGACGAAAATGGAGGAGTTGATAACTACCGCCGCGTTAGTCACTTGGGCAGTCCGTTTTCGTCATAAAGGTCGTGATCGGTGAAGCTCT
>CAVQOD010000027.1:0-12263 GCA_963714345.1 uncultured Alphaproteobacteria bacterium | reverse complement strand
AATGCGAAGGCGTCGGCGCCGCGACCGCCGTGCCGTCAGGCGGCGTTTTGCCGGAAGGATCGCCGAAATAGCGGAAGAAATCCGAATCCGGCCGCAGCACCATGTGCGTATCGCCTTTCTGCATGCTTCGTTCGTAGGCCTGCATCGAGCGGTAGAAAGCGAAGAAACCCGGATCCTGGTTGTAAGCTTCGGCAAAGATTTGGTTGCGCGTGGCGTCGCCCTCGCCGCGGATCTGCTCGGACTGCTGATTGGCATCCGCCACGATCACGGTCACGTCGCGGTCGGCCTTGGCGCGGATCGTCTGGGCCTTCTGGCTGCCTTGGGCGCGGAACTCGGCCGCTTCACGCTGACGTTCGGTCTGCATGCGGTGATAGACCGCCTCGCTGTTCTGTTCCGGCAGATCGGCGCGGCGAATGCGCACGTCGACGACGTGAATGCCGAACGGCTGCGCATCGTGATCGAGCTGATCGCGCATCTTGCCCATGAGCTCCTCGCGCTTGTTGCGCACAACGTCCGTCAGTGTCGCCGCGCCAAGCACGCTGCGCAGCGTCGAATTGAGCAGGATGGCAAGCTGCGAACTGGCGCCGTCGGGGCCGACCGTCTGATAATATTTGAGCGGGTCGGTGATGCGGTAGCGCGCGAAGGCGTCGACCACGAGCCGCTCGCCGGCCTGCCCGGCGCCGGCATTGGCGCTGTCGCCGCTTGAGGCGATCACCTCTTGGGCCGGCTGCTCGATGGCGAGAATGCGCTTGTCGATATAGATCACGCTGTCGATGAACGGCACTTTCACGTTAAGTCCGGGCTCGGTGATGACGCGCACGGGATTGCCGAGCCGGACCACCAGCGCCTGTTTGGTCTGATAAACGGTGAAAAAGGTGCTGTAGCCGACGATGGCGGCTATCAGCAGCACAACGGCGGTGACGCCGCCGACGAGACTGAGCCTCATGGCTTGGCTCCCGTCGTCGTGTCCGGCGCCGGCGGCTCCGGCTGCGGTGCTGGCGTGAGGCTGTTGAGCGGCAGATACGGCACGACGCCCGGTCCGCCGCTTTGCGGCCCGGTATCGATGATCGTCTTGTCGGTGCCGCCGAGAATGTGTTCCATGGTTTCCAGATACATGCGCTCGCGGGTCACGTCGGGCGCTTTCTTGTACTGATCGTAGATTTGCAGGAAGCGCGAGGTCTGGCCCTTGGCGTCGGCGACGGTCTGTTCGCGATAGGCTTCGGCGTCCTGGACGATCTTGGAGGCGCGGCCCTTCGCCTCCGGCACCACGCGATTGGCGTAGGTCTGCGCCTCGTTCTGCAGGCGCTCGAGATCCGAGCGCGCCGCCTGCACGTCGCGGAAAGCGTCGATGACCTGGGCGGGCGGGTCGACTTTCTGCAACTGGACCTGCTGCACCTGGATGCCGGCGCCGTAATCGTCCAGCGTCTTCTGCAGCAGCACCTGCACCGCGGTCTCGATGTTTTGCCGCGCGCCGGTGAGGATCGGCTGGATGTTCGATTGCCCGATCACCTCGCGCATGGCGCTTTCGGCCACCGCCTTCACGGTGCCTTCGGGATTCTGCACGTTGAACAGATAGTCGCCGACGGCGCTCGGCTTGATCTTCCACAGCACCGAGAAATCGACGTCGACGATGTTCTCGTCGCCGGTCAGCATCAGGCTTTCTTCCGGCACGTCGCGCATGGTGGCGCCGCCGCGCATGTCGAAGCCGATGTCGATCTTGTTGACGCGCAGCGCCGGCGGCGTCAGCGCGGTCTCGATCGGGTAGGGCAGGTGGTAATTCAAGCCGGGCTGCACCTCGCGGACGAATTTGCCGAAGCGGAGAACGACGCCGACTTCGTCGGGCTCGACCTTGAAGAAGCCGGAGAAGCCCCACAGCGCCAAGAGCGCCAGCGCGATCAGGGCAATGCCGCGGCCGCCGAGATTGCCCGGCAACAGGCTGCGCAGCTTGTCCTGGCTCCGGCGCAGGAATTCCTCGAGATCGGGCTGCTTCGACCCAGGCGATTGCGGCCCCGAGCCCCAGGGTCCCCGCGATCCCGAACCCCACGGGCCACCGCCGGATTGGTTGCTCCACGGCATTTAGTTACTCCTTAAAGCCGGCGATGCGTCCGCCGGCTCTGGTTGGCGGGGGTTATAGGGGACCGGCCCGGCCCTTACAACGCGCAGTTATGACGCGCTCGGCGGGCGCTTTGCCGCCGCATTCGCGCGCTCGTAGCTGACGAAGGCAAAACCAGCTTCGTCGTCGGCCGCCGGCTGTTGCTCGCTGCGCGCGACTTCACGCCAGATCGTGCGATCGATTGCCGGAAAATACGCGTCACCCTCGACGCGTTTGTGCACTTCGGTCATGGCGAGCCGCGAAGCCGCCGGCAAGGCCTGTGTATAGATGTCGGCGCCGCCGGCGACAATGACGGCGTCGGCGCCGCGCCGCAAGGCGTCGCCGCGCGCGGCGGCGAGCGCATAATCGAGGTTCGGCGCGACCAGCACGCCCGGCGCGCTGAAGGCGCGATCGCGGCTGACCACGATCGTGGTGCGGCCTTTTAACGGCTTGCCGATCGACAGATAGGTCTTGCGCCCCATCACCACCGGCTTGCCCATGGTGAGCTCGCGGAAATGCGCCATGTCCGACTTGAGCCGCCACGGCAGCGCATTGCCGCGGCCAATGACGCCGTTCTCGGCAACGGCGGCGAGAAGGACGATGTCCATAGACAAAGATTCGCTGGAGTCCAGTTGCGGAGGATCAGGCTGCCGGCCGCAAGACATAGGCGGTATCTATGTAGGTGCCTTGCTGATAAATGCCGTGCACTCTACCCGCAATCGGCGTAGCTGATCGAACGGCACGAATCACGGGATCGTCTGAAGTTACGACCGAGTAGCGCAAGTCGTGTCGATCCGGCAGTTGATCTTTGTACTTAGAAATTGTTGCGGCCACACGTATTGACTGTTTCAACTTAAATTCATTGCGTTCATGTGGAACGAGGTACAGACGTCCTTCTTCCTCTTCATCTTTCGTCCAAACGGCGAAGTCGAGCCTGAATCCGTCTCGTTCCAACAACTCGACGAGACGACGCGCTGTGGCCAACTCTCCGCTCACAGTCTCGCTCTCAACCATTGGAAAACTCCGTGTTGCGCATTATCGATAGCCTCGATCAACGTCTCAGCATCGGCCTGTTGTCGAACATAGTATCGGCTGGATTCACTCCACTCCGTTACAATATCCCATCTGGCCTTAAACTCAGCGTCGCTATCGTTCTTAAGCTTCAAATCGTCATCTAGCAGCGCCAACTTTGCCAACTTCTCTAGATTATGCGTGAAGATATCCTTTAGCCAGCCTGGGTCAGGGATGGTATCTGTCTGAAATCTTGATGATATTACTGCTTTGATCAGGAGTTCGACCGCATAACCTGCGAGATAATAGGCATTGCCGTATCGCGTCCCGTCGCGCAAGAATTTGGCGTCGGCAAGTTTGGCGTCCGCAAGCTCAATCAATTGTTGCTTGGAAAGCTCCGGCATGGTCACACCGCCACGGCGGCCTTGATGTGCGGATGCGGATCGTAGCCTTCGAGCACGAAGTCTTCGTAAGTCAGCGCGAACAGATCTTTGGCGGCCGGATTCATGCGCAAGGTCGGCAGCGGCCGCGGCTGGCGCGTCAGTTGCAGCCGCGCTTGCTCGAGGTGATTAAGATAAAGATGCGCGTCGCCGAAGCTGTGGATGAATGTTCCGGGCTTGAGCCCGGTCACCTGCGCCACCGCGACCGTCAGCAGCGCATAGGACGCGATGTTGAACGGCACGCCGAGAAACACGTCGGCCGAGCGCTGATAGAGCTGGCACGACAGCGCGCCGTCGGCGACGTTGAACTGAAACAGGCAGTGGCACGGCGGCAGCGCCATGCCCTCGATCTCCGCCGGATTCCAGGCGGTGACGATGAGCCGGCGCGAGTTCGGATTGCGGCGGATATCGCGCACGACATTGGCGATTTGATCGATCGATCCGCCGTCCGGCGCCGGCCACGACCGCCATTGCTTGCCATAGACCGGGCCGAGGTCGCCGTTCTCGTCGGCCCATTCGTTCCAGATGCGCACGCCGTGGTCGTTGAGATATTTGACGTTGGTGTCGCCGCGCAGGAACCACAGCAATTCGTAGACGATGGATTTGACGTGCAGCTTCTTGGTGGTGACCAGCGGGAAACCGCGCGCCAAGTCAAAGCGCATCTGGTGGCCGAAGATCGAGCGGGTGCCGATGCCGGTGCGGTCGCGCTTTTCGACGCCCTCGGCGAGCACGCGTTCCATCAGGTCGAGATATTGGCGCATGGTCTTGCTTCGTCCGACTCGGCCTCCAAGTCTAGCTTGAAATGATGCCGTCACGAAGAGTGTGCAAGGCACACGCGGGCGCGATCCCTACACCGCATCCATCATAACGTCGCCCAGCCCATCGACGGTAAACACCGCACGCTGCCCGCTCGCGATCGACACCGTCGCAATGAGGCTGCCGGTAATCACCACCATGCCGGCTTTGAGGTCGCGGCCGCGTTCGGCGAAATTATTGGCGAGCCAGGCCAGCGTCGCGAAAGGGTCTTCGGCCGCGCCTTCGCCCACGGCTTTGCCGCCGATGGTGAGGCGGCCGGTGATGCCGACCAGCGCCGCGCAGGATGCCGGCTTTGGCGCGCCGACGACCACGCCGCCGTTCCAGCAATTCTCGACAATTAAAGAAGACGCTTCGGTCGTGGTGTACTCGGCATTGCGGTCCTCGATCAGCTCGAACGCCGGCATGGCGCCTGCGACCGCCGGCGCCACCTTATCGCGCGTCCAGGGCGCGCCGGCCGCCGGCAAATCGGCGCCGAGCTTGAGCGCGATTTCGCTTTCGAGGCGCAGATTGACGAAATCGGCGAGGCGCAAGCGAGCCGGCGAGGCGTGGATCGTGCGCGCAAAGATCGCGCCGCCGCAAGGGTGCGTGATGCCCATCAATTGCTGCATCACCTTGGTGGTGGTGCCGATCTTAGCGCCGGCCACGGCGCCGTAGAGCGGCTCGGCCAAACGGTAATACGCCTCCTGCGCCGCGTAGGCCTCGGCGATCGATGCCGGCCGCAATTCGTCCGGCAGGTTGCGATAGGGCAGGCGCTGCCGGCGTGCGTCCCACATCCAACGCGCCATTGCGTTTAATCGAGCGGCGTTGTCCATAATTTCCCGTGCTCAATCATTTCCCATGCTCAGTCCCGAACAACAAGATCATGAGGCGGCAAACCAGCGCGCGCAAGATTGCCAATCGCTATTCAGAGTAGCCCGCTCAGCCCCAGCAGCGCGGCGACGGCGAACGCCCAGAGCGGATGGATGCGCACGAAGTACGCCGTCAGCGCGGTGCCGAAAGTAATCCCCAGCGACATCCAATTATAGCCCGCCGTCGCCGCGACAATGGCGGCACTGGCGGCGGTCAGGCCGATCGTGACGGGAACCAGCGCGCGGCTCAAGATGCCGTGCCACATCGCGCCTTTGAAGCGGTCGGACGCGCCGCCGACAAAAAAAGCGAACAAGGCCGGCGGCCCGCACATCGCCAGCGTCGTTATGAGCGCGCCGATGACGCCGGCGACGTGGTAGCCGATCAAGGTCACGATGATGATGTTCGGTCCCGGCGTGAGCTGCGCCAGCGCGAAATTGTCGGCGAATTGCCGGTCGGTGAGCCAATGCTGGACGTCGACGACGAAGCGATGCATTTCCGGCACCGCCGAATTGCCGCCGCCGATGGCGAACAGCGACAGCACGCCGAAGAACCCGGCGAGCGTCAACAGCGTGCCGTGCCCGGAATTCACAGCCGCACCCAGGCGAGCGCGATGCTCACCGGCACGATGACCGCCAGCACCAGCGGCAGCGGCCATTGCATGACGCCGATCGCGGCGAACGTGGCGAACGCGATCAGCGGGCGCGTCACGGCGCTGCTCTGGAATAGCGGGCGCGCCATCTTGGCGACCGTCGCGATCATCAGTCCGGCGGCCGCCGAGGCGACGCCGGTGAGCGCGCGGCGCAGCGCCGGCAGGTCGCCGTAATGCGCGTAGATGGCGGCAATGATCAGGACCAGAAGGAGCGGCGGCCCCATCAGCCCGGCCGCCGCCACCACGGCGCCCGGCGCGCCGCGAAAGCGCGCGCCGAGAATGACGGAGAAATTGAGGATGTTGCCGCCGGGCAGAAACGCGCACAGCGCGTAGGTCTCATTGAACTGCTCGGGCGTCAGCCATTGCCGCTCCTCGACCATCATGCGCCGCGACCACGCCAGCACGCCGCCGAAGCCCGACAGCGAGACCTTGGCGAAGGCGATGAACAACTCGGCGAGGCTTGGCGGCGGTTGCTGCGCTGCGGGCGCGGGCTGGGTCGGCGAGGGTGATGGATTGGCGCTTGGAATCGGCGGCGGGGCGTTCATGAACTCGGTTTAGCGCCGGTGGGCGGTGACTGCCATACGGTTTCGCGCAGACGGGGGATGTAGGCAACGCTAGTCGGCGAGCGATCGGATGAAAGTCGCCGCGCGTGCATAAATTCCCGGCGCTTCGCTCTCGCGCGGTCCGCCGATCGCGAGATTAAAGCTCGCGTGTCGCGCCTGCTGGACGCGCAGCCAAAGCGCCGCGCGGTTGAGCGTATCGGTTTCGGCCGAGGTTCACGATCAGGAGCGGCTTGCGGTAGCGGTGCGCCAGGTCCTGCGCCAGCGCGGTGCCGGCGGAAACGTCGACCCCGCCGGCGTCGACCAGGATCACGCAGGCGTCGGCATCGCGGACGTTCCACTCGGTGCGCTGCGCCGGATCGGCGAGCGGCGTCTCGGCAAGCTGCGGATATTTCGCCAATAGCCCAGGCGGCTTGGGAAAATCCTCGGCCCAGCCGCCCTTGGGGCACCAGCCGCCATAGGCGATGCCGCGCTCCAGTGCGACATCGAGCACGGCGCGGTCGACCCCGGTCTGGCCGCCGGACATGAGCTTCATCGGCCCTTACCTTTTAAGCCCTTTTGGGAGCTTTCCGGGGTCAAACTCCCTACTCTTTTTTCGGCAACCTTTTGCGCCTATATTCCAGGTGCCGGCGCAAGCCGGCTATGGCGATAAATGGCCGTCGTAATAAACCTTTCGGACCCGGGGGCGGTACCCGGCGACTCCACCAGTTCCAGGGGGTCAGTAATCAGAAGGTCAGTAATCAGACGCGGTTTTTTCTGATTACTGATTACCGATCACTGATCCCTGTTATGGGGTCGAAATAGGATCGACGAGGGCGTAAAGGGCGTGCTTTTTGCTCGGCATGGTTCCGCCGTTATCGGGCCAATCCATAGTTGCAAACGACAACTATGCTCCGGTTGCTCTGGCTGCGTAAGCAGTCCGAAAGACCGACTTAAAGCCCTAGCGGGTTAAGCTCCGCTAGGCGGGGTTCGGAGGCACCTGGCAACAGAAGCCTCCACTTTTCCAGAGAATCAGGGGTCAGTAATCGGTAATCAGAGGACAGCGACGCTGGACCTCTATGAATCTCTGCTTATCTGCTATCTGATTACTGATCACTGACCACTGATTCCTGACATGCCCGTCGATCACATTCGTTACGACATCCTGGCGCAAGAAGCGCTGCGCGGCGTGGTGCGCACCGTTCTGGCCGATGCGGCCGAGAAAGGGCTGCCCGGCGAACATCATTTCAAGATCACCTTTGCCACCGCGGCGCCCGGCGTGCGGCTGTCCGAGCGGATGCGCATGCAATATCCCGAGGCGATGACGATCGTCCTGCAGCATCAATTCTGGGACCTGGTCGTCGGCGATGACTTATTCGAAGTCGGGCTGTCGTTCGGCGGCATCACCGAGCGCCTCGCGGTGCCGTTCGAAGCGATCACCGCCTTCTACGATCCGGCGGTGCAATTCGGTTTCCAATTCGAGACCATCGAGGCCGAAGCGGGCGGCGAGCGCCCGGCGACAGGCGAGAGCGGCGGACAAACCACCGCCGATGAGAATCGTGCCGCCGGAATCCGCCAAGCCGGATGCCAAGCCGGATGCCAAGCCCGTTGCCTGGCCCGCGCCGGCCGCACCGGCGTCAGAGCCGGCGCGGCCGACCGGCGGCGGCGAGGTGGTGCGGCTCGATCGGTTTCGGAAGAAGTGATGCTTTCCGTCATCCCGGGCGCAGCGCAGCACGATAGTGATGCGCTGCGACCCGAGTGATCTGACGAACTCGAAGTATGCGACGACCCGGATCAGCAGTGCACCGCTTTCGCGCTGCGCCGCATCCGGGAAAAACAATTGCCGCCATGAAAACCCGCACCGAAACCGACAGCTTCGGGCCGATCGAGGTCGCGGCCGATCGCTATTGGGGCGCGCAGACCGAGCGCTCGCGCAATAATTTCCGCATCGGCGACGAGCGCATGCCGCGGCCGCTGATCGCGGCGCTGGCGCTGGTCAAGCGCGCCGCCGCCGAAATCAATCGCGAGCTCGGCCTGCTCGATGCGCGGCGCGCCAAGGCGATCGTGCAGGCGGCGGCCGAAATCATCGACGGCAAACTCGACGATCAATTCCCGCTGGTGGTGTGGCAGACCGGCTCCGGCACGCAGACCAACATGAACGTCAACGAGGTGATCGCCAACCGCGCCAACGAGCTGCTCACCGGCAAGCTCGGCGCCAAGGATCCGGTTCATCCCAACGACCACGTCAATATGAGCCAGTCGTCGAACGATGCGTTTCCCGACCGCGATGCATATCGCGGCGGCGCAGGAAATCGTGCACCGGCTCATTCCGGCGTTATCTCATTTGCACGCGGCGCTGGAGGCGAAAACCAAAGCCTTCCGTTCCATCGTCAAGATCGGCCGCACCCATACCCAGGATGCGACCCCGCTCACGCTCGGCCAGGAATTTTCCGGCTATGCCGCGCAGGTCGCCTCCGGCATGGCCCGCGTCAAAATGGGATTGAAAGAACTTTATCCGCTGGCGCAGGGCGGCACCGCGGTCGGCACCGGGCTCAATGCCAAGCGCGTATTCGCCAAAATGTTTGCCAAGAAAGTCGCGCGCCTGACCGGCCTGCCGTTCACCAGCGCGCGCAACAAATTCGAGGCGCTGGCGTCGCATGGCGCGCTGACGTTTGCCCACGGCGCGCTCAATGCGCTGGCTGCGGACCTGTTCAAGATCGGCAACGACATCCGCTTTCTCGGCTCCGGTCCGCGGTCGGGACTCGGCGAATTGATTCTGCCCGAGAACGAGCCGGGCTCATCGATCATGCCGGGCAAGGTCAATCCGACGCAGTGCGAAGCGCTGACCATGGTCTGCACCAGAGTCTTCGGCAACGACACCACAGTGACCGTCGCGGCGAGCCAGGGTCAGTTCGAGCTCAACGTCTTCAAGCCGGTGATCATCTACGCCGTGCTGCAATCGATCCGGCTCCTTGCCGACGTAACGGTGTCGTTTACCGATCATTGCGTCACCGGCATTCGCGCCAACGAGCCGCGCATCCGCGAACTCCTGAACAATTCGCTGATGCTGGTCACGGCGCTGGCGCCGACCATCGGCTACGACAAGGCGGCGCAGATCGCCAAGGCGGCGCACGCCAATGGCACGACTTTGCGCGAGGAGGCGATCGGGCTCGGTTACGTGTCGGCGAAGGACTTCGATCGGCTGGTGCGCCCGCGCCGCATGACCCGTCCCGAGGCGTAAGAGCGACCGTTCTCGATAATGTGACTTTCCGGCAACCCGGTGTGATCTCGGGCACATTTATCTTCCCAGTATTCCTGTATTAATGACCGCATGCGAGCGACGGGCTACCGCCGATTGACCTGAATTTGCAAAGGCTTCTGTATGGCCACCGTCACTAACCTTCGCACCGCGCGCAAACGGGCCAAGCGGCTTGTGGCCGAACAAAAGGCCGCGGCCAATCGGCTGGCTCACGGCCAGCCCAAAGCGGGACAAAACCTTAATCGGGCTCGGCGCGACAAAGAACGCAGAAGCCTCGACCAACACCGGATCGAGACGGGAGATGGCCAATGAAATCGCCGGTCGTTAAGCGTTCCATCGTCATCGCCGGCCACAAGACCAGCGTCAGCCTGGAAGACGCGTTCTGGAAGGGTCTCAAAGACATCGCGATCGCCCGGCAGGTCACGTTGTCGGACCTGGTAGCCTCGATCGATACCGAGCGCCGGCACGGCAACCTGTCGTCGGCGATCCGGCTGTTCGTGCTCGATCACTATCGGGCGCAGAGCAATGCCGACGATCGAGCCGCCCCGGCGCAGCCGCCGCGCGAAATCATGCTGACGCCGCCGCGCAGCCCCTCGGTGTTGCGCGTGGAATAGCCGCGCTCCGCTGGCGCCCAGTTTTTCAGACGCTGAAGATCTTGCCGGGATTGAGAATGTCGAGCGGATCGAGCGCGCGCTTGATCGCGCGCATGGCCGCGAGCGCCGGCTCGCCGTGCTCGGCAGGCAGATATTTCATCTTGCCCTGACCGACGCCGTGCTCGCCGGTGCAGGTGCCGTCCATGGCGAGCGCGCGCTCGACCAGGCGTTCGAGCAGTCCTCGGCGCGCTTGATCTCTTCGGCGTCGTTGTTGTCGACCAGCAGCAGCATATGGAAGTTGCCGTCGCCGACATGGCCGACCATCGGCGCGATGAAGCCGCTATCCTCGGCGTCGCGCTGGGTTTCGGTGACGCATTCGGCGAGCCGCGAGATCGGCACGCAGACGTCGGACGACAGCGCCTCGGTGCCCGGCCGCAGCCTGCGGGCCGCCCAATAGGCTGTCGTGCCGCGCCTGCCACAGCCGGGTGCGATCTTCGGCACGGGTCGCCCAATCGAACGGCCCGCCGCCAAGCTCCTTGCGCGATCTCGCCGAACCGTTGCGACTGCTCGGCGACGCCGGCCTCGGTGCCGTGGAATTCCACGAAACAGCATCGGCGTCTTCCGGCAGCGAAAGCTTCGAGTAGAGATTGCAGGCCCGCACTTGCAGCGCGTCGAGCAGTTCGATGCGCGCCACCGGAATGCCGGACTGGATGGCGAGGATGGTGGCGTTGCATGCCGCCTCGACCGAGGGGAACGGGCAGACGCCGCCGCGATCGCTTCGGGAATGCCGGACGAGCCGCAGCGTCAATTCGGTGATGATGCCGAGCGTGCCTTCCGAGCCGACCATGAGCCGGGTGAGGTCGTAGCCGGAGGAGGATTTCTTCGCGCGCCGCGCGGTGGTGACGACTTCGCCGCTGGCGAGCACCACTTTCAGCGCCAGCACGTTGTCCTTCATGGTGCCATAGCGCACCGCATTGGTGCCCGACGCGCGGGTCGCCGCCATGCCGCCGAGCGAGGCGTCGGCGCCGGGATCGATCGGGAAGAACACGCCCTTGTCGCGCAGATGCTCGTTGAGTGCTTGCGGGTGACGCCGGGCTCGATGACGCAATCGAGATCCTCGGCATGGACTGCAAGCACGCGGTTCATGTCGCGGAAATCGAGGCAGATGCCGCCGCGCGGCGCATTGACCTGGCCTTCGAGCGAGGTGCCGGTGCCGAAGCGATCACCGGCACGCGGTGCGCGGCGCATAGCCGCACGATGTCTTGCACCTCCTCGGTCGCCTGCGGAAACACCACCGCGTCCGGCGGCTGGTTGAGAATCCAGGTCGTGGTGTGGCCGTGCTGCTCGCGCACCGCTGGCGAGGTCACCAGCCGGTTGCCGTAGCGCGCGGCGAGCGCCGCAATCACGGCATCGGCCGCCTTGAGCTCCTGTTGGCTCCGTTGCGGTGCTTCGACCAGCGCCATAATGATGTATCCGTGGGCGTTTCCAGGCTGTTGCCCGCAACGTGGCGGCGGGCTTTGCGCAGGTCAAGCGCTGAAATCTCCGCCTCTTGCGTCCGGCGCGGTTGATCCGCCACAGTCTCGCTCATGAACGACCGCGCCACGCCCCAATCGGCAATGCCCGCACCCTTCGTCTCCAGCGTCATGCGGGTCGAGCCGGGCTGGATCGACTATAACGGCCATCTCAACATGGCCTATTACAATGTCCTGTTCGACCGCGCGGTCGACGAGGTCTATGAGCTGCTCGGCCTCGGGCTCGATTACGTGAAGACCGCCAAGTGCTCCACCTTTACCGCCGAAGTGCATGTCCGCTATCGGCGCGAGCTTGTCGTCGACACGCCGGTGCAAGTGAGCTTCCGGCTGCTCGGCTTCGATATAAGCGCATGCATTATTTCGAAGAGCTGCATCACGCCGAGCAAGGCTGGCTGTCGGCAACGTCGGAGACCATGGCGCTCAATGTCGACATGACGGCGAAGAAGGTCGCCGCGTTTCCCGCTTCCGTGATGGCGCGGCTGA
>CAVQOD010000026.1:0-167247 GCA_963714345.1 uncultured Alphaproteobacteria bacterium | reverse complement strand
TAGCCAATCTTAGCCGAAGAAAAGCGCCTCGTCCCAGGCCTTCCCGCCGGCCGGGCGCCGAATTCCGGCCTATCGTCCTGCGGGCCCGCCGGCGGACGACAACGATCTATCAACCATGCGGGTAGATTCCCGGGCAACGCGGGAGAACGCATGCCTTCGGCGCCGGCGGCCAACGCGCGGGCGGTGTGTTTCGCGCATGTCAGGAGCAAACGAGAAGAGCTGTGCAGATTAATGTGGACCGTGGAATAACGAACGGCCCCGATCCCGAGGGAGAGGGATCGAGGCCGTTCTGATGTCGGCAAAGCGCCCCATCGTACGCCCCTCCCCGACACTGTCTCCATCATGCCGCGCGTAAGTTGACCGATGTTGACGCGCAGAAGCGTGCCGCCGCGGCGTTCGCATCGTGCGCTTTTTTTACAGACCGCTGGAGACGTCTAAATAGGTGGTATTGAGGCCGGTGCCGAGCGCCGCGATCGTGGCGACGATCGCAACTGCGATGCCGGCCGCGATCAGGCCGTATTCAATCGCGGTTACGCCGTGCTCATGCGTCATCAAGCGCGAAAGCCAATTGCCGAAAATGCCCATTTGCGATCCTCCACCCGTTTGACTGCCCCTCGTGCAAGCCGTGCCCGAGTCCGCGTTGGCAACGCGTGTAGGGAAATCTACCGACCGGGCCGCAGCGCGCCGTTAAGCGCGGCCGGACGATTGTCGGCAAAACAACGGTAAAAGCGCCCGCGTTTTCGCTTTACCGTCGCGCCGGCGTGCGCGACAGGTTCTGCGCGGCGAGCTCGGCAAGATAATCGCGCCAATAATCTTCGCGGTTTTGGCCGAGTTCGAACAGATAATCCCAGCTGAATATGCCGGTGGAATGCATGTCGTCGAATACGATCCGCACCGCATAATTGCCGACCGGATGCAGCTCCAAAATCTGCACCGCCTGCTTGCCGCCGACGGTGCGCCGTTCGCTCGGCGAATGGCCTTGCACCTCGGCGCTCGGTGAGCGCACCCGCAAATATTCGGCAGCAAGATCGAAGCGCTCACCGCCGACGAAGGCGACGGTGAGCGTCTTGCGATCCTTGTGCAGGCGCAATTCGGTCGGCCAAGGATTGGTCGTGTCGGCCGCGTTCATGCCTTGCTCAATCCAGCGTAATGTGGCCGTCGGCGATGACCTTTTTCCACTTCTCGTATTCCGACTTGGTGAAAGCGGCGCCTTCGTCGAGGCTGGTGCCGCGCGGGGTCAGACCGAATTTGGCGAACGCCGTCTTGAGCTGATCGTCCTGCAGCGCCTTGGCGATGCCGGCGTTGAGCTTGGCGAGAACGTCGGGCGGCGTGGCGGCGGGCGCGTAAACGCCGAGCCAGAGATCGACGCTGTATCCCGGCAAAAACTCCGACACCGTCGGCAGGTCGGGATAGACCGGCGAGCGCTTCACGCCGGTGGTGGCCAGAGCGATGACGCTGCCCTTCGAGGTAAACGGCAGCGCGCCGGCGATGCTCGAAAACTCCATCTGCACTTTATTGCTCATCAGGTCGACGAATGACGGACCCACGCCTTTGTAGGGCACGTGGACCGCGGAGATTCCGGTGCGTTGCGCCCACATCGCGGCGGCGAGATGCGGCGTAGTGCCGACGCCCGCCGAGGCATAATTGAGCTTGCCGGGATTGGCTTTGCCGTAGGCCACGAGCTCCGGATAGGTCTTGACGCCAAGCTGCGGCGCCACGACCAGAACCTCAGGCGAGGAATTGATGATCGAAACGGTCGCCAGGTCTTTGAAAACGTCGAACGGCAGCGACTTTTGCAGCGTCGGGTTGATGACCACGCTCGGATCGATCAGCACGATATTGTAGCCGTCTGGCGCGGAATGGGCGACATAATCGAGCGCCGACAATGCCGCCGGCGCCGGGCTTGTTATCGGGCACGATCGTCTGTCCGAGCGCGTCACCAAGCTTTTGCGCCAGAACCCGTCCGGCGAAATCGACGATACCGCCCGGCTGGAACGGCAAGATCAGGTGAATCGGCCGCGACGGAAACGTCTCGGCGCGCGCCGGCGTGATGAGCGATAACAGCAATGCCGACCACAGCAGCGCGCGGCCGGCGAATTTGAAGCGATTCATCTAGTCTCCTATTGCGGAACGGTTATCCTGCCGCGCCTTTGGCGATCAGTTCAACGAGCTCGTGCGGCATGACCGGCATCTGAGAAATGCGCACGTCGAACGGCGACAGCGCATCCTCGATCGCCGAGATCACCGCGGCGGCCGCGGGAATGACGCCGACCTCGCCGACCCCTTTGACGCCGAGCGGATTATGCGGCGACGGCGATTTCTTATACAGCGTCTCGAAATTCGGCAATTCGGTCGCCGTCGGCATCAGATAATCGGCAAACGTCGTGGTCACCGGCTGGCCCGAAGCGTCGTAACCCATCCATTCCAGCACCGCGTTGCCGACGCCGTGGGCAATGCCGCCGTGGACCTGGCCTTCGACGATCATCGGATTGACGCGGCGGCCGGCATCCTGCAGCGCGATATACCGCAGAATGCGCACGCCGCCGGTCTCGATGTCGACCTCGACTTCGACGACGTGGCAGGCATTGGAATATGCCAATTGATCGATGCGGAAAGTGGCGCTGGCTTCGAGGCCGGGATCGATGCCCGGCGGAAAGCCGTAGCCGGGCGCGCCCTTAAGTATGCGCGCCAATTCGCCGAGCTTGACGGCAAGCTGCGGCGCGCCGACCACGCGCACTTCGCCGCCGACGATTTCAAGATCTTCCTCGGCGGCCTCCAGCATGTGGCTGGCGAGCTGGCGCGCTTTCGCCGCGACCGCATCCGCCGCGACCTTCACCGACGAGCCGGCCGTGACCGTCTGCCGGCTGGCAAAACCGCCGAGCCCGAGCGGCGCCGCCGCGGTATCGCCGGCAATGACGCTGACATCCTGCGCACGCACGCCGAATGCCTCGGCGCAAATCTGCGCCAGCGCGGTGGCAAGGCCCTGTCCCATCGGCGCGGCGCCGGTCGAAACCGTGATATGTCCGGTCGGCGACACGCGGACGTTGCCGAATTCGAATGGACCGCGTCCGGTGCCTTTGATGCCATGGGCTAATCCGATGCCGATGTATCGGCCTTGCGCGCGGCCTCGGCTTGGCGGCGCGGAAATTCGTCCCAGCCCGCAGCGGCTAGGATTTCCGCCTGGCAGCCGGGATAGTCGCCGCTGTCATACTGCACCTGCTCGCCGGAGCGCGCCTTGAGCGGTTTAAGATACGGCATTTTCTCCGCCGGGATCAGGTTGCGCCGGCGCAATTCGGCGCGGTCGATATTCAGCGCGCGCGCCAAGCGGTCCATCATGCGTTCCATGGCAAACGCCGCCTGCGGATAGCCCGCGCCGCGCACCGAGGACACCGGCGCCTTGTTGGTATGGGTCGCGACCACATCCATCGCCAGCGCCGGCACCACATAAGGGCCGGTCAGCGTGGTCGCGGAATTGTATGGGATGTTGACGTCCTGGAGCGCATAGGCGCCGATATCATGGACCAGGCGGCCGCGCACGCCGCGCAGCCGGCCTTCGGCATCCGCGGCAAGCTCGATCGACCAGTATTGATCGCGCTCCTGCGCCGCGTTGGTGAAATGCTCGCGGCGGTCCTCGGTCCATTTGACCGAGCGGCCGAGCAGCGTCGCGGCGGCGACCACCGCGACGTCCTCGGGATAGACGCAGAGCTTCGGTCCGAAGCCGCCGCCGACGTCCGGCGTCGCCACGCGCAACCGGCTTTCGTCGAGATCGATATAATCGGCAAAGGCGGTGCGCAGATCGTGCGCCTTCTGCGTCGAGGCCCAGACCGCCGTCTCGCGGTCGGAGAGTTGGGCGAGGATGCCGCGGCCTTCCAGCGAATGGCCGGCGCCGCGATGCATCCACAGATCGTCACCCACGACATGCGCCGCCTTGGTAAAGGCCGCGTCGACGTCGCCATAGGCGACCTTGTAGGAAATCACCGCGTTCGACTTAAGCTCGCGGCGCACCGGCGGCGCGCGCTCGATCCGGCAATCGGCGGCCAGCCGGCAGCAAATCGTAATCGACCGCGACCAAGGCCGCGGCGTCCTCGGCGATATAGCGATCCTCGGCGAGCACGATCGCGACCGGCTCGCCGACAAAGGAGACTTCGCCGTCGGCCAGCGCGAACGGCCAGCTCTGGTCGAGCCTGGTGCCGGAATTGGAGGTCCGCATCATCCGCCGCTGCTTGAGCACCGGCGCGAGATCGTCAAGCGTGAGCACCGCGACGACCCCCGGCAGCGCGCGGGCGCTAGCCGCATCGACGCTACGGATCAAGGCATGCGGGTGCGGGCTGCGCACGAAGGCCGCGACCAGCGCGCCAGCCGCGGCAATGTCGTCGACGAAACGGCCCTTGCCGGTCAAAAGCGCCTGGTCTTCCAGGCGCGGCACGCGGGCTCCGATCGATCCATTCACTGACTGGTACTCGAAATCGCCTTGACCGCCCCGAACGACTGCCTGCGATAGAGAATGCTAGGTTTTATGCCCGCTGAACAGAGCCATGAGCTTCGACCAAATGACGCGGACCATGAGCGAAAGCCCGGAAATCGGCTTGGCGGCGGGCGGCTGCAGTTCCGAAGACGCCGGCGGCAAAACGCCATCCGGCATGGGCGCCGTCTCCGCAAGCTGCGCGCGCAAATTCGTCGCGAATTGCCCGACGATCTGTCCGGCGGTCGCTTCGATCATGCCGACGCCGCGGCCGTATTGCGCGACCGCGCCCGACAGCGCCAGATCGGTATGGATGCGCACCTTCGATCCGCCGCCGGCCGGCTCGATGCAGAACGTTGCAGCGGCATTGGCGCCGCCGCGGCCTTTGGCATCGCTGCCTTGCGCCTTGACCCGCGCGGTGCGGCTCGACGCATCGACTTGGTCGAATTCGACCCGACCGGCAAAAGTGAGCGCCACCGGACCGAGGCGGACCGCAATCTTGCCCTTGTAGTTCTGCGGATCGACGATCTCGGTCAATTCCGCGCCCGGCATGCACGGCGCGATGCGCGGAATGTCCATCAGCACCGCCCAAGCTTGCGCCGGTGGCAGCGGCACGTCGAACGAATTGTCGAATTCCATAATCAGCTCCGGCGCACGCCGACCAGCTCCGGCGCGCCGATCCTGTCCCAGATCCAGCGCGCGCAGGCGAACAGACGGTCGTCGTCGTAGCGCTGCGCCACCAGCTGGATGCCGACCGGCAGATTATTGGGACCGCGATGGGTCGGCAGCGTCATGGTTGGCGTGTGCAGCGCGGTCCAGATCGCCTGCAGCGACGGATCGCCGGTCGCGCCGAGACCCCTCGGCGCTTCGCCGGGCACGCAGGGCACCAACAACACGTCGAAATTCGCGAAGACCTCGGCCAACAATACGCGGCAGTCATCGAGCCGGCGCAGGCCGGCGACATAATCGTCGCGCGAAATCTTATGGCCGTTTTCGATATAGCGCTGCATCTGCGGCGACAGCCGGTCGCGCTGATGATCCCAGGCATAGGCCATGCAGGCGGCGCGCTCGTAAAATCCGATGGTGGAGCGGGCGATGACATGCAGGCCATTGAATGCATCCGGCATTGCAACGTCGCGCACCGTGGCGCCGGCTTTGCCGAGCTTGGCGGCGGCCTCGGCGACGGCGGCTTTGGTCTCGTCCTGCGCGGTATCCCACAAATCGGTACGCCAGACGCCGATCCGCGGTGCGCTATCCATTTTGCGCGGCGGCTCCGGCGCCTGCATGCGCAGCACCCTCGTCAAAAGCGCGATGTCGTCGATGGAGCGCGCCAGCCAGCCGATGGTGTCGATCAAGTCGGCAGCCGGCCAGACGCCTTGCTTGTTGATGGTGTTGTAGGTCGGCTTGTAGCCGAACACGCCGCAGAACGACGACGGACGCAGCACCGAGCCGCCGGTTTGCGTACCGAGCGCCGCCGGCACCATGAAATCTGCCACCGCCGCCGCCGAGCCGCTCGACGAGCCGCCCGGCGTGTGCTCGGGATTGTGCGGATTGGTGGTCGCCGGCGGCGCGCTGCCGGCGAATTCGCAGGTTGCCGTCTTGCCAAGGATCACCGCGCCGGCGCGGCGCAGCAGCGCAACGCAGGACGCATCGGCCCGCGGCCGGTTGCCGCGATAGATCGCCGAGCCCATCTCGGTCGGCATATCGACCGTATCGATGGTGTCCTTCAGACCGATGGGGATACCCTGCAGCGGCCCGCGGCGCGGCCCGCGATCGAGAGCGCGCGCCTGACCGAGCGCGACATCGGCGTCGAAATTCACAAAGGCTTTCACCACGCCGTCGCGATCGGCGATCCGCGCCAGGCAATCGCGCACCACCGCTTCGCAGGTCGTCTTGCCCGCGGCGATTTCGTTGACGATCTCGGTCGCGGAGAGCTCGTTGAGCGAGCGGCTAACCTTGACGTCCATGGCCGGCTCTCTCGGTCAGTTCTTGCCGGCGCGGCCGGCGGAGGTGCCGGCGATCTTGCCGAACACGGTGCCGGACATCAGGCCGGAGCCGCCCGGATAATTGAAATAGAATAGCCCGCCGACCAGTTCGCCCGCGGCGTAGAGGCCGCGGATCGGCTGGTAGTCGGTGTTGAGCACCTCGCCCTCGGTGTTGATGCGCAACCCGCCGAACGTGAAGGTGACGCCGCAGGTGACCGCATAGCCCTCAAATGGCGGTGCATCGATGGTGTTGGCCCAATTGCTTTTGTTGATCGGCAGACCCGTGGTGCCACGGCCGTCCTTGACGTTCGGATTGAACGGCACGTCGGTCTTCACCGCCGCGTTATAGTCCTTGATGGTCTTGAGGAACTCGGCGGCGTTGACGCCTTCGAGTTTTTGCGCAAATTCCTCGATCGTGTTCGCCGTCACCTTGGTGATCTGGCGGATGCGGTATTCGTCGCGCTGCAGATGTTTGGTCTTCTGGTCGAAGATCTGCCAGGCGAATTGGCCGGGCTGCTCCAGCACCACGCGGCCATATTTCGCATAGGTGTAGTTGCGAAAATCGGCGCCTTCGTCGACGAAGCGCTTGCCGGTGGCGTTGACCAGGATCGAAAACGGATAAGAGTGCTTCTGGAACTGATCGCCGACGGCGAGATCGCCGAATTCCGGCGCGTTCATCTCCCACTGCACGGCATGGCAGCCCGACCAGTTGCCGCGCGGCACGGCGCCGATGTCGAGCGCCATGCGGATGCCGTCGCCGATGTTGAAGCGGCTGCCGCGCACCTTGGCGAGATCCCAGCCGGGGCCGAGATAACGGGTGCGCCATTCCGGATTGGCCTCGAAGCCGCCGCAGGCGAGCACCACCGACTTCGCCCGCAGTTCGCGCACCTCGCCGTGCTCGCGCACGCGAATGCCGTCAACGCGGTTGCCGTCGAACAACAAATCCATGCCGCGCGTCGAATAGTGGATTTCGATGCCGCGTTTCTTCGCCGACGCGGTGAGCATATTGATCAGCCCCGGCCCGCCGCCGACGGATTCCACCGTGAGCCCGCCCCAGAACTTGAACTTGCCGTCGATCTTGAACGCCTGGCGGCCGTAGATCGGAATGAGCCGCACGCCCTTTCTGGCGCATCCAGTTGAGCGAATCGAAGCTCTTGGTGACCAGAAGCTCGACCAGATCGGGATCGGCGCGGTTTTGCGTCACCCGCGCCATGTCGTCGTAGAATTGCTCCGCGGTATAGGTGCCGAAATCGGTGGTCTCGATTTCCGCCGGCGTCGAGATCCGGCACCAGCGTCTTGATGTCGTCGATGCCGTTATAGACGACGCGGATCGAGCCCGCGGTGAAGCGGCTGTTGCCGCCGGATTCATCCTCCGGCGCCGCCTCGCACATGATGACTTTGGCGCCCTCTTCTTCCGCCGCCAGCGCCGCGCAGAACGCCGCATTGCCGGCGCCGACCACGACCACATCCGCAACTTCGTTTGGCATTTCCCGTCCCTATCGCTACTCCGCCGCCTGCGCGGCGCCGCCATGCGCCTTCGACCAGGCGGCGGGGTTCTTCATGAACTTTTCGACTTCCTTGAGCTTGCCCTTGTCGAACTTGCCGCTCTTCTTGGCCACTTCCAGCACATCCCACCAGGTGGCCAGCGCATGCAGCGTGACGCCGAGGTCGCTCAATATCTTTTTGCCCTCGGGAAAGATGTCGTAAAAGAAAAACACGAAGACGTGGTCGACCACGGCGCCGGCGCCCCGTAGCGCCTTGCAGAAATTGACCTTGCTGCGGCCGTCGGTGGTCATGTCCTCGACCAACAGCACGCGGTCGCCTTCCTCGATATGGCCCTCGATCTGGGCGTTGCGGCCAAAGCCTTTCGGCTTCTTGCGCACATATTGCATCGGCAGCATCAGCCGGTCCGCCATCCAGGCGGCGAACGGAATTCCCGCCGTCTCGCCGCCGGCGACCGCGTCGAACTGCTCGAAGCCGACGTCGCGCATCACCGTCGTCACGCCGAAATCGATCAGCGTCTGACGCACGCGCGGAAACGAGATCAGCCTGCGGCAATCGGTATAGACCGGGCTCGCCCAGCCGGAGGTGTAGATGAAGGGCTTGTCGGTCATGAAGCGCACCGCATCGACCTCAAGCAGCATCTTTGCCGTCAGATTGGCGATCACCTCTTTGTCGGGAAAGCCCGTCATTGTTCGATCCATCATCTGGTCATTCCGGGGCCGAGCGCGAGCGAGGAGCCCGAAATGCCACAATCCCTGTCCGTGAATATGGATTCCGGGCTCGCCACTTCGTGGCGCCCCGGAATGACGGTCACAGTACAACCTCAACCGACCACCTTCCAGGCGATGGTTTCGCCGCCGCGATAGACCAAGGCGCGCTCGTCGGGGCCGGCGACCTTGACCTCCTCGGGCGCCGTCCACGGCGTCTTTTCCAGCGTGATGGTCTCTTCGTTCGGCGGCATGCGATAATGCTTCGGTCCGTTCAGCGAAGCGAAGGCTTCGAGCTTGTCGAGCGCGCCTTCCTCCTCGAACACCTGGGCGTAGGTCTCAAGCGCGACCGGCGCATTGAACATGCCGGGCACGCCGTTGGTCGACACCTTCCGCGAATACGGGTGCGGCGCGGAATCGGTGCCGAGGAAATAGCAGGCCTCGCCCGATGTCGCCGCCTTGCGCAGCGCGGCGCGGTCGCGCGCGGTTTTGATCACCGGCATCACGTACATATAGGGCTTGAGCCCGTGGCCGAACCAATCGTTGCGGGTGAGCATCATGTGATAGGCGGTAATCGTGCCGCCGACCTGCGGCGCCGCGCTCTTGACGAAATCGACGCCGTCCTTGGACGACAGATGCTCCAGGATGAAACGCAGTTTCGGGAACTGCTTGATCCATTGCGACAGGTGCCGGTCGATAAACGCCTTCTCGCGGTCGAAAATATCGACGTCCGGATCGGTATCCTCGCCGTGCATCAGAAACGGCATGTCGATCTTTTCCATGCGCTCCAAGACGCGCATGACTTTCTTGTAGTCGGTGACGCCGGCAGCCGAATTGGTCGTGGCATTGGCCGGATAGAGCTTGACCCCGGTAAAGACCCCCTCGCGAAAGCCGCGCTCGACGTCGTCGGGATCGGTGTCATCGGTGAGGTAGCAGGTCATCAGCGGCTTGAATTTCGCGCCCGGCGGCACCGCCGCCATCACCCGCTGGCGATAGGCGATACACTCGGCGGTGGTGCATACCGGCGGGATGAGGTTCGGCATCAAAATGGCGCGAGCGAAATTCTTCGCCGTGTAGGGCAACACCGCTTTGAGCATTTCGCCGTCGCGAACGTGCAGGTGCCAGTCGTCCGGCTTGCGGATGGTGAGACGCGTGGTCATGACGATAATTTACCCGATCGGCGCGGCGGCGGCGGCAAAAGTCTCCATCGGCGGCTCGTCGACCATCGCGCCGGTGAGATCGGCGACGCGGGCAAAGCCGCGCTTGGCGCACCATTCCTCAAGCCCGTCGATGATCGCGATCATGCCGGTCGGATTGCGGAAAGTGAGATAGCCGATCATCACCGCACTGGCGCCGGCCAGCATATATTCCACCGCGTCCTCGACCTTGACGATACCGCCGCAGCCGATGATCGGGATTTTCACTGCCTTGGCGCATTGGTGAACCATGCGCATAATGATCGGCTTGATCCCCGGCCCGGACAAGCCGCCGAACTTGTTGCCGATCGCGGGGCGGAACGTGTCGGTATTAATCTTCAGCCCGAGGATCGTATTGGCCACCACCAGCGCGTCGGCGCCGGCGCGCTCTGCGGCCTGCGCCACGGTGACGATGTCGCCGGCATTGGGCGACAGCTTCACCCAGACCGGTTTGTCGGTGGTGGCGCGAATGAGCTTGACCACGTCATAAGTCAGCTCGGCATGCAGCGCGAAATTGCCGCCCTTGGGATCGCGCGTCGGGCACGAAATATTGACCTCGAGCACGTCGATGTCGCCCTTGGCGACGTCGCGCGCCATGGCCTCGAAATCCTCGATCGTGGTCGCCGAGATCGACCCGACCAGTGGCGGCGTAAAGCGCCGATAGTCCGGCACCTGATGCTCGAAGAAATAGTCGATGCCATTGGTCGGCAGGCCGATCGAATTGATCATGCCGCCCTCGACTTCGGCGGCGCGCGGCGGCGGATTGCCGGCGCGGTAGTCGCGCGACACGGTCTTGGCCACCATGGCGCCGAGCCGGTTGATGTCCATGACCTGGGCGAGATCGGTCGAGAAGCAGCCGGAGCCGGGCATCACCGGATTTTGCAGCGTCACCGCACCGATCTGCACGCGCATATCTACCATGCCATCGCCTCTACCATCCGACCGCCTCCTGCATGTCGAACACCGGCCCTTCGATGCAGACCCGGCGCAGTTCCTTCTTGCCGTTCACGTCGAAGGTGCGGACACAGACGTAGCAGGGGCCGAGCCCGCACGCCATCACCTGCTCCATCGCCACTTGGCCGGCGATGTTGTGGGCTTTGCCGAGCCGCTTCATGAGCTGAAACAGGCGGTTTGAACCGCAGGTGAAGAACGCATCGGCGCGGTTTTGCGCGATCAGGTCACCGAGGATTTTCTCGACATTCTCCACCGCGCTCGAGCCATCGGTGTCGAGCACGCTGACGACGTCGCCGGCCTCGCGGAAAAACGTATCGGCCATGATGAAGTCGGCATCGCGCGCCGACAGAATGGCGGTGACGCCGACATTGTTGTCGCGGGCGAGCTGCGAGATCGGGCCAAGCGTCGCGATGCCGACGCCGCGGCCGAGCACGACGATGTGACGCCAGGCCGGCTCGAGGCGGAAGCCGACGCCGAGCGGGCCGACCATGTTGAGCGCGTCGCCCTTTTCCAGCATCGCAAGCCCGCGCGTGCCGCGGCCGACGCATTTGTACAAAAACTCGATGCGGCCGCGTTTGCGATTGACGCGATAGACGCTCTGCGGCCGGCGGAAGAACAATTCGCCGACATCGGGCGACGGGCAGAGCAGATTGAAGAACTGGCCCGGCGTCACGGAGAGCGCCTTGGACGAAGCCTCGACGACGAGGTGCTTGTATTCCGAGTTCACCCAGTCGTGCGACACCACCGGGCACAACGACTCCTCGGCTGGAAT
Organism: uncultured Alphaproteobacteria bacterium; assembly: GCA_963714345.1. Taxonomy (GTDB): domain Bacteria; phylum Pseudomonadota; class Alphaproteobacteria; order Rhizobiales; family Xanthobacteraceae; genus BOG-931. The sequence goes on along the minus strand of CAVQOD010000026.1, from coordinate 155,668 downwards.
AGGCCGCGGCTCGGCTGACGGCGCGCTTTTGCCCACCACGAATGGATCGGACGCAAACGGCTCGCTCATCATCGAATTATTCCACGTGCTGCCGGCATCCGTCGTCGCCGCCCCTCCATGAACCGCTCGCGTTGCAAAATCAAGATTTGTTCCAATTTTGAACATGCCAAATGGGCTACTGCTCCCAAGACTTAGGGCCCGACCGACCTGCCGAAGTCACGAGTAATTACGCCGCGACCGCCCGCGCCGCAGCCTCGGCGTCGGGCTGCTGATAGGCCTTGAGCCGCGGCAAAACCTCGCGCGAGAACAGCGTGAGGTTGTCGACGGTCTGCTCGTGGGTGAGGAAGCCGGCTTGGCCCATCATCAAGAGGTTGCCCATGCCGCCGCAATGTTCGCAGAACGCGACGATCTGGTCGTAGACCTCGTCGGGCGTGCCGCAAAACAGAATGCCGGCGTCGATCAGATCGTCGACGCTGGTGGCATGAATGTTGATGGCGCGGCCGTCCTTGGTGAAACCGCGCGGCGGCGATTCGCCGCGGAGCATGCGCGCATTGTCTTCCACCGACACGTAGCCGGGCGGATTGCGGAACGGCACATGGACGATGGCGCTGGTGCGCAGGTAACCGGCGATCAGATCGCCGCGCTTGCGCGCTTCCTCTTTGTCGTGAGAAACCGCGACCAGGCCGAGATAGGCGAAACGGTCGGCGCCGGGCGCACGGCCGAATTTTCCGACATAGCTCCTGCGGTAGGCGTCGTAGAGCTTGCGCGTGCCGAAACCGGTACCGAGCGTCGCCATGACGTAGCCGCGCTCGCCGAGCACGCGCGCCTGGGTCGACGAGCCGGTAGTCGACCACACCGGCGGATGCGGCTCCTGCCAGACGCGCGGCCAGATGTTGACCTGGCGATAATGGAAAAACTCGCCTTCCCAGTTGAACGTCCCGTCATGCGTGGTCATCGCCTTGATGATGAAATCGTGCGCTTCCCAGAAGCGATCCATCAGCTCGGTCGGATTGCGGTTGGACGCCGGGATTTCGTAGGGGATGCCTTTGATGAATCCCATGTCGAGGCGGCCGCGGGAGATCACGTCGATGGTGGACAGTTCCTCGGCGGCGCGCAGCGGATCGGGCCGGTGGCCGATCGGATAGCCGAGCACCAAAAGCCGCGCCTTCTTGGTGGCGCGCGCCAACACCGCCAGTCCGACCACCACCGATCGACGACATACAGGTCGCGGTCTGGTGATGCTCGTTGAGCATGATGTCGAGACCGAGCTCGTCGCACAGCTGATACTCGTCGTAATAGCGGTGGAACAGATCGGCGGCGACGCGCGGATCGCATTTGCGGTTCGGCAGATTAACGCGCAGCGAGCCGGAATGGTCGTTCCAGGTCGGGTAATAGGCCTGTTCGCTGAACTGATAAACTCTCATGGCGGCGTCTCTCCCTCGTCATTCGGCTGCAATACTGGTCGATTTCGGTTCGCTCCGGCGAAAGCGCCATGAACGCGCTCGGCGAAAACTTTCGGCTGCTCATGATGCGGGAAATGCCCGGCGCGGTCGATCGTCTCGAACCGCGCGCCCGGGATCATCGCGCAATAGGCGCGGCCGTAAGCCTCGCTGAGCATGCGGTCGTGGCTACCCCACAGAAACAGCGTCGGAATGCCAATGCGGTGCAGCCGGCTCTTGAGCCGCGGATTGTGGAAATAAGGGTTCCAGGCAAAGCGCGCGGTGGCCTCACGGGCGCGCGCCGCGGCGAGCACTTCGGCGTCCGGCAGCGCCTTATAGTCGCGCTGCCCCGTGCTCGGATCGCAGTAAGTGAGTTCGAGATATTCCTTGTCGGTGATCGCAAAAATGTCGGCGATGTCGCGGGTCTCGCGGTCGCCGACTTTGACGCCGACGGCATTGGCCATGACAAGCCGCGCCATCCGTGCCGTCGATTTCACCGCGATCTCGGCGGCAATCCAGGCGCCGAGCGACACCCCGACCACGGTGAGGTCGCGAAGGTCGAGCTGATCGAGGAGGTCGAGATAGAAATAAGACAGGTCGTCGACCGTGCGCATGCCCACCGGCAGTTCCGAGCGGCCGAAGCCGGGATGCGTCGGCGCAAAGACATGCGCGGACTTGGCAAGCTCGTCGATGGCCGCGGTCGCCGGCTCGATGCCGTTCTCGGGGTGGAGAAAAAGCAGCGGCCGACCGGAGCCGCGCTCGATCATGTCGATACGAGCGCCCTCGACGACGACCGATCCTGCCGCGCTCTGTGCCGGTTGGAGCATTCCCCGTCCCTTTTTCCATTCCGCATGACGTTGTCCGTTGCCACTTTCCGGGATCGTGCGGGACGGGCCCTTCAAAAGCCCGTTGCGTTGTTCTACCACGGCTCCTGCCGTTTGCCATTGCGTGCGGCTCAGGGCAGGAGGCGAGAAAATGACCGACGACAACCTCACCATCCAGCACGGCATCGCCTATGCCAACCATGACGGCATCGAGCTCGCCGGCGATCTCTATCTGCCGAAAGGCGCCAAGTCGGTGCAAAGGCGGCGCCGGCGCTGGTCGCCGTGCACGGCGGCGGCTGGGTCGCCGGCGTGCGCGGCGCGTTCCAATATTGGGGGCCGTATCTCGCCGCGCGCGGCATCGCCGTGTTCGCCATCAGCTATCGGCTGGCCACCAAGAGCAAAACCTTCCCGCGAAGCGGTGCAGGACGTGCTTGCCGGCGTGCAATTCATCCGCGGCAAGGCCGGCGCCTTCGGCATCGATCCGGCGCGCATCGGGCTCCTCGGCGCCTCGGCCGGCGCGCATCTTGCCGCACTGGCGGCGCTCGGCGGCAAAAAATTCGCCGGCGGCTATCCGCAGGATCCGTTCGCTGCGGTCGACACCGGCGTCAAGGCGCTGATCGGCGTCTACGGCATTTATGACGCGGTGGCGATGTGGACCAACTATCAGCTGCAGGGCGGCCGCGACAATAACTTCCAGAAATTCATGGGCGCCGCGCCGATGGAGAACCGGCAACTGTATTTCGATGCTTCGCCGATCAGCTATGCCACGCTCGGCAATAATGGGATCGGCGTCCTCCTGGTTACCGGCACCGAAGACGATCTGGTCGACCGCAAAGCGCAAACCGATCCGTTCCAGCTGGCGCTCAAGCAGGCCGGCTTCTTCGTGCGGCCGACCATCGTGCCGGGCGCGCCGCATTATTGGATGAACGATCCGATCGACGAGCCGGGCAGTCTCACCGGCTTTGTCGCGCCGCGGCTGCTGCGCTTTCTGGCCGAGAAGCTGTAATCGCGCCGCGGCGATCACGACGGCAGCGGCCAATAGCCAAACCGCGCCATCTGCTCGCGATGCGCGGCGACCACATGCTCTATCTGCTGCCGACTAAGCACATCGCGCCATTGACCGACGCGGCCCTCGCGGAAAAAACGCTCGGCCTGCTGCGGCCTTTCCTTGAAACCCAGCCGCTCTTCTTCGTCCTGAAGAGCCTCAAAAGACGAGCGATCGACAGCCAAGGCAATTTGAGCCGGCGTTGCGTCGAGACGAAGATGCCGCGCCAAAGCGGCGAACGATGCAAGCGAATCGGTCAACATGTCTTCGTAGCGCATGACACGGATCGCCGGATGCGGCTTACGCGTCCAACTCGAGACATGCCGGCTCCATGAACTCCAGATTTCGTGGACGAGCTTATCGTCGATGGGGAATTCGCTATCCTCCAAAGCCATGGTTTCGATAGCCTTGTCGATGCTGTAGCCACCGTGATGGGCGAGCGAGATCGCCACGTCGAGCGGATTGCGAACGATATAGACGGCGCCCGAGGTGACGGCAAAATTGAACACTGGATGGCCCCGATCGTTGACCAGCGCATTATGCGTCTTGAGAAAAACCAAACCCTCAAAGGTATCGGCAATTGTCTGCTGCACTTTTTGTCGAAGCGCTGCAATTTCGTCGCGATGCTGCGCCGTCGGTCTAAAGCCGAGAATTTCCTCGAAATAGAGCTGAAAGTCGGCGGAGTGCGAAAACCGCGTGATGGCGTTGAGGGCAAGCTTCTCACTCTCTCCGGCCATGATGGCAGCGAGGTTGGAGAGAAATATCCGCACCCAGGTGTTGCCGGATTTCGGGTAGGAAGCGAGCCAGATCAAGCCCGACTTCGGTGCGCGGGCGGCTCGGAGCTGATCTGCAGCGGAACGCGTTACCATCGGAGCGGTCAGGAGTTCTCTCCGATCCGCGCAAGATTTCCTTCTAGACCAAGTCTTTGTACCTAATTTTACCACAAGTCCTGCAAAGACGACGATTTTGACGCAATATATACTGACATCGGCGCGCACTAGCGAGTACTCTTAAAGGGACTCGTCATTGGCGGCGTTGTCGCCGCCTTGACGGGAGTAAGCGAATTGGCCAAAGGGGGCGTTACGGTCATGCGCGCGACAAAGATTGCTCTGCTGGCAAGCATTTCCGGATTGGCGCTGCAAGTGGCGTCGCCTGCCGCGTTCGCCGCCGATCTGGCGGCGAAGGCGCCCATTCTGAAAAAGGCGCCGCCGGCACCGCCGCAAGGTGTTTGGACCTGGTGGGCTGAAGGCGGCGCGTCTGGCATTGCCGGTGATCCTTTCATTGCCGGATTCAACAATCCGCCGTTCGATCTTATGCCGAAACGATGGGGCTGGCAGGGCGCCGTCGGCGTCGATTATCGCTTCGCCGCCTCGCCGTGGCATTGGAGCGCCGACTTCCGTTACATGGAGAACGGCTCCAACTCCGGCAGCAGTGTCGAAACCGCAATCTTCTCGCCGGGGCTCGGCGCAGGGCCTGGCCCCGTCCCGGGTGCTAATTCCGCGACGCGGAAGGAAAATAACTGGGAAGCGGATTTCATGGTCGGCCGCGACCTCGAAATCGGCAGCCCGGCGCAACTGAAAGTCGGTTTGCGGGTCGCCGATATCTGGGGCCAGACGACCGGAACGGCCCGCTGGGCGTTTGCCATCATCACGCCCCCCAGCAAAGCCGGCGCGTTCTCGCAGACAAGCAGCTATCAGCAGACCAACAAGTGGATCGGTGTGGGCCCCCGCGCCGCGATTGACGGCAGCGTACCGCTGCAAGGCGCTTGGACGCTCGACTATAACGGCGGAATCGCGGGCCTGTTCGGTCATAATTCGGTCAATCAAACCGTCGGCGTTGTCACGACAGGTCCTGGCATTTCCACCTGCCTGTCCGGGTGCCCGATCGCGGCCAGCAGCAGCAGCAACGTCTTCGTGTTCAACGCGGACGCGCAGGCCGGCATCGCCTATTCCTTCACCCCGACCGCCAAATTGAGTTCTGAATTATCGGGTCGACGGCTATTGGAGCGCGCTCCGAAGCTTCAATTCCGCCGGCAGTCCGACGAACTTAAATCGCGTCTATAACGGACCAACTTTGAAGCTGACCGTCGCTTACTGACGATCAATCGCTCCGCCATCAGCCGGCGCGACCACGAGGTCGCGCCGGATTTATTTTGCCGCATCGCTATTCCGCCGCCGCCCGATTGCCGATTGCGGCATTGACCGCGGGCATCACTTTCTCGGCCATCAGTTCCATCGATTTCCTCGCCAGCGCCGGATCGGCCCAGTCCATGCCGCAATAAAGCAACGTGCCGAAGCCGCCGGTCTGCTCGCGCAGCTCAAGAATGCCGTCGACGACGCGGTTGACGCTGCCGCGAAGAACCAGGTTGTCGAAAATGTAATCGAGCGTGACGTCATCGTCCGTCATCTCCGGGCGCATCTTGAAGCAATCGAGCTTCTTGCCGCGGCGGAGCTTGGCGGTGAGTTGGCCCATGTAAAAGCGATAGGGGCTTTTGGGATCGTCGCCGCCATAGGCGCGCGCGGTGTTGTCGTCGTCGGCCACAAAGATCGTGCGCGCGACCCGCCAATTGGCGCGGTCGGCCTTGTGGCCGCCTTCGGCGCAGCCTCGCGCATAATTGCTCCACTGGCTCGGCAAATGATTGGAATGCAAAAAATGCGACGAGATCGGCCACCAGCCGCGACGGCCGAGCGCCACCAGGCCTTTGGAATTCGGATCGCTCGAAGTGCCGAGGATCGGCGGATGCGGCTTCTGATAGGGTTTGACGATGCCGCCGATGCCGATCTCGGGCCACACCGTTTTCACCGTCGATATGTTCCAGTATTTGCCGGTCAGATTGTAAGGCGCCTCGTTGGCCCACAGCGCCAGGATATGATCGATCGCCTCGGCGAACATGGCGCCGCGGTCGGCGCTCAGGAGCTCGAGCGCTTCGGCATCCGACGGCAAAACGCCGGCGCCGATGCCGAAGAGGAAACGGCCTGCGAGCAGGTTATCGACCAGCGCCGCCTGCGTCGCGACCAGCAAGGGATGGCAAAACGGCAGATTGGCGACCGCGGTGCCGAGCTTGATTGTCGAGGTGTAGCCGGCGAGCGAGGCACAGAACATCAAGCTCGACGGAATATTCTCGGCGAGGTCGGTCAGATGCTCGCCGCAATAGCCTTCGCTGTAGCCGAGCCGGTCGGCCAGGATGAATGCTTCGCGGTCTTCCTTGAGCGTCTCGGCGTATTGGCGCGCCGGCGGATGGACCGGCATGATGAAAAAGCCGAGTTTCATATTTTTCTCCCGAACAGCGTCCGCCGACGCGGCGCCGATATTAAGGTTATGCGATGATAGCACGCGGCCAATTCGATCGGCGGCGGGAAAGTCTCGATTCCATCGCGTTTGCCTGCGCGTTTACCGGTTCATTGTTAACGGCGATCTCAATTCATTTACCATGCCACTTCTGTTACATGATTGCGCCTCGAACAACTCAAGGGAAGAGGCACCCAATGTTCAAGCAGCTCCAGCGTTTCCTGAAAGACGAATCCGGCGCGGCGGCGATCGAATACGGGCTCATCACCTCCGGCATTTCCGTGGCTATCATTCCCGGCGTCAAGGACGTCGGCACCAAGCTGGCTGCGATCTTCACCCTCCTGCAGAACGCGATCTAACAAAAAGCAGTTAGCCCCGGATCGGCTCCCCGGGGCAGGTTTTTGCGCCGCAGCGGCCGGCATCGAGCCGCGGCTGGTAGGATCCCGCTCGCCGACTTGGCATTTCTCCCCCGAGATTTAAGTCATCACCTGGCTTTCCGTTTGGCGGCCGCCGCGCGTACGCGGGATTCTGCAACTACGCGCCTTCCATCACCGGCAAAATCAGCGCGGAAGGATGTTCCGCCGAATGGTAGATCGTGTCGGCGCCGATCTTGCTCGGCACGTAGTAATGCGTCCACAACACATCGGTGACGACGGAATCGCCGTTGACGATTTCGAGCCGCATGCGGTTGCCCTTCTTGAACCGGTGCGCCATCGGCTCGATGCTGATGTCGAAGCGGTAGATTTTTCCCGGCTCGATCGGCTGCGGGTCGGTGTGGGTGTGGTACGGCTCCATCTCGGTCGATTTTTGCGGATCGAGCGCGCGGTGCGAGGCGCGCAGCCAGCCTTTGGTGATCCAAAATGACGCCGGATTGAGCGATTTGCCGCGGTCCTCGGCCGATTGCGGCATCTGCTCGGAGAGCTTGACGAAGAAATCCATGTCGTTGCGGGTCGATGAGGCATAAAGCGTGAGCTTGATCGGGCCGGCGATCTCCAGATCCTGCTCGAGCGGCGCGGTGGTAAAGGTCAGCACGCGGCGCACCGGATCGGGCGCGTTGTTCGGTCCGAAACCGACCACGCCCATCATCCAGCCCGGATTGGGATAAGCGTACGACGTCTTGTCCTCGCCCGCGGCCGCATCGCGGGTGAGCGCGCCGTCGTTAAGCGACGTCACGCTGCCGGATTTCTCTCCGCTCAAATGCCAGGTCACATAGCGCACGCCGGCCGGCGGCCAAGTTTCGGCGGCGCGCACCGCGTCGGCGCCGCGCACGAAATACTCGATTGCCGGACGTTGCGGATATTCGGTCTGCAGGCCTTTGAGATAGTGATCGTAGAACGGCAGCAGCATGGTCTCGTGCAGCTCGCGGCTGTTGAACTCGCGGTTGGCGACGAAGGCGTTGACCGGCCCGATCATCTTCAGCTTCTTCGGACCCCGGGCGCGGCGGAAGCCGTCGATATTGCCGCGGGTGTGCAGATCGACCTTGCCCCAGACGCCGACCGAATAAAGCGGCACCTCGATCTCGTGCAGATGCTCGGCGGCGGTCCGCTCGCGCCAGAAGTCGTCATAGGTCGGATGCTCCTGGATGCGCAGATTCAAGATCGTAGGGCTGCTCGCGCGGAAATTCGCCGTTGGCCGGATGGCGATTGATGATGCGGTTCTGGTTCCACCAATAGCTGCCGAAGAAATCCCCGAGCATGCCGCCCTGATAGACTGACGCGCGATACGGATCGTTGAGCCCGTCGAAGGCGCAGATGCAGGCCAGCGCCGGCGGTTTGCCGATCGCCATCCACCATTGCGACATGCAGAAATAGGATTGGCCGATGCCGCCGACCTTACCGTTCGACCAGGCCTGGCGGCCGAGCCACTCGATGACGTCGTACAGATCCTTCTGCTCGTTGCGATCGAGCAGGCGGAATTCGCCGCCGGATTTGCCGCAACCGCGGATGTCCATATGGGCATAGACATAGCCGCGCTCGACATAAAGCTCGATCGGGCCGGTCTCGCGCCAGAGGAATTGCGGGCTCGCGGGCAGCGAATTGTTGTCATAGCGGTACGGCGACGGCGCCAGCAGTACCGGAAACGGCCCGTCGCCTTCCGGCATATACAACGCCACCGCGATCTCGATGCCGTCATGCACGCGGATCTTCACTTCACGCGATTTCGGCAGTGCAGCATTCGCCATTACTTTCTCCCCGACTGAAATCGAACCATAAGAAAAAGGCGCCAAACGAGCAACGCGAGTGCTTTTGCATCCATCGCTTTTACCGGCTCGCAGAAAAACAACTCAGGCGAGTGTACAAAATTGAACTGCGGGATTGCGTCCTTTCTGGCTTCCTATGTAGGATTGCTTGGTTGGTGGGTGGGGTGTGTCATGACCGGGACTGAGTACGCGTTTGTTATGTGCGCTTTGGTCGGTTTGGCCATTATCGTCAAACTGCTGAATTTTGACGCGCAGGGCTGGATCAGCAAGGACCTAAAGCGCGGCGATCTTTACGCCTTGATCGAAGTCGCTTCCGGCGCGCGCCCAAACGGACTAAGCCACGATCAGGCACACCGTCTCGAAGCCCGCGGCATGGTCCGCGCTTACGGCAACGGCAATTATCGCGCCACGCTCAAAGGCCGCCTGGCGTTGCGCATCAGGCAAGCGGTGCGCCAGACCGTGCAACTCGAGCGGTAACGTCTCCCCGTTCTCGCGAGGGGCGATGCCTGCGCGCGAGTAACGTCAAACAGCTTGTCGAACGGCGTAGGTCACAGCCCCAAATACGCCCGCCTGATCTCCGGCTTGGCCGCCAGCTCCGCCGGCAGGCCTTCCATGAAGATGCGGCCTTCGGCGACGACGTAGGCGTAGTCGGACAGCGCCAAAGCGAGATGCACGTTCTGCTCGACCAGCAGAATGGTCAGGCCGGCTTCCTTGAGCTGCTTGAGCGTCGCCAAGAGCTGATAGACGACCACCGGGGCAAGCCCGAGCGACAATTCGTCGATGATGAGGATGGCGGGATCGGACATCAGCCCGCGCGCGATCGCCACCATCTGCTGCTCGCCGCCTGAGAGCGTGCCGGCCTGCTGACGCTTGCGCTCGGCAAGCCGCGGGAACAGCGTGAAGACCTTGTCGAGCCGGTCGGCGTATTTGCTCGCCGCGCGCTTGGAAAACGCGCCCATTTCCAGATTTTCGGCGACGCTCATGGACGAGAACAATTGCCGGCCTTCCGGCACCAAGGCAAAACCGCGCGCCGCCTTGGCGTGGCTCGGCAGATGCGTGACGTCGTCGCCTTCGAAAGTGACCTTGCCGCGCCACGGCGCGATCGAGCCGGCGACCGCGCGCAAGGTCGTCGTCTTGCCGGCGCCGTTGGCGCCGACGATTGCGGTGAGCGCGCCGCGCCGGGCTTTGAGCGACAGGCCCCACAGCACCTGCACCTCGCCGTAGCCGGCTTCGAGGTTCTCGACCGTCAAGAGCGCTTCGGGCAACGAGGCGGCGGGGCGCAGCGGATTGGGATTGACCATATCGGCCATCATCCGCCTCCGTGCAGTTGTTCGGCGAGCTTCGGATCGCCGAGATAGGCCTCGATGACTTGCGGATTTTGCGCGACCTCGGCGGGCAGGCCTTCGGCGAGCTTCTCGCCGTAATTGAGAACGACGATGCGGTGCGACAGGCTCATGATCGCCTGCATCAGATGCTCGATGATGAGGATGGTCACGCCGGAATCGCGGATGCGGCGGATGACGCCGATCATGTGCTCGACCTCGGTCGGATTGAGCCCGGCCAGCACTTCGTCGAGCAACAAAAGCTTCGGCTGCGCGGCGAGCGCGCGGGCGAGCTCGAGCCGCTTCTTGCCGGCGATGGTCAAATGCAAGGCCAGCATATCGATGCGGTCGTCGAGGCCGGTGACGTGCACCGCCTCGCGCGCCACCTCCCGCGCGCGATGCAGCGGCAGATTCTCGCGGCCGAAACAGGCGCCGACGGTGCAATTCTCCAGCACCGTCATATTGGTCAGCGGCTGCACGATCTGATGGGTGCGCGCCAGCCCGTGCCGGGCGACGACGAACGGCTTTTCGCCGGTAATGTCGATGCCGTCGAACACGATTTTTCCGGAGTTCGGCGCGAACACGCCGTTGATCAGATTGAACAGCGTCGATTTGCCGGCGCCGTTCGGCCCGATCAGGCCGAGGATCTCGCCCTGCGTGCAGGACGAAGCTCAGATTGTTCACCGCCTGCAAGCCGCCGAAGCGCCTGCTGACGCGGTCGAGTTCGAGCAGCGCCGTCATTCCAGCACCCGCTTCAAACGCGGGAAAGCGGCTGTAGACGAAGCCCATCAGGCCGGAGGGGAAGAACAGCACGATGAGAAGGAGCAACACGCCGGCGATCACCAGCTGGAAATTCGAGAACGTCGACGACGTCAACAGATAGCCGCGCAGTTCCTCGTAGAGATAGGCGCCGAGCGCGACGCCGGTCACGGTGCCCTGCCCGCCCAGCATGCAGATGACGATCGCCTCGGTCGACAGCGTCAGATCGAAGGCGTCGGACGGCTGGATGAAGGCGCCTTTGAAAAAATAAAGCCCGCCGGCGATGGCGGGCAGGAAGGCGGACGCGCTGTAAACCAGCGCTTTATAGCGCGGGGTCGGCACGCCGAGGATGGCGGCGGCGTCCTCGTTCTGGCCGATGGCCAGAAGGCCCAGGCCGAATTTCGAGGTCTTGATGGCGTAGCTCAGATAGAGCGAAGCGCCCATCACCGCGACGAACAGGAAATAGATCACCCACAGCGCCTGCGCCGAGCCGCCGAGCGGCAGAAACACCTGCGGCGAGATATAGATGCCCGACGAGCCGCCCCATGGCGTGAAATTCTCGGCAAAAGCCTGCACGCCCTCGACGATGCCGATGGTCGATAGCGCGAAGAACGGACCGCGCAGCCGCAAAATGCCGACGCCGAATATGAACGACAGCACGGAGACGCCGATCCCGGCGGCGAGCAGGCTCGCGGCCAGCGACCAGGCATAGGAACTGACCAGCCAGATGCAGATATAGCCGCCCAGCCCGAAGAACACGATGCTGCCGAAATTGATGTAGCCGGTATAGCCCAGCATCATATTGAGATTGGAGGCGAGCGTGATGTAGACGGCGGCGAGCGCCAGGCTCTCGCGCAACTCGACGTTGTTGCCGAGCGCCGGCGCCGCTGCGAAAACGGCGATGACCAGCGCGATGATCCAGAAGAACGGCCGCCGCAGCATCTAAAGCGCTCCGCGCCGCGACGCGAATATGCCGCCGGGAAACGCGATCAGCACCAGCACGAACAGCACGAACTCGATCACCAGCGTCCAGCTTACCGGCACGAACGGCGTGACCAGGCCTTCGAGCAGGCCGAGCGCGACGCCGCCCAGCAGCGCGCCGACCGGATTGCCGAAGCCGCCCAGCACGGTGACGATGAAGCCCTTGAGCTGATAGCCGTCGCCGGACAGGATGGTGAAGGGAAACAGCGTGCCGATCAGCATGCCGGACACGCCGGCGAGCGCCACGCCGACGCCGACCGAGATGGCGAGCAGCCGCGTCGTCGGGATGCCGACCAATTCGGCGGCCTCGCGATTATTGGCGACCGCGCGCATCGCCTTGCCGGTGCGGGTGTAGTGCAAAAAGACGTAAAGCAACCCGGCGATCACCGCCGCCAACACGGCGGCGAGAATATGCGCGCCGGGAAAAGTGTAGCGGCCGATGGTGAGGCCCGGCAGCGACACCTCGACATTGAACAGCGCGGTGCCCCATACCGCGGTGCCGACGCCGATCAGGATGAGATTGACGGCAAAGGTCGACAACAGGCTCATCAGCGGCGGCCGCCCGACCATGCGGTGAATGGCGATCCAGTACAGCGCCACGCCGACGAAAAAGCCGCCGATCAAGACCGGCGGCAAAGTGAGATAGGGCGAGACGCCGAGCGCGCTGGCCAACAGATAGAGCGCCATCATGCCGGCGACGACCATCGCGCCATGGGTCAGGTTGATGACGTCCATGACGCCCCAGATCAGCGTCAGCCCCATGGCGGCAAGTCCATAGACCAGCCCCACCAGCACGCCGTCGATGATCGAAGCGAGAATGCCGAGCATGCGTGTTCAGGCGGTCGGGGCCGGCGGCAACGCCGCCGGCCCATGTCCTGGCGCCTTGGCCGATTACTGACTGGCCGAGATCGGGTAGATGAGATCGGCGGATTGCGCCGCGGTCGGCCAGACCACCTGGCGGCCAGGCTTGCCGTTCACCTTCTGCCACTGCGCCAGCACCATCTCATGTGCGCGCCTGCAGTCCGTGATGGCCCGGATCGGTCATGAATTTGATGTGGCCGAAGAATGTGGTGACGTCGGTGGCGTTGAGCGCCGCCGTGACCTTTTCCTGATCGATCGAGCCGGCCTGCTCGATGGCGTGCTGCAAGATCATGCCGTCGGTATAGCCCGACGCCGCATGATAATCCGCCTTGGCGTGGAATTTATCCTGGAACGCCTTGGCGAATTCCGCGCGTGGTCGGCCCGAAGTGCGGCTTATAGGAGACCTGGACCTCCCATTGCGACGGCACGGTCACGCCCATCGCCGCAGGTCCCAATTCGCCGAATTTGTCGTCGGCCGGCGCCACCAGGATCGAGACCCACTTCATATTGGCCTTCTGGTCGTACATCTGGCGCGCCAGCGTGGCGCCGTCGGAATAATGGCCGCCGCCGAGGAAGGCATCGGCGTTCGACGAGATGATCTTGTTGACGATCGGGCCGAAATCGGTGGTCGACGGCGCGTAGGATTCGTCCATCACCACGTCGAGCCCGGCTGCCTTGGCCTGCTGGCTTGGCCGCGGCCAGCACCGTCTTGGAGAACGGATCGTCGGAATAGACCATTGCGATCTTGGCGTGCGGATTCTTCGCCTTCAGCGCCGCGATCGCGCCCGAGAGATAATGGCCGGCCGAGGTGATGACCATGAACAGATATTTGTTGCCGAGCTCGAACGGCTTTTCCTCGGCGCCGCCGCTATCGATCATGATCTTCTGGTATTGCTCGGAAATCACCGCGGCCGGCGCGGTCAGGCCCGACGAATAGGGGCTGAACAGGAATTGGGCATGGTCCTCGTTGATCAGCCGCGTGTAGAGCTGCTGGACGCGGCCGCCGACCGACTGGTCGTCATAGCTGACGAATTTCACCATGTAGCTCTTGCCGCCGACCTTGATGCCGCCGGCGGCATTGACCTCGTCGCGCCACATCTCGATAGCCGCGCTGCTGACCCAATAAATTGACGTTGAGCGGGCCGGTCTGCGATTCCGTAAAGCCGACGGTGATGGTGTCCTCGGCGAATGCCGGCGCGGCAAAAAGCGTTGCAGCGGCGGCCAATAAGCAAAGCCGTTTCATAAGTTCCTCCCTGTGCGAACCCTCGACGGGATCGCGGTCATTATAGATCGCCGGGCCAAACGTCGTCTGGCCGGCCCCCGGTTAGCCCCTCAGTTGCCGGAAGCATCGCATAATCGAGAGATAAAGGCCATCCGGTGCCGCCTGTGAGCGCAACGATGACGGCGGCAGGCGGCGCTGTCACCGTGACAAAATTTCGCGTGGCGCAGCAACCGCAGTCCGTTCCCCGTGCTAAGCTCCCCTTTAGCTCGCACGCCGCCGTTGCCGAAATTTACCGAGAAAGCGAAATTTACCGACAAAAACCGGGAGGAGCTCCATGCGAATACCCCGAATTGTGCTTGCGTCCGCCGCAACGACTGCAGCCGCCATCGCGCTCATCTTGGCGCCGGCGGCCGGCGCCGACGCGCAGACCAAGGTGACCATCGGCAAGGTGGTCGGCGGCGATGGCTTCCACGTTCCGACCTACGTCGCGCTGGACGAGGGCTTCTTCAAAGCCGAGGGTCTCGACGCCACGCTGGTCGAATTACAGCCCAGCGCACAGGTGACCGCCGTCCTTTCCGGCAATCTCGATTGCGCGCCGATCCCCTCGGGCGGCGCGCAGGCGGCGCTGAGCGGCGCCAAGATCACCTACATCGTCGGCGAGTCGCTCAAATCGCAATGGACCATCACCACGCGGACGGAGATCGCCAAGCCGCAAGACCTCGAAGGCAAGACCCTCGGGCTGGGCCGTCCCGGCGGCGCCGACTACGACGAGGCGCAGGCGGTGCTGCACCGCTTCTTCCACATGGACGCCGGCAAGGACTACAAGGTCATCTCGTTCCAGGGCGAGGCCGAGCGCATCGCCGCCATGACCAATAACGACATCCAAGGCGCCTCGCTGTCCATTCCGCATGCGGTGGTCGCCGAACAGACCGGGCTGAAAGTGCTGTTGCGCACCGGCGACTATATCCCGCGCGCCGGCGGCACGATCTGGTGCATGCAAAGCTTCGTCGAGCAGCATCCCGATACGGTCAAAAAGATCATCCGCGCCATCGCCAAGGCGGTGATGTATTTCCGCACCAATAAAGAAGGCTCGATCAAGGTGATGGAGCACCATATCGGCAGCATCAAGACCGACGCCGAAGCCGGCGCCATCTGGGATCAGCTGCACGATTCCTACGGCGCCGAAGTGCCGAAGGATCTGTTCGCGGACATCCTGGAATCGCGGCGCCAGACCATGATCGCCGCGCGGCAATGGCCGGCCGACAAGCCATTGCCCGATCCGGAACAGTTTCTGGCGCGCAACCTCTTGGAGTCGACGCTCAAAGAGATGAACTACGTGCCGGCCAATCTCGCCGCGCCGGCGAAGGCGGATTGATCCGTCATTCCGGGACGCGGGCAAAGCCCGCGGCCGGAATCCATAATCACCGTCAGCGAATATGGATTCCGGACTTGCCGCTGCGCGGCAATCCGGAATGACTAACGTCATCAATCCCCGCTCCGCCGCTGCGGGCGCCAGCGGGTCATGCGGTCTTCGAGGAGCTTGACCAGCCCGGTCATGACGAGCGACAGGACGGCGAACACGATCAGGCCGGCAAACACGACGTCGACCTTGAACTCGCTGGCGGCGCGGACCATGACCACGCCGAGGCCGTCCTGGGCGCCGAAAAATTCCGCCACCACGACGCCGAGAATGGCGCGGCCGATCGCCAGCCGCAGTCCGACGACGATGAAGGGCAGCGCGTTCGGCACCACGACGAGCCGCGCGATGTCCCATTCGCCGGCGCCGAACGAGCGCACGACATTGATCAGAAGCCGGTCGGCGTTGCGCACGCCCTCGTAGGTATTGATCAACAGCGGGAACAAGGCGCCGAGAAAGACGATCGGCGACCTTCGACCATAGCCCGAGCCCGAACCACAGCATCAACAGCGGCAGGAAAACGAGCCGCGGCGTGGCGTTGAACGCGGTGATGAACGGATCGAGCATGGCGTTGAGCGTGTTCGATCGGCCGAGCAGGATGCCGAGCGGCAGGCCGACGACGATCGCGAGCGCAAGCCCGACGGCAAAGGCGCTGGCGCTGACCCCGAGCGGCGCCCAGATCGAGCCGGTGGCGAACATCTGCCACAGCGTGCCGGCGATCTCGCTCGGCACCGCGAAAAACAGTTTGGTGCCGGCCTTCATCGGCACGAGATCGGGCAGGAACTGCCACACCAGAAGGAGACACACGATGCTGCCGGCGCCGAGCGCGGTCGGCTCGATGCGCCGCCACAGCCGGTGCGCCGGCGCCGCGGCCTCCGCCGGCCCGGTTACGGGAAAAATCGGCTTGCAGCTCGGCCATCGCTATTGCCCCACCCGCCAGGGAAAGGCGCTGCGCTCGGCGAAGCGGATGCCTTCGGTCAGCACCACCGCGATCACCATGACCGTGAGGATGCAGGCGAACATGCGATCGATGGCGAACAGGTCGCCGAAGCGGGAGATGGCAAAGCCGATGCCTTCGGAGGCGGCGAAGAACTCGCCGACCAAGACGCCGATCAAGGCGCGGCCGATGGCGATGCGCGCGGCGGCGACGACAAAGGGCAGCACGCTCGGCAACAGCACCTTGCGGTAAAGGTCCCACTCGCCGCCGCCGAGCGAGCGCACCACGTTGATCAGCAGGCGGTCGACGGCGCGCACGCCGGCGCAGGCATTGAAGACGAAGGGGAACACGGCGAGCGAAAACACGATGATGGTCTTGCCCGCCACGCCGACGCCGAAAAAGATCACCAAGAGCGGCGCCAGCGCCACCAGCGGGCTGGCATAAAAGATCGTCATCAGCGGATCGAGCGCATAGCCGACCCGCACCCGCCAGCCCATGACGATGCCGAGCGGCACGCCGATGACGACGGCCGCGCCAAGGCCGAGGAAGAACGGCACCGCGC
This sequence comes from uncultured Alphaproteobacteria bacterium, assembly GCA_963714345.1. Taxonomy (GTDB): domain Bacteria; phylum Pseudomonadota; class Alphaproteobacteria; order Rhizobiales; family Xanthobacteraceae; genus BOG-931. The sequence goes on along the minus strand of CAVQOD010000026.1, from coordinate 138,811 downwards.
TGACCGCGAGGTCGTCGACCAACTCGCCGCTCTCGATGAGATCGACAAAGCCCGCGGCGATCAGGCTCGGCTTACTGATGAACAGCGGATTGAACGGCACGACGAGAAAAATCGCCTGCCAGGCGACGAAGAACAGCACCACCGCGAAGGCGCCGAGCAGGAAATTGCGATAACGCCACGCCAAGGACGGCCGGATTACAGATTGGTCTGCGGTTTGGTCCGTCATGACCTAGACCACGATCTCGTCTTTGAGCGTATTCCAGATTTCGAGCTTAAGCTCGTTGAATTGCGGCGTCACCCGCATCTCGTATTCGCGCGGCCGCGGCAGATCGATGGCGAAGGTCTTCTTGGCCCGTCCCGGCCGCTTGCTCATGACCATGACGCGGTCGGACAGATAGATCGCCTCGTCGATCTGGTGGGTGACGAACAGCACCGTCTTCTTCGCTTCGCGCCAGACGCGCAACAGCTCGACCTGCATCAGATCGCGGGTTTGCGCGTCGAGCGCGGCGAACGGCTCGTCCATCAACAGCACGTCGGGATCGGTCGCCAAGGCCCGCGCCAGGCCGACGCGCTGCTTCATGCCGCCCGACAATTCATGCGGATAATGATGCTCGAAGCCGTTAAGCCCGACCAGCGTCGCCAGCCGCGCGGCGATGGCGCGGCGCTTGGCGGCGGGCACCTTCTTCAGCTCGAGCCCGAGCTCGATATTGTTTTCCACCGTTCGCCACGGCAGCAGGCCGAAATCCTGAAACACCATGGCGCGATCGGTGCCCGGCCCGGCGAGTTTCTTGCCGTGCATCAGGATGTCGCCGGAATCCGGCTTGATCAGGCCGAGCAGGATATTGAGGAAGGTGCTCTTGCCGCAGCCGGACGGCCCGAGGATCGACACGAACTCGCCTTCGGCGACGTCGATGTCGAAGCTGCCGAGCGCCCGCACCGGCGCGCGGTTCGGCGGCCGGAAGGTCAGGCTGACATTGCGCGCCTGGATATACGCTGCCATGCGATCAGGTTCGACGTTCGCCGCGCCGCCGTCAACCGCGCATAGGCGCGCGGGATCGGCCGGACCGCAGCCGGCCACGCTTGCGGGCCGCGCGCGGTAGGCGCACGCCGCAAACTCTGATAGCACCGGCCGAAAGCGCCAATCCGGCGGCGGCTGGCGCGGCGCGCGCCGGCGGCATCGCTCCACTGCAATGTTTGGAGAAGAGACATGCGCATGCCCCTCGTCCTCATCGGCATCGTTATTTTGGCGGCGGGACTGTTCTTCATGGCACAAGGCGCCGGCTATATCCGCTGGCCCGCCGAGAGCTTCATGGTCAGCCAGACCCGGTGGATCTATTACGGCGGCGCCATAGCGCTCGTCGGGCTTCTCCTTGCCCTGATTGCCGGACGGTGAGAGGCGCGCCCGCGATGTTGACCGCCGCCTTCGTCATTCTCACCATTGCGGTTGCTTTGGGCGCCATGCTCGCAGTGCTGCATCTGCGGAGCAACAGAACTTCGACACCACCATGGCCGCTCGGCGCGCTGCACGGCATTCTCGCGCTCGTCGGGCTCGGCTGCCTCGCTCTGGCGCTACGCGGCCCGCCGCGCGGCGTGCAACTAGGTACCGCCTCGTTCGGCATCATTGCCGCCGTGCTGTTCGTACTCGCGGCCTTGCTCGGCGCGAGGCTTCTCGCCGCGCGCATCTTCGGGAAACAGATCGGCGGCGGACTGATCGGCATCCACGCCACGCTCGCCGTCAGCGGCTTCGTTATTCTCGCGGCGTATGTGTTTGCGGGATAATCCGCCGACGCCGCCGACAAGTGGGCGAAGGTCATCAAGTTCGCCAATATCAAAGCGGAGTAGCCGACGCGTCCGAAGGGACGCGTCACCCCGTCGGCGGCGCTATGGCGTCGAGCGCCTTGTGACTGGTCTCGACGCCCATCAAGAACACCGCGACCGCCCCGATCGCCAGCGCCACGGACAACGCCGCGAATACGGCGACGATGCCGAAGGCCTGGATGAACACGATCGCCGAGCCGGCCAAGGTGCCGCCGAACCGACCGGCCGCGAATGCGGTTCCGAGCCCGGTGCCGCGCGCATTGGTGGGGAACAATTCGGTGGTGTAGATCACCATCGAATTTGTGCCGGTCTGGATGCAGAAGAACATCAGGAAGCCGACCACCAGCAGCATCGTCTCGTTCGCCGAGTTGACGAAGATCACCGAGACGATCGCCGCGGCAATGAGCGCGGTGATGCAGGTCTTCAAGCGGCCGAAACGGTCGAGCGCATACATCATGAAGGCGCTGCTGCACGGATAAGCGAGCGTCATGCCGAAGGTGAAGGTGAGCGCCTTGGTGACGGAAAAGCCGCGCGAGCCCATCAAGGTCGGCATCCACGACGCCACCACGTAGACCACGAAATAGACGAAGAAGAACGCCACGATCGCGAGAATCATGGTCCTCTTATATTTTCCGAACACGACCGCGAACGGATCGGAGTGCGTGTCGCTGACGATGTCGGTGGTCAGCGTCACGCCGGCCGGCGGCCCGGCAATGCCGAGACGCTTTAAGGTGGCGAGCGCCTGGTCGCCTTTGCCGTGGGTCGCGAGCCAGCGCGGCGATTCCGGCAGCGAAAAGCGCAACAACCAGACGATCAGCGTGGCAATGCCGATCACCACGAAGATGCCGCGCCAGCCGATAACGTCGCGGAAAGCGAGCGCAAACAAAATGGCGCACGGCCATGACGAGGCGCCGCCGATCAGATGCACGAAGGCCATGACCCGGCCGCGAATGTTTTTTGGCGAATACTCCGCTGCATAGGTGAAGGACAGCGGCGTCTCGGCGCCAAGCCCGATGCCGGCGATAAAGCGCAGCGCGGCGAGCCAGAGATAGTCCGGCGCGAAGGCGCAGGCGATGGTGGCAACCCCGAACAGCAGAAGATTGAACTGATAAATCGTCTTGCGGCCGAAGCGGTCGGTCAGTTCGCCCTGACCGAACGAGCCGACCACGGTGCCGAACAGCGTGGCGCTGATTACGGCGCCGAGTTGCGGGGCGGTGGCGAAATTGCTGCGCACCATGTCGGGCACCAGCGATCCGAACACCGCGACATCGACCAGATCGAGGAAGAAGCCCGCGGTAATGAGCGCGATGACCCGCATGTGCAGCGGACTTAGTTTGGCGTTCTCCAGTCCCTCTGCAACGAAGGATTGAACGGATTGGTCGGCAGCAACGGATTGGTTGGCGGCCATGGCATTTCCCCTTCCCCTCGACACGCGGCGTTGCAGCCAAGCGCTGCCCACGCGTGCGATTTTATTTTATGGAAGCAGCGTATTGTCGCCGGAACGTGTTAGCAAGCCGACCGGCTCTAGCAATTGGAGAACACTGCAATGCGTCTGAAGTCGAAGAAGGCGCTGGTCACGGGCGCAGGAAGCCACGGGATCGGCAAGGAAATCGCACTCGCCTTCGCGCGCGAAGGCGCCGACGTCGCGCTCCATCATTTCAACCATCCCGATATCGCCGCCGCGATTGCCACCGAAATCCGCGCCATGGGGCGCAGCGGCGCACATCGTCGAGGCGGATATTTCCGACCCGGCCGCCGGACGCCGCATGGTCCGCGACGCCATCGCGCTCCTTGGCGCTCTCGACATCTTGGTCGCCAATGCCGGGGTAACGCTGCGCAAGCCGTTCCTCGAATTCACCGACGCCGAATGGGACTACATTCACGCGGTCAATCTGCGCGGCTACTTTCTTTGTGCGCAGGAAGCATGCCGGCATCTGGTGGCGCGCGGCGCCGGCGGGCGGATTATTTTCGTGTCCTCGGCCAACCAGAAACAAGTCGATCCTTTCATGGCGCCCTATTGCGCCTCCAAGGGCGGCGTCATGCAGCTCGCGGCGGCAATCGCCATCGAAATGGCGCCGCATCAGATCACCTGCAATCTGATCTCGCCGGGCATGATCATCTCCGATCTCACCCGCAACGTGCTCGGCGGCGAGCACGAGAAGCGCCACGCCACGCGGGTGCCGATGGCGCGGGTCGGCCAGTCCGCGGAATGCGCCGGCGCGGCGGTGTATTTCGCCAGCGACGAATTCCGCCTTCGTTACCGGGTCGAGCATCTATATCGACGGCGGCCGCCACGTCGGCGCCGGGCAATCCTGGCAGGTCACGTTCTAGATTACGGCGCTTTGCCGCTTTCAATTCCCCGGCCGCGGCCGCTGTCGGCGCGAACGGGCGTGGTAAAGATCGACCAGCGCCTTGCCGTAGTCGTTGCCGTTCGGCGTCCGCACGATGGTATGGACGTGGAACTTTTCCGGATTCTGATTGGTGAGGAAGACGCCGCAATGGTGATCGAATTCGATCATCACCACCGGGCTCTGCACCCGGTAATAGAACGTGCTGGTCTCGTCATGGCCGCCGATCCAGCAGAACCGCGTCTCCTCCAGATGGCGGACGATCTCTTCTATTCTGGCCTTGCGGGGGCCGGCCGGTAGCACGATCAAAAAGACTTCGATCAAATCGAGCAGGCGCCGCTGCCAGTCGCGCGAGAGTTGCGAAATTTTTATTCCTTCATAGGGCACGATGCGATTGTCGCGGAACGCGCCGCCGAGATGGCGCTCATCGGCGAAGTGCACGCGCTCAGGCGGCATGTCGCCGCCTTTCATCGCGTGGAATATCGTCGCTTGCGCCTGCTGCGCCGGCGACAAGGATCGCATCAGCTCTAGCCCCAATTCTTCCTCTTCCTTGAACAAGCGGATGCCCTTGAACGGGCCGGCGTCGGCATAGAACGGCTCCGCGCCGAGAAACGTCGGCGAAATCACCATCTGCTCTCCGATCGCCAGGCAATTGAGCGCGAGGTGATGGCCGAATAATTGCCAGCCCCACGGCTCGGTCATCGACGGCGTGGCGAACAGACTGAAAGTGAAGCTCCATTCGCCCATCACGCCGGGCCCATCCACCAGATCGCCGAGGAAACGATTGAGCTTCATCACATTGCGGGTCTTGTCGAAGCCTTGCGGACTGAGACTCGCCCGCACCACGGCCATGATGGCGTCGCGGAGGATAGCGTCGACTTGGTCGAGGCGTATGCCGTCGGCTTCGAGCTGCAGCTCGGTGTTCTGCCAGCGCCGCCATTGTGGCGCGTCCAACGGAAAACACGCGGCTTCGCGCTGCGCGGGCGTCAGACGCGACAGCAGAGCGGTGGCCGCCGCCACCATCGACTCGATAGGTGCGCCGTTCGGCGCCAGCGCAAACAGGCCGGAGACGGCGTTGCCATCGATGGTGATGCCGGAAAACGGTTTTTCATAAAGTGCGCGCCAGGCGCCGATCAATTCCTGCGCGCGCGGGTTCTTGAGTTTGACTGCGGTATGGGATTTTGCGTCGGCACCCGCGATACCCGTCTTACCGGGCGGGGGAACGATGTTACGGAATTCCGGCAAATTCATCGGCAACTCTCCACGGCGATCGCGCATCCAATTCCCGGAATTCCTACCACATCGAGGATGCACTGCGTCCGCCAAGCCAATCGACGTGAAGCCGAGGCCCCCGTTTCGAAGCCGGACGACTCCGAAAATCAGTCGCCGACAGGCCGATCAGCCGGTCGGCGGCGCGATCGCGTCGAGCGACAGGCCTTTGGTTTCGCGGCCCATCAACAGCGTGCCGATGGCGGCAATGAGCAGTAGGCCGGCGGTGGCGCCGAATACCGCCGGCAAGCCGTAGGGCAGCAAGGCGACGATGCCGTAACTCGAGACGATCGCGCCGATACGGCCGGTGCCGACCGCAAGGCCGGCCCCGGTCGCGCGGGCATTGGTCGGGAAGCTTTCCGAGGTGAACATGGTCAGCGAATTGCCGCCGAGCTGCTGGAAGAAGAACATGCAGAAGCCGGTGAGCAAAACCATCTCGTTGGAAGCGGACTGCGAAAACAGCACCGAAAATACGCCGGCCAATATGAAGGCGCCGACCGCGGTCTTGATGCGGCCGATACGATCGAGCGACCACATCATGAACAGGCTGCTCAAGCGGATAAGACAGCGTCATGCCGAGCGTGAATTGCAGCGCCTTGGTGATGGCGAAACCGCGGCCGGCCATGATCGCGGGCATGAAGGTGCCCAATATCGTCGCGACGGCGTAGAAGCCGAAAAACGCAAGCATCGCCATCAGCACGCGCTTGCGATAGGTCGAGAACACCACCCAGAGCGGATCGCTTTTGGTATCGCTTGCCGCCGTCGTCGCGAACGTCGACGCCGGGCGGCGGTCCGGCGATGCCGAAGGCGGGCAGGATTTTGAGCGCGGCGTCGCCTTTGCCGTGCGTGGCGAGCCAGCGCGGCGATTCCGGCAGGTTGAAGCGCAGCACCCAGACGATCAGCGCGCAGACGCCGATCAGCACGAAAATGCCGCGCCAGCCGAGCAATTCCCGAAAGACAAGCGCGAAAACGATGGCCGCGGGCCAGGGCAGCGCGCCGCCGCCGAGATGCACCAGCGACATGTTGCGGCCACGCACATTCTTCGGCGAGAACTCGGCGGCGTAAGCAAAGGCCAGCGCAATCTCGGTGCCCAGCCCCAACCCGGCGATAAAGCGCAGCCCGGCCAACCAATAATAATTCGGCGAAAAGGCGCAGGCGATGGTGGCGAGACCGTAGAGCAGCAGACTCCATTGATAGACCGTCTTGCGGCCGAAGCGGTCGGTGAGCTCGCCCTGCCCGGCCGAGCCGAAGAACAATCCCAAGAGCACGCCGGTCACGACGAACGGCACATTGCCGAGCGTCAGGAATTGGTCCTTGACCATGTCGGGGACCAGTCCGCCGAAAATGGCGAGATCGACCAAGTCGAAGAACAGACCGGCGGTGATGAGCGCAAGCGCCCGCCAATGGGCGCCGCTCATCTTGGCATTGTCCATCGCTTCGTTGACGAAGCCCTCGATCGACTGAGCCATTTTCAGCGCCCCCTACCCGCTCACGTCGATGACGCAAGCCATTGCATCGTCCGATTGCGCGGTGGACGGAATTTTTGGACGTTTCCCGCAGTTCGGAAGAATTTGGTCTTCCGTTTTTTGTTATTTGAACTCTAGGCGGCAATGCCGATGCGGACAACGGGAAAATGTCCACGTCGATTGCAAACCTCTCACCAGTTCAACCGCGGCATGAGGCGCAGCGCATTGTCGCGATCGATCAAGCGAAGTTCGGCGTCGGAAAATCCGAAATCGATCAAGCCCTGAGCGGTCACCGCCGGCGTGATTACCGGGAAGTCGGTGCCGAACACGATCTGGCTCGCCGGCATCAGCCTGGTCACGGACGCGAGCGCGTAAGGATTGAAAGCCTGGGCCGTATCGAAAAAGAATTTTCGCAATTGCGCCACCGGGCCGTCCGGCAGGCGCGGCTTCAAATCCTGGCGGCGATCGGCCCAGAACAGAATGCGGCCCATCAGGAACGGCAGCGTGCCGCCGCCATGCGAAAAAATGAAGCGGATATTGGGAAAGCGCGTGGCGGTTCCGCTGAACATCAGGCTCGCTATGGTGCGCGAGGTTTCAGTGCCGTATTCCAGGATGGCGTCGATCAGATCCGGCACCAGATTGGTGATATTGGTGCGGGTCGGATGTACGTAGGCGACGGCGTGGCGGCGGTCGAGCTCTTCCATTACCGGCGTGAAAGCGGGATCGCCGAGATATTTGCCGAGGTAGCTGGTCATAAAGCAGACGCCGTCCGCCTTGAGCACGTCGAAACCGTATTCGATCTCGCGCAGCGTGCCCTCGATATTGGGCATCGGCAGCGTAGTGAACATGCCGAAGCGGCCGGGATAGTTGACGACGAGATCGGCCTGATAATCGTTCGAACTCGCGGGCAAGATCGCAGGCCGCTTTGTCGTCGCCGGCCCACACGCCGGGCTCGGTGGTGGACGTGACCGAGGTGGCAACGCCGCCTTCGTCCATGGCCGCGATCGAATCGGCGGGCTGCCAATCCTCGTGATGCTTCTGGCCGGTATTGAGCGCATGGATCAACGCGCAAAAACCCGGCGAAGTGTGGTGATGATGCACATCGATCCGGCGCGGATTGTTGGCGTTCGCCGCATTCATTTTCATTCTCTCCCGCGAGGCCGGCTGCCGACCTCGTGGCGGCGATCCTTCGTCCGGCTCATCGCCGGTGTCAATTGCGGGAGCGGCTGGCGTCACCGGATCGAACGTGCTTGAACTTCGCGGCAACGGGAGAATTTTATGATTGCCGGCACCAAGCTGCATTTCCAGCAGGAACGCATCATCTACGGCCGGCCTGCCGCCGAAGTCATCGCCGAGGAAGCCGAACGGCTGCAAGCGCATCGCGTCTTTCTGGTGTGCAGCCGCCATCTCGCCGGCGGCAACGGTCCGACCGCCGCCATCGCCAAGGCGCTCGGCGCCCGTCATGCCGGCACCTACGGCAAAGCCCAATCGCACACCCCCAAGGAGGTCGTCGTCGAAGCCGCCAATCAAGCACGCGACGCCAAGGCCGACCTGTTGGTTTCGATCGGCGGCGGTTCGGTGACCGACACGGTCAAGATCATGCAGCGCTGCCTGTGGCACAATTTCACGACGGTCGAAGAGCTGGTGCCCAACCGCATGTTCGGCGTCCATCAGGTACCCGGCATGGACCCGTCGCGCCATCCGCCGGGCATGGACGACGCCATCCGCATGATTGCGGTCCCGGCCGCCTATTCGGCGGCGGAATTCAATTTCGGCGGCAGCGTGCTCAATCTTGCGACCCACGCCAAGGAGGCGCATGCGCATCCGTTGATGATCCCGCGGACCGTCGTGCTCGATCCGGAAGTGACGCTGTTCACCTCGCTCGATCAATTGCTGGCCTCCGGCATTTATCTGGTCGACCATTTCATCGCCGATTTCATGTCGCCCAAGGCTAACCTCGTCTCGCAGATGATGATCGGCGAAGGTATTCGGCATTTGCCCGGCGCATTGCGCGCTATCAAGAAAAACCCCGACGATCTCGAGCCCCGGCTGTACGGACTGTTGTGCGCCTGGTGGGCGCGCGATCCGGATCTCAGCGGCGTGTTCCAGGGCCTCGGCCATGCGCTTGGCCTCGTTTTCGGCGAACGTTACCGCATTCCGCCGGGCGTCAGTTCGGCGGCGCTGCAACCGGCGGCATTGCGCTGGAATTTGCCGGCGAGCGCGGAGCAGCAGCAAGACCTCGCCGCGCGCATGGGCCGGCCCGGCGTGCCGCTCGCCGACGTGGTGGCGGAATTGATCGCCGATCTCGGGCTGCGCAGCCGGCTGCGCGATATCGGCATCGACAGAGGCGATTTCCCGGCGATCGCCGAACGCACCATGAAAAACGCATTGCTCGCCAGCAATCCGCGCAAGGTCACCGGCACCGCCGACGTGCTGGAGGTTCTCGAGGCTGCCTGGTAAACGCTAAAGACCGGGCGCAGGCGGCAACGCAGGAGAGACGGATGGCGGGTGAAGCGGAAGTTGCGGCGCTGGAGGAGAGCCGGCGGGCGGCGCTGGCGGCCGGCGATATCGAGGCGCTGAGCGATTTGGTCGCCGACGATTATGTTCACGTGCATGCGACGGCGCTCATTCACGACAAGGCTGCGATGCTCGCTCATGTGCGGAAATCGCCGCGGACCGTCGCGCAGCGCGCGCCGAAAATTCGCGTCTATGGCGACTTTGCGATTCTGACCGGCGAGATGGTCAACATTGCCCCGGCTAGCGGCGGCGCCGAGCCGGCCAAGACGAGGCTCTACGCCACCCAGGTCGCGCGCAAGATCGACGGCAAGTGGAAATTCATCTCGTTCCAGACGACGCGGATTCCGGATTGATGTGGTGGACAATTTGCGCCGATCGGCGTTGCGGCGCGTCCGCAACGCGACGCGACACGCCTGACAACTCTTGAATTTCCAAGAAAATTCCAATGGTTATCTATTGGTTGGAATTTCAGGTCTCGCGAGGCGGCGGACGCAATCTTCTTGGGGCGCCTGCACGGCTCGTTGGCGCCAGACGCATCTGCGCCTTCTCCATGTGCATCTCGTAAGACCGCTCTACGTGGGCAAACAGCAGCGAACCAAAATGACGAACGTATTTGACGGCTGCCGTGGTTGCGCGGCCGAGTCTTGACTTGTCGACCATGATCTCTCTCCTGAAAAGGCATTATCTCCATTCTCCAGGAGATGCGCTCAGGTTCGAGATTTTAAATCGGGCGTTTTCAGAATAGAGAATTCATTCGGACGAAATGATTACTCTGGTGAATAGTTTCACTAATTGGACCAAGCACAGATCATTGCTCTGCCGGGAAGAAAGCGCGAGCAACATTTTTCTTCCTTGATTGTTCATCGCCAGCGAACAGCGTGTTTTGCATTTTGCCCATAGTCCAACGGCGGGCGCGCCCCATCTCATTGGCCGCGGCGTAGCAACAAGGCTGCGCGCGCCTAAGCCCCGAGCAAGGGGTGATAACCATCTAAGGGAGATGTGACATGAAAAGGCTTTTCACCGCGATCGCCCTGGCCAGCATCATTGCGACACCGGCATTCGCGACAACCATCCATCATCGGGCGGCGCCCTCTTCGCGGCAGCTCTATATGTATGTCCCCGAAGTCGCTCCCCAGCTGCAGCCCAATCTCACTCAGCCGCTGCAGTCCGCAGACCTATGGACCAAGCTCGCCGAATTTCAATAATCAGGCTTGGCCAGGCGGCAAACCCTCTCGGTACTAAGCCAACGATAAGGGCGTAGAAGCAGTCAGATCGAGATGGTGATCCTAGCAAAAAGGCCCCGGCCAAACTCTTGGCCGGGGCTTTTTCATGTCAGCGGCGCCTCATGGCCGATCTCACGTCGGTCCTTTACCAGCCGTCCGCCTTGCATCTGATCGGGTGACGACGGGTTGTGCGGATCGCATTGGATATAGGCGCCGCCAGGCGCATTGGCCGAAGCGGCGGTCGATTGCGCCAGCAATCAACGCCAGAATCAAAATTATTTTCATCGGTGTCATAGTCGTTCTCGTATCAGCGTTTTGGACTTGGTCCGCCGGGCGGCTCGGCGAACCGCCCGGCGGAATCTGGCTCACGCTACTGGGCGGTTGGTGCGTAATAGTCGCCCTGGCGAAACTCATTGAGCTCCCGAGCCGACGGCTGTTGCACAACGGTCTTGCGAGGGGCGTAGAAGTCGCCCTGCTGAAACTGGCTCAGCTGTGCAGCGGTCGGGTGCTGCACAATCGTGCTGCCCGGGGTGTAGTAGTCACCGGGCTGTGACCAATCCGGCTGTTGCGCCAACGCGGGCGCGGAAACGGCCACCGCGAGTGCGGCAGCCAGGGCTAACTTGGTAAGCATCGTATTCATGTTGATTCTCCTTCGCGGTTTGTAGCAACGCTTCCGAGGTAGGCAGTCGTCCGTCTTCCGTAATCGCGCCGAAGACGAACGGAGTGTTCGGAGATATTGAACAATTAATCGCCGGCGGCTGCCGTTCGGTACTTTGGCAGGCAAAAACCCGCATTCCCGCAATCGTTTACTGCTTCTGCCGCCTGTCCGCGACCGACGGCGTGATGCCGCAGCGTTCGCGTTGTGCCATGTTGCCGATGCACAGGTGGCATATGCTTAGCGCTGAAGGCGCTCCTTTTTGTTGTGAGCCGTGGCGAGTGCCGGTCGCCAAAGGCGATCGCTGCCACTCCCGCTGACGCCAAAATCCAAAATTTACCAATTGCTTACCGCCGATTATTCGGCGTTCACGAACGCTGCATTTTAATTCCGCCGGATTAAATAGGCTCGCCACTGGTCACATTTCCTGCCTCGGAAGACCGATGTTTCGAGGCTTGCCATGCTCAAAGATCTAAAACTTGCGCTCTGTTCTGCCGCCATCGCGTCGGCGAGCTTTTCTCAAACCGGCGCTTTCGGATACGGCGCTGTCGTTGCGATTGGCGCTGCGCTCTTGTCCGCGCTGGGTCGTGCAATTTGGTGTTCGCTTTTCCAGGCCGGCCATGATTGGGGCCAGTTCAAGCTTAGCGGCGTGCGAGCCGCACGCCGGTGTGGCCAAACAACATTCAATCCTTCTCGGCTCCTCGCCGCTTCGAACCTGGCGCTCCCGAACAAGGCCTCCATCAGTCAGGAGCATCGTCATGTACAACCCTGAGCGAATAGAAGGCTCCACCGATCAACTCGACCGGCCGGCGGAGACGTTTCGACAAAACGACTCAGCCCCGGCGCGCGAAGCGGTCGAGTTGCGAGCCGACCGGCGTGAATTGCCGTCGCGCGCACCGGTCGATTCCCCCGCCGCGCACCGCCGTTCGCCTCCGTCGCGCAGGCAATGGGCGCGATGGGCGCTATTCGCACTGGTGCCGATCGCGATGATTGCGGGTGCCTCCTGGTACGTCACCGGTGGCCAAGTCATGTCGACCGACGACGCCTATGTTGAGGCCGACAAGGTCGGCATCTCAACCGACGTTTCCGGTATCGTGCAGGATGTCGATGTCCGCGACAACCAGCACGTGATTGCCGGCGAGGTTCTTTACCGACTCGACCCCCGTCAGTTCCAGATCGCACTCGACAACGCGAAAGCAAATCTCGCCGAGACCGCGCTGTCGATCGATGCGATGAAGCAAGATTACAAGCGCATGCTGAGCGACGTTGCGGCCGAGCAGGCGCAGGTCGCGCTCGGTCAGGTTACCTTCGACCGCCAAAACAATCTGTTGGCCTCCGGCACGGCGTCACAGGCCATGTTCGATCAGGCGCACTACACGCTGCTCAATGACAAGAGCAAGCTTGAGTCGCTGCGGCAGCAGGCGGCGACGCAATTGGCCCGGCTTGGCGGCAATGCCGATATCGAGACGACGCAACATCCGCAATACCTACAGGCCAAGGCGCAGCTCGACGAGGCGCAGCGCGAGCTTGACCATGCCGTGGTCAAGGCGCCCTTCGCCGGCATCGTCACCAATGTGCCGTCCATTGCGCCGGGCAAATATCTCGCCGCCTCGGTGACGGCGTTTTACCTGGTCGCGACCGATCACGCCTGGGTGGAAGCCGAACCGAAGGAAACGCAGCTCACCTATGTGCGGGCTGGCCAATCCGTTGCGGTCACGGTCGACACGTATCCGGACGTCACGTGGCACGGCACCGTCGAGAGCATCAGCCCGGCCGCGGCACAGGAATTTCAGCTCCTGCCGGCGCAGAACACGAGCGGCAACTGGGTCAAAGTCGTGCAGCGCATTCCATTGCGCGTGCGCGTCGATACCAGCGAAGCCGGCTTGCCGCCGTTGCGAGCCGGCATGAGCGTCGAGATCGACGTGAATACCGGTCACGCCCGCGGTTTGCCGCACTTCCTGCCCGCCTCCGACCGCCATCATGATGGAGCAGCGTCATGACCGAAGACGCCGTCCAAACGGGAGGCCATCGCAGCCTCATCACCGTCCTGGTAATTCTCGCCGCGATGATGCAGACGCTCGACACAACGATCGTGAATGTCGCCTTGCCCTATGTGCAGGGAAGCGTCGCGGCAAGCCAGGATCAGATCACCTGGGTGCTGACCTCCTACATCACAGCGGCTGCGATCATGACGCCGCCGACCGGTTTTTTGGCTGCACGCTTCGGTCTCAAGCGCTTGTTTATCGTGTCGACGCTCGGCTTCACGCTCGCCTCAATGCTCTGCGGCATGGCGGAGTTGTTGACACAGATTGTCGCTTTTCGGCTGCTGCAAGGCGCATTCGGGGCGGCGATGATACCGTTGTCGCAAACAGTCTTGCTCACGATTTACCCGAAAGAGCGCCATGGATTTGCGATGGCGCTATTCGGCATGGGCGTTGTGGTCGGCCCCGTGCTCGGTCCCGTGCTCGGCGGCTGGCTCACTGAAAATTACACTTGGCGTTATGTGTTCTATATCAACGGACCGCTGGGAATTATCGGCTTTCTCGGCATGATGATGTTTCTGCCGGAGAGCCCTCGGAGTGCAGTGCGGAAATTTGACTGGTTTGGCTTTAGCACTCTCAGCCTGGCAATTGGTGCGCTGCAGATCCTGCTGGACCGCGGCGAGATCAAGGATTGGTTCGGTTCAAGCGAAATCGTTATCGAAGCGCTTGTTGCTGGCTCGGCCTTCTACCTTTTTCTGGTTCACACCTTCACAACCGAGCGGCCCTTCATGCGGCCGGCGCTATTTCGCGACCGCAATCTTACCGCTGGCGTGATCTTTAGCGTGGTCGCCTTCATTACCCTTTATGCCTCGCTTGCGCTGCAGCCGCCTTATCTGCAGGACCTCATGAACTACCCGGTCTTCACTGCCGGTTTGGTCATGGGACCCCGTGGCGTGGGAACGATGGTGGCCACAATGGTCGTCGGCCGTTTTGTCGGCAAGGTCGACACACGCTTGCTTCTGGCGATCGGCCTCGGCTTCTCCGCTTGGTCCTTCTATATCATGACGGGATGGACCCCCGACGTTTCAGAGCGAGAAATTGTCGTCGCCGGGTTGGCGCAAGGCGCGGGTTTTGGCACTCTTTTTGTCCCAATGAGCGCGGTCACTCTGTCGACGCTCGCTCCGGAAGATCGTGCCGACGGGGCTAGCGTCTTCAGCCTTTCGCGCAGCATGGGCTCAAGCATCGGTATTTCCGCGTTCACCGCGCTGCTGACGACCAATACCGAGGTCAACCATGCCGACATCTCTGCAAACGTCACCGCAGTCAATCGCGCCTTCCAAGATCCCAGCATTACGCAGTTCCTGAGCCCAGTTACTGCCACCGGCCGGGCAGCGCTCGATGCCTTGGTCACGCAGCAGGCGCAGGTCATCGCTTATATTGATGATTACAAGCTGCTGCTGATCGCCACGCTGGCTCTCTTTGGGCTGCTCGTCATTTTCAAGAAGTCGAGCGGGTCGGCCGGCCACGCGGCTGCGGTCGAAGGCTGACGGCATTGAATGTACAATTTTCACGATTAAATAATCCGGGCCTGCAGAATAAGAGGCGAGCCATGGACCGCGTCTCATCGATGCTTTCGTTCGTCAAAGTGGTCGAACATCAGGGATTTTCGTCGGCGGCGCGACAACTCGATCTGGCAACGAGCGTAGTCACCACGCATGTGAAATCGCTCGAAGAGCGGCTTGGTGTGCGGCTTGCTCAACCGCACCACGCGCAGTGTCAGTCTCACCGAAGTGGGCCGTGAATATTACGAGCGCTGTGTGCAGATCCTGTCGGAGATTGAAGATGCCGAACAGGCTGCCCAGGTTCTGCAATCACGGCCGCGGGGAGTGCTGCGGGTCAATACGTCACCCGGCATTCCCGCCGTCATCGCTCCATTCATCGCCGAATATGCCACTCTTTATCCGGAGGTCACGATCCATCTCACTGCAACCAGCCGGATGCTTGATCTCGTCGAGCAAGGCTACGATTTGGCGATCTGGTACGCCGCCGTTCCGGATCCCGGTCTCATCGTGCGCCGGCTCGCGTCTTATCGCGCGGTGATATGCGCATCACCTGATTATCTCGCCAAACACGGCCGGCCGCAGCACCCGTCCGAACTCGCACACCACAGCTGCCTGATTTTTTACGACGCCACCTACAGTAAAGACGGCAAAGAATGGATATTCACAGGTCCCGACGGCGATTTTCCGGTACGACGTGTCCGGGGCTCTTGAAACGAACAATCCCGATGCATTGAGAGGTGCTGCGCTGCGTGGCCAGGGCCTCATGCTGGGCGCCTACGCCGATGATGGTTCACGAATTGAGGTCCGGCGAGTTAGTGCCCGTGCTAAGCGAATTTCTGCCTCGCGAATACCCGATCGAGGCGCTACTATCCCAATCGCGAGCACCTGCCGGCCAAGGTGCGGACGTTCATCGACCTGCTGGCCAAGTATTTTCATCAGATGGGGGATCCCTGCAATCAGGCTGGTAAGAGTCCCGGCAATTCCGTCAAGCCTGCGATCGCCACGTCCGAGCAGCGGCCTGCGCCGAAACAGCTTGCTTCCGGATGAAGGCTTCGGCGAGCTGTGGCCGAGACGAAAACCAAAGTCACCTAAGTATTGGTCGGAGTGGCAGGATTTGAACCTGCGACCCCCTCGTCCCGAACGAGGTGCTCTACCAGGCTGAGCCACACTCCGACATTGGCCAACGCGGGGCCGCGGGCGGCTTATAGCGTCGGCTTTCCGCCCCGGCAAGCCGCCGCGTTTCCGCGGTTGCGTGAGCATTATTTAAGCACCAAGGTCGCGCCATGACAGGCCCATGACAACGCGCGTTGTGCGCGCCGACGACGCCGCGATCGCGGACGCCGCGCGCGTGCTTGCCGCCGGCGGGCTGGTCGCCTTTCCGACCGAGACCGTTTACGGGCTCGGCGCCGACGCCACCAATGGCGAGGCGGTGGCGCGGCTCTACGCGGCCAAGGGCCGGCCGTCGTTCAATCCGCTGATCGCTCATGTGCTCGATCTCGCCGCGGCGCGGACGCTGGCGCAGTTTCCCGCCGACGCGGCGCAACTGGCGCAAGCGTTCTGGCCGGGACCGCTGACGCTGGTTTTGCGCAAAACGCCGGATGCGCGGTGGCCGAGCTGGCGACCGCGGGGCTCGACACCATTGCGCGTGCGCGTCCCCGATCACCCGGTGGCGCGAAACATCCTGGCCTGCTTCGGGCGGCCGGTGGTGGCGCCATCGGCCAACCGCTCCGGCCATGTCTCGCCGACGACCGCCGCGCATGTGCTCGCCGACTTGACGAGCCGTGTCGACCTCATCGTCGACGGCGGTGCGACGCCGGTCGGGGTGGAATCGACCATCGTCGCCTGTCTCGACGCGCCGATGCTGCTGCGCCCGGGCGGCCTGTCGCGCCAGGCGATCGAAACCGCGCTCGGCCGGCCGCTCGCCGCCGCGCCACTAAACGGCGCCGACGATACGCCGCTCGCGCCCGGCATGCTCGCTTCGCATTATGCGCCGCGCACGCCGTTGCGGCTCGATGCCCACAGCGTCGCGCCCGGCGAAGCCTTGCTGGCGTTCGGGCCCGCGCCAGCCCACGGCGCGGAAAAAGCCGCCCAGGTCCTGAACCTTTCCGCGCGCGGCGACGTCATAGAAGCCGCCGCCAATCTGTTTTCCTACTTGCGTACGCTCGACGGCGCCGGCGCCACGACGATCGCGGTGATGCCGGTGCCGCATGACGGCCTCGGCGAAGCGATCAACGACCGGCTGCAGCGCGCCGCGGCGCCGCGCTGAGGGGCGCAGAGGCACGCTTGCGCGAGGATAGGCCGGCTGCCATCTTTGCTATTCAAGGACCAATCGCCGGACGCACCCTGATGCTCGATAAGCCGCTTGATCGGCCGCCCGCCAAGACCGACCCCGCGCTGCTGTCGCGCTTTGCCGCGATCGTCGGCGACAAATACGCCATCACCGATCCGGGGCTGCAGGCGCCCTATCTGGTCGAGTTGCGCGATCTGTTCCAGGCCACACGCCGCTGGTGCTGCGGCCGGGCTCGGTCGGCGAAGTAGCCGCGATCCTCAAACTCGCCAACGAGACCAAAACCGCGATCGTGCCGCAGGGCGGCAATACCGGGCTGGTCGGCGGCCAGATTCCGCACCACAACGAGATCGTGCTCTCGCTCAACCGGCTCGACCGCATCCGCGAGGTCGACCCGACCTCGAACACCATCACCTGCGAGGCCGGCGTCACCTTGCAGCGCGCCCGCGAAGCCGCGGCCGCCGTCGACCGGCTCTACCCGCAGCTTCTGCCTTCCGAAGGCACCTGCACCATCGGCGGCAATCTCTCCACCAATGCCGGCGGCACCGCCGCGCTGGCCTACGGCATCGCGCGCTCGCATGCGCTCGGCCTCGAAGTGGTGCTGGCCGACGGCCGCGTCCTCAACGCGCTCAACAAGCTGAAAAAGGACAATACCGGCTACGATTTGAAGAACCTGTTCATCGGCGCCGAAGGCACGCTCGGCATCATCACCGCGGCGGTGTTGCGCCTGGTGCCGCGGCCGCGCTCGATCGAGACCGCCTTTGCCGGCATGACTTCGGCCGAAGCCGCGCTCGAACTTTTGGGCATCGCGCAGGAGCGCAGCGGCGGCGACGTCACCAGCTTCGAGATCATGACCCGGCGCGGCATCGAGCTGGTGCTGGAGAATGCCGCGGGCTGCCGCGATCCGCTCGCCGCGCCGCATGCCTGGTATGTGCTGATCGAACTGTCCTCGCAGCAGCGCGACGGCCTGCGCGCCGTGCTGGAAGATATTCTGGGCCAAGGCATGGAGCGCGGGCTCGTCGCCGACGCCACGATCGCCGACAGTCTCGAACAGGCCAAGGCGTTCTGGCGCATCCGCGAAATGTTCGGCGAGGTGCAGCGCTACGCCGGCGGCTCGATCAAGCACGACGTCTCGGTGCCGGTCGCCGCGGTGCCGGCCTTCATCGCCGAGGCCAATGCCGCGGTCACCGCGCTCATTCCGGGCGCGCGGCCGCTGCCGTTCGGCCATCTCGGCGACGGCAATATCCATTACAACGTCACCCAGCCGATCGGCGCCGACAAGGACGACTATCTCAAGCGCTGGGACGAGGTGAACGCGGTGGTGTTCGCGGTGGTGAAGAAATATGGCGGCTCGATCTCGGCCGAGCACGGCATCGGCGTGATGAAGCGCGATCTGTTGCCGTCGGTGAAGGATCCGGTCGCCTACGAGCTGATGCGCAGCATCAAGGCGCTGCTCGACCCGAACGGCATCCTCAATCCCGGCAAGGTGCTTTAGCGCTTAATCCGCGCCGGGGGCGGCACGTCTTTCCAGGATCAGCGCGGTGCGAGCGGAATTGCGGCGTCCAATGCCTCGCCGTCGACCGCTTCGCAGACCGTAAGGCCGCACAACCGGCACTCGAATGTCTGCAACTCAGCCAATCTGACGAATCGGGGAATCGAGCCCAGCATCTGCATCGACGCGGCGCAGTGGGGACAACGCGGCCCGGCCTTATAGGCGCTTTTAGTCTGCATTGTTTGAAGCTCGCAAATTGATTGAAGCTTCCACGCCGGCTTCCAAGCCAGCTCCCAGGGTGGGTTCCATGGCCGGTCCCAGATTCGCCGACGGTCCGCCGCCTCGCTTTGTCAGGCGGTTCCAAGCCAACAGGGGAAGTTCGGCGATCGCCGGCAATGGGTCGTCGACCGCAAAGCTCGCAAAGACCAATTCTTTGCGAAGGCCGGCAAGATAGTCGCTTAAGGTCAAACCACCGCGTGATATTTCCGCCACCGCCGCGAGGATGTCGCGGCTTGCATGCATCCATGCCACTCCGGTCTTGCCGCTGGTCTCGGCGGGCGCGCATGAGGCGTCCTGGCCGAGCGCCTGCCGCCACGCCAAGTACGGAAAATCCACGTCGGCAAGCTGTCCAAGTCCGGTCCACGTCCAGAACCGGCCGTTGACGTCCAAGAGCTTATAGCGCCGATCGCGCCGGTCGTACTTGAATTCGATTTCGACAACGCCGGAGTAACTGAGCGACTCCAAGAAACGGCAAGCCAATGTTTCGACTTGCTCTTGTTCCACCGTCTCGACGAAGGTGCTCGATCGGCCGAAGTCGACCGGATATTGGCGCGCTCTCCGCGCAACCAACGAAGCGACCGGCTTGCCACGGTCCCACAGACCTGCGTAGGAAAATTGCGTCTCGCCGTTTCCCGGGATCCACTCCTGGACGATCACTGCATCGTTGCCGACGAGCGATGTTGCCCGCCGGTACAGCGCCAATAGTGCATCGCGATCGTCCGCCTTCCAGGCTTTTGCTCTGGTCAATTCGTTGATGCCATCGCGGCATGCCGGCTTGAGAACGACCGGGAATTGGACATCGGACTGCCGGACGGTTTCCAAGTCGCACGGTTGAAAGCCTCGAGGGCAGTCGATGCCAAGCGATGCGGCGCGCCGATAGGTCAGGCGCTTGTCGTAAACCCATCGGATGGTGTCCCAGTTCGCCGTCGCCACCCGGAAGTACGACGCCAGCAACGCATGATTTTGCGCAATCAAGCGCATATCTTCGTCGCCGGTCGCAAACAGCACCCATCCTTTCAAACCGTGTCGGACCGCGACGTCGACAATCGACGTAACTCCGTCGGGGTGTTCGGCGCCGGGCCAGGGAAAACTGCGTTGCACATAACGCGAGAAGTCTTGGCAGCGGATGGCTGGCGAGGAGCCACACCGGAATGCCGCGTCGCCCGAGACTGCGCGCCACGGCGATGCTGACGTGAGCGCCGCCGACAACCAGGGCGCCTGGCGGCCCGCCAAGATCGCCGCCGCGAGCGGCCGCAGGCACCGCGTCGGGGGTCATGACCCTATCCGTTCGGCGTCGACCAGCGCCGATGGGTCTCGGAGAACAAGATCGAAATGGCCGTCGGCGGTGGCACCGGACGAATGTCCGCGATCGCGCACCGCTCGCGCGACCCGCCGGGCCGCGAATCCGGCACCCGCAATAAATCGCAGCAGCGGCCCGAAGCTTGCGACGGCGGCGGCGCCGATGAAATACAGACCGGCGACGCTCGATTCAAATCCAGCGGACAAAACCGGAGAATTGCCGTGCCGGACGATGCGGCTGCGCAATTGCGGATCCAGAATGTGCATCTTATCGACGTCAATTCTGTAGCCGGTTGCCAACAGGACATGATCGACGCGGCGGGAGCCGCCGTCCAATGTCAGGGCGATACGATCGCCGTCGCGTCGCGCCTCGAGAATGCGGGTTCCTTCATGCAGCGGAATGTCTTGCAAGCGCCGCCGCAGCCACAGGATCGCGGTGGGCCCCAGGCAGCGCTCATTGAGCCGGTCGCGGGCTCCTGCCGACAGATGGCGGATTGCCGCCGGTGCTTCGACCAGCCAATTGAACGGAAACGGCCCGACCTGAGACGGCGGGATCAACGCCTTTCCCAGCAATGAGCGCAAGCCTTTGCGCAAAGCGCTGCGCGCAGCTGGATCGGCGTTCCACAGCAAATGTCCCCGACAGATGATTTCCACATCCGCACCGGCCTCGTGCAGCAGAGCCGCCGATTCGCACGCGCTCTGTCCGCGGCCGATTACCGCGACGCGGCGTCCGCGGAATTGCCCGGAATCGGTATGTTCACACGAGTGGCTAACCAGGCCGGGCGGCAGACCCTCGAACTGAGCGGGCCGGTGTTCGTGATGAAGGAGCCCGGTCGCCATGACGACGCGTCTGGCAAAAATATTGTCGCCGTCTTCGAGTACGATTCGAAAGCCGCCGTCGCGGAGTGCAATCCGAACGACTTTTCGGTTATCGAGATCGGGCGCGACCCGTTTCTGGAACCACGTTCCGTAATCGATGAAATTCTCGACCGGCAATAGCTCGGGCAACGGCAAACTCATTTCGTCGAAATAGTGGTCGAGCCGATAGCGGCCGAAGGGCTCGGCGATATGTGTCGCAATCCACGGCGACCGCAGCTTCATGCCAGTCGGCATGTTGCTGCGCCAAAAACACATGGGTTCGCCGAACACGCGGACCGAAGCATCGACGGCGCGCAAATGGGCCGCCGCCGCCAAGCCATACGGGCCGGCGCCAATGATCGCGGCGTCGCAGCTATTATCGGGACGATTAACGACGATATTCATCTGAAATGGCTGAATTTCCTCGATTTTCGATCGAGTGGAAATGTAGCGGGAGCTGGTTTTGATTTTATCAACGGTCCGCAATCGGCGGGGAAAATCCGCGCGATATCGCCGCCAATGCTCCGCTTTCGGGGTGATATCGCCCGTATCGTAAACCAAGTGTTGCCCGGCCCAGGGCCCGGCGGCTAACACCTCATCTAAGGCACGGCGCAAAAAGCCAACGTCCGCGTCAATTTAAGGCTGACATCGACCAAGCCGGGTACGAAGATCGATCCAGTGCCGCAGCGCAAGCACGGAGAGGGAACGTCGAAATGGACAAGCTGATCATCACCGTCGCCTGCAACTCGCGGACTTCCTACCCGATCAATCATTATTGCCCGCCGCAGGAAGACATCGCCGGCGTCGCCGCCCAATATATCGACGGCATCAAGGCCGGCGCCGCGATCGCCCACATCCACGGCATTCGCACGCTCGAAGAAAAGGTGCAGGCCGACGGCAAGCAGGTGTCGCGCATCGACCACGACGGCTGGAAGCGGCTGCAGGAAGCAATTCTGGCCAAGACCGATCCGGTCATGCAGTTCGGCGTCGCCAGCGCGCGGCTGGAGGAAAAGGTCAAGCTGATGACGCTGTCGCCGGACATGATGGCGGTCGCGTTCAACGCCCATGACGAATATTTCAATCCCGATCCGCAATTTCCGCCCAAGCGCATGATGGCGATTCATCCGGTCGAGGAATTGCTGGCTTATGCCAAAGCCGCCGTCGAGCACAGGGTAAAGCTCGAAGTCGAGTGCTTCCACACCGGCGCGTTCTGGAATCTCGAATTCATCCGCAAGCAGGGCTACCTGAAGGAAAAGGCCTACACCACGCTGTTTCTCGGCTGGCCCGGCGGCACCTGGACGCCGCCGACCGAGAAGGCGCTCATCTACATGGTCGATCATCTGCCGAAAGACTGCATTTGGAACGTGAGCGTGATGAACCCGCAAAAGCAATGGGATTTGCTGTCGCTCGCGGTCTCGCTCGGCGGCCATGTCCGGGTCGGCTATGAGGACAACCCGTATATCGCGCCCGGCGAGCTCGCCAAGAACAACGCGGTCCTGGTCGAGCGGATGATGAAGATCGCGCAAGGTCTCGGCCGCGACGTGGCGACGCCCAAGGAGGCGCGTCAGATGCTCGCGCTCGCGCGATCGCATTGATGGAAGATTTCGGTCGCTAGAGCATGATCCCGAAAAGTGGATGCCGGTTTTCGGATAAGATCATGCTCAAATCAACAATCTAGCGGCTAAGCGGCGTTGTTGAGCGCCACACCGCCGTAAACGCCTTCAAAATCGATCTCCGAGGCCGGCCCCGGACGCTTGAACAGATAGCCCTGCAGCGAGGTCACGCCGGCCAATCGCAGCAGCCGGTACTGATCCACCGTTTCGACGCCCTCGGCGGTGGTCGCGATATCGAGGCTCTGCGCCAAAGTCAGCGTCGCCGAGATGATTGCGGCGCATTCGCTGCGTTTGGTCAGGTTCTGCGTGAACGACTTGTCGATCTTGATCCTGTCGAACGGGAACATCGCCAGCTGGCTGAGCGAAGAATAGCCGGTGCCGAAATCGTCGAGCACGATGGTGATGCCCATGCTCTTGAACTGCCGCAGCGCCGGCAGACATTCCGCCGCCGATTCGATCAGCGCCGTCTCGGTGATTTCAAGCTCCAGGCGCTCCGGGGCCAGCCCGGAATCGGCCAGCGCGCGCATGATCAGGTCGGGCAAATTCGTCTTGCGAAACTGCACCAGCGACAGATTGACGGCGACCTTGACCGCGGCCGGCCAGGTTGCCGCTTCGGCGCATGCCGCGCGCAGCACCCAATCGCCGATCTGCGTGATCAGGCCGGTCTCCTCGGCAAGCGGAATAAACAAATCGGGATAGATGAGACCCTTGGTCGGATGCCGCCAGCGCACCAGCGCCTCGGCGCTGCAGATCTTGCGCGTCTTGGAATCGATGATCGGCTGATAGTGGAGCTCGAACTCGTTTTCTTGGATGGCTCGGCGCAAGTCGCTCTCGATCTCCTGGCGCGCGCTCGCAATCTCGCTCATCTCGGGATCGAAGAAGGTGTAGCCGTTGCGGCCGGTCGACTTGGCCCGATAGAGCGCCAGATCCGCCATCTTCAAGAGATCGTCGGCGCCAGTGGCGTATTCGGACGCCAGCGCGATGCCGATGCTGGTGCCGATGCTGATGTTGCCGCCGTCGATGTCGAACGGCTGGCGCAGCATTTCGATAATGCGCTCCGCCAACGACTTGGCGGCCTCGCGCTGGTCGGTCTCGCCGGATTGAATCACGGCGAATTCATCGCCGCCGAGCCGGGCCAAGGCGTCGGTTTCGCGCAATAGCGACTTCAGCCGGGTGGCCACTTCGATCAGGAGCGCGTCACCGGCGGGATGGCCGAGCGTGTCGTTGACCTGCTTGAAGCGATCGAGATCCAGCATCAGAACGGTGAACGGCTCCTGCAGGCGGCGCTGGCGCGCGGCGGCTTCCTCGATTTTCTGGATCAAGGCGGCGCGGTTGGCGAGCCCCGTCAGCGCGTCGTGATGCGCCAGGAAGGCGATGCGCTGCTCGGCTTTCTTCCGTTCGGTGATGTCCTCGATAACGGCGATGATGCATTTCGGCTCGCCCTGACTGTTCTTGATGACCATGCGGCGGGTCGACTGCATGCGCGGCCCGCGCATCGCCGTATTGACCTCGATTTCCTTGTAACTGATGCGATCGCTGTCCTGCAGCGATTCGGCGTCGGCTTCGTCAATGTTGCTTGCATCCTCCAGACCGGTGGATATCGAACGCGGTGCGATCCAGCATTTCGCTGCGGGGAATGCCGAGCATGGTTTCGAATGCCCGGTTGACGAGAAGATATTTGCGGGTTTTCGCGTCCTTGACGACCACCGAAACCGGAATGTTCTCGATGATCGAATCGAGAAACTTCCGGGTTTCGTCCAGCTCCTGTTCGGCGCGCCGTTGTTCGGTGATGTCGATATGGGTGGCGACCCAGCCGCCATCGGGCATCGGCCGGTGGCTGACGGCATAGATATGACCGTCGCGCAGCAGGTTTTCGACGTAATACGGCTTGCGTTTCGCGATTTCTTCCAGCCGGGCATTGATATATTGCTCGCTGTCCTGCGGAGATTTTCCGGCGCGGACCCGCGCTTCGAGAACCGCGCGCAGCGTAGTGCCGGGCTTGGTCTGCTCGGGTACGAGCCCGTACATCTCGCCGTAGCGCGCATTGCAGACAACGAGGCGCTGCTCGGAATCGAACATGCACAGACCGTGCGCCATGTTTTTCAATGCGGTATGCAGCAACAGATTCGATTGCTCGAGCGATCCCTTGGAATCCCGCAGTTCGGCGGCGGCCGTCAGGATATGCGCCTGTTGCGAGGCGCCGAAAATCATGACGATCAGCACGATGAGCGTCAGCACGCCTCCGGCCAGGATGTATTTTTGCAGGATCGCGTCGGCTTGCCGGAAAATGTCGTTTTCGGCCAGGCCGACCACGGCGATCAGCGGAAGGCCCGCGACCGTCCGGTAGGACATCAGTCTGCTTATGCCGTCGAACCGCAAGCTCGCGGCCGCCTCGTTCCAATACGTTCCAGCCGGACTCTTCCCCAAGCCGCGAAACAACGGCGAATTGGTGACTGACATCCCGGCGAAACCTGTGGTCGCCGGGTTGGGACCGCCGCGCGCGCAAAGCACGCCATCGGCGCCGACCAGGGAAACGACTCCCGATTTGCCGAGATCGAGCGAACTGAAAAACTTCTCCAGCTCCGCAATGTCGAGCGAACTCACCACGACGCCGGCAAACGATCCGTCCGGCCTGCTTATGCGGCGGGCGAACTCGATCGTCAGCTTTTTGGTAACATGGCCGATCACCGGGTCGCTGATATAAAGCTGGTCGGCCTTGTCATCGCGCGGGACCGTGAAAGGCGCGCGGTCGCCGACATAGACCGGAGGCGTTACCGGTCCGAGGCTTGACAGCCTGACGAAGCCGTCGGCGTCGGCAATGCCGAATTGCACCGTCAGAGTCGTTGTGCGACTGGGTGCGGGCGACCCAGCTGGCGATATCGAAATTTTGCGGATTCCTCAGATAGGCTCGTCGCAACCCCAATAGCGAGCTGTCGGATTCCTGAACCACCCGCTTGATATATTCTTCCAGAACACGCGCGAGATTACTGCCTTGGCGCACCGCGTCCTGGTAGGCGCTCTCGTGCTCCTGCCCGGCGAGCAGATAAGTTCCGCCCCAAATGATGATGATGACCGCGACCCCGAGATAGGTCGTGCTCTGCCGAATTGCCTGAAGCCACTTCATCATCGCGCGGTCTCGACACTCGCCCGGTCGTCGGCCGAGAGTCCGCGGTATGACAGATATTTGTTACTGTGCGGTTGTACTTAGCCGCCTTGAAACGCAGGAGTTCGATAACCTTTATTGGGTGTTACTCAGTAAGTGCGGCGGCTTTCTTCGCACGCTCGTGCCACGCGCGATCCGCGACCCGAGGCAATCTCCAGTAAGAAACCGTAGAATCGCCGTTAGAGCATTGGAATTGTAGGAAAACCGCTCAAATCCAGCCGGGAAAAGCGCCTTGGGCGGATTAGAATGCCGAAGTCAATCTGCGCGTGGCCGATTTAGGATGGCATCGCCTGAAAAAGCAGACTAGGCTCGGGTTCGGCTCGGGCCTGGACAATCTCACACAAGCTTCCAGTCACAGTCCTGCTTTTGCAAAGGCGGTAGGCTTTGAGTACCACGCTAAGCGAGCCTCTTCGAGGCCGGGCGCTTTTCGATAGAATTTGGCGATTTGCTCTCAGGCGGGTGTTGTTTCCGCTCTGCGTGCTGGCGCCATTCGCTTATTTCTTTCCCAAGATCGCATTGTTCTACGCATTGTGCGGCGCCTACGATGTCAGCCGCAATACCGACCTGAAATTATCGACGCTGCGCCGCTATTTCATCGGCAATGGCTTCCTTGTCTGGATGCTGTCTCCCATCAATATTTTGCTTGATCTGTTGTCGCTGCCGTATGTCAATAAGGGCGTCTATCGCCTGGAAGATTTGCCGCCGGACTATCAGGATGAAGTGCGGCGACTGATGCGGCTCACCGACGACGCCGACCTGGTCCGCCAGGTCGACGAGCGCTCGAAAGAACATCGCCGCATGATGCTGTTTTGGCGTTGCTACGGGGTCAACAGCAAGACCATCGTCGACGTTCCCGGCTTCTACGAGCCGTGGCAATACATCAAGACCATCGGGCTTTCCGTCTTCAACAAGAAGATCACGACGTCGCCGCATTTCGGCTGGCTGCGGCCGACGTTGCGGGTGTTGTACAACGTCAACTGCATCGAAGATAAGTCCGCCTACATCACGGTCGGCAATACGACGAACTACTGGCGCGACAACAAGCTGTTCATCTTCGACGACACGCTGTTGCATCTCTCCGCCAATGAGACCGACCAGCTGCGCTATTGCATGTTCGTGGATATTCTTCGCCCGTCGCCGTTGCCGCGCGTCATGGCGGCGGTGGTTGCGCTCGAGGGCTATCTCAACACCAAGCTCAAACTCATTACGCTGAGCGGTTGGACGCTGGTCGAGCGGTAACGCTCGAGCGCCGCCGAACCGAGATCGGCTCACGCCGCAAATAGCCGCGGCCGGTTCGGCGCCGCCACCGGCCCGGCAATGCGCGGCGGCTCGAAGGACGTGGCCATTATCCCAGTTTGATGTTGGCGTCCTTGACCACGCGGCTCCACAGCCGCATCTGCGCTTCGATATAGGCGCCGAATTCGGCCGGCGTGTTTTGCCGCGATTGGACGCTGAGCTCGGCAAATCGCGCCGCCACTTTGGACGAAACGATTGCCGCGTTAAGACCTGAATTGAGCTTTTGCACGATAGCCGCCGGCGTGCCGTGCGGGACGAAGACGCCGTTCCAGTCATAGGCTTCGAACCCCGGCAGCGTGTCGGAGATCGGCGGCAGGTCGGGGAAACCGGCGAGTCGGCCCCTGCCGGTATGGGCGATGGCTTTGACCTTGCCGCCATTGATCAAGCCGACGGCCGAGGAGCCGTTGGCGAAAAAGAACTTTACGTGCCCGGCGACGACGTCGGCGAGCGCCAGGCCGCCGCCGCGATACGGAATATGATTGATCTTGACGCCGGTGCGCTGTTTGAACAATTCGAGCAGCAGATGTTGCAGCGTGCCGTTGCCCGAGGATGCCATGTCGATGCCGTCGGGCGAAGCTTTGGCGAAAGCGATGACATCGGCGACTGTCTTGACCGGTACCGAGGGCGTCACCACCAGAATATTCGCCACTTCGCCGATCAGGATCACCGGGTCGAAATCCTTGCGGTAATCGAACGGCAGGTCGGGATAGAGCGAGGAGTTCACCGAGAACGCCGTGGCGTCGTGCAGGATCGTGTAGCCGTCCGGCGCAGCTTTGGCGACCACCTCTTCGCCGATCGTGCCGCCGGCGCCGCCGCGGTTTTCGATGGCGAATTGCTGGCCGAATTGTTCGCTCGACGCCGCATAGACGATGCGCGCGGTGGTGTCGGCGCCGCCGGCTGGCGGATAGGGCACGATGACCCGCACCGGCCGATCGGGCCAACCGTTCTGGGCGTTCGCCCGGCCGGCGAACGGCGCCGCCGTCATGGCCGCTAACAGCGTGCGTCGCGTGAACCCGATCCCGGCCATCGCTCCCTCCCGGCTTTGCCCGACAACTTAGCACCGCGGCCGATCCACCGATACTTCGTCCGCGACCGAAGCAAGAAGCGAGCATAATTCCGCTTAAGTGAAAGCGCGCGGCTTCCACGGGATCAGCACATGCTCGGCCCAGTTCACCGCGCGATTAAGCGCGACGGCGAGCGCCGCGATCACGATCAAAGGCGCGAAATATTTGGCGAGCGAAAGAGTCTCGCCGTAGAACTGAAACATGTAGCCGATGCCGGTTGCCACGATCAGCAATTGTCCGACGATGATGCCGACCAAGCGCGCGGCCGACCGCGATGCGCAAGCCGGCGAAAATGTAGGGCAGCGCCGACGGCAGCACCACGATATGCAGAATTTCGCTCTTGGTACCGCCGAGCGAGCGCGCCACCTCGACCAGAAAACTGTCGGCTTCCTTGGCGCCGGCCTCGACCGTGAGCAACTGCGGAAACACCGCCGAGACGAAGACAAACACGATCAGCGTCGCCTGGCCGACCCCGAACCAAGCGATGAACAACGGCAGCCAGGCGATATTGGGAATCGACCAGAACACGAAAATGTAGGGATCGAGGATGCGCGCGGCGGCCCGGAAAATGCCGAGGAGCAGGCCGAGCGACGTGCCAACCACAAAGGCGATGCTCAGCCCGACGGCAAACGGCCAGACGGTCTGGCCCGTGGCGCGGATCAGTTCGCCCGAGGCGGTCAACTCGACAAACGCCGCGGCGACCTTGGCCGGCGACGGCAGAATGATCGGCGACACGTTCATGCTCACGATCTGCCAGATGGCAACGAACACGACCGCCGACAGCGCGGTCAGAACATAGTGGTTCGAGGCCAGCGCGGCGAGGCTCGATTTCCCGTTGCGTCTGGCGGAAGACGAGAGCCGATCGGCGGATTGCGTCATAGCTCCTCCTTGATGCTTTGCCAGGCAATGCTGCGCAAACGCGCGAATTCCACCTCGGCGCGCGCGTCGTAACTGTAGCGCGGATGCGGCAGCTTCACCTGCAGAACCTGTTTGATACGGCCCGGGCGGCGCCCCATGATGACGACGAGGTCGGAGAGATAAATGGCCTCGTCGAGATCGTGGGTGATGAACAGGACCGTACTTTTCACGCGTCCCCACAAATTCAGAAGCTCGTCCTGCAGCACGGCGCGGGTCTGCGCGTCCAGCGCGCCGAACGGCTCATCCATCAACAGGATTTCGGGCTGCCGCACCAGTGCCCGCGCCAGTCCAACGCGTTGCTGCATGCCGCCCGAGAGCTGATGCGGATAATAGTGTTCAAAGCCTTTGAGGC
Organism: uncultured Alphaproteobacteria bacterium; assembly: GCA_963714345.1. Taxonomy (GTDB): domain Bacteria; phylum Pseudomonadota; class Alphaproteobacteria; order Rhizobiales; family Xanthobacteraceae; genus BOG-931. Next base: position 109,350 of record CAVQOD010000026.1, on the reverse strand, counting down.
CGACCATCACCAGCGTGGCGCCGACGAGAGCGGTCTCTGTTGCGGCGAGTTTGCGACGATGCGCTTGCAGCTGGATGCCCAGCGCCACATTGCTTTGCACGCTCTTCCACGGCATCAGCCCGATGGCCTGGAACACCATCGACATTTTCGGACTGGGCGCGGTGAGCTCGTCGCCGTCGAGGCGGATTTCGCCGCCGTCGGCGGGAATGAGGCCGGCCGCCATCCGCAACAGCGTGGTCTTGCCGCAGCCGCTCGGCCCGACCACGCTGACAAAGCGCCCGCCGTCAACCTTCAGGCTGAAATCGGCGAGCGCCAGCAGATTTTCGCCGGTCGGGCTTTTGTAGCTCTTGCGGACGTTGACGAACTCAAGCTCGGGCATCGTACGGTCGCCGGCTTGCCCGGCCGCGGCCTAATTCGCTGCCGCGGCCTTGGCGCCGTCCCAATCCGGCACGTCAGGCAGGCCCGGAGTGCCCTTAACGACGCCCATCTTGTCAAGCGCCGCTTGCAGCGGACCGGTGTCGTAGAGATCGGCCGGCTTCGACAAATATTGGTTCGGACTCTCGCTGCGCAGCTTGAAAAACAGGTCCATGATCTTCTGCGTCGCCGCGTAATTGATGCCGCCGTTGACCGAGAAATAGCCGCCGTCGCGGAACAGCTGCCACGCCGCCTTAAGCTGCTGGTCGTTCAGGCCGGCTTCCGGATAGATTTTCTTAGTCGCATCGATCCATGAATCGGCATTGCTTTCCCACTGCCGGTGGGCATCGAGCATCATCTCGACATAACGGGTCGCCTCATCCTGGTGCGACTTGAGCCAGTCGGTCTGCGCCACCACGACAAGGCGCGGCACCGGCGGGGTATATTTCGACGAATGCTCGACGAGGATATGGACCTGTTTGGTGAAGCCTTTGGCTTCGGCCAGTGCGGCGCCGAGATGCGACAGGCTGGTCAGCTGGGTGCGGCCGGTGTCGAGCGCCTCGAGCCGCGCCGCGTCGGTGCCGGAAATGGCGATCCATTGGAAGGCATCGGACTTATATCCCATGCCCTCGGCCGTCATCTGCGCGTTGAAACGCTGCGCGCCGCCGAGACTGGCGACACCCCAACTCTGGCCCTCGGCATCCTTGAGTGTCTTGTACTTGTCTTGTCCCCAGACCTCCTCGTCGCCGTAAGGCGTCATTACCATCAGAATTTTGATAGCTGCGCCCGAATAGATGCCGCCCATCGCCGAAATGATGTCGCTTGTCGCAACCTCGGAGTTACCGGTCACGATCGCCTGCACGCGGGCCGGCCCGCCGCCGCCGAGTTTCGGGCCGGGCTCGAGTGTGAGACCGTGCTTGGCGAACAGGCCCAATGCGTCGGCCATGCCGTTGAAGGACAGCGAAGGATCGGGCGTCGGCTCAAGTTCGGTCGCTTTGATGGTCGTCGGCGTTCCGGCCGTCTGCGCCCAGCTAACCGCCGGCGCCGCCGCAATGGCCGCCGCGGCTCCCGCCAAGACAAGAAAAGCCGCGGTGCGACGCAGCGGTGCGGTTACTGTCGACATCTCCACCTCCCTGATCCGACTGTTTCTTAGGAACGGCCCGGCTCCCTGGGCACGTCCCGCGTCTCCGTCCCGCTCAGGACGGTTCCATACTCTATTCTACGAACGTCTCCTATACATCCAGACGACGGCAATGTTCCATGCGGCAGGGTTACCCATGTGCAACCTGCGGCCTGGCCGCGCGCAGCAATCACTCCAACTCTTGCGTGCATGAGCGATAACAGCGACGCCCAACCGTTCCAAGTCATAGACCGCCGCCATCGCACCTGGTCGCAACGGCCGTTCTGGTGCGCTTAAAATAAAGATGCCTGATCGTCCGGAACTTTCGACTTTTTCGGCTTGCCGGGTTTGAGCGGCGGTGCGGCCGGAGGTGCCGGCGCGGCGGTGGACGCGGGTTGGAGCAGCGCCTCGGAATCGTTTGCCACCCGGTTGACGGCGGTCGAGATCTCGTAGGCTTCGAGCAAAGCGTCGTCCGCGGGCCTGATCAGCGCTGCCGCGACATCGGCCTCGACATTGGCGCAGTCGAGCCACAGATCGAATGCTTCCCGCGGCACGAAGACCGGCATGCGATCGTGGATCGCGGTCAGAGTGCGGTTGGCCGCGGTGGTGACGATGGCCGCGGTATCGAGCTCTTCGCCGTTCGGTCCGGTCCAGGTTTCGTACAATCCGGCAAAGGCGAGCGGCGGCGCGCCGCCGCCGGCGTCTCTCTTGGCGCGCACGAAATAAGGCCGCTTCGGGCCGCCGGCATTTTCCCCGACCTGCCATTCATAGAAGCCGTCGGTCGGGATAAGGCAGCGCCGCCGCCGCATGGCGTTGCGGAAGGCCGGCTTTTCGCAGCACGGATTCGCCGCGCGCATTGATCAGAAGCGGAAACGTTTTCGGGTCTTTCACCCACGACGGCAGCAAGCCCCAGCGCATCAGCGCGAACGATCGCTTGCCGTCGACAAGCCGCACGATCGGGATCGGCTGCGTCGGCGCCACGTTATAGCGCGGCGGAAAATTCGGCTGCTCGCCATAGCCGAACAGCGCCCGGATCGCTTCCGGCGTCGAGATGATGACATAGCGTCCGCACATGCTATGCAGAGATATAGGACGAAACCGGAGCCGAAATTAATGAGCGACGCCGAAGACGCGCGCACTTATCCAACGCGGCCGTATCTGGCGGTCAGCGCCGCCATATTCCGCGACGGCCGGGTGCTGATCGTGCGCCGGGCGCGGCCGCCCGCGCACGGCCTCTACACGCTGCCCGGCGGCGGCGTCGAGCTTGGCGAAACGCTGGAACAGGCGGTGATCCGCGAAATCCGCGAGGAGACCGCGCTCGAAATCGAGCCGGTCGAACTGGTCGGCTTCCGCCAGGCCATCGCGCGCGACGCTGCGGGCAGGGTCGAGCGGCATTTCGTCATTCTGCCGTTTGCCGCCCGTTTCATCGGCGGCGAAATTTCGCTCAACGAGGAACTGGCCGAAGCGCAATGGCTGGCGCCGCAGGAGGTTTCCGGACTGAACACGACCGAGGGTTTGGCCGCGATCGTCGCCGCTGCGAGCCTACGCGTCGGCCGGGCCGCATAATGCATGGCTCAACCATGCCGCCGTTGTGGTGCTTGCCGCAGGCTCCGCCCAACCCCTATCTTTGCCGCCATGATCTTTCCAGCCATGGCTAGGTTTCGATTTTTGCTAGCTGCGTCGCTCGCGCTCGGCATCGCTGCGCCGGCGCATGCGCAGTTTTGGGGTGCGCCATCGGCGCCGCCGCAGGCCCCGGCGGTGCGGTCCGCTCCGGCCAAGCCTGCCGCGCCGGCCGTCCCCGCCCAGCCGGCCGGCCCGCCGCCGCCTCCCGTGCAGGATCAACCGGCGGCCTACGATCCCGATCTGGAACGGCTGTCCGAGATTCTTGGCGCGCTGCATTTCCTGCGCGGCATATGCAATTCCAACGAAGGACAGAAATGGCGCAACGAGGCGCAAGCGCTGATCGATGCCGAAGCGCCCACCGGCAATCGCCATGACGAGATGGTCGCAAGCTTCAACCGCGGCTATCGCGGTTTCCAAGAGAGCTACCGGACCTGCACCCCGGCGGCCGACGTCGTCATCCACCGCTATATGCAGGAGGGCGCCAAGATCGCCCGCGACATCACCGCCCGTTATGCGAATTAGAGCGTGATCCCGAAAAAGCTTGCCCTCGGACTTGATCCGGGGGTGGCTGCCGGTTTTCGGAAAAGGTCATGCTCAAACAAGCCGGAAAAGCCGGCGTCGCGGCCATTAACCCTGCCTCAAACTTCGCCCTCAAAAGCCCGAACATGGCGTGCTAACGTGGCGGCTTGGGTAGGGACGCCGCTCGGCGCGGCGATGACGTGACAGCGATGAGGATGGCGACGGAAAATCTTGCGCCCCGCGAGGCCTTGGCCGAGCACGAGCAAAAGCGACGGGCGCTCGCTTATCTTCAGGACGCCTGGACCGAGGCGGCGCACGACGGCATCGAAGGCGACTGCCTGGCGCAGACCGCGTTGTTTCTGGCGCTGGCCGAGCTGATCTCGACCTATGGCGAAGAAGCGACCGCGCGTTTTGCCGAAAATTTCGGCGCCCGCATCCGCAACGGCGAATTTTCCGTCGAGCTGTCGCGGCAGTAAATCGACTGCAGTCAAGCGCGTTTCGGATTGAGCGCGCGCAGCCCGTAAAAGCCGCACAGCGCGTTCTCGATATCGGCGGGAAAGAACGGCTTTTTCAGAAACGCCGCGCCCTGGGCGCGCGCCCGGTCCGCGACGGCCTCGTCCTGCGTCGACGAGATCAGCACCACGCTGATGCGCCGTTGCTCGCGCCTGAATTCGGCAAGCGTCTCAAGGCCGGAAAATTCCGGCATGTTGTAATCCAGGAAGACGATCTGGATATCGCCTTCGCGCACCAGCTTGAGCGCCGCGAGGCCCTCTTCAGCCTCGCTCACCTCGAACGGAAACCGCGTCGCGGCAAGCGCTTTTCGGACAATTGAACGCATGGTCGAGGAATCGTCGACCACCAGTGCGCGGCTCGGTACCAGCACGCGGAGCGAACGATCGACCAGCGCCCGTGCTTCTTCGGCCCGCGACGGCTTTCCGGCAAGGCCATCGGTGTCAAACACCTTGCCGGCAGTAGCAGCCGTTCCAAGGAGGATTGAGAACGGCGGTTTGACCGCCGCGCGCATTGTCGAAACAACCTGTGCGATTTCCGCGGCCGGCAATGCGCCATCGAGGTAAACGAGATCGACGCCTGCCACGAGCGAATTGCAGGCGGCGGTTGCATCGGCGGCATCGAGCAGCTCCATCGGCGTCGGCGACGACGATGCCGCCTGCCGGAACAGATCGCGGAGGCCGCCGTCCTGCGACGCCACAAGGGCCCGCAAGAATAACAGGTCATCGGTCATGGACTCTCGTGACCCCCGGCTCCGAATTACCGCAGCCGGACGATCTAACTCCGGTTCCGGGAATGTCGTTCCGCCCGCAAATACGCCGATAGCAAGCAAAACACCACGGCGGCCCGGCCATTCCATGGAATGTCCGAAATTAAAAAATTTTCCCGAAAAATGCGCGCCGAGAATGACCTTGCGATGACAGCGCCGCGGGCTTAGGCATGGGCTCGATAAGGCATGAAATCTGAACTCATGAGAACCTGGATCGCATGAAGGCCGCCCTTCTCCCGGATCGCGGCGTCGTCAAGGTCGCCGGCGACGGCGCGCGGAACTTTCTCCACGGCCTCGTCACCGCCGACATGCTCAAGCTGGCGCCGGGCGCGGCGCGATTTTGCGCGCTGTTGACGCCGCAAGGCAAAATCATCGCCGATTTCATCGCGGTCGAAGCGCCGGCCTCGGCCGGCGGCGGTTTTTTGCTCGACACCCCGCGTGCGATCGTCGCAACGCTCGTCGAAAAGCTCAACCTCTACAAATTGCGCGCCAAGGTATTGGTCGAGGATTTGTCGGCAACGCTCGGCGTGCTCGCGGCCTGGGACGGGCAACTCAACGCCAGCGCCCGCGACCAAATACGGACTGAGCTATGCCGATCCGCGGCTGCCGGCGCTCGGGCTTCGCGTGATGATGCCGCCGCACCTAGCCGCCGCGGCGGCGGCCGAGCTCGGCGCCGCACTCGTCGCCGCGAGCGACTATGAAGCGCATCGCATCGCGCTCGGCGTGCCGCAAGGCGGCATCGATTTCAAATACGGCGACGCCTTCCCGCACGAGACCGACATGGACCAGCTCGGCGGCGTCGATTTCGCCAAGGGCTGCTATGTCGGCCAGGAGGTGGTGTCGCGGATGGAGCATCGCGGCACCGCGCGCACGCGCGCCGTGCCGGTGCGCTACGACGGCGCCGCACCGCAAGCCGGCGCCGCGATTACCGCCGGCGAGCGGCCGGTCGGCACCATGGGCTCGGCGGCGGACGGTTATGGCGTCGCGCTGGTCCGCCTCGACCGTGTCGCCGAGGCGCTGTCGCACGGCGACGCTCTTGCTGCCGACGGGGTGCCGATCCGGCTCGTCAAGCCGGACTGGGCGCGCTTTGCCTTTCCCGGCGAATCCGAAGTTGCCGCAGGCGCGACAAGGGCCGCCGAATGACCGCGCACGCGCACAATCCGGCCTTGATGCGTTGCCCGTGGCCCAAGGACGATCCGCTCTACATCGCCTATCACGATGAGGAATGGGGCGTGCCGGAATACGACGACCGCGCGCTCTACGAAAAGCTCGTGCTCGACGGTTTTCAGGCCGGCCTGTCGTGGATCACCATCCTGCGCAAGCGCGAAAATTTCCGCCGCGCCTTCGACGGCTTTGTGCCGGAGAAAATCGCGCGCTACCGGCCGGCCAAAATCGAACGGCTGATGGGCGACGCCGGCATCGTGCGCAATCGCGCCAAGATCGAGGGCACGGTGCTCTCGGCGCGCGCCTGGCTCGAAGTCATGGAAAAAGGCCCCGGCTTTTCCAAACTGCTGTGGGATTTCGTCGACGGCAAGCCGAAGGTCAACCACTACCGCACCATGGGCCAGGTGCCGGCCGAAACCGCGACCTCGCGCGCGATGTCCAAGGAGCTGGCGCAGCGCGGCTTTAAATTTTGCGGCCCGACCATCGTCTACGCCTTCATGCAGGCGGTCGGCATGGTCAACGATCATCTCATTACCTGCTATCGCCATGAGGCCGTTCAAAAAACCCGCCAAATAAAAGGGCCGCCACGCAGACCCCGCGCGCCTGGCAGCGGATGCTGTCGGGGCGGCGGCTCGATCTGCTCGACCCCTCGCCGCTCGATATCGAGATCGAGGACATCGCGCATGGGCTGGCGCGGGTGGCGCGCTGGAACGGGCAGACCGTCGGCGCGCACATTTATTCGGTGGCGCAGCATTGCCTGTTGGTCGAGGCCCTGGCGCGCGCGCGGGTGCCGCGGCTCGATCGCAGCCGCCGGCTCGCGGTGCTGCTGCACGACGCGCCGGAATACGTGATCGGCGACATGATCTCGCCGTTCAAGGCGGTGATCGGCGACGCCTATAAGGCGGTCGAGCGGCGGCTGCTCACCGCGATCCATTTGCGCTTCGGCCTGCCGGCGCAGTCGGCGCCGGAACTCGAAGCCCTGATCAAGGCCGCCGACCGCCAGGCCGCCTATCTCGAAGCGACCCGGCTCGCCGGCTTCGAAGCCGCCGAGGCGCGGCGGTTTTTCGGCCGGCCGCCGGTATTCTCGGCAGCGCTGGAGCGCGATTACCTAAAACCCTGGCCGGCCGAGACGGCGCAGGCGCGCTATTACGAGCGGTTCAAGAAGCTTATCGCCGAGTGAGTACGATCCCGAAAAGTGGACACCGGTTTTCGGATAAGATCATGCTCAAATCGATGACCAAGCGTCACACTTGCGCCGCGGCATACCTATATGAAGAGATCAACAGCCAACGCTTGATTCCATGATTCACGTCTGCTCGCTGTCGCGCCTGCATGAAACCGTCGAGGATACCGGCGCGCGCCATGTCGTGTCGCTGCTCGGCGACGAAGCCCGCGTCGAACGGCCGACCTCGATCGCGCCGGAAAACCATCTCTGGCTGCGGCTGCACGACATTTCCGCGCCGCTCGACGGCTATATCGTGCCGGGCGAAGCAGCATGTCGCCGATCTCATCAGCTTCGTGCGCGGCTGGGACCGCCGCGCCCCGCTGGTGGTCCATTGCTTCGCCGGCATCAGCCGCTCGACCGCGAGCGCGTTCACGGCCGTCTGCGCGCTCAATCCGCAGCGCGACGAGGACGATATCGCGCAGGCGCTGCGCCACGCCTCGCCGACGGCGACGCCGAATATCCGCATCGTCTCGCTGGCGGACCGGCTGCTCGGCCGCGACGGCCGCATGATCGCCGCGATCGAAACCATCGGCCGCGGCGTCCTCGCCGCGGAAGCGACGCCGTTCCGGCTCGATCTCGAATGACGAACGTTACTCGGCGACAGCGACGGCCGCAGCACCGGCCGCATATTCGCGATCGGCGTCGCCGCCGGCCGCGGCTCGACGCGCTTGGTGAGAAGTTCGGTGCGCGGATTGCGCTGGTAGAAGTCGCAATAGGCAAAGCCCAGCCCGGAGACCGAGCCGCGGAAGCTCTGGTAACTCGAGCTTCTCCACCCTAAAGCAAGGCGTGATCGGCAGGCCGGACAGATGCGCGCACATCGAGCCGCCGTCCACCCTGATCGTGCCGGCCGGCAAGGTGGCGAAGCGGGTCTCGCCCTGGCCGCGAAATCTTGATGGTGCCGACGACGGAGCCGTCGGCAAAAATCCGCCCGATCCCGGCGGTGCCTTCGAAGCAGTTATAGGAGAACAGCTTGCCCACCACGAAGGCGCGGGCCTGTTCCGGTCCGAGGTCCTCGGCAAGCGCCAGACTTGTGGCGGAAATTCCGGCTACGCAAAACGCACGCACAGACAACAGCTACGCGCCGCAACATTGACGACTCCACTCCCACTGCTAAGGGCGATATTAACAAGATTTCTTAACCGTCCCCTTACCATAGCGCCCTCGCAAGATGGCGGAAATTGGCAGCAAAATTTCGCGGCCTTTACCCGATTTTTACCACAATGCGCCCGCGCACCTGGCCCTCGACGATGCGCCGGCCCGCGGCAATGACGTCGGCGAGCCCGATTTCGTTGGTCATCGCCGCGATCTTGCCGCGGTCGAGGTCGGTCTCGAGGCGGCGCCAAGCCTCCTGCCGCATCGGCAACGGGCACATGACCGAGTCGATGCCGAGAAGCGACACCCCGCGTAGAATGAACGGGGCGACCGAGCCCGGCAAGTCCATTCCGCCGGCAAGTCCACAGGCGGCTACGGCGCCGCCGTAGCGCGTCATCGACAGCACATTGGCGAGCGTGGTCGAGCCGACCGCATCGATGCCGCCGGCCCAGCGCTCCTTGGCGAGCGGCCGCGGCGGGCCGGTCAATTCCTTGCGCTCGATCACTTCGGCGGCGCCGAGCCCCTTGAGATAGCTCGCCTTCTTCCGGCCGGCCGGTCGAGGCGATGACGCTGTAGCCGAGCTTGGCGAGGAGCGCGATGGCGACCGAGCCGACGCCGCCGGCGGCGCCGGTCACGACGATCGGGCCGCGCGCCGGCGCAAGCCCGGCCCGCTCCAGCGCCATCACCGCCAGCATCGCGGTATAGCCGGCGGTGCCGATCGCCATGGCGTCGCGCGCCGTCATGCCCGCCGGCAGCCGCACCAGCCAGTCGCCCTTGACGCGCGCCTTTTCCGCATAGGCGCCGAGATGGGTCTCGCCGAGGCCCCAGCCGTTGAGGATGACCTTGTCGCCCGGCTCTCCAGCTTGGGTGCGAGGAGGATCTCCACGGTGCCGGCGAAATCGACGCCGGCGATCATCGGGAAGCGGCGCACCACCGGCGCCTTGCCGGTGACGGCGAGCCCGTCCTTGTAATTCACCGTCGAATATTCGACGGCGATGGTGACGTCGCCGTCCATCAAATTCTTTTCGTCGAAATCGGTGAGCCGCACCGTCTGGCCGGCCTCCGACTTGTCGATGACGATGGCTTTGAAGCTACTCATGGTCACTCATGGCGGCTCGGCGTAGGCCCGAAAGGCAGGTCGCTATTCCGCAGGCGCCAAGGCCATGCGTGCCAAGGCCATGCGCGGCACCGGCTGCTCCACGATCGGCATGTTGATCAGCGCCGAGAGCACGCCGAACACGATCGCCAGCCACCACACCGCATTGTAGGACCCGGTGCGGTCGAAGACGATGCCGCCGAGCCAGACGCCGAGGAAGCCGCCGACCTGATGGCTGAAAAAGGCGAAGCCCGCGAGCGTCGCCAGCCAGCGCGTGCCGAACATCAGCGCGATGATGCCGTTGGTCGGCGGCACGGTGGAGAGCCACATGAAGCCCATGACCGCGCCGAACGCGATGCAGGTCACCGGCGTGACCGGAAACGAGATGAAGGCGAAGATGGCCATCGCGCGGATGAAATAGATGATCGACAGCACATAGCGCTTCGGCATGCGGTCGCCGAGCCAGCCGGCGAACACCGAGCCGACGATATTGAACAGCCCGATCGTCGCGATGGTCCAGCCGCCGACTTCCGCCGACAGGCCGCGGTCGACCAGATAAGACGGCATGTGCACGGTGATAAATTGCAGCTGAAAGCCGCAGGTGAAGAAGCCGAGCACGAGCAGAACGTAGGAGCGGTGCGCGAAGGCTTCGGACAGCGCGTGCCGCAGCGATTGCGCTTCGCCCTCATGCGCATGAGCCGATGGCGGCGTCGCCAACGCCAGCGACAGCGGCAGCACGGTGAGCATGCTGACGGCGAAGATCACGAGCGTCTGCTGCCAGCCGAAGGTATCCATCAGCGCGACCGCAACCGGCGAATAGAGGAATTGCCCGAACGAGCCGGCCGCCGTGCCGAAGCCGAAGGCGCGCGAGCGCCATTGCGGCGGCACGATCTTGCCCAAAGCCGCGAGCACCACCGGAAACGAGCAGCCGGCCAGGCCGAACCCGACCAGCACGCCGGCCGAAGTGTCGAGCAGCGGCGCGCTGGTGGCATGCGCCATCAGCGCCAGACCGAGAGCGTAGAGCAGCGCGCCGACGCACAGCACGCGGACGGTGCCGAAGCGATCGGCGATGATGCCGCCGAGCGGCTGGCCGATGCCCCACAGCAAATTCTGCAGGGCGAGCGCGAAGGCGAAGACGTCGCGGCCCCAATGATGCGCACTCGACATCGGCGTGAGAAAGAAGCCGAGCGTCGAGCGCGGGCCGAAAGCGACGATGGCGATCAGGCAGCCGCAGCCGATGACCAGCGACGGCGTGCGCCAGCTGCCGATTGGCTTGGAAAAAGTCGTCATGCCGCCCCGGCAATGCAAAGATTCGAAGAGCCGGGCAGCATAGAGCTTCGCCCGGCGTCGCCCAAACGAAATCATTCGGCCCGGACCGGCCGACGCATGGCTGGTCCGCGCCGCGACGCATGGAATAAAGCGCCGTTTGCCATAGGCCCTGGCAACGCTTATGGATTTCCGCCCAGTTTTATCGGCGCTCAGCTCCTGTCATGCCGTCGATCATGCCGCCTGTCGCGTCGCTTCTCCGCGCCGATGCCTTCCTCTCGCCGCTTGAGATCGAAGCGGCGGTGACGCGCGCGCTCGCGGAGGACCTCGGCCGCGCCGGCGATATCACCTCGATCGCGACCGTGCCGGAGGACACGCCGGGCCGCGCCCTGCTCAACGCGCGCCAAGCCGGCATCATCGCCGGCCTGCCGCTGGTCGCGGCGGCGTTCCGCCGGCTCGCGCCGGACATCGAAATCGCCGCCCATGTGCGCGACGGCGCGACGATCGCGGGCGGCACCAAGCTGATGACGATTGCCGGCAATGCGCGCGCCATTCTCGGCGCCGAGCGCGTCGCGCTCAATTTCCTCGGCCATCTCTCCGGCATCGCCACCGCGACCGCGGAATTCGTGCGCGCGCATCGCCCACACCAAGGCGCGCGTCGTCTGCACGCGCAAGACCACGCCGGGACTGCGGGCGCTGGAGAAATACGCGGTGCGCTGCGGCGGCGGCTACAATCACCGTTTCGGCCTCGACGACGCGATGCTGATCAAGGACAACCACATCGCGGTGGCCGGCGGCATCGCCGCCGTGCTCCGGCGCGCCAAAGCGGCCGCCGGGCATCTGGTCAAGATCGAGATCGAAGTCGACTCGCTCGATCAGCTGCAGCGAAGTGCTCGATGTCGGCTTGGCCGACGTGGTGCTGATCGACAATTTCGATCTCGAAGCGATGCGCAAGCCGTCGCCATGGTCGCCGGCCGGCTCGTCATCGAAGCCTCGGGCGGCATCACGCTGGAAAGCGCCGCGGCGATCGCCGAGACCGGCGTCGACTATCTGTCGTCGGGCGCGCTCACCCATTCGGTGACCAATCTCGACGTCGGACTGGATATCGAGATGTAGCCCGTCATTCCGGAAGCCGCGCGCAGCGCGGCTGTCCGGAATCCTTATTCACGACCCTCCAAGATTCGAACTGGGCCTTCACGCAACATGATTATGGATTCCGGGCTCGCGCCGGAGCTTGTCATCGGGCCGGCCCGCGGCCGGACCCTTGGGCGCGTCGCGGAATGACGATCAGAGCTTCGCCGTCTGCGTGGGCTTCGCGCCGGCGGGCGCAGGCGACGCGGCGGCTTGCGGGCCCTTGGCGGCCGCCTCCGGGACAGGCGTCGCAGCGACCGGCGCGGCGGCGGCGGCCGGCATCGCGGCTTGCGGTTTGTCGGCCTGGGTCTCATCCTTGACCGCGGCCGGGCTCCAAGTCGGCTCGTCGTCGCCCCAGGCGCGCGGCCGATAGAAGGTGTGGACGCCGAGCTTGTACAGCCGCACCATTTCATGCACCCAGCTCGGGTGCACCCAATAGGCGTGATAGTGCGTGGCGTGCCCGATATCGGCGAGCCAGATTTTGCCGTCGAGCATTTTCTTGGCGATCTCCTTCGCCTGCTGCCACATATCGGGCTCGTCGATCTGGCTCAAATCCTTGCCTTCGCAGGCGAAGGTGAACTGGCAGGCCAGATGATGGTACTTGTTCTGAAACACGACGCCGCAGACGTCGTGCGGGATAGTAGCCGGAGAACACGCGGTTCATGACGACTTGGGCCACCGCTTCCTGGCCTTCGAGCGGTTCGCCGCGCGCCTCGAAATAGATCGCTTCGCTCAGGCACTTTTCGGCGTGCGCGAGCGGCTCGCCGTCGAGGCCGAGGCGCTGCGCCGGGCTTTCCAGCCGGCTGGCGTCGTCCTTGCCGGCCACCGACTCGCCGCTTTCGTCGGCCGAGTAATCGGCGCCTTCGAGCGCCGAGAGTTTGATGCCGGAATCGTCCGACGGCGGCACCAGGATCGGCGCCGCTCCGGGCGCCCAGTTTTGCAGGCCCTCGCGCGAGCCCAAGACGCCGGTGCCGAAATAGACCGCCGCACTGTGATCGGCGGTATCATCGTCGAGGAACGACATTTCCTCGAGCGATGAAGCGTCGTCGCCGTCGCCCGGCGCGGCGCCCTCGGACGGACGGTCCACCGCAATCAAATCGTCATCGGCGGCGCCGGCGGCCGGCGCCATTGCCGTCGACACGTCGTGATGGATGTCGGTCTGCACGACGAGCGGCGCGGCATCGCTCGCTTGCGCATGCTGGTCGCTTTTCAACGGCTGCGGCGTCGCGCCCGGCGGGGCGATGCCGGTGCGGCGGCGGGCGCAGCCGGCGCGCTGACCGGCTGCAATTGCGGCAAGCTTGCCGGCGCGGCCGGTCGCGGGCGCGACGTTGCCCATTGGCAGGCGGTCGCCTTTATGGCTGCGGTTGACGGTCGGATATTCGATCTGCCGCGCGTGCTGCACGGTTATCGGCTCATCGATCTTCCATGCGTAAGTGTCGAGCGTGCGCGGATCGAAATTGACATCAATGAGGCCGACCGGTCCCCCGATCGTCGTGCCGATCGGCCGCGTATAGTTGAAGGTGGCGGCTTGCGACGGTGCCGAGCGGCGAAGCGATCAAATGCCAGCCCGTCGAGGCGCCGCGCTCGCGCGCCATGAGCGAAGCGAGATCCTGATAACCGACCGACGTCGGCATCAAGGCGATGCAAAAAGCGCTGAACCAGAAGCGCGCCGTAAATGGCGCGCTTACCACCCCGATACGCGACGCCACAATCACCCCTACGCCAACACGCGCAACACGCAACGCGTACACGATTATGGAAAAGCCACTTGAGTGGCTCGAATGCGACTGGTTTATCTATTGTCGGGTTAACGTTGCGAAGGCGTTAATTGCGCGGCAGCACGCGGGAATAGCGGCGCGATGCCGCAATCATCGTTACGGAAAAGTTCTGCAGGTTCCGTGCGCGCCACAATCGCGCGCAAATTTTTGAAGTTCATTAACCACGATAAGATGTGTGCGCGATGGAACTACGCAGTTCCACTATCCATCCACCGTCGCACCCTTGCCGAGCGCGGCTTGCGCGGCGGCGAGCCGCGCGATCGGCACGCGGAACGGCGAGCACGATACGTAATCGAGCTTGACCTCGTGGCAGAACGCCACCGAAGCCGGATCGCCGCCGTGCTCGCCGCAAATGCCAAGCTTGAGCTTCGGCCGCACTTTGCGGCCGCGTTCGGTGGCGATGCGGATCAATTCGCCGACGCCTTCGCGGTCGAGCGACACGAACGGATCGGCCGGCAAAATGCCCTTCGCGGTATAGATGCCCAAGAAGCTCGCGGCATCGTCGCGGCTGATGCCGAAGGCGGTCTGCGTGAGATCGTTGGTGCCGAACGAGAAGAACTCGGCGGTCTCGGCGATCTCGCCGGCTTTGAGCGCCGCGCGCGGCAACTCGATCATGGTGCCGACCTGATAATGAAGCTTGCTCTTGGTCTCCGACGCCACGGTCTTCGCCATGGCGTCGATGCGCTCCTTGACGATATCGAGCTCGATTTTGCTGGCAATCAGCGGCACCATGATTTCCGGCGAGACCTGCTTGCCGGTGGCGCGCTCTGATTCGACCGCGGCCTCGAAAATCGCGCGCGCCTGCATTTCGGCGATCTCAGGATAGGCGATGGCGAGCCGGCAGCCGCGAAAGCCGAGCATCGGATTGAACTCGTGCAGTTCACGGGCGCGGTCGGCGAGCTTTTGCGGATCGGCGCCCATCGCCTGCCGCCACTTCGGCGATCTCTTTGTCGCTGTGCGGCAGAAATTCATGCAGCGGCGGATCAAGCAGCCGGATGGTCACCGGCAAGCCGCCCATGATCTTGAACAGGTCGACGAAATCGGCGCGCTGCATCGGCAGAAGCTTCGCCAGCGCGGCGCGGCGCGCTTTCTCGTCGCCGGCCAGGATCATTTCGCGCACGGCGCGGATGCGGTCCTCGTCGAAGAACATGTGCTCGGTGCGGCACAGCCCGATGCCCTCGGCGCCGAATTTGATCGCGGCGCGGGCGTCGGCCGGGGTATCGGCATTGGCGCGCACTTTGAGCTTCCGTACGCCGTCGGCCCATTGCATCACGGTGGCGAATTCGCCGGCGAGCGCCGGCTCGAGCATGGCCACTTTGCCGGCGAGCACCTGGCCGGTCGAACCGTCGATGGTGAGCGTGTCGCCCTTCTTGAGCGTTGTGCCGCCCGCCGTCATGGTCTGCGCGCGATAATCGACGCGCAGCGAGCCGGCGCCGGAGACGCAGGGCTTGCCCATGCCGCGCGCGACCACCGCGGCATGCGAGGTCATGCCGCCGCGCGTCGTCAAAATTCCTTCGGCGGCATGCATGCCGTGGATGTCTTCGGGCGAAGTCTCGATTCGCACCAGGATCACTTTGCGGCCCTGGCTCTTGAGGAGTTCCGCCTCCTCGGACGAAAACACGATCTCGCCGCTCGCCGCGCCGGGCGAGGCCGGCAGGCCGGTGGCGAGGATCTTGCGCTCGGCTTTGGGATCGATGGTCGGATGCAGCAACTGTTCGAGCGCCGCCGGATCGACCCGCGCCACCGCTTCCTCTTTGCTGATGAGCTTCTCCTGCGCCAGTTCGACGGCGATGCGCAAGGCGGCTTGCGCCAGTGCGCTTGCCGCTGCGCGTCTGCAGCATCCACAGCTTGCCCTGCTCGACGGTGAATTCCATATCCTGCATGTCGCGGTAATGCTTTTCGAGCTTGGCGTGGATGCGCTGCAACTCGGCGAAAGCTTCCGGCAGCGCCGCCTCCATCGACGGCTTGTCGGAGGCGGCCTCCTTGCGCGCGGCCTCGGTGATCTCCTGCGGCGTGCGGATGCCGGCGACCACGTCCTCGCCTTGGGCATTGATCAGAAATTCGCCGTAGAGTTTTTTCTCGCCGGTCGAGGGATTGCGCGTGAAGGCGACGCCGGTGGCCGAGGTCTCGCCCATATTGCCGAACACCATGGCCTGAACGTTGACCGCGGTGCCCCAGCTTTCCGGAATGGCGTGCAGGCGGCGATAGGTGATGGCGCGCTGGTTCATCCACGAACCGAACACGGCGCCGATGGCGCCCCATAATTGCGCGTGCGGATCTTGCGGAAACGGCTTGCCGGTTTCCTCCTCGACGCGCTCTTTGTAATGCGGCGACGACCTCCGACCAATCCTGGGCGTTGAGATCGGTGTCGAGCGCGTAGCCGTTGCGATCCTTGTGGTCGTCGAGGATTTCCTCGAAATGATGATGACCGATGCCGAGCACGACGTCGGAATACATGGTGATGAAGCGCCGGTAGCTGTCCAAAGCGAAACGCCGGTCGCCGGACTTTTCGGAAAGCGCATTCACGGTGACGTCGTTGAGCCCGAGATTGAGCACGGTGTCCATCATGCCCGGCATCGAGGCGCGCGCGCCGGAGCGCACCGAGACCAAAAGCGGATTGTCGGCGTCGCCGAACTTTTTACCGGTGATGCGGCCGACTTCCTTGAGCGCGGTCTCGACCTGCGCCTTCAGGCTCTTCGGATAGGTTTTGCCGTGCTGGTAGAAATAGGTGCAGACCTCGGTGGTGATGGTGAAGCCGGGCGGCACCGGCAGGCCGAGATGCGCCATTTCGGCAAGCCCCGCGCCCTTGCCGCCGAGGAGGTTGCGCATGCCGGCGCGGGCTTCCGCCTTGCCGCCGCCGAAGGCATAGACCCACTTGCCTTGCGCCGGTGCCTTCGCCGGCGCGGATTTACGCAGCGGCCTGCGCGCGGATTTGCCCTTGCAGGCTGACGATTTTTTCACCGGCTGCCGGGAGTCTTGGAGCGCGATTTGACCATGACATCATGTGGCTAGTGGGATCCGGCTCAGTGTGATTGCAAGTCCCGGCAGGCGACGCAAGCCGCATCGGTACGGCGCTAATGGATGAAGTGGTGGATGGCGTTGAGCCCGACCAAGCCCTCGATAATGAGATAGACCGCGACGATGATGTTGAGGAGCCGCGGAATGATCAGAATGAGGATGCCGGCGATGAGCGCGACGATCGGCGACAGTTCGGCAGCGGTGATGATCATGGTTTGCCTCGGGTTTGGAATGCATTTCGGGAAGGGCGCATAAGGCGCGGCTGAAATTCGACAGACGTTTAACGCGCCAGCCGCCATTCGGTTCTAGCACGATTGTCATTCCGGGGCGCCGCGAAGCGGTGAGCCCGGAATCCATATCCACAGGCGCCGGGCTTATCGATTCCGGGCTCGCGGGCTACTGCCCGCGCCCCGGAATGACGGATCACCCCTCAATCTTCGAAAAATCGGCCACCGCGCGGGTGGCGGCGCGGATTTCGTTGAGCAGTTTCAGCCGGTTCTCGCGGAGCGCCTGATCCTCAACATTCACTGTAACCTTGTCGAAGAAGGCATCGACAGCGGGACGCAACTTCGCCATGGCGGTCATCGCGGCGGCGAAATCCTCTTTTTCGACGGCGCGTGTGGCTTCGGCCTTGGCGGCGTCGATCGCGCGCGCCAGCGCCTTTTCTTCATCCTGCTTGTAAAGCTTTGGCTCCGGCGCGCCGGTATAGTCGCGCAAATCCTTCTTCTCCTCGATGCGGATGATATTGGTGGCGCGCTTATAGCCGGCGAGCAGGTTCTTGCCGTCCTCGGTGTCGAGGAATTTGCCCAAAGCCTCGACGCGGCGGACGATGAGGAGGAGATCGTCCTGGCCTTCCAGCGCGAACACGGCATCGACGAGATCGTGCCGCGCGCCTTGGTCGCGGAGCTGGACTTTCAAGCGGTCGGCGAAAAAGGAGAGAAGATCGTCGCTGGGTATCAGATACGTCGATTGAGGACAGGATGCACGTGTTCCTGTTTCTAGCAGACCACGCTGCCGCAAATTCCGACTGCAAGGAATTAGGTGCAAACGATTTTCATTGTCGAGGACTACGTCGAATTACTCCCAGTGCCGCGCGTCGCAGCGCATACGGGTCCTTGCTCCCCGTCGGCTTCTCATCGATCGCCCAAAAACCCACCAGCGTATCGATCTTGTCCGCGAGCGCCACCGCGACCGACACCGGATCGCTCGGCACCAGATCGTCCGGCCCCTTTGGCCGGTAATGATCCTCGCATGGCGTGGGCGACGGCTTCGTCCTCGCCCTGCGCCTCGGCGTAATATTTGCCCATGGTGCCTTGCAGCTCGGGGAATTCGCCGACGACTTCCGTGAGCAAATCCGCCTTGCAAAGCCGCGCCGCACGTTTTGCTTTAACCGGATCGGCGCCGACGAGCGGCGCCAGTTCGGCGGCCAATCGCTCAATCCGTTCAATGCGCTCGGCCTGCGTGCCGAGCTTCTCGTGGAACACGATGTCCTTGAACTTTGGCAGGCGATCTTCGAGCCTCGTCTTTAAATCGGTCTGGTAGAAAAACTTGGCATCCGACAAGCGCGCGCGGATGACGCGCTCGTTGCCGGCGACGATGGCCGCGCCGCCGTCCGCGGCCTCCAGGTTCGAAACCAGCAGGAACTTGTCGACCAGCTTGGCGTGCGCTCCGTCGCGCAGCACGAAGCATTTCTGGTTGTTGCGGATGGTGGCGCGGATGACTTCCTCAGGAATCCGCAGGAAGCTCTCCTCGAACGAACCCATCAGCACCACCGGCCATTCGACGAGGCCCGCGACCTCGTTGAGCAGGCCTTCGTCCTCGACGAGTTCGAGCCCTTGCGCGAAGGCAAGCTGCTTGGCCTCGGTACGGATGATCTCGCGCCGCCGCGCCGGCATCGGGCACGACCTTGGCCTTGTCGAGCTTTTGCAGATAGTCGTCGAGCCGGCGCACCGTGAACGGCTCCGGCGCCATGAAACGATGGCCGCGCGTCAAGTTGCCGGCGGCGATGCCGTCGACTTTGAACGGCACGATGTCGGGCTCCTCGGTCTCCGGCCCGAAGGTGGCGACGATGGAATGCAGCGGCCGCACCCAGGTGAGCGCGCCGGGCTCAGCCGACGGCGCGCCCCAGCGCATCGATTTCGGCCACGGAAAGTTTTTGATCACATCGGGCAAAATCTCGCCGATCACGTCGATCGCGGCACGGCCCGGCTTCTCGATCACCGCGACATAAAAGTCGCCCTTCTTGTCGGGCTGCACTTTGGCCTCGCCGATCGATTTCAGCCCGGCGGCTTTCAAAAATCCGGCGACCGCCTGCTCCGGTGCGCCGACGCGCGGGCCCTTCTTCTCCTCGCGCAGATCGGGCTGGCGCACCGGCACGCCGTGCACGGCAAGCGCCAGCCGCCGCGGCGTCACGAACGCCTTGGCGCCCTCATAGACGAGACCCGCCGCGACCAGCCGGTCGGTGACGACGCTTGCGCAAATCCTCCGCCGCCCGCGCCTGCATCCGCGCCGGGATTTCTTCGGAGAACAATTCGAGCAGGAGGTCGGGCATGGCACACTTTGCTGCCGATTCGGGGCACTTCGGGCCTTGGGCCGCGGGCGGGTTTAGTCGATAAGGACGGTCGTGTCATTACGCTTTCGATAGAAATACATAGGTACTATACTTGCAGATTGTCATTGCGATTGAAGGCAATCGTCCGCCATGACCACAAACGATCTACTCAGTCGAATTAGCTCCGACCCTGCCATTTGCGGCGGTCGGCCGTGCATCAAGGGCACACGCATGCGCGTCACCGATATTGTCGAAGCGATCGCGCACGGCGCGAGCCAGAAAGAATTGCTTTCCGACTTCGACTATCTCACTGCGGATGACATTGCGGCGGCGTTGCTCTATGCCGCGCGAGCGACGGAGCATCGGATCGTCCGTACGGCGTGATGATTCGCTTCCTCATCGACGCGCAGGCGCTCGATCCGCAACTCGACGAGATCGTTCAAGCCCTCAATGCGGGCGAAAGAATCATCGAGGTGGTCTGAGCAATGGTCAGGTCAGCGTCTTATGACTGCCGTCGCACATCGGCTGATGCTGCGAGCGTTTGCAGGCGCAGAACCAGACTTCCTCGTTCGAAGTCGCCTTCCATTCCTGCGGGCGGAATTCAGTGCCCTTGTGCGAGCCGTCGCAGAACGGCTGCGATTTCGAACGCCCGCAGGCGCACCACCAGTAGCTTTCACCGGCCACGACATTGATGGGCAGCGGACGCCGTCCGCCGATTTCAGGTTCGCTCATCGCTCCCTCTCCGCTCCGTGCATTTCACTTTACCGCTCCGCTGATGCTTGCCCCGCCGCCTTCGGTCGCGAGCCAGGCCGCGCCGCAGGCTTTGGCAAGTTCGCGCACGCGCAAAATATAGCTCTGCCGCTCGGTCACCGAAATCACGCCGCGCGCGTCGAGCAGATTGAACACGTGGCTTGCCTTGATGCATTGATCGTAGGCCGGCAGCGCCAGCTCGATTGCGCTCGTCTTTGGCGCCGATCTGCAACAGCCGCTTGCATTCTTCTTCCGCGTCCTTGAACTGGCGGAACAGCATGTCGGTATCCGCGGATTCGAAATTGTGGCGGGAATATTCCTGCTCGGCCTGGAGGAACACGTCGCCGTAGCTCACGCGCTGCTTGCCGTCGCGGCCGTTGAAATTAAGGTCGAACACGTTCTCGACGCCCTGCACATACATCGCCAGGCGTTCGAGGCCGTAGGTCAGTTCGCCGGCCACCGGCGCGCATTCGAAGCCGGCGACCTGCTGGAAATAAGTGAACTGCGACACCTCCATGCCGTCGCACCAGCACTCCCAGCCGAGCCCCCAGGCGCCGAGCGTCGGGCTTTCCCAATCGTCCTCGACGAAGCGGATGTCGTGGATCTTGGGATCGATGCCGATCGCGTAGAGCGATTTCAGATAAAGCTCCTGCAAATCGTCCGGCGACGGTTTGAGGATCACTTGCAGCTGATAATAATGCTGCAGGCGGTTGGGGTTCTCGCCGTAGCGGCCGTCCTTGGGCCGGCGCGACGGCTGCACATAGGCGGCATTCCAGGGCTTCGGCCCGAGCGCGCGCAACGTCGTCGCCGGATGGAAGGTGCCGGCGCCGACCTCCATGTCGTAGGGCTGCAAAATGACGCAGCCCCAATCCGCCCAGTAGCGCTGCAAGGCGAGGATGAGCCCCTGGAACGAGCGTTCGGGGCGCATATGGGGCGGCAATTCTGCGTTCATGGGCCGTTGTTGGTGGAAGGCCGGGCGCAGGTCAAGTCTGCGAGGCCAAGCTGCGAGGTCAAGCCTCAGATCGGCGATCTGTGTCGCGACCCGCTATGCTAGCACCTGCTATACCTGATCGCGCCAAGATCGGCGCCATACGGGAGGAAATTGTGCGCATAATTCGAGCGCATAGTGATTGGCGTCGCGGCGGCCTTGGCGCTGGCCGCCCCGCAATTTGCCAGGGCGCAGGACTTTCCCACCCGGCCGGTCCGCATCGTCGTGGCGTTCCCGCCCGGCGGGCCGACCGACTTCGTCGGCCGCATCGTCGCCGACAAGATGACCGCGCTGCTCAGCCAGCGCGTCTATATCGACAACAAGCCCGGCGCCAACGGCACGCTCGGCGGCGGCGACGTCGCCAAATCCGACCCCGACGGCTATTCGCTGTTTCTCACCACCTCGGGCGCGGTGACGGTGTCACCGCACATCCAGGCTAACATGCCGTTCGACACGTTCCGCGATTTCGCGCCGGTCGCACTGGTCACGAAGGTGCATGAGGTGCTGGTGGTGTCGCCGCAAGCTTGGCGTCAAAAACGTCAAGGAGCTCGTGGCGCTCGCCAAGCAAAAGCCCGGCGCCATTACCTTTGCTTCGACCGGCATCGGCTCGCCGCCGCATCTTGCCCAGTTGCTGCTCGATGCGGCGGCCGGCGTGAAATTCCTGCACGTGCCCTATCGCGGCGCGGCGCCGGCGCTGACCGACTTGCTGGGCGGCCAGGTGCAGGTTGTGGCGCTCGACATGCCGGTGGTGATCGCGCAAATCCAGGCCGGCAACGTGATTCCGATCGGCGTGGCCGGAGACAAGCGCGACGCCGTTCTCCCCGACGTGCCGACGCTCGCCGAACAAGGCTATCCGAACACCGACGCGTCGAACTGGTATGCGCTGCTGGCGCCGGCCAAGACGCCGCCCGCGGTGATCGCCAAGCTCAACAAAGCCGTCAACGACGCGCTTAACGATCCCGCGGTGCACGACAAGCTCGTCAAAACCGGTGCGACGCCGGTCGGCGGCACGCCGGAAGCGCTCGGCACTTTCATGAAAGCCGAATACGACAAGTGGGGCCGCGTCGTCAAAGACAACGACATCAAGGCGGAATGAGCGCACGAGCGCACTGACGTGCACTGTAGCGGAGAGCTAACCCGGCCGGTATTCGCCGGTCTTCGGATCGCGGCTTTAGTTTCGGCAACGTGGTGCGGTCGAGCGGCTCGACGGAAGCTCTGGCGCGCACTTCATCGAGCTCGGCGTTGACGCGCCGCACTTCGCGCGCGCACCAGCGCACCACCACGGCCGCCCCCATGACTCCAAGCGCGAACACGATGAGCGGCGGCATCGTTTATTCTCCCGAAACTCGCGGGCGGTCGTTACAGCCCATAACGCGCCCAAATGGCGCGCGCTTCAAGCGCCGAAATCAAGTCCTCGGCAAGACCGACCTGGCCGGCAATTTGCGTCGGATCGCCAGGCGCGACCCCGAAAACGCGGCGGCCCAGGAAGCCGCGTTCGGCGCTGATCAGGGGTGTAACGACTTTGTCTCCAAATCGTTCGCGCAAGGTACGCCCGCAAGTCGCCGATGGCATCGACCAGGCCGAGTTCCAGCGCCCGTCGCCCGGTCCAATATTCCCCGGAGAATAAGTCATTTTCCGGACCGGTAAGCTTGGCGCCGCGCCGCGATTTGACGAGCGCGATGAAGTCGTCGTGGATGTCTCGCTGCAATTTCTTCAGGCGTTCGACGTCGTCGGGATTTTCCGGCAGGAACGGATCGAGCATCGCCTTGTGCTCGCCCGACGTATAGAGCCGGCGCTCGACGCCGATTTTCGCGATCAGCTTGTCGAAGCCGAACGAACCGCCGACGACGCCGATCGAGCCGACGATCGAATGCGGATCGGCGATGATCTCGTCGCCGGCGCAGGCGATCATGTAGCCGCCGGACGCGCCGGCGTCTTCGATGAAGGCGAGACACCGGCCGCTTGTGCTCGGCCGCCAATTCGCGGATGCGCCGGAAGATGAGGTGCGATTGCACCGGCGATCCGCCCGGCGAATTGATGGCGAGCGCCACCGCGGCGGCGCGGCGCATGGCAAAGGCGCGGTCGAGCGTGCGGGCGATGCCGGCAAGCGACAGGCCCGGCCGCAACGGCGTCGAAAACCCGATAATGCCGGTCAGCCGCACCACCGGCACGACCGGCCGGTCGCGGCGAAAACGCTGCGGAATGAGCGGGCCGCAGCGCGCCAACGAGCGCGGCGCGCAAAGATCCCGCATGCGCTCTCCCGTCCACGGTTCGGTCATAAAGCTCAAATATGATCGGTATCGATTAAGCCTCAAGTAACCCTTTCTTAATCGCTGGAACGCTTTTTGCTTTGACTGACGGTGCCAGAAACAACGGCGGAGGCGAAGAAGTGACGAAGATCGACTTCCTCTTGATGCTTATCAGCGTATTTGTTGGTCTTTCCTATATTCCGATCCGCACCGAAGCGAAGAAAGCCGTGCCGGGCCGCCCGATTCGCTACCAGCGTGATGCCTAACGGCTGAGCAGCGATCGCGTCTAACACCCCGTATTAGTTCCGGTCATTAACATTTCGTAACGTTCAGCGCTCAGCTTTCCGGAAATGGAAGGGCGGCACCGTCGCGCAGCACGGCTTCCGCCGCTGCGCTCGGCTTGCCGTCGGCGTCGGCGAGCACAAATCCCGGCAGCAGCGACAGCGGCGCCGCTGCGGTCCTTTGCGGCGCGCGCCAGCACGCGGATCGCCGGCGCAGCCCGGCTTCGGATGGACCGGCAATACCGAGACCGCGCCGAAATCCGCAGCCAGCGCCGCAAGCACATCGCCAAGCCCGTCCGCACGCCAGATCAGCGTCACGGCGCCGGACGGGCGCAGGAGCCGCGCCGCCGTCGACAGCCACACGGCAAGCGTTTCCTGCGACGCGGTGTGCGCCAGGCGGCGGCCGCGATCGGGCGACGGATTTTGCGGCGCGTTGAACGGCGGATTCATCAGCACGCGATCGGCCGATCCCGGTGCGAGCCCCGCGGCGGCGAACGCGGCGGCGGGCGCGGCAACGTCGAGGCAAACCGCGCGCACGCGAGTCGGCGAGCCCATTGCGCCCGGCATTATCCTGCGCCAGCGCCGCCAGCGCCGGATCGATTTCGACGAGCGTGACGGCAAGTCCTTCAACGCGGCGCGCCAGCGCCAATCCCGCCGCGCCGACGCCGGCGCCGAGCTCGACGGCGTGCTCGCCGGCCATGCGCACCCGTCGCCGCCGCAAGCAGGATCGAGTCGTGGCCGAAGCGATGGCCGCGCAACGGCTGGCGCAAGACAAGCTTGCCGCCGAGAACGGCGTCCTCGCTGGTTTCACCGCGCGCTGCGGAAATTTCAATCGACATATCAATCCGTGTGCGGGCGCAGTTCGTTGCCGAAGCCGGCATCTTGCAGAAGCCGCCGCGCGGCCTCGACCTGATCTCGCCGACCAGGATGCGGCGCGGGAAAATGCCGATCGAGCCTTCCAGCACGCTCATATTCTGATCGACCACCATATGCGCGATGTGCGCGCCGTTGAGCAGCGCCTCGATCGCCGAGATCAGCACGGCATCGTTGGTGCGGACGAGTTCGCGCAATTTTCAGCTCCCAATAGTTTTCAGGTCCGCCGCCGTTCCTCGCCCGGCGCGCGCAGCGCCAGATAGGCGATCAGCTTGGCCTCGCGCCGGCCGCGCGTGACGGTATCGAGGATCAGGCCGCAGGCGATCGAGAGGAAAGCGAGCAGCATCAATCCGGTCGACAGCACCGCGGTCGGCAGCCGCGGCACGATGCCTTCCTGCACGTAAGTGATGACGATCGGGATGGCGAGGCCGATCGGACATGATGATCGAGCGCGATGCCGAAGGCGCCGAACAGCGATAGCGGCCGCTCGGCGCGATAGAGCTTCAACACCGTCCACAGAATGCGAAAGCCGTCTTGCCAGGTCGACAGCTTCGAGACCGAGCCGGCCGGGCGCGAATAATACGGCGTCGCCACTTCGCCGACCGGCAATTCGAGCTCGAGCGCATGCACGGTCAATTCCGTCTCGATTTCGAAGCCGCCCGACAGGATCGGAAACGATTTCACGAAGCGGCGCGAAAACACCCGATAGCCGGACAGGATATCGGTGAAGGCGCGGCCGAAAATATGCGCGACAAAGCCGGTCAGCAGCCGATTGCCGGTGCGATGGCCGGGGCGATAGGCCGCCTCCTCGCGATCGATGCGGGTCGCCACCACCATATCGAGGCGTTCCGCGATGAGCTTGTCGACCATCGCCGGCGCGCTCGGCGCGTCATAGGTTGCATCGCCGTCGACCAGCACGTAAACGTCGGCTTCGATGTCGTTGAACATCCGCCGCACCACGTAGCCCTTGCCCTGGTGGCTCTCGCGGCGCACGACGGCGCCGGCCTGTGTCGCGGCCGCCATGGTGCCGTCGGTAGAATTATTGTCATAAACGTAGACCGTCGCTCCCGGCAGCGCGGCATGAAAGTCGGCAACCACTTTGGCGATGGCGTGTTCTTCGTTGTAACACGGCAGCAAAACCGCCACGTCCAATTGGGTGACGTCATACCGGCCTTTACTTACGCGTTCTGCGGCGAGTTCGTTGCTTGACATGCCTTTTTCGCGCCCCCTCCCCGCCGCCATTCTGTGGCATGATAGATGCTGGCCGGACGCCACCGGCGAATCTATAGATGGCGGCACATATTGGCAGGCATACTTGCCGCATCACCATAGCGTTTCTATGCTTCCGCGTCGCGCCCGGAACTATCTGCCTGGAGAGTGCACTCGTGGCCGTCATCGTACCCTTCGAAAGCCCGCGTGAGCCGTCGATCGACCCCTTGGTCGATCTGGTGACGGCCGACATGGAGCGGGTCAATGCCACCATCATCTCCCGCACCGGCTCCGAAGTGACCATGATCCCCGAGGTGGCCAATCACCTCATCAATTCAGGCGGCAAGCGGCTACGGCCGATGCTGACGCTGGCTCTGGCGCGGCTCGCCGGCTATGCCGGCGACGGCCATATCAAGCTCGCCGCCGCGGTCGAGTTCATGCACACCGCGACGCTGTTGCACGATGACGTGGTCGACGAGAGCGAGCTGCGGCGCGGGCGGCTCGCCGCGCGCATGCTGTGGGGCAACGAAGCGAGCGTCTTGGTCGGCGATTTCCTGCTCGGCCAGGCGTTCAAGATGATGGTCGAGGTCGGCAGCCTCAAGGCGCTGGAAATTCTCTCCGCCGCCGCCGCCGTGATCGCCGAAGGCGAGGTCATGCAGCTCGCCGCCGCCAAGAACACGGCGACGACCGAGGACGAGTATATCGCGGTGATCCGCGCCAAGACCGCCGAATTGTTTGCAGCCGCATGCGAAGTCGGTCCGGCGCTGTCGGCGCGGCAGAAGGCCGAAGCCGCCGCCAGCCGCTCGTTCGGCATGAATCTCGGCATCACCTTCCAGCTGGTCGACGACGTGCTCGATTACGGCGGCGCCGCGGCTAGGTTGGGCAAGAACATCGGCGACGACTTCCGCGAGGGCAAGATCACGCTGCCGGTCGTGCTCGCCTTCCGCCGCGGCAGCGACGACGAGCGCGAATTCTGGCGGCGCACGCTGGAACGTGGCGAGACCAAAGACGCCGATCTCGACCACGCCATCGGACTTATGGTCAAGCACCGCGCGCTCGAAGACACCATCGGCCGCGCCCACCATTACGGCGCCATCGCCCGCGACGCGCTCGCGCTGTTTCCCGATTCGACGATGAAGGCCGCTTTGGTCGAGACCGTCGATTTCTGTATCGCGCGGACGCACTAACAAGGCGGCAATTTTTTGCCCGAGAACTGAGGAGCTTATCCGTCGCGGCGAGGGAACTCGCACGCGCCGTAAGGCGTTACTTGGGCAGCGAAACGAGAGGCCTGAGCCCGAATTCGATGCCATCTCGCGCGCTGCCTCCGGACGAACCCGACGATTCCAAGGCAGGCGCCGCAGCCCGCCGCAGAATCGAGCCCGGAATCCGATACTCTCAAGACGCTGCCGGCGTCCGCGCTGATCAGAGCGCTCGCAGGGCGCATCGTGGTTTCCGCGCGGCGCGCTTTTGCCGGCATGCGCGGCGCAATTCCACGGTGGCGATCGCACTTTCGCGTGCGCGTCCCGGTCTCGCTAGCGTCGGTGCGTCCTCGACGCGGTCTCATCATTGCACTCGGTCTGGCATCGATACCCGCGCTCTATGTCGCCTATTGCATCGCCACGATCCCATTTGCCGGCGGCGCCTCCGTGCAGCCGGCCGCCAGCGCAACAATATTCGAAAGCGAGGACGGCAGCCCGTTCGCGACCCGCGGCATCCTCAAGGGTCAGGGCGTTGCCGCCGACCATATTCCGCCACTCCTGGCAAAAGCCGTCGTCGCGATCGAAGACCGGCAATTCTATGATCACGGCGGCATCGACATGCGGTCGATCATACGCGCCGCCTGGCACGACGTGACTGGTCGTAGCCTGCAGGGCGGCAGCACCATTACGCAACAATTGGCGCGGCGGCTTTATCTCACGCCCGAGCGCAGCGTGAAACGCAAGGTGCAGGAGGCGGTGCTCGCCGAGTGGCTGGAACTGC
Source organism: uncultured Alphaproteobacteria bacterium (assembly GCA_963714345.1). GTDB lineage: Bacteria > Pseudomonadota > Alphaproteobacteria > Rhizobiales > Xanthobacteraceae > BOG-931. The sequence continues at coordinate 81,744 of CAVQOD010000026.1, read as the reverse complement.
GCCAGTCCAAAAACCGCATACTCGCGCGCTATCTCAATACAGCTTATTTCGGCGATGGCGCCTACGGCGCCGACTCAGCGGCGCTGCGATACTTTGGCAAGAACGCCCGAGCGCTGTCGCTGAGCGAAGCGGCGATGCTCGCGGGTCTCATCAAAGCGCCATCGGAGCTCGATCCCAATCGCAACCTTGAGCCGGCGCAGCAACGCGCCGGAATCGTTCTCGACGCCATGGTCGAGAGCGGAGCGATCACCCAGCAAGCAGGCGGTTGCCGCAAAAGCGCAACCCGCCGTCTTGCGCGTGGCTGAGGATTCGCCGCCGGGCAGTAATTATTTCGTCGATACCGCGGCAGCGGACGCCAAATCCGCGATCCCGCAGACAACCGAGGATTTGACCGTCCGCACCACGCTTGATCCGCAACTGCAGCAGATCGCCGAAACCGTCGTCGCCAGGCGCCTGGCGGCCGCCAAAGGCAAAAACGTCGGCCAAGCGGCGCTGGTCGCCATGACGCCGGACGGCGCGATCCTCGCCATGGTCGGCGGGCGCGACTACAATGAAAGCCAGTTCAACCGCGCGACGCAGGCACGGCGCCAGCCCGGCTCATTGTTCAAAGCGTTCGTTTATCTGACGGCCTTGCGCAAAGGCTACACGCCGGATTCGGTCATCGTCGACCGTCCGATCAGCGTCGGCGATTGGCAGCCGGATAATTATGGCGACCGCTATTTCGGGCCAGTGACACTGCGCACCGCCTTCGCCCATTCGCTCAACAGCGTCGCGGTACAGCTGGCGCAGGCGGTCGGCATCCAGAATGTCATTGCGACCGCCAAACAGCTTGGCGTTCGCTCCGATTTGCCGGTGGTGCCCAGCGTGGCGCTCGGCTCGGGCGCGGTCACTCCTCTTGAAATGACTCGCGCCTTCGCGGCGATTGCGACCAATACCACGAGCCTCGACAGCTATGCCGTGCGCGCCATCAACGAAGGCGGCCGAACTGTATTTGAGCGAGCAACACCTGCGCTCTCATCCGCCGACAATCCAACGATCCATGCGCAGATGCTCGACCTGCTGTCGAGCGTGGTGCGCGAGGGCACCGGTACGGCCGCACGGCTCGATCGGCCGGTCGGCGGCAAGACCGGCACGTCGGAAGATTATCGCGACGCCTGGTTCGTGGGCTTCACGTCCGATCTGGTTGTCGGCGTCTGGGTCGGCAACGACGATAATTCCCCGATGAATGGCGTCGTCGGCGGCAGCGTCCCGGCGGCGATTTGGCATGATTTTGTCAGCGCCGCACAGACCGTGCGGCACCCACCGGCGCGACCGGCGACGGTCGCGGCGACAATGCCGACGATCAGCTTTGATACAATGGCGGCCACCGACGCCGCCATGCCGGACCGCGGTTACGGCCCCGGCTTTCGCTCGCCATTCCGGCTATTTTGGTTTCGCTTTTAAGTTTCACGGTCAAGCGCGTTTAGATTCAACCTGCGCCATCCAGTACGCAGGCACGCACCCACCATAGTGGGATATTTGTTGCGCAATTGCTGCCGCCGCGCTTTGCGCGGCGGCAGCGGAATCGAAAAGTCCAAAGCATGTGGCGCCGGAGCCCGACATGCGGGCGAGGCGGCAGCCGGCGAGAATGCGCAAAGCCGCGAGCGCGTCGGCTATCACCGGCGCCAGGGCGATGGCGGGAGCTTCGAGGTCATTCGGTTGCTTCGCGAGGCAGCCTAACAGCTCGTCGGGATTTGCGAGTTTGGATGCGGCGGCGAGGTCCAAGCCTGCCGCCGCGGTGGCGGCCGGCGTCCAGCCGGCAAACACGAGCTTGGTCGGAACCACGACGCCTGGATTGGCCAGCACGGCATGCAGCGGCGGCAGATCAAGCGGCGCTGAGAGTTTGTCGCCGATGCCCCACATCAGGCGCGGCCGCGGATCGAGGCACACCGGCACATCGGCGCCGGTGGCGCGGGCCGCCTCATAGAGGTGCGGATCGTCGCGGCCGAGAGCGTTGGCGCGCGCCAACAGCCGCAGCGCCGCGGCCGCGTCGGCCGAGCCGCCGCCGAGCCCGGCCGCAACCGGCAGATCCTTATCGAGGTGAAACGCGCCCAAGACGAGCCCGGGGATGCGCGCGGCAAGGGCGCTTGCGGCCTTGAGGACGAGATTGTCGGCGTCGGCGCCGGCTTGCGCCGAACGCGGCCCGCCGACGGTCAGCGCAAGCTCGTCCCCCGGCGTCAGACCCAGGCGGTCGCCGCAATCGGCGAAGACCACCAGGCTCGAAATTTCGTGATAGCCGTCGGCGCGGCGACCGAGCACCCGCAATGTCAGATTGACCTTGGCCGGCGCGGTCTCGACGAGCAGTAGGGCCAAAGAGAAGCCTCAGCCGCCGTTGCCGGTCTTCTTCGCCTTGTCGGCATCCGCCGCCGAATTTGCCTTGTCGGAATCCGCGGCGGGATTCGGCTTACTGGCGTCGGCCGCCGAGGACGTATCGGGCGGCAGCCCGTCTTTGATCTTGGCCTCGATCTTCGGCAGATCTTCCGGTTCGGGCTTGAGGTCGTTCGCCTGCGACCACTGGAAGTGCGCCTCCAGCGTGCGTCCGACCCGCCAATAGGCATCGCCGAGATGATCGTTGATGGTCGGATCTTCGGGCTTGAGCTCGACGGCGCGCTCGAGATTCTTGACCGCCTCGTCGTAATTGCCGGTGCGGAAATAGGCCCAGCCCAACGAATCGACGATATAGCCGTCGTCCGGCCGCTGCTCGACGGCCTTGCGGATCATGTCCATGCCTTCGTCGAGATGAACGCCCTTGTCGACCCACGAATAGCCGAGATAATTGAGCACCAGCGGCTGATCGGGATACAGCTCCAGCGCCTTCTTCATGTCGGCTTCGGCCAGCGGCCACTGCTGCGAGCGCTCGTAACAGATGCCGCGGAAATAGAACACAACCCAGTTCGACTTCTGCGGATCCTGCAGCGTGTCGATGGCCTTGCTGTAGGTGTTGGCGCAATCGGCAAACTCCTTGCGCCCGCGCTGGATATTGCCGAGCTCGATGATCGCCTCGGTGTCCTTGGGATGCTCGGCGATGACGTTATCGAGCAGCTTCTTGGCCTCGTCGGTGCGGTCGAGCGTATCGAGATCGACCGCCATCTGGATTTGCGCGTTGCGCGACAGCGGCGAACTCGCCGGCACCCGCTCGTAGACCTTGATCGCCAGATCGGGCTTCTTGAGATCCTCGTAGAGATCGCCGAGCGACAGCAGCGCCATGGCGTGGTCGGCTCGAGATAGAGCGCGAGCTGCAGATAGATCAGCGCGAGATCCTCGCCGCCGCGGCGGCCGATCGAGGCGCCGATCCCGTAAAGCGCCTCGGCGGCGCCGGCCTGCGGCGAATCGACCAGCGGCGGCAGTTTCTCGCCGTCGGAAATCTGCTTTGATCTCCTCGATGATCAGCGGATGGTTGGGCAGCTCCTTGTCGAAATCCGGCATAGACTTTCAGCGCGTCATCCTTGCTGGCGTTGCGCGACAGCCAGCGGCCATAGGCTTCCACCGTGCGCAAAGCCGTCGGGTCGGCCTTGTAGGCGCTGGCGTAGCGCTTGCCGGCCTCCTTTTCCTTGTCGAGATCGAGGATGAGCCCGGCATGCAGATCCTTGAAGATGCCGTACCAGTCCGGCCCCGACAGCTTGTCCATGGCATCGACCGCCGCGTGCGCATCGCCCTCGCCGGCGAGCGCCCAGGCCGACAGCAGCGTCGCCGTCAGATCGGTCACCGGACCGCGCACCGACTGCGGAAATCTTCGCCGCGCCTGCCCGTAATGTTTCTGCTTCAGTTCGCGGATGCCGACGACGAGCCGCGCGATGCGATCGTTGTGATCGATCGCAAGCAGCCGGTCGGCGAGCTTGCCCGCTTCGTCGATATCGCCGTCTGTGAGCACCGAAAGGAAGGCGCGGCTGAGCAGATCGGCATTGTGCGGATCGAGCTTGAGCACGTCGAGGTAGTAGGTCGGCGGCCGCGCCGTCGTCGCGCTCCGCCGGCATGCCGGGCGGCCAGATAGCTGCCGGCGGCGTTCTCGGGCGAAAGCTGCTGCTGCGCCGGCGTTTCGGCGGCAAGCGCTGATGAAAGGCTCAAAGCAAGGCGATGCCGACGATAGCGGCATGCCGGGGCAGCGAATGAGTCACGACATCTCCATTGGCGAACTGGTTCGGCTGACGAACTGCGGCGGCGAAGCGGGAATCGCGCAGCCCGATGCCTTTTAATCTGTGCGCAAGAATGACCCTTTTGCCGAACGCCCGCAAGGACACAAACCGGACACCCCGCCGCGCCACGTTTCCGCGCCGAGTAAGCCTTTAGGCCTCAACGGCGGCGAAATCGCGGCAGGGGAATTACGCATCCGCGCGCCGGGCCGCGAACTCAGCGACACTGCGCTCGCGCTCACGGCGATCACATATTCGGATAATTCGGCCCGCCGCCGCCTTCGGGCGGCACCCAGGTGATGTTCTGGTTCGGATCCTTGATGTCGCAGGTTTTGCAGTGGACGCAGTTCTGCGCGTTGATCACGAACCGCGGCTTGCCCGCTCTCCTCGACCCATTCATAGACGCCGGCCGGGCAATAGCGCGCCGACGGACCGGCATAGACGTCGTGCTCGGACGATTTCTGCAAAGCGGGGTCGCGCACCAGAAGATGCACCGGCTGGTCCTCCTCGTGGTTGGTGTTGGACAGATAGACCGACGACAGCCGTCGAAGGTCAGCTTGCCGTCGGGCTTGGCATAGGCGATGCGGCCGGCATTCCGCCGCAGGCTTGCAGCGTCGCGTAATCGGGCTTGCCGTGCTTGAGCGTGCCGAACAGCGAGAAGCCGAGCGTGTTGGTCCACATGTCGAGCCCGCCGAGCGCGACGCCGAGCAAAGGTGCCGAACTTCGACCATAGCGGCTTGGCGTTGCGCACCCGCCACAGATCGCGCCCGACCGGCGAGGCGCGCCAGGCATTTTCGTAACCGGCCAGCTCGTCATTGGCGCGGCCGGCGCCGAGCGCCGCGGCGACGTGCTCGGCCGCCAGCATGCCGGACAGCATGGCGTTGTGGCTGCCCTTGATGCGCGGCACGTTGACGAAGCCCGCCGCGCAGCCGATCAGCGCGCCGCCGGGAAACGCCAAGCTTCGGCACCGACTGCCAGCCGCCTTCGGTGATGGCGCGGGCGCCGTAGCAGAGGCGCTTGCCGCCGGCGAACAGTGTCGCGGATCAGCGGATGGGTCTTGAAGCGCTGAAATTCCTCGAACGGCGACAGATACGGATTGCCGTAGTTGAGATGCACGACGAAGCCGACCGCCACCAGATTGTCGTCGTAATGATAGAGGAACGAGCCGCCGCCGGTGCGATTGTCGAGCGGCCAGCCGAGCGTATGCTGGACCAGGCCCTTGCGGTGCTTGCCGGGCGCGACCTGCCAGAGCTCCTTGAGGCCGATGCCGAATTTCTGCGGCTCGCTGTCTTGCGCCGAGCGCGAAGCGCTCGATCAGCACCTTGGACAGGCTGCCGCGCGCGCCTTCGGCGAACAGCGTGTATTTGCCGCGCAGCTCCATGCCGCGGGCGAAGCCGGCCTTGTGCTGGCCGTCCTTGGCGATGCCCATGTCGCCGGTGGCGATGCCGGCGACCGCGTCGTTCTCGAACAGCACTTCGGCGGCGGCAAAGCCCGGATAGATCTCGACGCCGAGCGCTTCGGCCTTGCGCGCCAGATAGCGGCAGACATCGCCGAGCGAGACGATGAAATTGCCGTGATTGCTCATCAGCGGCGGCATCAAGCAAGTTCGGCAGCCGCAAGCCGCCCGACGGCGCCGAGCACGTAGAAGCGGTCGTCGGTGACCGCGGTCTTGATCGGCGTGTCTTCGCCGCGCCATTCCGGAATCAGCCTGTCGAGCCCGATCGGATCGATCACCGCGCCGGACAGAATATGCGCGCCGACCTCGGAGCCCTTCTCCACCACGACGACGGATTTGTCCGGCGCGAGCTGCTTGAGCCGGATCGCGGCGGCAAGGCCCGCGGGCCCGGCGCCGACGATCACGACGTCGAATTCCATCGCCTCCCGGGCCGGAAGCTCCGATGTGTTCATGGTCTGCTCCGTGTCCCGGTCGACAGTCGATCGATTGTTTCACGAATTTCGGCCGATGACAATCGCCAAGGCTACAGGCGTCCGCGACCTGTTCGGTCGATGAGCATGCCTCGACGTCATGAATCCGGACCGCACCGACGCGCGCGAATTGCTCGCCTTTTACCTCGATGCCGGCGCCGACTGCGCTTATCGGCGAGGAGCCGGTCGACCGCATGGCGGATGCTCCTACCTCCCCCTGCAAGGGGCAGGACGGACCGCGGAGCTGTCCAGGCGGCGGTCAGCGGCCAACGCGCCCGCAATGACCCCTCCCCGGATCGCGTGCCGCGATCCGACCCTCCCCTGCAGGGGAGGGCAAGTACGCGCGCCGGCCGCTCCGCCCGCTTCGCCCGAGGCCGCGGTCATGGCGGCGCGCGAAGCCGCGCGGACCGCGCAGACGCTCGACGAGCTGCGCGCGCTGCTGGAAACTTTCGAAGGCTGCGCGCTGCGCGCCACCGCGACGCAACTGGTTTTCGCCGACGGCAATCCGCAAAGCCGCGTCATGTTCGTCGGCGAAGCGCCCGGCCACGACGAAGACATCGACGGCCGGCCCTTTGTCGGCCGTTCCGGCAAATTGCTCGACCGCATGATGGCGGCGATCGGGCTCGACCGCACCACGGCCTACATCGCCAATGTCGTGCCATGGCGGCCGCCCGGCAACCGCACGCCGACGCCGCAGGAAACCGCGATCTGCCTGCCGTTCATCCGCCGCCAGATCGAGCTTGCCAATCCCGATTTCTGGTCTGCCTCGGCGGCCCGGCGATGCAGACGCTGCTCGCCGACCAACGACGGCATCACGCGAACGCGCGGCCGCTGGTTTCGACTACGACACCGGCACGCGCGAAATCCGCGCGCTGGCCGACGTTCCATCCCGCCTTCCTGCTGCGCAGCCCGCTGCAAAAGCGCTTCGCCTGGCGGGATTTTCTGGCGCTGAAGAAGGCGCTAGGCTAAAGCCTCACTTCTCTTTCATGTACGGCGGCGGACCGCCGGCCAGAAAATCCTCGCGCGGCGGCGCGAACACGTCGATCACCTCGGTGTCCTCGGGAAAGAAGCCCTCGTGCTCGATGCCGCCCGGGATCACCACGATGTCGCCCGGCACGCAGGTGCGGCGCTCGCCGCCGAGCCGGAATTCCATCTTGCCCTTGAGCATCTAGGCGATCTGCTCGTGGGGATGTTTATGGGGAGCGGCGTGCGCGCCGGCCTTCATGCTCCACCACACCATCATACCCCGATCGCCGGCGGCGATTTTGCGGGTGATCTTGTCGGAGATGCGCTCCTCGGGCAGCGCGGCAAGCGAGGCATAGCCGGACAATTTGGGCATGGCGATTCTCCTATCCCGGATAAGGTGGCCGTTTCAGCCGATCGCGAATTTAAGCGCGAAAATGAGCGCCGGCACCAGCACCTCCGGCTTGGCGTCGGCGAATTTGCCATGCGAGTATTTCGCATCGCGGCCTTTCCGCGCGGACACGCCTGCGTCGTCCGTGGCCTTCCCCCCTCGCCCGACTACGCGCATAATATAGACTATACACGCCGCAGGTGACGGAGTTCCGTCATGCACCTCGATCCGGTTCTGCTGGCGCGGCTGCAATTCGCCTTCACCATTTCGTTCCACATCATCTTTCCGACCTTTACGATCGGAATCGCGGCCTATCTCGCCACGCTCGAAGTCCTATGGGGCTGGACCGGCGCCGAGCGCTTCAAGCGGCTGGCCGCGTTCTGGACCAAGATTTTCGCCGTGTCATTCGCGATGGGCGTCGTGTCCGGCATCGTGCTGTCCTACCAGTTCGGCACCAATTGGAGCCGCTTCTCGGCGGTCGTCGGCAATGTCGTCGGCCCGCTGATCGGCTATGAAGTTTTGATGGCGTTCTTTCTCGAAGCGTCGTTCCTCGCAGTACTTGCTGTTCGGCGGCGAGCGCGTGCCGCGCTGGCTGCACGTGTTTTCGGCGGTGATGGTCGCCTTCGGCACGCACGCTGTCGGCGTTCTGGATTCTTTCGGCCAATAGCTGGATGCAGACGCCGGCCGGCTACACGATGGAAGGACGGCATCGCCTATCCGGCGGACTGGTTCGCGATCATCTTCAATCCGAGCTTTCCCTACCGGCTCGCCCACATGCTCAATGCCTCGCTTCTCACCGGCGGCTTCGTCGTGCTCGCGGTCGGCGCGCGCTATCTGTTGGCCGATCGCCATATCGAGGAAGCGCGCACCATGCTGCGCATGGCGATCGCGCTGACGGCGGTGCTGGCGCCGCTGCAGCTGATCATCGGCGACTTGCATGCCGAGAACACGCTGAAATATCAGCCGATCAAGATTGCCGCCATGGAGGCGCATTGGGACGGCAGCAAGCCGGCGCCGTTCGAACTCTTCGCCTGGCCGGACGAGAAGACGGAGAGCAATCTCTACGCGATCTCGATGCCGCATATCGGCTTCGCTCCTCGGTCACGCGGCAGTGGGACGGGCTGTTTCCCGGGATTGAAGAGCCGTGCCGCCGCAGGATCGGCCGCCGGTGCCGAACGTGTTCTTCGGCTTTCGCATCATGGTGGGGATCGGTCTTTATCATGATTGCGGCGGCCTGGTTCGGCGCATGGCTGTTGGTGGCGCGGGCGATTGTTCGAGACGCGCTGGTATCTGCACATGGTGGCGCAGACCTGGTGGGTCGGCTTTATCGCCGTCATTGCCGGCTGGGTGGTGACCGAAAGCGGCCGCCAGCCCTGGATCGTGGACGGCATTTTGCGCACCGCGGACGCGATCTCGCCGGTGCCGGCCGCGAGCATCGCGACGACGCTGATTCTCTTCGTCCTCGTCTACGGCATCGTGTTCTCGTTCGGCATCTATTTCATCAACCGGCTGATCGCGCGCGGCATCCAGGAGACGCGAGCTGCCCGAACGCTCGCCGCATCTTGCCGCCGGCCACCCGACCTTCGAGACCTGAGTCGCGCCATGAGCGGCACCTTGGACATCGCCGACATTGCTTCCTTCGATCTGGGCCGCGCTGATCGGCATCGCTGTGGCGTTCTACGTCATCCTCGACGGCTTCGACCTCGGCATCGGCATTTTGTTTCCGTTCGCCAGAAACGACGCCGAACGCGACCGCATGCTGGCTTCGATCGCGCCGTTCTGGGACGGCAACGAAACCTGGCTGGTGCTCGGCGGCGGCGGCCTTCTGGTCGCGTTTCCGCGGGCCTATTCGATCATCATGCCGGCGTTTTATCTGCCGCTGATCGTGATGCTGCTGGCGCTGGTGTTTCGCGGCGTCACGTTCGAGTTCCGTTCGCATCGCACAAGGACAAGCCGCTGTGGAACACCGTGTTCGCCGCCGGCTCGACGCTAGCCGGCTTTTGCCAGGGCGTCGTGCTGGGCGGGCTGGTGCAAGGCGTCAAAATCGAGAACGGCGCCTACGCCGGCGGGCCGTTCGATTGGGCGACGCCGTTCGGCCTGTTGTGCGGGCTCGGCGTGGTCGCGGGTTATGCGCTGCTTGGCGCCTCCTGGCTGATGCTGAAGACCGACGGCGACATGGCGGCGCGCGCCGCGGGCAAAGCCAAAGTGCTGCTCATAGCCGTGCTTGTCTTCATGGCGGCTGTCAGCCTCTACACGCCGCTGACCATCCCGCGCATCGCGCACCGCTGGTTTACGCTGCCGAACCTGATCTATCTGGCGCCGATTCCGGTCGTCACCGCATTGATCGCGTTCGCGCTTTGGCGCTGGATCGAGGCGCGGCGCGAGCTGGCGCCGTTCCTCGCCAGCATCGCGCTGTTCCTACTCGGCTATCTCGGCCTGGTCATTTCGACCTTTCCCTATATCGTGCCGCCGACGCTGACGATCTGGGATGCCGCCGCCGCGCCGTCGAGCCAGCTCTTCATGCTGATCGGCACGCTGCTCCTGCTGCCGCTGATCCTCGGCTACACCGCGCTGACCTATTGGCTGTTCCGCGGCAAAGTCCGCGAGGGCGCGGCGTATCACTAGTTATTTAGCGCGCCGCCGCCGTGACGCTGCCCGGCCTGATCACGCCCCAGCCGATCCACAGCGTCGGCATGCGGCCCTGCACCGGCCGATCGAAGGCGCGCGGCACTTCGGCCACCAGATCGGGAAAATAGGCCTTGATGTCGGGCGGCGGCGTCGGCGTGGTGTCGGCGCTCTGCCAGACCACGATGGCGCCCTTCTTGCGGATGTCGTCGGCGGTGACCCACGGCGAGCGCGCCGGATCGGCGTCGAACAACACGCTCGGCCGGCTCGGCGCGGCGAGCGCGACCAGCGCGGCAAGGCGCGGATCGCCGGTGACCACGGCAAGCGGCTGCCCGGTCCGGCGTTCGAAGCTATCGGCGAAAAACCGGCCCATGGCGGAGGCCGGCTGCGCGACTTTCAGATCCATAGCGGCTGTCCACGGCAACAGCACGATCAGGAACGGCACAAAGATCGCCGGCACGATCAAAAGCCCGGCCCAGGCGAAGCCGAGAATGCGCTGGTGATAGAGTTCGATAGCGTCGCCGGCGGCAATGACCAGCGCGAGCCCGGACAGTACGACAAGCGGCGCCGCGCCGCCGATCGGCAGCGTGCCCCCGAGCACCACGGCGAGGATCGTCGCCAGCAATCCGGGCAGCAGCGCGAAAGTCTTTACGTAGGTTGCCGCGAACGGAGCGACCGGCTTGCGCGCCAGCGCCGGCGCCGGGCTCGTGCTCACCCGCGGCCAGCCGGCCGACAGCACCAAGAGGATGGCGAGCCCGGCATGGGCGAGCACAAGGGCGGCGACAAGCCGAAGCCACAAGGCCGTATTGGCGCCGGCGAGCGCGGCGTCGCGCAACCGTGCCAGCGCGCGCGCGAGCGCTTCGCCGGAAGCTTCCGGCGACATCCCGGCAAGCCAGATGAGGTGCAGGAACAAAAACGGCGGCCAGCGCCAGCGCCACGATCCAGGCGTCGCGCGTTGGCGCGGCGCGGCCGCGATCGGTGAGCGCGGTGAACGCAACGAGCGCGCCGAGAAGCAGCAGCGCTGCATCGCTCGACAACAGAAGCAGCGCCGCCGCCGCGCCAAGCGCGTACCACGATCGCCGCGCGCGTTCGGTTACCGCGCGCCAATAGTGCAGCAGCACTGCGGCCCACAGCGCCATAGCCAGGATCGGCGGCCCGAAATCCGGCGACGGCACCGTCAACAGCGAGATGCCGACCATCAGCAGCACCGCCATGGCCGCATGCGTCGGCCCGGCGATGGCGCGGCCGAGCGCGAATACGCACCAGTAGGTCGCGACCACGCAAATTTGCGCCAGCACATAGACGCCGAACATGCCGGCGGCGCGGAACGCGAGTTCGGCGAGCCAATAAGCCAGCGGCGGGCCGACGCCGGCGTCGAAGCGAAATTCGTGGCCGATGGCGAGGAGTTGCGCCAACCCCTCCGGTGGGGCCGAATAGAATACCTCCGGCACCGCAATCCAGATCGCAGCCTGCAGCAGCGCCGCCGGCCAAAACACCAGCAACGGTCGCGAGCGCAGCATTTCGACGTAAAGAGGAACGTAAAACATCGGCAAATAACAGCAAGCTCGGCGGGCAGGCGTGCGTCATCGCCAAGCGATGGTTGGCGGTGCCCTATACGGCGGCAGAGTTAGAGTGGCAATACGCTGGCCATCGCCGCAGCCGCCTTGTCATCGATTAGACCGAGCGCGCCGGCGACCGGGGCGAACGAGCGGCGGTGGTGGATGGTGGGCCCGAGGCGGTCGAGCGCCGCGAAATGCTCGGGCACGCTGTAGCCCATGTGCCGCTCGAAGCCGTAACCGGGATGGACGGCGCCGAGGCACGCCATCAGCCGGTCGCGCGTGACCTTGGCGACGATGGATGCGGCGGCGATCGAGGCAACGAGGCCGTCGCCGCCGATGACCGCATGGCAATCGCAGCCGGCATCGATGCGGTCGCGGCCGTCGACGAAGACAAGACGCGGCTTGACCGGCAGCGCCGCGACCGCCCGCGCCAGCGCCCACAGCGAGGCACGCAAAATATTGTCGCGGTCGATGCGCGCCGGCGGCGCCATCGCCACCGCCACCTGCGCCCGAGCGCAGATGCGCTCGTAGAGCACCTCGCGCCGCTCCGGCGTAAGGCGTTTAGAATCGTCGAGCCCACGTGGAATGTTGTCCGGGTCGAGAATGACGGCGGCCGCCACCACCGGCCCAGCGAGCGGCCCGCGGCCGGCTTCGTCGCAGCCGGCGACCGGCCAGGTTCCGCGCTTGAGCGCCGCACGTTCGCGGCGAAACGTCGGCCGCAGCACGATCTCTTCGCCGAGCGGCAGACGCGCGGGCGCGGCTTCTTTTTGGCCGGTCCTCTTGCGGTCGGGTGTCGTGGGAACTCATGCCGCATCATGAGCACGACGCAGCACGGTTCGCAACGCGCATCAAGCAGACTGGAGTATTGCGACGCCGTTGCCCACAATCGCCTACGACGGCATAGGTTCCGCGAAATGGGCGAGCACGAATTCCTTGTTATCGAAGGGTTTCATCCCGGCTTTCGCCGGACTTGGCGGGTTTACAATTCCGAGAGTCTTCGGTCCAAATGCCCGCGGCAGCATTTCGGCAATGCTCCATTGCTCGATCTTTGTTAGGTCGCCGCTGCAAGCGAACACATCGATGTCTTTGGATTGCTCCGATATTTTGGATAGTTCGGAGGCCTCGTAGATGAGTTGTCGGCAACGTCCGCACGGCGTAACGATCTGCGAGCAATCCTCGTGCGGATGAAAGCTGAATCCAATAACGGCGATGGCTTCGAGCTGGTCGAACGCACCGGCCACGTTAGCCGCCGTCAGAGCACCAACTTCGGCGCACATCACCACACCATAAGCGGCGTTTTCCAGATTAGCGCCGCGATAGACATTGCCTTTCTTGTCCCGCGCGGCGGCTCCGACCGCAAAACCCGAATAGGGCGCATAAGCATGCCGGTAGGCGTCGTCCCTGGCCTGCAGAATGAGTTTCGCGGTATCGCGTGTCAGATTGGCGAGCGTCAGCTTCTCCATGCATCATCCCTTCACCAGTACAAAGAGTACCAAGAAAAAAAAGCAAATAACTGCAATGACCGAGAAGCCCCAGGCCAGCCCGAGACGGGCCGTACGAAGCTCGATCACCTTTCCCAGTCCATCGATTTCGGCGGTGTTGTCGTGTTTGTCCAAATCAATATTGCCAAGGAAATCATACGACACTTGAGCCACAAACAGGCACAGCAGAGCAGTTACAAGCGTGAAGAGTATCAACGCCAAGGAATACGGATGCAGCCAATCCATCTTTTCTAACATCTTTTCGTGCATCAACGCTTCCGCGGCTAACAACAATCCATCAAAAGCCAACAATGCGCCCGCCTTACCGTCGAGAATGCTCAGCACGTCGTATAGCCATTTGATCGTATCCGCGTCAGTTGGTGGCGGCTGTGCGGGCTGGCCCTGTTGCGGCGGCGGCGCTTTCGCCGCACTCGTCTGCATCATGCGCCGAAATCGTTCCACGACGCCTGTCGGCATCACACACTCCTGACAACCATCCCCATTAACGCTCAATTTAGGCCATTCCGTCGCCTGGCGACAGTAGAGTGCGAACTTGCCTCGCCGTCTCAGTCATGAGCCGCAAGGGCGGGTAAGGCAACACGGCACGCCAATTCAGAACAAATCGAGCTGTTGCGCCGCCGGCCGCGGCGGCCGGAAATGCTCGGTCGTGGTTTTCACGCTGGTCAAATTGAAGCCGAGCCGCTGGCAGGCGACTTCGAAGCGGCGTCCGATCATCCAGGCGATCGGGCCGGAGCCGGTCATGCGCTTGCCGAAAGTCGAATCATTGTCCTTGCCGCCGCGGGTGTCGCGGACGAGCTTGAACACGTGCTCGACGCGGTCGGGAAAATTTTCGGTCAGCCACTCGCGGAACAAATCGCGTATTTCCAGCGGCAAGCGAAGCAGCACATAGCCGGCGTTGCGCACGCCGGCCTCCGCCACCGCTTCGAGAATGCGCTCCAGCTCGGCGTCGTTGATGGCGGGAATGACCGGCGCGACCAAAGTCGAGGTCGGGACGCCGGCTTTGACCAATTGCCGCAAAGCGTCGAGCCGGCGCGGCGGGGTCGAGGCGCGCGGCTCCATGACCCGCGCCAATTTCGCATCGAGCGTCGTGACCGAGATCGCGACCTTGACCAGATCGCGCTTGGCCATGCGCGCGAGGATGTCGAGATCGCGCAACACCAACGCCGATTTGGTGACGATACCGACCGGATTGCCGGCGCGCTCCAAAACTTCAAGAATGCGGCGCGTGATCTGATAGCGCCGTTCGATCGGTTGATACGGATCGGTGTTGGAGCCGAGCGCGATGATTTTCGGCACGTAATTCGGCGCCGATAATTCGCGCTCAAGCAATTCCGGCGCATGCGGCTTCATCAGCAGCTTGGATTCGAAATCAAGCCCGGGCGACAGCCCGAGATAAGCGTGGCTCGGCCGCGCATAACAATAGACGCAGCCGTGCTCGCAGCCGCGGTAAGGATTGATCGATTGCTCGAAGGAAATGTCCGGCGAATCGTTGCGCGCGATGATCTTGCGCGTCGAATCGACCGTCACCGTGGTCTTGAACGCCGGCAGTTCTTCGAGCCCCTCCGCCCAAATCCTGCCAACCGTCGTCGAAGGCGACGCGGGCGAGCGGCTCGAACCGTCCGGAGGCATTCGAAATCGTGCCGCGGCCGCGGCGCCGCTCGCGGTCGACGGTGGCTCCCAATTCGCCCGCCGGCGAGGGCAGCGGTGCCGGCGGGCGTCGCAACGCGGAAGAACGACTCATGGCCAATAACTCATGGGCAACTCCTTGAGCCAAGTTAGCGGCTGTTCTAGAACAAATCAAGAACAAATCTCCGTGAACCGCTGCCTATAAACAAGCCTTGGCGGCTTCCACCCGCGGCCTATTCAGCTTGCGGTAAACCGTATTTATCGGGGGAAGGACCGCAAGCCGCGCGACATGATCAGCGTCATTATCCCGACGCGGAATTCGGAACGCGCGCTGGTGCCGACGCTCGCCGCGCTGGTGCCGGGCGCCACGGCCGGACTCGTCGCCGAAGTGCTGATTGCCGATGGCGGTTCGCAAGACGACACCGCGGCCGTCGCCGACGTCGCCGGCTGCAATTTCATGATGGTCGAGGGCCCCCTCGCACGGCGGCTCAAAGCGGCTGCGTCGGCGGCGCGCATGCCATGGCTGATGTTCCTGCGGCCGGGCATCGTGCTCGACACGCCGTGGACCGGGGAAGTCGGGCGCTTCGTGCAACAGGACGCACGGCAAGCGCCGGCGGCCGTGTTTCACCGCGGCAGCCGGCAAAGCGGATTTGGCGAATTTCTGCTCTCGATCGCGACGCTGCTCGGCGCTCCGCCGCGGCCCGAGCAAGGCCTGCTTGTCGCCAAGGACTTCTATGAGGCCTCAGGCGGCCATTCCGAGGCGGCCGGCGATCCCGAACACGATCTCGTTCGCCGCATCGGCCGGCGGCGCATCGTCAAACTGGCCACGCCAGCGTTCGGATCATATACTTGACTTTGTCAAGTAACTGGCCGAAGCTCGGCTGATGTCGAGCCGGCTGCCGCATCGCCATCTCCCACATCGCCATGCCGACCACCGCGTCGACCAGGATCGCATCGCGACGGTGCGCCGCTTCAACCGCTTCTACACGCGGCAGATCGGCGTCTTGCGCAAAACCTTCCTCGACAGCCCGTACTCGCTCGGCGAAGCGCGCGTGCTCTACGAGATCGCGCGCGGCGATGCGCCCACCGCAACCGCGGTCGGCCGCGCGCTCGATCTCGATGCCGGCTATCTGTCGCGCGTGCTGCGCAATTTCGAAAAGCGCGGGCTGATCCGCCGCGAGGCCTCCTCAAGCGACGCCCGGCAAAGCCATCTGACGCTCACGCCGCGCGGCCGCAAGGACTACGCACCGCTGGAGCGCCGCTCGCAACGCGATACCGGTGCGATGCTCGGCAAGCTCGAGCCGGAGAATCAGCTCCGCCTGATCGCGGCGATGGCGACGATCCAGACGCTGCTCGGCGGCGACGCCGAAACGGCAGCGCCGCAAGCGCCAGCCGAGGACCGCGGCTACCTTTTGCGCGCGACCGCGGCCCGGCGATTTCGGCTGGGTGGTCAAACGCCATGCCGAGCTCTACGCGCAGGAATATCGGTGGATCGAGCCGTTCGAAGGCGTCTGCGCGCAAATCGTCGCCGACTTCGCCAACAAGAACGATCCAAAGCGCGAGCGCTGCTGGATCGCGGAAATGGTCGGCGAGAATGTCGGCTGCGTTTTCTTGGTCGCCGACTCCGATACGGTCGCGCGCATCCGCTTGCTGCTGGTCGATCCGAGAGCGCGCGGACTTGGGCTTGGCGAGCGGCTGGTCGACGAATGCATCGGTTTCGCCCGCGGCGCCGGCTACAGCAAAATCACGTTATGGACGCACAGCGTGCTCACCGCGGCGCGGCACATTTATCAGAAAGCCGGATTTACGCTCACGCGCAGCGAAGAGCGCGTCAGCTTTGGCCAGCCGGTGGTAAGCGAGCACTGGGATTTGGAACTGTGATTTCGCTGCGCCCTCGGACGTCGGCGCTTCAATAGACACGCTCCACTCCCGACCGTAAGCTTAAGAACCGCATTGAGCCGTCACCGTCATACGCGTCGAAATTGGAGAATTTCATGGCAATCGCCCTGTACTATGCTCCGACCACCTGCGCCCTCGCGCCATATATAACGCTTACCGAGGCTAACGCAGAATTCGAGGTGCGGCCCCTTAATTTCCGGAAAAACCAGCACCGTTCCCCCGACTACCTGAAGCTTAATCCCAAACATAAGGTTCCGTTACTTGTTGTTGGCGGACAAGTCCTGACCGAAAGCGTGGCCATTCAGACTTGGATCGCGCGCAACTTC
The DNA here is from genome assembly GCA_963714345.1 of uncultured Alphaproteobacteria bacterium. Taxonomy (GTDB): domain Bacteria; phylum Pseudomonadota; class Alphaproteobacteria; order Rhizobiales; family Xanthobacteraceae; genus BOG-931. The sequence continues at coordinate 64,758 of CAVQOD010000026.1, read as the reverse complement.
CCGCAGGCAAAACTGCTGCCGGATGATCCTTGGAATGAGTTAAAGGCGATATCGTTGATGTCGTGGTGCTCGTCGGGCATTCATCCATTTCTCGCACGGATCAATTCGCCACCGCGGGTCTGTGACACGCCGGGCTCCGCCGAGAGCGTGCGCAAATTGGCAACCGAGCAGTTGTTCGAGAATTATCAAATAGCCGATAGCCTGCTTGCCGGGCGTGAATTCTTCTTCGATCACTTCACAGCGCCAGACGCGCACTTCTTCTGGTGCTTCCGCCGAGGCGGTCAATTCGAGCTCGATCTCTCTTCGTTCAAGAACTGTATTGCCCATTTTGAACGGATGAAACAGCGGCCAAGCGTACAAAAGCTGTTGGCGCTGGAGAAATCAGTGCAAGAAGAGTTTGCGAAGGCGGCCTAGAGCGAGCTGAACCAAAGTTGCGCGCAACCGGGGCGGCTGACCGGTTCCCATTCAGCCTGGTTGCGTGCGCGCTTTCGGCCGGCGCAAGTGCTCGTCGAGCCGCGGCATGATCTCGACGAAATTGCACGGCCCGTAGCGGTAATCGAGCTGGTGCACCAAAATCTCGTCCCAGGCGTCCTTGCAGGCGCCGGGCGAGCCGGGCAGGCAAAAGATATAGGTCGAGCCGGCGACGCCGGCGGTGGCGCGCGACTGGATCGCCGAGGTGCCGATTTTCGGGAAGCTGATCACCAGGAACAGCGCCGAGAAGCCGTCCATCTTCTTGTCGAACAGCGGCTCGATCGCTTCCGGCGTCACGTCGCGGCCGGTGAAGCCGGTGCCGCCGGTGGTGATGACGACGTCGATCATCGGATCGGCGATCCAGGCCTTGACCCGGGCGCGGATCGCCTCGATGTCGTCGGTGACGATGCTGCGCTCGGCGACATAATGGCCGGCGGCGACGATGCGCTGCACCAACAGCGCGCCGGATTTGTCGTCCTTGATGTCGCGGGTGTCGGAAATCGTCAGCACCGCGATCTTGAGCGGCACAAATTGTTTGGTCTCGTCGATCCCTGGCATCGGTAAGCCTTTACGCAACAGAACAAGGGCACTGTAGGAGCAACGGTCACCTCTGCCAAGCGGCACACGCGTACCTCTCCCGCAGCGCGGGGAGAGGCAATGATTACAGCGAGCTGGCCGACATCGTATCGCAGGCCGAGAGCTGGCCGGAATTAAAGCCGTTCGAGAACCAGCGCTTGCGCTGCTCCGAGGTGCCGTGGGTGAAGCTGTCCGGCACGACGTAGCCCTGCATCTCCTTCTGCAGGCGGTCGTCGCCGATGGCGGAGGCGGTCTGCAAGGCCTGATCGACGTCGCCCGCATCGAGGAAGCTGTGCTTTTGCTGGGCGCGGTTCGCCCAAACGCCGGCATAGCAATCGGCCTGCAGCTCGACGCGCACCTGGAGCGCATTGACCTCGGTCTTGCTCGATGCCGCCTGCTGCGCCGCGGTCACCGCGCGGCAGGGTGCCAAGCTCGTCCTGCACGTGATGGCCGACCTCGTGCGCGATCACATAGGCTTCGGAAAACCGGCAGGCCTTGTCGCTGGAGCAGGCGTTGAATTTGTCCTGCATGTCCTGGAAGAACGACATGTCGAGGTAGATGTCCTTATCCCGCGGGCAATAGAACGGTCCCATGGCCGATTGCGCCATGCCGCAGCCGCCGTCGATCGCGCCGGCATACAGCCGCAGCCGCGCCGGATGATAGGTCCGCCCCATACCGGTGAAAATGTCGGTCCAGCGGTCCTCGGTATCGCCGAGCACCGCGGCGACAAAATCCTTGGTCTCGGCCGTGCGCGCGATCGTCCGCGGGCGGCGGGCCGCTTTGCTGCGCGACCGAGCCGCCGCCGGAGAGAATTTCCGCGCCGTTGATCAGCACGCTCGGATCGATGCCGAACGCCCAGCCGACCAGGCCGAGAATGATGATGGTGCCGATGCCGAGACCGTGCGCGCCGCCCGGCATGCCGAAGCCGCCGCCCGTGCTGGCGCCGCGATCGTCCTCGACATTGCTCGAACGGCGGAATTCATCCCAACGCATCTGTTTTTGCTCCATCAAAAAGTCCGGCGCGGCGGCGTCTCACTTTCAGGCAAAACCGTCGGCCGATCGCGTCGAATTAACCAAGTGTTTCCCGGCATTTATTGCCTAGCGGCAGCCGTCGTTTCAGTAACACGTTTTTTACCTTGAGCCGGCATGATCCGCTTCGTCGGTTGTAGGTCCCGCGTCGCCGACCAGCGTCGCCTGAGTCAGAGTTCTGAAGTCATGGTTGTGTCGCGTCGCGGGGCGTCCGTAAGGGCGCCCCGCGTGAGTTTTGAGTCCCCCAAGCCTGCCACCGCGCGCATTGTCGTCGGCGACTGCGTTGCCGAGATGACGAAGCTGCCGGCGCAGTCCGTCGACCTCGTTTTCGCCGACCCGCCGTATAATCTCCAGCTCCAAGGCGACCTCAAGCGTCCCGACGATTCCCGCGTCGACGCGGTCGACGACGATTGGGACAAGTTCGCAAGTTTCGCCGCTTATGACGATTTCACCCGCGCCTGGCTCGCCGCCTGCCGCCGGGTGATGAAGCCCTCCGCCACGCTGTGGGTGATCGGCTCCTATCACAACATTTTCCGCGTCGGCACCGTGCTGCAGGACATGGGCTTCTGGATCCTCAACGACATCGTCTGGCGCAAATCCAACCCGATGCCGAATTTCCGCGGCCGCCGCTTCACCAACGCGCATGAGACCCTGATCTGGGCGGCGCGCAGTGCCGACAAGCGCGATTATACGTTCAACTACGAAGCGCTCAAGGCGGGCAACGACGACATCCAGATGCGTTCCGATTGGTTCATCCCGCTGTGCACCGGCGAGGAACGGCTGAAGGGACGCGACGGCAAAAAGCTGCATCCGACGCAAAAGCCGGAAGCGCTGCTGGCGCGCGTCATCCTCGCCGCCTCGCGGCCCGACGATCTCGTGCTCGACCCGTTCTGCGGCACCGGCACCACCGGCGCGGTGGCGCGCCGGCTGCGCCGGCGCTTTCATCGGCTTCGAGCGCGAGCGCGGACTATGCCGCCGCGGCGCGAGCAGCGCATCGACGCGGTCGAGCCGATGCCGGAGCCGTCGCTGGCCACGTTCATGACCGCGCGCGAGGCGCCGCGGGTGCCGTTCACCGCGCTGATCGAGCGCGGCATGATCTCGCCCGGCATCAAGCTGGTCGACGCCAAGCGGCGGCATCGGGCGCTGGTGCGCGCCGACGGCGCGGTGTCGTTGGGCGAAGCAGTCGGCTCGATCCACCGCATCGGCGCGCTGGCGCAAGGGCTCGAAGCCTGCAACGGCTGGACCTTCTGGCACGTCGAGACGCCGAAGGGGCTGACGCTGATCGATGACTTCCGCGCCATCGTGCGGTCGGAAATGGCGCAAGCCGCTGAGTAAAGCTCCGGCTACGTCCCCGGTATGACTTCAACAAGCAGCTCCAGCGCGCGTTTGGCGAAGGCATCCATATTGGCCAGCCGCTCGGCGCTGCCGGTGCGCAGCGTGATCGCGCGCTCGGCCGGACCGGAGACCGCGATGCAGGTGTGGCCCGCCGGATCGCCGTAACGGTTGCCGGTCGGTCCGGTGGCGCCGGTTTCGCCGAGGCCCCAGATCGCGCCGTGCCGCTCGCGCACGCGGCGCGCGATGAAGAAGCGCATAGGCTTCGGTCGCCGCCCGCAAGCCCGCCATCTCGGCGTCGCCGATAGCCGAGCAACGCCGCGCGCGCCGATTTGGTGTAGACCACCGCGCCGCCGAGAAAATAGGCCGACGCGCCGGGCACCGCCAGCAACGCCGCGGCGATCAGCCCGCCGGTCGAGGATTCGGCGATCGCGATGGTCTCGCGGCGCGCGATCAGACGCTGCGCGATCGTCTCCGCCAGCGGCAACAGCGCTTTCATAGATCACCTCGCCCGATCTGGCAGAGCACGCGAAAGACGCCGATCTCGGCGCCGGGAAATTGCTTTGCCAATTGCGCGCCGACGGCTTCCGCATCGTCCTGGTAAAGCGTGTCGATCATCAGCGCGCCGGCAATCTTCTTGTCGCCGCCGCGCAATTTCTCCTCCATCGACACCGGCATGCCGGCGGCATCGAGCGCGACCCATATTTCGCCGCCGGCGACCGACGTGTCGGCTGCAAGTCTCTCCAGCACGGCCGACAGCGCCGCCTCATCCGGCTTTTGGTTGAACCGGGCGGTGACGGCGAAAGCGCCGCGGAAACTGCCGCGCCGGACCGTGCGCCGGCACACCGTGCGGTTCATGTTGACGAAAACCTCCGACATGATCGTGCGCGTCATCGGCGTCGGATGGTCGAGCCGTTCGAGATAGGGCTTCGAGGTCAGCACCTCGGGCGTCTCGACCAGATAGAAATTGAAATAGCCGGGCGCGCCCGACAATGCCTTGTGGCGGCGGCCGAACAGAAAGCCCGGCACGGCGAGCCGCTCGACCAGATGCTCGCCCTGGAACCAGGCTTCGAATTCCGCCTCGCGGCCGGCGCGGCAATCGTTGAAGATCGCCAGTATTCCAGGCTGCCGCCGTCATCGCGCGGCGACCACCATGATCTCGACCTTATAGTCGGGCGAGGCGAGGCCGGCTTCGACGGTCGCGCGCGCCGGCGTATTGCCGGGCGATACCCAGGCGTCCCACACCGCGTTCATCTCGGCGAAATTCGCCATGTCGGTGATCCAGATATTGGCCGAGAGCAGTTTGCTCTTGTCGGTCCCGGCCTTGGCGAGAAAGCCGTCGATCTGGGACAGGATGCTTTTGGTCTGCTCGGCCATGCTCTTGCCCTTGGGCGCGTCGGCGACGATGCCGGCAAGATAGACGGTGTCGCCGTGGACGACGGCCTTGCTCATGCGCGGCCCGGTCTCGTGACGTTCGATTGTCATGCTCGATCCTTTCCCGGTTGGTCTTTGTAGTATTCAATCCGAAGGCAGCGCGTGCGCCACCACCTTGCGCATCAGGCTCGGCAAAGCCTCGCCGGCGAGCTCCGCAATTGCAACCCAGCGCGTGCCGTCGGCGCCGGCGCGCGCGCCGGAACATCGGCGGCATAGACGGTGAGTTCGAGCGGAAAATGCGTGAAGACGTGGCGCACGACGCCGGCCGTGCGACGCCACGTTCATCGACTTCGTTGACGCGAAACGCGGCGCGCTCTTGAGCGCATCGCTTTCGTCAAAATCTTGCGCCCATTCCGTCGTCGGCACTTCGGTCATGCCGCCGAGCAGACCCTTCGCCGGGCGCGTGCGCACCAACACGAAACCGTCGGCGCGGCGCGCGACAAAAGCCGCGCCGCGGCGCAGCGCGCCTTCGCGCTTCGGCGCGCGGCGCGGAAACGTCTCGGCATCGCCGCGCGCGTACGCGGCGCAGCTTTCGTTCCAGGGGCACAGCGCACAGGCCGGCTTCTTCGGCGTGCAGATGGTGGCGCCGAGATCCATCATCGCTTGGGCGAAATCGCCGGCGCGCTGCGGCGGCGTCAGTGCCCGCGCCAGCCGGGAAATTTCCGGCTTGGCCGCCGGCAGCGGCGCGTCGACGGCATAAAGCCGCGCGATGACGCGCTCGATATTGCCGTCGACCGGCGTCGCCGGCGCATCGAAGGCGATCGCCGCGATGGCGGCGGCGGTATAGGCGCCGATGCCGGGCAACTCGCGCAAGCTCCGCTTCGCTCTGCCGGAAATTTGCCGCCGTGCCGCTCGACCACGGCGCGGGCGCAGGCGTGCAGATTGCGGGCGCGGGCGTAATAGCCGAGCCCGGCCCAGGTTTTGAGCACGTCATCGAGCGGCGCCGCCGCCAAGCGCGCGGACATCGGGCCAGCGCGCCAGGAAGCGCGCGTAATAGGGCGCCGACCGCCTTGACCGTGGTCTGCTGCAGCATGATTTCGGACAGCCAGACGCGGTAAGGATCGGCGCGCTCGCCCGGCGGCGCGCGCCACGGCAGCTTGCGGCGATGGCGGTCGTACCAGGCCAGCAAATCGGTGGGTTGCGGTGACGAGACCGCCGCGGCGCGCTGGCTGCGCTGTCGTCGCGGCCGTCTTCGCTGCTACGGTCATCGCTGCTGAGGGATGACAGAGCCTGCCGTGATGAACAAGCCCTCCCGCCCCTTCGCCAAGCCGCTGCGCGACCTCGTCGGCAAGGTCGTCGGCGAGACGTTCAAGCGGCAGGGCTTTGCCTCCGCCGAACTGGTGACGCGCTGGACCGAGATCGTCGGCGCCGAAATCTGCGGCGCACAGCGAGCCGATCAAAATCCAATGGCCGCGCCCGGCGGACGGCGACGAGCGCGAGCCCGGCACGCTGGTGCTGCGGGTCGAGGGCCCGGCGGCGATCGAGATCCAGCATCTCGGCGACGTGATCTGCGAGCGGGTCAACCGCTTCCTCGGCTGGCGCGCCGTCGCCCGGCTCGCGTTGCGCCAGGCGCCGCTGCGCCGCGGCGAGCGCAAAGCGGCGCGCGGCGTCGACCCGGCGGCGGCAGCGCAGGTTGCGCGAAACGCTGTCGGCTGTCGCCGACGACGATTTGAAACAGCGCGCTTGGCGCGGCTCGGCGCATCGATCAAGCGACCGTGACCACCGTTGCCGCGGGCCGTGCCGGGTGGCATTGCAGGGTACTTGGCGCGCCAGGCGCGCTAATGCCACATTCGCTAGCCAACAATTCCTGGATTTTTCCCGCTCGAAGGAGCCTTCCCGTGACGCTTAATCGTCGTCGAATTGCTGTTGGCCGGCGCGGCTTTCACCCTCGTCGGAGCCGGCAGTCTGCGGCTACGGTGTCTGCCGCTCTCAAGCCCGGCCTGAGCCGACGATGCGACGATCCTTCGCCGGCCGATCTGGCCGATGCCGGCCCGAACGGCGACATGTTGCATCGGCTCCGACAAGGCGCCGGTGACGATCATCGAATATGCCTCGATGACCTGCCCGCATTGCGCGCATTTCTCGGAGACGACGTTTCCGGAGTTGAAGAAACGCTACATCGACACCGGCAAGGTGCGCTTCACGCTGCGCGACGTTCCCGCTCGACCAGCTTGCGGCGGCCGGATTCATGCTGGCGATCTGCGGCGGCAAGGACAAATATATGCCGATCGTCGAGACGCTGTTCGCCAAGCAAGCAGATTGGATCGTCCAAGAACCGATCCCGCCGCTCGAGGAAATCGCCAAGCAATTCGGCTTTACCGAAGATCAGTTCAAGCAATGCCTGGCGAATCAGAAGGTGCTCGACGACATCCAGGCGGTGCGCGACCACGCCGTCGAGAAGCTCGGGGTCAATTCCACGCCCACCTTCTTCATCAACGGCAAGAAGCTGGTCGGCGACCTTTCGATCGACCAGATGGCCAAGGAGATCGACCCCTATCTCAAGACAGGATAAGGGTTTTTTGCGTTTCCTCGGCGCTGCGTCGAGCCCGGCGGAACATCCCGGCGACGAAGCCCGGCGGCGGAAGGTCTGGATAATTCGGCGGCGCGTGTTGCGCTCGGTTACCCGACGATTCATTCTCCGCGCCGATGCGGCATATCTCCCGCGCCAGCGGCAAGCCTTCGGGCATCGGCTCTCGGCGTGAGCATTCAACGATTCCCTGCACCGCCGCAGCATGGGAGAGGGACGTGCCAAGCGAATGAAGCTCACGCGGCTGCGCCTGATCGGCTTCAAATCCTTCGTCGAACCGACCGATTTCGAGATCGAACCCGGACTGACCGGCGTCGTCGGCCCGAACGGCTGCGGCAAATCCAACCTGGTCGAGGCCGTGCGCTGGGTCATGGGCGAAGCCTCCTACAAGGCCATGCGCGCGGCCGAGATGGACGACGTCATCTTCTCCGGCAATACCGGCCGACCGGCGCGCAATCACGCCGAAGTCGCGGTCTCGATCGACAATACCGACCGCAAGGCGCCGGCCGCCGTTCAACGATTTCGACGCGCTGGAAGTCTCCCGCCGCATCGTGCGCGAGCAGGGCTCGACCTTCCGCGTCAACGGCCGCGAGGTGCGCGCCCGCGACGTCGCCGTGCTGTTCGCCGACGCCTCGACCGGCTCGCGGTCGCCCGCCTTGGTGCATCAGGGCCGCATCGGCGAGATCATCCAGGCGCGGCCGGATCAGCGCCGGCGCGTGCTGGAAGAGGCCGCCGGCATTTCCGGGCTGCATGCGCGCCGCCACGAGGCGGAGCTGCGGCTCAAGGCCGCCGAGCAGAACCTGGCGCGGGTCGAGGACGTCATCGGCCAGCTTGCCGCGCAGGTCGCGGCGCTGAAGACCCAGGCGCGGCAGGCGGTGCGCTACCGCAATATTTCCGGCCAGGTGCGCCGCACCGAAGCGCTGCTGTTCCATCTGCGCTGGATCGCGGCGCGCGGCCGAAGTCGGCGAAACCGGCCGCGCCAAGGACGAGGCCGTTCGCGTCGTCGCCGCGCGCACCGGCGAACAGGCGCAAGCCTCGACCCGCCAGGCGCGAAATCGCCGCCGGGCTGCCGGCGCTTGCGCGAAGCCGAAGCCGCGGCCGCCGCCGGTCTGCAGCGCCTCATCGTCGCGCGCGAGACGCTCGAGCGCGAGGAAGCCCGCGCCAAGGAGCGCATCGGCGAACTCGATCGCCGCATCGAGCAATTCGCGGCCGACCTCGCCCGCGAGCGGGCGCTGGCGGCCGACGCCGCGGCGGCGCTGCAGCGGCTCGACGCCGAAGAGACGGCGCTGGCCGCGGTCGCTCAGGAAACCGACGCGCAGCTTGCCGGCGCCAACGCGTCGCGTCGCCAGCGCGGATGCCGCACTCGCGGCTTCGGAAAAATCCTTTGCCGAATTGACCGGCGCGCTTGCCGACCTCACCGCGCGCCGCAATCAGTTGCAGACCGCCTTGCGCGAACACGAGGAGCGCGCCGCGCGGCTTGAGGCCGAGTTCGCCAATATCGAGGCCGGCCTCGCCGCGACCGACAGCGGCGCGCCGGACTTGGCGGCGCTGGCCGCTGCGCTTGCCAACGCGCAGGCCGCGCTCGCCGCAAGCGGAAGGCGCGGCGCACGCCGCGGAAGCCGCGCATCGGCGCGCCCGCGAAGAGATCGACGCCGCGCGGGCGCCGCTCGCGGCCGCCGAACGGAGCGTGCAGCGGCTCGAAACCGAGGCCAAGACCATCGGCAAGCTGCTCGCGGTCGAAAGCAAGAATCTCTGGCCGCCGGTGATGGACGCCATCGCCGTGACCGAAGGCTACGAAAAGGCGCTCGGCGCGGCGTTGGGCGACGATCTCGATGCGCCGGTCGGCTCTTCCGCCCCGATGCACTGGGCCGGCGCGGCGCTCGATCCGTCCGATCCGCAGCTTGCCGGACGGCGTCACGGCGCTGTCGGAATATGTCAAAGCGCCGGCCGAACTCGCACGCCGCCTCGCCCAGATCGGCGTCGTCGAGCGCGCCGAAGGACCGCGCTTGGCCGCGATGCTCAAGCCGGGCCAGCGGCTGGTGTCGCGCGAAGGCGATTTCTGGCGCTGGGACGGCTTTGCCGTCGCCGCCCATGCGCCGACCGGCGCGGCGCGGCGGCTCGCCGAGCGCGGCCGGCTGCTTGACGATCGAAAGCGAGCTTACGGCCGCCCGCGCCGAGGTCGAAAGCAAACGCGGTGTCGTCGAGGCCGCCGAAGCGGCGCTCGCCGCCGCCGCCGCAACCGAAACGCAAGCCCGCGCGCGCTGGCGCGAGACCCAGCACACGACCGATGCCGCGCGCGAGCAGCACGCCGCCGCCGAGCGCGAGATCAGCCGCAATGCGGCGCGCATTTCGGCGCTCCAGGAAGCGCGGCAGCGGATCGGCGCCGGCGCGCGACGAGACCGCGCTCGCTTGCGCCGAGACAGCAGAAGGCGCTCGTCGCCTTGCCGGACGCCGCCGACATCGAACGCAAGCTTGCCGCGATCAACGCGGCCATCGCGCGCGAGCGCGGAGCCTGCGCCGAAGTGCGCGGCCAAGCGCAGGCGATCGCGCGCGAAGCCGAGCTTGCCAATCACCGGCTGCGCGCCATCGCCGCCGAGCGCAAGGAATGGAACGACCGCAACGACAATGCCGCGGCGCAGATCGCCACGCTTGCGAAGCGCACCGACGAGGCGGCGAACGAACGCGCCGAACTGGTCAATGCGCCGCAAAAATTCGAAAGCCAGCGGCAGGCGCTGATCGGCGAGATCGAAACCGCCACCGCCGAGCGCCGCGCCGCCGCCGATCGCGCTCGCGGCGGCCGAGACCGATCTCGCCGAGGCCGACAAGGCCGCGCGTCGGGCGCTGGAAGCGGTCGGCGAAGCGCGCGCCGAAGCCGCGCGCGGCGAGGAGCGCCACGACGGCGCCAAGCGCCGGCTTGCCGATATCGAGCACGAAATCCGCGAAATCCTGCAAGTCGAGCCGGCCAGCGCCGCCGAAGTCGCCGAACTCAAGCCGGATGCCGAGACGCCCTCGATCGCCGAGGTCGAGGCCAAGATCGAGCGCATCAAGCCCGAGCGCGAGCGGCTCGGCTCGGTCAATTTGCTCGCCGAGGAGGAATTGCGCGACGTCGAAGGCCAGCACCAAAAGCTCGTCGGCGAGCGCGACGATCTGGTCGAGGCGATCCGCCGGCTGCGCCAGGGCATCCACAGCCTCAATCACGAAGCGCGCGAGCGCCTGCTGGCCTCGTTCCAGATCGTCAACGAGAATTTCAAGAAGCTGTTCGGCGAATTGTTCGGCGGCGGCAACGCCGAGCTGCAGCTGATCGAGAGCGAAGACCCGCTGGAAGCCGGCCTCGAAATCATGGCGAAGCCGCCCGGCAAGAAGCCGGCGACGCTGTCGCTGTTATCCGGCGGCGAGCAGGCGCTCACGGCGCTGGCCTTGATCTTCGCCGTGTTCCTCACCAACCCGGCGCCGATCTGCGTGCTCGACGAGGTCGACGCCCCGCTCGACGACTACAATGTCGAGCGCTTCTGCGACCTGCTCGACGAGATGACGCGCTCGACCGAGACCCGCTTCGTCATCATCACCCACAATCCCGATCACCATGGCGCGGATGAACCGGCTCTACGGCGTCACCATGGCCGAGCGCGGCGTGTCGCAGCTCGTCTCGGTCGACCTCGAAGGCGCGGTGAAGCTCAGAGAGGCGAGCTGAGAAATACCTTCAGCGCACCGAACAGCGCCTTCGGATCGTATTGGCCCTGATAGACGGGCGGCGGTGCGGGACCGCGCTTGAGGAGGATGCGAATCGCTTCCCACGCCGAGCGGACGGAGCACTCGATGGTGAAGGCTATTTCCCTGGGCATATCGACGTACTGACCGATCAGTCCGAGATTGGTTGCCCCCTCTGGAACGGGGGACGGCATGTCGCCACGGCTCCATGGCAGCCAGACATTGTTGACGTAGGGCATGTAGCAAGGCACGCAAATCGATGACGCCGTGATCGCGTCCAACTGTTGCTTATCAAACCTCAGGTGCTTCAGTATCTCTTCCAGGATCTCCGCGCCCGTGCAGGCCGTCATGGGTTTGCGCACGTATTCGCCGGTGTTGTCCGGATACAGGCCGTAGCCCCACCAGACGCTCGTACCGGACGGCTGGCCGATGATTTCCGGCTGATGAAAAACGGACAGCGACAGCACCCAGGGCGAGTCCTTCAGAGTTACGAGCCCGCCGCGTCCGGATTCGCTGCCGGTCAGCGCGGTCATTTGCTTGACGAATTCGGTGCCGGTGTCGGTGACCGTGAAGGTCACCCAAAGCGAGTTGGATATCTGGGCCGGGCCGAAGAAAACGTCAGGTTTGCCGAAATTAGTCCGGCCCTGTGCAAGGCGCTGCCACAGCGCCCATGACCGTCCGGTCGGTCGCGGGCTAGGCGCCTGCGTCATCGATCCGGTGGAAAGGTCGGCGGCTTGCGATCCGGTGGTCACGAGCACGATGTCCTCCGGTGCGACCGTAACCGACATCGCAGCGCCGCCCCGTTCGTAGTCGATCCGGTCTACGGTGATACGGCCGGACGACGGCGCGAAGCCGATCTCCTGCACGAAGGCGCCGGTGAGGAAGTTCACGCCGTGGGGGGTTAACCACCTGACCAGCGGTTCTATGAAGTTTTGGTGCTGGTTGAGCGGCGTGCGCATCACGCCCGTCATGTCCGACAAGTGTCCGAACAAGTAGAGGAAGCGGTTCATGTAGCGTCGAAACTCGATCGCGCTGTGCCGCGGCAGCGACCCCATGATCGTCGACCAGAGCAACCAGAATTCGGTCGAGAAAAAACGCTCAGAAAAAACTCGTCGATGCGCCGCCCATACAGCATCGCTTCGGGCGTCAGCACGACCCGCGCAAGGCGAAGGCCGTCGCACAGGCTCAGTCCGAAACGCGGACCATGCACGATGCGGCCGTCGCGATCGAAAATATGCGCTTTGTCCTCATACGGCTCGCTCGTGTTGAAATCGAAGAAATCCTTCGTGACGGAAATGGCGGGATCGCGTGCGGAGGGCATCGACGCGAGCAGATCGAACGTGCAGCGGAATTCCTTGTCGAAGACGGAGCCCGGCAGGTTGTAGCCGCTCGCCGCGCTGCCGCCGAGAAAGAACCCGCCGCCGAGCAGTTCGTCCGCCTCGTAGATCGTGATATCCGAGCCGGGCACTTTCGCATTGCGGATGAGAAGCGCGGCTGCCGCTAGTCCGCCAAATCCACCACCGACGATATGCGCCTTCATCGGCTCCTCCGCGGTCTCCAGGCCTTGTCGACGGACACCAATTCTACTTTAAATTGTTCTCCCCGGTAATGGCCTTTTTGAGGGAGAGGCGAAGATCACCGAACTGTTTCTGCGGCGAGCAGGTGCTCACGGCATTGGCTGATCTTCGCCGTCTTCCTCACCAACCCGGCGCCGATCTGCGTGCTCGACGAGGTCGACGCCCCGCTCGACGACTACAACGTCGAGCGCTTCTGCGATCTGCTCGACGAGATAACGCGCTCGACCGACACCCGCTTCGTCATCATTACCCACAACCCGATCACCATGGCGCGCATGAACCGGCTCTACGGCGTCACCATGGCCGAGCGCGGCGTGTCGCAGCTCGTCTCCGTCGACCTCGAAGGCGCGGTGAAGCTCAGAGAGGCGAGCTAGGGCGCATAACGTAAGTGCTTTGCTCAGCGACACCCGGTCGTTGTCTGCTTTGGTCCGATTTACGGACTCTATCGGCGCGTCACGCCATGTCCGCTAAGGGCCAACAACGCCATATTGCACGGCAGCAAGCAATGTCATCACGCGAGGTGGCATTTAGGAGCACGCGGAGGTGAAACTCCTCGGCGTGACTCGCCAAACGCAGACATCGATCTTTGTGTGGGACGCGACCTAATTTGCTGATTTAGCGGCGAGCACGTTATACGCCGCCATGGGTCGGCGGACGCCCTTGAGCGTAAACGGCCCGACAGGGTCTACCGTGATGGCGTCCTGAGTGGCCATGAGGACGCGCGGGCTGATCAGGATTTGACCAGGCTTGGCTTCGTCGCAAAGCCGGGAGGCGATATTGGATACAGTCCCAATTGCGGCATAGTCGTAGCGACCTTCAAAGCCGATTGTACCCAACGTCGCAAATCCGTGCGATATACCGATGCCAAAACCAACGTCGTGACCCAGCAAGCGCCATTTTTCCATTAATGTTCCAATAGCTGAGCGTATATCGAGCGCCATTTGCACGGCTTGCAATGCCGGCGTGGGTATTCGCACCGGATCGTTGAAAATTGCCATCACGCCGTCACCGGCAAATCTCTCCAACGTGCCGCCACGGGCGAAAATGATCCTGCCGATGGCGGTATGGTATTCGTGCAAAAGCGTCATCACGTCTTCCGGGTCGGAGCTCTCCGAGAAGTCGGTGAAGCCGCGAAGGTCGCAGAACAGAGCGGCGATCTCGCGCCGGTGGCTTTCCAGTTCCTTTTCCGATCCGGACGAGATGATCAGATCGGCCACCTGCGGCGGCAGGAAGCGCCGCAGCCTGCCCAGGCGCTCGATCTCGCCGACCTGCGCGGCGACGCGCTGTTCGAGGTGTTGGTTCAATTTGACAAGCTCTTGCGACTGCGCTTCCAACTGACTTGCCTGCTGCTGGACCAATCCGTACGACCGCTCCAGCTCGCCGGTTCTCTCGCGTAGTTCGTTGAGCAGCCGCGTATTCTCGATGGCGATGACTGCTTGCGCAGCAAAATTCTGCACCAGCGCGATCTGCTTGTTGGTGAAGGGGCGAACCTCCTTGCGAAAGAGAGCGATCGCGCCGATCACCTGATCGTCTTTGAGCATCGGCACGCTCAATAGAGTTCGGACACCGGCGATTTCGACAGTAGCAACCGGCAGAGCGTCACGGTCAATGTACGACTGATCCAATCGAAAATCGTCAATCTGGACTGGTTGCCGGGTCGCGGCGGCTCGGGCCAGTGGCGCTGCCGGCCGGGGACGGAACACAGTCCCGCTCCGCCGCAGCTCTCTGAAAGCCGCGGGCAAATCACCGTAGATCGCGGCAGCGCGAAAGCCATCGCCCTCACTCAGCCACATTGTGCCGTAAGCCGCTGCGCACAGCTTGGCTGCATTCGCCAGCATGGACTCAAACACCGGCTGCAGATCGCCTGGTGACGAGCTGATGATCCGCAGCACATTCGATGTCGCTGTCTGCTGCGCGAGCGCTTCCTGCAGCTCGCGAGTCAGCCCCGCGACCTTTGTTTCCTTTACGGCAGTGGGGGAACTGCGACTGCGCGTGGCTTTTGGCGCATTGCGGCGCTTCAGCGTCGCCATATTGCGGCGCCTGGCTTTAATTGGGTAACCGCCTGCTCTGGTGCGCCGTCTCATTGCCTCGGCTTAAGTCTGCTCCTGACATTCGCTGCCCATCGGCCGATTTGCAATCGCCCTTCGTGTATTTCGAGGTCGCTACGTGCGATTTGACACGCCTTTTCTCGGCCAGCAGGCGGTAACGACGCAGCGTGAAGTTCAAAATGCTTTTAAGAGCCTATTCGCTGATACCGACAACGCCGCCGACCTCAAAAACCTGTACGTCAATCGGCTTCTCCAACATATCTTGCAGCCTTTCGACCGCCTTTAGCCGGCCTTCAAATTCGTGCCAATCGTCAACGCCGGGCCCCTCGTCAAAAAACGATATGTTCACTATCTCATGGGTGGCTGGCCGCCTTTGAAATATGTTGAGCCGTTTTTGACGGATTTTAGACTGCGCGGCTGGGAATTGTTTTGTGACTATTTTGTCACCTTCGCGGAAGTGCTCCGGTTTGAATTTGTGCGTATAGATGACAACCGAATGACCTTCCTTCGGTGAATAGGCCGCGGTTGCATCTTCGCCGGTATGCTTTTTCATTGTGAGTGCTCCGATTCCCAATCCCTCTAACCGGGATTCCCCAGATGAACTCCGAACTGGGGCGAATATTCTCCCTCTTCCGGCCTTCTTGCAAGACCGGCGTGCGGTGCGGACCCGGCGCAGTTTTGGCGGAGGCAATAAGGAATGTGACAGTACGTCCAAAAGTTCGACATTTCACGTCCCTACTAGACGATCGATTCCATGAAAGTTGCCATTAGGCCGGGGATTCATCTGTCTTTCCGGGTTCCTAGTGCAGTGATTCCAACGCTTGTTTCGCGGTTCGCACCGCAGCAAAATGGGCCGGTCGATGACCGGTTAGGTCACGAACGCCATTTCGAGCGTAGCCCGGACACTTCCGCTTTGACCCCAATTCCGGACACAATGCTGTCTCCCAGCAAACGACGTTCGGGGCCATTTTGAGACATTGCGCCCTAACTTTGGCAGATCACTTTTAAGCTAATGAAATTGATAGTTCAGCCCGAAGCGCACGATGTTGTCGGTGAAATGAGATGTCACCGTTCCGGAGGCGGCGGGACCGTAGGTATTGCAACCGGCTGTTCCGTAGCAGTTCCCAAGACCACCGTTCCCAAGACCACCAGAGACGATGGCCGTTGCAGTGCCCAAATCCATATAGAGGTATTCAAGCTTCCAACTCCAATTGCGAGTGATCGCATTCTCAACGCCTGTGCCCGCAACCCAACCCACCCTGGTGGCGGACTGGTTCCACACGATCGGTGCGTTCATAATGCCTGCAAATGGATTTGCGGGTTGGATGTTTCCTCTCAGATTGATCTCTCCGTAGCCGACGCCACCTGTTCCGTAAACGAGCCATCGATCGCTTACAAATCCCAAGCGGGCACGGGTCGTTCCAAACCAGTCAAGCTTGTTGCTGTCTGTTATGACTGCCGCACTATTTCCTGCTCCACCGGGGAATAGATTTATGATCGTGCCTGCAAATGTGTTGGTCCCTCTTTCACCCGACGCTTGGACGTCGGGTCCGACGCCAACAAGGAAATCTCCAAGCTGCCAATTGTAGCCCGCCTGAACCC
Source organism: uncultured Alphaproteobacteria bacterium (assembly GCA_963714345.1). Lineage (GTDB taxonomy): Bacteria > Pseudomonadota > Alphaproteobacteria > Rhizobiales > Xanthobacteraceae > BOG-931. The sequence continues at coordinate 48,454 of CAVQOD010000026.1, read as the reverse complement.
CGCCGTTTGCGCCGCTTACTTTCACTGAGTCAGTCGCGCCAAAAGCAGCGGCGGCTGGTGGGGTGCCTTGCAAAAACGACAGATTGTTGCTCGCTGTTCCTGGGCCGTAGCCGACGTTGCCGCCGACGTACCATCCGGTCCAGCTATAGACCGGCGCGGGCGGTGGCGGCGGGGCCTTCACCGCCATATCGGCGGCCAAGGCAGGCGTTCCGATTAGTACGGCGATGGCGGCAATGCCAATTGCGGCCTTATTCATAGGCCTCCCCTCGGAAATAGCGGGCCATCATAAGGTGATTGGGATCGCCCACAGCATCGACGCGCCGACGTCCGTAACGGGTCATTTTCTACCAAAATCCGACGTCTGCTAAATGTCCGCTTCGCTCTGAAGCAGACGTATCGCTACGCCCTCCTAGGTGACGTTCCAGGCCGATGCTGTCGAAAAGTCCTTTGTGCGGTATTATGGCGCAAGCGCCACAAGCCGCGTGTATAGGCTAATTTCTGGTTCCCGTTAACCTCGTATTAGCCAACGCTTGCACGCTTGCCTTAGTTGTCCGATGATCCCCACGGGGCGTTGGGGGTCATGTGTGCGTAGGTGTGTTTCAGTGCTCGCCGCGCTGGCGCTGGCCGGTTGCGCGTCAAGAGCTGCCGACGTTGCGCCGATTTACGTGTCGCCGATCCAATATCAGTCGTTTACCTGTCCCCAATTAGCAGCCGAGGCCCAGCGCGTATCTGCCGCTGCGGCGGCTGCGTCTGGAGCGCAGGACAGCCAAGCCACAAAGGATGCGGTGGCGACCACAGCCGCAGTCATCATCTTTTGGCCCGCGCTTTTTGGTCCAAGGCGACAAAAACAACGCCGCTCAGTTAGCGCAGCTAAAAGGCCAGATGGACGCGATACAGCAAGAATCCATTGTCAAAAACTGCGGCATCCAATTTCAGACCCGCGCCGCCTCCTAGCGGCTCGACGTTCGGTAAGACACGCCTGATCCGCGATCCAAGTGGTGGTATGCGCTCGCCGTGACGGTTTTGGTGTTCGCTATGCTGGCGATCTTCATCTATCGCATTGTCACCGCGCATTAAGCGTGCGAGCGGCGCTGATACTCTTCAGTGGTTTAAGCCACGACCGGCGAGTGTTAGGCCTATACGTCATGCACCGGTTCGTAAATCAGATTCGATAATCCCATTGCGATGGGGCGTTGCTCTTAGTACCAAGAATTTCGATCGTATCTCAGCGTCACTTCGACTTTGCATGTACTCTTGTTGATACTCTCCTTAAGAGCATACTAATATGTGAACAGTTCGATTACTTTTGCGGATAAGCTTTGCGCCATAAGTCTTCAGGCTCAAGCCCTCCAATTGCGGAATGTTTCCCGACCTCCAACCAGGCCGCAGCATCGCCGATCTTGTTCGTCTCCAATCATATTGAACTAATGTGTGCGGTTTCGATGCTCACTCACACGGCGACAGCATTACCCCTTGCGCTCAGTTCTTCCGTTTGCAAGGACATCTTCGTTAGTCCGCCAGTTCTGAGAACTCTAAAGTGAATACCATTCCTTGACGGATCGATGTCAAAGCCATAGCTCCGAGTATGTCGTGCTTCAGAGCATTCAGAAACCTAATGCAACAGTATCCTCGATCATCGCCTTTCGCGCAGCGTGATGGTGCTTGTGCTCCGCCACGCAACTCTGAATTCCACTCATGTTCTTGAGTCTATGCTTGCATGTCAAATATGCCGACTACTATGCTGCCTTTATACCTTACGACACCCGCATCACATTCGTCAGTTTGATACTAGAGCACGCGCAAAAGCGAAGCAGCCCAAATCTGTCGCGCGCCAGACAAGCGCCCGCATCCGTTACCAATCCAGTCGTTCGCTCTGATCCCTGGCGTCGCTTTTTCTTTACAACCATAGCTAAAGTGGAACCTTTTCGGCGAAGCTTATCATCTAGGCTTACCTCCACCCGTATCTTCCGCTTATTTAGCTGTGATTTCAGTCTAACGTTTTCCAGTCGCGCCTGGCATGCCTTCCCCGACGCGCTTTACCGTCCGTGCCATCGTGATTCTCCGCAGGGACGTTTGGACGCTCGCTATAAGGTTCCGCATAGCCTTGGCATCGTGGGCACCGGCATGCCGGCCATCGGCTAACATCCGCTCGGTTACCTCTCGCGCTGTAAGCGGCCCTCTGAGCCTTCCTGAGCACATCCAGGGCATTCCGCAGGATGGTCCCTCGCTTGAATAAGCCGTTCGCCCTTATATCGTCGTCGGGCCGTCTATTCCGGGTCACGTTGTAGGCCGGATCGAACAGCCGAATGACCGCCTCGACATGCTCCATGCTTTCGGCGAGGCGCTTGGCCTCTTTCCCGTTCTCCAAAATCCGGCCGCCCAGGTCGGCGTGCAGGCGGACGAGGTGCTGATGGCCGGATGTCGCACGTCGCCTTAAACGCGTGCGGCATCTTTCCGCTCCGCTGCCAATAGCCCGTGAAATCCACTGACGGCTTTTGCGCCATCGCCAGCACCGGCTACGCGGTTCACCTGTTCGCCATTCGACACGCGGCGGTTATCCTCGCGCCATGACGCCTCTTGCGCGTAGCGGAGCAGATAAGCGCCTGCGATATGGTGATGGTGGCCGATCTCGGCGCGACGCATACGGCTGAAAAATTCCTCCGCCCAATTCGTGCAAGCGCCGTCAAGGCTGTAGGCTTCCTCGTGGTTGATCGCGCTTCATTTCAAAGCGGCTATGCAATTCGTTCCAGTTCGGCGACTTCGTCGGCGTTGACAACGGTGCCCTTGGCGATGCGGCGACTGGATCCAATTCGAGCGCCTGCTTTTCAGTACGGAACACCGCCGGGAGCGTATTGCCGTCGCGCTCGCGGATCACGATGACCGCCTTGCGCTTGCCTGATTGGTTCTCGCGCGAAGCGGCGATCCTTGCGGTGCTCGTGCAAGGTTCGCCGGCTTCACGTAGCCGCCGAAATAACCGCTATCGACTTCCGCGACCTTACCTTCGCCGCCGATCACGCGGCCCTTCAATTCCGCCGCCATTGCTTCGCGCAGTTTGTGCAGCAACACGAAAGCGCATTTGTAGGACACGTTCATATCGCGCGAGAGCGCCAGCGCCGACTTGCCCTTGACCTCGTTGCAGAAGATCGCGATGGCGGCGAGGTAGCAGCGCAGCGGCAGCTTGTGGCTGGCGAACAGCGTCCCGTGACGTGATCGTGAAATCCTTGCCGCAAGCCCGGCAGCGGAAGCGGGGCGCGCCCTTCAAGCGGCGGCAATCGTAAGCGTCAACGCCGCCGCAATGCGGGCAAACCGGCTCGCCTTCCGTTTCGGGCCAACGGATGCGCCGGAATGTCTTTTCGGCTTCCTCGGTCCTTCATCGTGAAAACGGAGGCCAGCGAAAGGCTTTTGGCGGCGGGGGAAAGCAGGAAGTGTTGGGCCATCGGATTATTCTCGCGTTTATGCGAGCTATCATATATGCGAGGTATTCACTTGTCAAATGCAATATCGCATATGTGCGAGGTTGCATATGCGATAGGGGAATAGTCGCATGAGTATCAAATCCGAAGAGGAATGGGCGGAACGTGCCGCCGCCTTTCTCAAGCACAAGCTCCAGGAATGTGAGGTGACTTATGCCGAGTTGGCAAAGCGGCTCAAAAAACACGGCTTCAAGGAAACTGAATTCTCGATAACGAATAAGCTGGCGCGGTTGACTTTTCCCGCCACGTTCTTTCTCGCGTGCCTTGCTGCTTTAGATTTGGATGGCGTGGCGTTGGAGGAAATCTAATCAAGCCAGTGCGGTTAACAATTGTCGTACCGTGCGGACACAGAACGCCGTCGCGGCCACCGTTAAAAAACACCACCCGACAAACACTATTGAGTGCATCTCAAGTGTCGCGCGAGGCTGCATCTTGCAAACTCCCAACATGAAAGTTACCGCCAGTGTCAGAACGACAAGTGACAGTGTGATATGTGTGTTGGCGACGATGGCGCCGAAGGTGTTTGTACTCTTCATCCGTTCCAAGAATCGTGTCTGACTACAAGCGAACAAAGCAAAGATCGCGATCAAGGCACCAACCTCAATCTCATATAGATTGAAAACATACCCATAAATGTCCGCGATATCGATATTCCAAGGCTGAACCAATTTGAATCGAGCGATAGAAATAGAGCGACGCCCCAAACAGCGCCCGCATCGCGATAAACGTCGCGAGATTGCCGCCCTCAAAAAATCTCATCTTCGTTGCTGTCGCGGCCATCGCTTCTATCCAGTGTGATAGTCTTTCAATTCCTCTTCGTGCTTTTCGAGGCTTTCGCGCAAGAAATTCGCTCTTATTTTGTAGTTTTCGTCTGCGCCGACCTGTTTCCCAAGCGCGAGAGATTTGCTCTCACCAATCTGCGCACTAATGAAATCGAGGGGAAGGTCATCGTCGTTCACATCTTTGCCCATGACCTCTATTGTCGTTACTTTTCCCTTCTTCACTTCTCTCTGTCCCAAAAGCCAGTGACCGCATCCATTACGCTATTTTCTATCGAGTTCCCCGAGGTTGTTGCCCAAGCCCATTTGCACCCTCACATAAGCCCCGCTCGCGAGCGTCCGCAGGTTCAGGAGAGATGATCGCAGCTTTCCGTGGTCGTCTTCAACCGCTTCGAGGTTCTTAGCGTCCGCAACCTGCAGATGATTGTCTTTGTGATGATTTCGTTCAGCCGTTTTAGCTCCGCAGCTTTCATCACGGCGCCGAAGCCAAAAGGCTTGCATTCACACTTTTTGCGACAAATCCATTGAAAAGCGAGAGAGGAACCGCATTTCGCGTCACTTCGAATGCCAGCATTTTCAGGCCCGTGTCGTACAGAACGCCGTGCGATCGCCATGTTCAGCGCCCGTTTTGAGCGTCAACGCCTCTCTCTTGTTCCCGCCGCTCACAACGCTGCGAAGGTTGTCGTCTTGCAGGCGTAGCAGATCGCCGCTCAACTGCCCTCACCGTTCCTTCAGACCGTTTGCCTGAATAGTCCAGCCATCTAAGTCGCGCGCCGCATTTGCACCAAGACTGCCTATCTTCTTCACGCATGCCTCAAGGAAAGGCTGTCCCCGTTCGAGCCGTAATACCGCGCAGACCTTACCGTTACATCCGATTCGCCATCGCCTTCCCCCTAAATAGGCAATGCCACAACTACGAGACCCACCCACTTGCCGTGGCGCGCGCCATAATACCTTTTGTGCAGCCTGGAGCCCCTGAGGATGCAATCCACGTAATACGCGGCGCGGCTCCATCCTCCGCCCACAATGGCAGGTCGCATACGTCCCTTAAGCCATGAGCCTACCTCAGAAAACTATTCTATTATGTCGTTGATCCATGCGAGCAGGGCTCGCCGGAAACGGGATTGGCGACCATGGCGAGCAGCGTAGCAAATCATCGCGGCTATAAAGTTTTTGAAAAATGCGCATTGTTTAGTTCGCTCGACGAAAATGCACGCAGAAAAATCGCAACCTACGCTGTGTCACGCAGTTTTTCCGCGGGCGATTCGATATGTCGGCATGGTGACCATGGCGACAGCATGATGGCTGTCGTTGTTGGGACGGTACGCATTTCACTTCCGACCGTCAGGGGAAAGGAGATCATTCTCGCCGATCTGCGGCCTGGCGAGTTATTTGGCGAGATAGCGCTACTTGATGGCCGGCCGCGTTCGGCTAACGCAACGGCACTGACAAATTGTCAGCTTATGGTTCTAGCACGTCGCGATGTGCTGAGCTTTCTTGAAACTAACCACGCAGCTTGCATGAAATTGATGGAAATCCTGTGCGCCCGAATACGTCGGTCCGATGAGCGGATGGCCGATATTGCGTTCTTCAATTTGCCGGTGCGGCTCGCCAAAATATTGCTGTCATATCAGCCGCAAGGTCCGGCGGCGACGAAACTTTCGCTCTCCCAAGGCGAATTGGCGGAAATGGCCGGCGGAACACGCGAGAAGGTCAATCGCTGTCTTCGAGACTGGCAGCGTCGGGGCATTCTGGACTTGAAGAACCGCTGGACGATCATTCTTAAGCCGGAAGCACTCCGGGAACTTCGTGGATTCGGCATAATCGACCGCGCGTCAGTCCGCATGAGGGCGGCCCTGCAGCCGATAGACTTGGCCGCGACGGCACCGAAGCATTGCTCCTGAGCGCCAGCCATAAAGCGCGGAAGCCGTTGAAAAAGAGCCGCTTTTGCTGTGACCCGCGGCACAGACGTCGACGGGAAAAGCACCCACATTTGCGACAGTTAGGCAAGTCCTCCGCCGACACACCACCGTCAATCACGTCGGCAGGCGGCAGCAAAGTGGAGGCTCCGATGAAGTATTCATCTTTCCCGAGTGAACGTCTGGTGTTGACCGATCCCACGGATCACAGGCTTCGCCGAAAAGCGACGGTGTGGGATCACGTCGTCGCGGCGCTCACCGACCCCGAGTTCATCGCCCTCATTTTATTTTGTGCCCTCGGATTGGCGGTGACAATCGGACTTTGCATCCTGATTCCTGGCTTCGGTGAGATTACCGCATCGCCCCAGGCATTTCTCTGACGCGATCAAGCCCCAGTCGGGCAGTTGCATCTTTATTCCGTCGGAGCGGTACTGCCATGCCCAGTCCAGTGCGAATGAAGAAAACGGCTACCCGCGTTAGACAAGGTCAGTTTCCATTCGTCGTCCGGGTTGCCGTCCCTGACGGTGGCTTCGGCTGCGCTCTTTATGGTGTCAATGCATGGCATCGTTACAGCAACAACACCCAGCGCCGAGGCCTGCCTCAATGCCTGGGCGAGCAGAAGCTTTGGACCTGGTGCTTTGAAACTTTGGAGATCGCCAAGTCCTTCAGGCATCGCTTTGGTGGGCAAATAGTTCCACTAACGATACAACGGGTGCCCACGCGACAGTCGCGATCTCGCCTCGCAGACCCTCGCCGCGGCGACATCCAAATGCGAGAGGCCGAAACGGAAGTTCTCAACGAGGCCAACGTCGTCAAACAGATTTAACGCAGATGCTTCGCGTCTTCTCCGGTCACGAGGAACGCCATGGCGGCCTATCATGTCGCCTACGGGTCACGAACGACCGATCGATGGTGTCCCGGACGAGTCCGCTCTTCCTCAGATCGCTACCGAATTTCGGCATTGCGGGAAGTGACGTTTAGGGCCGAAGCCACATCAACTCGTCGGTGCCAGCATCCGTTCGACACTCGGCCAGCTCTCCCGCCCAAAGGTCAGAAGGTCGGCCGTCAGGTCCGGCGGGCACCAATCCAGGAACGAAGGCTTGAACGCTGCTCGCGCCTTAATCCGGTTGAACCACTCGGTTACACGCGGGCGCTTGCCCTCCCACATCGGCGCCATACCCAGCATGTCGAGCCGGTTGACGTAAGGTGTAACCGCAATGTCGGCGAGAGAGAAAGTCTCGCCTGCGAGCCAGGGTCGCGTCGCGAGAGTTTTCTCCATTTTACCGAGGTAGCTGTCGTAAAGTCGAAACGTATCGCCGATGCCCGGTGCGTCGATCCCCTGCATGACGATTTCTTTCTTGCGTTCATGCCAGTGTGTGGTCACCGAGATCGGAGGCGTGCTGTTGAGGAACGCCTGAAATCTGTCCTCCGGCAAGCGGCGGACAATGTGCCGGTGGCATGAAGCAAACGTGATCTCGCCACAGGCAGGATGCAGATTTTCATCCACCGCCTTGGTCCATACACGCATCTCGGCTCGCTCGACTGCAGATTTTGGCTTAAGCGGCACGTCTGGAAATGTCTCGTCGAGATATTCATTGATAACTGTCGACTCGACAATCACATTGCCGTCATGGACGAGTGTCGGCACCACCGCCTTGGGATTGAGCTTCTGGTATTCGGGCGCGAACTGGTCGCCTTTCAGGATGTCGAGATAGTGGCCCTGCCATGCCAGATTTTTCTCGCCGAGGGCAAAGCGTACCTTGGCAGCGCACACGGACGAGCCGTGATGATAGAGGTCGATCATGAGGTGTCCTCCCGCCTTATTAATCATGAAAAGCGATTACCTTAAACGAAGACATCGTATCGGCTCAGTTGAGCACCCCGGAAGGGGCAAAGGACCTTCGCTTTGCAACATGAGACTCTGGCCGATGACCGTTGTGGGTCAATAGCCGAAATATTCCAATGGTGCCGATGTCGTCAGCTTTTCCCAATAGCGGACGTCGAACGTCGAGGTTAGTCCGTTCTGCCTCAGCACCCTCACTCATTCCCCAGCTTGAACAATCGCCGCGCGTTGCCGCGGCCGATCTTGAACCGGTCGTTCTCGCTGATCGGGCAGGCATCGAACCAGTTGGCGGCGTGATCGATATTCTCGAACGGCCAGTCGGTCGAGAACATGATGCGGTCGGCGCCGATTTCCAGCATCGCGTTGATCAGCGCTTGGGTGCGGAAATTGCCCGAGGTGGTGAGAAAGAAGTTGGACGCAGAAATATTCGCCGAGACGCTTTTTCGCCGGCCATTTGTTGCGGTCGGGAATCCAGGCATTGGAATTGTCGACGCGCCAAATCCCATAGGGCAGATTCTCGCCCATATGGCCGAGAACGATATTGAGCCGCGGATAAGCGTCGAACAGGCCGGACGCCATCAGCCGCAGCGCGTGCACCGCGGTTTCCTGGCCGAACGCCCAGATCGGTCCCAACAGCCACGGATGGCCCTCGTAAATCGCGCGCATCGCGCGGCACCGGATTGCGCGGATGCAGATAGAACGGCACGTCGAGCCGTTCGACCGTCGCCCAGAACGGCCGGTATTGCGGCAGGTCGTAATAGAGCACGGTGTCGGCGTCGCCGGCTTGCGAAAAGCCGTTGACCAGCGCGCCGCGAAAGCCGAGCTCCTTGACGCAGCGCTCCAGCTCGCGCGCGGCGACGTCGGGGTCCTGCATGGCGAGCGCGGCAAAGCCCTGGAAACGGTCCGGCCGCTTGTGCACCTGTTCGGCGAGATAATCGTTGGCCTTGCGCGCGACTTCGGCGGCGCGCGCCTTGTCCGGGATCGCCTGCACCGCCGGCGCGTTGAGCGACAGGATCATCATTTCGATGCCGTGCTCGTCCATCAGCGCCAGCCGCCGGCCATGGATGTCCGCATCACGTTCTTCCACTTCGCGCCGCACCGGCTCCGGAAAATAGCCCATGCGAATCTTCGGCGGTTTCCGGAATGGCGAAATGTTCTTCGAGTGCGATTTTGCCTTGCATGGTCCTCCCCAAGCCGGCGTCCGTTGAAGTCGTCGCCGGGCAGCCGGTTAATCTTAACACGCCGAGGCCGGCGCGCGTCCCGGCGATGCGTGCATGGCAGCGCCGCTGGCACGGTTCTGGCGAGACCTCGGCACGAGCGGCCGCGCTGTCCCATTCCGGGGCGGCGGCGAGCCCCGCTTCGTCCAAGAACGCAACAGCGAAGCCGGCTGCGCCGATGAACGTTCAACCCAGTTACACGCTGGCATCGCCGCCGCAGACGAGCCGGGTGCTGCGCGCCTGGGCGTCGGCTCTCGCGCGGCACTTTCTCCATCGCCATCTTCCTGATCGACGTCGCGCTCGATCGTGGCGATGTCGGGCCTTACCGGCATCGCCTATTACCGCATTGTTTATGGCGACATCGACGAAATCTCGCGCTGCGTCCAGGTTGGAGCTCTGGCGGCGAGCATATTCACCATCTCCAACGTGTTCCGCGGCGAATACCGGCATGCCGAATTTCTTTGCCTTCAAGCCGCACGCCCGCCGCACCATCCAATTGTGGAACGTCACGCTGATCTGCCTCTTGATGCTCGGCTTCCTGGCGCAAGTCAGCGTCGACTATTCGCGCGGCTGGATCGTGCTGTTCTATTTCGCGACGCTCGCCGCTCTGGTGGTGTCGCGCTTTGCCATCGTGCGCATTACCGCGCTGGCGCGCGCCGCCGGGCTGGTTTCGGCCCAGCGCATTTGCCTGATCGGCACCGGCGCGCATATCGGCGCCTTCGTCCAGCATTACGAGCCTTGGGCGCTGGGGCTCGCCATCGTCGGCTGCCGCTTCCTCACCCCGGTGCCGGCCACCGCTTCGGCCGACGCCCGGCGCGCGGTGCTCGACCGCGACCTCGCCGAGGCCGCCGCCAGCGTGCGCAGCCTCGAGCCCGACGCCATCTACCTGTTGTTGCCATGGTCGGCGACCGAGATCATCGACCGTTGTGCCAAGACCTTCCTGGCGCTGCCGGTCGAAATCCATCTCGGGCCCGAGCAAATCCTGCACAAATTCGACGAGGTCGAGCTGGCCAAAGTCGGGCCGCTGGCGAGCCTGCAACTGACGCGCTTGCCGCTGTCGCGCGCCGAGGTGGTGCAGAAACGCTTCTTCGATCTCCTGTTTGCGTCGCTGGCGCTGATCGCGCTCACCCCGCTGTTCGTCGCTGTCGCGATTCTCATCAAACTCGACAGCCCCGGCCCAATTTTCTTCGTGCAGCGGCGCTATGGTTTCAATCAGCAGCCGTTTCGCATCATAAAATTCCGCACCATGCGGACGTTGGAAGACGATGCCGTCGTGCCGCAGACCACGCGCGACGATCCGCGCTTGACCCGGATCGGCCGCTGGCTGCGGCGTTGGAACATCGACGAGATCCCGCAGCTGTTCAACGTGCTTACCGGCGACATGTCGCTGGTCGGCCCGCGGCCGCACGCGCTGGCGCACGATCACGACTATGAGCGCCGCATTTCGCTTTATGCCCGGCGGCACAACGTCAAACCCGGGATCACCGGCTGGGCGCAGATCAACGGCTATCGCGGCGAGATCGACAGCGACGAGAAAATCAGGAAGCGCGTCGAGTACGACCTGTTCTATATCGACAATTGGTCGCTATGGCTCGACCTGAAAATCCTGGCGCGCACGCTATTGTCGCCCGAGGCGTATCGCAACGCTTATTGATCCCGCGCGCAGCCGGTCCGGCAAACGACGCCGACCAGCTCCGCGGGATCGCGATGAATGTGATAGGTCATCGCATCTTCGGTGCCGTCAGTTCGCAAAAATCAGGCACGTGGTCGTGCCATGCGCGAGCAAACGTCCCTTGCCATCGGTGAGGCGGCCCTCGGCGGTGCCAACGCGCCGGCCGCAATTTAACACAATGCCCTCTGCGATGATGCGTCCTGTTTCCGGCCGTAATAGGCCGTATCAGCGAAATCTTGAATTCGACCGTTGTCTGCCCAAAACCTTTGTCGAGGGTCGATTGCACCGCCAACCCCATGCAGCTGTCGAGCAGCGTAGCAGTGACGCCGCCATGAATTGTACCGTATGGATTGAGGTGGGCCTCACTCGGTTGCACGGCGACGACGACACGTCCCTTTTCCGCCTCGATCACGTCATATCCCAAGGTCTGCGCGATCATATTGAGAGGTAGCGTCCCGTTGACGAGCCCCTGGACGAATTCCAGTCCGCTCATCTCCTTCTGGCGATCAGCGCTCACTGTTCCATACGTCTTGGCGATGACAGCGCTCGGCATCGGCGTCCCCCTGGCTGTCGCGTCGGCCCGTCTGCCAGCGACACCCGGCCGCGCATGCGGCCGCGTCGAAGCATGGGCTTAATCTAGCCGGCCCGTCGCGTCGCGCCACCCAATTCCTAGTCTAAGGTATTGTCGCTGTCGCCAATCGCGCAGGCGCCGCTATCCCGCAAGCGTCGCGATGGCGGCAACGGCGCCGCGGTGACGAGCGCGGTGGATAGCCACAATACGCCGATGAGAAGCCATAGCGGCCGCGGCTTCTTGGCGGCCTGCGGCAGCGCCGGCTTGGTCCAGGATCGCAGCGCCGGCTCACCCAACCGCAGCGCGGCGCTCGCCCGCTCGATATCGGCAAATTCGCGCGCGAGCTGGTCCTGCTCGAACCGCGTCAGCACATGGCTGTCTTCGGCGGCGCGATCCATGGTGCGGTCTGTGGCGCGACGGCGCTGCGGCGCGGCGTCACGCGGTTCGGGCAATTCGGCCGCGCCGCCGTTTTGACCCGATGGGAAAGCACCGAGATGCTGCTCGGACATTTTCATTCACCCTGTTGGGTCTGAATTCTTAAATGACCCACCCCGTCGAGGCGATGTCGATCCGGAGCTAACGTTAACGGCGCATTGGGCTGCTTCAGAGGTGCGGCACTGGCGCCAGGGTCGAATCCGAGAATTGAACCCAAGAATTGAACCCTTGGGCGCTCGCGGCCGTCATAAACCGTGCCTATCTACTGCCTGTGGCATAGACAGGCCGCATCGCCGGCGAACGATTTCCCCGATCCGCTTTGAAGGAGCCCAAAATGTCCACTTCGACCATCATCGTTCTTGCCGTGATCGTCGTCGTCATTTTGTGGGCGATTATGGTCTATAACGGTCTTGTTTCGATGCGGCAGCGGGTCAATGAGGCTTTTGCCGACATCGACGTGCAATTGCGCCAGCGGCACGACCTCATTCCCAACCTGGTCGAGACGGTCAAAGGCTATGCCGCTCACGAGCGCGGCACGCTCGACGAGGTGGTCAAGGCGCGCAATGCGGCGGTCGCGGCACAGGGACCGGCGCAACAGGCGGCCGCCGAAAACATGCTGTCCGGCGCATTACGCCAGATTTTTGCGCTGTCGGAAGCCTATCCCAACCTCAAAGCCAACGAGAATTTCCAGCAATTGCAGGCGGAGCTGACGGATCTCGAAAACAAGATCGCCGCATCCCGGCGCTTCTTCAACAACGCGGCGCAGGAATACAACGCCGGCATTCAGCGCTTTCCCGCCGCCCTGTTCGCCGGCGCCTTCGGCTTTCGCGCCGAAGGATTATTTCGACCTCGGCGCCGACCGGCAGGCGAAACGGCGGCGCCTTCAGTCAAGTTCTAGTCTCGGCATCCTGGAGCCGAGCTATGGCGGCTTACGGTCTGTACAGTCACATCCAGTCGAACCGCCGGCGTTCGATCGTCCTGCTCGCCGGGCTGTTTTTGCTTGTCTATGTGCTGGTTTATGCCGGCGCGCTGGTGGCCGAAGGACTATCGGTCAACGCCGATATCGATACGCTTCTGCAGCTTGCCTGGATCGATTTCCTCAAAGCTGCGCCGTTCGCCACCGTCGGCGCGGCGGCCTGGATCGTCATTGCCTATTACTTTCATCAGGACATGATCGATGCGCTGACCGGCGGCCGCGAAGTGCAGCGCCGCGAAGAGCCGCGGCTCTACAATATCCTGGAAAATCTCTGCATCTCGCGTGGCATTCCGACGCCCAAGCTGAAAATCATGGATTCCGACGCGCTCAATGCGTTCGCCACCGGGATGAACGCCAAGCAATATTCGATCACGGTCACCACGGGCCTGCTCAAGACGCTCGATGACGCCGAAATCGAAGCCGTGCTCGGCCATGAGCTGACGCATATCCGCAACGGCGACGTCCGCATGATGGTCATCGCCGTCGTTATTGCCGGTGCGGTGTCGTTTTTTGTCGAGCTGGTGTTTCGGCTTTGGTTCTATAACAGCTTCGGGTTCGGCGGCTCGCGATCCGAGCGCCGCGGCGGCGGCAATGGCGCGGGGCTGGCGATCCTGATCGCCGTGGGTCTTCTGGTCGTTGCCTATGTGCTGTCCTTCGTCATCCGCCTCGCGCTATCGCGCTCGCGCGAATATCTCGCCGACGCCGGTTCGGTGGAGCTCACCCACAATCCCGACGCGATGATCTCGGCGCTGCGCAAAATCGAGGGCCGCGGTGAACTTCACCGCGCGACGTCCGCCGTGATGGAAATGTGCATCGACAATCCGCGCGAAGGCTTTGGCGAGCTGTTCGACACTCATCCGAGCGTCGAGGCCCGCGTCGCGGCGCTGGTCAAGTTTGCCGGCGGCCACGACCCGGGCCCGATCGCGCTGCCGCCGCCGGCAAGCGATGCGAGCGGCGATCAACCCACCGTCGCCGGGCCGTCAGACGGCCGATCAGTTGGTCCATCCGGCCGCATCCGGCCCTTGGGCAACCGAAACTACGGCAACCGAGGCCTCCGCCACGCCTGGACCATGGTCCGAGCCACCGGCCGAGCCAACCGCCGTGCCTTCCTCCGAATCGGCGTCCGGCCCCTGGGGACCGCCTCGCGGCAGCTAGTCGGCCGACCGCGGAATTAACCTTAACAAATTACAAATAGCCATAAAACCGCTCTCCGGGCCGTCGGGCAGACGATCAGGCTTCCAAACGGTCGCGCGGCTGTGTAGAAGCGAAAGTCGAGGATGAAGGACGCAACCTGGGCGTCAATGAGGGTTCGATCATGGCTAAACCAGCTCTGATTTTGGTTGGCGCGGATAAGGGCGGCGTAGGCAAAACTACGGTCGCCCGCACGCTGCTCGATTATTTCACCGCACATCACATACCGACGCGCGCCTTCGACTCCGAAGCGCCAAAGGGCACGCTCAAGCGTTTCCATCCCGAAACGAGCGATATCGTCGACGCCACCATGGTGGCCGACCAGATGCGGATCATCGACACGCTGTCGACCACCGACGCCACCGTGACCGTGGTCGACGTGCGCGCCGGCCTATTGTCGCCGACGCTGCGCGCGCTGCGCGATATCGGCTTCCTCGACGCGGTGAAGAAGGGACAGATCACCTTCATCGTCTTTCACATTCTCGGCTCGTCGATCGCCTCGTTGAACGAAATCGAGGAAACCGCTCCCTTCACCACCGACGCCAAGTATTTCCTGGTCAAGAACTTCATCAACAACACCAACTTCTTCGAATGGGACCAGGCCACCCACGCCTCGTACTTCAAGAAGCTGAAGGACGCGGTAACGATCAATATCCCGAAGCTCAACGAGATGGCCTATGAGCAGGTCGAGCTTGCCTCCGTGCCGTTCCTGACGTTTGTCGCCAACAAGAACCCGAAGGGCGACACCGCCAATTACTCGTTCGTGCTGCGCGGCTATGTGCGGCACTGGCTCGGCAATGTCTGGGGCGAATACGATCGCGTGAAGCTGCTTGACATGTTTGACGCCTCCGGCACCGCCGTTTCCTGCGACGCGCGCGCAGGGCGGCACCCGGACCTGATCGACGCGGCGGTTTTGGGCGTCTCCCCGCCGCTTTGGCATTTAGCTAGGTTCTGTTGCGATTTCGTCATAGTCTCAATCCAGCTGCACCCGGATTGGACGCTTGGCGGGAAATGCCGCAACGCACGCCGCTTTATATCGTCGCCTCGCAGCACCCGCGGGTGGGCAAGACGCTGATTGCCCGGCTGCTGATCGAGTTCTTCCGGTCGAGCGGGCGAGCTTCGCTGGTCGGTTACGATCTCGATCCGCGCGAGCCGGCGCTGGCGCCCTACTTCCCAAACCTGGCCTGGACCGCCGACGTCGCCGATACGCGCGGCCAGATGGCGCTGTTCGACCGGCTCATCACCGACCACTGGCGAACCACCGTCATCGATCTGGGCTACGGGCTGTTCGAGCAATTCTTCGCAGTGATGGCGCGAGATCGGCTTCGAGCAGGAAGCGCGGCGGCGGGGCATCGAACCGGTCGTGCTGTTCGTTACCGATTCGGCGCCGGCCACCGCGCAAAGCTATGCCGAGCTGCGGCGCCGCCTGCCGCGAACGACTTTCATCCCGATACACAACGAAGCGGCGTCATTCATGTTCGTGCCGCAGGATTTCCCGCCGACACGCCCGGAATTCGGCGTCATCCGCATCCCGCGGCTCTCCCCGATCGTCCGCGGCGTCATCGACCGGCCGGGCTTCTCGTTCTCCGCCTACATGGCGCACCAGCCGGGCGGTCCGACCGAAGTGCATAGCTGGATCGGCGGCATTTTCGCGCAATTCCGCGATCTCGAACTGCGGCTCCTCATCGGCGAGCTGGAATCCTCGCTGCGCGGCGACCGAAAAGAGCGACGGCAAGGCCGGCGCGCTAGCGCCGCACTCCGCGGCATCTAATGCCCCTCGAAGGCGACCAGTGTGCGCACCGGCACGCCGAGCTTTCTGATTTTTTCGGCGCCGCCGAGTTCCGGCAGATCGATGATGAAGCAGGCGGCGACGACATCGGCGCCCACCTGCTTTAAGAGCTTGACTGCCGCCTCGGCGGTGCCGCCGGTGGCAACGAGATCGTCGACCAGGATGACCCGCTCGCCCTTGACCAGCGCATCCTCGTGCATCTCCATTTCGTCGATGCCGTATTCGAGCGAATAGCCGATGCTGACGCGCTTGAACGGCAGCTTGCCCTTCTTGCGGATCGGCACGAAGCCGCATGAGATCTGGTGCGCGATGGCGCCGCCCAAAATAAAGCCGCGGGCCTCGATGCCGGCGACCTTGTCGATCTTGCCGCCGGCCCAGGGCTGCACCAGTTCATCGACGGCGCGGCGGAAGGCCCGTGCATCGCCCAATAGCGTGGTGATGTCGCGAAACATGATGCCCGGCTTGGGATAATCCGGGATGGTGCGGATCGCGGCCTTGAGATCGTTTTCGAGAGCGACGCTGGTCATTGGCAGACACCCATCCAATATCTGACCCCACCCCCACCCCACCCCTATAGTGTAGCGAAACTTGGGGTTTCGGCGGAGCGAGCTATGGCCTACGTGGAAATTCGCGACGACACGATCTGGGCAAACCATATCGAGGGCGGGAAAGTTCTGAAGGACCGTATCATCTCGCTCGCGCCGGGCGAAGTCATCGAGCTCCAAGTCGACGGCATTGTCGGCGCCTGGGAGAAGACCCGTATCGGCAAAGACGGCAGGCCGCAACAATCCATCAAGCCGATCGGCAATATGAAAACGATCTGGAAGAGCTTTCAGGCGCGGCGTCACGAACGGGTCGAAGTGCGCGAGGTGCGAACAGCCGACGCTTATCTGGCGGCATTGAGCGAGACCATGTCCGAATGGAATTCGCCGGAGGACGAAGAGGCGTTTCGTGATCTGTGATTTCGGCGACGTTGTCGTCGTGCCTTTTCCCTTTGTCGACATCGCCGCAGATAAACGCCGACCCTCTGTCATTATTTCCCACACGGTATTCAACGGGTCTCATGGCCATTCGATTTGCGCCATGATCACGACCGCCGCCCGTTCGCAATGGCCGAGTGACCTTGTAATCGCGGACCTGAAACCCGCCGGCCTAAATCGTCCCTGCGTCGTGCGATGGAAGCTGTTCACGCTGCCGAACGAACTTCATCCTCCGACGCGTCGGCAAACTTGCCGCTGGCGACCGAGATAATGTCACGTCGGTGGCCCGCGAATATTCTGGCGTGAAGCAGCTCAGTGCCGGCCTCGGTCCGCGCGCGGCCTTTCCAGCTCCGGATCGTGCAGCACCGCGTACCAGACCTTCTTCTTGGTGAAGTAAAGCAGGCCGCTGAACACGATGAGGAAGATCATCACCTGGAAGCCGAGGCGCTTGCGGGCGTCGAGCTTCGGCTCGGCCGCCCACATCAGGAAGGCGGCAACGTCGCGGCCGTATTGGTCGACGGTCGTCGGCGTGCCGTCGGTATATTCGACCTGGCCGTCGCTCAACGGCTTCGGCATGCCGATGGCGTGACCGGGAAAGTATTTGTTGTATTGGCCGCCCGGCGGCAGAGCGAAGCCGGCGGGCGGATCGGTATAACCGTTGAGGATGGCGTGGATATAGTCCGGGCCGTCCTCCTGGTACATCGTGAAGGCATCGAAGATGAACCAGGGAAAGCCCCACTCGTAGCTGCGCGCCTTGGCGAGATCGGACATGTCCGGCGGCAGCTTGCCGCCAAGCGCTGCGCGCGCGGCCTGGTCGTTCGGGAACGGCGGCGGGAAGGTAGTCGGAAATCTTGCCCGGACGCTGGAACATCTGGCCCTGGTCGTTCGGACCGTCGGTCACCTGGAAAGTGGCGGCGATGGCGGCGGCCTGCGCCTCGGTGAAAGCCGGGCCGCCGGGATCGGCCAGATTGCGGAACGACAAGAGCTTCAGGCTGTGGCAGTTCGAGCAAACCTCGCGATAGATCTTAAACCCGCGTTGCAGCTGAGCGGGGTCGTAGGTGCCGAACGGGCCGGAAAACGACCACTGCAGCCGCGTCGGCGCATCCGCCTCCTGCGCCGGCCGCCACCGTCGCCATGGCGGAGAGCGACGCCGCCAGCGTAAGGGCCAAGACGATGCTGCGATGAATTTTCATTGGCCCGGTCTCCTTAGCCGCGTGCGGCCGGCGGCGGCGCCGAGGCGCCGATCGGCAGGCCTTCGCGCAACACCGATTCCGAGATCGAATTCGGCAGCGGTTTGGTCGTTTCGAACAAGCCCAACAGCGGCAGGATGATAAAGAAGAAGGCGAAATAGTAGGCGGTGAGAATGCGCGCCGCGATCACATAGCCGCCGACCGGTTCCTGCGAACCGAGATAGCCTAGCCCAATGACGGCGGCGAAGTAGATGAACAGAAACTGCCGGTACAGCGGCCGGTAATTCGCCGAGCGCACGCGCGACGTATCGAGCCACGGCAGGAAGGCCAGCACGACGATCGATGCGGCAAGCGCGGTGACGCCGAGAAGCTTGCTCGGGATCGCGCGCAGGATCGCGTAGAACGGCAGATAGTACCATTCCGGAACGATGTGGGTCGGCGTCTGGCTCGGATTGGCCGGAATGTAGTTGTCGGAATGGCCGAGATAGTTCGGGATGTAAAAGATGAAATACGCGAACACGATGCAGAACAGGCCGATGAAGAAGGCATCCTTGACCGTGGCGTAGGGCGTGAACGCCACCGTGTCCTTTTCGGTCTTCGGCTCGACGCCGGTCGGGTTGTTCTGCCCGACCATGTGCAGCGCCCAAATGTGCAGCACGACCACGCCGGCGATGACGAACGGCAACAGGTAATGCAGCGAGTAGAACCGATTGAGCGTCGGATTGCCGACGGCAAAGCCGCCCCACAGCCAGGTGACGATCGAGCCGCCGACGCCGGGTATCGCCGAGAACAGATTGGTGATGACGGTCGCCGCCCAGAAGCTCATCTGCCCCCACGGCAGCACGTAGCCCATGAAGCCGGTGGCCACCATGAGCAGGAACAGGATGACGCCGAGGATCCACAACACCTCGCGCGGCTCCTTATAGGAGCCGTAATACATGCCGCGGGCCATGTGGACGTAGACGGCGAGGAAGAAGAACGCGGCGCCGTTGGCATGGACATAGCGCAACAGCCAGCCGTAATTGACGTCGCGCATGATGCCTTCGACGGAATTGAAGGCGTAATCGACGTGCGGCGTATAGTGCATCGCCAGCACGACGCCGGTGACGATCTGCACGCCGAGCATGAAGGTGAGAATGCCGCCGAACGTCCACCAATAGTTCAGATTGCGCGGCGTCGGATAGGCGATGAAGGAGGAATAGACGAGGCTCGCCGATCGGCAGCCGCCGCTCCATCCATTTCATGAAGGGGCTTTGCGGCTGGTAGGTCGCATGTCCGCTCATAGTCGAACCTTATGTGCCTGATTGCGCGATGCTTCGCCGGTTCGTCACGAGGCCGGCGGCGGTAGTGGAAATGGAAGGAAAATCCCGGCGTGTTCTCTCCGCCGTTGAGATTGCTGTCACAGCCTCGACCCTCTTACGTCTGGCCGGTTGCCCCGTCCGCGCTGCAAACCGCGGCCCCCTCCCTTCCCTCCCCCGCATGCGGGGGAGGGAAGGGAGGGGGTGAGGCGGCGAAAGACCCGGTCGCCTCCGCCCTTGGGAAGGTCCGAGGCGACGCATTCCGGCGGCGTTTTATTGGCACCCTTGCCGCGATAGTGCAAGTGTGGCCGCAACGACACCCACAATGCAACTTATGTGCCCATTTCCTCAACCGATCCGTATAACTGCGGATCGTCGCCGAAGCTCGCCGGCCGCCCGAGATGACGCTTCGAATCGCGTTGTATGAGCCCGATATCCCGCAAAACACCGGGACGGTGTTGCGGCTGTGCGCATGTCTTGGGCTCGAAGCGCATATTATCGAGCCGGCCGGTTTTCCCACGTCGGATCGCGCCTTCCGCCGCGCCGGCATGGACTATCTCGATGCCGTCGCGCTGACGCGGCACGCCTCATGGCAGGAATTCGACGCCTGGCGGCGGCGGCAATGTCATAGACTCGTCGTGTTCACGACCGCGGCGACGGTGTCCTACCTCGATTACCGTTTCGAGCCGAACGATGTCCTGCTGTTCGGCCGCGAGTCGGCGGGTGTGCCGCAAGCGGTGCACGCCAGTGCAGATGCGCGGCTTGTGATCCCGATGCGTCCGGGCTTGCGTTCGCTCAATGTCGCAATCGCCGCAGCCATGGCCGCCGGTGAAGCGCTGCGGCAGGGCACTCGAAATGTCGAAATATAGGGTTGGACCTTGAAATTTATGTATATTATGATAATATACAGCCATGCTCGACTTGAGCCCCATCACTGGATTTGACTGGGACGACGGCAACAGTCTCAAGAGCGTTGACAAGCATTCGGTATCGCAAGTTGAGGCGGAACAGGTATTTGCCGACATCCGACTCTTGCTTGCAGACGATGTGAAACACAGTCAGGACGAAGTGCGTTATCACGCATTGGGGCGAACGCTCGAGAACCGGCTGTTGCATGTAACCTTCACCTTGCGCGCGAATAGAACGAGGGTTCGGGTGATCTCCGCACGCGATATGAACAGGAAAGAACGAGGCCTTTATGGGCGGGAAGCTTAAGCCAATTCCTCACTTTCGCAGCGAGGCCGAGGAACGGAGGTTTTGGGAAACGCATGATTCCACAGACTACGTGGATTGGAGCAAAGCTCAGCGTGTGCAATTTCCCAACCTGAAGCTCTCCACGACCGCGATTTCGCTACGTCTGCCGCAGGGACTGCTCGATCGCATCAAAATCGCGGCGAATAAGCGCGATGTGCCTTATCAATCGCTGATCAAGGTGTGGTTGGCGGAAAAAGTGGACGCGGAGTAGCATAATCGGCTGCGCCACCGCCTCTATCACGCCCAAGAGAGCTGGACTTTTGGCCGATCATGAATAGCGAAGAGCGCAGACAGACCGCGTCGACTTGGTTCACGGACCTGCGCGACCAGATTCTTTCAGCCTTCGAAGCGGTGGAAGATGCCCTGCCCGCTGGCGCCCCATTGGCGGATCTTCCGGCCGGGCGGTTTACGCGGACGCCGTGGGACCGCACCGACCACACCGGCGCGCCCGGCGGCGGCGGCGTGATGGCGATGATGAAGGGCCGCGTCTTCGAAAAGGTCGGCGTCCACGTCTCGGCGGTGTTCGGCGAATTCGCCCCGGAATTCCGCAAGGAAATTCCCGGCGCCGCCGACGACCCGCGCTTCTACGCCACCGGCATTTCCCTGATCGCGCATATGCACAACCCGCATGTGCCCGCCGTGCACATGAATACCCGCTATGTCGTCACCACCAAATCGTGGTTCGGCGGCGGCGCCGACTTGACGCCGGTGCTGGAGCGGCGGCGCCGCCAGGACGACCCCGACACGATTGCGTTTCACGCCGCGATGAAGGCCGCCTGCGACGCGCATCGCCGCGTCGCGCCGTACGACAAGTTCAAGACATGGTGCGACGACTATTTTTATCTCAAGCACCGCGGCGAGACGCGCGGCATCGGCGGCATTTTCTACGATTGGCTCGACAGCGGCGACTTCGATGCTGACTTTGCCTTCACCCAGGAGGTCGGCCGCGCCTTCCTGAAGGTCTATCCCGAGCTGGTGCGCCGAAATTTTGCCAAAGCCTGGACCGACGCCGAGCGCGAAGAGCAGC
Organism: uncultured Alphaproteobacteria bacterium; assembly: GCA_963714345.1. GTDB lineage: Bacteria > Pseudomonadota > Alphaproteobacteria > Rhizobiales > Xanthobacteraceae > BOG-931. The sequence continues at coordinate 26,840 of CAVQOD010000026.1, read as the reverse complement.
TCATCCGTCGCGGCCGCTACGTCGAATTCAATCTGCTTTACGATCGCGGCACGATTTTCGGGCTGCGCACCGGCGGCAACGTCGAGTCGATCCTGTCCTCGATGCCGCCGGTGGTGAAGTGGCCGTAGCAAAATTGGCCCTGTGAAATTGCTGTTGCAATTCATCAGAAAACAATTGTAGATTGCATTGCGCGTGACTTCTAGTATTTGTGGAGGCTAGGAATGTCGACTACCGTTGGGATCGTCCCGCCGAGCGCGGCGTCGGGAGCTTGCGCGAATATTGAGCGAACCGGGACTACTTCATCCGTTCGTCCGGCGTCACGCTCCATGGCTTCCTCGGTACCCTGATCGCGCGCTATTCTCCAATATTTTTCGGCCTACGAGGATAAGGTAACCAGACGCAAGCCAAAGAAGACATGGCGGCCGCGACCGCGGCATTCACAGAAGCTCCAATACGCTGTCGTTGCCGCTGTCGCTCCAAGCGCTGTTATTCTTCGTATTTGGGAGCGCCCTCAAACTGAGAAGATCAAACCGGACGAGAGCGCTTATGCGAGCGACGAGCGCTCGCTCGATGTACAAGCCCTATGAAGACGCCTTCACGCGCTTGCGCGAAAACATCAATTCTGCTGGCGACAAAGATGGAGATTTATCTCGATTGGGCAAGCGATCCCAGACCGAGACCCGGCAAACCAATGCTCGCCAGCGTCGATCCGCTTAGCTCGTCGTCACTTGGTGCGTACATTTCAACTTCGATTGCCAGATGCCGCCGCCTACATGCCGAGTTTCGCCGACGGGCCAGGATCGTACAAGCTGCAAGCTTAAAGACCCGGCACGAAACCGCCTGCTCGATATCGACTGGTACAGCGCCATGCACCATTTTGACGATCGAGTACTGTCTTGACGTGACACTAAGAATCGGCATGAGCGTGGTGCTGCAATGGGCATCGCAACAGTACGCTGGACGATCAAGCGGCCATCTCACATTTTCAACCGAAGACACAGATTTTTTCGCCAGATCGATCTGGACAAGACAGCTGTTACGGTTGAACGCCTTTATGGCCTTGGCGATGTACGATATCGAGAAAATTCGCGTCAAATACCGACCCAATGGCTTGCCGGTGCAGCGTGCCGGTCGCGCGCGATGCCATCGATGCGGTCGGTCACACTGTTCGCCGATGCAAAATCGGCCATCGTGAAAGCGACCCAATGACGCAGTTCATTACCCTTCGCCAAGCGCCAAAAATCATCACCGAGCCGCCGATGATGACCACGGCGTCCAGCAAGGCGGTGTGCACGTGAACCGGCATGCGGGTAATGATGAGCTTGGCCAGAAACGTGCATGGAAAGGCGACGGCGCTGATCAACAGCGCAATCACGATCACCGTCGGGGTGAGCACGCCGGCGAAGCCGAATACCGAAATCTTGACGATGCCCATGCCGATCGACACCGCGGCGTCGGTGGCGATGACGGCGGCGCCTTCGAGGCCGGTCGCCATCAGAAGCGACAGCAGGATCACGCCTGCCCCGGTGGTGCCGCCGACCACGATGCCCCAGCCGGCTGCCGCCGCGGCATAGCCCTTTTCGCCGAGCCGGTGGCCGCGCCGCTTGAGCAGCCGCCGCAACGGCACGGTCGCGATCAGGCTCGATGCCGATCACCAGCGCGGCGCCGCGGCCGGTCAGGAGTGTATAGAGGTAAGCGCCAAGCACGCAGGTCGGCAGCGCGCAGACCAGCGCGATGAGCGCGCGGCGCGGATCGAGCAGGCGGCGGAACGCCAACACGCGCGCGCTGTTGGTGAACATCGCCGAAATGGCAATGATCGGCACCACCGGCGCGGCGCCGACCATCGGCACCAGAATGAGCGGCATCAGCGCGCCGGTGCCATAGCCGGCAACGCCGCCGGTGACGGCGGAGAAGGCGGCCAAGACAACGATCAACGCCAGTTCGGTAAGCGATGCATCCGAAAGGAACGTCATTTGCGACAATGACCCAGTGGCGGATTCAGCCGTTGACTTAAGCACGTCCAGTTACGAGAACAGAGCCGCAGAATAAAAGGCACACAAGGGAGCGTAGGGATGGACCTCGGAATTGCCGGCCGCAAGGCGATCGTTTGCGCTTCGAGCCGCGGGCTTGGCCGCGCCTGTGCCCATCGCCTTGCCGAAGCCGGCTGCGAGGTGGTGATCAACGGCCTCGACAAAGAGCGCCTTGCCGCGACCGCGGACGAACTGCGCAAGGCGACCGGCGCCAAGATCACGGCGGTGGCCGCCGATGTCGCTTCGCCCGAAGGCCAGAAAGCGCTGTTTGCCGCCTGCCCCGAGCCCGATATCCTGGTCAACAACAATGCCGGGCCGCCGTTTCGCGACTTCCGCGAGCTCGACCGGCAGAAAATGCTCGACGGCGTCATTGCCAACATGGTCGTGGCGATCGAGCTGATCCAAAAGGCCATCGACCCGATGATCGCGAAAAAATTCGGCCGCATCGTCAATATCACGTCGGGATCGGTCAAAATGCCGCTGTTCGGCCTCGATCTGTCGTCCGGCGCGCGCGCCGGCCTCACCGCCTTTCTTGCCGGCGTCGCGCGTTCCGTCGCCGCATCCAACGTCACCATCAATTTCATGCTGCCGGGAATATTCGACACCGACCGCTTCCGCTCGAACGTGGGATCGACCGCGAAGAAGCGGGGCACCAGCTACGACGAGGCGCTGGCGGCAAACATCGATTCGGTCCCGGCACGGCGGCTTGGCACGCCCGATGAATTTGGCGCCACTTGCGCCTTCCTCTGCTCGGCGCAGGCCGGCTATATCACCGGGCAGAATCTTCTGATCGACGGCGGCCGATTCCCCGGCGCGTTCTGAAAAAATTTCCGCAAACACCGATGCCAAGGAGAAATTCATGAAACTCGTTCGCTACGGCGCGCCCGGCCGCGAAAAGCCCGGCATGATCGACGAGCAAGGCCGCATCCGCGACCTGTCGAAAGTCGTTCCCGATATCGCGGGCGCGGCGCTGTCGCCGGCGAGCCTCAACAAGCTGCGCAAGCTCAAGCCGGAAAAGCTGCCGCTGGTGAAGGGCAAGCCCCGCATCGGCGCCTGCGTCGGCAAGGTCGGCAATTTCATCGCCATCGGGCTCAATTATTCCGACCACGCCGCCGAGGCCGGCATGCAGATCCCGAAGGAGCCGATCATCTTCAACAAGGCGCCGTCCTGCATCTGCGGGCCGAACGACGACACCATGGTCCCGAAGGATTCCACCAAGCTCGACTGGGAAGTCGAGCTCGGCATCGTCATCGGCCAGCGCGCGCGCTATTTGTAGCAAGGACAAGGCGCTCGACGTCGTCGCCGGCTATTGCCTCGCCAACGACGTCTCCGAGCGCGTCTTCCAGATCGAGCGCGCCGGGCAATGGACCAAGGGCAAGGGCTGCGAGACCTTCGGCCCGCTCGGGCCGTGGCTCGTCACCAAGGACGAGATCAAGGACCCGCAAAATCTCGACATGTGGCTCGACGTCAACGGCGAGAAACGCCAGCGCGGCAACACCAAGACCATGATCTTCGACTGCCGGCACATCGTCTGGGCCTGCTCGCAATATTTCGTGCATGGAGCCGGGCGACGTCATCATCACCGGCACGCCGCCGGGCGTCGGGCTCGGCATGAAGCCCGAGCCGAAATTCCTGAAAGCCGGCGACGTGGTCACGCTCGGCATCGACGGCCTGGGCGAGCAGCGGCAGAAGGTGGTGAAGTTCAAAGCCTGAGCGGGCCTCGGTCTTCTCGCCAAAGCGCGATCGCAGAATGTTGACGCTCGCATCCGGCGCGGGTCGGTGCAGTGCCCGGCCGTGCATTTCTCTGCCCGGCGCCGCGCGTCAAGACCAATTCTAAGATTTGGGCCTGCGGCTTCAAATCGTCGCGGAAATTCGTCCACGGCTCGCGCCGCCACGCTTGCAACGTCAGGTTTTTCGGACACAGGTGGGCAAGGTCCAGTCACGCAAAGCGAGGAGTGGGAGAGCGTCATGGGAGCGAATTTCGGCATTGCCGGGCTTGGACTGGCAGCAGCGGGTCAACTGGGACCGCTTACGCAAATACCGCACCGAGCGGGCGCGCGCGATGATGAAGAAGCACGGCCTCGGCGCGATGCTGTGCATGTACGACGAGAACGTCCGCTATCTCACCGGCACGCTCACCCCGGGCTGGAACCGGCTCAAGCCGGGCCTGCGCTACGCCATGCTGTGCGGCGACGGCGCGCCGATCCTGTTCGAGCAGGGCGACCTCGGCTTCCAGATCGAGCGGCATTCGCCGTGGATCCCGAAGGAGAACGTGCGCCACTCGTTCGCCTGGATCAAAGGCGCCGCCGGTCCGGCTTCGACCCAGCAGGTCAACAAATTCGTCAAGGCGGCGCTGGCAGGCGATGAAGGAGAACGGCGTCGCCGGGCAAAAGCTCGGCGTCGACTTCATCGACATCAACATGATCAACATCTTCAAGGAGAACAATATCAACTGGACCGACGGCATGAGCGCGATGATGGACGCGCGCGCGGTCAAGAGCGAGGACGAGCAGGAATGCTTCCGCATCGTCGGCGCCATCGGCGACGCCACGCATTGGGAATGCATGAAATTCCTGCGCCCCGGCATCACCGAGAACCAGGTGACGGCGCATCTGATGCAATATCTCTACAACATTCCCGGCATGGAGGACGTCGAGGACGTCATCGTCTCGTCCGGCCCGAACACCTGGCCGAACTGGCGCAATTTCTCCGACCGCATCATCCAGCCCGGCGACATCGTGTTCATGGATTTGGCGGCGCTGACCTGGAACGGCTACAAGTCCTGCTATTACCGCACCTATTGCGTCGGCAAGGAGCCGAGCCAGGAGCAGAAAGACACCTACGACACCGCGCTGAAATGGCTCTACGACTCGATCGGCGCGGTGAAAGTCGGCGCCACCACGCGCGACATCGCGCTGAAATGGCCGTCGGCGATGGAGACCTGGGGCTACGAGGACGAGGACCAGGCCGCCGCCAATCTGTGGGGCCACGGGCTCGGCCTGGCGCAATACGATCCGCCGGTGATTTCGCGCATCTGGTCGCTCGATCATCCGATCGACATCCAGGAGGGCATGACCTTTGCGCTCGAAACGCAGCACGGCAAGCAATTCCGTTACGGCGTGCGCATCGAGGAAATGCTGATCGTGAACAAGAACGACATCGAGATCGTGTCCAATTTCCCGGTCAAGCAGATCACCGTGGTCGATCCGCTGCCGGGCTACGGCGATCATGTGAAGTGAATGTTCACCTCTCCCGCTTGCGGGGGAGGGTCGGCGAGCGAAGCGACGCCGGGTGGGGGCTCGCCGCAACTCCGAGCCGAGCCATCGGCCCCCTACCCTACCCTCCCCCGCAGCGGGGGAGGAAAGATGAATGTGCGATGAGTTGGCAATGAAGATGAATGCGTCCTCTTTCATCCTCCCCCTCAGCCGACCCCGCCGCGACCGATCCCGATCGCGTCGGGCCGAAGGCGGCAAATCTGGCGGCGCTGACGCGCGCCGGTCTGCCGACGCCGGGCGGTTTTTGCATCACCGCCGATGCCTATCAGCGGCAAGTGCAACATCTCGGGCTCGCGCGACATGATCGGCGCCTATCCGCAACGCCGATCAGCCGACGCAGCGCCGGCTGGCGGTCGAAATCCGGCTGAAGCTTTATCAGAGCGATCTCGCGCCCGACCTGCTGGCCGACATCCTCACGGCCTGGTGGGACGCCGACAAGCCGGCGGCGGTGCGCTCCTCGGCGCTGATCGAGGATCGCGCCGATGCGCAATTTCGCCGGCCAGTTCGAGAGCTTTCTCGGCGTCCGCGACGACGCCGAATTCCTCACCAGCGCTGCGCGCCTGCTGGGCGGCGCTGTGGACGACCAATGCGCGGCGATCCATGGCGCAGCACGAGCTCGATCCGGCCGGCACCGCGATGGCGGTGCTGGTGCAGCCGCTCGTCGCCGCGCGCGCTTCGGGCGGCGGCTTTAAGCGAAACCGCCGACGGCCAGATGCTGCATCAGCGCCACCTGGGGACTCGGCTCGGCGATCGCGCAAGGCGAAGTGGTGCCGGACCGCGTCGTGCTCACCCGCCATGGTTTCGTGCGCACGAACGAAGCCGGCCGCAAGCATCACCGCGAAGCCTGCGTGCATGGCGGAACGGCGCCGGCACGGCGGCCGCAGGCGGTGCCGGAAGCGCTGGTGCGCGCGCCCTGCCTCGAAGCCGGCCAGGCGACCACGCTCGGCCGGCTGATGCGCAAGGCCGAAGACGTGCTCGGCATGCCGGTCGAGATCGAATGGGCGCTCGACGATGCCGGTTTCAAGCTCTTGCAGGCGCGGCCGCTGCATGTCGCGCCGGCGCATGTGCCCGACGAAATCTGGCTCAAGCATCCCGGGCTCAACGGCCATCCCGCCGGCATCGGCTGGGGCTCCGGCCGCGCCGTGGTGGTCAATTGCGAATGCGAACTAAGCCGCGTCGCCCCGGGCGATATTCTGGTCACCCGCGTCGCCGGACCGGCGCTCAGCCACATCCTGCCGCGCGTCGGCGGCGTCGTCGCCGAGCTCGGCGGCTCGACCTCGCATCTCGCCTCGCTCGCCCGCGAGCGCGGCATTCCGATGGTGCTTGGCGTGCTCGACGCGACGCGGCGCATTCCCGACGGCGCCCAGGTCGCGGTCGACGGCGTCGCCGGCGTGGTGCGGTGGCTCGCCTGATGGCAAAAAAATCCGCCCATCCGCGCATTTTTGTGACGCAGCCGGTGTCCGAACACGCGCTCAAGCGCCTGCGCGCGGTGGCGCGGGTGACGCTGTTTGCCGATTCGAGCCGGATCATTCCCAAGCGCACGCTGATCGCCGCGGTGCGCAAGGCGGATATCCTGTTCTGCCTGCTGCACGACAAGATCGATCGCGACGTGATCATGGCCAATCCGAATTTGCGCCTGATCGCGGCGCAATCGATCACGCCGTCCAATATCGACGTCGCGACCGCGACGGCGCGGCGCATTCCCGTCACCGTCACCGCGCCGATCACCACCGAAGCGACCGCCGATCTCAACTTCGGCCTGATGCTCGCGGTGGCGCGGCGGATGCTCGAAGGCGATCGGCTGGCGCGCGCCGGAAAATTCCCCGGCGGTCAGTCGGCGCATCTGATGGGATCGTTCGTCTGGGGCAAGACGCTGGGCTTGATCGGCGGCGGCGGCCTGATCGGCAAGGCGGTGGCGCGACGCGCCCACGGCTTCTCGATGCGCGTGCTCTATTGGACGCCGCGGCGGAAACCGGAGCATGAGGAGCGCGAAGCCGGGCTGATCTATGTGCCGCTCGACCAATTGCTGCGCGAATCCGATTTCGTTTCGCTGCATTCGCCGCTCAACAAGGACACGCGGCATCAGATCGGCGCGCGCGAGCTGCGGCTGATGAAAAAGACGGCGTTCCTCATCAACACCGCGCGCGGCGCCATCGTCGAGGAGGCCGCCCTGGTGCGGGCGCTGGCGAAAAAACAGATCGCCGGCGCCGGCCTCGACGTGTTCGAGCACGAGCCCAAGATCGACAAGGCGCTTACGCAAAATGTCCAACGTGGTGCTCACCCCGCATCTCGGCAGCGCCACGCCGGAAGTGCGCGAGGCGATGGCGAATATCGTGGTCGACAATATCCTGGCGTTCTTGGGGGGACATAAACTGCCGAATTGCGTCAACCCGCAGGTATTTGCGCTATAGTCGCGGCCGCCGGGCATAACGCGTTGAGAGAATTCGGAGTCGTCCTATGCCCCGCACCGTGATCGCCGTCACCGACAGCCCGTTCCCGTCGCTCGATCCCGCCAAGAAAGCGCTGGCGCGGCTCGATCCCGAATACCGCATGGCGAAAAGCCCCTCGGCCGAAGACATTCTGGCGGTGGCGCGCGACGCCGACGCCATCCTTGTCACCTATGCCAAGCTGTCGGGCCAGCTGTTGCGCCAGCTTAAAAAGTGCAAGGCGATCGGCCGCTTCGGCCTCGGCGTCGACAATATCGACCTGCCGGCGGCGAAAGAACTCGGCATCGCCGTCAATTACGTGCCGGATTATTGCCTGCGCGAGGTCTCCGACCACGCCATGGCGCTGCTGCTTGGCGCTCGCCCGCAAGGTGACGTTCGCCAACAAGCTCGTGCAATCGGGCCGCTGGGAGGTGCCGCCGCTCGTGCCGCTGCGCCGGCTCGAAGGCCAGGTGCTGGGGCTGATCGGCTTCGGCAACATCCCGCGCGCGCTGGCGCCCAAGGCCAAGGCGTTCGGATTGAAGGTCATCACTTACGATCCTTACGTGAACCAGGACGCGCTCGCCGCAACCGGCGTCGAAAGCGCAAGCTTCGACGATTTATTGGCGCGCTCCGATTTCATCTCGGTGCACGCGCCGCTGCAGCCGGCGACGCGCGGGCTGATGAACGCAAAAGCCTTCGCCAAGATGAAAAAGGGCGCCTACCTGATCAACACCGCGCGCGGCCCGCTGGTCGACGAGGCCGCGCTTGTCGCCGCGCTCGATTCCGGCCATCTCGGCGGCGCCGCGCTCGACGTGGTGACGATCGAACCGCTGGCCAAGGATTCCCCGCTGCATCGGCCGCGACAACGTGATCCTCACGCCGCACACCGCGTTCTATTCGGTCGAGGCGCTCGAGGAATTGCAGACCAAATGCGCGAGCGACGTGGCGCGCGTGCTCTCCGGCGAGAAGGCGGTCTATCCGATCAGCGCTTAGCGTTCACGCTCCCACACCACAATGACCCGCACCGTCTTGTCGTTGATATTCGGATGCGGCATCGGCGGGCTCTCGATGTAAAGCCTGTCGCCTCGAAGCGGATATTGCGCACCTGCTCGCCGCCGACCCAGGCCTCGTTCCACGCCGCCTCGACCTTGGTGATGACCTGGCCGTTCTCGACCCGATAGCGGCCGGTATAAGCGATCATGCTCTTGAGCGCCTGCGCACGATCCGCGTCGGTCTTCGGAACGGCGCGGCCGTCGGCCGTCATCAACGCCAGCCAGCGGCCTTGCGGCGTCGCGATCTGGATGCCCTTGGGATGCTCGCCATAGACCGGCATGCGCTCCTTGGTCGCCTGATCCTCGTAGTGGACTGACACCAGCTTCCAGGTGCCGACGATCTCTTGCCGCAGCTCGGCATCGTCCATGGTTCACTCCGCGGTCCAGCCGCCGTCGAGCACCAGCGCCGAGCCGGTCATCAGCGACGAGGCGTCGGAGGCGAGAAAAACGATGGCGCCGGTCAGTTCCTCGAGCTGGCCGAGCCGGCCGAGTTTTATTTTCGACAGCACCTCGTCGCGGAACGCCTTGTTCTCGAAGAACGGCCTGGTCATCGGCGTCTCCAGAAAGGTCGGGCCGAGCGAGTTGACGCGGATATTGTGCGGCGCCAGCTCGATCGCCATCGCCTTGGTGAAACCCTCCATGGCGTGCTTGGAGGCGCAATAGACGGTGCGGCGCGCGGCGCCGACATGGCCCATCTGCGAGGAAATATTGATGATCGAGCCGGGCAGTTTGGCTTCGATCAGCTTCACGCCACCGCCTGCGCCATGAAGAACGCGGCCCGAACGTTGAGCGAAAAGATGGCGTCGAAATCCTCGACCTTGACGTCGGCAGAAGCGCCGGCCGGTTCATTCCGGCATTGTTGATCAGAATTTGAAACGGCGCGGCGGCGGCGATCGCACGCCGCACGGCTTCGACATCGGTGACGTCGAGCGTAAGCGCCTCGGCCCGTTCGCCGCGCGCGCGGATCGCCGCGGCTGCCTCCTCGATCTCGCTCTTGGTGCGTGCCGCGAGCGTGACATGCGCACCCGCCGCCGCCAAAGCCGACGCCGCGGTAAGCCCGATGCCGCGCCCGCCGCCGGTGACCAGCGCACGCTTGCCGTCGAGGCGGAAAGAGGGAGTTTTGGCGAGGTCGATTGGCATATTTTTATGTCATTCCGGGGCCGAGCGAAGCGAGGAGCCCGGAATCCATATCCCCTGCGGCTGTGGCTATAGATTCCGGACTTGCCGCTTCGCGGCAATCCGGAATGACACACTCACTCCGCCGCCTCGCCATAGGGCACGTTGCGGCCGCCGTAGCGGCGCACACGGACATTGGCCTGCTCGGCATGCGCCACAAAACCTTCGAGCATGCACAGCCGTGAGCAGACTTCGCCGATCTTGGCGCTGGCCTCGTCGGTGAGCACTTTCTGATAGGTGCAGGTTTTCAAAAACTTGCCGACCCACAGCCCGCCGGTATAGCGCGCCGCTTTCTTGGTCGGCAGCGTGTGGTTGGTGCCGATCACCTTGTCGCCATAGGCGACATTGGTGCGCGGGCCGAGAAACAGCGAGCCGTAATTTTTCATATTGTTGAGGAAATAATCCGGATCGCGCGTCATCACCTGCACGTGCTCCGACGCGATGCGGTCGGCCTCGCGCACCATTTCGGCCTCGTCGTCACAGACGATGACCTCGCCGAGATCGGCCCAGGCTTGGCCGGCGATCTCGGCGGTCGGCAGGATTTTGAGGAGCCGCTCGATTTCCTTCATGGTGTCGCGCGCGAGTTTCTCCGAAGTGGTGAGCAGGATCGCCGGCGAGGTCGGGCCGTGCTCGGCCTGGCCGAGCAGATCGGTGGCGCAGATTTCGCCGTCGACGCTGTCGTCGGCGATGACCAGCGTCTCGGTCGGCCCGGCGAGAAGGTCGATGCCGACCCGGCCGAACAATTGGCGCTTCGCCTCCGCGACGTAGGCATTGCCCGGCCCGACGATCATATCGACCGCGGCGATGGTCTCGGTGCCGAGCGCCATGGCGGCGACCGCCTGCACGCCGCCGAGCACGAAAATCTCGTCGGCGCCGCCGAAATGCATCGCCGCCACGATCGCCGGATGCGGCCCGCCGTGAAACGGCGGCGCGCAGGCGACGATGTGCTTCACGCCGGCGACGCGGGCGGTGACGATCGACATATGCGCCGACGCCACCATCGGATAGCGCCCGCCCGGCACGTAGCAGCCGATCGAGTTTACCGGGATATGGCGGTGGCCGAGCACCACGCCGGGCAGCGTCTCGACGTCGAGATCGCGCAACGTGTCCTTCTGCGCTTTCGCGAAATTGCGCACCTGCGCCTGGGCGAACTTGATGTCGTCGAGATCGCGCTTCTTGACCTGGCCGATGGCGCGCTCGACCTCGGCCGGCGATAGCTTGAACGAGGCCGGCGACCAGTTGTCGAACTTTTGCGACAGCTCGCGGACGGCAACGTCCTTGCGCTCCTCGATGTCGGCAAGGATCTGCTCGACCGTCTCGCGCACCTTGGCGTCGGCCGCCTTGATCGCGCTCGCGTCCATTCCGCGCTTGAGGTAGCGGGGCATGGTCACCTCCTCTATCAAATCATCTCGAGCGTAACTGACGCCCGACAGCTGTGCGGCGAGAGGTCGAGTGAGCGAGCGAGCGAGGGTGAGGGGGCCTCTCCGCGATTCTGAGCGCCGCAACACTGCGCCCGGCGGCGAGGCCCCCTCGCCCTCCCTCGCCCCGCAAGCGGGGAGAGGGGCATTTCATTTGATCGCCTGCGGATTGATCGGCGAGCCGGTGCCGCCGGTGATGATGAGCGGCGGGCCGCAGAAAAAGAACTCGTAGATGCCGTCGTCGGCGCAATCTTCGGCGAGCTCCTTGAGATAGAAGATTTCACCCATGCACAGTCCCATGGCCGGGATCACCACCCAGTGCCATGGCTGGTTGGCTTCCGTAGTCTCGTTCGGCCGCACCTCGACGCCCCAGGTATCGGTGCAGATCGCGGCGATCTGTTTGTCCTGGCACCAATAGCAGTTCTCGAATTTCACGCCCGGCGCGTCGCCGCCGGCATAGCCGCCCCACTCCTTTTCGGTGAGGCAGCGCTCCATCTGGCCGGTGCGGATGATGACGAAATCGCCGCGGCCGATCGAGACGTTCTCTTCCTTGGCGCATTTGTCGAGCTCGTCATTGGCGATGCTTTCGCCGTCCTTGAGCCACGGCACGCCGCGAAAGCGGGCGATGTCGAGCAGCACGCCGCGTCCGACCATCTTGCTTTTCGAGTGCTCGATGCCGAGCACGTTGAGCCCCTTGGAATTGATCAGCTTGGCGTCGTGGCCGTTATAGGCCTTGTCCTCGTAGAACACATGGCCGAGCGCGTCCCAATGGGTGGCGCCCTGCACGCACAGCATCAGCGTGTCGTCGGCATAGCGGATCTTGTTCCAGTCCTGCTGGCCGGCGATCGCGTCGGTGCCGGTCGCCAGCATCTGATGGATCGGATTGAAGCGGCCGCCGAACAGCCCGGTCTGCGGCCCGTCGCGGTCGAGCGGAATGCCGAGCGCAAAAACCTTGCCGGTGCGAATGAGGCTTGCGGCCTTGACGATGTCCTGCGGGCTGACCTGATTGAGCGTGCCGATGTGGTCGTCTTTGCCCCAGCGGCCCCAGTTCTTGAGTTTCTCCGTCGCTTCGGCAATCGCCTTCTTGCCGACCTTGATGTCCATGGCAATAATCCCCTTCCCCTGGTGTTTAACTCCCGTGGCGGTCAGAGGGCCGCCTAAGGGTGCAGCGTCAGTTTGACATAAATACTTCGAGACGCACGCAGAATATTCTGCGGCGGGCGGCAAACAAAATCTCTCGGGAGGTAAGAATGGCAAATGAAAGTCAGATGGACGGCGATCAAAGCGATGTTACTCGCGGTGATTGTAATTTTGATCGCGCTACCGGCCATGCCGGCGCAGGCACAGACGGTGATCGACGACTGGGCCAATATAAAAGCGCCGCCGCCGCCCGCGTTGAAATCCGTCACCGTCGATCCGAGCACGACGGCGCTGTTGCTGCTCGACTTCGTGCATCCGATCTGCGATCCGCAAAAGAAGCCGCGCTGCGTCGCCTCGCTGCCGGCGATGAAGAAGCTGTTGGCGCAGGCGCGCGCCAATCACGTGATGGTCGTCTACAGCACGGCCGGCAATATGACGGCCAAGGATATCTGGGCGGATGTTGCGCCGCTGCCGGGCGAGCCGGTCGTCAACGGGCATGCCGACAAGTTTATGAATACCGACCTGGAGAAGATCCTGAAGGACAAGGGGATCAAGACGGTCATTGTCACCGGCGTGAAGGCAAACGGAGCGGTTTTGTATACCGCCAGCGATGCCGCATTCCGGGGATTTAAAGTCATCGATCCGATTGACGGATCTTCGGCCGAGAACGAATATATCGAGCAATATGTCGTCTATAACTTCGCCGACGCGCCGGGCGTTGCCGCTATGGTCACGCTGACCACGATCCGACATGATCAAGTTCTGAGCGGCCGAATTGCGCCGGCGCGCCGTCATGCCGCCGGGGACAACGGAGTATCGGCCGCCGGCAGCGCGGCGGTCGCGGCCATATCGTCATGGCATGCCGCCACCACGCCATTGCGGCCGGTAAGCTTGGCGTCATAGAGCGCACGGTCGGCGGCCTCGATCAGCACCGTGGCGCCGCCCGTCGCTGTGTCGTCGGCGGCAACGTCGCGCGACTGCGCGCCGGCCGATTCCGGCACTTCCGCGATGCAGGCCACGCCGACGCTGACGGTGACGTGGGGCGCGATGGCGGAACCCTTGTGCGCTATCTGCAGCTCGCGCACGGTCTGACAAATCAGTTCGGCAAGGCGCCGCGCGGCCGCAATATCGGCATGCGGCAACAGGACTGCGAACTCCTCGCCGCCATAGCGGGCGGCCACTTCGCCGGCCCGCCGCGCGCGCTGCGCCAGGGCCTGCGCCACCGCCCGCAAACATTGGTCGCCGGCGACATGGCCATAGCTGTCGTTGAAGCGCTTGAAGTAGTCGACATCGATCATCAATAGCGACAGCGGTGTGCCGTGCCGCATCATGCGCCGCCATTCCTGGTTCAGGCTTCCTCAAAGGCGCGGCGATTGGCAATTCCGGTCAACGGATCGACGGTGCTGAGCCGGCGCAATTCTTCCGTCTTGGCGCGGTCGCTGTCCCGCAGCCTGATGAGCTGGACGTAGAGACTGCTGGTCTGCGTCAACAGCACGATGAGGATGAAACTTGCCGCGAGCAGACCGTAGATGCGTCCCGCATAGAAGCCGAGATCGAAGCGTCCGGTATTGAGCGCCGCGCTCAGCGCGATGTCGAACAGCCACGCGCACATCGCCACGATGAGCCACAGATCCAGCACCGAATAGGGCTTGCGGCGCGCCAGCATCGCCAGCGCCGCCAGGCTCAGCAGCCACACGCTCCACACTACGACGCTCATGTTCGCCGTGTCCCGATTGCCCTGCATGATCGGCGGCAAGAGCCCCTGCCCCCGCGTGGCAAGGAGTGTGGCGCCGCAAACCCCGGCGATGACCAGAACGGGCACGACAAGTGTCGCGGCGCGGCTTGACCCCGGCGCGTTGTTGTCCGTGCCGCAGGCCGCGTAGCCGATGACGAACAGCGGGAACCCGCCGTGCCAGAACATGTAGAGCCAGGCCGTGGTCTGCGGCCCGGCGCTCAACAATCCGGTCGGCGAAAACAGGCCGGGAAAGGTCAGGCCGTGCAGGATCGCCATCAGCGCCGTGAACAGATAGCCGCCGGCCAGCACGGTCAACGCGCCCGTCCGCAGGAATTTCTGCTGGCCGAGCAAGAACACGGCGGTGACGATGTCGTTGATCACCAGCGCCGATTGATAGATCGGGATGAAGGCCGGCATCGGCCGCAGCGGCATCGGCGCGAATGGCGCCAGTGCCAGAAAAGCCAGCGTCGAAACCGCGACGACACCGCAGGCGAAGCGCTGCTCTCCCGGGCCGGCGACCGAGTTCGACAGGACTACCGTTGGTTCCGCAGCGGCATCGGCCATGCAATCCACTCGCAGGCCCCGCGACGGCAACGAGGCAGCGGGTATACGGTTGCGGATCGGAACAATTGACCGATTGCGGCAAACAGCTTTTTAACGCTGGTCGCGGTTCTCGAATGTCGCGACGTGCGGCGCCGGCACGATTTCGCCACAGCACTGGCAGCGCCACTTGCGCAGCAGATAGCCGAACGTGTTGGCGTGCAGATCGGGCCGGTCGGCGCGGCTGCGCTTCTTGTCGAGGTCTTCGCCCTCGGCGAGAAGCTTGGGCCCGCCGGCGGCTTCCGCCAACAGTTGCAACTGACAGGCCTTTTCCAGCTTGATCGCGGTCCACACCGCCTCTTCGATGCTGGCGCCGGCGGCGACGATGCCGTGATTGCGCAGGATCAGCGCCGGATGCGCGCCGAGGCAGCGCGCCACCGCCCGGCCGCGCTCCTGGCTGATGATGAGATCGGTGGTCTCGGAAAAAACCGGCAGCCGGCCGTCGGTGAAATGTACGCTGGAATTGCCGACCGCGACGAGCGGCTTGCCGAGCGAGGAAAACGCCACCGCATGCATCGGATGGCTATGGATCACGCAAGCCACGTCGCTGCGGGCGCGCAAGCACTTCGGAGTGGATATAGACCTCGTTGTGGCGCGGCATCGTGCCGTCCACTTTGTCGCCTTCGATATCGACGGTGATGATGTTGTCGGGCCGCATCTCCTCGATGCCGATGCCGGCGGGCTTCATCAGGAAGCGTCCGGAATTTTCGGGCAGCCGCACCGAAATATGCCCGGCGACGTAATCGCCGTGGCCTTCCATCGCCAGCACGCGTCCGGCGTCGGCGAGCGTTTCGCGCAATCGATCGGTCATTGGCCTCCCCGTTGTTCTTGCGGTCGATGGCGCGGACATTACACTGCCGCCGTAACGCAAAACAGGCGAGCGGCGAGTGGACGCGCGAGGGAGACTTCAATGAAGCTTTTGAGTTTTGTCGCCGGCGGCAAGGAATGTTTCGGCGCGGTGAGCGGCGATGGCGTCGTCACGCTCAACGACAAGATCGGCCAGCCCGATCTGCGCGCCGCGCTGGCGGCCGGCGCGATGG
The DNA here is from genome assembly GCA_963714345.1 of uncultured Alphaproteobacteria bacterium. Classification (GTDB taxonomy): domain Bacteria; phylum Pseudomonadota; class Alphaproteobacteria; order Rhizobiales; family Xanthobacteraceae; genus BOG-931. The sequence goes on along the minus strand of CAVQOD010000026.1, from coordinate 10,948 downwards.
AGGCGATGCGCCAGGCGGCTCAGAACGCCAAGCCCGACCACAAGCTCGGCGACATCATATTTCTGCCGCTCGTTCCAAGTCCGAACAAAATCCTCTGCGCCGGCGTCAATTACCGCGCCCATGCCGCCGAGGTCGGCCGCGAATCTGCCGAAACAGCCGAGCCTATTCATCCGCTTCGCCGACACGCTCATTGGCCATGGCGGCGAGATGATCCGGCCTACGGTATCCGACAATTTCGATTTCGAGGGCGAGCTCGCGCTGGTCATCGGCAAGGGCGGCCGCCACATCAAAGCCGAGCACGCGCTCGACCATGTCGCCGGCTATACCTGCTTCGTCGACGGCTCAGTGCGCGACTACCAGAAATTCTCCGTCACCTCGGGCAAGAATTTTCCCGGCACCGGGCCGCTTGGCCCCTGGCTCGTCACTACCGACGAGATTCCCGATCCGAGCCGGCTGACGCTGACCACGCGGCTCAACGGCAAGCAGGTGCAGCACGCCACCACCGATCAGTTGATCTACTCAATTCCCCAGATCATCGCCTTCTGCTCGGATTTCACCGCGCTGTCGCCGGGCGACGTCATCGCCACCGGCACCCCCGAAGGCGTCGGCCACAGCCGCAAGCCGCCGCTGTGGATGAAGCCCGGCGATGTGCTCGAAGTCGAGATCAGCGGCATCGGCACGCTGCGGGCGCAGATTGTGGATGAGTGATCTCATTCTCCCCGCGCGCGGCTGATTCAACTCCTCACCCTGAGGCGATCGGCGCAAAGCGCCGAGCCTCGAAGGGCGAGGCCGCGGCGCAATCGAAATCGGCTTGCCGATTTCGATATTGACCGCCAAGTCGGCTATAGCCGACTTGGATGGCCGCATCCTTCGAGGGCCGCCATAGCGCCGTCGAAGACGCGCGTGAACGCGCTTATGGCGGCCACCTCAGCGATGAGGTCGATATTAAGTGCCACTGGTCTTACCCCGCCAGCCCGAACAGCTTCACGGCATTGCGGAAATAAATCTTCTCGCGCTCGGCGTTCGACAGCGGCAGCGCGTTGAGCACCTTCAGCGTGTCGCGGATGTAGCCCGGCCCCTTCTCCTTGTCGAACGGACAATCGGACGCGAACAGCACGTGATCGGCGCCGAAGAAATCGAGCCCGCAGACCGTCGCCGCGCGCGCGCCCTCGACCGCGGTGTCGCCGTAAAAATCCTTGAAATAATCGTATGGCCGCTTCTTCAGCGATTTGAGCAGTGCGCCGTAATCCTCGTCCGAGGTGCGCACGCCGAGCTGATCGAACGAGTGGCCGACGCGGCCTTCGAGATAGGGCACCACGCCGCCGAGATGATGCGCGATCACTTTCAGATCGGGAAAGCGATCCATGATGCCGGAGAAAATCAGCCGCGCCAGCGTCACGCCGGTCTCGTAAGGCCAGCCGAGCACGCTGCAAATTTCGTATTTCGAGTATGTCTCGGTCGGATAATCCGGCATGTCGCGGGTGCGCGCCGGGTGCAGGAGAATAGGCTTGCCGGATTTGGCGATCACTTCGAAGATCGGCAGGAATTGCGGCGCGTCGAGCGGCACGCCATTGGCATTGGTGCCGAGCTGCACCGCATTGGCGCCGTTCTTGAGCGCGCGCTCGGCCTCCTTGGCGGCCGCCTCCGGCGCGTTCATCGGCAACAAAGCCGACCAGCCGACAAAATGCTTCGGATGCTGGGCGACCACTTCGGCGAGCCCGTCATTGGCGATCTTCGCCATGTCCGGCGATTTATCCGGACCCCACAGCCGCTCCATCGGCGGCAGGCCGTGGGAAAGAAGCTGCGTGTAATCGGCGAACGATTCGACGATGCGAAATCCGCAAATCGATGTCGGACAGCGCCGGGATGCCGCGCACGCGCTTGCCGAGGTCCTTGGCGCCGGCCGGCGTCTCCAACAGCGCGTCGTAATAGCGCTTCGGAAAGAAATGATTGAAGGCATCGATGGTGCGCATGGGTTTTCCTGCCTTTTGGATTTCTGTCGGCCTAGCGCGCCGGCTGGAGCAAGCCGAACAGCCAAGACGCGATGGCAAACGCATCGGCATCGCGATCGAAAAAGCCGATCAGCTGCAAGCCGAGCGGCATGGCGTTGACCTCGAACAACGGCAGCGACAGCGCCGGCACGCCAAGGAGCGACGCCGGCACGGCGAATTCCGGATTGCCGGTCGATGCAAGCCCCTCCGGCGCGTTGCTCGGCGCGGCGAGCGTGATGCAGGCGTCGCAATTGGCGGCGAGCGTCGGCATGGACCGCGCGCAGGCGGCTGCGCTCTTTCAGATCGGCGCGATGCTCGGCAAGCGTCAGATCCTCGTATTTCTGCGCCCGCTCCATGACGTTGCGGCTCAATTTGGCGGCGTCGCGGTCGCGCATGGTGCGGAAAAACCAGCGCGTCTCCCAGCCGTTGCAGCGATGCGATAGTTCCGCGGCATTGAGCAGATCGGTTTCCAGCGCCGCGACCTTGTCGTCGTTGTGGCGGGTGCGGATTTCGACGCCGGCGGATTTGAGCCGCATCACGCATTCGTTGAGCTGCTGTTTGGCGCCGACCGAGGCGCTGTCCCAGCCGGCGGTTTCGAGCACGGCGAGCCGGCGCGGCTTTTCGGCCGGCGGCAGCTGTCCGGGCCTTGCAGGCCGGGCGTGCCGGCATCGCCGCCGACGCGGGCGACGATCTCATGGGCGATCTGCCATGACGTCCGCCAGCGACGCGCCGAGAATGCCGGTGCAGCTCTGGCTCTGATAATCGTGGCTGCCTTCGCGGTTGAGCGCATTGACGCTCGGCTTAAAGCCGAAAGCAGCCGCAGAAGCTCGCCGGCCGGATGGTCGAGCCGATCACCTGGGTGCCGAGCGCCGCGCTGACGATGCCGGCAGCGACCGCGGCCGCCGAGCCGCTCGACGAGCCGCCCGGCGTATGCGCGGTGTTCCACGGATTGCGCGTGCCGCGCGGTTCGGACGCGGCGAATTCGGTCGTCACCGTCTTGCCGAGGATCACCGCGCCGGCGTCGCGCAGCGCGCGCACCGATGGCGGCGTCCTTCTCCGAACGCCAGCCGGCAAACAGCGGCGAGCCCATCTGGGTCGGCATATCGACGGTCTCGATGATGTCCTTGATGCCGACCGGCATGCCGTCGATCGGCGAGAGCGGCTTGCCGGCCCGCCAGCGCTCGCGCCGAGCGCTCCGCCGCGGCGCGCGCCGCCGGCAGATCGGTCGTGACGAAGGCGCCGATCCGCGGCTCCCAGCTTTCAAGCAATTCAAGCGAGCGTTCGAGGAATTGCCGCGGCGTCTGTTTGCCCGACGCGAAATCCGCGCGCGCGGCGAGATAGGATCGCAGAGCGGGCTTTGTTTGCTCCGGCATCGCCGTCAGCATCCGTAGGGTGGGCAAAATCGCCCGCGATAGCGCCGCTCCAGCGTCGGGCAAAGCGTCCTCGGCTGATCTTGCCTGCGGCGTCTTGGCGGTGCAGTCGCGCTTTGCCGACGCTGACCGATGCATACTTCCTGCCCTCATCGTAATAGTGAATCTCGTAGAGCATGCAGCCGCGCTCCGACTTGAACGGACCGTGATGGACGCCGGGCGGACGGCAGGCATAGGTCGGCGCTTCGAACGGCTCGCCGCCCTTGCCCTTGTCGTCATTGCCGACGACGAGATCGCCGGAGAGCAGATACACCTCTTCCCAGTGATCGTGCACGAAGGGCGCGGTGGTGTAGACGCCGGGCGCAAAACGCAGAAGCCGCGTGCGGCTTCCCATCTTGCGCGCTCGTCGAGATCGCTCGCCAGGATTTTCTGCTGGATGCCGGCCGGATAGCCGGGCGGCGTCACCCAGCCTTGGCCCATGTCGACTTTGTGGAACTCAAGATGCGGCTTGTTCATCGGCATGGCGTATTCCCGCTCCGCTCGCAAAATCTCCACGGTTGCAAGACGTTGCGCTCGCATTGCAATGATCGGGGCGCATTGTACATGGCGTAAAAGCCCAGCGCAAACGAGCGCACCCGAGCGGCAACGCCATGCACGAAATCACCGGCCAAGTTCACTGGCACGAGCCGACCGGGTTTCAAGCGCGCCGGCTTCGGCAAGTTCGGACCGGCCGAAGACGCCGTACGACCTGTTCATGGAATCCGACGACATTCCGATCTATCGCGACATCGGCGTCAGCAAGGTGCAGAACCTGCCGCTTGCGCCGTGGCCGCGCCTGGGCGGGCGCGGCAGCTACATCCAGCTCCACGGCACCGAAGGCAAATGGGGCTCCTATGTCGTCGAAGTGCCGGGCGCCGGCGCGCTCAATCCCGAAAAGCACATCTACGAGGAAATCTATCTCGTCGTCGAAGGCCGCGGCTCGACCGAAGTCTGGCTCGACGGCGAAACCAAGCGCCACGTCTTCGAATGGCAGAAGGGCTCGCTGTTCTCGATTCCGGTCAACGCCATGCATCGCATCGTCAACGCGCTCTTCGGCGCCGGCGCTGCTGCTTGCCGGCACCACGGCGCCGAACCTGATGAACCTCATCAACAACACCGGCGATGATCTTCGATTGCCCGTATGCAGTTCCGCGACCGCTTCTCCGGCGCCGACGATTTCTACAAATACAAGGACGACATCGAGCCCGATCCGGTGCGCGGGCTCGCCATGCGGCGCACCAATTTCATTCCCGACATCGTCAATTGCGATCTGCCGCTCGACAACCGCCGCTCGCCGGGCTGGCGCCGCGTCGAGCCGTTCATGACCGGCAACACGTTTTATCTGTGGATCGGCCAGCACGAGAACGGCCACTATTCCAAGGCGCATGCGCACACTTCGGCCGCGGTGCTGATCTGCGTCAAAGGCAAGGGCTACACTTACACCTGGCCGGAGCAGCTCGGGCCTCACGCCGTGGAAGGACGGCAAGGCCGATCAGGTCAAGCGCGTCGATTACGAGCCGGTCGGCATGGTGTCGGCGGCGCCCGGCGGCGCGCGCTGGTATCACCAGCATTTCGGCGCCTCGAAGGAGCCGTTCCGCCTCACCGCCTGGTTCGGCCCGCACAATCCCGGCCGCGAGCCCGGCCCGCCCGGCGAGAAGCACACCGATTACACCGCGATGGATATTCCCGAAGGCGGCACCGCGATCCCCTATTACATGGAGGATCCGTTCCTGCGCCAGGAATATGCCGAGCGCATGAAGCGCGAAGGCGCCGAGAACCGCATGCGGCCGGAATATTACGAGCGCGACTACCGCGGGCTGTTGCCGAAGGAATGAGCGGCGCTTTTCAGCTTCGTCATGCGCGAAGGCTTGACCCGCGCATCCATGCGGCGACCAAAGCACCACTGGATTGCCGGGTCAAGCCCGGCAATGACGTAAGGCATAGCATGACCGACGAAGTCCACGGCGGCCGCATCTTCTTCTCCAATACCGGGCGCACGTTCGGCGAGGAGGACGAGCTGTGCGTGCTGTCGGTCGGCGTCGATATCGGCTCGTCGACCTCGCATCTCGTGTTCTCGCGCATCGTGCTGGAGCGGCTCGATGCCCGCTATGTCGTCACCGAGCGCGAGAGCTTTTATCAGTCCGACATCCTGCTGACGCCCTACGCCGGCGAAGACGAAATCGACGCCGATGGCGCTCGGCGCCTTCATCGACACGGCAATACAAGGACGCCAAGATCGATCCCGACGAGATCGATACCGGCGCGCTGATCCTCACCGGCGTCGCGGTGCGGCGGAAGAACGCGCGCGCGATCGGCGAATTGTTCGCGCGCCAGGCCGGCCGCATGGTCGCGGTCTCGGCCGGCGACAGTCTGGAATCGGTGATGGCGGCCTATGGCTCCGGCGCGGTGGCGCGCTCGATCCGCGACCGGCGCGGCGGTGATGAATGTCGACGTCGGCGGCGGCACCGCGAAAATCGCGGTCTGCGCCGACGGCAAGGTGATCGACGTCACCGCGCTCGATAGTCGGCGCGCGGCTCGTCGTGCTCGACGAGGCAACGCCGCATCGTCCGGCTCGAAGAAGCCGGCCGCCGCTTCGGCGCCGAAGCTCGGCCTGACGCTCGCGCCGGGCAGCGTCGTGACGGCGGAACGAGGCGCGCGCGCTCGCAGCGCGCATGGCCGATGATTTATTCGAAGCCATGCGCGGCGGCGTCACCGCGCGCCGGCGGCGCCGACCTGCTGCGGCTCGATCCGCTGACGTTATCGCGGCGACATCGCCGACGTGAGCTTCTCCGGCGGCGTCTCGGAATATATCTACGGCGGCGAGGCCAAGGCGTTCGGCGATCTCGGGCCGCAGCTCGCCGCCGAATTGCGCGCGCGGCTCGCGGCGAGCGGGCTGCAACTGGCGCGGCCCGACGCGCGCATCCGCGCCACCGTGATCGGCGCCTCGCAATATACGATGCAAGTCTCCGGCTCGACGATCTTCGTCTCGCCGCTCGATACGCTGCCGCTGCGCAACGTGCCGGTGATCGCGCCGGACCTGCCGCTCGGCGACGACATCGATCCCGCCGCCATCGCCGCCGCGATCAAAGCGGCGCTCAAGCGGCTCGATCTCGGCGACGGCGCGAGCCCGGTCGCGCGTGTTCGTGCCGTGGCGCGGCTCGGCGACCTTCCGCCGCCTCGACGATTTCTGCAAAGGCGTCGCCGAGGGTCTGGCCGCCGTGCTCGCGCAAGGCCATCCCATCGTGCTCGCCGGCGACGGCGACGTCGGCGGCCTGATCGGCATCCATTATCGCGAGGAAATGAAGGCTCAACAATCCGATCGTCTCGATCGACGGGCTGGAGCTCAAAGAATTCGACTATATCGACATCGGCGCCATCCTCGACACCTCGGGCGCGGTGCCGGTCGTCATCAAATCGCTGGTATTCCCGACCGGCGCCGGCGTCGGCAAGGACTGGCAGGCGGGGCGGACGGGGACGCGCGCATTGCCGCCGATCTGCAAACGTAACGTATCCTGAGGTGCCCGCCAAAGGCGGGCCTCGAAGGATGCTGCTCGCAGAGCGTCATCGGGCCGTCGCGCCTTCGAGGGCCGCTTCGCGGCCACCTCAGGGTGACGGACAAGTAAGTGGAGTGGAGATCGCCGATGCGCACCGGGGCCGACTATCTTTCCTCGCTCAACGACGGCCGCCGCGTCTTTCTCGACGGCGAGCTTGTCAAAGACGTCAGCGCGCATCCGGCGTTCCGGCAAGCCGCGCGCTCGATCGCGAGCCTCTACGACATCGCCGCCGATCCGGGCAACCGCGAGCGCATGACGTTTACCTCGCCGAAGACCGGCGAACCGGTGCAGCGCGCCTGGCAGATCCCGAAGACGCATGCCGATCTGCGCGCCCGGCGTTTGTTCTCCGAGACCTGGGCGGAAGCGACCTTCGGCCTGATGGGCCGCGCGCCCGATCATGTCGCCGGCTTCTTTACCGGCTATGCGGCGGTGCCAAGTTTCTTCGCCAGCGCCGGCGAGCAAAAATTCGCCGACAATCTCGTCGCGTTCTACGAATTCATGCGCGACAACCACGTCTATTGCTCTTACGCGATCGTGCCGCCGCAGATCGACCGCTAGTAAGCCCGCGCACCAGCAAAGCGACCCGACGCTCTATGCCGGCGTGGTCAAGGAGCGCGACGACGGCATCGTCATTACCGGCGCGCAGCAGCTCGCCACCGGCGGCGCGATCTCCGATTACATCCATCTGAGCTGCATCCAGCCGCTGCAAAAAGGCGACGAGAATTACGCCAATTGCCTCGCCGTTCCGGTCGCCGCCGAAGGCGTAAAGCTTTATCCGCGCAAGCCCTATTCGCGCGCCGGCAGCGCCGCCGATTATCCGCTCTCCAGCCGCTTCGACGAGAGCGACAGTTACGTCGTCTTCGACAACGTCTTCGTGCCGTGGGAGCGCGTCTTCATCTATCGCAATGTCGAACTGTCGCGCGACCAATGGAGCAAGACGCCGTCGCATCTTTACGGCAATCATCAGGCGCAGACGCGCTACGTCACCAAATTGCGCTTCATGGCCGGCCTGGCGCAGCGCATGAACGAGACCACCGGCAACATCGCCAACCCGGCCGTGGTCGGCCTGATGGGCGAGCTTTGCTCGCTGGTCTCGATCTACGAAGCCATGCTGCACGCGCACGAGATCATGGGCACCATCGAAGACGGCGTGCTGTGGCCGTCGCGCACCGCCTACTACGCGGCGTCCGCCATGCAGTCGGAATTCAACGGCCGCATGCTGGAAATCATCCGCGAAATGGCGGGCGCGGCTTTCATCACGCTGCCCTCGTCCGACGCCGATTTCGAAAATCCCGAAATCGCAGCCGACCTCGAGCGCTACATGCGCTCGGGCACAACCGACGCCAAGACGCGCGTCAAACTGATGCGGCTGATCTGGGATTTCCTCGGCTCCGAATTCGGCAGCCGCCACGCGCAATATGAGAAATTCTACGGCGGGCCGTCGTTCGTGGCGAAGCAGCATCTTTATCGCTATTTCGATTTCAAGCGCGCCGGCGCGCTGGTGGATCGGGCGCTCAGTTTGCCGGGTCCGTAGCAACCATTAAGCGCTGAGCGGTCTTTCGGTCCAGGGCGTACCGCGCTGGACGACGGTGTTGGCGTAGATCAGGAGCTTTCTGGCGCATGCGATCAGCGCGGCGTTGTGGGCTTTGCCGCGTGCCATCAGTCGTCTGTAGAGATCGATGAGAGCTTTGTTCCAATGGAATGCGGCGGGCAGAGCTGCGGCGAACAGCGAACGGCGCAGCCGTCCCCGGCCGCCGGCGATGTGTCGCTGCCCTTTGTGCTTTCCGCTGTCGTCGTCGTAAGGCGCGAGGCCAGCAAGTGCGGCGGCTTCCTCGCGACTGATGCGGCCGAGCTCCGGCATCCGGATGATGAGGGCTATGGCGGTGCGCTCGCCCAGGCCGGGAATGCTCAGCACCAGATCGAGACGACGGGCGAGATCGTCATAGGCGCGTAACGCCGTGGCGATGCGCGATAGCTCAGCCGAGCGGCGCCTCTTTAGGCGGGCGAGGTCGGCCACGACCAAGCGGCGCAACCGCGCTTCGCCGACATGTTCGAGCCGGACCTTGAAGCGAGCGATGTCCTCCTCGATCTGCTCAACGAAGGTCAGGTGTTGCGCCAGCTTCGCCAGGCGACCATCCGGCTCGATACGCGGCTGATCGATCGTCGCCGTGCAGGCGGCGATGAGAACGGCATCGAGCTTGTCGTTTTTGGCCCGGCGCAGATGCACACGTGCATAGGCTTTGACCTGGAGCGGCTGCAGGACGAGAACAGTGAAGTCTTTGTCGCGCAAATAACCGACCACGCCGCTCTCGTAGCCGCCGCTGGCCTCGATGCCGACACGCGTGACGCCGGCTCTAGAGAACTCGACAGCAAGGCGTCGCCAACCTAGCTGATCGTGTTATCGACCTGCCAGTGCTCTACCCGACCGTGAAGCGCCACGTCGAGCTTAGCTTTCGATGTATCGATTCCCGCCGTTGTGCTAATCTGCGTCATCTTCGTCGACCCCGCCTTGTTGAACGAACCATATGTTCCGGCAACCATCCGGGTCCGATGAAGGCGCTGACGCGATCACGCTACGCGAGAGCCACAAGTGGCTCAGGATGGGTACGATCCGATCGTCAGCCGCTCTGCCGCGGATGGCCGTCCGCGGCAGAGCATTCCTTTCGGAACATGCCGACAATAATCGATCGCGCTATAACAAGGATGGGTGGAGCGAAGCGATACCCATCATTTTTCCCGGAAAGGCCCAGCATTTTCGGTCGCATCGCCTGCCCAGTCGAGCGTAGCCCGGATGAGCGTAGCGATATCCGGGGTTTTCCTCCGCGCATAACCCCGCATGTCGCTGCGCTCATGCGGGCTACGACCACTATCCTGCGACGTGCAAACGCACCCCGGCCCGCTTTTGCAGATAGCCGATGACGGTGAACAGATTTTTGGCCTGCGGATTGCCGCGCGGGCCGAACATGCGGATCAGACTCTTGGGCGGCGCGCCGGTCGCCGCGCCGAGCTTCTCGAAGCCGACGGTCGCCTTGATGTAATCGCGAATGATCGCCTTTCCGGTGTCGAGGTCGCCACTGAGCATGGCGTCGATGCCTTCGCAGAGCAGCGCTTCGGCGAACTTCTTGTCCGTTTTGACGCTATGCGCGACCAAGTCTTCGAAGCCTTTTGTTCTTGCCATGTCGCTGGCCCTCGTCGCGGCCGTCACCACCGGGCTTGACCCGGTGGTCCATGCTGAAATCGTCGTTTCCTCGGTAAGTCGGCATGGACAGCGGGGTCAAGCCCGGCAATGACGAGGAGAAGGAACGTCGTCACTATTGTCGCGACCACCTCTTGACATTCGTCCCCTTTATAGTTACATCGCCAATCATCTCGCCCGCAAGGACGCCGCCGGGTGACGCCGGCGGAGAGGGGCGAGGCGGTTCCCGCGGGCGGGGTTGTCAGCCCCGCTCCCGGGCGGCTCTGGGCCAAAACGCCCGGCCGGCACGACGACCGGCCTGCGGGCTATATCGCCCGCTGCACTGGGACGGCCGGGGGTGGGTAACGCCCGCTCCTACCTAGTTCCGTCCCAGGAAGTGCGTGAACTGGAGCTGAGCGGTGGCGTTCGGTCGCTGCCGCAAGTGCCGTGGTGGAACGCCGGCAGGCGAGCGCGCCCGAGAGCGGAAGGGCGGCGCAAGCCGCCTTCTCCGTGGCGCGCCCTGTACGCCGTTTGCGTGCGGGTCGTGGAATACCGCGTCTGCCGGCGTTCCGTTTCCTTTCTTTTTATTTTCGTCATTGCGAGCCAACGGGTCCGAGCCCGAAATGGCCGGCCCGATGACAGGCTACGAAGCAATCCAGTCCGGCCGCTACGTTCTGGATTGCTTCGTCGCTCCGCTCCTCGCAATGACGGCTTGGGACATCGCTGTTCGACAACGCTCGGGCGAAAATCGCGCCGCGAGAACGGGATTGCTTTTGTCACCTCTCCCCGCGTGCGGGGAGAGGTCGACCCCCGACTTGA
>CAVQOD010000025.1:0-146104 GCA_963714345.1 uncultured Alphaproteobacteria bacterium | reverse complement strand
GGGTTGTTTTGCGGGCATTGCCATGTGCGCTCCCTACCAAGCAACGAGCATAGCATTCTACCCCATCAGCATCACCGGCTCGCGGCCGATCAGGCGGGCCAGCGAGCGCAGCCGGTTCGAGCACGCGCTCGCCGGCCAGCGCCGCGTAATTCGCCCGGCAGGCGCAGCGCCAGCCGGTGCCGCTCGACGGCGAGCGAGGTCTCGGTCAAGCACGCCGGGCATCGCCGCGGAAACCACGTAAGCGAGGCGCAGCGCGGCGCCGAGCACGCGGGCGCGGTCGAGCATGCCGCGTCGAGACCAGTTCGCGCAGCCGCGGCGACAGTTCGTCGTCCATGACCAGCCCGACATGGCGGAAGAACACCGCCAGCGCGAGATAGGCGCGGCCCGGATGATCGATCGCCGAAAAGCCGCCGTGGGCGATGATGTTGAGCGATTGCTCGCCGCGATAATCGGGATGCGCGCGCCAGCCGATATCGGCGAGCAGGCACGCGGCGTGGCGCAGCCGGCGCTCCTCGCCGGTCTCCTCGAGGCCCGACGATCGCCATGAAGCGGTCGGTCCAGCCGATCAGCTCCTCGCCGTGGCGCGGCGAGCGCGAGCGCAACTGGTTGAGATGGCGCGCCGCTTCGATCAGCGCGTCCTTCTCCTTGTCCTTCTGCTTGAGCAGCGAATAGAGCAGGCCCTCGCGCACGCCGAGCGCCGAGAACACGACCTGCTGCGGCTTGCCGACGCGCATGATGTATTCGAGCACCAGCGCCGCATAGGGCAGCAGCGGCCGCCGCGCATTGGCGACGACTTCGATGTTGGACAGCGTTTCGACGTCGACCCGGTGCACCAGCCTGGCGAATTCGAGCGCTTCGTCGGCGGGGATCGCATAGCCGTGCATCACGTGCAGCGGATAGCCGGTCTGCCACATGTGCAGCCGCGCCAGCGAGCGCCAGGTGCCGCCGACCGCATAGAAGGTGCGGTCCTCGCAGGCCTTGAGCACCGGCAGGCCGGTCAGCGTCTTCTTGACGAACTTCTCCGCCTTCTTCAGCGACTTCGCCGAAATGTCGGCGAGCGCCAGGCCGCCGAGCGGCCGGGTCACGCCGTGCGCGCGCGCGCGTGCCGCGGACGTCGACCAGTTCGAGCGAGCCGCCGCCGAGATCGCCGACGACGCCGTCGGCGCGATGCACGCCGGAAATCACGCCGAGCGCGGTGAGCTCGGCCTCGCGCGCCGCCGGACAGCATTTCGATCTCGGCGCCGATGATGCGTTCGGCGAGCTTGATGAAGGCGGGGCCGTTCTTGGCGTCGCGGCAGGCGGCGGTGGCGATGGCGAGACGTCTTCTTCACGCCCATGGTCTCGCACAGCGCGCGAAAGCGCTTGAGCGTCGCCAGCGCATGCTGCGACCGCGTCGGCGCCAGCAGGCCGGTCGACTGCACCTCGCGGCCGAGCCCGCACAGCGCCTTCTCGTTGAAGAGCTCGGTCGGGCTGCGGGTCAGCCCCTCATAGACGACGAGGCGCACCGAGTTCGAGCCGATATCGATGACGGCGATCGGCGGACCGTGGTCGAGACGTCCTTGGGCGTCGGTTTCAGCGTGCGTCATCGATCAATCGACGCAATGAGGCGATAGGCGTGTTCCGCCCGTGGCCGCGGATTATCAGGTGAAAGACGTCGCCGCTCGGGCCCGGCATGACGGCGCGCGCACCCTACGCGATTCGCAGTCGATTACATCCGCTCCGGGCGGTGCCGCAACCGCGGAATGGAATCCTTCGGCGATTTGCCACGGCCGGACAGGCTCGGATTGGTCATGAAATAGGTGGTGGCAGTTGAACACTTCCTCGCCCGGCGCCGGCTTGATGCGCGTCGACGAGCCGTCCGGCAAGAAGCTGCCAGCTCTGCTCGTTGTCCTTCAGATTGGCGACCATGATCTGATCGAGCACCTGCTCGTGCACGGTCGGATTGAGGATCGGGCACAGCACCTCGACGCGGCGGTCGAGATTGCGCGGCATCATGTCGGCGGACGAAATATACACCGCGGCCTTCGGATGCGGCAGGCCGTGGCCGGCGCCGAAGCAATAGATGCGGCCATGTTCGAGGAAGCGGCCGACGATCGATTTGACGCGGATATTGTCGGACAGGCCGGGAACGCCGGGCCGCAGGCAGCAGATGCCGCGCACCACGAGCTCGATCGGCACGCCGGCGCTCGAGGCGCGATAGAGCGCGTCGATGATGTCGGGATCGACCAGCGAATTCATCTTCATCCAGATCGCCGCCGGCCGGCCGGCCTTGGCGTGCGCGATTTCCTCGTCGATATGGTCGTGGATGCGCTTGCGCAGCGTCAGCGGCGACACCGCCATGCGCTCGAGCTCGGCCGGCTCGGCATAGCCGGTGATGAAGTTGAAGATCCGCGCGACGTCGCGCGCGATGACGGGATCGGAGGTGAAGAACGACAGGTCGGTATAGATGCGCGCCGTCACCGGATGATAATTGCCGGTGCCGACATGGACGTAGGAGGCGAGCGCTGCGCCCTCGCGGCGCACGACCAGCGACAGCTTGGCGTGGGTTTTCAGCTCGATGAAGCCGTACACGACCTGCACGCCGGCGCGTTCGAGATCGCGCGCCCAGCGGATATTGGCCTCCTCGTCGAAGCGCGCCTTGAGTTCGACCAGCGCGGTGACCGATTTGCCGGCTTCGGCGGCTTCGGCCAGCGCCCTGACGATCGGCGAGTTGGCCGAGGTGCGGTAGAGCGTCTGCTTGATGGCGACGACGTCGGGATCGCGCGCCGCCTGCTGCAGGAAATTCACCACCACGTCGAAGGATTCGTAAGGATGGTGGACGATCGAAATCCTTCTGCCGGATCGCGGCGAAGCAATCGCCGCCGTGATCGCGCACGCGCTCGGGATAGCGCGGCGCATAGGGCACGAATTCGAGATCGGGCCGGTCGAGCCTGGCGAGCTGCGACATTTCGTTGAGCGCCAGCACGCCGTCGACCCTGAACACGCTGTCGTCGGTGGCGCCGAGCGCGCGCTGCACGAAGCGCCGCAATTCCGACCGGCATCGTCGCTTCGATGTCGAGCCGGATCACGATGCCGCGGCGGCGCCGCTTGAGCGCGGTCTCGAACAGCCGCACCAGATCTTCGGCCTCTTCCTGGATTTCGACTTCGGAATTGCGGATGACGCGGAACGCGCCGACGCCCTTCACGGCGTAGCCGGGGAACAGCTTGCCGATGAACAGGCTGGTGGCGCCCTCGAGCGAGATCAGCCGCACTTCGCCGCCGTCGCCGCTCTGCGGCAGCCGCACGAAGCGCTCGATGCGGTTGGGCATGCGGATCAGCGCGTTCATCGCCTTGCCGTCCTTGGCGCGCGCCAGCTGCAAGCGCGATGGTAAAGCCGAGATTGGGAATGAACGGGAACGGATGCGCCGGATCGATCGCGAGCGGCGTCAGCAGCGGAAAGACGTGGGCGAGAAAATAGTCCTCGAGCCAGGCCTTCTCGGCCTTGGTGACGTCGCGCCGTCGACCAGCACGATGCCGGCCTCGGCCAGCGCCGTCGCGCAGCTCGCGCCACTGCGCCTGCTGATCTTCGACCAGGACGCGACACCGCCTCGGCGATGCGGACAAGCTGCTCGGCGGGCGTCAAGCCGTCGGGGCTTCTGGTGCTGATGCCCTCGCGCACCTGGCGCCGAGGCCGGCGACGCGCACCATGAAGAATTCGTCGAGGTTGTTGGCCGAAATCGACAGAAACCTCAGCCGCTCGAGCAGCGGATGGCTGCGGATTGGCCGATTCCTCCAGCACCCGGCGGTTGAAATTCAGCCAGGACAGTTCGCGGTTGATGAAGCGGTCGGGGCTGGAGGCGAGATCGGAAACCGGCTGGCGCGCAACCGGCTCCGGCGACCGCAGGGCTCTTCCAGCCGCCGCACGGTCCCAGATTCTCGTGCAACGGCAGTGGCTTGGCCGCGATCGGCCATGGCAGTCTGGTGCTCCTCGAGCGCTATGTTCGCCACCTTTGGTAACAATCCGATGAATGGAACTTACTGAGATAAGGCGGCGCGGCGGCCGTTCCGTCAAGCCCGGCATCGGGCTCATGGACGGACAGTGGCAATGAATGTGATCGAATTCGAGGCGCTTGGCGCGTGCGCGAGGCGGCAGCGCTACACCGTGCCGCGGAACATTTCGGCGGCCAGCGCCCGGCTCGGCGGCCGGCCCTGGCGCAGCGCTTCCTTGTCGAGCGCGATGACCGCGGCGCGCGCCGCGGCGAACGAGCGCTCGATATGGGTCGACGAGATAGCCCACGACGCTCTCGTCGAGCGCGAGCTGGCGATCGGCGGCGAGCTTGACGATCACGCCGCGCAGCATCGCATCGTCCGGCGCTTGCAACGTCACCACCGGCAGCGCCCGCAGCCGCGACACGACGTCGGGGATGCGCCAGCGGCCACAGCGACGGCGCCGTCCGCGCGGTGAACAGCAGAAAGGCGTCTTCCTCGCGGGCAAGATTGATCAGATGGAACAGCGCGCGCTCGTCCGACGATCGCGGCGGCGTCCTCGACGACCAGCGCGCCGGTGGCGAGCGCGGCGGGAAGATCGGTCTCGCCGAGCGTGCGGCCGGAAACGACGCGCGCGCCGGCCGCCGCCGCCCAGATCGTCGCCAAGTGGGTTTTGCCGGATCCCTCCGGTCCGACCAGCGCGATGGCGTGCGCCGGCCAATCCGGCCAGGCGTCGATCAGCGCCAGCGCGCTTTCATTGGCGGGCCCCGACAGGAAATCCTCGCGCGCGTAGCTCTCGGCGTGATCGAGCGCGAGCGCGAGCTGACGCGGACGGAAAGGACGTGACGTGCTTACGATGGCCTACGCCCCCGGTATAGAGCGGGCTTGCCCGATAGCGCCGCAACGCAAATCGGATCAGCACGCCGGCCGCCGCCGCAAGCGGCACCGCCAGCAACAGTCCGACGAAGCCGAACAGATAGCCGAACGCGAACAGCGCGAACATCAGCCATACCGGGTGCAGGCCGACGCTGTGCCCGACGAGCTTCGGCGCCAGCACATTGCCTTCGAAGAACTGGCCGACCAGCACGATGCCGACGACGATCACGATGCGGCCCCATTCCGGGAAGAACTGCGCGACCGCGACGGACGAGCGAGACAACAAGCGCGGTCAGCGAGCCGACATAGGGAATGAAGCTGATGAGGCCGCAAACCACGCCGATCAGAAAGCCGAAGCTCAAGCCCGCCAGCGTCAGAGCCGACCGCATAATAGGAGCCGAGGATCAGGCAGACGCCGGATTGGCCGCGGACATAGGCCGAGATCGTCGCGTCGATCTCGCGGCCAGGCCGCGCACGGTTTCGCGCTGCTGCAGCGGGATCAGATTGATCGACGCTGCGCACCATGCGATCCCAGTCGCAGCTCAGATAGAACGCGACGACCGGCGTGATGATCAGCAGCGAAAAGATCGAAATCAGCGCCTGGCCCTTCGCCCACAGCGAACCGAGGAAGCCGATCAAGTATCCCATCGCCTGATTCATCAGATCGCCGGCAGAGCTCGCCGCGAGATTGTCGCCGACGACGCGCTTGAGCCACGGATGGCTCGGGTCGCTGACCAGAGCCTGCAGACGCTGCGCGTAGCCCGGCGCATTGTCGATGAAGGACGACAAGCTGCCGCACCAGCGGCGGCGTGATCAGCAGCAACAGCAGCACGAAAGCGAGCACGAAGCCGGCAAGAATGATGAACGAGGCGAACGCCCGGCTCATGCCGCGCTTGGTCAGCCGTCTGGCCAGCGGATCGAGCACATAGGCGATCGCCATGCCGAGCACGAACGGCAGCAGGATTGGGCTCAAGCAGCCACAGCAAGCCGACGAAGACGGCGAGCGCGGCGATCCAGAACACGATGTTGCGCTCGAAATGCATCGCGCTCCCTCAGAGCCGGCGCAATCAATGCCCGGCGCCGAACGAGTTCATATGGCGGACCCACTCGGCGAGATAGAAGGCGATCGAGAGCAAGGTCAAGATGGCGACCAGCGCCATGGTCAGTTTCCGTCGCCAAGCCGGCGTCGAAACCGAAGCCCTGCTCGGCCAAGCACCAACGTGGCGAGCAGGATCTGCGCCACGGTATTGACCTTCGAAACCAGCAGCGGCCGCACCGGCATCGGCTTGCCGACCAGCCAGGCCAGCATGAAGGCGCCGATGATCATGATGTCGCGCGACACGACCAGGATGACGAGGAAGATCGGCAGCGCGCCGGCGATGCCGAGCGAAACATAGATCGACACGATCAGCGCCTTGTCGGCCAGCGGATCGAGATAGGCGCCAAGCTCGCTCGCCATGTGGAAGCGCTTGGCGAGGAAGCCGTCGACGGCGTCGCTGATGCCGGCCGCCAGGAACAGGAGAAAGGCGATGCGCATCTCGCCCGACGTGATCGCCCAGACCACGACCGGCACCAACAGGATACGCCCCAAAGTGATGAGATTTGGGATACTCAAACCGCGCCCCGGCGCACCATCGGCTTCGCAACACGCAATATAACGGCGCCCGCGCGCTTGCACACCCGCCGATTCCGACGTAGGAGGCGCGGGCGATGCCTCCCCTGGCCGGGAGGCTCATTCTTGTCCGATTTGGTGGCATTCGTGGATGAGGCACGCTACGCGGCCGCCGGTGTCGATATCGATGCCGGCAACCGCATGGTGGAATTGATCAAGCCGCTGGTGCGCGCAACGGCGCGCGCCGGGGCTGGCGCCGAAATCGGCGGTTTCGGCGGGCTGTTCGATCTCAAGGCTGCCGGCTTTACCGATCCGATCCTGGTCGCCGCCACCGACGGCGTCGGCACCAAGGTCAAGATCGCGATCGAAACCTGCCGCCACGACACGATCGGCATCGATCTCGTCGCCATGTCGGTCAATGACCTTGTGGTGCAAGGCGCCGAGCCGTTGTTCTTCCTCGATTATTTCGCCTGCGGCAAGCTCGATCCGGCGGTCGGCGCGGCGGTGGTGCAAGGGCGTCGCGGCGGCGTGCCGCGAGGCCGGCTGCGCGCTGATCGGCGGCGAGACCGCGGAAATGCCCGGCGTCTATCAGGGCAGCGATTACGACCTTGCCGGCTTTGCCGTCGGCGCCGTCGGGCGCCATGACGTGCTGCCGCGCGCCGACATCGCGGCCGGCGATGTCGTGATCGGGCTCGCCTCGACGGGCGTGCATTCGAACGGCTTTTCGCTGGTGCGCCGCGTCGCCGCCGATGCCGGTCTGACCTGGGACAGCCCGGCGCCGTTCGAGCCGCTCGCGCAGCTTGGGCGAAGCGCTGCTGACGCCGACGCGGCTTTATGTGCGCTCCTGCCTCGCCGCGATCCGCGACGACCAAAGCGGTCAAGGCGCTGGCGCATATCACCGGCGGCGGTTTCACCGAAAACATTCCGCGCGTGCTGCCGCAGGGCCTTGCGGTTTCGCTTGGACCTTGGCGCGCGTGCCGGTTCTGCCGGTGTTCAAATGGCTCGCGGCGGCCGGCAACATCGGCGAGACCGAAATGCTGCGCACCTTCAACTGCGGCATCGGCATGGTGGCGGTGCTGGATCGCGACGGCGCGGACGCCGCAAGCGAGTGCTTCGCCAAAAACGGCGAGACCGTCGTTCGCCTCGGCGAAGTCGTTGCGGCGAGCGGCGACGGTGCGTCGGATTTCGCGGACACCTCGATCTGTCGCGGTGAGCCGCATGGCCAAAAAACGCGTCGCCGTGCTGATCTCCGGCCGCGGATCGAACATGACGGCGCTGATCGAGGCGGCGAAGGCGCAGGATTACCCGGCGGAAATCGTGCTTGTCGTGTCGAACCGGCCCGAAGCTTCGGGGCTCGCGCGCGCGCGCGAAGCCGGAATCGCGACCGCGGTGATCGATCACCGGCCGTTCGGCGACGACCGCGAAGCGTTCGAACGCGCGCTCGACGCCGAACTCTGAACGCGCACCGCATCGAGCTTGTCTGCCTCGCCGGCTTCATGCGGCTGTTCACGCCGTGGTTCGTCACGCGCTGGAGCGGCCGCCTGCTCAACATCCATCCGGCGCTGCTGCCGCAGTTCAAGGGGCTGCATACCCACCGCCGCGCGCTCGAAGCCGGCGTGAAGCGACACGGCGCCACCGTGCACTTCGTCGTGCCGGAAATGGATTCAGGACCGATCATCGTCCAGGATTCGGTCCCGGTCATCGCCGGGCGACACCGAAGCAGACGCTCGCCGCGCGCGTGCTCGAAGTCGAGCACCGCATTTATCCGCAGGCGCTGCGCCTGGTCGCCGAAGGCCGGGCTACATTTGTCCGCGACGGCGACGCAAATAACACCCGATAGCTCACGCTGCGCATGCAACAAAAACCCCCGGGTGCAAAACCGGGGGCTACGAGATACCGGGATTGTCCCGGATACGTGGCTCACGCAACTTTTAGATTTTCCGCCGAAGTCCGGCCGCGGTTGGTCACGAGTTCGTACTCGACCTCCTGGCCTTCATTGAGCGAGCGCAAGCCGGCGCGCTCGACGGCGGAGATGTGAACGAACACGTCCTTGTCGCCGCTCGTCGGCTTGATGAACCCGTAGCCCTTCGTCGGATTGAACCACTTGACGGTGCCCTTCTGCATCGTCTGTCTCCTAAGTCATTCCAGATGTCAGCGAAGACGCCGGCGCAGCTTTTGCACGCCAGCCAAAACATGCGGCGTGCAAATTCCGCGATTCGCGCCACAAGCCAGATTTTGGGGGAAGTCCGAAGCGATTGTGTCGGCAAGACAGCACCAGCAAGCCGGATGGCCAAAATCCGATTGCCGGTCAGCAAGCCTGAAAAATACGGCGCAAGCATGGCTGCACAAACCGACGGCAGCAGCCGAGCGTCGAAGTTTGTCAACATCGTAATCAAGAGATGATGCAGCGCCAGCGAAAATGCGCTGCTGCTTTTGCAAATTCCGCGCCGATGTCGGAATCCGCGCTATGCGCCGCCTGCTTGCCGGCCTGCCGCGTGCTAGCTCTGTTTCGTGCCAGCACCGCCACAGCCCGCCTGCGGCAATCGCGAGCGCCGCACCGGTGGCGGGCGCGGCGAATTCGATCTGCTGCGCAAGTTGCGCTCCGAATGTCGCCGCCAGATGTGCCGACAACGCCGGATCGGCGACAATGACCTCGCCGGCGATCCAGCCGAGCAGCGCCGCGCCGGCCCAAATCAGGATCGGAAAGCGGTCGAGCAGCGCCATGACCAAAGCCGCGCCGGCGACGATCAGCGGAATGGAGACGGCAAGGCCGATCGCGAGCAACACAACATTGCCCTGCGCGATGGCCGCGATGGCAACGATGTTGTCGAGGCTCATGACGATGTCGGCGACGGCGATGATCATGACCGCGCGCCACAAATGCGCAACCGCCTGAATTTCGTCGCGGTCCGGGTCCTCCGGCACCAGCAGCTTGGCGGCGATGACAGTAAGCGCAACGCCGCCGACCAGTTTGAGATAGGGCAGCAGCATCAGCCGCGCGACGACGCCGGCGAAAATGATGCGCAGCATCACGGCGACGCCGGCGCCGATGACCAGGCCCCAGCGCCGTTGCTGCGGCGGCAAGCCGCGGCAAGCCATGGCGATGACCACGGCATTGTCGCCGGACAACAGGAAATTGACGAAGACGATCCGCAGGACGGCGAGCCAGAATGCCGCATAGCCCAGTTGCTCGACGCCAGCATGAAGCCAATCGCGCCACAGCGCGGGATTTAAGATATTCAGCGATCGAGCTCGCCACGGCCGGCCTCAGCCGACGATTTCATTGCCGGCAAAGAATTGCGCGATTTCCTTCTGCGCGGTGTCGGCGGCATCGGAGCCGTGCACCGAATTCTCGCCGATCGACTTCGCGTGCACCTTGCGGATGGTGCCGGGAGCGGCTTTGGCCGGATCGGTGGCGCCCATCAGATCGCGATAGGCGGCGACGGCATTGTCGCCTTCGAGCACCTGCACGACGACCGGCCCCGAGATCATGAAGTCGACGAGCTCGCCGAAGAACGGCCGCTGCGCGATGGACGGCATAGAACGTCTCGGCCTGTTCGCGGGACATCCTCACGCGCTTCTGCGCCACGATGCGCAGACCCGCTTTTTCGATCATCGCATTGATGGCGCCCGTCACATTGCGGGCGGTCGCATCGGGCTTGATGATCGAAAACGTACGCTCGATCGCCATCAGATCGTCCTTTTGGGAAATGACAAAAGCGGCGTGAAACCGCGCGGCTTATAACCTTGGCGCCCGACCGCGGCAAGCGCGGCCGACGTCTGCGATGAATGCGCGGTGAACGGCGCCACGATCGCGCGTTCAGTTTGATAAATCCCCGTAAATCGTGCTCTCAGCGCCGGTTCAGCCGCATCCGCTACGATCGGCGGCATGAACCAGGAGGCCGCGTGGCCTCACTAACAGCCATCGACGCTGCGAAGACGTCAAACCAAGGAGAATTCAAATGCTGCGCAAGACGATCCTCGCTATCGCCGCGAGCGTCGCGCTCGGCGCCGCGGCGCTCGCTCCGATTCCGCATCCGCCCATTGGGGCGGCGGTTGGCACGGCGGCTGGCATGGCGGCTGGGTGCTGGCACGGCCCGGTCATTCGCGTCTATGCCGGCCCGGGCTACGGCGGCTGCATGGTGCGGCGCTGGGTCTATACGCCCTACGGACCGGTGCTGCGCTGGGTCAATCGCTGCTATTGATCCGCAGTGCGGTATACCGTGCGAAACAAAGGCCCCGGCCGCTAAAGGCCGGGGCCATCGTTTTATTCGACAGGTCACGGACGCAGCGGCCGCCGAATTATGTCTCGTGTTTCTTTGCGTCTTGCTGTGGCTTGGCCGACTTCGGCCGATTTCTTCTTGCCGCGCTTGCGGCGGCGCCGCCGCCACTGGGACGCTATCCATTTCCACGAGCGCGCCGCGCTCGAAACGATAGATGCCGGGACGCGGGCCGGCTGTTGTAGGTCAGCACCGCGGTGCGATCGCCGTTCGGATTCTTGCCGATCTGGACCGAGTTCGGCTGCCCGGCGCGGAACACCACGTCGCATTCGCTCATGCCGAGCGCGACGCCGCCGCCAAGCAACGACGGCGGTGTCCGGCGCGGTGCGGCCGGATTCTGCCGCCTGGCCCGGCGCACGGCAGCGGGGCCGCTGCGCGCACCGCCGGCGGCGCGACAGGACGCCGTTGCTGTTGACCAGATCGTTCGCGGTAATCGGACGCTGCCGCTGTTTGCTTTCCTGCAATTCGGAGAAAGTGTAGCCGGCATTACGTCCCGGTACATCGATCGGCTTGGCGAACCAGGCTTGTGGACTGACGAATCGACATCGGCGCAGCCGCAAAGCGCGAGCGGCCGTCGCCAGCGCCGCCAGCACGCCGAAACAATTTGATCGAAGCTGCACCCGAGGTCCCCTAAAGCCTGACCGGAGCGGAACAATGCGCCGGTTTGTGTTGCGATCATGGCGCAACGCTTAGCACTATTACGCCCGACCGATGCAGCGTCGCCAACTATACCGGAACTATACAAGTGAACCGGGTAAAGGTAAAAATCAACGTGAAAACAAAGGCTTGTCGCTACTGTGGCTCAAATCTCCGGAGCCGGCGCCTATTGTGACGGAGATCACGGACTGCCGTGCCTGACGCCATACTGCGATACAAACCATTCGCGCCCGACGGCCCACGGCAGCTGTCGCGGCGCTTGCACGGCCGCATTAGGACGTTACATGCATTTGCAATTCGTCGGCTGCGGCGATGCCTTCGGCTCTGGCGGACGATTCAATACCTGCTTTCATCTGGTCGGCCGACGACATCAACGCGCTGATCGATTGCGGCGCGACTTCGCTCGTCGCCATGAACAAGCTCGCGATCAATCGCAACGACATCAACACGATTTTCATCTCGCATTTTCACGCCGATCACGTCGGCGGCTGCCGTTCTTCATCCTTGAATCGAACTACGTGCTCAAGCGCACAGCGCGGCCTCACCATCGCCGGACCGCCGAGCCTTAAATCGCGCTACGCCGAGATCATGGACGTCGCCTTCCCCGGCACCAAAGACGATGCAACTGGTCGTTTCCGCTGACGCTGCGGGAATTGGAGATCGGCAGGCGCAGCGAGATCGGCAATGTGCGGGTCACGCCGTTTCACGTCGTGCATGACGACCGCGCCGGGCCGTGCCTCGGCTTCCGCATCGAAGCCGAAGGCAAAGTCATCGCCTTTTCCGGCGACACCGCAATGGACGGATACGCTGATCGATATCGGCCGCGAGGCCGACCTGTTCATCTGCGAGGCCTATACGCGGGACAAGCCGGTCACCGAGCCACATGGCGCTGAATTTGCTCGAACGCCATCTCGGCGCAAATCCGGCCCAAGCGGCTGATCCTCACCCATATGAGCAACGACATGCTGGCGCAGCCGCGCCGAAGCTTCCCTACGAGACCGCCGAAGACGGCATGATCGTCGAGCTGTGAAGCGGTCGTCGATTCAGGCGAACCGCACCGCATAGATCGGCTGCAAGCGCGCATCGATCCGGTTCAAGCGTGCACAGTCTCCATTAACACCGAGTGCCGCCTCGATCGCCGCCAGCGCGGCATCCGCCTTCGAGCCGTCGGGACCGCCGGCCTGCGCCATATCCGGCCGGCCGCCGCCGCCTTTGCCGCCGAGCGCCTCGGCGCCCTTTGCGCACCAGATCGACGGCGTTGAAGCGCTGACGCAGATCGTCGGTGACGCCGACCACGATGCCGGCCTTGCCGTCGCCGGTAACGCCGACAATGGCGACGATGCCGGAGCCGACCTGCTTCTTGCCCTCGTCGGCGAGGCTGCGCAGGTCTTTCAGCTCGATGCCCTCGACCGCGCGCGCCATGAGTTTCACGTCGCCGACGGTGCGAACGCCGTCGGCGCCGTCGCTCTTGCCGCCGCCGCCCATCGCGAGCTTCTTCTTCGCGTCGGAAAGTTCGCGTTCGAGACGCTTGCGCTCGTCGAGCAGCGCCGCGAGACGGGTCGGCATGTCCTCGACCGGCACGCGCAATTCCGACGCCGTGGCTTTGGCGAGGCGCGCGAAATTATTGGCATTGGCGCGCGCCACTTCGCCGGTCAGCGCCTCGATGCGGCGCACGCCGGAGGCGACGCCGGCGTCGCCGACCACCGAGATGAGGCCGATATCGCCGGTGCGCTTGACATGCGTGCCGCCGCACAGTTCGACCGACCAGCCCAGCGTGTTGCCGCCGCTCGCCCATTCCCCCATGGCGACGACGCGCACCTCGTCGCCGTATTTCTCGCCGAACAGCGCGCGCGCGCCGGATTGCCGCGCGTCGTCGAGCGCCATCACCCGCGTCGTCACCGGCGAATTCTGCAGCACGAAATCGTTGGCGATGTCTTCGACGCGCTCGATCTCTTCGCCGCTCATCGGCTTCGGATGCGAGAAATCGAAGCGCAGGCGGTCGGGCGCGACCAGCGAACCCTTCTGCGCGACGTGATCGCCGAGCACCTGGCGCAGCGCCTCGTGCAGGAGATGCGTCGCGGAATGATTCCTGCGGATCGCGCCGCGGCGCGCGTGATCGACCTCGAGCGCCAGCGCCGTGCCGGTTTTAAGCGTGCCCTCCTCGACCGTGCCGATATGGGCGAACACATCGCCGGCATATTTTTGCGTATCGGTGACCTTGAAGCGCACGCCGTCCGCCGTCATCACGCCGGTATCGCCGACCTGGCCGCCGGATTCGCCGTAGAACGGCGTCTGGTTGAGCACGACGGCGCCGCTCTCGCCTTTCTTCAGCGCAGCGACTTCCTTGCCGTCGCGCACCAGCGCGGCGACGACGCCTTCGGCGTTTTCGGTCTCGTAGCCGAGGAATTCGGTCGGCGCCGATCTTTTCGCGCAAGCGCAAACCACACCGCCTCGTCGGCGGCCTCGCCGGAGCCGGCCCACGACGCGCGCGCCTTCTTGCGCTGCTCCTCCATGGCGTCGGTGAATGCCGCGATATCGACGCCGATGCCGCGCGGCCGCAGCGCGTCCTGCGTCAGATCGAGCGGAAAGCCATAGGTGTCGTAAAGCGTGAACGCGGTGACGCCGTCGAACATGTCGCCCTTCTTGAGCGACTTCGCTGCTTCGTCGAGGATCGCAAGCCCGCGCTCCAGCGTGCGGCGGAAGCGGATCTCTTCGAGCTTCAGCGTCTCGGTGATCAGCGCCTCGGCGCGGTGCAGTTCCGGATAGGCCTGGCCCATCTCGCGCACCAGCACCGGCACGAGCCGCCACATCAGCGGCTCCTTGGCGCCGAGCAGTTCGGCGTGGCGCATGGCGCGGCGCATGATGCGGCGAAGCACATAGCCGCGGCCTTCGTTCGACGGCAGCACGCCGTCGGCGATCAGGAACGAGCTGGCGCGCAGATGGTCGGCGATGACGCGGTGCGAGGCCTTGCGCTCGCCGTCGGGATCGACACCGGTGAGATCGGCGACCGCCTCGATCAGCGCGCCGAACAGATCGATCTTGTAATTGTCGTAGGTGCCTTGCAGCACCGCGGCCATGCGTTCGAGCCCCATGCCGGTATCGATCGACGGCCGCGGCAGGTCGAGGCGCTTGCCGCCGGCAAGCTGCTCGTACTGCATGAAGACGAGATTCCAGATTTCGACAAAGCGGTCGCCTTCGGCGTCCGGGCTGCCCGGCGGGCCGCCCCAGATCTGCTCGCCGTGATCGTAGAAAATCTCCGAGCACGGGCCGCACGGCCCGGTGTCGCCCATGGCCCAGAAATTGTCGCTGCCGGCGATGCGCAGGATTCTGCTGTTCGGGCAGGCCGCGATCTTTTTCCACAGATTGAACGCCTCGTCGTCGTCGATATAGACGGTCGACCAGCGAGCTTGTCGGCCGGCACGCCGAACTCCTTGGTCACCAGCTTCCAGGCCAGCTCGATGGCGCGTTCCTTGAAGTAATCGCCGAACGAGAAATTGCCGAGCATCTCGAAAAAGGTGTGGTGGCGCGCGGTATAGCCGACATTGTCGAGGTCGTTGTGCTTGCCGCCGGCGCGCACGCATTTCTGCGCCGTCGCCGCGCGCACATAGGGCCGCTTTTCCAGGCCGGTGAAGACGTTCTTGAACTGCACCATGCCGGCATTGGTGAACATCAAGGTCGGGTCGTTGCGCGGCACCAGCGGCGACGACGGCACGATCTCGTGCCCTTCGCGCGCGAAGTAGCCGAGGAAGGCCGACCTGATATCGTTGACGCCGCTCATTTAATGTCCCGAATTCTCAAGCTTCGCAGTGGGCCACTGTCTAACCACACGCCGCTTTGCCTGTCCAGAAACGACCCTGGAAGTGGGCAATTCACAGCCGGTTTGATGTGGTCCGGCAAAGCATATATGCGCTGTTGCCGCGATGAACGAGCACAGCACCCCCCTGCCCCGGTCACTTTGCAAGAACGGCTGCGCAAAGGCCGATTCGTCATGACCGCCGAACTGGCGCCGCCGGTGTCCTGCGACGCCGCCGAACTCCTGCGAAAGGCGGCGGGGCTCAAGGGCCTCGCCGACGCGGTCAACGTCACCGACGGCGCCGGCGCCCGCGCGCATATGAGCGCGCTGGCGGCATCGAGCCTGCTGCATCGGCGCCGGCATCGAGCCGATCCTGCAAATCACCTGCCGCGACAAGAACCGCATCGCGCTGCAAAGCGAGATGATGGGCGCGGCCGCGCTCGGCATCCGCAATCTGCTGCTGCTCACCGGCGACGACCCGAAAGCCGGCGATCAGCCCGACACCAAGCCGGTGTTCGACATCGATTCGAAGACCCTGATCGAGACCGCGCGGCGGCTGCGCGACGACGGCACGCTGCCGACCGGCCGCAAGGTCGGCGGCAAGGCCGACTTCTTCATCGGCGCCGCCGACATGCCGATCGATCCGCCGGCCGGCTGGCAGCCGAACGCGCTCCTCGGCAAGGTCAAATCCGGCGCGCAATTCGCGCAGACCCAGTTCTGCATGGATGCCGCGATCGTGCGCCGCTATGTCGGCGCGCTCGAAGCGGCCGGCATCACCAAACAGCTTGCCATTCTCATCGGCGTCAATCCGCTGCGCTCGGCCAAATCGGCGGCCTGGATGAAGAGCCACCTCTACGGCACCATCATCCCCGACGCCTTTATCGCGCGGCTGGAGAAAGCCGACCGACCCGGCGCGCGAGGGCGTTCGCATCTGCGTCGAACTGATCGAGGAGCTTTCGACCATTCCCGGCGTCGCCGGCGTCCACATCATGGCGCCGGGCAACGACGCGGCGATTCCGGAGGTGATCACGGCGGCGCGGGCGCGCGTGAAAAGATCCGCTTCCTAAATTCTATCCCTTGCACGCGACAATCAAGCCGCCCCACGCGCACGGTCGATCAGCTTGCCGGTATCGTGCGGTACCGCATCGCCCCGCCAGGCCACGTGCCCGTCAGGCCGCACCAGCACCAGTTTCTTCCCATAAAGCGCCGCGGCCTCAGGCTCGCCGATTTCCGCGACCGTCAACGGCACGCCGCGCGCCTGCGCCGCTTGCTCAAGCGCAGCCGTCGGCGCGTCGCCAAAGCGCAACAGCACAAAGCCGCGGCCGAATAGATCCAGCGTCGAGCGTCCGTCGGCGAGGAGCGCATGCGGCGCGCGGCTGCCGGGGCGCGCCGAGGGGACGAATTTTTCCGGATCGTCGGGCAATGGCGGCGTGCCGTCGTCGATGCAGATCGGCGAGGATCGTAGCGGTAGCCGAGCTGCAGCCCGGCGGTGCGGAACATGCGGCCGACGTCGCGGGTGAGGCTGTCGCCGAGGCGCGCCCGCAATTGCCGGCCGGCTTCGCTGTCGTCTTCGATCGCCGCAATGCCGTCTGTGAACTCGCCGTGCGCCAGATAAAACTCCGCCGCCATGCCGACATTGCGCAGCCCGATCGGCCGCCGCTCGGCATCGTAGGACGCCAGCAGTCCCGGACCGCCCCAGCCGGCAAGCGTCGCCGCGAGCTTCCAGCCGAGATCGACCGCGTCGCCGATGCCGGTATTCATGCCGAGTGCGCCGGTCGGCGACAGCTGATGCACCGCATCGCCGGCGAGAAAGACGCGGCCGTGCGAATAGCGGTCGGCGACGACGCTGCGCCGCGTCCAGACGCTGACGCCTTGCCATTCCACCGCGATGGGACGGCCCACCGCGCGCTGCAGCAAGCCGGCGCGATCGACGCTGTCCGGCGTCTGCTTGCCGTCGCTGTCGAGCGCCATCAGCCGCCACAGCCCGTTCGCCGGATCGATGACGCGGATATTGGCCCACAGCCCGTTGCGGTCGATGGCGAGAAAGAAGACGCCCTGGGCCTTGCCGCATTGGCGCCAGCAGATCCGGCGTGCGAAAGAACAGATGCACCGGATGGCCGAGAATACCCTGGCCGCCGAGCCCGATGCCGAGCGCGTCGCGGATCGCGCTGATGGCGCCGTCGCAGCCGACCAGATAGTCCGCCCGGACCGTTTCGCGCGCTGCCGCTCTCGAGATCGTGCAAGTGCGCGGTCACGCCGTCGGCCGACGCTTCGAACGACTAAAGCCGCGTCCGATAGCGCAGAGCGACCGACGGCTGCGACTGCGCGAACGCGCGCAAAATCGGATCGAACCAGAGCTGCGAGCAGATTTGCAGGCGTTCCGGGCTGTAGCTTTCGGCCTTTTGCTGCGCGCGCGTCGGCCGCCGCATGCGCGCCAGTTCATGGCCGCAGAGGCTGGTGACGAACACCACGTCGAGCGAGTAATCGCCGGGGAACGGGCAATTGCGCACCGCTTCCGCAATGCCCCAGCGCCGGCAGAACTCCATGGTGCGGGTATTGACCTCGTTCATCTTCGGCGTCGCGATCGCGCCGTCGGACTGCTCGACGAGCTCGCAGCGGATGCCGCGCCAGCCAAGCTCGGCGGCGAGCGCCAAGCCGACCGGACCGCCGCCGACGATCAGCACCGGAACGTTTCGCATGGGTGTTTTCACGGCGGCATCATTGCGAGCATGGCGCCGCATCGTAATTCGACATGCGCAGCGGCGCGCTCTGGCCGCCATCCATGTCGATCGCGGTGCCATGCAGCCAGCGGCCTCGGGGCGAAACGATAAAACGCACCATGCCCGCGATATCGTCCGGCGTGCCGAAGCGCGTGATGTCGAGCTCGGCGCGGTGCCGCTCGGTCGCCGCGGCCTCGTCGAGCCCGGTCTTTTCCATGATCCGATCGAGCCTGCCGCGAAAACGGTCGGTCTTCACCGAGCCCGGATTGACCGCATTGACCTGGACGCCGTCGCGCTTGCCGAGATCGGCGAGCGCTCTCATGAAGGCAAGCATCGCGGCGACCACCGATGCGCCGACCATGGCGTCGGCCACCGGCGCGCGCGGACTGGTGCCGGCGATGAAGATCACCGAGCCGTTCGCGGTCCTTAGCAGCGGCCAGGCCAGCCGGCAAAGCCGCGACATGCGCGAAAAATTTCAGATCGAAGGCGTCGCGCCATTCCTGCTCGCTTTGCGCAAAAAACCCGCCGCGCTTGGTTGCACCGGCATTGTTGACCAGAATATCGAGACGGCCGAACGCGCGCGGTGAGTGCCGCAACAAGTCCGGCAGGTTCCGTGTCCGCGGCCAGATCGGCAGCGTGAATCGCCGCCTTGCGGCCAAGCGCGCGGATCTCCCGCGCCACGCCTTCCAGCGCTGCGCCGTTGCGCGCCGCGAGCATGACGTCGCAGCCGGCCGAGGCGAGCTCAAGCGCGATGCCACGGCCGATGCCGCGGCTTCCGCCGGTGATCAATGCGACCTTGCCGGCAAGTTCGTTGGCGTCGCCGCTCATGAATTATTCAATCGACCTTGATGTGGGCCGTCTGGCCGACGCCGAGCCATTTTTGATAATTGGCGGCAATGAACTTGGCGAATTCGGCCGGCGTGTTCGGCTTGGTTTCGCTGCTGACATCGGCGACCAGCTGCTGCATGTCCGGCGCTTGCATGCCTTCGTTCATCGCCGCGTTGATGCGCAGCGACGATCGGCGCCGGCGTGCCGGCGGGCGCGACCAGCCCGAAGAAGGTCTGCACCACGCAGTCCGGCACCCCGGCCTCGGCCATGGTCGGAACGTCGGGCAACAGCGGCGACCGCGCGTCATTCTGCACCGCCAGCGCCCGCAATTTGCCGGCGCGGATCAGCGGCACCAGCGATGCGCCGGTTTCGAACGTCAAGTCGACCACATCGCCCAATATGGCCGTCGCCGACTGATTGCCGCCGCGGAACGCGACGCCGGTCATCTTGGTGCCGGTGCGGATCATGAAAAGCTGCGCCGCCAAATCGGGCAGTCCGCCGGTGCCGGTGTCGGCGTAATTGAGCTTGCCCGGATTGGCCTTGGCATAGGCGACGAGATCGGCGAGCGTTTTCCAAGGCGACAACGGAGCGACAACGAGAATCTGAAAGCCGCGCATGATCTCGACGATCGGCGTGAAATCCTTGACCGGATCGTAGCCGGCATGCGCGGACACGGCCGGGATGGCGGCGAGCGTCGAGGAATTGCCGATGAACAGCGTGTAGCCGTCGGGCGGCGCCGCTGCGGCCTCCCGCGCGCCGATCGCGCCCGCGGCGCCGGGACGATATTCGACCACGACGGGCTGGCCCAGGCGCGGCGGCAGAATTTGCGATGCCAGCCGCGCCGGAAAATCGCTCGGGCTGCCGGCCGCGGCGGGAACGATGATCGTGATCGGCCTGGTCGGATAATCCTGCGCGTAGAGCGGCGTGCGCCCGAGACCGGACGCCAGCGCGGTTGCCGCCAAAAGCACATCGCGTCTTCTGATCACGCTTTCCTCCGAGCTTTTTGCGACTTTTGGGCGACCGCGCGCTACCACCGCGCGCTACTTGGAGGACGCTACCATTTCCTCCGTCGTGCGGATATCGATCTCCGATTGCAGCGTGCGGTGCACCGGGCACTTGTCGGCGATTTCCAACAGCCGCGCACGCTGTTCGGCGGAAAGTTCGCCTTCGAACGTGATCACCCGGTCGATGCGATCGATCTTGCCCTCTTTGGTTTCACATTCGGCGCAGTCCTGCGCGTAGATTTTTTCGTGATGCAGGCGGACCTGCGTGCGCAACAACGGAATCTGCTTCTGATCGGCATAAAGCCGCACCGTCATCGAGGTGCAGGCGCCGAGCGCGGCGACAAGGAGATCGTAGGGTCCCGGCCCACTGTCGAGCCCGCCGTCTTTCACCGGCTCATCCGCCAGCAGGCGATGTTTGCCGCTGATGATTTCCTGCTGGAATTTGCCGCGCCGCGTCTCGTGCACGGCAACGGCGCCGGGCTTGGTGTCTTCCGCCGGCTGCGCGTCGACCGCCATGTCGAGATAACGATCGGCCCATGCCGAAATCACCAGCGCCACATAGGCGGCGTCGCTGGCGCGGCTCAAGAGGTGGTCGGCGCCGGCGAGCGAGATGAAGCTTTTGGGATGCTTCGCCGCCAGAAAGATATGACTCGCATTATCGATGCCGACGGTGTCGTCGGTCGGCGAATGGAACACCAGCAGCGCCTTATGCAGGGCACTGACACGCTCGGCCAGGTTCTGCTGTTTGGCATCCTCCAGAAAGCTGCGGCGGACCTTGAATGGCCGCCCGGCGATCGCGACCTCGACTTCCTCCTTGTCGCCGATCTCTTGCCCGCGCTCGCCGAACAGGCCGATCACGTGGGCGGGATCGAACGGCGCGGCAATCGTCACAACGGCACGCGCTTCCGGAATCCGGTGCGCGGCGGCGAGCACGGCAGCGCCGCCGAGACTGTGGCCGATCAGCACAGCCGGTGCGGCGAGGCTCTCGCGCAGATGGTCGGCGGCGGCGACTAGATCGTCGACGTTCGAGGAAAAGTTGGTGTTGGCAAACTCGCCTTCGCTGGCGCCGAGCCCGGTGAAATCGAAGCGCAGCACGGCGATACCGTGAAGCTTGAGGCCGTCCGCGATGTGCCGCGCCGCCCTGATGCTTTTGCCGCAGGTGAAGCAATGCGCAAACAGCGCCACCGCGCGCACCGGACCGTCGGGCCGGTCGAGCAGCGCGGCGAGGGTTTGGCCTTGGAAGTTGCGGAAATCGAATTTTTCGGCGGGCATGGTCGGCTCCTCGTTGCGCTACCATAATCCCGTTTTGCGACCGCGGCGCGGCGCAAGAGCTGGATAACAAAGAGCCGGATAGCAAAGAGCCGAATAACAAAGAAGGGCCGCCCTTGCGGACGACCCTTCCATTGTCGGGCCGTGGCCCGGTTGCGTCGGCGATGTTCTGCCTTACGCACGTGAGCCCGATGGCCAATTAGACCACCTAGGCGAGGACCTCGGCAGAGGCGAGGATCCAGTTCACGGATGCCGGCGACCGCGGCGATTGACAATGAGACACTGGATCACCTCCTTTCGGTTGTTGACGATGGCCCCAATATAACGCCTTCGCGGCGATTCGGAAGGGCGACTTGCTCTCCTGTGCCATTTTTGACACAATCTAATCCTAGATGATCGATCGTTCTAAGAAGATCACTGGTCGCTTCTGCATGGCTTCGAAAAGAAGACGCAGAAGACGTCGGTACACGACATCGAATTGGCGCTCGGACGCAAACGGGAGATCGACTAATGAAGAAGCCTGTGCGGAAAAAGAAACAAGGCAGCATCGACCGCAACGAGAGATTCGACGAATTCCTGGGAAAGGATGGCATGCTTGCAGAAACCGAGGACGCGGCAATCAAGGAAATCATCGCCGACCAGATCATGGCCGCGATGGATAAAAAGGGCCTGAGC
Source organism: uncultured Alphaproteobacteria bacterium (assembly GCA_963714345.1). Taxonomy (GTDB): domain Bacteria; phylum Pseudomonadota; class Alphaproteobacteria; order Rhizobiales; family Xanthobacteraceae; genus BOG-931. Next base: position 124,424 of record CAVQOD010000025.1, on the reverse strand, counting down.
AAGACCGCTATGGCGGCACGCATGAAGACAAGCCGTCGCCAACTCGATCGATTGCTCGACCCAAACAATCCATCCGTGACGCTTGCGACACTGCGGCGGGCGGCGAGGGCCGTGGGAAGGAATTTAAGCGTGGAATTGGAGTGACCGAATGCGGCTCTATATTTGAAATACGGGCAGCGGGGCGTTGCCTTTATCGATCTTCCTGGCTTTACCCAATTGGTCGCAGCAAGTGAATCCCTTAGCAAAAATTGCCTCAACGTGATCTCGTTACCGCCCCAATTCCCGCATCGCCGCATCCAGCCCCTCGATCGTCAGCGGATACATCCGCCCGCCGAGAATTTGCCGCATCAGGCGGATCGAGGCGGTGGTGTCCCATTCGCGCTCGGGCACCGGATTGAGCCAGACGCAGGACGGATAGGTCGCGGCGACGCGCTCCATCCAGACCTGGCCCGCCTCCTCGTTGAAATGCTCGACCGAGCCGCCCGGCGCCACGATCTCGTAAGGCGACATCGCGGCGTCGCCGACGAAGATCACCTTGTAGTCGTGCGGATAGGTGTGCAGCACGTCCCAGGTCGGCGTCGTTTCGGTCCAGCGCCGCGCGTTCTGTTTCCACACTTTCTCGTAGAGGCAATTGTGGAAATAGAGATGCACCAGATGCTTGAACTCGGTCTTGGCGGCGGAAAACAATTCCTCGGTCGCCTTGACGTGCCAATCCATCGAGCCGCCGACGTCGAGGAACAGCAGCACCTTGATGGTGTTGTGCCGCTCCGGCCGCATCAGAATGTCGAGATAGCCTTTATGCGCGGTGCCCTTGATGGTGCCGTCGAGGTCGAGCTCGTCGGGCGCGCCGGTGCGGGCGAATTTGCGCAGGCGGCGCAGCGCGATCTTGATGTTGCGGGTGCCGAGCTCGACGTCGCCGGCGAGATCCTTGAACTCGCGCTTGTCCCACACTTTCACGGCGCGGAAATTGCGGTTGCTGTCCTGGCCGATGCGCACGCCTTCGGGATTATAGCCATAGGCGCCAAAGGGCGAGGTGCCGGCGGTGCCGATCCATTTCTTGCCGCCCTGATGCCGGCCCTTCTGCTCGGCAAGCCGCTGGCGCAACGTCTCGAGAAGCTTGTCGAGACCGCCCAGCGCCTCGATCTGCTTCTTCTCTTCCTCGGTGAGATATTTTTCCGTGAGCTTCTTCAGCCACTCGATGGGAATTTCGGCGGCCAGCGCCTCTTCGACCAGATCGAGGCCCTTGAAGACGTGGCCGAACACGCGGTCGAACTTGTCGAGATTGCGCTCGTCCTTCACCAGCGCCGCGCGCGACAGATAATAAAAATCCTCGACGCGGCGGGAGGCGACGTCCTTCTCCATCGCCTCCATCAGCGTGAGGTATTCGCGCAGCGTCACCGGCACGCCGGCAGCTTTGAGCTCGTGAAAGAAGGTCGCGAACATAGGGGCATTCTAGTCCCGAGAGGCGCGAGCCGGCTACGGCGGCGTCGTGTCGCGAAGGTCGCCAAGCCCCTGTCGCGAAAGGCAATTTTTAGTTATAAAGATATATCTTGCGTTATAGCTTTGTATGATCTATCTAAAGATATATCTTTAACAGGAGAACGAAGACAATGCATGGACATCAACACGGACATGGACACGGTGGGCGCCACGGCGAATCCCGCCACGAACATTGGGGCGCAGGCCGTCATCGCCGTCACGGCCGCTTTGGCGGCTTCGGCTTTGGCGGACGCCACGGCGGTTTTGGCGAAGGCGGCGAAGACGTGATGCGCGCACGCCGCATGCTGGCGCAAGGCGACCTGCGGCTCGTCGCGCTGGCGCTGATCGCGCAAGCGCCGCGCCACGGCTATGAGATCATCAAATTGCTCGAGGAAAAGACCGCGGACTGGTATTCGCCGAGCCCCGGCATCGTCTATCCGACGCTGACCTATCTGGAAGAGGCCGGTTATGTCACCGCGGCGAGCGAAGGCTCGAAAAAGCTCTACACCATCACCGATGAAGGCCGCGCCTATCTCAAGGCCAATCGCGATCTCGCCGACGTCGTGCTCGAGCGGCTGACCGCACTCGGCGAACGCGTCAATCGCTGGCGACGCACAACGCGCGGCGAGCGCGGTGACCGTCAGTCATTGCCGACGCTGGTCGAAGCCGCACTCGATCATCTGCGCGAGACGCTCGGCAAGAAGCTCGAAGACGACGCCGAGGCCGAAGCGGGTTTGGTCGAAATCCTTGCCCGCACCGACGCGGAATTGCGCCGGCGCAGCTAAAACGGCAAAGCTCATCAAGACACAGCCTCCGGCGTGTGGACGTGCTCGGGACGGATGCCGACGCCGAGCAGGAGCGCCGGAATGCGGCGCAGGGCTGGAAAGACGTTGAACAGCTTGAAGAATAGCGGCGGCTTCGGCCGCCGCTCGCTTTCCATTCCGAGCACGCGGCTGATGATCCGTTTCTGAATCGTAAGCTGTAGCCATTGGGTAAAACGCAACGGCAGCGTACGGCGCTTCTGAATAGCTTGAAGGTCGGCATCGGTCACTTTGCCGGCGCTTAGCGGTCCGGCAAGGCGGTTCGCGGCGGCCACCGCATCCTGCACCGCCATGTTGATGCCGACGCCTCCGATCGGCGACATCGCGTGCGCGGCATCGCCGATGCAGATAAGCCCCGGCCGCCACCATTTTTTCAGCCGGTCGACGGTGACGCTAAGCAGCTTGACGTCGTCCCAGCTTTTCAATTCGGCGACGCGATCGCCAAGGAACGGCGACATGTCGAGCACGCGCTTGCGAAAGGCCTCAAGGCCCTGCGCCTTCACTTTCTCTATTCCGCCTTTCGGTATGACATAGGCGCACTGCCAGTAATCGCCGCGCTCGAGCATGATCATCATCCTGCCCGCCTCGATATGACCGAAGGTATCGGTGCTGTCGTTGTTCTTGCGCGACATGCGGAACCACAGCACGTCCATCGGCGAGCCGTATTGTTCGCTTTGCAATCCCGCCTTACCGCGCACCGTCGAATGCCGTCCGTCGCATCCGACCACGAGGTCGGCGCGAATATCGAGCGGACCGTCCGGCGTGGTTGCGCGCAGGCCGACGACGCGCCCGCCCTCCTCGATAAGGTCCGTCGCCTCCGCATTCATGCGTAAATCGAAAGTCGGATAGCGTTTGCCGTGCTCGGCCAGAAAATTGAGAAAATTCCATTGCGGCATCAGCGCGATATATTTGCAGTGCGTCGGCAGATGGCGGAAATCGACCATCGCGAGATGCTCCGCGCCGACCTGGCCGGTCAGCGTCTCGACCTTCTGGTGCGGCAGTTTGAGGAAGGCGTCGAGCAGGCCCAACTCGTACATTAGCTCAAGGGTCGAGGGGTGGACGGTGTCGCCGCGGAAATCGCGGAAGAAATCGGCGTGCTTCTCCAGCACCACGACCTCGACGCCGGCGCGCGCCAAGAGAAAGCCGAGCATCATCCCGGCCGGACCGCCGCCGGCGATGGCGCATTTGGCGATAATCGAGGAATCCGGCATTTTAATAACTTGCGTACCCCAATGGCTTGCGACAAGACAGTAAACGACGCCTACCGTTCGATGTTCCTGATGCTGCCCTCACATTTCCGCCGCAAGCCGGGTGCTAGAAGGGACTATCGCTCGCTTCCACCCACGAAAATGCGCTTTCCCAGCATCTTTGCCCTGATCTTTGCCCTGCCATTTGCCGCGGCGCCAGTCGACGCGGCATTCGCACAGCTTGCCGGGACGGGCGATTTCCACATCGTCTGGGAGGTGAAGAACCGCTTTCGGCTGTTCCGCAACGAGGCCGATTTCCTGCGGCTGGCGGCGGCGAGCCAAGGCGATGGGGTGCTTGCCGCCGAACGCCGGCTCGAACGCGCGACCGATGGTCTCGGTTGGGCCAAGGACATCGTGCCTAATCTATGTCTCGACAATTACGGCAACCTGGTCGAGACCTGCGAACGCGATGGCGTGCGCGAGAATTATCTGGCGCCGAGCGACCATCCGATCGGCGTGACCATTTCCGGGCCGGCGCCGCCAGGCGCGATTGTGTCTGGAGCTTCGACGACGGCAGTGGACCGTCCAAGCAGACCACCGCGCCGTGCGATCAGGAGATCAAGCTGCGGGTGCCGTCCGGCCGCACCACCGTTGCCGCGGTCGACATCCCGCTCGGCGACGGCACGGCGCAGCGCGTCTCGACCGAGATCGCGGTGCGCGACGTCCTCATCGCCGGGCTTGGCGACTCCATCGCCGCCGGCGAAGGCAACCCGGACCGGGCGGTGGAGCTGGAAGGCGGCTTCTGTTTCAAGCGGTTCCTCAGCGGCGGCTTCAGCCAGTATTTCCGTCCAAGCCGCGCCGGCTATGGCGACGATCGGTCCTGCGAAAACGGACCCTCGAGCCCGAGCGCCGCAAGGGACTGGGACCGCCACGGCGCACGGTGGATGAATCCGGCGTGCCACCGTTCGCTGTACAGCTATCAGGTGCGCACCACGCTCGCGCTTGCGATCGAGCAGCCGCACATTGCCGTGACCTTGGTGCCGCTCGCCTGCACCGGCGCGACGATCGGCGCCGGCATGTTCGCCGGTCAGCGGGCCGACGATTGTCCCTGGGTGGTGGGAATCGAAAGCTGCTCGGGCACCGCGCCGGCGCAATTTTCCGAACTCAAAGAGGCGATGGCCGCAGCGCACCGCCAGGACCCCAAGCGCAACCTCGACATGGTGCTGCTGACGATCGGGGCCAACGACGTGAATTTCGCCGGGCTTGTCGCCAATGTCATCGTCGAGGCGACGACGGAACGGATCCTGCTCAAGGAGGGCGGCTCCATCATCGGCGTCGCCGACGCGAGCAAGGCCTTGGACCAGTATTTGCCGGACGAATTCTCGCAACTGCGTACCGCGCTGAAACCGTTTGTCGGCGGCAACCTCGACCGTGTGGTTTTCGTCTCCTACCCCAACCCCGCCATGCAAGCGGTCGATAAGCCCTGTCCGGGCGGCCGCGACGGCTTGGACGTGCACCCGGCTTTTGGCGCCGATAGCGAGCGGCTGCGCGATGCCGCAGTATTCGTCGACACGAAATTCCTGCCCGGGATCAGAACGCTTGCCACTTGCGACGGCAGCAAAACCTGCCGCGATCCCACGGTCGATAGGATGACTTTCGTCGATGACTATCAGTCGGAGTTTGACCGGCACGGCATGTGCGTGCGGGCGACGAGCGACCCGGAATTCGATCGCAATTGCTTTTCGACGAGCGGCGACAGTTTCCAAACCGATCCGAACGCCGCGCCCGACAATCCGATGGCCTGCGGCGAACCGCCCAGCGACTATCGTCCTTACGCGCCGCGGGCGCGTTGGATCAGGACGGCGAATGACAGCTATTTCACTGCCATGACCTACCCCGAAGGCATGCCCGCAATCTTGAAACCGAGCGACATCCACGATGCGCTGTGGGGCGTGCTCAGCGCCGTCTATGGCGGCGCGGTGCACCCTACGGCCGAAGGCTATGCGGCGATTGCGGACGCCGCATTGCCGGCCGTGCGCGGCGTGCTCGGACTGTCGGCGCCACCGGCAATTCAAACCGAACCGTTGCCGCCGGCGACGGAGGCCGCGCCGGTAGCCGCACCGGCGCCGCAACCGGCCGGCGCCGCCCGCCGCCGTAGCGACGCCGCCGCGGACGCCGTAATCAGGTCGTCGCGCGCTCGGGTGCAGGAGCGCGTTCAGGCGCAACGCCGAGCTTTTTCTGCAGGCTGGAAGACGACGTGGTGTACTGAAACACCAGCCGCTTTTCCGGATAGACGTAGTGATAGGCCTTCTGCGCCATCAGCGCGGCTTCGTGAAAGCCGGAAAGAATGAGCTTGAGCTTGCCGGGATACCAGTTGATATCGCCGATGGCGAAAATGCCGGGCGTCGAAGTCTCGAAGGCCGCGGTATCGACCGGGATGAGTTCGTTATTCTTAAGCTCAAATCCCCAATTGCCGACCGGGCCGAGCTTCATCGTCAGACCGAAGAACGGCAGCAACGCGTCGCAGGCGATTTCGAACGCCGAGCCGTCGCTGGTCTTGACCATGGCCTTGCTGATCTGACCGTCGCCGCCGGACAGGGCGGTGACCTGGCCGAGCGACGAAATCGATTTTGCCCTCGCCGACCAGCGCCATCATCTTGTTGACGCTGTCGGGCGCGGCACGGAATTCGTTGCGCCGATGCAACAGCGTCAGATGGCTCGCGATCGGGGCGAGATTGAGCGTCCAGTCGAGCGCGCTGTCGCCGCCGCCGACGATCAAAACACGCTTGTCGCGGAACGCCTCCATCTTGCGCACCGCGTAATGCACCGATTTGCCCTCGTAGGGCTCGATGCCCGGAATCGGCGGACGCTTGGGCTGGAACGAGCCGCCGCCTGCGGCGATGACGACGATCTTACATTCGAATACCTGGCCCTGATCGGTCGTCACGCGAAACAGCGGATCGCCGATCTTTTCCACCGTCTCCACCATTTCATTCAAATGAAATTGCGCGTTGAACGGCTTGATCTGCGTCAGCAGACCGTCGACCAGGCCGTGTGCGCTCGTATAGGGAATTCCGGGAATGTCGTAGATCGGCTTCTCCGGATAAAGTTCGGCGCATTGGCCGCCGATCTTGTCGAGAATGTCGATAAGGTGACATTTCATGTCGAGCAGGCCGAGCTCGAACACCGCAAACAGGCCGATTGGTCCGGCGCCGACAATGACAACGTCGGTCTTGATAGGTTCACTCATATCGTATCCGTAATTCGCTTGATTGATGGGTTGATGAGGTGGCGAGTGTCTAGCCTGCGTGAAGCGGCAGGGGAAGGCTCAATTCGGCGGCCCCGACGAAGCTTGGTATCGTTCTAGGCTTGCCGATCGGGCGTCCGCACCGTGAGCCCCTCGAAGTCGTCCCGGACTTTGATTTGGCAGGACAGCCGCGAATTCGGCTGCACATTGTAGGCGAAATCGAGCATGTCCTCTTCCATCGGCGAAGGTTCGCCGACCTTTTCGCGCCAAGCCTCGTCGATATAGACATGGCAGGTCGAACAGGCGCAGGCGCCGCCGCATTCCGCCTCGATCTCAGGCACGCCGTTCTTGATCGCCGTCTCCATGACCGTGGAACCGACCTCGCCCTCGACCGTGCGAGGCGTGCCACCGGAATCGATGAATGTGATCTGAACCATGGCGGAATGACTGAGCGAAGGAAGAGGCTAGCCTGATCGGGACGCGCTTATGCGGCGGCGCGCCATCAGCCTCAGTTCTATCGGCTCGCGCCGCAACGCGCCAGTGCGGGAAAGTCGCTGCCGCATTCAGCGTTCGCGGCCGAACTCGGCCAGCAGTACAGTCAAACGCGCGCCGATTGCCGCGCCGGCCTCGAGGCTTGCCGCCTTGAGTTCCGCGATCGCTTCGTCCAAATCGAGCCCGCGGCCGTCTTCGCCGGACCGGCCGCCTGTTCCAGAAGTTCGGCAGCCCGCGCCACACGCCAGGCGCCAATGCCGCGCGCCGAGCCCTTCAGCGTGTGGGCGGCCGCGGCAGCCAACGGCGGGTCCGCATCGGCGATGCGGTTGAGCAGAATGGTGGTCTGCCGCAGGAACAGTTCGAGGACTTCGCGTTCCAGCCGGCGATCGCCGAGCGTCATGCGCCCGAGATGGCCCTCATCGATGGCGCTCGCTTTGCGATCGCTCTCCTGCCGCGGTCATCAAGCGCGATGCAGTCATGACGTTCTCCCGGTCGAACCGAAATTCTTGGGTTCGGTTCGATTTTGCACACGCGGCGACGACAACAGCACAAATGGCTTACGGATCAGGGAGAATGAGCGCGTTCTTTCTCGCCCACAGTAAGCAAACTCTTACCCCAAGGGCGGCTCGGCACGGCCCGCTCGACCGGCACGCCATGCCGCGGGCATTCAGCCCAACAGCGGCCGTATTGTTGGCACAACATTGGCGCGTTCACCGGGCTCGGCAAAGTTAGCGAGACCAGGGTAAAAACCCGTTAACGATGATTAAAGGGACGTTACCGAACCGGTTTTCTTCGATCTGCCAGATCGATAGGATGGCGCGATCGAAGTGCGACCTCAGGGCTTGCTGGGGGAACCCTCGGAACCGACGAGGATTCAAACGATCACGCGCTCGTGGCGCGGCCTAAACGTGGTGCCGAGCGGTATGCTCGGCGTTCTTGGGCCGTCCTAGTCAGGCGTAACACGCGAGGCGACGACCGAAATGGCCAACTACCCGAAGAAGATGAAGGATCCGACCGAGGCGGCGCTGTCGGCGATCCAGGAAGCCCTCAATATCCAACAGGACGAAGAGCAGGCCGCAAGCCAGCCCGAGGGCATGGCGGATCTTCTGTCCGGCCCCCCCGACGGCCGCGCGCCAAAGCGCGCCCGCGCAGACAAGCGACGACCTCTTCGGTTCCGACGCCGTGGGCACGCGCGATCTTTCCGGCCCCGCGGCGTACGCCGCCAACGACGATCAGCAATCGATCGGCCAGATCCTGCACGCGCTGCAGCGGCGGCCGGCCCGCTCGTCCTATTTCGTCGCCACCGTGTTTTCCTGTCGCCTGGATTGTCGGCTGCCTGTCGCTGTCGTTTGCCTATCTGTCGGATATCAATGCCGCGCTCGGCCCCGGCCGCTCGCCGATTGCGCTGATGATCGGGCTCGGCGCCGCCGCGCTGTTACCGATCATCTTCTTCTTCGGCGTGGCGCATATGGCTTGGCGGGCGCAGGAACTGCGGCTGATCGCGCAGTCGATGGCGCGGGTCGCCATGCGGCTTGCCGAGCCCGAGAGCGTGGCGCGGGATTCCATCGTCACCGTCGGCCAGGCCATCCGCCGCGAGGTCGCGGCCATGGGCGACGGCGTCGAGCGGGCGCTGGCGCGCGCCAGCGAGCTCGAAGCGCTGGTGCAGAACGAGGTTGCCGCGCTCGAACGCACCTATAGCGACAACGAGGTGCGGATCCGCGGGCTGTTGCAGGATCTCGCCAGTCAGCGCGACACGCTGGTCGGACAGGCCGAGCAAGTCCGGACCGCGATCGGCAACGTGCACGTCGATCTCACGCAGGATCTTTCCACGATCAGCGATTTGGTCGGCCAGCAGGTCAACGATGCCGCGCAACGCATCACGCATTCGCTGGCGGAGCGGGGCGAGCACATCACGCTCACGCTCGGCCAGATCGGCGACAACATGATCGCCGCAATTGAGCGAGCGCGGCGGCGATCTGCTCGACCGGCTGGAGGCGGCAAGCGACGGAGACCTCGCAGGCGATCGCCTCGGCGAGCGAGCGCCTCAGTTCGAGCCTCGACTTCAAGACCAATCACATCGGCGAGGAATTTGCCGAAATCGCCACCGGCCTCGAAGACATGATGACCTCGCGGCTCGACCGGGTCACCGAATCCTTCTCCGAGAAATCGCTTGCCGTGGTCGATCTGATGATCGGGCGATCGCAGGAACTGACCGACGCCATCGTCGAAACCTCGAGCCAGCTCGCCGAGACGATCGCGACCCGCGCCGAGGAGGTCAACAGCACGCTGAAATCCTCCGGCGAGTCGCTGATCCTCGATCTCGATCTGCGCGGCAGCGAAGTGGCGGACAAGCTGCAACAGGCCGGCAACCGCATCGCCGAGACGCTGATTTCGCGCAGCGCCGAGATGACCGATCAGGTCCGCGAGAGCGCCGACCACGTCGCCGGCGTCATCGCCACGCGCAACGACGCGGTGAAGGAAATGCTGGCGACGCGGCTTGCCGCCTTCGAAGAGATGTTCAATCACACCGGCGCCGAGCTCGGCGAAAGAATCTCGCGCGACTCCTCGACGCTCGGCAATCTCATCACCCGGCATCTCGCCGAATTCGACCGCACGGTGAAGACCTACGGCTCCGAACTCGTCGAGCGGCTCGGCGCGCGCACGCAGGACGTCTCCGAGTCGATGCGCACTTATGTCGACAACTTTCGACAATCGCGTCACGGCAAAGGCGAATGAGGTCACCACCGCGCTCGACCAGCGGCTGGGGCGCTTCCAGGAGGCGCTGGACAGCCGCTCGCAGACGCTGACGGACGCGTTGTCGGCGCGCGTCGTCGATATCGCCAAGACGCTCGCCGAAGGCGGCAAGGAAGTCGCCGCCGCCGTCGACAAGCGCATCAGCGACGTCACGACGCTGATCGACACGCGCGCGGCCAAGCTCACCGACACCATCGGCGAGCGGATCGCAAAAATCGATTCGACGCTCGGCAAGGGCGCGCTCGAAGTCGCCAATACGCTCGACGGCCGGATCGGTCAGTTGGAGCAGCTCCTGGTCGGACGCGCCGAAGCCGTCGTCCATCAGATGGAACTGCGCAGCCGCGACGCCGCCGATCTGCTCAATTCGCGCATGGAGCAGCTCTCGGAATCGATCAAGACCAATTCGACCAGTGCCGAGCGCGCGCTCAGCCAGCTGGCCGCCAATACCACCGAGGCGCTCGGCAAGAGCGCGGCCGCGAGCACGGCGGCGACCGAAGCGCTCAATCGCAGCGCCGCGGAAGCGACGGTTTCGCTCAACCGCAGCGCCGGTGCGCTGAGCAACACGATCACCAAGAGCGCTACCGCCGCCAACGAAACGATCGGCAAGACGACGACCACCGCCGCCGATCTTCTCGCCAAGAGCGCCACCGCCGCCAACGACACCATCGGCAAGGCAACGGCCACCGCCACCGATCTTCTCGCCAAGAGCACGCAGACCACCGCCGATGCGATCGGCCGCAGCGTCAACGAGGCCGAGCGCAAACTGGTCGGCATGAGCACCGAGTCTCGCGCAACCTCGTCGGCAAGGCCAACGAGATCCACAGCGCGATGACGCAGCGCGTCGACGACATGACGCGCGTGCTCGACCAGAATGCGAACGGACTGATCGTGGCGCTGACCGGAAAGGCGACAGTTCGCCGGCGAGGTCTGCCGCGCCACCGACCAAGCGGTGAAGGCGATCGACGCCAGAGGCTTCGTCTTTACCCAGACCATGATGGACAAGAGCGAAGATATCGCCCGCTGATCAACGATGCCAGCCTGAACGCGACCGGCGCGATGACCCGCACGCTCGGCCAAATGCAGGAAGGCGCGCTGGGCGTCACCGAGGCCGCCAAGCTGACGATTTCGCGGACGCTTGAGGAATTGCACCGGGCGACCAAGGGCGCGATCGAGGAATCGAAACAAACCGCGGCGGCGACCGTCGCCGAGATGATGGAGACGCACACCATGCTGCGCTCCGACTCCACCGCGCTGTTCGAGCGCCTGCGCGAAGCCAATATCCTGCTGCAGGAAGTGCTCAGCGGCGCTCAGGAGAACATGAACTCGATCGAGCACACCATGGCGACGCGCGTTTCCGAATTCGTCGCCGCCATGAGCGACCTCTCGACCAAGAGCGGAGCGACGACCGCCAAGGTCGAGCAGCATCTCGGCACGTTCAACAACGTCACCGCCAAGGTGCTGCACGATCTCGGCGACCTGGCCGATCAATTCACCTCGCACGGGCGGACGCTTGCCGACGCCGTCGAACTGCTCGACGTGAGCAACCGCAGGACCGACGAATTCGATCGCCACGCGGCACGCGAACATCGAGTCGCTGGTTTCGACACTCGACGCGCGAACCGAGGATTTCGGCCAGCGGCTGGAGCGCTTCTCCGGCCTGCTCGACGAATCGCTCGATACCGCGGCGGCGCGGGCGCGCGAAATCGCCGGCATCGTCGCCGAGAGCAGCAACGAAAGCGTGCAATCGATCGAGCAGCAATACGAACTCGTGCGCAAGACCTCCGACGAGGAGCGGCTGCGCACCAGCGAGGCGCTCAATTCGATTTACGACGAGGCCTCCGCCGAAGTGCAGGCCATGTTCAACCAAACCGCCGGCCGCTTCACCGAGATCATGGAAGGCATGAAGCATGATGGCGGGCGAGATGCAGCGCGAGCTCGAGACCACGCGGACCGAGCTGCGGCGCGGCATTCTCGAACTGCCGCAAGAGACCGCCGAGAGCACGGCGCAAATGCGCCGCGTCATCGTCGATCAGATCGAAGCGCTGGCCGAGCTCAATCGAATCGTCGCCCGCCACGGCCGATCGCTCGATGCGACGGAGCCGGTGCGGCGCGAGGCCGAACCGCTGTTCGCCGCGGGCGGCGGACGCGGCCACGCCCGGCCGGTGCGCGCCGATATCGCCGGCGCCGCCGCAGGCGCCCGCGACACGCGACATCACCGGCGCGCCGGCGCGGCGAAACAGTCCGCCCAACCTGAGCCCGGTGCAAGGCGGCAAGGACGAGGGCGCTGCCGCGCAACGGCGGCTGGCTGTCCGACCTGCTCACCCGCGCGTCGCGCGACGACAGCCCGTCGATTGCCCCGCCCACCGGCCGCGAGCCGCCGCGCAGCGAGGAACGGCCACAGCGCGACGGCGTCGAATTCGATCGATTCGCTTTCGGTCGACATCGCGCGGATGATCGACCACGACGCGGCTGCAGATTTGTGGGAACGCTATAAGCGCGGCGAACGCGGCGTCTTCACCCGGCGGCTCTATACGCAGCCGGGCCAGAAGGCGTTCGACGAAATCCGCAACAAGTACCGCACCGATCCGGAATTCCGTCAGACCGTCGAGCACTATATCCACGAGTTCGAGCGGCTGCTCGACGATGTTTCGCGCGGCGATCGCGGCCCGGCCGTCGCGCGTAATTATCTGACTTCGGATACCGGCAAGGTCTACACCATGCTGGCGCATGCCGCGGGACGGTTCGATTAACGGCAAGGCCGCCAATCCACCGTTGCGCGGCGTCAACGTCCTTGCTTGTGACGTAATCGCGGCGCTACCGTTGCGCCGTCATGGTGCCGGGATCGGCGCCAAGGTTGGTGCCATGGTTGGCTGCGATGGACGCTCCGGCTGCACTGCCCACTGCCGCGGATGTCGACGAGGCTGCCCGCCGCTTGGCCGGCGTTGCGCTGCACACGCCGCTTTTGACCTCGGCCGCACTCGACGCCATGACCGGCGGGCGCGTTTTTCTCAAAGCCGAGACCTTGCAACGCACCGGATCGTTCAAATTCCGCGGCGCCTATAACAAGCTCGCGGCCATCCCGCCGGAGCAGCGCAGCGGCGGCGTCGTGGCTTTTTCTTCCGGCAATCACGCGCAAGGCGTCGCCGCGGCGGCGCGGCTCCTCGGCATGCGCTGCGTGATCGTCATGCCGTTCGACGCGCCGCGCGCCAAGCGCGAGCGCACCGCGGCGCTCGGCGCCGAAATCGTGCTCTACGACCGCGCGCGCGACGACCGCGAGGCGATCGCCAACGACATCGCCGCACGGCGCGGCGCCATTCTCGTGCCGCCTTACGACGACGCCTTGATCATCGCCGGCCAGGGCACCGCCGGCCGCGAGATCGTCGAGGATCTGGGCGCGCTCGGCCTTGTCCCCGACGTCGTGGTCGTCACCGCCTCCGGCGGCGGGCTCACCGCCGGCATCGCGCTTGCCATCAAGTCGCGCGTACCGACGGCCATGCTCTACACCGCCGAACCGCAGGGTTTCGACGATCATGCGCGGTCGTTTCGCAGCGGCCGGCGCGAAGAGAACGCGGCGCTGACCGGCACCATTTGCGATGCGCTGATGGCGCGCATGCCGGGCAAGCTCACCTTCGCGATCAATCAATCGCTGGTCGGCGCCGGCGTCGTAGCCAGCGACGAGGAGGTCGCCGCCGCGGTCGCGTTTGCGTTTGCCGAATTAAAGCTCGTGGTCGAACCGGGCGGCGCCGTCGCGCTTGCCGCGCTGATGACCGGCAAAGTCGACGTCAAGAATAAGATCGCCGTTGCCGTCCTCTCGGGCGGCAATGTCGATCCGGAAGTGTTTTCGCGGTTGGTCGCCTAGCGCGCAGCTATGGCGGCCTCACCGCGGCTCAGGCCCCTGCCCCGGGCAGGAAGCAACGGATTTGTGTCGCGCCGTCCGCATCCTGATACGGCCAGACCACCGCGGGACCAAAGCGATTGGGCTCGGTCACCACCGCCGCATCGGGCACCACAACCCATTGCCCCTGCATGCGCACGCGATAGCGGCCGTTCTGGGTGTCCCAGTCGACGTTTTCGACCTGACGCCATCGGCGAACGAACAGCATAGGCCCTTGCCGCTGGCGAGTTGGTCGAACCAGGCTTTCAGCGGTGAACCGGCGAAGCGACCGTCGTCATGCGCGGACACGTGACTGGGAATCGACACAAGCATGCACAACGCCAGCACCGTCAAAGCAAGACTGGTAAGTCTGTGCATCGTGGCCTCCAGATGATCGACTGTGCGGACCGCAAACGAATGGCTCTTGCAGACCCGGAGCACTCGGCACGCATCGCCTGCATGTCGTTATTGATCCGCTTGAATTCACTCAAAGCAACTTCCGTGCCGTGTTATGAACGCGACAATTGGAGAACTTGAGGGTTCGACAAGCGATCACACGCGGAACGTCGGCAATGTTTCCGCCAACCGCGAGCTTCATCGGTTTTAATGAATCAAAACCGGGCTCTGGCATTTTGCTCGAGCATGATCTTTCCCGTGAACCGCAAACCCACTTCTTGCGATCATGCTCCGGAACTACCCGAACAAAGCAATCAACTCTTCCTCGGTCAGGCCGCGCAGTGCCGCCAGCGGGCTGACCGGCGCCGGGCGCGGCGGCAGTGGCCGCACCATTGGGCCTGTCGGATTTCGCGACGTCGGCATCGCCGGCGGCCGAACCGTCTGACCGATCGCCGATGCGGCCGATGCCAACGGCGTCAGCGCGGGCCCTGCAGCAGACGTCACTGGCGCCGAAGGAGGCAACATGGCGACGCGCTTCGGCGCGGGCTCGAACAATTCCGCCGGATCTTCGTCGGGACTTGGCAGCAGCTGCGGCACCGCCAGAAGCGCATGCGGCTGACTGGATTGGCCGGAGGATTCAGCCGGTGCCGCTTCGGTCCATGCTGCGGCGGATGAAACACAAAGTCGGGAGCCTCGATATGCCAGCGCGGAGCATGCTCCGGCGGCGCCGACCGATGGCGGCGCGGAAGTCTGCCTCATAATCGTGCTGCGGAATGACAACAGCGCCGGACGCGCCTTGCGGTTCGCTCGCTGTCTCAGGCCTCGCCGGTGAGCGCGCTTAACGACGCGGCAAGCGCGGAGGCCGCCTCGGCAAACTTTTCCTTGTCCTGCAGCTGCATATCGAAGAGTTCGGTATGCGACGGCGAATTTGCATCAGGAGCGTCGCCCACGATTTGCCGGGCCGGCTCGGGGGCGATTTGATCCGGCGTCGTTTCCGCCTTCGGTTGGCAAGCATTGCGCCGTCTTTCGCGCCATCATCATCCGCGCGATGATCTTCCGCAGCCAGCCTTGCAGGCATCGCAAATGTCGCGCACGGCGGCATCGAGTGCATCGCAGAGCGCCACATCGGCCGCGCGCTCGCGCAGTTCGAAAGCGATATCGGCAATGCGTTCTGCGGCGGCAGCGATGTCCGGCGCGTGCCGCGGTGATCTTGTTCCGTGGCGTCGCTGCGAACAGCAGCCTCGATGCGCGCGATGGCGGCAATAAGCAAATCGGTGTCGGTGTGGCGATTGCGGCTGGCGATATTCGGTCAAAAACCAACGGCCGCGCTCGGTTGCCGTGACCGCCGCATAGACGGCATCGTACTCCGCTTCCTGTGGCAGCCCGACATCGATCCCGGACAACGCCAGTGAATCGTTCGCCATTTCAAGACCCGCAGCGAATCAAACGCATAAGCACCGGGCATGCAATCCAATTTGGAACACGGCGACCCCGAGATACCCACAGATTATCCACTATGCGAAGCGCCACTTAGCCTGCAAGGCGGACGCAGATGAGTATGACTACCTAAATACCCGCAATATTCGGGCCATCTTGCCGAGGTTTACCCCCACAGCGCCGGCTCGGAGCGGATAGGCCAGACTACCTACGTACCGCAGTCCGCCCGGACGATCGCTTGGCCAGCAACAGCGGACCGTCGAGGTCGACCACGCTGGCGCGCTGCGCCACCAGGATGGCCGGCGCCATCGCCAGCGAGGTTGCGACCATGCAGCCGACCATGACGGCCAAGCCGCGCCGCTCGGCCTCCGCGGCAAGCGCCAGCGCCTCGGTAAGACCGCCGGTCTTGTCGAGCTTGACATTGATCGCGTCATATTTGCCCGCGAGCGCGTCGAGCGATAGCGCGATCGTGCACGCTTTCGTCGGCGCAGATCGGGATCGGCCGCGTCATCCGCTGCAGAGCACCGAGTCGCGGCCCTCCGGCAGCGGCTGTTCGATCAGCGTGACGCCGGCCTCCGCGCAGGCGCGCGAAATTTTGCGCGAGATTGTCCGCGCTCCATCCTTCATTGGCATCGACGATCAGCTCGGCTTTTGGCGCCGCGCACGGCGCACCGCCGCAATCCGCTCGCTGTCGGCGTCGCCGCCGCCAAGCTTCACCTTGAGCAAGGGCCGCCGCGGCCGCTTGTGCCGCCGCTTCGCGCCATCGCCTCCGGCGCGGCGAGCGAAATCGTGTAGGCGGTCACGCAGCGGTTTTGGCGCGCCAAGGCCCGCCAATTCGTACGACCCGCCGGCCGGATTTGTTTGGCGTTGAGATCCCAAAAAGCGCAATCGAGCGCATTGCGCGCCGCGCCGGCAGGCATCGCCGCCTGCAGCGCCACGCGATCGAGGCCGCTGGCGCAGCGCCGGACGCATGGCTTCGATCGCCGCGACGACGCCGTTCCGGAGTTTCGCCGTAGCGCGCATAAGGCACGCACTCGCCGCGGCCGCATGGCTGCCGTCGCGAAGCTCAACCGTCACCACGACGGCTTCGGTCTTGCTGCCGCGGCTGATCGTGAAGGCGCTTGCCAGCGGCCAGCGCTCGATAGTTACGGAAAGCTCCATGCCAGGAGCGAGTATGACCAAGCCGGGCGCGGCGCTCAAGAGCGGAAGCCGCGCTTTAAGCGGCGATTTCGGTGTGCTCGTCGAGCGGCAACTCCGGCTCTTCGTCAGGCGGCAGCGGCGGCAGCGTCGCGGCGCGTTCGATCCAATGGATGATCTCGAAAGTGCCGTCGTCATGTTCGGCCAGCGCCGTGCAGCTCTCCACCCAGTCGCCGCAATTCATGTAACGGATGCCGAACGTGTCGTGCATCACGGCGTGATGGATGTGGCCGCAGATGACGCCGTCGACCTGGTGACGCTGCGCCTCTTCGGCCAGTGTCTGCTCGAAGGCGCCGATATAATTCACGGCGTTCTTGACCTTGTGCTTGGCCCATTGCGACAGCGACCAATAGCGAAAACCGAGGCGGCGGCGGATGGCGTTGAAATAGCGGTTGATCAGGATGGCGAGATCGTAAGCGGTGTCGCCGAGCAGCGCGAGCCAGCGCGCATGCTTGACCACCATGTCGAACGCATCGCCGTGCACGACGAAATAGCGGCGGCCGTCGGCGGCCTGATGGATGGCGGTCTCGACCACTTCGATGCCGCCGAAATGCGTGCCGTAATAATCGCGCAGGAATTCGTCGTGGTTGCCCGGCAGATAGACGATGCGTGAGCCCTTGCGCGCCTTGCGCAACAGCTTCTGCACGACGTCGTTGTGGTGCTTGCGGCCAGAACCAGCCGGACCGCAATTGCCAGCCGTCGACGATATCGCCGACCAGATAGATGGTGTCGGCATCGTGATAGCGCAGGAAATCGAGGAGATGCTCTGCCTGGCAACCGCGCGCGCCGAGATGCACATCGGAAATAAAGAGCGTGCGGAACTTCATTATGCCGTGCTCGAACGTCACCGAGCTTGATCTCGCGTCTGTTGCCACTCGAATCGTTTTATAAATTTGTTCCATTGCAGGACCATGACAGCAATCGTTAACGCGGCTGTTGGGACATACAGCAATAGCGCGCAAAATAGGTAAACGAGTCACAGCTCTGTCACGCCGGCGGCTTAATAGTTCCGCCGATGACAGCGCCGATTCTCGCCGCCGCAATATTCTGCATCGCCGTCACCGTCGTTCAGCTCACGAGCATCGCGATCGCGATTGGCCGCTTCCGCCGAAGCGCACGGCGCACGCCACCGCCGAGCCTTCCGGTCGGCGATCCCGTCAGCATCGTGCGCCCGCTCTGCGGAATAGACAATTATGCCGCCGATACGCTGTCTTCGACGTTCGAGCTCGATTATCCGCATTACGAAATCCTGTTCTGCGTCGCCGCCGCAAAGGATCCCGTCGTGCCGCTCGTCACGACCTTGATGGCGGAGCATCCGGGCGCCTCGGCGCGGCTCCTCGTCGGCGACGACCGCGTGAGCCCGAATCCCAAGCTCAATAATGTCGTCAAAGGCTGGCGCGCCGCGCGCCATGAATGGATCATCATTGCCGACAGCAATGTGCTGATGCCGCGCGACTATATTCAGCGGCTGTTCGCGAGCTGGCGCATGATACCGGGCTCGTCGCCTCGCCGCCGATCGGCTGCCGGCCGGACGGCATTTGGGCCGAAGTCGAATGCGCGTTCCTCAACACCTACCAGGCGCGCTGGCAATATATCGTCGACACGTTCGGCTTCGGTTTCGCCCAAGGCAAAACCATGCTGTGGCGGCGCGCCGATCTCGATGCCGCCGGCGGCATCGAGGCGCTCGGCAAAGAAGTCGCCGAAGATGCCGCGGCGACCAAAGTGGTGCGCGAGCGCCGGTCTCAAGGTGCGGCTGGTCGATCGGCCGCTGGCGCAACCGCTCGGCCGGCGCAGCGCCGCCGAAGTGTGGAACCGCCAATTGCGCTGGGCGCGGCTGCGGCGCGCCAGTTTCCTGCTCTATTTCCTGCCGGAAATCCTGTCCGGCGGCGTACTGCCGATGATCGCCGTCGCATTTTTGGCGGTCGCATTGGGTCTGCCGCTGGCGCTTTGCGTGGCAGGCTTTGCGGCCTTGTGGTATGGCGCCGAAATGGCGCTCGCCGCCGCCGCCGGCTGGCACGTCTCGCCGCTTTCGCCGCTTTACGGCCTGATGCGCGATCTGCTGTTGCCGGCGCTGTTCGTCAGCGCGCTGCGCGGCAACGACTTCGTCTGGCGCGGCAATGAAATGCAAGTCGAGCGCATGCAGCTCAGCAGCGGCGCATGATGGCGCGGGTGCGCCCGCGCGTGCACGAATTCGCCACCGGAAGCCGGCGACGGCTGCGCTCGTTGCGCGAGCGGATGTCGTCATAGAGCCGGAAATTCCTAAGCGCTCGCAGCCTGCTGCGCGCACCGCACGGTCGGCGATCGCTTCGAGCGCGGCGCGCTCGGCCGGAAAATCCGCCGCGATCCAAGCCACCTCCGCCGCGCGCAAGGCCGCACCCAAAGCCGGTCCCGCCGCAAGGCCGCGATCGAATGAAGTCGGCCGCCTTGAGCGGAAATTTCGGCGCCGTCCAGCGTTGCGGCAGATTTGCCAGCGCATGCCACGCACGGTCCGCCGCGCCCGCCGGCGAGCGCGACCAGGCCACCAGCACGCGGTCGGCGAAAGATTGCGGCCCGAGATGATAGAGCAGCGCATGCGCCGCCTGATCGCCGGACGCCGGCGATACGCGCCACCAGCGCTCGAGCGCGACGAGCCGCTCGGCTTCGGCATTTGACAGACGAAGCCGTTGCGCCAGCCGCTCGGCATCTTCCATCACCATAACGCCGAGCGCGCCCAGCCGGCGCACGGCGTCTGCCGCGAGCCCCTCGCCGCCTCGACTTTCACCATGTTCTCGAAGCTCGCGAGTAGCGGCACGCCGCCGAGCACCGCGCCGAGAATGCCGGTTTCCGCCATGACCGCGAGCGTCGGCGTCGCGTGCGGCGCGAGCAGAAGCTTCAGCAACTCCATCCGCACCCGCTCGCGCGACAGCGTCTCGAGCCCCCCGCGCGCGCGAATGCAGGCGTGCAATCCGGCGGCATCGGGCGCGCCCTCGCCGTACCAGGCATGAAAGCGGAAGAAACGCAGGATGCGCAGATAGTCTTCGGCAATCCGCTTTGCCGGCTCGCCGATGAAGCGCACGCCGCCGCGCCGCGATATCGGCGACGCCGCCGACATAATCGTAAACCTTGCCGTCCGCCGAAGCCGACAATGCATTGATGGTGAAATCGCGCCGCTCGGCGTCGGCCCGCCAATCGCGGCCGAACACGACCTTTGCCTTGCGGCCGTAGGTTTCGACGTCCTGGCGCAGCGTCGTGACTTCGAACGGCTTGCCGTCGATGACGACGGTGATGGTGCCGTGCTCGATGCCGGTCGGGATCGCTTTCCAGCCGGCCGCCTCGACGCGGCGCATGACCTCTTCCGGCACCGCCGTCGTCGCGACGTCGATCTCGTCGATCCGTGGCTCAACAATGCATTACGAACCGCGCCGCCGACGACGCGCGCCTCTTCGCCGTCGCGATCGAGCACGGCAAGGAGCCGCGCGACCTCGCCATCATCGAGCCAGGCCGCATCGCCGAGTTGCGCGCCGGCCGTCACCGCGTCGCTCCCGGCACGAACTTGCCGTTTTCGATATGCGCCGGCACGTAAATCGCGTCCGGCCGCGCGCCGGAGAACTGCGCCAGTATCAGAAAGCTGCCGATAACCAGCCCCAGCGATACGATGACCAGCGCGGTGAGGCGCGGCGTCGTCCAGGCCGCGGCTTGCACCACGCCGGCGCGCGTTGCCAACAAAAAAGCGGTGTAGAGCACGAACGGGGTAACAAACAGCCCGATCTCGGTGAAGATGGTCCTGATCATGCGGCGTAAACCCGGTCGTACATATTCCGGAGAATACCCGCGGTAATGCCCCAGATGTAATGGTTCTCGAACGGAATGGCGTAGTAGTCACGCTGCAGCCCGTTCCAATCGCGCGTTTTGCGCTGGTGATTGTCCGGCGTCATCACAAAGGCGAGCGGCACTTCGAAAGTCTCGACCACTTCGCGCGGATTGAGCGAAAGCGTGAAATCCGGCTTGACGCGCGCCACCGTCGGCAAAATGCGGAAGCCGGAAAACGTCAGATAAAGATCGAGATAGCCGATCGGCTCGATGAGATTTGGCGCAAGGCCGATCTCTTCGCGGGCTTCGCGCAACGCCGCAGCGACCGGGCTTTCGTCGGCGGGATCGATCTTGCCGCCGGGAAAAGCCACCTGCCCGGCATGACTGGCGAGCTCCGCGGTGCGGAGCGTCAAGAGCACCGTAGGCTCGGGCCGATCGATGACGGCAACGAGTACGGCAGCCGGCTTGGTCGCCTTCACGCCGGCGCGCACCCACATTTCGGGATTGAGGTCGAGATCGCCGCGCGCGCCTTCAGCATTCGGATCGGTCAACGCCGGCGGCACTTCAAGCTTGAGCCGAGCCCGCGCGCGATCGAAGAAGTCTTCGGCCTTTACCGGCGGCAAATTCGTCGCTCGCTCGTTCACGCAAAATCCCTCATTTGCTCGGCGGGCGCCATCGGAAAGAATACGCCGCTGGACGACACGCCGAACATCATGGTGCCGTCGATCTCGCGCTCTTCGCCGAGTTCGACAAGATCAAAGAACAGCGCGCGCGTCACTTTTGCCCATAGATCGCGGCGAACGTGAAGATAAGGCTTTAAGCCGCCGGTCCCGGCTTCGGGCTCGAACCGCAGCATGTGCTGCGGGCCACAGGCGACCCAGTCGTCGACATTGGTGCGGAAATTGAGAAGCTGCCCAGCGTCGCCGCGCTTCGACATTCAGCTCGACGGCAAGAAACGGCGCGTCATCGACACGGATGCCGCACTTCTCGACCGGCGTGACGAGAAAGTAATTGTCACCCTCGCGCTTGAGCACGGAAGCGAACAATTTGACTAAAGCCGGCCGTCCGATCGGAGTCTTGAGATAGAACCAGGTGCCGTCGGCGGCGATGCGCATATCGAGATCCCCGCAAAATGGCGGATTCCACAGCTCGACCGGCGGCGGCCCCTTACCGGCGCGCCTAGCGCAGCCGTGATCGCTTCAAGGCCGGATTGCCCTTCCTTCGCCATGGTTTGCCTTGAATCTGAGCCTGGACAGGACTTCGGGGGCCGGGCCACTCGCGAGTTTGAGATTGTCACGCTGCATCGGTGTTTTCCCCAACCCTAGACCGCGACAGGTCGTGTTTCCTATGGATAAAGAATTAGCGCACAGTCGGCTGCTGGGCAGCTGGCGCATATATTGCATCTTGTGTGCCTAATTGGCGTGCAGATCGGCTGCCATCGTTTCGCGCCTATGGCGCGAATCCAATTCGACACAAGAACACGACCTAACACAAGGAGTTAGCCATGCCGGTTGCAGGCGGAGATGGGCTCGAAAAGCTCGAAGACATGATCGTGCGCGCGGCCGAATCGACCGCCGATCACGTGCGCGCGGCCAAAGCCGCGATCGGCACCGTCATATTCGGCCAGGACAAAGTCGTCGAACAGGCGCTGATCACCATCCTCTCCGGCGGCCATGCGCTTCTGCTCGGCGTGCCAGGCCTCGCCAAGACCAAGCTCGTCGACACGATGGGCACGGTGCTCGGCCTCGATGCGCGGCGCGTCCAGTTCACGCCCGACCTCATGCCGTCCGACATTCTCGGCACGGAAGTGCTGGAGGAAAGCGCGACCGGCAAGCGCAGTTTCCGCTTCATCTCCGGCCCGGTCTTTGCCCAGCTCCTGATGGCCGATGAGATCAACCGCGCCAGTCCGCGCACGCAGTCGGCGCTTGTTGCAGGCGATGCAGGAACAGCACGTCACGGTCGCCGGCACGCGTCACGATTTGCCGAAACCGTTCCATGTGCTCGCCACGCAAAATCCGCTGGAGCAGGAAGGCACCTATCCGTTGCCGGAAGCGCAGCTCGACCGCTTTTTGATGGAGATCGACGTCAGCTATCCCGACCGCGACTCCGAACGGAAAATCCTGTTCGAGACTACCGGCGCCGAGGAAACGCGGCCGAAGCCGGCGATGACCGCCGACGATCTGATGGCTGCGCAGCGATTGGTGCGCCGACTTCCGGTCGGCGAATCCGTCGTCGAGGCCATTTTGGCGCTGGTGCGCTCGGCGCGTCCCGGACCGGAAGGCGGCGAAGGCGCAAAGCTGATCGCCTGGGGGCCGAGCCCGCGGGCGAGCCAGGCGCTGATGCTTGCGGTGCGCGCTCGCGCATTGCTCGACGGCCGCCTCGCGCCCTCGATCGATGACGTGATCGATCTTGCCGAGCCGGTGCTCAAGCACCGCATGGCGCTGACCTTCAGTGCGCGCGCCGAAGGCGAAAGCATCGAGGCGGTGATTGCCCGGCTGAAGGCTCGGATCGGATAGTCGGATGGCGGCCGAGGCCACGCGCTCAACTTCGCGCACGCACCAGGACGTTGCCGCGGCCGCTCGCGCGGTCGGCGAAGGCCGGACGCTCGCCGCCAGCATGCCGCGGCTGATCCTGGAGGCACGGCGCGTGGCGGCCACGGTCATCCACGGCCTGCACGGCCGGCGCCGCGCCGGGCCGGGCGAGAATTTCTGGCAATACCGCCGCTTCGTTTCCGGCGAACCCGCTGCGCGCGTCGATTGGCGGCGCTCGGCGCGCGACGATCATCTCTATGTGCGCGAACAGGAATGGGAGGCTGCGCATACCGTATGGATCTGGCCTGACCGTTCGCCCTCGATGCACTTCGCCTCGCCGCTGGTCCGCGACACCAAGCTTTATCGTGACGCTCGTCGTCGCGCTTGCGCTTGCCGAGGTTCTGGTCGAAGGCGGCGAACGCGTCGGCATTCCCGGCCTGCTGCGTCCGACCGGCAGCCGCAATATCGTCGAATTGATCGCGCAGGCGATCGTGCACGATCGCAGTGAGCGGCCGAGCCTGCCGCCGAATTTTTCGCCCTCCCCGCTCGCCGAGGTCGTGCTGCTGTCCGACTTGTGGAGCGATATCGGCGAAGTGCGCCGCACCCTCACGCAACTCTCCGGCAGCGGCGCGCACGGCCACGTGGTGCAGATCGTCGATCCGGCCGAGGAGACGTTTCCCTATTGGGGCCGCATCGAATTCGTCGAACCGGAAGGCGGCGGCCGCATTACCGCCGGACGCGCCGAAACCTGGCGCGCCGATTATACCGCGCGCGTCGCCCGCCACCGCGCCGAGATTCGCAGCGAGACCGACCGGCTCGGCTTTAGCTTCACGATCCACCGCACCGATCGCCCGGCGAGCGAACTCCTGCTCGCGCTGCACGCCCGCATCGGCGCCGGCACGGCGCATAACGCCGCGCGCTCGCACGCTTCGGCCGCCTCCAAGGTGCCGGCATGATCGGCGGATTGCCGCTCGGCTTTACCGAACCGCTGGTGCTCATCGGGCTGCTTACGCTGCCGGTGTTGTGGTGGCTGTTACGGCTCATTCCGCCGCGGCCGCGCCGGCTCGATTTTCCGCCGACGCGGCTCCTCCTCGAAATTGCGCCGAGGGAGGAAACCCCGGCCCGCACACCGTGGTGGCTCACGCTGATGCGGCTCGCGCTCGCCGCGCTTGTTATCATCGCCGCGGCCGGCCCGCTCTGGCATCCGCCGCTGGCGACGACCAAAACCAGCGCGCCGGTCGCGATCCTGATCGACGACGGCTGGACCGCCGCCGCGACCTGGGATGCGCGGGTACGCACCGCCGACGACATCATCGCGCGCGCCGAGGACGATCGCCGCGCCGTCGCGCTTATTCCGCTGTCCGAAGGGCCGCACGATATTTCGCTGGAGACCGCGGATTCGGCACGCGTGCAGCTGCAGCAATTCCGGCCGGTGCCCTACAACCTCGACCGCGCCCAGACGCTGCCGTCGCTGTCGCAGTTTCTGTCCAGGCACACCGAATGCCGAATTGGTCTGGCTGTCCGACGGCATCGATCTCGGCGCGGGCGATAAACGGCGCCGACTTCGTGAAAAAGCTGGCGCAGGCGGTCGGGCAGCACCCGATCACGGTCGTTGCCGGCGGCTTCGCGGGCGCTCGCGCATTGAGCGGCGCCGACAATGCAGCCGGCGCGCTGAGCGTCAAAGTGCTGCGCGCCGACGCTGGCGCGGCCGAGCAACGGAACGGTGCGCGCGCTCGATCTCAAGGGTCTACCGCTTGGCGAGGCGCCGTTCACTTTCAATGCCTCGGATCACGAAACCGAGGCCCATTTCGATCTGCCGGTCGAGCTTGCGCAACGATATCGCGCGCATCGAGATTTCCGGCGAACGCTCCGCCGGCGCGGTGCAACTCCTCGACAAGCGCTGGCAGCGCCGCACCGTCGGCATCGTTTCCGGCGCCATCGCCGACATGGCGGAGCCGCTTTTATCGTCGAGCTTTTATGTCCAGCGCGCGCTCGCGCCGTTCGCCGATGTACGGATCACGCAAGGCGAATCGCCGGCCGACGCGGTGAGTCATTTCCTCGACCAGAAACTGCCGATGCTGATCCTCACCGACGTCGGCAATGTCGGCGACGCCCATGACCGGCTCGCCCAATGGATCGAAAATGGCGGCGTGTTGGTGCGCTTCGCCGGGCCGCGCCTTGCCGCATCCGACGACGATCTCGTCCCGGTCAAGTTGCGGCGCGGCGGCCGCATCCTCGGCGGCAGCCTAAGCTGGGACAAGCCGCAGCCGCTCGCGGCCTTCTCGCGCGACGGCCCATTCGCCGGCATGCCGGTACCGAACGACGTGACCGTCACCCGCCAAGTGCTCGCTGAACCTGATGCGGCGCTGAGCGATAACACCTGGGCGACGCTTGCCGACGGCACGCCGCTTGTCACCGCGGCGCGGCGCGGCAAGGGCCTGATCGTACTGTTCCATGTCACCGGCGATACGCGCTGGTCGGACTTGCCGTTGTCGGGAAGTTTCGTCGAAATGCTCAAGCGCATTGTCGCGCTTGCCGGCACGGCGCCTGCCGCCGATGCAACGCCGCCAAAGCCGCAACATGCACAGAAGTGGTCCAGCCGAGCCACATGCTCGACGGCTTCGGCAGCTTCATCGCGCCGCCGCCGACGGCGCGGCCGGTGCCGGTCGGACTTTTCCGGCAGCGCCACGCCGAGCATCCGCCGGGCTTTTACGGACCGCCGGAAAGCCTCCTTGCCGTCAATACGCTCGCCCCGCACGATCGCCTTGCGCCGCTCGATTTCTCCGCCGCTCACGACGGCGAGCCATGAAATCTATCGCACCAGCGAGCCGCAGGACCTGCGCGGGCCGATTTTCCTGATCGCGCTTTTCGCTTCTTCTGCTCGACACGCTTGTTGTTCTATTCCTCGGCGGCGGCATCCAGCGGCTGTTCCGCGCGGTTCGCGCGCCGCCACGGCGAGCCGTGATCGTCGCAGCCGCGCTTGCGCTTACGCTTGGTGCAGGCGCGCGCTCAGGAAGAAACGCCCAATCCGGACGTGCCGCAGTCGGCGCTTGAAACCAAGCTCGCCTATGTGATCACCGGCGATACCGATGTCGATGCGATCAGCAAGGCCGGCCTCGCCGGGCTTACGCTCTTTTTGGCGCAGCGCACCGCGCTCGAGCCGGGCGATCCGATCGGGCTCGACATCGCTCATGATGAGCTTGCGTTCTATCCGCTGATCTATTGGCCGATCGTGCCCGGCGCACCGCGACCGTCCGATGACGCGCTCAAGCGCATCGACACCTACATGAAGGACGGCGGCACGGTTCTGTTCGACACCCGCGACGCTGTCGTGGCGCCGCCAGGCCCGGGCGGCGAGACGCGCAGTCCCGGCATGCTGGAGCTGCGCAAAATCCTGTCTTCGCTCGACATCCCGGAACTCGAACCGGTGCCGCGCGATCACGTCCTGACCAAGACGTTCTATCTGTTGCGCGACTTTCCCGGACGCTTCGATACCGGCCAGCTTTGGGTCGAGGCGCTGCCGTCGGAGAACGAAGAAGCAAATCGTCGAGCAGGCCGGCCCGCGGCGGCGATGGCGTATCCTCGATCATCATCACCTCGAACGACTTTGCCGGCGCATGGGCGACACGCTCCGACGGCCAGCCGATGCTGCCGATGGTCGACGGCGAGCCGCGGCAGCGCGAAATGGCGTTCCGCGCCGGCGTCAACATCGTCATGTACACGCTCACCGGCAACTACAAGGCGGATCAGGTTCACGTGCCGGCGCTGCTTGAACGGCTGGGGCAATAGGAGACGACCATTGAATCTCGGTGTTGCGTTTGCTCCTCTGATCGGCGCTCCCGAATTGTGGGCGGCCGATCGCCGCGGCGTGCCTGTTTTCGCTTGCTGCTCTTTGTGTCGCGCAGCCGCGGCGCGGCAATCCGGACGATGGCACTCGCGCTTGATCGTGCTTGCGCTCGCCAATCCGTCGTTTACCCGCGAGGATCGCGATCCGCTGAGCTCCATCGCAGTCGTCGTCGTCGACAAGAGCCCGAGCCAGAATTTCGGCGACCGCACGCAACAGACCGAAGCCGCACGCGCCGCGGTGATCGAGCGGCTAAACCGCATCCCCGGCCTCGATATCCGCGTAGTGGAAGCGGGTCAGGCCGACGGCGAGACCGACGGCACGCGGTTGTTCACCGCGCTCGGCTCGACGCTCGCCGACGTTCCGGCCGATCGCATCGCCGGCGTCATCATGATCACCGACGGTCGCGTCCATGACGTACCGACCGATGCGGCAGCGCTCGGCTTTGCCGCGCCGGTCCACGCGCTGATCACCGGCCACACGAACGAACGCGATCGCCGCGTTGCGCTGATCGCCGCGCCGCGCTTTGGCATCGTCGGCCAGCCGCAGACCATCACCTATCGGGTCGAGGATCAGGGCGCCAACGCAGACGACCGCCGAAGTGACGGTGCGCCGTGACGGCGACGTGATCGACCAGCGCACCGTTCCGGTCGGCGTGGCGCAGGACATCGACATCCCGATCCCGCATGGCGGGCCGAATATCGTCGAGATCGAGGCATCGCCGCTGCCGGACGAGTTGACGCTAGTCAACAATCGCGCCGTGGTCTCGATCGACGGCGTGCGCGACAAGCTGCGCGTGCTTTTGGTGTCCGGCGAGCCGCAACGCCGGCGAGCGGACCTGGCGCAACCTCCTCAAATCCGATCCTTCGGTCGACCTCGTGCATTTCACGATTCTGCGGCCGCCGGAGAAGCAGGACGGCACGCCGATCAACGAACTGTCGCTGATCGCATTCCCGACGCGCGAACTGTTCCAGCAGAAAATCGATCAGTTCCAGCTCATCATCTTCGACCGTTATGCGCGCCAGGGCGTGCTGCCGATGATCTATTTCGACAACATCACGCGTTACGTGCGCGATGGCGGCGCGGTCCTGGTTGCGGCCGGCCCCGATTATGCGAGCCCGACCAGCGTCTGGCGCACCCCGCTCGATGCAATCCTGCCGGCCGAGCCGACCGGCACAGGTCACCGACCAGGCGTTTCGCCCGACGCTCACCGAGCTTGGCAAGCGCCATCCGGTGACGCGCGGGCTCGCCGGCTCCGACAGCAACCCGCCGCACTGGAGCGAATGGTTCCGCATCGTCGATACCAGGAACACGACCGGCACGGCGGTGATGCAGGGCCCGGACCAGAAGCCGCTGCTGGTGCTTTCGCACCAAGGCGAAGGCCGCGTGGCGCTGCTGCTTTCCGACCAGCTCTGGCTGTGGGCGCGCGGCTTTCAGGGCGGCGGCCCGCATCTCGATCTGCTGCGCCGGCTGTCGCACTGGCTGATGAAGGAGCCGGATCTCGAAGAGGAAGCGCTGCGGCTCACCGTCAGCGGGCACAATCTCGTGGTGCGGCGGCAGACCATGGCCGATCAGGTCGCCGACGTGACGCTGACGTCGCCGTCGGGCGCGACGCGCACGCTCAAGCTCAATCCGACCGAGCCGGGCGTATGGGAATCGAGCGTCGCCGCCAACGAACTTGGGCTCTGGCGCGCCACCGACGGCAAGCTCAATGCGCTGGTCAATATCGGACCGGCCAATCCGCTCGAATACGCCGAGGTGACGTCGACGACCGCGGTGCTGGCGCCGCTCACCGACGCGACCGGCGGCGCTGCCATGCGGCTTGACGACGGCTCTGGCGCTCACCGTGCCGCGCATCGTCGCGGTGCGCTCTGGCGATACTTATAAGGGCGACGACTGGATCGGGCTGAAAATGCGCGACGCCAGCGTGGTGCGCGGCATCGGCGTGCTGCCGATCTTTGCCGGCCTCATCGGCCTTCTGCTACTGCTCGGCAGCCTCGCCGGCGCCTGGGCGCGCGAAGGGCGGCTAGTCCAACGTTCAATCCGGCCGGATTGGGCCCGATACGCCGTCGAATGCGCCGGGCTCGAGTTCGGCGACCAGGAGCCGCGCCGGATCGACCGGCCCCGGCATAATCGCGCGGCCGGGCGGAATAGGCTTGAAGCCGCACTTTCCGTAATACGGCTCGTCGCCGACCAGGATCGACCAGCCGGTGGCCCTTGGCCTTGGCTTCTTGCAGCGCCCGCTCGATCAAGGCTTGGCCGACGCCCTGCTCGCGAAACGCCGGCTCGACAGTCAGCGGCCCAAGCAGCAGCGCCTTGGTCTCGCCGATGCGAACCGGCGACAGCCACACCGAGCCGACCAGAAGCGTGCCGATCCGCGCGGTGAACGACACATCGAGCCGATGTGCCGCCTGTTCACGCAACCGATAAGCCGTCTTGGCGAAGCGGCCCGGGCCGAATGTGCGTTCGTGCAGCCGCTCGATCGCCGCGCGCATCGTCTGGCGTCTCGGGCAAGATGGTGAAGGAAATATCGTTCATCGCGCCGCCGCCTATCATCTCGCTCGGCCGAGGTCCAGCCTGCATTCCGCCTGGCGCGCCCTATCGGCGGCGCCGATAATGATTAGATTGCGCGATGCATATCAACGGAGAAAACAATGGGCCTGCTCGTCGACGGCGCCTGGCAAGAGGATGTTTCGCGGACCAAGGACGGCCATTTTATCCGGCCGACGACAAGCTTCCGCAATTTCGTGACTGCCGACGGCAGCGCCGGGCCGACCGGCGAAGGCGGCTTTGCCGCCGAAGCCGGCCGCTATCACCTCTACGTTTCGCACGCCTGTCCGTGGGCGCATCGCACCACGATCTTCCGCAGCCTCAAGAAGCTCGAAAACGCAATTTCGGTCTCGGTCACCGAGCCGCTCTACGGCAAGACCGGCTGGGAATTCGGCGCGCGCAGGGCGGCACGCCCGACGACGTCAATGGCAAGGCGACGCTCGCCGAAATCTATCTGCTCGCCGATCCGCATTATACCGGACGCGTCTCGGTTCCGGTGCTGTGGGACAAGAAACGCCGCACCATCGTCAACAACGAATTCGTCCGAAATCATCCGCATGCTCAATTCGGCATTCGATGCCTTCACCAATGTGC
This sequence comes from uncultured Alphaproteobacteria bacterium, assembly GCA_963714345.1. GTDB lineage: Bacteria > Pseudomonadota > Alphaproteobacteria > Rhizobiales > Xanthobacteraceae > BOG-931. Next base: position 94,232 of record CAVQOD010000025.1, on the reverse strand, counting down.
GCACCGATTATTACCCCGCGGAATTGCGCGCCGAAATCGATCGCGTCAACGATCTCGTCTATCCGAACGTCAACAACGGCGTCTATCGCGCTGGCTTTGCCACCAGCCAAGCGGCTTACGAAGACGCAGCCCGCGCCATTTTCGCCACCTTCGATCAGCTCGAAAAGCGACTGTCGCGCCAGCGTTATCTGGCGGGCCGCCAGATCACCGAAGCGGATTGGCGGCTGTTCACCACGCTGATCCGTTTCGACAGCGTCTATTACAGCCATTTCAAATGCAATCTGCGCCGCGTCGCGGACTATCCCAATCTGTGGAATTATCTGCGCGATCTCTATTCGGTGCCGGGCATTGCCGAGACCGTCAGCATCGATCAGATCAAGCGGCACTATTACGGCAGCCAGCGTCAGGTCAATCCGACCGGCATCGTGCCGATCGGCCCGCTGATCGACTTCACCGCACCGCATGATCGCGGCCGCTTCGGGTAAGTGCAAACGGGCCGAGTCACGCGGCTTGCCGCTCACCACAGTTCCGAAACTGCGCGGCCGGTGAGCACCTCGGCGATGCGCTCGCGCGTTGCGCGCGACGTATCGGCAGGCAGTTCGCCGGTCGCGAAAAAGCCGTGCGCGACAATTTCGCTGTTCGGCTGCGGCGGCGCGATCTGCCGGAACGAACGCACGATATAGAGCGCGACGTGATCGCGCCGCGATACCCGGCGATTGAAATAGACGGCATGGAGGACCGGGGCTTCGGCCAGCTCGATATTGCCCTCCTCGCGCAATTCGCGTTCCAGCGCGGCGAGCAGCGTTTCGCCGGTCTCGACGCCGCCGCCAGGCAAATGCCAGCCGGCGATGTAGGAGTGCTTCACCAGGAAGACGCGGCCTTCGCCGTCAAAGATCACGGCGCGAACACCGAGTGTCAGCCCGCGCGAAAAGCGCCAATAGGCGTGCAAAAACCGCCGGATAACCGGCTCGAAAGGGCGGCGGATGGCTTCAAGTCCCATCTTGCATTCCCGACTCGCGTCAATAATTAGAATTGTTCTAAGATAGTCTTACACGCCATGACGCAATTTGCGCCGTTGAGGGCAACCCGTGAAACGCTTTGCCGACCTGAACGAGCAGGAAATCCTTGCGCTCGCGATTTCCAATGAAGACGAGGACAACCGCATTTACCGCTCATTCGCCGACCGGCTTCGCGGCGCTTATCCCGACACCGCGGACATGTACGATAAAATGGCGCAGGAAGAGATCGGGCATCGCGACATGCTGCTCGAGCTTCATCGCAAGAAATTCGGCGACTTTCTGCCGCTGATCCGCCGCCAGGACGTCAAAGGCTTTGTCGCGCGCCGGCCGATCTGGCTCAACCGCACGCTCGGCCTCGACGCAACGCGCAAATTCGCCGAGGAGATGGAATACGAAACCGCGCGCTTTTATCGCCGCGCGGCGCAAACCGCGCACGACGACGCGGTGCGCGATCTGTTGCGAACGCTTGCCGCAGCCGAAGACAAGCACGAAGCGCTGGCCCACCAGCTCGGCGAAAAGCTCACGCCGCAAGCGCGCCACTGCCGAGGACCAGACCGCGCGGCGCATGTTCGTGCTGCAATATGTGCAGCCGGGCCTCGCCGGCCTGATGGACGGCTCGGTCTCGACGCTGGCGCCGCTGTTCGCCGCGGCCTTTGCCACGCACAACACCTGGTCGACCTTTCTGGTCGGGCTCGCGGCGGCGCTCGGCGCCGGCATATCGATGGCCTTTGCCGAAGCGATGTCCGACGACGGCTCGCTCACCGGGCGCGGCGCGCCGGTGGTGCGCGGCGCGGTTTGCGGCGCCATGACCGCGCTCGGCGGTCTGGGCCATGCCTTGCCCTATCTCATTCCGCACTTCTATGTCGCGACCTCCGCTCGCCTTCGCCGTCGTCGCGGTCGAGCTGACCGTCATTTCCTGGATCCGCACGCGCTACATGGATACGCCGTTCCTGCAGGCGGCGTTCCAGGTGGTGGTCGGCGGCGTCCTGGTGTTCGCCGTCGGCATCCTCATTGCACTTGATCGGGAAGTTCGTGATTTGTTATGACGCCTCTGCGATGCTGAGCCGCGCATGATCCCGAAAAGTGGATACCGCTTTTCGGATCAGATCGTGCTCCCTGAAAAGGCGTCGCTGCGCAGCAATGTTCACGCTCGCCCATCTCTCCGATCTGCATATGGCGGCAAAGCGCCGCGCGGTTGCGCAGCTCCTGAGTAAGCGCGGGCTCGGCTACATCAATTGGCTGCGCAAGCGCGAGAAGATCCACCGGCCCGAAGTTCTCGATGCGATCGTCGCGCGATCTCAAAACGCAAAGTTTCGACCACATCGCGGTGACCGGCGATCTCGTCAATTTCTCGCTGCCGGAAGAATATGCCCGCGCCCGCGCCTGGCTCGCGGCGCTCGGCCATGCCCACGACGTCACCGTCGCTGCCCGGCAACCACGACGTCTATGTCCGCGGCGTCGAAGCAGATGCCAGCCGAATTCTGGGGCGACTACATGCGCGGCGACGACGGCCTCGACCGCTTTCCTTTTTTGCGCCGGCGCGGCGATGTGGCGCTGATCGCGCTTTCGACCGGCGTGCCGACCGGACCGTTCATGGCGACCGGCCGGCTCGGCGCGCGGCAGCTTGGCCGCGCCTCGCCGAAACGCTCGAGCAGACGCGCGACCTGTTCCGCGTCGTGCTGATCCACCATCCGCCGTCAAAGTCCGCTGCGGCGCTATCTGCGCCGCCTCGTCGATGCCGCCGGCGCTGCGCCGCGTGCTGGCCGCAAAGGCGCCGACCTTCTGCTCCACGGACACGACCATCGCTCTTCGCTCGTTTGGCTCGACGGACCCGACGGCAAGAAAATCCCCGCCATCGGCGTGCCGTCGGCGTCGGCCGCTGCGCCGCACGGCGACGAAGGCGCGGCCGCTTATCATCTGTTCAAGATCGACGGCGCGCGACGGCAACTGGCGCTGCGACATGATCGCACGGAAGCGCGGCGCAGACGGCAGCCATCCGCGACGCCGAGCGCCAAACTCTCGTCTTAGCATTCCGGTCGCCATCAACAACGCGACAGCGATCAGCGCGACGACGCCGATCAGAAACCCGAGCACGAGCGCGCCGAACATGCGCCAGCGCCGCCGCCGGCGGTAACGCGCGGCTTCCTTGGCCGGCGCGCGCGCCAGCAACTGCGGATCTTCGGCGAGCGCCTGTTGCCGTTCGACCAGGCGGCGCGCGACATAGGTGGTCACCGCCTGCACGATGTCCGGAATTTCGTGCGAACTCCGCGAGCACATGCCGGCCGACGCGGCTGTCGTGCAGGAAGCGGTAGCCGCGCTTGTCGCGGCCCATGGCGACATGCGTCACCGCGTCGATCCACAGCCGCGGCGTCTCGCCGCGACTGATGCCGCGATCGAACAGATCGACGTCGGGCGGAATTTCCGCGAACAGCGGATCGAGCGCCTCGTTCAACAGCTCGAGCCGCGCCACTTCGGCGTCGCGCAGGTCGACGACAACGCTGGTGCGCTCGGCGGCCTCGACGCGCGCCTGGTGCATCGCCTCGTTGCAGCGGCGACGGCGGCGCGGCGTCTTTGCCGGCGCGTCGGCTTTCCGCTTACGACCCCACATGGTCCCTACCCGTCCCTAAAGTCCCTTGACCCGAAGATACACCAACAATTGCGCCTGCAAAAAGTCGGCCAACCGGCAAAAATGTACGCAGTGGCGTCCGCCTAGACGCACCGTCCGCCGTCGACCTCGACGATATTGCCGGTGACGAAATCGGCATCGGCGGAGGCGAGAAACAAGGCGGCATTGGCGATGTCTTGCGGCTGCGCCAGCCGGCCGAGCGGCACGGTGGCGATGAACTTTTCGCGCTGGCCCGGCGCGGACCCAAGAAAGCTCGGCAACAGCGGCGTATCGGTCGCGACCGGCGCGATGGCGCAGACCCGGATGCGGTCGGGCGCGAGCTCGACCGCGAGCGATTTGGTCAGGGTATGCACCGCGCCCTTGGTGGCGTTATAGGCCGACAGTCCCGGCCGCGGCCGCAACCCCGCGGTCGAGCCGATATTGACGATGACGCCGCCGCCCGCTTTCGCGGAAATGCGGCACCACCGCCTGGCAGAACTGAAACAGGCCTTTCACGTTGACCGCGAAAATGCGGTCGTACTCGTCTTCGCCGATCTCGAGCATCGGCTTGTTGACATGCGTCGCGCCGGCATTGTTGACCAGAATGTCGAGCGCGCCGAACGCCGACAACCGTCTCCGCCACCGCCGCGGCGATGTCGGCCTTGTTGGTCACGTCGCAGCGCACCGCGATGGCGTTATTGCCGATGGCCGCGCGCCGCCGCTTTCGCCGCGTCGAGATTGACGTCGGCTATCGCGACGCGGGCGCCCTCGCGCGCGTAAGTCTCGGCGATGGCCTTGCCGATGCCCGATCCGGCGCCGGTGACGAGTGCGGTCTTGCCGTCAAGACGCAGATCCCCAGCCATGAGCGTTCAGCTCCGTTTCGGCACGACGCCGTAAGCCTTGGCCCAGCCGAAGCCGTCCTCGGTGCGCGTGCGCGGCTTGTATTCGCAGCCGATCCAGCCGGCATAACCGAGCCTGTCCATCGCCGCGAACATCGCGGGATAATTGATCTCGCCCTCGTCGGGCTCGCCGCGCGTCGGCACCGCGGCGATCTGCACGTGGCCGACCACCGGCAGAAATTTCTCGAAGCGCTTGATCAGATCGCCGCCGACGATCTGCATATGATAAAAATCGAACTGCACGCGCACATTCGGCGCGCCGATCTTGCCGACGAGATCGGCGGCGTGCTCGACATGGCTTAGGAAATAGCCCGGCCGGTCGCGCGGATTGATCGGCTCGATCAACAGCGTGATGTTCGCTTTGGCCGCCGCCGCCGCGGCGCGCGTCATATTGGCGATGAAGACCTTTTCCGCCGCCGGCCGCTCGTTGACCGGAACGACGCCGGCCATGCAATGGATCGCCGTGCCGCCGATCGCGGTGACGTAATCGAGCGCGCGGGCAAACGCGGCATCGAAATCGCGCTCGCGGCCGGGCAGCGCGGCAAGGCCGAATTCCGGGCATTGCGGCGTGTTGATGCCGAGTTGCGTCAGGGCGTGCTTCGCCAGTTCCGCCTTCACCGTGGCGGCGGGAATGTCATAGGGAAATTGCAGCTCAACCGCGGCAAAGCCGCAAGCCGCCGCGGCGCCGAAGCGCTCGAGCAGCGGATATTCGGTGAACAGATGGCCGAGATTGGCGGCAAAGCGCGGCATTTTTTTTCCTTGGATTTTCCTTGGCGTTTCCCTTTGTTGCGGAAGCGTAGCGCGGATTGCACGGGCAGAACAGACAAGGCGCCCCCTCCTGCCCCGCGTGGGGGGAGAGGTGAATAAGCAATCCCGGTCTCGCGAGCGCAATCCGCGCGAGTGTGTCAAACAGCGATGTCAAACGGCCGTAGCCCGTAGCCCGGATGAAGCGGAGCGCAATCCGGGTAAGCTCGACGAGCTCTAGCTGCTGCTCCCGGATTGCACTTCGTTTCATCCGGGCTACGCAGCACGAAGTGGTGCGCTGCCGACCCGGGATCGTAACAAGCTCCAAGTCCGCGACGATCCCGCATCTGCGGTGCACCGCTTCGCGCTGCACCGCGTGCGGGAAACACGCCAATCTGCCCACCTGGCGGGGTTATATCCCACTAACCTGCCCACTATATGAGTGGGCAAGATTGTGGTTGACCCCTGCCCAACGGATTGGTTCGCTGACGACGACGCCGTGCACTTCTGAAAAGCACGCAACAGCGGCCCCGCGCGGCGGCGAGGAAACGGATCAAGGGGAGCGGCGTGGCTCCGCCGCATGTCAGCATGAACGCGCAACAACTGCTTGCCGAAATCTCCGATTATTGCCGTCAGACCGGGCTTGCGGAATCCACCTTCGGCCGCCGCGCCGTCAACGACGGCAAGCTTGCGGCGCGGCTGCGCAACGGCGGCCGCATCACCACCGACACGCTCGACCGCATCCACGGTTTTATGGCGGCGCATCCGGCGCAAGGCGAGCGGCTGGCGATCATCGAACGCACGCGCGAGGCGCGGCCGCCGCTGCCGGCGCCCGCCGCCGACGGCGCCGCTCACGCCCGGCGATCCGGCGCGCAACTTCCGCTTCTTCGACAACCGGCAAAAATATCTGCTGTTCGTCAACACCTGCAGCGAGAAATGGGAGGTCGCGCACCGCGTCTCCGAGGAATTGGCGCATATCCATCCGCACCCGCCGGCGGTGCGCATCTTCGACGCCGGCGTCGGCGACGGCTCGGTGCTCACCCGCGTGATGCGCGCCGCCCACGACCGTTTCAGCCACATGCCGTTCTATGTCGTCGGCAAGGAAATCTCGCTCGAAGACGTCCGCCTGACGCTGCAAAAAATGTCGGACCGCTTCTTCGAGCATCCGGCGACCGTGCTGGTGCTGACCAACCTCGCTTATGCCGACGCGCCGTGGCTGCACGTCAAATCGCTCAACGCGGCGTCGAGTCTGGTCTGGCACGAGCTGCCGCTGTTCGGCAATTCGGCGCATCGCTTCGAGCAACAGATCATCGCGCTCGAGCCGTTTTTGGCGCAGAACTGGAAAGCCGGCGTCTCGGCGCGCACCGGCAACCCGATCTACGAGCGGCCGGTGGTGCTCGTGCTCTATCGCGACGACCATCGCTTCCTGCTCGATCCGATCATTCCGCGAGCCGGCGGCACGCGCGCCGATTACGACCTCGTCATCGCCTCGCAGCCCTATCGCGCCCGCGCGCCGCTCGACTTCAAGGCCAAGCGCGTGATCGCACCGCTCGCCCGCGCGCTCGGCCCCGGCGGGCGGCTCATCGCCATCCATTCGCACGGTCACGATCCCGGCATGGAGATCATCCAGAAAGTCTGGCCGGACGACCATCCCTTCATCCACGACCGCCACGAGATCCTCAAAGCGGTCAAGCACGAGCTCGGCCCCGCCGGCCGCGAGCTCAACTTCAACGCTTACGCCGACAACCGCTCGCTGTTCCGCTACGAGATGCACACGCTGCCGTCGGAAATTTCCGAATCGATCGGCACCTCGACGCTGTTTGCCGCCTGGAACGCGGCGATTTATGTGGCGCAGGTCGAGGACGACCGCGTGGCGCAAGCGGCCGCCGACGGCAGCTATATCGACGCCACCCGCGCGGTGTTGCGCGAGCGCGGCGGCTTGTGGTTCTTCGACGAGAGCTATGTGATCTCGCGGCGGCGGGCCTGAGGCGGCCTTCTTGAGCTCGGCTTTGAACGTCCGCTTCAATGGCACAGCGGACATATGGGTTTAAATTTCTGTAGCGTCTGACTCTGAACGGATTCTGCGCACCGCCAATTGCCGCATTGCGAAGGCTTACTCGATCACCTCGTCGGCTCGGGCGAGGATCGACTGCGGAAGCCGGCTGCCGCGCAAAGCGCTGCGGCGACGGCTAACTGCCATTCGTCATGGCAAATTCTTGAAGTACAAATCCATGCTGACCTTATAGCTTAGACGCCTCAGGCAATTGCTACTCAAGAGAAAGAGTGTGACGTCGCACCTCGTATCCGAGTTCTTTCAGCTTTCGTTCGATCATTTTTGTTTTCCAAGGAAACACGCTAAAGACAATGGGATGCGTCAGTGCTGCGTCTTCCGCGCCAATCTTCCACTGCCCGGATCGCCCCGTTTTTTGGATGATCAAACCAGCGTCAGCTCTTTCCCAGCCATAGTTCCCGAAAGGAGTTTGAAGTCTGAGCGTTTCTCGGGATGCAGACAGTTTGGCAAAGGGCCAAGTGGCGCCTTTTCCGCTGAACATTGCTTCCACCACAGTATCGCCAAATCCCACCCCGCCGAGCAATTGCAGCTCCGCTCGATCATCCTTGTCATAAAGAAACGACTTCGCGAAATATTGGAGGCAGGCGCCGGCGAATAAGACTGTTGAAACACCAGCAAATCCGATTGCGATGTCATTGAGATACTTAGGGAACGCGAGCATCTGAACGCCATAGAGCATGAGCATAAATAAGGCGGTTAATACGAACGTCAGCAGCAAGACAAATACCGCCTTGAGATATGAAAAAATATGCATGCAACGCTCCGCTATTGTGGTCCTGCCGCGCCAGTTTACGCGCGCAATTACCGGATCGTCCCTGGCGCCTGTCACCGGGGCGGCCACTTCGGCCCGGACCCGGTGGCGGACGATGGCAATAATGGCATAATCGGCGCGCATTGGGGGCTTGGCATGCTGTTCGTGGTCCACGCGCTCGACAAGAAGGACATGATGCCCACGCGGGCCAAGCATTACCGCGACCACCGCATCCATCTCGACAAAGCGGCAGATCACGGCGTCGACGTGGTGACGGCGGGCACGCTCCTCGCCGACGACGGCGAGACGCCAGCCGGCAGTATTTTCGTCGTCGACGCCGCCGACCGCGCCGCAGTCGATGCCTTCACCAAGAGCGATCCCTATCATGTCAACGGCGTATGGGACCGCGTCTCGATCCACGGTTACAACAAGAAACGCGGCACACCAATTCCGAGCCGGAGATAGCGTGCGTATGCTATGCTGCGCGGAACGATAGGGGAGGACGCCATGCTCACGATCGCCAAAATACTGCTGACGCTCACCGTGCTCGGCTACGCTCTGGTCACGATCAAGGCCGACTTCAACAAAACGCACGCCACCAATCCGAAATGGACGCCGCACGCGCGTTTCCACGTGGTCTGGCAGATCCTGTCCTATTCCGGCGTCGGGTTGATCGCGCTCTATCTGATCTGGAGCGACGGACCAAACCCGAGCGAGCGGCTTTATCTCGCCGCCGCCATCAGCGCCGCGATCTATGGCGCGTTCTTCGCCGCGGTGCTGACGCGGCCGCTGTTCGGCGGCGCGCTCTATGACGACAACGGCTATCGGCCGTTCCAGCCGCCGATGGGGCCGAAAACCTGGCGCTGGGACGTCAACCTCACCGCGTTTACGGTGCTGACCGCGATTTGGGGCGTGGGCGTCGTCGCGGTGCTGGCGGCCTAGAGCCGCCCGCCGTCAGCGCTTACTCGTGTCCGGCACCTCGATGCCGAGCGCGGTCGCCAGATCGATCTGGTGGTCCTGCTCCTGCATCAGGATCTTACGGATCTGCTCCGCCATCGCGAACTCGCCCAACGCCTCGCATTGCCGGATGCGGTCGCGATAGTTGCGGACGGTTTCGTTCTCATTGTCCAGATCGAAGCGCAGCATGTCCTTGGCTTTTTTCGAGGTGCGCACCGGCTTCGGCGTCACCGTGGGCATTTTGCCGAGGTAATCGATCTGCCGCGAGATCATCAAGGCGTGGTCGAGCTCCTGCTTGGCATGGATTTCGAGCTGATCGGCGATATCCATGTATTCGGCGCCCTTGAGCACCTGCGAATAGACCACATAGGCGATGATGGCTTGATATTCGCGGGACAGGTCCTCGTTCAAAAGCTCCGCGAGACGATCGCGGGTAATCTCGGTTTCTTTCGCGGCGGATTTAGACTTTAGCCATTTGTTTCTCCTTTATTCCTTAGTGATTCATTGTAGCCGGGTGCGGGTTTTTGACGTAATCCCATGCGCTCCAGCCGGCCGATGACCTCGTCGCAGAAATACGGCAGCTCGTCGAGATAATTGACCAGCGAGATGGCGATGCCGGTCAGCCCGGCCTTGGCGAGATCGGCTAGCTGCGCGGCGACGCGATCGGGATCGCCGACCAGCGCCAGGCCGCCCATGCCCTGGGCGTAACCGGAGCGCTGCTTGAGGAATTCCTCCATCGGCACGGTCTGCGGCGAGATGTTCTTCATCCCCAAAATGCTGTCGACGGCGTTCCAATCGGCGCGCTCGACGATGCAGTGATGAAAATACTCCTCGGCCTCCTTCTGGGTCGGCCGGCAGGTGACGACGCCGACCGTGTAGCAGCCGATCTCGCGGCCTTGCGCGACGCGCCGCCTCCTTGGCGCGCCGCACGCGCTGCGCGGTCTCCTCGAGCGAGGTGCGCGAGGCCTGCAGGAAGAACGCATCGCAATTCTTCACCGCGAAGGCCTGGCCGGTCGCCGAGGCGCCGGCATTCATGATCACCGGGCGGGTGCCGCCGAACGGTTTCGGCTTACCCTTGATGCCTTTCATGTGCAGGTATTTGCCGTCGAAGTCGAAATTCTCGCGGTCGGACCAGATCAGCTTGATGACGTCGATCCATTCCTGGGCGTATTCGTAGCGGTCCTCATGGGCGCGCTGCTCGACGCCGAACATGTCGAACTCGCCTTCGTTCCAGCCGACCACGATGTTGAGGCCGAAGCGGCCTTCGCCGATGTGATCGGCGGTGACCATCTCCTTCGCCGCCACCACCGGATTGAAGATCGGCGCGTGCACGGTGCCGAACACCGTGATGCGCCGGGTGGCGCCGAGAAGCCCGGTCGCCCAGGTGATCGTCTCCAGCGTCGTGCCCTGATAATCGGTGTCGCCGCCGTAGCCCTTCCAGCGGCCGATCGGCAGGAGAAAATCGATGCCGGCGTCGTCCGCCATCACGGCGAGCGCCTTGTTGTCGGTCCAATTGCCCGACCAGCGTTCCGGCACCAGCGTCACCGCGCGGCCGGACGAGCAATTGGCGCCGAACAGGCCGATCTGCAGCTTGTTGTCGCCGTGCATGGCGCGGCGGGAATTCAGCGAAGGCGAAGGAGCGTGCACGAGATGACCTCTTACTGACGGCCTAAAGTAGCCCGGCTTGAGCGGCAGCGAAACCCGGGGGATCCTCCGGTGACGGCGGGATTATACTTGGAAAGTCTCGGCCGCCTGTTCCGGCGCGAGCTGGCGGCGCACCGCCTCGATGTCGCCCAGCACCCAAAGCTCGGCGATCGTGCTCGCCGTCGGTCTTGAAGAACGCCGCACCGCTCCAGCGGATGTCGCGGCCGGTCGGCGCGATGCCGAACATTTTGCCGCGGTGGCGGCCGTGAAAGCTCATCCGCGCCGCGGCGCGGTCGTCCGCCGCGATCAATTCCTCGATGGTGCAGGTGAAATGTTCCAGCGCCGCGTGCACCGAGCGCAAGTAAGCGATAAAGCCGCCCGGCCCGCGCAGTTCGGGACCGAGCGAGGCGCGAAAGCGAAAATCGGGCTTGAGAATCTTGCGCGCCTCGGCCTCGTCCGCGCGGTTCCACACCTGATGGTAAAAACGCTCGACCAGTTCGCGCGGCGTCGCGGACATTGACGTTCTCCCCCTCACCCGGCGAGTACTCTAGTCCGTGGCCCCGCAAGTGTCTTTTGCAATTGCGGCGCGAGCGCCGGGCGATTGACGCCGGTTTCGCATTTGCGGTTCCTGTGCAACTCTGCCTCTGACAAGTCTACTTCTGAACAGTAAGGCTCAATGCCCCCCCCGACTCTCCTCTCCCCCTTCCAGCTCGGCCCCCTCACCCTCCCCAACCGCGTGGTGATGGCGCCGATGACGCGCAACCGCGCCGGGCCGGGCAATGTGCCGGGGCGCGCTCAACGCCACCTATTATGCGCAGCGCGCCAGCGCCGGGCTCATTGTCAGCGAGGCGACGCAGGTCTCGCCGCAGGGTCTTGGCTATCCCGGCACGCCCGGCATTCATTCGGCCGAGCAAATCGCCGGCTGGAGACTTGTGACCGACGCGGTGCATCGCGCCGGCGGGCGGATTTTTTTGCAGCTCTGGCATGTCGGGCGCATTTCGCATCCCTCGCTGCAGCCCGGCGGCGCGCTGCCGGTGGCGCCGTCGGCGATTGCGCCTGCGGGCCAGGCCTGGACGCTCGACGGCATGAAGGCTTACGTCACCCCGCACGCGCTTGATGCGGCGGAGATTGCCGGCATCGTCGAGGATTTCCGCCGCGGCGCGAAGAACGCGCGGGAAGCCGGCTTCGACGGCGTCGAGCTGCATGGCGCCAATGGCTATCTGATCGATCAGTTTTTGCGCGACGGCTCCAACCGGCGCACCGACAGCTATGGCGGCAGTGCGCAAAACCGCGCGCGCTTTCTCGTCGAGGTCACAGACGCGATTGTCGGCGAATGGGGCGGCGATCGCGTCGGCGTGCGGCTGTCGCCGACCAATCCGTATAACGATGTGGCCGACAGCATCCCGCCGCGACCTTCGCCACTGCGGTCGGCGCACTCGAACGTTTCGGCCTCGCTTATCTGCATATCGTCGAGCCTGCCGCCAGCGATCCAGTCGCAACGGGCGAAATGCCCGACATAAAATTCTTCCGCAAAATCTGGCGCGGCGCACTGATCGGCAACAAGGGCTACGATCTGGCGCGCGCCGAATGCCGTCGATCGCGATGGCGCTGGCCGATCTCGTCTCGTTTGCGACGCTCTACCTCGCCAATCCCGATTTGCCCGAGCGCTTGCGCCGCGGCGGCCCGTTCAATCCTCCCGACCGCAAGACGTTCTACGGCGGGGCGGCAGCCGGCTATACCGATTATCCGCCGCTTTGGGCGGCTGCAGCCCGTATGCGTTAATCCAAGTATTTCAGCAGCTTGTTGAAAGCGCCATTCTGTGACCCCGGTCACTTCAGCAGCGTCCGATCCCGCTTAATCTCGCTCATGGTTAATAAGGAATTAACAGGGGATCTTGTCATGACCGCCGCCCTGAAATTCCTCACCGGGATGGCCGAGCTTTTGTTTGCCTCCCAGATGCAGCGCGCCGCCATTAAGATCAACGCCCGGCAGCGCATCTTCCATGGGCGCGCAGGCTAACGGTTCCGCAGCGGAAAAAGCGCTTGCAATCCTTACAGCCCTAGCATTTCAGCCAGCGCTTCGAGCGTCTTGGCCGCAAAATCGACCGGCATGGTCGGAGCTGCTTCGCCGCGGCCGGGGCCGTGTTCGTTCGGCCGCGCAACGTGCGCGGTGCGCAGCCCAAGCGCCGCCGCCGCTGCAAGATCCTTGGAATGCGCCGCTACCATCATGCAGGCCTCCGGCGCGAGATCGAAGGCCGCTGCGGAGGCGAGATAGACCCGCGGCTTCGGCTTGTAGTCACCGGCAATCTCGGCGCCGAGAATGGCATCCCACGGCAGGTTGTTGCGGCGCGCCAGATCGACCATCAGTGAAATATTGCCGTTCGACACCGGCGCCAGCAGATATTTGCGCTTGAGCCGGAGAAGCCCGGACGGCACGTCGGGCCAGGCGTCCAGCCGATGCCATGCCAGATTGAGATTTTGCTTCTCCTCCTCGCCGAGCGTGTCGATGCCGAAAATGCTTGAGCGTGATGTCGAGATTGCGCCGGTGCAGCACGTCGAGCTTGCAGAAAGCGATGCGGCCGGCGCGCACCTCCTCCATCGCGCCCTGATATTCGCCGCGCCAGGCGTCGGCGAAAGACGCCAGTCGACTGCCACACCGTGCGGCTTAAGCACGCCTCGGCCTCGCGCGCAATTCCGCTCCGCCAATCAACCAGCGTGCCGAAAACGTCAAAGAACAGAGCTTTCACCGCGGCCGTCATACGACCGGTCTTGTGAAGACATCAGCGTAGAGGTCTAGCGCAAGACGGCCCGGAATGCCAAAAGGAGCACCGCGTGATGCGATAAAGCCAGCCTTGAACTTGCTGGCATTGCCAAAAACAAGGGAGAAACGGGATGGCGGGTGAAAAACAGACGGGCGAACTCGCCGAACTGTTCCACGAACTGATCGTGGCGACGCGAATTCTCGCCAATCAAAAAGTGCTCGATGCATTCGGCCATGTCAGCGTGCGCCATCCGCAAAATCCGGGACGCTATTTCATTTCGCGCCACCAGGCGCCGGAACTGGCGGAAGATCTCCGATCTCATCGAAATGGATCTCGAATTCGCAGCCGGTCCGGCCGACCGAATTCCGCATGTACAGCGAACGGGTCATCCATGGCGAAATCTACAAGGCGCGCCCGGACGTCAACGCGGTGTGCCATCATCATTCCCATGACGTGCTGCCATTCTGCATTTCCGGGCGCGAACTGGTGCCGGTCTTCCATCTGCCTGCGGTGATCGGCCATGTGCCGTTCTGGGACCAGCGCGACGAATTCGGCGACACCAATATGCTGGTGGTCAAGCCGGAAGAAGGCGCTTCGCTGGCCCGCGCGCTCGGCAGCAACTGGATGGTGCTGATGCGCCGCCACGGCGCCACCGTCGCCGGCACGAGCTTGCGCGAAATGACGTTCCGCACCGTCTACGGCTGCGAGAACGCCGCGCTGCAGAGCAAGGCCATGGCGCACGGCCATGTCGATCATCTGTCGCCGGGCGAAATGAAGCTGTCGTCGGAGCACAGCGTGCGGCCGCCGTCGACCAACCGCGCCTGGAATTATTGGGTGCGCCACGTCGAGCAGGCCGGCCTGATGCCGGCGAAGAGCGCCCAAGCGCACGTTGCCAAGCGCGCGAAAACCAAAGCGTCCGCGCAAGCGCAAAAAAGGCGAAGAAGCGGCGCTGAACCGGTTGCCGGGCGAGCGATAAAGATACAATAATCGCACGGGCCAGCGAGCCCGCGTGAATAGAGGAAACCATGCCCAAAGACTATGCAATCGCCGCGTCTGCCCAAACTGGCCGAGAGCACTTTCACCGCCGAGCAGCGCGCGCTTGGCGGAGTCGATCAAATCCGGCCCGCGCGGCCAGTTCAAACTGTCCGGCCCGTTCGCGATTTATCTGCACTCGCCGACCTTCGGCGAGCTGGCGCAAAAGCTCGGCGGCCATCTGCGCTTTAAGACCAGCGTGCCGCCGCGGCTGTCGGAATTCGCCATCCTGTGCACCGGCGCGCAGTGGAAGGCGCAATATGAATGGGCAATGCATGCGCCGATGGCGGAAAAGCAGGGCGTCAAGCCGGAGACCATTCGCGCCATTCAAGCCGGCCGCGCGCCGAAATCGGCGCCGAAGGACGAGAATGGCGATCTACGCCTTCGTCAAGGAGCTCTATCGGCAAACGGCGCGTCAGCACCGCCGACCTTCAATCGCGTGAAGAAAATTCTCGGCGACGCCGGCACGGTCGAGCTGGTCGGCATTCTCGGCTATTACGCCATGGTGTCGATGACGCTCAACACGTTCAAGGCACCGCTGCCGGAGGGATATGAAGGCGCGTTCAACGAACCATAGAGTATTTTGAGGCGATCGACCGGCTTACGCCACGCGGCCGCTTCGTGGCGCTGCCCGGCTGACGGCGCGACTTCCCGCGGGGCGCGGCTGTGTTCATGCGCTGGCGCAAGAGTTCGAGGAAGCGCTCCTTCGGCATCGGCGGCGCGACGAGGCGCCCTGGCCGAAGTCGCAACCCATCACCATCAGCGCCTGCAAATCCGCCTGGCTCTCGACGCCTTCGGCCACCGCGGCGCTGCCGAAGCGGTGCGCGAGATCGATCGCGGTCTGGCAGATCGCGGCATTGGTGGCGTCGGTGGCGCAGTTGCGGACGAAGGAACGGTCGATCTTGAGTTCCGCGAACGGCAGATCGCGCAGGCTGGAAAACGACGAATAGCCGGCGCCGAAATCGTCGATCGCGATCGCGATGCCGCTGCCGCGCAATTGTGCGGCGATCTCTCTTCGCCAGCGCGATATCGCGCACGATCTGGTCCTCGGTCACTTCGAGGATGAGGCCGGGCCATCGTTCGGATTGCGGACGATACTCGGCGACGAGCGCGCAAGATCGGCAGCCGCAACAACGACGCCGACCGGCACGTTGACGGCGAGGTGCAGATTGAAGCCCGGCCGTCATCGAACATGGCTCCAATCGCACAGCGTCGCGACCAGCGCATGCTGGGCGAGTTCGACGATGCTGTCTTCGTCGACGTCGGCACGAAGCTGCCGGGCGACAATACGCCAAGCTGCGGATGGCGAATGCGCGCCAGCGCCTCCGCGCCGGCAAGGCATTTGCGCTTGAGATCGATCTTCGGCTGGTACCAGATCTCGAACCAGTTGTTGCGCAGCGCTTCGGCGATCGCGATGCGCGGCCGCGCTCTTCAGCGATCGGCTCCGGGTCGTCGCGCACGCGCTCGGCCTCGGCCACGCGGTCTGATTCGGCCCGGACGAGCTGGGATGTCTCGTCCGGGATCGGCCGGGCTCATGCTCATAGGATTGATCGACCGGCTCGACTGGGCCCAACCGTATACGGCCCTGCAGCCTTAACCAATCGTAAGGTGAGGATTTATTTAGCCGGATCGAGCCCGGCCCACCGCCATGCTCGCCGCGCCGCGGCCGGCGCCTTATAGGCCTATTGGCTTGTTCATCTGCATGGCGCCGCTCCTGGCATGCCACCGCCTTGCATGCCGCCGACCTTGCATCATGCCGCCACCGTGCATCATGCCGCCACCTTGCATCATGCCGCCGCCGGCGGCGACACCAGGCGCCGGCGCGCCGATCGCCGCGATCGGATATTCGACATCGACCGTGCCGGCATGATCGAATTTCAGCGTCGCCTTGACGCTCTGTCCCTGGACCAGCGGATGCGTGAGATCGAGGAACATGATGTGGAAGCCGCCGGGCTTGAGCGTGACGGTTTCGCCCGGCTTGATTTCCAGGCCGCCCTCGACCGGGCGCATTTTCATGATGCCGCCGTCCATGGTCATGCTGTGGATCTGGCATTGCGCGCTGGCGTCGTCGGACACGCAACTGACCCGGTCCGGCGCCGTGCCCTTGTTGGTGATCGTCATATAGCCGGCGCCGGTCGGCCGCGCCCTTCGGCGTCGCCCGCGCCCATGGCTGCGAGATGTGGATCGAGCCGACGTCGTAGTCGGCGGCGACAGCGGGGCCGGCCGGAAATTGCAGCAGCACGATGGCGCCGGCATAACCGCGAGAACGCGACGGATCGCGCGCCGAATCGATCGCAAGGCGAGAAAGCTCATCGATTGGCATCGCCAAATGAGCGATCATGGAGTGCCTGCTCCGTGTTGAACCGCTGCCGAAGCGGCAATGACCTTTGGCCGCCACCGAGACACAGCCGTGAAATCTAACGGATATTGGCGTGCTGCCGGAATGGCAGGAAACCAGGCCAGTTCCCGCACTATCCGATGGCGGCGCCTGCATTCTGCGGCTTAGTAATTTAATCCGCAGAAGCGTAATCTAGCGCCATGACTCGGAGTGGTTCTCAGGCTGCCAACATCGCCGACGGGACGCCCACGACAGCGATGCGTTCGGGCAGGTGCTGCCGTTCCGCCGGCCGGAGCAGGCATCTGCCGGTCTGCCGACGCAGCCGGCGAGCCCGACGCTGCGGATGCCGATACCGAGCCGCCCGACGATTTGGCTCAATACGAGCAAGACCAAGACGAAATCGTCGACTATCGGCAGCGCATGGTGATGAACGTCATCGCGCTGGCGGTCCTTGCGTTTCTGGTCAGTACCGGGGTCTGGCTTGCCGACACCATCGCCGTGATGGAAAACGATCAGGATTGCGTGATGCAGGGGCGCGTCAATTGCGCCCCGCATCGAGTTGCCGGCGCCGACCGCAGCAATCAGACTATTGCGACGATCCGGCTGGTTTCGCCGAGCGCCGAACGATCACGAGCTTGCCGGTTTCGACCGCGCGTCTTTTCGCGGCCGTCGGCGATGACCGGAGTGCCGGTTTCGGCAACGGGCTTGGCCGGAGCTGTCGCGACGCCGTCGCCGGTCTTTGTCGTCAGTCTTGGCTGCCGCGGCTGCCGGCTGGCGCGCTCTCCGGCTTGGCCGCCTCGCCGGCACAGTACCGGTGTTCGGCTGGCCGCGCACCGGTCTTGCCGGCGGCGGTCGGCGCGACTCGCATGCGGTGCGAGCCGACAATGGCCAGCACTTCGGCAATCACGCGCGCATGCAGCCGCGGCGACTTGTCGATGTTGAGATGATCGATATTCGGATCGGAGCGCAGATCGACATTGATCAACGAGCCGTGGAAGCCCGGTCCGCGCCCCATGAAATAGTGCTGCGTCAAGTTGAGCACGCGCGCGACATTCGCCGACGCCGCAAACGAATCCGGTGCCGTCGAACGGCACCACGAGCGCCACCGGAACGCCTCTCTTGCCCAAATAGTCCGCCATCTCCATGACCGCATCGGCGCCGAGCGAATGACCGATGAGGATGATCGGTCCTTCCCTCCCGGCTTTGTAATTTGCCGCCGCGCTGATCGGCGAGCGACTGCCAATCGGCGTGATTGTCGACGGTCGCATAGACGCCGCGCCTATTGAGTTCGTCGGCGAGCGTGTCCATGCCGAGCGAGAAAATATTCAAGAGCCCGCGCAGCAAGTAAACGTGCGCGCGCGGCGCCGCCATGCTCGGGTTCGATCCGAGCGCAAGCATCAGTCCCGCCGTCAGCACGCCGATCGTGGTAAGACGCCACCAACCTCTCATGACCTCCTCATGACCTGCCGCATCATGACCCGGCAATGGAATCCGTGCTCGCCTATCTTAAGCAATCCATATTGCACTGCCAGATTTCGCGGCCGAATTCCCCCCTTTTCCGCGATGCCCCGCAAACCGACCCAAACCTGTAGCAAAAATGCAACGTGCGTTACGCCGTCAATATAGCCAAGGAACCACACGGGCGGTGCGCCGCATATAGGCTGCGATATTCATCGCCGAACGCGATGATCATCATCTCCTCTTCACGCCGCACCCGCCCAAAAAACAGGATGCCGAAGCCGACCAAACCGGCCGGCCCTGCAATCCAATTGGGCAAAAGCAACGCCTGGCGCCACCGCCATCAGCCAAAAGCCGGCATACATCGGATGCCGAACCATTGCGTAGATGCCGGTTGTGACCAGTGTATGGCGTTCGCGCAGGTCGAGACTGACCGACCAATTGTGGCCGAGATCGCGATGGGTGCGATAGAACAGCCAGAGACTGACGCCATCGACGGCAATGCCCAGATAGCTCAGCGCCGGGGTAACCGGGTAGTCGGCAAATCGCGGAAAATGGGTGGCAAGATAAAGGCACGGCACGATGCCGAGCCCCGTCAGCGAAGCGCCGAGAAGCACGAATTCTCGCGCATCGCGCGCCGAATAACGCACCGGCGTCCGGCGCGCGCGCCGTCCCGGCTGCAGCCGCAGCAGGAACCAGGCGATGCCAAATGCGAGCCAGATGATTTTCGAGATTGTCGCCGTCACGGGCTAAGGCTCCGCGCGCTTGCGGCATTGCGGGGCCGAGGCCATCGCCCCCGGCCGCTCCGAGCAGTGCGCCATCGGCGGCAAAGCCGGCGACCGCTCGATCCGGATCCTCGACCCAGTCGGGCAAGCGGAAGCGGGCCGCAGCACAGCATGTAATAGTCATAAAAATAGCGCCGCTCGTTGCCCATCACCGCCTGGCGGTGGACGCGCAGGAAATTGAGATGGAAGCGCCGATAGGTATGCTCCTCGACCATCAGGCGGATGCGAATGATTTTCACGATGGGTTTTCCGGTCGCCGGCAGGCCCAGCGCAACCACCGGATCGACCTTGTAAACATTGATGATGTCGACCAGCGCCTGGTACTCGACCCAGTCAATCGCTGGCGCATTCGCCAGCCGGCCGACGGCTTCGCGCAGCCAGCCGGCCGCCGGATGCAACGCCACTTTGAGCAGCGACGAGCCGGTCGAAACCAGGTGAATCGGCTTGCCGGCGCCGAGTTGCGGATCGAGCCGCAAAGCACGATCGACCACGCACAGCGACAGCGGCGCACCAAGACTGTGGCCGTGGATGACGATCTCGTCGGCGTCGGTCTCGCCGCACCAGGCGCACCAATTCGCGCGCAAGACGATCGAGCCGCGCTTCGACTTGCGGCCGCGCGCGATGGATGAAATCGCGCGCAAAATACCAATCATCGAGCGCGTAGCCGATATGGACGAATCGTCCGAACGTAAAGCGCAATGCGACGAAGATCGCAAGCCAGAGCAAGGGCGCGATCAACATCGGATACGGCAGCCCGAGATGCCCGACCGCAAAACGCGCCAGACCGATCGACAGCCATGCCATGCCGGCAAGGTAAATGAGCGGAAACAGAAAGAAACTGCCGTAGCGCCACGCGACGATGAAATACTTCACCGCGGTTCCGCTCAGAATGAATTCCATCAGCGCGGCGATCCCAAGCGAAAAACGCAACCAATCGCTTCGCGCGCCGTCGGCGCGCACGAAATCGTCCCAGCGGAACCAGTGAAAATCCGTAGCCACGCGCCAGTTCGGTCCGAAGCTTTCGACCGTCCAGCTTGCCACCGCGCCGTCGGCGGAAACAACGGGCGGCGAAACCTCGCCCTGGATGTTCCAGGCTTTGTGGAACCGCGCCATTTCGCGGATGAAGCGGCGATGCTGGTGCTCCGCACCGACCGGCTCGTAGCCTGTCATCTGCACGAAACAGCGCTTGCGCACGGTTTTATCGACCTGTTGCGCCTGCGACATTGCAGACTCTCTGGCTGAGCTCCCGCTTCCTTAGGTAATATGGCCTGGCCGATCAAGCACGGCGGCGGAGGTCGCGCGATTGGGCCGGCCGGATAAGCTCTTGGCGTCAAGAGCGAATTTGTCCTTTGCCGCGCCGGTTGCAATGCGATTTCTACCGCGGCTGCCGCCGTTGAACTTGACCCCATCCTTCGCTATACGGAGCGTTCACATTGAGGGGCCCGAACCGACGGGCTTGCTCGCGCCGGGCTGGGCCGGCGCTTATTCCTGCAGACCAAAGAGCACGCCCGATGTCCACCACGTTCGATAAAGTGGCTGAAATCATTGCGGAAACTTGCGATATCCCGCGTGAAAATATCAAGCCGGAAAGCCACGCCATCAACGATCTCGAGATCGATAGCCTCGATTTCCTCGATATCGCCTTCGCCATCGATAAGGCGTTCGGCATAAAACTTCCGCTCGAACAATGGACTCAGGAAGTCAATGACGGCAAAGCGACGACCGACCAGTATTTCGTGCTGAAGAACCTGTGCGAGCGGATCGACGAATTGATCGCTGCCAAGGGCGCCTGAGCGCCGCCTATGCGTCTTGAATATTTTCAGATGATCGACCGCTTCGTCGACGTCGATGTCGCCGGGCGCGTGGCGCGTGCGGTCTGCACCGTGCCGAAGGAAAGCCCGGTGTTCGAAGGCCATTTTCCGGGCTATCCGCTGATGCCGGGCGTGCTGTTGATCGAATGCATGGCGCAGACCACCGGCTGGCTGGTGAGTGCGCTGACCGGCTTTACCGGATTGCCGGCGCTGGCCGGCGTCAAGGAAGGCAAGATCCGCAGCGCCGTGTTTCCCGGCGATGAGCTCGAATTCGAAGGCAGGGTCGTGCACGAGGGCTCGGGCTATGCCATCGGCGAAGCCAAAGGCTGGTGCAAGGGCGCGGCGGTCTGCGACGCCACGCTGACCTATCGCATCATTCCCTATCCCAGCCCGGAGCTGCGCGCCGGACTGTGGGAATGGGCGGAGCGGATCAACTTCCCGGCCAAGGAGTTCGCGAAGTGACCGAACGCCGCGAGGTGTGGATCACCGGCGTCGGTCTGCTCACCTGCCTGGGCGAGGGGCTCGAAGCGAATTGGGCGCCGCCTCGAGCGCGGCGACCCGCCGCCCTACGACGACAAGAGCTTTGCGCCCTACATCGTGCATCAGCTCGCGCCGATGAGCTTCGACAAGCACATTCCGAAGAAAAGCGACCAGCGGCAGATGGAGACCTGGCAGCGGGTCGGCGTCTATACTGCAGGCATGGCGCTGACCGATGCCGGCATCGCCGGCAATGCCGAGCTGCTCGACCGCGCCGACATGATCGTCGCCGCCGGCGGCGGCGAGCGCGATATCGCGGTCGATACCGCGATCATGGCCGGCATGCGCAAGACCAATACGCCCGGCGCGTTCCTCAACGAGCGGCTGATGAGCGACCTGCGCCCGACGTTGTTTCTGGCGCAGCTGCCCAATCTCCTTGCCGGCAATATCTCGCTGGTTCACGGCGTCGTCGGCTCCTCGCGCACATTCATGGGCGAGGAAGCAGCCGGCGTCGATGCGGTGCGCGTGGCGCAAGCGCGCATTGCGGCCGGACAAAGCGAGCTGACGCTGGTCGGCGGCGCCTATAACGGCACGCGTTGGGACGTGCTGCTGGCCTTCGAGCTTGGCGGCGTGGTGCTCAAGGACAAATTTGCATCGGTGTGGGATCGCGGCCCGGATGGCGGCATCGCCTTCGCCACCATGGGCGCGTTCCTCGTCTTCGAAAGCAGCGAGCACGCCAAGGCGCGTGGCGCCAAACCGCGGGCGCGGATTTCGCGGGTGTTTTCCGACCGCAATGCGCGAAAAGCCGGCGAAGCCGAAGCCTCGCTGCGCCGGCAATGGGACGCCATCGCCCCGCAGGTCGACCGAAGCCATGCCGCGGTCATTTCCGGCGCTTCCGGGTTTGAACCCGCGACTTCGGCCGAGCGGTCCGCGCTCAAGGACATTGGCCTTCCCGTCCGCAATACCGGTACGTATATCGGGCATGGCGTCGATACCCAGTTCATGGCCAATCTGGGTATCGGCTGTGCGGTGATCGAGCACGGCAAGCTGTTCGCCCCGACGGGATCGGCAGATACCGGGGAAAGTCCGTCCCGGTCTGTCCCAAATCGTCGTCACCAGCGTCGGCAATTGGCGCGGCGAAGGGCTGGCGCTGCTCGAACGGGTGAATTGAAGGAGGGCATCATGGCGGCATCTTCGGCAAAGCCCAACGCGGCTTCCAAGCCAAGCGCGAAGCGCGACAATGCCGGCCGCCCGGTCATCGCCATCACCGGCATGGGCGTCGTCACCTCGCTCGGCGTCGGCAAGACCGACAATTGGGCGAAATTGACCGCCGGCAAATCCGGCATCCGGCGCATTTCGCGTTTCCCGCTCGATTGCCTGCGCACCACCATCGCCGGCACCGTGGACGACGTTTACAAGGACTATATGCCGCCGGCGGAACTGTCCGAGCGCATCGCGCTGCTGGCCTGCGAGGAAGCCATCGCGCAAGCCGCGATCGGCTCCAAGGGCCACTTTCCCGGCCCGCTGTTTCTGGCGCTGCCGCCGCTTGAAATCGAATGGCATTACCGCGTCCAGCTCGCCGAACAGGCCGCGCCGGACCGCGATGCCGGCTACCCCGACCTGATGCGGGTGGCGCGCGAGCCGCAATTCGCGCCGATCTACGAGACGCTCAAATACGGCATCATCGGCGAAAACCTCGCCGAGCATTTCGGCACCGAAGGCTCGCCGATCTCGCTGACCACGGCTTGCGCCTCCGGCGGCACCGCGATCCAGCTCGGCGTCGAGGCGATCCGCCGCGGCGAATGCAAGGCGGTGCTCGCGGTCGGCGCTGACGGCTCGCTGACGCCGGAATCGCTGGTTCGCTTCTCGCTGCTTTCGGCGCTGTCGACGCAGAACGATCCGCCGGCGCAGGCGTCGAAGCCGTTCTCCAAGAACCGCGACGGCTTCGTGCTCGCCGAAGGCGGCGCGGCGCTGGTGCTCGAAGATTACGATCACGCGATCGCGCGCGGCGCCAAGGTGCTCGCCATCCTCGAAGGCTGCGGCGAGAAATCGGATTCGTTCCACCGCACCCGATCGAGCCCGGACGGCAAGCCGGTCATCGCCTGCATGCGCATCGCGCTCGCCGATGCCGGCGTCGGCCCGGAAGATATCGACTACATCAACGCGCACGGCACCTCGACGCCGGAAAACGACAAGATGGAATGCCTCGGCGTCTCCACCGTTTTTGGCGAGCGCATCCGCAGCATTCCGATGTCGTCGAACAAATCGATGATCGGCCATACGCTCACCGCCGCCGGCGCGGTGGAAGCGGTATTCACCGCGCTGACGCTGGAGCACCAGCGCATCCCGCCGACCATCAATTATAGCGTTCCCGATCCCGGCGATCCCGCTCGACGTGGTGCCGAACGAGGCGCGTGATGCGAGGATCAATCGGGCCATTTCCAATTCGTTCGGCTTCGGCGGCCAGAACATCTCGCTGGTGCTGGCCCGGGAGCCGGCGTGACCGGCGCCGCGGCAGTCACTTTGAACAAGCCGGGACGCCGCCCCGGCGCGGACCATGCGCGCGCTGACGCTGGTCGCCGACCGCAAGATCGAGCTGCTGGAAATCGCGGCGCCGCCGCGCGCCGGGCCCGGGCGAAGTTCAGATCGCGCATCAAGGCGATCGGGCTTAATCACATCGACGTCTGGGGCTGGCGCGGCATGGCCTTTGCCAAGCGCAAGCTGCCGCTCATCGTCGGCGTCGAGGCGGCCGGCGAAATCGCCGCGGTCGGGCCGGATGTCACCTCATGCAAAGCCGGCGACCGCGTCGTCGCCTATGGCGCGCTGACCTGCGGCACCTGCAAGGCCTGCCGCGAGGGCCGCGACAATCTCTGCGAAAACGTCGCCTCGATCATGGGCTTTCATGTCGACGGCTTCGCCCGCGACCTGATCAATATGCCGGCGCGGCTTGTGGTGCCGATCCCGCCGGGCGTGAGCTTCCGCGACGCCGCCTGTGCGCCGGTCGCCTTCGGCACCGTGCAGCACATGCTGTTCGACAACGCCAAGCTCGAACCGGGCGAGACCATTCTGGTGCAGGCCGGCGGCTCCGGCATCGGCACCAGCGCCATCAAAATGGCGAAGGCGATCGGCTGCACCGTCATCACCACGGTCGGCGACGACGCCAAGGCCGAGAAGGCCAAAGCGCTCGGCGCCGATCACGTCATCAATTACCGCACCGACCGTTTCGAGACCATCGTGCGCAAGCTCACCGGCAAAAAAGGCGTCGACGTCGCCTTCGAGCATGTCGGCCCCGACACGTTCAACGGCTCGCTGTTGTGTCTCAAGCGCGGCGGACGGCTCGTCACCTGCGGCTCGACCTCGGGCCAGTCGATCACCATGAATCTGTTTCAGCTCTATCTGCAGCAATATCGCATCTTCGGCTCGTTCGGCTGCTCGATGCGCAATATCCGCGAGAGCCTCGCCAAGATGGCTTCCGGGCTCACCCCGGTGATCGATACCGAAGTGCCGCTCGCCGAGTTCGAGCGCGGCCTGGCGCGGCTCGAAAGCCGGCAAGTGTTCGGCAAGATCATCGTCATGTTCTGATGCGCGGCGCGGCTTCAAGCCCCTGCTCGATGCGGCGGCGGGCGCGCTCACGGTCGGCCTTCTCGGCGCGATCAAGCACACCGACCGGCAGGCGCATGGCGAATTTCGCCGGCGCCGTCATGCGCAGGATCGGCCCGCTGTTCAAAGAACACCGCATCGGCCGCGAACAATTGCGCGCCGCGTTTCCGGAAAAATCCGACGCCGAGATCGAAAAAATCCTCGGCGGGCGTGTGGGACAATCTCGGCCGCATCGCCATCGAGTTCGCGCATCTCGACGAATTCTGCGTCGAGGGTTTCGGCCGGCAGACGCCGGACATCATCACCTATCCGCCGGAATCGAAGGAGCGCTACGATTGGATCACCAAGAGCGGCAAGGCGACGATCGGCTTTGCCGCGCATCTTGCCAATTGGGAGCTGCCCGGCGTCGGCGCGAAACTGATCGGCGTGAAATCCGCCGTGCTGTACCGGCGGCCGAATATCGGCGCCGTCAGCGACGTCATCATCAAGCTGCGCGAGCCGCTGATGGGCGAACTGATCCCGACCGGGCTCGATGCGCCGGTCAAGCTGGCCGGCTGCTGCAATCCGGCATCCATGTCGGCATGCTCGCCGACCAGCACTACAGCAAAGGCGTCGAGGTCACCTTCTTCGGCCGGCCGTGCCTTGCCAATCCGCTGATCGCAATGCTGGCGCGGCAGACCGAACTGCCGATCTACGGCATGCGCGTCGTGCGCAAGCCCGACGGCAACAGCTTTTGGGGCGAAGTTTCCGATCCGGTCGAGCCGGTGCGCGATGCCGACGGCCGCATCGACATCAAAGGCACCATGCAGGCGATCACGTCGGTGATCGAAGGCTGGATCCGCCAATATCCCGAGCAATGGCTGTGGCTGCACCGCCGCTGGCGGTGATCCCTTATATCGGATGCGCCAGCAGAAAATAGGTGCCGTGCCGTTACATCAGATGCGCGGGCACGATATTTAACGTAGTCAAAATCGCTCCCGCCAAAGCCGGTAGAGACGCGATCGCTAGCGCAACAATCGCGCTGCCGATCATGTAGCCGCTCATGACCAGGGCTTTGTGATATGAACCGTTTTGCATGATGCTGCCTCCCATTGGAGGAATGGCCGTCATTTGCCGCGCAAGGCGTCTTTGAGGCCGCCGACCGCGTTCTGCACCTTGCCCTTCACCTGATCGGCCTTGCCCTCGGCTTCGGTTTTCGTGTCGCCGGTCGCCTTGCCGGCCCATCCTTGACCTTGCCGGCGGCCTGATTGGCCGAGCCCTGATTGGTCCTTGTCAACCATTTGACGCTCCTGCAGCTTGTTTGGTTCTTAGAGAAAGAACCTTCTCGAGCCTTCGGAGTTCCTTCGGTCGGAGGTTCGGCGCCTTTTTCGTGCGCGTCCATAAATCAGCCGTGGCAGGCGGGCGCTTCATCGTCGCCGCAGCGAACCCAGGCCCCGCATGCCCATGATTGGCATACGAAAATTGCACAGGCGCGCGGGCAAAGGTCTACCCGCGGCCCGACGGCCGATCCGGCAAGATCGGGCGCTGCGGCTACATCTTTTTGATGCCGGCCTGATCGATGATCTGCTTGAACATGGCGATTTCCTTGGTGACGCGCGCCCAGGCGGCGTCGGCGCCTTGCGGCCGCACCAGGAAGCCGGCCTTGTAGAGCTTGTCTTTCATTTCCGGCGTCTTGAGGACCTTCAGCGTTTCCGCCTCCAGCCATTTGACGTTGGCGGGCGGGGTCTTGGCCGGCGCCAGCAGCACGCATTCGACCGCGAACACGAAATCCTTGTAGCCGGACTCCTCCATGGTCGGCACGTCCGGCAGATCGGGCCAGCGCTCGGCGGCGCAAACCGCGAGACAGCGCATCGTGCCGGCCTTGATATGCGGCAACGCCGGAGCCAGCGAGCCCGAGCTGAGCTGAACGGTGCCGCTGAGCAGCGCCGCGATGGCGTCGCCGCCGCCCTTGAACACGACGTCCGCGAGCTTCGGCAGCTTTTCGCGGATCTTCAGAAGCTCCAGCTGCAGTTGCGCGGTCGTGCCGATGGGCGGCGTCGCGCAATTGTATTTGTCGGGGTTGTCGCGGGCGAGCGTGACGAAATCCTTCATCGTCTTCGCCGGCAACTCGGATTTGACGACGAAGGTGTTCGGCGAGCTCGCCAATTCGCTGACCCCGACGAAATCCTTGTACGGATCGAACGGCAGGTGATTGTAAAGGCCGAAATTGACCGAAAAGGCGTTGGTCGCGAGCAGGATCGTGTAGCCGTCCGGATCGGAATGGGCGACATATTCCATGCCGATATTGCCGCCGGCGCCGCCGCGATTTTCGACGATGAAGGTTTTGCCGGTCGATTGCTCGAGCGCCGCGGTGACCATGCGGCCGACGATATCGGACGGCCCGCCCGGCGTGTTGGCGACCACGAACTTGATCGGCCGGTCGGGATAATCGGCATAGGCCGAGCGGACGCCGATGAGCGCCGGCGCGGCGACGCCGGCCGCAACCGCGCCCGCGGCTTGCAGGATCACGCGCCGCGACAGCCTGGATGATGTGGTGAACCTTGTCATGCTTGTCCCCCTCGTGTGCCCTCTCGCCCCTTATTGGGGCGCTGTTGCGCGAAATCCCGTCGCTTGCGGATGGGATTTTGGAAGATGGGATATTAGAACAAGTCGGCGCTTACGGGCGATGACCTGGCGGCGCCGGCGTGCTTGTTGCAGCGCTTTATTGTCGCAGCATTATTCCCCGGTCTTGATCCGCGTCCACAGCCGATTGATCAGCCGCTGCGTCTTCGGGTCGTGGGCGATGATGGTGTAGAAATTCGCCATGGTCGCGGCGTCCGGATAGATGGTGCGGTCGTTGAGGATCGCCGGATCGATGAATTGGCTCGGCTGGTCGCCGTTGGCGTACCAGACGTAATTGGTGTTCTTCGCCGCGACTTCGGGCTTGATCAGGTAATTGATCAACTCATGCGCCTCTTGCGGGTGCGGCGCGTCCTTCGGAATGGCGAGATTGTCGAACCACAATTGCGCGCCCTCCTTGGGGATCGAATATCCGATCTCGATGCCGCTTTTGGCCTCCGCCGCGCGCCGTTGCGCCTGCTTGACGTCGCCGGACCAGCCGACCGCGAAGCAGATTTCGCCGGTGGCCAGCGCATTGAGATATTCCGAGGAATGAAATTTCCGCACATAAGGCCGGATACGCATCAACAGGTCGGTGACTTTTTGCAGATCGCCGGGATCGCTGGAATTCGGATCGAGATGCAGATAGTGCAGACCCGCCGACATGATGTCGTCCGATGAATTGAGCAAGTGAATGCCGCAATCCTTGAATTTCTTGATCTTGTCGGGATCGAATACATAGTCCCAGGAATTGATCTTGGCGTCGGGGCCGAAAATCTGCTTTACGTTCTTGACGTTGTAACCGATGCCGGTCGTTCCCCACATGTAATTGACGGCATACTGGTTGCCGGGATCGTAGAACGCGAGCTGCTTCGCGATTTCCGGCCAGACATTGGCGAGATTCGGCAGCTTCGATTTATCGAGCTTCTGAAAAATGCCGGCCTTGATCTGGCGGGCGAGAAAATATGCGGTCGGCACCACGACGTCATAGCCGGACTGCCCGGCCAAGAGCTTCGCCTCAAGCGTATCGTTGGAATCGAACGTGTCGTAGCGAACGGTGATGCCGGTCTCCTTGGTGAATTCGTCGAGCACCGTCGGATCCTGATAGTCCGACCAATTGTAATAATTGACGACGCGCTGGGCCGGCAGCGCCGGTCTGCAACCAGAAAGACCCGCAAGCGCCGATGAGCAACGATGACGCGGCTCGGATTCATCATGTCTCGGTCGGCAGTCCGGCGGCTTTCCAGGCCAAAATGCCGCCGGCGAGATGGCTGCCATAGGCAAAGCCTTGTTCCTGCGCCGCCAGCGAAGCGGTCACCGAACGGCGGCCGGAGCGGCAGGTGAACACCACCTCGCGCCCGGCCGGCTCCGGGATATCGGCCGGATCGAAGCTCGACAGCGGCACGAGAACGGAGCCGGGAATGCGCTCCAGCGCGGTTTCGTTCGGCTCGCGCACGTCGACCAGCACGATGCGGCCTTCTTGCAGCCCGCGCGCGACCTCTTGCGGCGTCAGATCGCGCACGCTGGGATTTTGATCGGGCATTGTCGGCCTCCCCGGGATCGCAAGCGTAAGCTTACGTCCTTCCGCTCGCGAAGGTGAAGGCGCGAAATCTCAGACCGTGACTTGGGTGCCGACCTCGACGACGCGATCGGTGGGAATCTGGAAATAGTCGGTTGCGTCATTGGCCGAACGCGCCAGCGAGATGAACAGCCGATCCTGCCAGCGCGGCATGCCGGAATGCGGCGCCGGCCGCAGTGCCCGGCGCGACAGGAAGAACGACGTCGACATGATGTCGAATTGCCAGCCGAGCTTGCGCGCGATCGCCAGCGCCTTCGGAATATTCGGCATTTCCATATAGCCGAAGCGCAATTGCACGCGCATAAAGGTCGATCCGACCGGTTCGATGCGCACGCGCTTGTCGGCTTCGACGCGCGGCGTATGCGTGGTCTCGACGCTGAGAATGACGTTCTTCTCGTGCAGCACCTTGTAGTGCTTGAGGCTGTGCATAAGCGCGGTCGGCGCGCTTTTCGGATCGCTGGTCAGGAACACCGCGGTGCCGGGAACCCGCTGCGGCGGCTTTTTCTCCAGGATGCGCACCAGATCGTCGAGCGGCGTTTCCAGCCGGCGGGTCTTGGCGTACAATATCCGGGTGCCGCGCCGCCACGTGTACATCACCAGCATCACCATGCCGCCGAGCGCCAACGGCACCCAGCCGCCCTGCACGACCTTGAGCATGTTGGCCGACAGGAAGGTCAGGTCGATCACCAGGAACGGCACGATCAGCGCCGCGGCCGCGAACGGCGACCAGCGCCACATCCGCCAGATGACGATGAACGCCATCATGCAGGTGACGACCATGGTGCCGGTGACGGCGATGCCGTAGGCCGAAGCGAGCGCGCTCGACGAGCGGAACAGCGCGACCAGGAGAAGCACGCCGATCAGAAGCAGCCCATTGACTCGCGGCATATAGATTTGGCCGGCGTGCTCGGCCGAGGTGTGACGCACTTCGAACCGCGGCAAAAGCCCGAGCTGGATCGCCTGGCTGGTGAGCGAATAGGCGCCGGTGATGACGGCCTGACTCGCGATCACGGTCGCCACCGTCGCCAGAACGACCATCGGGATCAGCGCCCAGTCGGGATACATCAAGAAGAACGGATTTTCGATCGCCTCCGGATGGGCAAAGACCAGCGCGCCCTGGCCCAGATAGTTGACCGCCAGCGACGGCAGCACGATGACGAGCCACGCCATCTGGATCGGACGGCGGCCGAAATGGCCGAGATCGGCATAGAGCGCCTCGGCTCCGGTGACGGCGAGGAACACCGCGCCGAGCGTAAACAGTCCGACGATGCCGTGCTGGAGCAGGAAATCGATGCCGTAAAACGGATTGAGCGCCCACAGCACGCCCGGATCGTGGGCGATCCAGACGCAGGCCTGGCAGCGCGATGGCGACGAACCAGACCAGCATGATCGGGCCGAACAGCGCCGCGACTTTCGCCGTGCCGCGCGATTGCACCGCGAACAGAATCAGCAGGATCACCACCGTCAGCGGCACGACATATTCGTGAAACGCCGGCGTCGCGACATCGACGCCTTCGACCGCGGACAGCACCGACAATGCCGGCGTGATGACGGCATCGCCATAGAACAGAGCGGCGCTGACGATGCCGAGGAGCGCGACGACGCCGGCGGCCCTGCTGACGCGGCCGACGGCGCGCGAGGCAAGCGCCATCAGCGTGAGCGTGCCGCCCTCCCCGTTATTATCGGCGCGCAGCAGGATCACGACGTATTTCAACGTGACGATGACGAACAGCGCCCACAGAATGAGCGACAACACGCCGAGCACCGTCGCCCGGTCGATTTCGCCGTGTTCCGGAGCCGGAAGCGGCGACGATCGCTTCGCGCAAGGCATAAAGCGGGCTGGTGCCGATATCGCCGTAGACGACGCCGATGCTGCCGACCGCCAAGCCCCATAAGCCGGCGTGAGAACGCGCAGCGCCGACGCCGTTCGCCGGCATCTCGCTCCCGGCGGCGGGAGCGGTCACGCTATCTGTCATGAATATTGAGACAGGACGTCGCCCTGTTCCTGCTGCTGCACCGAGACCGATGCAGGGCCGCGCCTATACACCCTTCGTACCGCAGAGTCATGAGCAGTCGAGTCAAATACATCGCAGGCCGACACAAACGCAGCTCTTGCAGAGGCAAATAATATCGGCCGGCCGTGAAGGCTATGCGCGCCGGCAAGCTTGATTTATCTATAATAGATCAATGGCTTAAGTCTTAGCTAACGGCGGCGCGGCGAGCCGGTCGTCGTGCTGGCCACTAGGGCTTCAGGTCTGGCGGAACCGGCGGCGCTTCATGCATCAAGGTAATCGTCACGCGCCGATTGGCCGCGATATAGGGATCGTCCGGGAACAACGGGTCGGTATCGGCCTTGCCGGCCACCTCGTAGATGTTGGACGACGGGTAGCCCTGTTCCTCGAGGATTTGCCGCACCGCATTGGCGCGATCGACCGAGAGGTTCCACGGGCCATAATCGGGCTGCGGCGCCGTCTGCGACGCAGAGGTGTGACCGGTGATTGAAATCCGGTACGGCACCGCCTTCAGCGGGCCGGCAATTTTCTCGATGATCGTCCGGGTGCGCTCATAGGGCTCCTTGGAGCCTTCGGGGAACATCGAACGGCCGTCCTGGTCGACGATGTTGATATTGAGCCCTTCCTTGGTTTCCTCGAACACGATGTGCTTACTGGCTTCGGTCAGTTCCGGCATGTCCTGCAGCGCCTGGCGCAGCGACGCCGCGGCGAGCGCGAAGGCCTGGTCATTCTCGAACTTGCCGCCGAATTCGCGCTCGTGATCGTTCTGGTCGGGCGTCGGCGTCGCGGAAGCATCTTCGGGCTGGATATGCGCCGCGTTTTTCAGCTTCGGACGGGTCGGCAGGCCGTCGACCTCGATGATGCCGGAATAGCGCACGTTGGTTTGCGTGCCGAAGGCGTCGCGCATCGAGCCGGCGACGATCTGCAGTTTCTGCTGGTCCTGATTGGAGAACGCGACCAGCATGACGAAGAAGCTGACCAACAGCCCCATCAGATCGGCGAAGGTGACAAACCAGCCGTGGCCGCCGCCGTGTGCTTCCTTGCGCCGCGCCATGGTTCGATTTCTTCGCGTTTAGGCCGGAACCGGCTCCGGCTCCGGCTGCGCGTCGCGATGTTTCTCCGGCAGGTACGCGATCAGCATCTCGCGCACCAGCGTCGGGCTTTTCGATTCGCGGATCATGAGGATGCCGTCGATGATCAGCGTGCGGTTGATTTCCTCGTCGACCAATTTGAGATGCAATTTGTCGGCGATCGGCAGAGTCAGGATGTTCGCCACCACCGCGCCGTAGAGCGTCGCCAACAGCGCGGTCGCCATGAACGGGCCGAGCTTGGACGGATCGGTCATGTTGGCAAACATTTGCACCATGCCGATCAGCGTCCCGATCATGCCGAAGGCCGGCGCGCAATCGCCGATCGCGCGGTAGATTTTCTGGCCCTCGTCGAGATGCTGGAGAAAGTTGTCGCGATCGCGTTCGAGATTGTCGCGGATGAATTCGGCATCGTAGCCGTCGGCGACGAAGCGGATGCCCTTGGCGAGGAAGGGATCCTCGATCTCGACCTTCTCCAGCCCGATCGGACCCTGCTTGCGGGCGATCTCGGCGAGGCCGGCGATCTCGTCGACCAGCTCGCGCTGCGAGATGCGGCGCATGCTGAAGACGAATTTCATGCCGAGCGGCAGGCCGTGAAAGATCGACGACAGCGGAAAGCGGATCAGGGTTGCGGCGAATGACCCGCCGAAAATGACGATGACGGCGTGGTCGCTGAAGAACATGCCAAGGCCGCCGCCCATGAGCATGACGGTCAGGACGACGGCAGCGCCGGCGAGCAGGCCGAGACCTGTTGCAATATCCATGAAACCGCACCCAACCCGCGACGGCGAGCCCTTGGCAATGGCCTTATAGTTACGGTCATTGCGCTTAAGGGACGGTTACTGCTTATGGCACGCCGCGCGATCGAGCCGGGTGAATATCATTGGGCGGCGCTTCGGCTCGCGCTAACGGCGGCCAGACAAGGGGATGACCGCCGCGGAAAAAAGCAGCAAGATAGGCGGAAGTCGATGCGCTGGCGGCGCCGCGCGCCCAGGGAGAACAGACATGCGTGAGATTGGCCATTTTATCGGCGGCAAAGAGGTGAAGGGCGCGTCCGGGCGCTTTGGCGACGTCTTTAATCCCAATACCGGCGAGGTGGCGGCCAAGGTCGCGCTGGCGGCAAAATCCGAGGTCGAAAAAGCGATCGCCAATGCCGAGGCGGCGTTCCCCGGCTGGGCCGCGACCAATCCGCAGCGCCGCGCCCGCGTCATGTTCAAATTTCTGGAGCTGATCCAGAGCGAATATGACGATCTGGCGCGGCTGCTCTCCTCCGAGCACGGCAAGACCTTCGCCGACGCCAAGGGCGACATCCAGCGCGGGCTCGAAGTGGCCGAATTCGCCTGCGGCATCCCGCATCTGATGAAGGGCGAGTATTCCGAAGGCGCCGGCCCCGGTATCGATCTCTATTCGATCCGCCAGCCGCTCGGCGTCGTCGCCGGCATCACGCCGTTCAACTTTCCGGCCATGATCCCGTTGTGGAAATGCGCGCCGGCCATCGCCTGCGGCAACGCCTTCATCCTCAAACCGTCGGAGCGCGATCCGTCGGTGCCGATGCGCATCGCCGAACTGTTCGTCAAAGCGGGACTGCCCGAGGGCGTGCTCAATGTCGTCAACGGCGACAAGGAGGCGGTCGATACCTTGCTGACCGACGCGCGGGTCAAAGCGATCGGCTTCGTCGGCTCGTCGTCGATCGCCGAATACATCTATGCAACCGGCACCGCGCACGGCAAACGCGTGCAATGCTTCGGCGGCGCCAAGAACCACATGATCGTGATGCCGGACGCCGACATGGACCAGGCGGTCGATGCGCTGATCGGCGCCGGCTATGGCTCGGCCGGCGAACGCTGCATGGCGGTCTCGGTCGCCGTGCCGGTCGGCAAGAAGACCGCCGACGCGCTGATGCAAAAACTCATTCCGCGCGTCGAGAGGCTCAAGATCGGCCCATCGACCGATCAGCAGGCCGATTATGGACCGATGGTGACGCGCGAACTGCTCGACAAAGTGCGCGGCTATATCGACACCGGCGTCAAGGAAGGCGCCAAGCTCGTTGTCGACGGCCGCAACTTCAAGCTCCAGGGCTACGAGAACGGCAATTTCATCGGCGGCTGCCTGTTCGACGAGGTCAAGCCGACTATGAAAATCTACAAGGAGGAGATTTTCGGACCCGTGCTCTCGGTGGTGCGCGCCAAGGACTACGAGGAAGCGGTGCGGCTGCCGTCCGAGCACGAATACGGCAACGGCGTCGCCATCTTCACCCGCGACGGCGACACCGCGCGCGATTTCACCAGCCGCGTGCAGGTCGGCATGGTCGGCGTCAACTTCGCCATTCCGGTGCCGCTGGCCTACTACACGTTCGGCGGCTGGAAGCGCTCCGGCTTCGGCGATCTCAACCAGCACGGTCCCGAACTCGATCCGCTTCTACACCAAGACCAAGACGGTGACCGCGCGCTGGCCTTCCGGCACCAAGGAAGGCGCCGAATTCGTCATCCCGACGATGCGGTGAACGGCTGCCGGTTGCCGATGAACGGCATGACGCGCATCAAGCACCCGTCCGCAACAGCGACGCAGGCCGCGGCGCTTTCCGTGCTGGTGTGCGCGCTGCCTGGCGCTTGGCGCCTGCACCAATACCGCCCGGTTCGGCGGCCAGCCCGAGACGGCAGCGGCTCCGCCGCCGCCGCCGCCCTGCGCCGGAGCCAGCGCCGGCCGCGCCGCCCCCGGTCGATCTTGCCGGCAAATGGAAACTGTCGGCGGCCGGCGGCGCCTGCCCGATGACGTTCACCGATGAGACCGGCGCCACCGATGGCAAGATCGCTCCGGCCGGCGGCTGTCCCGGCAATTTCTTCACCAGCCGCAAATGGACTTACGAACACGGCGCGCTGATCGTTCGCGACTTCAAGGCACAAAACTTGACCGAGCTCACATTCAGTGGCGACTATTTCGAGGGAAAAGACGCCGACGGCGGGCAGATTACGCTCGCCAGACCGTGATCGTTCTTCGTTAATCGACGATCGGAGATGTTATGGCCGAATATCAACTCTACTGCTTCGCCCAGTCCGGCAATGCCTATCGCGCGGCGCTGATGCTCAATCTGATCGGCGCCGATTGGCAGCCGATCTATGTCGACTTCTTCAAAGGCGGCGAAACGCGAACGCCGAAATACCGCGCCGAAGTCAATGAAATGGGCGAAGCGCCGGTGCTGGTGCACGGCGCCAAGAAACTCAGCCAGTCCGCCGTGATCCTGACTTATCTCGCCGACCGCACCGGCCAGTTCAAGCCGGACGGCGAAGACGAGCGGCTCGAGGCGCTGCGCTGGATCATCTTCGACAATCAGAAGCTCAACGGCTTTCTCGGGCCATACCGCTTCTTGCGTAATTTCGCCCCGAAGCCGGGCGATCCCGCGGTGATGGCGTTCCTCAAGGGCCGCATCGACGGCAGCCTTGCTATCGTCGACAAGCGGCTCGCCAAAGCGCCATTCGTGCTCGGCGACCAGCCGACCATCGCCGATATTTCGCTCGTTGCGTATCTCTACTATCCGGCCGAGGAATTCGGCTTCGACATCGCCAGCCGAGCATAAGAATATCGCCGCCTGGCTCGGCCGGATGAAGTCGTTGCCCGGCTGGGCGCATCCTTACGACCTGATGCCGGGTTATCCGCCGCAGCTGTAACCGGAATTTCTCAGAGCGGAATATTCAACGTCTTCGGCGGCAGGGCCGGCGCGGGTGTGGGAACGGGAGCCGGCGGCGGAACGGGTTTCGCGACCGGCACCGCGGACACCGTGGGTACGGGCTGCGCGACCGGCGCTGTGGTCGCCGGCGCGGCGGCCGGTGTCGCGATTCGCGCTGGCGGCGCGTGGCTGGGCTTGGGTAGCGAGGGCGCCGACGGGACGACCGCTGCAGGCTTGGCGGCCGCCGCAGGCTTGGCGACAGGCGCCGCGGACGCCGGCGTCTGGGTCGCGATGTGGGCGGCGGCGGCGCCGGTTTCGCAATCGGAGGCGGCGACGGCGAAGCCGCCGAATCCGGGACCGTCGTGACGCCGGCCGAGCGCGGCTGCTGCGGCTCGGTCACGGCTTCCTGCTGCGGCGGCGGAGCTTGCGGCGGCTGCGGTTCCGGCAAAATTGCGTATTTCGCCAACAGCGCATGCGCGCTCGCGATCATCTTGCCGCCGTCGACCTTGGCTTCCTTCATGTCCTTGAGCCAAGCCGTAACGACGGGCTCGGTCGCCTTGCGCCAATGCGCCACCGCTTCCGGCAACAGTGTGACGATCACATCGCCGCTTTCGGCGACATTCTCGGCGATAGCCTGGGCTTGAATATCCCACATCGCGCCGGCCATGCCGGCCGCAAGCTCGGCCGAATTATTGTCGAGCACGGTTTGCAGATCCCGCGGCAGCCGTTCATAGGCCGGCTTGTTCATCGCCAAGACGTAGGTCCGGCTCGACAGCGACAAGTCGGAGAATTCGGTGTGCGTTTTGAGGAGATCGTTGAGACGAAACGGCGGCACCATGTGCCAGGGATCGACGCAGCCGTCGATGACGCCTTCGGTGAGTGCGGTCGGCAGTTCCTCGCTCGGCATCGGCACCGGATGGGCGTCCAATGACTGCATCGCCTCGCCGGCAAGGCGCGTTTGCACGTGCAGCTTAAGCCCCTTGATGTCCTCGATCGAGCGCACCGCCGCAAAAGCGTGGATGACGCCGCGATCCGCACAGGAGAAACACAGCGGATGAACCTCGTCGAATTCGTCTTTCAGATAGATCGCGGCGAAGTCCTGCAGCGCTCTCGAACTGACCAGCGCGCGGCGCGACGGCAGAAACGGCAATTCGAAGGTTTCGATCTTCGGGAAACGGCCGGGCGTCAGACCGGGCGCCGTCCAGACGATTTCGGCATCGCCATCGCGCGCCTGGTCGAACAGTTGCGCCGGCGCGCCGCCGAGCTCCATCGACGGAAAGATGTCGATACGAATCCGCCCGTTCGCTTCCGCCTCGACCTTGCGCGCCCACGGCGAGAGAAACTTCTCGTGGACGCCCGACACCGCCGAGAAGGCGTGGTGCAGCTTGAGCGCAATCGGCGGCGCATCGGCCCGCGCCAGCCGCATCACGGCGGGGGCCGCCAGCGACGCCAGCGACGAGATCACAAAGCTACGCCGGACAATACGCATCGACGAAGATCTCTCGCGGTCGTTGGTCCGCGCCGGCGTCCGCAGTTCAGTTGAGACGCGCCGGACGGTCGTCGTCGTCCGACGGACGACCGGGCACGATCGTCGGCGAAGTCGGCGCCGGCTGCGGCGCAAGCGGCGCCACTCCCCTCGTCTCGCGCGATCGCCGCTGGTAGCCGCGGTAGGACAGCCATCCGAACGGCAGGCTGGCGAGATAGGCGAGCGTGCCCGCCGTCAGCAACACCCACGGATAGGCGATCAGGAGCGCAATCGCGAGCACCACCAGCACGATCAGCGGACCGACCATTTCCGGCGGCACCCGGGTGCCGACACGCTTGCCGGAAAATACCGGCAGCCGCGACACCATCAGCGAAGCAACACCGAGCGTGTAGAACAGCGTCAGCCAGGTGAGAAATCCCGAGCGCGGCAGGCCGAGGAATGCCGCATAGATCGGCAGCAGCACGGTGATGGCGCCCGCCGGCGCCGGCATGCCGATGAAGAAATTACCGGTCCAGGCGGGCCGATCGGGATCGTCGATCATGACATTGAAACGGGCAAGACGCAGCGCCGCGCAAATCGCAAAGGTCATGGCGGCAATCCAGCCGGCCGATTGCAGGTCGTGCAAACCCCAGAAATAGAGGATCAGCGCCGGCGCGACGCCGAAATTGACGAAGTCGGAGAGGCTGTCGAGTTCCGCGCCAAAGCGCGAGGTTCCTTTGAGGAAACGCGCCAGGCGGCCGTCGATGCCGTCGAGGATGGCGGCGAACACGATGGCGGCGAGCGCCAGCACGTAGCGGTTCTCGAACGCCATCCGGATCGCGGTCAAGCCGGCGCACATCGCCAACAGCGTGATCAGGTTCGGCGCCAGCGTGCGCACCGGGATGCGGCGGAAGCGCCGCCGCCGGGTGTCGGCGAAAGGGGGTGGCTGCATGGCCAATTTCAGGACCTCGTTGCCGGCAATATAGCGGGTTCGGCCCGCGCCCGCCACGCGGCGTATTCGCGTCGTTAACGCGTTGTCAGCTCTTGCGAAACGACAGCCAATGGCGCCATCACGGAGTAACGGAGCGCCCCTCCCCATCTCTCCGTTGGGCTCGCCACTGCCACTTGACGGTGCTATCTTCTCCGCCAAGGAGAATTGCGATGGGCGATCTCGCACGGATCGAGATTGAACGCGATGTTGCCGACACCGCCGCACGTCGGGCCGCAGAAGAAGGCTTGACGGTTACGGCCTATATCTCACTCCTCTTGCGCAGGAGCTTCGAACGAGCTCCCGGCGAGGAAAGCGTTCTTGTCTACGACCATGTCGGCGACGGCGGCGAATTCCATATTGACCGCGAATCCGATGAGGACGACGACAGCCATAGTCGGCGCTCAGCGCTCTATGACAGCCTCTTCGGTCGCCGAGGCTGATGCTTCGTCGGGGCGATTACGTTCTCTGCAACTTTCCCTTTCGTGAGTTTGGCGGACCAGGGCCGTCGCCTCACATTGTGTTGTGCGCTGCGACCGGCCGACAGGGCGGCGGAAGCTTTGCAGTCGTATTCTACACCACGTCCCGGACGGAATACCAAGGCGCGCGTCGCCCTCGTCAGTACCTTTTCGTCAGCCAGGCAAGGGCAATCGAATTGGGTCAGAAGGCGGCATTCCAGGTCGATGCGAGCCGGATTGCGCGGCTGCCTCTCACGGCGGCTTACTTTCCTGAATTGGCCGCGAATACCATTCCGGTGCGCGGTCGCGACCCAGAGCTGGTGACGAGAGTCGAGGAGCGACTGAGGGAACTCGTCGCCGCCGGCTTTGAAATCACAAGGGTCGATGCCATGGGACACCACCAGAAATAGATTTTGCAACTCCGACGCCCCGCTCGATTTGAATTATGACGACGGCGCTATTTTGCACGTTAACAATATTGCTGCTTTTCAAGTGATTATGGATTCCGGGCTCGCCGCTTCGCGGCGCCCCGGAGTGACGAACTCAGCTCACGCGAAACGTCCGTCCCGCCTCGATTGCTGCGAGATCGGCAAGCACCGTTTCGCCGGCAATGGCGGTTTGGCCCTCCGCCGCCAGCGCGCGCGTGCCTTCGGGCAGATAAACGTCGACGCGCGAGCCGAAGCGGATCATGCCGATGCGCTGGCCGGCGCCGACGATGTCGCCCTCGCGGCTGAACGAGACGATCCGGCGCGCCACCAGACCCGCAATCTGGATCACCGCGATGCGCTGGCCGGACGC
This sequence comes from uncultured Alphaproteobacteria bacterium, assembly GCA_963714345.1. Classification (GTDB taxonomy): domain Bacteria; phylum Pseudomonadota; class Alphaproteobacteria; order Rhizobiales; family Xanthobacteraceae; genus BOG-931. Next base: position 54,630 of record CAVQOD010000025.1, on the reverse strand, counting down.
CGTCGCGATCGACATGGCATTGCGTTCATTATCCTCGCTCGCCTTGTCGAGATCGGCGGACAGAAACTTGCCGGCGCGGTAGACGATCTTTTCGACGCGGCCGGCAACCGGGCTGCGATTGACGTGACAATCGAACACGCTCATGAAAATGGAAATGCGCGGCATCGGCCGCGTCCCGAGGCCGAGCTCCTGCGGCGGCACCGCATTGGCGATCTGGCTGACGCGGCCATCCGCCGGCGCCACCACGATGCCGTCGCGCACCGGCGTCACCCGCGGCGGATCGCGGAAGAAATAAGCGCACCACAGCGTCAACAGCGTCGCCAGCCAGCCGAGCGGCGTCCAGAGCCAGAACAGGATGAGGCTGGCGAGCGCAAAGCCGCCGATGAAGGGATAGCCTTCCGGATGGATCGGCGTGAATTGCTTGCGGATCGAATCGTAGACGGACATTCCGTTTTTATACCCAATTTTGAAATCGATTGATCCTATGAACGTCATTGCGAGGAGCGAACGGCGACGGCGCGAATTCGCTCGTCGCGAGCTTACTGGATGCCCGAGCCGGAGCGCGTGGTCGAAGCAATCCAGAACCGCGCTATCGGCTAGATTGCTTCGCTTCGCTCGCAATGACGGTTTCGACAAGTCGATCATTCTGCGGCGTCCGCGGCGCGGCAGCAGTTCCGCCGCCGGCTCATCGGCCACCTCCGGCGGATTGCGATTGGGCGCTTCGGGTTCGTCGTCCACCGTCGCCAGAATCTCGCGCGCCATCTGCGCTTCGCGCTGCCGGTTCCACATGCTGGCATAGAGCCCGCCATGCGCCAGCAATTCGCGGTGCGTGCCGCGCTCGACGATCGCGCCATGATCCAGCACGAGGATTTCGTCGGCACCGACGATGGTCGACAGCCGGTGCGCGATGACGAGCGTGGTGCGGTTCTTGGCGACCCGGTCGAGTTCGTCCTGGATGTCCCTCTCGGTGTGGCTGTCGAGCGCCGAGGTCGCTTCGTCGAGCAGCAGGATCGGCGGCGCTTTGAGGATCGTGCGCGCGATGGCGACGCGCTGCTTTTCGCCGCCGGAGAGCTTTAATCCGCGTTCGCCGACCTCGGTCTCATAGCCCTTTGGCGCGCGGGCGATGAAGCCGTCGATCTGCGCCTGCCGCGCCGCCTCCTCGACCTCGGCATCGCTTGCGTCCCAACGCCCGTAACGGATGTTGTAGCGGATGGTGTCGTTGAACAGCACGGTGTCCTGCGGCACCATGCCGATGGCGGCGCGCAGCGAAGCCTGCGTGACGTCGCGAATATCCTGGCCGTCGATGAGGATGCGGCCGCCGCTGACTTCGTAGAAGCGGAACAACAGCCGCGAGATCGTCGATTTTCCCGCTCCCGACGGACCGACGATGGCGACGGTATGGCCGGCCGCCACGTCGAAGCTTAAGCCTTTAAGGATTTGCCGCGCCGGCTCGTAGGCGAAGGAAACGTTGTCAAAGCGGATGGTGCCGGCGCGCACCTGGAGCGGCGGCGCGCCGGGCCGGTCCTCGATCTCGGGCGGACGCGACAAGAGCGAAAACAGGTTCTCGATGTCGATCACCGCCTGCTTGATCTCGCGGTACACCATGCCCATGAAATTCAGCGGCGTATAAAGCTGAATCATCATGGCGTTGATCATGACGAAATCGCCGACCGTATTGGTGCCGCGCTCGATGCCGTAAGCGCACAGCACCATGGCGCCGCAAAGCCCGATGGTGAAGATCACCGCCTGTCCGGCATTGAGCACGGCAAGCGACACATAGGCCTTGACGCTGGCATCCTCGTAGCGCGCCATCGAGCGGTCGTAGCGCGCGGCCTCGCGCGTCTCGGCGGAAAAATATTTGACGGTCTCGTAATTGAGCAGCGAATCGATCGCCTTGGCGTTGGCGTCGTTGTCGCTGTCATTCATCTTGCGGCGGATGCCGATGCGCCACTGGGTGGCGGCATAGGTGAACCACATATAGAGCGCCACGGTGACGCCGATCACGGCGACGTAGCGCCAGTCGAAATGGACGAGCAGAACGGCGACGATCAAAACGAGTTCGACGACGGTCGGGGCGATCTGCAGCAGCACCATGCGCACGATGGTTTCGATGGCGTTACGGCCGCGCTCCAAGACGCGCGTCAGCCCGCCGGTCTTGCGCTCGAGATGAAAGCGCAGCGAGAGCAGATGCACGTGCTCGAAAGTCAGCATCGCCAGGCGGCGCACCGCATTCATCGCCACCTTGGCGAAAATGCCGTCGCGCCATTGCGTCAAGAGCCCCATGACGATGCGGGCGCCGCCGTAGGCCAGCGTCATCACCACTGGCGCGGCGAGCGCCCAGGCCAGCCAATTGTCCGGCGCTACGGGCGCAGTGCCGCGGCCAGCCAGCGCGTCGGTCGCCCATTTGAACGTGTAAGGCACCGCGATGGTGGCGAACTTGGCGAGGAAAAGCAGAACGGTCGCGAAAATAACGCGCAGCTTCAGATCGCCGCGCTCGGCCGGCCAGATATAGGGCCACAGCCGGATAAGCGTCGGCAGCAGCGCCGCGCCGTCGGCTTTGGCCTCACGTTTGAGATGTTCGGTCGGTCGTTGAAAAACGCTCATCGCCACCCAGAAAAATGGACGAATCGGGCCGCAATATGCTGCCGGCGTCCCTCATCGCGTGTTTGCCGTCATATAGAGCTTTTCGGCAGATTCCGCACGGCGCGTAGCAACCATTAAGTCGCTGAGCGATCTTTCCGTCCAGGGCGTACCGCGCTGGACGACGGTGTTGGCGTAGATCAGGAGCTTCCTGGCGCATGCGATGAGAGCTTCGTTGTGTGCTTTCCCGCGTGCGGTGAGACGCGCGGTAAAGTTCGATCAGCGCCTTATTCCAGCGGAACGCTGCCGGCAGAGCTGCAGCAAACAACGAGCGGCGCAAGCAGCCTGCGGCCGCCGGCAATATGCCGCTGACCCTTGTGCTTGCCGCTGTCGTCATCGTAGGGCGCAAGACCTGCGAGCGCTGCGGCTTGCTCGCGGCTGATGCGGCCGAGTTCCGGCATGCGGATGATGAGCGCGAGTGCGGTGCGCTCGCCCAGGCCGGGAACGCTGAGCACCAGATCGAGGCGGCGGCCAAGATCGTTATAGGCGCGCAGCGCGTGACGATCCGCAGCAGTTCGGCCGAGCGTCGGCCTTCAACCGCGCGATATCGGCCACGACCAGGCGCCGCAGCGCGGATCGTCGATATGTTCGAGCCTGATCTTGAAGCGGGCGATGTCTTCTTCGATCTGTTCGACAAAGGTCAGATGTTGAGCCAACTTCGCCAGGCGTTGGTCGGGCTCGATACGCTGCTGATCGATCGTCGCCGTACAGGCAGCGATCAGCACCGCATCGAGCTTGTCGTTCTTGGCGCGGCGCAGATGAACGCGAGCATAGGCTTTGACCTGGATCGGCTGCAGCACCAGAACGGTGAAGCCGTTGTCCCGCAAACAGTCGACCACGCCGCGTTCGTAGCCACCGCTTGCCTCGATGCCGATTCGCATCACGCCGGCCCTGGTGAGTTCGGCCGTCGAGACGCCGCCAACCCAGCCGGTGTGTTGTCTACCTGCCAATGTTCTGTCACTACCGTGAACCGCGACATCGAGCTTGGCTTTCGATGTATCCATTCCTGCCGTTCTGCTAATCTGCGTCATCTTCTTCGACCCTGCCTTGTTGAGCGAACCATGTTGTTCCGGCAACCATCCGGGTCCGATGAAGGTGCTGGCGACGATCACGCTACGGAGAGCCAGAAACGGCTCATGATGGGTTCGATCCGATCGCCAGCCGCTCTGCCGCGGATTGCTGTCCGCGGCAGAGCATTCCTTTCGGAACATGCCGACAATAATCGCTCTCGCTATTACAAGGGGCGGGTTTGAAACCCGCCTACGGCGGCAACGCGCTTGCGTCGGGCGCAAATCGACGCCACATCTACTCTTTAGTGAGATTGACTCTATGAGCAAAATCAATGCGATCTGCGTCTATTGCGGATCGAGCCCTGGGACCGAGCCAGCCTTTATCGAAGCGGCGCAAAAATTCGGTAAAATCCTCGCCGAGAATGGCGTCCGGCTCATCTACGGCGGCGGTTCGGTCGGCCTGATGGGCGCGCTCGCCGAATCCGTGCTTGAGCACGGCGGCGAAGTGACCGGGATCATCCCGGAATTTCTGACCAAGCGGGAACGGCCGCGGCGGCTGGCGCAGGAACTCATCGTCACGCGCGATATGCACGAGCGCAAGGCCACGATGTTCGAACGCGCCGATGCCTTCGTCGCCTTGCCTGGCGGACTTGGCACGCTGGAAGAACTGGTCGAGCAACTCACCTGGGTACAGCTTGGCCGCCACAAGAAGCCGATCCTGATCGCCAATATCGCCGGCTATTGGGGACCGCTGATGGCCTTAATCGAGCACATGCATCGCTCGGCTTCATTCACTCCGAACGCCGTTTCCGCTATCTTATCGTTGATCGAATTGATGAGGCGCTGCCTACCCTTTCTGCCTATTATGCGAGCATAAAGCCTGAACTGACACCGGAGCAGAAAGAATTTATCGGGCGTCTATAGGCCGACCATTAGCGAGAGCATGATGCCGCCAATTGGGAAACTTGCATCTCAATCTTTGGGCCATTGGGTCGAGGGATGGCGCTCGGAAAACATCGGCGGGCTTGTGTCGATGGCAGGAAGCTGCCTGTTTCTGTTCGGCGGCGACGCCAGCGGCGTTATCGTTACACTGAGCTTCCTCGTTGCCGAGATCATTCTGACCAAGTCTGGACACACGCGATCAGTGTAATTCGCCATCGCGCTGCACGTCATTTTCCTTTGGCGTCTCATTAACGCGTCACTTCCCATGTGGCCGCGGGCAACAGCGCGTTCCAGATCGCGCTGCGGCGAAGGCAGTCACGTGGCGATCGGCGCATTGCGCGGACCGCTGGCTTGGCTCGGAGCGCGCTACCAGAACCCCTCGATAGTTCATTTCGCCGACGCGCTTCAGCCAACCACCGGCGTTTTGATGCTCGTCTTGCGGATTTCCTGGAATTATCGCGGCTGTCAGCGGAGGGAGTCTCCTAGGCGCGGCTGCGGTAGCGTGTTGGGCATTTGCCGACATCCTTGTTGGCAGAGTGCATGATGCCGTTCGACGAATTGCGCGACAATATGCCTAGCTGCCTGACGGTTGCGGTGCCTGTTGTTCCGAAGTCCGTGCTTGCGGTCGGCCGTTGCGGTTGATGACGATTCCGTGACTGTCACTGAATTTCGGATTGTAAAAGTCCCAGGCCCACACCAACTCGACAACACAATTCGCGAACGCCAGTATTGCTCCGATTGCCAGCAGAGCATTTTGCTTCCAGTCGATCCCAACAGAAATCGGGCAGAATTTGCTGACTAGCACGTAGATTGCGATAATAAGCCCGATGAAAACAGCAAATATCCAGTTATTCTTGTTCCACCTGTCTGTTGCATATTTTGGAAACCGTGGCAGACCTGCCGAGTTTCGATCTTGAAATTCGTCCTTGAATATTTCGAAAAAGTGATTTTCAAAAAAATGTGGGCTATCTCCGACCCACATCCACAGCAAGTCGACATCGAGGAGAATCCAATAAACTACCAAGAACTTGATCGGATTTAGTGGTAAAACTGTCAGATAGACAATAATGAGGGTTCCGAGCATCAGTATGAAGATCTCAAGTCCCCTAAGGTTCGTACTGTACTCCAGCAACTTTTTGTAGTCAGAATTTTTCGTTGATTCCTCAGGAGCGCCGGTCCAGTTTTTCTTTTTGTGCAAGTTATCGATAAACTTGAAAACCTCATCGTACTTCATATCAAAAACGCGGATATTACCAACGTAAAAACGGTAGAACGTAAGAAGGTACACGACGAACAAAAGCAATGAGACTAAGGCTATGAAAAACTCCTTGGCGTAAAGATCAACCCACCAAACAACTCTTGTATCGAAAGAAAAGAGTGGCCATACAATATCCTCGAATGACTCCAACCACTCATCAAATGAATGCAACAGCTGAAACGTCCCACCGGTAAACAGGATTGCCCAAACCATCTTTATTGCGTTATGCGAATTTTTTGTTGCTTCTTCAGCGAAGCTTCGAAAGATGGCAATCTTCTTCAGGCCGGCATAGTTAGCCTGCATTGGTTCACCGGGCATAGCTACCCCCTCGTCACGCGAGCACATCTGTGCAGTTGTATATAAAGAACATTACAATCGCAATATGACGTGCAGCCCGCGATGGCAAGAATCAAGAAATGTTGGTGACCATTTGTGCTGCGTCGGCGCTATCCTCCTTCAAAAACGTCACCGCCTCGATGCGATTGCCGTCGGGATCGCGAATGAAGGCGGCGTAATAGCCGCCGTGATATTCCTTGCGCAGCCCCGGTGCGCCGTCGGATGTGCCGCCGGCCTTGAGCGCCGCGGCGTGAAAACCGTCGACCGCCGCCGTATCGGGCGCGCGCAGGCAGATGTGCACGCCGCTGTCGAAAGCCACCGTGCCCATCCCGGCGCGCTGGTTGATCCAGAACTCCGGATATTTCTTGCCGTAGCCGACCGCGGCGTCAGGCCATTCGCGCAATTTGCTCAGCCCGAGCGGCGCAAGCAGCACGGTATAGAACGCTTCGGCGTTTTTGAGATCGCGCACCGCGATGGAGACATGGTCGATCATGTCGGTTCCGTCATTCCCTCTTCCAGGCAAGAAGCCACAGCACCGCCCCCCAGAGCAGAGACAACAACGCAGCACCGCAGACTACCGAATAGAAATAGATCGGGAAGCGTATTGTCTTGCCGTTGACCGCGTAGTCCAAACGTCCCCACTCCTTTCTTATGTCGGTTCCGACCGGCAGGCTCCGTTCAAGAGAGGCGTCGCTTGCGCCGGCTACATAGCGATGATCGGCGCCGTTGGCGTCCCGCACAACGTATGCGGTGACGCCCCTTGACGGAACATCTTTACTCGAAATGACGACGCCATCGACCTCGGCCGTCAAGCGCTGCCAAACCACCCGGTAGCCGAAGCTCCAAGAAATCCAGAGCGCCGAGATGAACAACAGGATCGTTGGCTGCGGTGGCGCTTTCATTATCCGGCCGCTGCTTTCTCTCACGCCGGCGCGCCGGACTTCACCAGCTTGTAGACGATGGAATCCATCAGCGCCTGAAACGAGGCGTCGATGATATTGGCGGAGACGCCGACCGTGGTCCAGCGGTCGCCGGTCTCGTCTGAGCTTTCGATCAGCACGCGGGTAACGGCGCCGGTGCCGCCGTTGAGGATACGCACCCGGTAGTCGGTCAGTTCGAGCCCGGTGATGAAGCTCTGATATTTGCCGAGGTCCTTGCGCAGCGCGAGGTCGAGCGCGTTGACCGGACCGATGCCCTCGGCGACCGAGATCAGCTCCTCGTTGCCGACCTTGATCTTCACCACCGCCTGGCTCACGGTAACGCGCTCGCCCTTGGCATTGTTGCGTTGCTCGACATTGACGTCGAATTTTTCGACGTCGAAATAATGCGGCACTTTGCCGAGGAGGCGCCGCGCCAATAGTTCGAACGAGGCATCGGCCGCTTCGTAGGCGTAGCCGATCGCCTCGCGATCCTTGACTTCGTCGAGAAGCCGCGTGACGCGCGGATCGTCCTTGTCGACCGCAAGTCCGATGCGCTCCAGCTCGGCCAGCACGTTGGAGCGGCCAGACTGATCCGACACCAGGAGCCTTCTTTTGTTGCCGACGCGCTCCGGCGCGATGTGTTCGTAAGTCGCCGGCTCCTTGACGATCGCCGAAGCATGGATGCCGGCTTTGGTGGCGAACGCGCTCTCGCCGACATAAGGGGCGTGGCGGTCTGCGGCGCGGTTGAGCAATTCGTCAAGCGCGTGCGAGACGCGGGCGAGACGCGCCAGCGCTTCGTCCGAGACGCCGATCTCGAACCGGTCGGCATATTCGCGCTTGAGCTTCAGCGTCGGAATGATGGAGACGAGATTGGCGTTGCCGCAGCGCTCGCCGAGCCCGTTGAGCGTGCCTTGAATCTGCCGCGCACCGGCGCGCACCGCGGCAAAGGAATTCGCCACCGCCTGCTCGGTGTCGTTATGGGCGTGGATGCCGACATGATCGCCGGGAATGTGCGCGCACACCTCGCCGACGATGCGCTCGACCTCGTGCGGCAGCGTGCCGCCATTGGTGTCGCAAAGGACGACCCAGCGCGCGCCCTCCTCATAGGCCGCCTTGGCGCAGGCCAGCGCAAAAGCGGGCTTGGCCTTATAGCCGTCGAAAAAATGCTCGCAGTCGAGCAGCACTTCGCGGCCTTTGGCCTTGGCGGCACGCACGGAATCGCGGATCGAGGCGATATTCTCCTCCTCCGTCGTCTCCAGCGCGACGCGCACGTGATAGTCCCAGGATTTGGCGACAAAGCAGATGGCGTCGGCCTGCGCCTCGAGCAGCGCGACGAGGCCCGGATCGTTCGAGGCCGAGCGGCCTGGCCGCCGCGTCATGCCGAAGGCGGTGAGCGCGGCGTGCAGCGGCCGCTTTTCGGCAAAGAATTCGGTGTCGATCGGATTGGCGCCGGGATAGCCGGCCTCGACATAGTCGATGCCGAGCTCGTCGAGCATGCGCGCGATGGTGAGCTTGTCGGCGAGCGTGAAATCGACGCCGTTGGTCTGCGCACCGTCGCGCAGCGTGGTATCGAACAGATAAAGGCGCTCGCGCGGCATGATGCGGTCTCACCAAAGATGATAGTTCGACGCCAGCGCCACCGCGATCAGGATCGCGACGAGCGCGATCACCACATGATGCGTGCGGAGTCCGAAAAAGCTGGAGCGTGGTTCGGTCATGGCGCTGCTCAACCGCGATAAAGGCGATAGACGGTATAAAGCGCGACCACGACTGCCGCGGCGATCACGGTATATTTCAGGATCAGATAATAAAGCCAGTGGCGCTGGAACGGCGAATCCGTGCGTTTCATGGCGCGGCCTCCTTGGCGGCGAGCGGCTTGGACATCGTCGTGTTGGCGAGCCATTCGCCGCCGATCGTCACCGTGTTGCGGGTCTTTGCCGAAAAGCCGCGCTTCTCGAAGAAGCCGCTCGCCGTGTCGCTTGAATCGACCGTCAATTCCTTGGCGCCGCGTGCGGCGGCAAGCTTCTCGAGCGCGTCGCACAAGCAGCGCGGCGGCGCCCTGCCCGGCCGCGGCCGGATGCACGTAGAGCATGTCGATCCTGGTATTGTCGGCGAGCGATGCGAAGCCCACGGCAGAACCGCCAAAGGTCGCGACCAGCGTCAACGCACCGGCAAGTTTCGCGCCGAATTCCTCCTCGTCGTCCGCCGTCGAGGCCCACGCCTCCCGCTGGGCCTCGCTATAGTCCTCGGCGGCAAGCTCCTCGATGGCGGCGCGGAAAATCTCCGCCAGAAGCGGCCCATCGGTCGGCAGCATCGGCCGCAGTCCGAGTTGCGGCAGGGCGCGGGCGTTCATCGCGCGATCTCCCAGGTGGTGCCGTCTTTGGTGTCTTTGAGCACCACGCCCATTTTGGCGAGTTCGTCGCGAATGCGGTCGGATTCTTGAAAGTTTCTCATTCTTGCGCGCGGCATTGCGCGCTCGATCAGAGTTCACGACTTGCTTTCATCGACCGCGATCGATGCCGGCCGGAACGCCGCCCACTCGGCAGGCGTCTCTTCAAGCAGCCCGATCAATTGCGCGCTGCCTTAGGCATGCGGCCGCCGGCTTGCTGCCTTTGGCCGCTTCGGCACGCAATTCGTGCAAGGCGGCGAGCATCTTCGGCGTATTGAGGTCGTCCGCCAGCGCATCGAGCACATCTGCGCACAAAACCCGGCAGTCTGCGTCGCCTGTCAGCACGTACCAATGATCGAGTATCTTTCTGCGCTTCGCGCAAGCCAGCTGACAGTCCAATTGATCGGCTGACGATAATGCGTTTGCAGCATGGCGAGCCGCACTGACCTCGCCCGGCCAATCCTTCAGCAACTCATGAATTGTCACGAAATTGCCGAGCGACTTACGTCATCTTCTCGCCTTCGACCTGCAGGAAGCCGTTGTGCATCCAGTAATTCGCCATCACCGGCGTATGGAAGGCGCAGCGCGATTGCGCGATCTCGTCCTCGTGGTGCGGAAACACGAGGTCGATGCCGCCGCCGTGGATGTCGAACATCTCGCCGAGATATTTCCACGACATCGCCGAGCATTCGATGTGCCAGCCGGGCCGGCCCGGCGCCTCGATGCCGGCGGGCGACGGCCAGGCCGGCTCGCCCGGCTTTGACGGTTTCCACAGCACGAAGTCGCGCGGGTCTCTTTTATAAGGCGCGACTTCGACGCGGGCGCCGGCGATCATCTCGTCGAGCGGGCGTTTCGACAGTTGCCCGTAATCCGGGTCCGACGGCACCGAAAACAGCACATTGTCTTCGGCGACATAGGCGTTGCCGGATGCGATCAGCCGCTCGATCAGCGTCTGCATCTCGGCGATATGCTCGGTGGCGCGCGGCTCGTAAGTGGGCGGCAGGCAGCCGAGCGCGGCGACGTCCTCGTGGAACTGCCGGTCGGTGGTCTCGGTGACCTTGCGGATCGCGTCGTTGAGCGGCAGGCCGGGATATTCCTCCGCCGCGCGCGCGTTGATCTTGTCGTCGACGTCGGTGATGTTGCGCACGTAAGTGACGTGGTCGGCGCCGTAGATGTGCCGCAACAAGCGGAACAGCACGTCGAACACGATCACCGGCCGCGCATTGCCGATATGGGCGAAGTCATAGACCGTCGGCCCGCACACATACATGCGCACGTTATTCGGATCGAGCGGGGTGAAAACCCGCTTCTCGCGCGTCAGCGTATCGTAGAGCTTCAGGTCCATCGTCGAATCAAACCATGCGAATAGGAGATTACGCCATCAGCCTGCTGGCCGGGCGTGTCCAAAATCTCGACGGTGAGAAAAGACGGCCGCAGCCAGCGTTTGACGCTAGCGAATAATCTCCCGGCAAATGCCGAAGAGTTGGGCGTGCCTGTCCATGGCGCGCAGAATGGTCGAGGCGGCGCATGCCGTCAAGGTCCCCATCGCGACTGGCCATTGCCGGGCCTGAAGATTACGTCCCTTAAGGGAAGCTTAACCCTGCGGTCGCATTCTTAATTTATTGGGATCGAAAGTCGGTCGGGTGTTGGCGCGCAAGCGCCGGGTTGGGGGAACCATGCGTTTCGTGATTGCGGCGACTGCCGCCGCGGCCGTGCTTCTCGCCGCCGCCGCGGCTCAGGCCGAAAAGCGGATGTTCATCATCGCCAACGACGGCGACGGCTACGGCGTCGACCGCTGCCTCGCCTCCGGCGCGCCGTGCGGCGAGGCCGCGGCGAGCACGTATTGCAAGTCGCGCCAATTCGCGCCAGGCGCTGTCGTACCGCAAAGTCGATCGCGACGACATCACCGGCGCCATCCCGACCGGCGATCCGACAGCCTGCAAAGGCGGCGATTGCGACAACTTCGTCGCCATCGAGTGCTCGCGCTGATTTAGCGGCGCCGGCGCGACGCCGGCTCAGCTTTTGCCCGACAAGAGCCGATCGAGGCTCAAGCGCCCGGCGCCGGTCGCAAACAGCAGAACCAGCCCGCCGGCGATCGCGATATCCTTGGTGAGGAAGATGTACTGAACGCCCTGCGCGGCTTGCGGGTAGGTCCAGTAGCGGTGTGCGGTCACCGCCGCGATGATCACGAACAACAGCCCCAGCAACGCGCCGTATCGTGTCCCGACCCCCAGCACCAGCGAAACGATGACGATCCATTCCACCGTGACCGCCAGCGTGCTCATCATGTCGGGGCTGGGATAGCCGAGCGACGTGAGATAGCCGGCGTTGGGCGAACCAAACCCGGCGCGTGAGAAGAAACAGAACGGCGATCAGCAGGCGCCCGATGAGAAGCAGCGCATCGCGCATTCCCGTTGCCACGCTATCGGTGCATGACAGCAACGGATGCGACGAGCCGGTTGATTGCAGCGACATGACATTCCCTCCCCTATGATGCCGCTTCGCATGGGCGGCTTTGTGCGCTAACCTAACACCCATATCAACACCGGGAACAATCATTCTATTCACCGCAGACTCTGCAACGCCGCCCACCGTCGGGCGCGCGCCCTTATGCCGTTGCGTGGGCCAAGAAGTTCGGCCATCTTCGCATTGGCGCGTCCCATGTTTATGGGGAACGGCCGGGGTGGGCCATGGTGAGGGCGGCCTCGGCCGGCGAACGATGCGACCGTTATCGGTCGGTGAGTGGTGACGAATGGCCGTTCAACGGGCGATAGAAGGCAGCGGCCGGGAACCGGCCGCCGCGCCGACGGACGCCGAACAGGCGCCGCTCAAGCTTGAGCAGTTCCTGCCCTACCAGCTCAATGTCGTGGCGAATCTCGTCTCCCAGGCGCTGTCTCGGGTTTATGCGCGGCGCTACCGGATCGGCGTGCCGGAATGGCGGGTCTTGGTGACGCTCGGCCAGTTCGGCGTGATGACGGGCAAGGCGATCGGCACTCACACCCATATGCACAAGACCAAGGTGTCCCGCGCGGTCGCGCTTTTGGAAAAGCGCAAGCTTCTCGTGCGCAGGACCAACCGCGCCGACATGCGCGAGTCGTTTCGTGTCGCTGACCGGGCCCGGGCCGCGCGATCTATGAGGAATTGGCGCCGCACGCGCTCGATTTCGCGCGACGGCTGACCGACATCCTCTCGCCCGGCGATCGCGAGGCGTTCAACCGCGCGCTGCGGCAGATCACCGATCGATCGGCACAACTCGTCGCCGAGACGATCAAGCAGGATGGCCCGATGGAGGATGCGTGAAACTTTATTCCTATTTCCGTTCCTCGGCGGCCTATCGCGTGCGCATCGCGCTCAATCTGAAAGGCATCGCCTACGAGACGGCATCCGATCCATCTGGTCAAGGAGGGCGGCCACAACAAGCGGCCGGAGTTCCGCGCCGTCAATCCGCAGATGCGCGTGCCGGTTCTGGTTACGCCGGCCGGCAACGTCCTGATCCAGTCGCTCGCCATCATCGAATATCTCGACGAGACCCATCCCGAACCGGCGCTGTTGCCGAAAGATCCGTTCGGCGCGCGCCAAAGTGCGCGCGCTCGCCGAACTGATCGCCTGCGACATCCATCCGCTCAACAATACCAGCCCGCTGCGTTACCTGAAGAACCAGATGCACCAGGAGCAAAGCGCGATCGATGCCTGGTACCATCATTGGGTCATCACCGGCTTCGAGGCGCTCGAAGCGCTGATCGAGCCCGGGCCCTATGCCTGCGGCGACAAGGTCACGCTGGCCGACCTCTGCCTGGTGCCGCAGGTCAATAATGCCCGGCGGCTGAAGGTGCCGCTGGACAAATTTCCCAAAATCGTCGGCGTCGACGCCGCCTGCCTGGCGCTTGCCAGCCTTCGACCGCGCGCGTCCGGAAAATCAGCCCGATGCGGAGTGAAGCGTGGATATGGCCGCGTTCACACTTTAGTCACCATTGCGGGGCCTTATCCGCGACCCATTTGCGCGGAAGGTTCGAGGGAACCGGGTCGGGACCGATATGCTCGATAAGTTGCGCCGGTTAGGCCAAGCCGGTCGGCAGAGCCGCGCTGGGCGCGCATTCGCTCGGCGCCATCGGCGTCGGCCATGCTTGGCCGCGGTCAAGCGCTGGCCGCGCCGGCGCTGGCGCAAGGCTATCCGGTGCCGCCGGCGCCGATTCCCCAAGCGCCGAACCAGGCGCAGTACCCGCAGCCGGCCTATCCGCAAGCGCCCTATCAGCCGTCATCGGCTCCGCCGCCAAACCAGACGCCGCTCAATCCGGCGACCACCAATCCGGTTTGCGTGCGGCTCGAAGGCCAGCTTGCCGCTTTCGATCGCGGCACCGCCGACCCGGCCCGCGCCGCCCAGATCCAGCAGTCCCAAGACGCCATCGCCAAGAAGCAGGCCGACCTCGATCGCGCCGCCGCGCAAGCGCACAAGGCGGGCTGCGCCGGCTCGGGCTTCTTTGCCTTGTTCTCGGCGCTGTCGCCGCAATGCGGGCCGATCACATCGCAGATCCAGCAGATGCGCGGCAATCTCGACCGCATGACGAGCGACCTGCGAACAGCTGCAAGAGCGGCACCTCCAATCAGGCCGACCAGCGCCGCGCGCTGATCGGGCAATTGGCGCAGAACAATTGCGGCGCGCAATACACCGCCGCGGCCAACTCGCAAGGCGGCCCGCAAGGCTTTTTCGACGCGCTGTTCGGCGGCGGCACGATCCTCAATCCGAACGGCGACGGCGCGCCGAACGGCACTTATCACACCGTCTGCGTGCGCACCTGCGACGGCTTATTATTTCCCGATCTCCTATTCGACGCTGCCGTCGCCATTTCGCCGAGGACCAGCGCACCTGCCAGCGCGAATGTCCCGGCGGCCGATGTCGCGCTCTATTCCTACCGCAATCCGGGCGAGAGCATGGACCAGGCGGTGTCGACCAACGGGCAACTCTACACCGCGCTGCCGACCGCCTTTCACTATCGCACGCAGCTCATCTCCGGCTGTTCGTGCCGCAAGCCGGGCGAGAGCTGGGAAGACGCGCTCAAGAATGCCGACGATTCCTCGACGCTCGAGAGCGGCGACATCGTCGTGACCGACCAGAACGCGAGAGCGCTGTCGCAACCGCCGAAGCCGGCCGGCAAACCGCCGGCCGCAGCCGGGCGGGCAAGCCGGTCGCCAATGCGGCGCCGGCGGCCGCGAGCGCGGCCCCTGCCGACGATACGAAACACGCCGTGCGCGTCGTCGGGCCGCCCTTCCTGTCATCGTCGCAAATGCAGTCCGAACCGACGCCGCACTAATTGAGCAGTCTTACCGACCGTTCCGGAAACGCAATCGCGAGCAAGCCGAGCGCCGGCCTTCGCCATCGTCGCGACCTCGTCGGCCGCGCCCTTGACCGGCGATGAGGCCGTCGGCCGCGGCGGGCGGCGTACCCGGATCGGCGAAGCGATTGACGATCGGATAGCGGCGGTCGCGGCCGAAATTCTTCAGCGTCACCTTTACGCCCGGCGCCGCCTGCCGGCGCTTGTATTCGGCCAGATTGAGCATGCGCTCGATCTTCATCACGGTATCGCGGTCGAAGCCGGCCGCGACGATGGTCGCAGTCGATTCCTCGCGTTCGACCAGCCGTTCGAGAATTTGATCGAGCACCTCGTAAGGCGGCAGCGTATCCTGGTCGGTCTGGTTTTCGCGCAGTTCCGCGCTCGGCGCCCGGGTGATGACGTTTTCGGGAATGACCGCGCGATCGGGACCGCGCGCACCGTCCGGCTTCCAGGCATTGCGCAGCCGCGCCAG
Source organism: uncultured Alphaproteobacteria bacterium (assembly GCA_963714345.1). Taxonomy (GTDB): domain Bacteria; phylum Pseudomonadota; class Alphaproteobacteria; order Rhizobiales; family Xanthobacteraceae; genus BOG-931. The sequence goes on along the minus strand of CAVQOD010000025.1, from coordinate 39,333 downwards.
CCGATAGACTTCGGTCTTGTAGAGATCCTTGATCGGATTGAAGCCGCCGTTCATGTCGCCGTAGAGCGTGGCGTAGCCGACCGACATTTCCGACTTGTTCCCGGTCGTCACCACCATCAGGCCGAATTTGTTGGAGATCGCCATCAGGATGATGCCGCGGGCGCGGGCCTGCAAATTCTCCTCGGTGACGTCGCGCGGCGCGCCGGCAAAAATGCCGGCCAGCGCCGCTTCGAGGCCAACGACGGCGCTTTCGATCGGCACGATGTCGTAGCGCACGCCGAGCGCCTCGGCGACCGCGGCGGCATCGGTTCGCGATTCCTGCGAGGTGTAGCGGTACGGCAGCATCACGCAGCGCACCCGCTCGCGGCCCAAGGCATCGACCGCCATCGCCGCGCACAGCGCCGAATCGACGCCGCCGGACAGCCCGAGCACGACGCCCTTGAAGCGGTTCTTCTCGACGTAATCGCGCAAGCCCAGCACGCAGGCGGCGTAATCCGATTTGTCGAGTTGCTCAGCCGGCGCCATCGGCCCCTCCGCGCAACGCCAGCCGCCGGCGCCGCGCGACCAATGCGTCATCACCACCATTTCGCGAAACGCCGGCAGCTGGAAGGCGATCGAACGGTCGGCGTTGAGCGCAAACGAGGCGCCGTCGAACACCAATTCGTCCTGGCCGCCGACCTGATTGATGTAAATGAGCGGCAATCCCGCCTCGGTGACGCGCGCGACGCAGACGTTGAGCCGCACGTCGATCTTGTCGCGCCAGTAAGGCGAACCGTTGGGCACGATAAGGATTTCGGCGCCGGTCTCGGCCAGGCACTCGACGACATTCTCGTAATCGCCCCAGTCGGTCCAGGTGTCCTCGCAGACCGGCAGGCCGAGCCGCACGCCGCGAAAGCTGACCGGGCCGGGCACCGGGCCGGAGGCGAATACGCGCTTCTCGTCGAACACGCCGTAATTCGGCAGGTTGACCTTGAAACGGATGGCGTCGATGCGGCCGCCGGCGAGCAGCGCATAGGCATTATAGAGCTTGCCGTCCTCGACCCAGGGCGCGCCGATCAGCACGGCGGGTCCGCCGTCGGCGGTGTCGCGCGCCAAGGCCTCGACCGCAGCCCGGCAGGCGGCCTGGAACGCCGGCTTGAGCACCAGATCCTCTGGCGGATAGCCGGCGATGAAGAGCTCGGAGAACGCGACGATGTCGGCGCCGTCGCGCGCGGCTTCGGCCCGCGCCTTGCGGGCGCGTTCGAGATTGCCGGAGACGTCGCCGACGATCGGGTTAAGCTGCGCCACGGCAATGGCCAGACGGTCGGCGGGACGCTGGTTCATGACACTAATCAGAGAACGGATGACGCACGAGCAGACGACGAACAAAAAACATTGAAGCCTTTGCCGCGGTCCGTCTGCCGTCCGTCATCCGCCGTCCGTCCTCCGCTACAGCCCCGCCACCGCAGGCAACTGCGTCGTCGTGCCCTGGCGCTTCGTTTTGAGCAGGTCGGCCAGCAAAAACGAAATATCGATCGACTGCTCGGCGTTGAGCCGCGGATCGCACACGGTGTGATAGCGGTCGTTGAGATCCTCGTCGCTGATGGCGCGGGCGCCGCCGGTGCATTCGGTGACGTTCTGGCCGGTCATTTCCAGATGCACGCCGCCGGGATAAACGCCTTCGGCGGCGCAGACCTGAAAGAAGCCGCGGACCTCTTTGAGGATCTGGTCGAACGGCCGGGTCTTGTAGCCGGTGACCGAGGTGATGGTGTTGCCGTGCATCGGATCGCACGACCACACCACATTGCGGCCCTCGCGCTTGACCGCGCGCACCATGGCCGGCAACAGATCGGCGACCTTGTCGGCGCCGACGCGGCAGATCAGCGTCAGCCGGCCCGGTTCGTTGTCCGGATCGAGTATGTCGATGAGCTTGAGGAGTTCGTCCGGCTTCTGCGTCGGGCCGGTTTTCAGGCCGAGCGGATTTTTGATGCCGCGGCAGAATTCGACATGGGCGTGATCCGCCTGCCGGGTGCGATCGCCGATCCACACCATATGGCCGGACGTGCAGTACCAGTCGCCGGTCGTGGAATCGACGCGGGTGAAGGCCTGCTCGTAGCCGAGCAGCAGCGCCTCGTGGCTGGTGTAGAAATCGGTGGTGCCGAGGCTGGAATCGACCGCGAAGGTCAAGCCGCAGGCGCGCATGAAATCGAGCGCGCCGGAAACGCGGTCGGCCAGATCGCCATAGCGCTTGGACTGCGGCGAGCCGCGCACCGATTCGAGCATCCAGCGATGCACGTTGTCGAGGCTGGCATAGCCGCCTTTGGCAAAAGCGCGCAGCAGATTGAGGGTCGCCGCCGACTGGCGATAGGCCTCCAATTGCCGGCGCGGCTCCGGCGCGCGCGCTTCCGGCGTGAACTCGGTGCCGTTGATGATGTCGCCGCGATAGACCGGCAGTTCGACGCCGCCGCGCTTTTCGGTCGGCGAGGTGCGCGGCTTGGCGAATTGACCGGCGATGCGGCCGACCTTCACCACCGGGCAAGCCGCCGCATAAGTCAGAACCACCGCCATCTGCAAAAAGACGCGGAAGAAATCGCGGATATTGTTGGCGCCGTGCTCGGCAAAGCTCTCGGCGCAATCGCCGCCTTGCAGCAGGAAAGCCTGGCCGGCCGCGACCTTGGCGAGCGCATCTTTTAGATTGCGCGCCTCGCCGGCAAAGACCAGCGGCGGAAAGGTGGCAAGCTGCGCCTCGACGTCGGCAAGCGCCTTGGCGTCCGGATAATCCGGCACCTGCAAGATCGGCTTGCCGCGCCAGGAACTCCGGGCTCCACTTCACCGCGTTAGGCAGGCTCGACATAGCAGCTCCAAACCGTCATCCCGGAGCCGAGGCCGAACCTAGTCACGAAGGTGGCTATGGATTGCGGCTGCCGCTCGCGGCTGGGCCGGAATGACGGGGATATATACACAACCCGTCGGGAGCTGCGACAGCCCAGGAAATACTGGCTTATTCCGCGGCTTCCCGGGCGAAGCTTGCGGTCTTCTTGCGCATGGTGACCAGCTCCTCGGCGGCGGTCGGGTGCAGCGCGATGGTGGCATCAAAGTCGGCTTTTTTGGCGCCCATCTTCACGGCAACAGCCGCGAGCTGGGCCATCTCGGCCGCCCCCTCGCCGACCATGTGACAGCCGACCACGCGGTCGGAGTGGCCATCGACAACGAGCTTCATCAGCACACTTGTGGCGCGGCCGGACAGCGTCGCCTTGAGCGGCCTGAACATGGCCTTGTAAATGTCGGTACGCGCCAGCCGGGCACGCGCCTCCGCCTCGGTCAGGCCGACCGTCCCGATCTCGGGCTCCGAAAACACCGCCGTCGGCACGTTGGCGTGATCGACGGCCGTCGGCTTGCCGCCGAATACGCTATCGGCGAAAGCGTGGCCCTCGCGGATGGCGACCGGCGTGAGATTGATGCGGTTGGTGACGTCGCCGACGGCGTAGACATTCGCCGCCGTGGTGCGGGAGTATTCGTCGACCGCGATGCCGCCATTTTTCGCGATCTCGACGCCGGCTTCCTTGAGCCCGAGCTTGGCGACGTTGGGATGCCGGCCGGTGGCGAACATGACGCGATCGGCCGGGACGCGATTGCCGCTCGACAGCTGCGCCGAATAATGGCCGTCGGCCTTTTCGATCGCCGCGACCTTGCAGCCAGTCAGAACTCTGATGCCATGCGCTTCCATCTCGACGCGCAAGTGCTGGCGCACGTCGTCGTCAAAGCCGCGCAAAATATTCTCGCCGCGATAGACCAGCGTCACCTGCGAGCCGAGCCCGGCGAAAATGCCGGCGAATTCGACGGCGATGTAGCCGCCGCCCTGGATCACGATGCGGCGCGGAAATTCCGGCAGATGAAACGCCTCGTTCGAGGAGATGGCGTGCTCGATGCCGGGGATCGGATCGCCGTAGCTCGGCGCGCCGCCGGTCGCGATCAGGATATAGGCTGCACGCACCCGGTCGCCGGTCGCCAATTGCACGGTGTGGGCGTCAACCAGCACGGCCCGGCTTTTCGCCACTTTGACGCCGGCCTTGTTGAGCGTCGCGCCGTAAGCCGCTTCCAATCGGGCGATTTCGCGATCCTTGTTGGCGATCAACGTCGCCCAATCGAACGCGGTTTGCGACACGGTCCAGCCGAAGCCGGCGGCATCCTCGAATTCGCCGCGAAAACGCGATGCGTAGACCAAGAGCTTCTTCGGCACGCAGCCGCGGATGACGCAGGTGCCGCCGAGCCGATACTCCTCGGCGACCATAACGCGCGCGCCGTGCTCGGCGGCAATGCGCGCGGCGCGCACGCCGCCCGAACCGCCTCCGATGACGAAAAGATCGACGTCGTGATCAGCCATGTTGCTTCGTCGCGTTACATATCGTGGCCGCGTTTCTTCATTTCTTCGCGCATGTCGCCAATGACTTCCGCGGACAGACTGTCTCCCCATGAGCCGGCGCTCGCGATCGACTCCTGAATCACCTTGGGCTCCTCGACCAGCGCCTTTCTGCCGACCGGCGATTGGTAGAAGGCGAGCAATTGCTTCAATTCCGGCTCGGTAAAATGGGTCGCATAGATGCGCGCGGTCGCATCGACGAGCTCGCTGACCCGGGGAGCGAATTTCTTTTCCTCGATGGCGGCGACCTCGTTGAGGTCCTTCGACCACATGAAGTTGGTCTGCATGAACATATCTCGGGTCTTATCGACCACGCCGCGCACCAGCGGCACGAATATATTCTGGACGCCCTTGATCTCGACGATCTGCTTGGCCAGCAACAGCGAAGCGGGCGACGGCGAAGCGGCCGGCTGGCGCCGGGGCCTGAGCCGCGGCGGGCCCAGCGACACCGCTCACAAACAGCGCGACCAGCAGAACCATCACGTGACGCGTGGAGAAACGGGCGAACATAGGCGCACTCCCTTTGTGCTTGAGATCAGGGTCGCTCGACAAGCCGCACCCCGTGCGGACCGGCGACAATAGCAGTCCCGGCGAGGCCGATGAACAAACCGTGTTCCATGACGCCCGGGATGCCGGCAAGCCTATCCGCCAGATCCGGCGGATCGGCAATGCGCTGCAATTGGGCGTCCAGCAGCCAGTGCCCGCCATCCGTGACGAAAGCGTGGCCGTTCTGGGTCAGGCGCAGGGGCGCCGGGCCGGGACATCCCGCGGCGGCGGCGGCCGCTTCGACCGCGCGGCGAGTGGCGGTGGCGCCAAACGGCACGATTTCGATCGGCAGCGGGAAGCGGCCGAGGACCGGGACCCATTTCGACTCGTCGGCGATGACCACCATTTTTGCCGACGCCGTCGCCACGATCTTCTCGCGTAACAGCGCGCCCGCCGCCGCCCTTGATCAAGGTCAAATCGGGCGCGATCTCGTCGGCGCCGTCGACGGTCAGATCAAGCTCGGGCATCTCGTCGAGCGTGGTGAGCGGGATGCCGAGCCGAGCCGCCTGCGCGCGCGTCGCCTCCGAGGTCGGGACGGCGACGACGTCGAGCCCGCCATGCACCCGCTCGGCCAACAATTCGACGAAGGCCTGCGCCGTCGAACCGGTCCCCAGTCCGAGCCGCATGCCCGAGCGCACCAAATCAACGGCGCGGGCGGCCGCGGCCCGTTTGTAAGCGTCGACGTCCATGACGGGGTGTGTAGCCGCCTTCCGACTTCTATCCTAGAGGCTTGCGTTGCCGCCCCACCACGGCTACCGCGGAAGGCCATGCTCACCATCGTTTTCGATCTCGACGGCACGCTGATCGATACCGCCCCGGATCTGATTTCGACGCTCAACCTTATTCTCGCCCGCGAGGGTCTGCCGCCGGTCGAATACGACGCCGCCCGGCGGATGATCGGCGGCGGCGCCAGGGGCATGATCGAAAAAGCGCTCGCCGCCGAAGGCCGGCCCGGTTCGAAAGCCGAGCTCGACCGGATGTTCGGCGCGTTTATCGAATATTACGCAGCCCATATCGCCGACCGCTCGCGCCCGTTCCCGCAACTTGAGGCGACGCTCGATCGCCTTGCCGACGAGGGCCATCGCCTCGCGGTCTGCACCAACAAGCTGGAATGGCTTTCGGTCAGGCTGCTCGACACGTTGCAACTGACCCGGCATTTCGCCGCGATCTGCGGTCAAGATACGTTCGGCATGCAAAAGCCCGATCCGCAAATGCTGCGGCTTACCATTCGGCGCGCCGGCGGCGAGACCAGCCGGGCCATCATGGTCGGCGATTCCGGGACGGATATCCGCACCTCCCGCGCCGCGACCGTGCCGGTGATTGCCGTGGATTTCGGCTATAGCGAAGTGCCAATCGCGCTGTTGCGTCCCGACCGGATCATCGGCTCATTTGCCGACCTGCCGGCAGCCATCCGCGATATCGAGGCGGGTCGCGCGTGACGGGTGGTGTGGTCGCATGGCCACACCCGCAGAAAGGATTCATTAGGGTTAACAAACCGGCACGACGCCGGGCCCGGCAGCAAGGCCGGCTGCACGCCACAATGGCGCCGATAAATCCTTGTGGTTCCATCATTTCTTTGCGGTCACCCGCGGCGCGCGATGGCGCCATGATTGATCGCGCGGTCTGGAAGAGTTGCTTGCGCCGCAAGGCGTTGGATAGCTTCCTGCTTTACCCAAAAACCCGAGCGGCCTAGGTTCAAGCCAGGGGCGGGGAGTATCTTATGTTGCGTATTCGGCCGTTCGCCGTCGCCAAGCTTGTCGTGTGCGCCACCGTCGCGGGCGCCGCACTGGCAGGCTGCTCGAGTTCGGGCTCGCTCCTCCGACTGGTTCAAGCCGTCACCGCCGCCGCCCCAAGTCGTGCGGTTCGACTCGGTGCCGCCAGGCGCGAACGTTCAGACCGCGCAAGGCCAAACCTGTTCGACGCCCTGTGCGCTGGCGCTGCCGATGACGAGCCAAGCCGTCGCCTTTTCGCTCAACGGCTACGTGCCGCAGTCAGTTCCGCTCTCGGTCCAGCAGCCGGAAGGCTCCTTGTTCAGCACCCCGCCGCCGAATTTGCTGCCGAACCCGGTCGTCGCTCAGCTGCAGGTGCTCCCTCCCCCGCCGCGCAAGGAGGTCAAACCAAAGCCGCGCAAGATGGTCGCAAGGCCAAAGCCAGCCGCGCCAAGGTCCGCCGCGCCGCGGCCGGCGATGACGACGGGCCCGACACAGCCGTCGATCGCCGCCCCTGAGCAGCAGCCGGCGCAGGACAACGTGTTTCCGCCGCCGCCGCCGGCCAATTCGCCGTCGCCCTTCCCGCCGCCGCCGCAACCGCGATAACCGCACCAGCGGCAGCCACGCCGTCGGGAAATATTCTGGACGATCAGGGCTTTATCCGGCACACTTGCCTCCTTATCTGATGAGATATGGATAGCGTGTCAGAGAGCCTGCCAAGCTTGGAACTCGACGGGCGCGACCGGGCGGCCGGAACTGGTCGATCCGTTCGGCCGGGCCATCACCTATCTCCGCGTCTCGGTGACCGACCGCTGCGACTTCCGCTGCGTCTATTGCATGGCGGAAAACATGTCGTTTTTGCCCAAGGCCGAGGTGCTCACGCTCGAGGAGCTCGACCGGCTGTGTTCGGCCTTCGTGGCCCGCGGCGTGCGCAAGCTGCGCCTGACCGGCGGCGAGCCGCTGGTCCGGCGCGGCATCATGACGCTCGTTCATTCGCTGTCGCGCCACCTGCGTTCGGGCGCGCTCGATGAGCTGACTTTGACCACCAACGGCTCGCAGCTCGCCAAATATGCCGGCGCGCTTGCACGGCGCGGGCATCCGCCGTATCAACGTGTCGCTCGACACGCTCGACGCCGACAAATTCCGCGCCATCACCCGCTGGGGATCGCTGGACCAGGTGCTCGCCGGGCATCGATGCCGCGCAAGCCGCAGGGCTGAAGATCAAGATCAACACGGTGGCGCTCAAAGGCGTCAACGAGGACGAGTTTCCGCATCTGATCGACTGGGCGCATGGCCGCGGCATGGATCTGACGCTGATCGAAGTCATGCCGCTTGGCGAAATCGGCGAAGGCCGCCTCGATCAATATCTGCCGCTTTCGGTGGTGCGCGCGCGGCCTTGCCGAGCGCTATCACGCTCGAAGACATCGACTATCGCACCGGCGGCCCGGCGCGCTATGTGCGCGTCGCCGAAACCGGCGGCCGGCTCGGCTTCATCACGCCGCTCACCCACAATTTCTGCGAATCCTGCAATCGCGTGCGGGTCACCTGCACCGGCACGCTCTATATGTGCCTCGGCCAGGAAGACGCTGCCGATCTGCGCAAGCCGCTGCGCGCCTCCGAAGGCAACGAGCTTCTGTTCGCCGCCATCGACGAGGCGATTTCGCGCAAACCCAAGGGCCACGATTTCATCATCGACCGCCGCCACCAGCGGCCGGCGCTGGCGCGGCATATGAGCGTGACCGGCGGGTAAAATGTAGCCTGGATGGAGCGAGCGAAATCCGGGATCGGCTTTCGTACCACCTATCGTTCCCGCATTGCGCGTCGCTCCGTGCGGGCTACAGGCAAGAGAGCACCATCGCCGCCGCCGCAAATTCGGCGTGGCGAAACGCGCGGCGCTCCAGCGCCATCTCGTCCCTGCCCCATTGCGCCATATTCCAATCCTCGTCGACATGCGCCGCCTGCCACGCCGCGTCGGCCGATAGCGCGCCGCGCGCCAGCGCAAGCGCGATCAGCGCCGAGCCGGTCAGCGTCGTGATCACATGCAAAGCGCCGAGCCGCCATGGATCGGTCGGGATCGCGGCTGCGGCGGCTTTGAGCGCGGCGTCGGGCTGGGCGACGTGAACGACGCCCTCGCCGAGCTTGAACTGCGCGCCGAGCGTATCGCGCGCCCAAGCCAGGATCGGATCCCAAAGCGCCGCTTGACGGTCACGCAGCTCTTGCGGGCTGGCCGGCGCGATAGAACAGCAGATCGGAGGCAAGATATTTTTCGATTTCCGCGGCGACCGGCGCCGGCGCTCCGCAACGCCGTCGATGATCGCATTGGCAAGCCGCGTCAGCGGCATTTTGGCCGGATCGATCAGCTCGCGCTGGGCGTCCCATTCCGCGGCGATCGCCTGGGCGAGCGCGCGATCGGGCGCGGCCAGCGGGCGGCGGGCGGGGGTGCGCACCGGCTTGCCGTCAAGCGTCACCGCATAGCCAGTTCCGGCCGCCTGCACGCCGGCGGCCTTGGTAGAAGCGCGCGCCGCAACGCCGGCCGGGCGCCGCGGCGGGCGGCCGTGACCGGGTCGTCGAGCGGGATGGTTTCGAACAGGTCGCGCATTTATGACAATTTATCCTATGTATTCAATGAGTTGCGAGCGACCGCCATAGCGCCGGCGCCATGCCTGCCCGACCGGCCGGCAGCGGTCGCTCCCAGTCGCGCTCTTGTTAACAGCCATCGCCGGTAAATCCTTGTTATAACAAGGCAGAAGCGGTGGAAATTCGTTCCCCTCTCGACTAGTATCCGGCGCCGGATTCGGCTACGGGACCGCCGGAAGAGGAAAGTCCACGCAGCAGCGTTCCTACCGCCGCGTAAAGAGCGGGTGGCTGCGTGCATGAGGAGTCAATGAAAACTACCGATATTTCGGTCCCGGATTATTTCCACAAAGTGGTGGATTGTCAGTGGGCCTGCCCGGCGCACACGCCGGTCCCCGAATACATCCGTTTGATCGCCGCGGGCCGCTACAGCGACGCCTACATGATCAATTGGGAATCCAATGTGTTTCCGGGCATCCTCGGACGCACTTGCGATCGCCCATGCGAGCCGGCCTGCCGGCGCGGCCGGGTCGAGAAGGAGCCGGTCGCGATCTGCCGGCTCAAAGCGCGTCGCCGCCGACTTCAAGGACGACATCCGCGACCGGCTGCCGAAAGCGCCGGAGCAGAAGAACGGCAAGCGCATCGCGCTGGTCGGCGGCGGCCCGGCCTCGCTCGCGGTGGCGCGCGACCTGGCGCCGATGGGCTACACTTGCGTGGTGTTCGATCCGATCCGCAATCCGGCGGCATGATGCGGACGCAAATTCCGAAATTCCGCTTGCCGGAAAAGGTGCTTGACGAGGAATGCCAGTACATCCTCGATATCGGCATCGAATTTATCGGCGGCAAGCGCATCGACAGCCTCAAAGCGCTGCTCGCGGAAGATTTTGACGCCATTTTCGTCGGCTGCGGCGCACCGCGCGGCCGCGACCTCGAAATTCCCGGGCGCAACGAAGCGAGCAAGAACATCCATATCGGCATCGATTGGCTGTCCAGCGTCTCGTTCGGACACATCGACAAGATCGGCAAGCGCGTCATCGTGCTTGGCGGCGGCAATACCGCGATGGATTGCTGCCGTTCCTCGCGCCGGCTCGGCGGCGAGGACGTCAAAGTCATCGTGCGCTCCGGCTTCGAGGAGATGAAGGCGTCGCCGTGGGAAAAAGAGGACGCGATGCACGAGGACATTCCGATCTTCAATTATCTGGTGCCGAAGGAATTCACCCACGACAACGGCAAGCTCACCGGCGTCTTGTTCGAGAAGGTCAAAGCGGTGCGCGACGAGAACGGCCGCCGCAATCTGGTGCCGACCGGCGAGCCCGACGAGCTTTTCCCGTGCGACGATGTTCTGGTCGCGGTCGGCCAGGAGAACGCGTTCCCCTGGATCGAGCGCGATTGCGGCATCGAGTTCGACAAATGGGACATGCCCAAGGTCGATCCCAAGACCATGGCCTCGACGCAATCCCAAAGTGTTCTTCGGCGGCGACGCCGCGTTCGGACCGAAGAACATCATCTGGGCGGTGGCGCACGGCCATGAGGCCGCGATCTCGATCGACCGCTTCTGCCGCGGCGAGGACATCAATGTGCGACCGGCGCCGCAAATCGCGGTGTCGAGCCAGAAGATGGGCATCCACGAATGGTCCTACGACAACGAGATCACGCTGGATAAGCGCTACCGGGTTCCGCATCGCGAGAAGGTCGTGGCGCTGCGCGACATCAAGGCCGAAGTCGAGCTCGGCTACGACCTCGAGCTGGCGCTCAAAGAAGTCCGAGCGCTGCCTCAATTGCGATGTGCAGACCGTGTTCACCGGCCAGCTCTGCATCGAGTGCGACGCCTGCGTCGACATCTGCCCGATGGACTGCATCACCTTTACCGCAAACGGCGACGAGGCCGAGCTTCGCTCCCGCCTGCAGGCGCCGGCGAAGAACCTCACGCCAGGACCTCTATGTCGCCAACGACCTGAAAACCGGCCGCGTCATGGTCAAGGACGAGGACGTCTGCCTGCATTGCGGGTTGTGCGCCGAACGCTGTCCGACCGGCGCCTGGGACATGCAGAAATACCTGATCGACATGACTCACGCGGAACAAGCATGCCAATCCAGAGCGTAAACGACTTCGTCGTCCGGTTCGCCAACGTCAACGGCTCGGGTTCGGCGAGCGCCAATGAGTTGTTCGCCCGCGCGGTGCTGCGCATGGGCGTGCCGGTCAGCCCGCGCAACATCTTCCCGTCCAACATCCAAGGCCTGCCGACCTGGTACGAAGTGCGCGTTACCGAGGCCGGCCATCTCGGCGCCCGCGGCGGCACCGACCTGATGGTGGCGATGAACCCGCAGACCTGGGACAAGGACGTCGCCTCGATCGAGCCCGGCGGCTACCTGTTCTACGATTCGACCAAGCCGATGCCGGCGTCGAAATTCCGCGACGACATCACCGTGCTCGGCGTGCCGCTGACCGCGATTACCAATTCGACCTATACCGATCCGCGCCAGCGCCAGCTGTTCAAGAACATCATCTATCTCGGCGCGCTGTCGGCATTGCTGGACATGGATCCGAAGGCGATCGAGGCGCTGATCGGCGAGCAATATAAGGGCAAGGAAAAGCTCTTGTCGTCGAACGTCCATGCGCTGCATCTCGGCCGCGACTGGGCGCTGCAGAACTTGAAATGTCCGATCGGGATACGGCGTGCAAAAGGCCGACAAGGTCGGCGACCGCATTTTCATCGAGGGCAATTCGGCCGCGGCGCTCGGCGCGGTCTACGGCGGCGCCACCGTTTGCGCCTGGTATCCGATCACGCCGTCATCCTCGCTCGCCGACGCCTTTACCAGCCATTGCAAGAGGCTGCGCCACGATCCGGCGACCGGCAAGGCGAAATACGCCATCGTGCAGGGCGAGGACGAGCTGGCCTCGATCGGCATCGTCATCGGCGCATCGTGGAACGGCGCCCGCGCCTTTACCGCGACCTCGGGGCCGGGCATTTCGCTGATGCAGGAATTCATCGGACTGTCCTACTTCGCCGAAATCCCCGCCGTCATCATGGACGTGCAGCGCGCCGGGCCGTCGACCGGCATGCCGACCCGCACCCAGCAATGCGACCTGATCTCCTGCGCCTATGCCTCGCACGGCGACACCAAGCATATCCTGCTGTTTCCCGAAGACCCGCACGAGGCGTTCGATTTCGCCGCGCAAGCGTTCGACCTGGCGGAGCGGCTGCAGACCACGATCTTCCTGATGCTCGACCTCGATATCGGCATGAACCACCGGCTGTGCCGGCCGCTGCACTGGGACGACAACAAGCAGTATGACCGCGGCAAGGTCATGACCGCCGCGATGCTCGACGAGCCGGCCGCGATTTCGGCCGCTATCTCGACGTCGACGGCGACGGCATCGCCTACCGCACCTATCCGGGCACCCATCCGACCAAGGGCTCGTTCTTCACCCGCGGCACGTCGCGCGACCGCTACGCGCGCTACACCGAGGAAGGCCCGGCCTACGCCGACAACATGCAGCGGCTGCTGCGCAAGTTCGAGACCGCCAAGGATCTGGTGCCGCGGCCGCTCCAGGCCAATGCCCAAAAGCCGACCAAATACGGCATGATCTATTACGGCTCGACCTCGCCGGCGATGGACGAGGCGGCCGGGATGCTGGAGGCGGCCGGCCACCAGCTCGACCGGCTGCGCGTGCGCGCCTTTCCGTTCCACTCCAGCGTGACGAGCTTCGTCGCCGACCATGATTTCGTCTACGTGGTCGAACAGAACCGCGACGCGCAACTTCGTTCGCTGATCGTCAACGAGATCGGCATCGATCCGGTGCGGCTGGTTCCGATCCTGCATTACGACGGCACGCCGATCACCGCGCGCTTCATCGCGAAGGCGATCGGCGAGCACTCTGATCAGCCTTAAATGACCGCCGCTGCGCAAGGTGGTGTCATGACCCAGGTAGATTTCATGACTTACGTCGTCAAGCCGAAATTCCATCACCCGGATCTGCCGAAGAACGCGCTCGGCTATACGCACCGCGATTATGAGGGCAAAGTCTCGACGCTGTGCGCCGGCTGCGGCCACGACTTCGATCACCGCGTCGATCATCGAGGCCTGTTTCGAGCTGTCGATCGAGCCGCACCGCGTGGCAAAGATTTCCGGCATCGGCTGCTCGTCGAAGACGCCCGACTACTTCCTTGGCAATTCGCACGGCTTTAACTCGGTGCACGGCCGCATGCCATCGGTACTCACCGGCGCCAATCTCGCCAATCGCGACCTGATCTATCTCGGCGTTTCCGGCGACGGCGACTCCGCCTCGATCGGGCTCGGCCAGTTCGCCCACTGCATGCGCCGCGGCGTCAACATGGTCTATATCGTCGAGAACAACGGCGTCTACGGCCTGACCAAGGGCCAGTTCTCGGCCACCGCCGACCGCGGCTCGAAATCCAAGCGCGGCGTCACCAATACCGACAGCGCCATCGACATGGTCGGGACTCGCGCTGCAGCTCGGCGCCAGCTTCGTCGCGCGCTCGTTCTCCGGCGACAAGAAGCAGCTCGTGCCGATCATCAAGGCGGCGATCGAGCACGAAGGCGCGGCCTTCATCGACGTGATCTCGCCGTGCGTCGCCTTCAACAACCACGCCGGCTCGACCAAGAGCTTCGACTATGTGCGCGAGCACAACGAGGCGGTCAATTTCCTCGACGTCATCACCGGACGCGCGCCGATCCACGTCGATTATGCGCCGGGCACGGTCGAATTGGTCGAGCAGCACGACGGCACGACGCTGGCTTTGCGCAAGCTCGACGCCGAATACGACGTGCATGACCGGCTTGCCGCCATGACCTTCATCCAGCACCATGCCTCGCAAGGCCAGATCGTCACCGGGCTCCTCTATGTCGAGGAGGAAGCGGCCGACCTGCACGGCCATCTCAATACCGTCGAAGCGCCGCTCAATACGCTCGGCGAGAAGGAACTGTGCCCGGGCTCCGCGGCGCTGGATAAGATCAACGCCGGCTTGCGCTGATCAGCGCTTCAAGCTTTAGTCCTGATCGCTTCGATCATTTCGCTTCGGCGGCTCCATCTTGATCGCCAGCGCCTTGCCGGTTTCGAGCAGACTCTTCAGCGCCGACAGGATCGCCGGCCAGCCCATGCGGCCGCCGGACAGGATCGTGTCGGGCACCTCCCACGAATGCGATTCCGTCATGGTACAGACGCACCGCTTCGCCGGCGGGCGCGATCTCGTAAGTGACGCAGGCATTCGGGCAGCTTGCGGAAGTCTTCCGGCCAGTGCAACCTGCCAGGTCACCGAAAGCCGGCGCGGCGGATCGTATTCCAGACCTTGCCGTGCACATTGACGTTGCCGTCCGGCAGGCGGAGCTTGAACGCGCCGCCGAGCTCTCGGCTCGACTTCGATCGTGCGATCCCAGAAATATTTCCGGGTGAACTCCGGCGCGGTGAGCGCCTGCCAGACCTTGTCGGGCGTGGCGGCGATGTAGATGACGTAAACGGTCTTCGGCTTGAATGATGCGGGCATCGTGCGCGACCTGACCGGTGCAATTCGTATCACAAGTCGGCAACGGCCGATCGCGATCACTGCACGCAGCCGCCCATGTATTGGCTGCGTGCGGCGCCGGGCACGTTATAGAGGCCGGACTGGAAGGCGCAGCGCGAGGCGCGGTCCTGGAACGTCTCGGCGCCGTGCGGCAGATTGGGGACCGGGTTGGCCACGCCGGGAACGATGAGTCGGACCTTGCTCCTGCGACACCGGCGGAAGCGTGAGCTTGCCGCCGCCTTCAGGAGGAATGAGCGGTCGTCCGCGGCAACGGCGTCGGCAGCACCGACCCTGACGAGCCGCGCGTGGCGACAAAGACACCCGGCCGCATGCAGTTTGGCGACGAACCGCTCGTGGCCAAGGAGGCTCGGGTGGCGATGCGCCGGCGGCGCGACCGGTGCCGCCTGCTGGTGGCCTTGTGCCCGGCTCAGGCGCCATGATCGTATCGGGATAGCCGGGGTAGCCCTGCGCAACGGCATAGCCGGGCGCCGCTGACAAGCGAGCGCCAATAACAGGCAAAGGCCATGCTGGAGGCGGATGGCCATGTTCAGTCCGGTGCCGCGCCCGCTTTATTAACCCCGAGGCGCGGGGTCTGTTCCCGATCAATCCTCCGGCGCGTCCTCGATCGGATCGTAGCGCTTGGCGTCGAGCCCGAGCAGATTCCACGACTGCTCCATATGCGGCGGCAGCGGCGCGGTGACGTCGATCACGCCGCCGCGCGGATGCGGCACCGCGATGCGGCGGGCCAGAAGATGCAGCTTGTTCTGCATGCCGCCGGGCAGCTGCCAATTTTCGAGCGCAAAATATTTCGGATCGCCGACGATCGGATGGCCGATATGGTCCATGTGCGCGCGCAATTGATGGGTGCGGCCGGTGACCGGCTTGAGCGAAAGCCAGGCCAGCAGCGGTCCCGACGTCTCGACCACGGCGTAATAGGTCACGGCATGCATTGCGCCCTTTTCGCCGTGCTGCGCGATGCGCATGAATGATTCGTCCTCGCGCTCCTCCTTGGCGAGGAAGGTCGAGACGCGGCCCTGCTGCACCTTCGGCACGCCGGCGACCAGCGCCCAATAAATTTTGCGCGCCGAGCGTGAGCGGAAGGTCTTGGCAAGCGCCGTCGCCGCAAAACGGGTCTTGGCGACGAGCAGACAGCCGGCGGTATCCTTGTCGAGCCGGTGCACCAGCCGCGGCCGCTGGCCGTGGGCGTCGCGCATCACTTCCAGCATGCCGTCGATGTGGCGCGTGGTGCCGGAGCCGCCCTGCACCGCAAGCCCCATCGGCTTGTTGAGCACCAAAACGTCGGCGTCTTCGTAGAGCGTGATCGATTTGAGGAATTCGCGGGTTTTCTCGTCCGCTTCGTTGCCCGGCGCACGCGGTTTCGGCTGATCGAGCCGCAGCGGCGGAATGCGCACCGTCTGCCCGGCCTCGAGCCGGTTCTTCGGCTGGGTGCGCTTGCCGTTGACCCGCACCTCGCCTTTGCGGATGACGCGCTGGATGTGGGAGAAGCTCAGTCCCGGAAACCGCGCTTCCAGAAAGCGATCGACCCGCATGCCGGATTCGTCGGGGGTGACGGCGGTGTTTTGCACGCCGGTCGGCATCGGAGCCGGCGCCGTTTTCTGTTCCCCGTCATCCTGAGGTGCGCGCTGAAGGCGCGCCTCGAAGGATGCGGCCCGGGCGCCGCCCGAAATCGAATTTTTTGATTTCGGACTGTTTGAGTGGTCAAGTCGGCTATAGCCGACTTGAGTGCCGTCGCCCCGACCGAAATCGGGTTTGCCGGATTTCGGTTTTCTGAACTGCAAACCAGATTTGGCCGACTTGTTGGCTCGCGGCGCTCGCGCCTCAGGGTGACGGAACGTGCGCTTTGACTTCCCGTCAGGCCGATGCCGCGGCCCGGCCATCTGCCGGCCGCCGCCAGGCTGGCGCGGTCCGCGGCTGCCTCTCAACTGCCGCTCCGTTCGCGCCGCAGCTTCGCCCAATAGTCGAGGCGCTTCCTGATCTCGCGCTCAAAGCCGCGCTCGGGCGGATCGTAGAATTGCCGGCGGCCGAGCGCCTCCGGGAAATAATCCTGGCCGGAAAACGCCTCCTCCGTGTCGTGGTCGTATGCGTAGCCCGAGCCGTAGCCCTCGGTTTTCATCAGCTTGGTCGGCGCATTGAGGATGTGCTTGGGCGGCAACAGCGAGCCGGCTTCCTTCGCGGTGCGCATGGCCTCGCCGAATGCGACATAGGTGGCGTTCGATTTCGGCGCGGTGGCGACGTAGATCACGGCTTCGGCGATGGCGAGCTCGCCCTCGGGCGACCCGAGAAAATCGTAGGCGTCCTTGGCGGCATTGGCGATGACCAGCGCCTGCGGATCGGCCAGTCCGATATCCTCGACCGCCATGCGCACGACGCGACGCGCCAGATAGAGCGGATCCTCGCCGGCATCGAGCATGCGGCAGAGATAATAGAGCGCGGCGTCGGCATCGGAGCCGCGCACCGATTTATGCAGCGCGCTGATCAGATTGTAGTGGCCGTCCTGCTTCTTGTCGTAGATCGGCGCGCGCCGCTGCACGACCTCTTGCAGGCCCGCGGCATCGAAAGTCTCGCCCTGCGCGCGCCGCGCGCCAGACTTCTTCAGCAAGCGTCAGCGCGGCGCGGCCGTCGCCGTCGGCCATGCGGATCAGCGAAGCGCGCGCGTCGGCATCGAGCGGCAGTTTCTTGCCCTCGATCGCCTCGGCGCGGGCGAGCAGCTTTTCGATCGCCGCGGCGTCGAGCGACTTGAACACCAGAACGCGGGCGCGCGACAACAGCGGCGCGATCAGCTCGAACGACGGGTTTTCGGTGGTGGCGCCGACCAGTACGATGGTGCCGTCCTCCATCACCGGCAGGAAGGAATCCTGCTGCGCGCGGTTGAAGCGGTGGATCTCGTCGACGAACAGCAGCGTGCCCTGCCCGGTCTCGCGGCGCAGCCGCGCGGCGTCGAACACTTTCTTCAAGTCGGCGACGCCGGAGAAAATCGCCGAAATCTGCTCGAAATAAAGTTCGGTCGCGTGCGCCAGCAAGCCGCGCCACCGTGGTCTTGCCGGTGCCGGGCGGCCCCCAGAAGATCAGCGAGCCGAGCGAGCGGGTCTCCAGCATGCGGGTGAGCGCGCCGTCGGGGCCGAGCAGATGATCCTGGCCGACCACGTCGGCGAGCTGTTCGGGCCGGAGCTTGTCGGCGAGCGGCCGCGGCGCATCGCGCTCGAGGCCGCGCGGCGGCGAACAGACTTGGTGCCCTTTTGCTTGGGGCCGTCGAGCTCATCCGGAAAACATGACGGAGATCTGCTGGCCGCCGCGCATGATGGTGATGCGCCACTGCCGGCTGCCGGTCCTGGCGACGCGTTCGAGATCGGCGGGCTTTTCGATCTTCTGGTTGTTGACGGAAACGATGATGTCGCCCTTCTGAAAGCCGATCGATTGCGCCTCCGAGCCGTCGGCCACGTCGGTGATGACGACGCCTTGCGCTCTGCGGATCGAGGCGCATCTCGTCGGCCAGAGCCGGCGACAGATTGGCGACCGTGGCGCCGAGGAACGGCGAGGCGGCGCTGATCTCGACCTCCTCGCGCGGCGTGTCCGGCAGGCTCTGCAGCGCGACCGGCACCACGATGGCGTGGCCCTGCCGCATGACGCCGAGCTGCGCGCTGCCGCCGAGCGGCTTGGTGGCGAAGCGATAATTGAAGGCGTTCGGATCGTCGACCTCGGTGCCGTCGACGCTGACGATGACGTCGCCGGTCTTGATGCCGGCATGCGCGGCCGGACTGTCGGCGACGACGCTTGCGACCAGCGCG
Organism: uncultured Alphaproteobacteria bacterium; assembly: GCA_963714345.1. Classification (GTDB taxonomy): domain Bacteria; phylum Pseudomonadota; class Alphaproteobacteria; order Rhizobiales; family Xanthobacteraceae; genus BOG-931. Next base: position 20,774 of record CAVQOD010000025.1, on the reverse strand, counting down.
CCGCTCGGCCGCTGCAGCCCGAGGCTGTCGGCGATGTCCGGCGTCACCTCCTGCAGCTTGGCGCCGAGCCACGGCCGCTTGACCGCGCCGCTGCCGCCCTCGGCCGAGGCGACCACCACGCGCACCATATTCGCGGGAATGGCGAAGCCGATGCCCTGCGATCCGCCGGAGCGCGAATAGATCGCCGAATTGATGCCGACCATGCGGCCGTTCATATCGACCAGCGGGCCGCCGGAATTGCCGGGATTGATGGCGGCGTCGGTCTGGATGAAGAACTGATAGTCGCTGATGCCGACGTCGGTGCGCGCCACCGCCGAGACGATGCCGTGCGTCACCGTCTGGCCGACGCCGAACGGATCGCCGATCGCCAGCACCACGTCGCCCACCTGCAGATCGTCGGAATTGGCGAATTGCAGCGTCGGGAAACGCTCCTTGGCGCCCTTGATGCGCAACACGGCGAGATCGCTGCGCTGATCCTTGAGCACGATATCGGCGGCGAATTCGCGCTTGTCGGACGAGCGCGACCTTCACTTCGCTGGCGCCTTCGATGACGTGATAGTTGGTGACGACGAGGCCGGACGGGATCGACGATGACGCCGGAGCCGAGCGAGCGCTCGACCTGCTCGCGCGGCACCACGCCGAAGAACTGGCGGAAGAACGGATCGGCCAAAAATGGATTGTTGTTCTCGACGACATGCTCGGCATAGACGTTGACCACCGCCGGCGCCACCCGCTTGCACGATCGGCGCGAAGGACAGCTGCAGCTGGGCCGGCGAGGCCGGCACCTGGCGCTCCTGCGCGCTGCGCGCCCTGGCGCGAACAGCGCCGCAAGCAGCACGATGACGACGGCGATGGCCGGAATGGCAGGACCAGACGCGGCATGAAAAAACCCCGATTCGATACGGCCGGATATAGGCGACCGACCGAGGCATGAGAAGGGCGCGATGCCGCGCCGCGGCGCTAACGCCGGCACGGCCGGCTTCCGCTTCGCCGCGGCGCTCCTGGACCGGGCCGGAATCCAGCCCCTTCGCATCGACGTCGCGATCGACGAATTCGATCACCGCAACCGGCGCGGAATCGCCGTAGCGGAAGCCGGCCTTCATCACGCGGGTATAGCCGCCGTTGCGCTCCTTGTAGCGCGGGCCGATCACGTCAAAGAGCTTCTTGACCATGGCGAGGTCGCGCATCTGCGCGATCGCCTGGCGGCGGGCATGCAGGCCGCCGCGCTTGCCGAGCGTGACCAGCTTCTCCACCACCGGGCGCAAATCCTTCGCCTTCGGCAGCGTCGTGATGATCTGCTCATGCTTGATCAGCGAGGCGGCAAGGTTCGCCAGCATCGACTTGCGATGATCCGACCGCCGGCTGAATTTGCGGTGGTCTTGGCGTGACGCATGTCAGATATCAGTGTTCAGTAATCAGTAATCAGACCGTCTTTCCGATTACCGACATCTGATTACTGTCCCCTGTTCAGTAATGATCCTCGAACCGCTTGGCCAGTTCCTCGATGTTTTCCGGCGGCCAGCCCGGCACTTCCATGCCGAGATGCAGCCCCATCTGCACCAGCACTTCCTTGATCTCGTTGAGCGATTTTCGGCCGAAATTCGGCGTCCGCAGCATCTCGGCTTCGGTCTTCTGCACCAGGTCGCCGATATAGACGATGTTGTCGTTCTTCAGGCAGTTGGCCGAACGCACCGAGAGTTCGAGCTCGTCGACCTTCTTGAGGAAGGCCGGATTGAAGGCGAGATCGGGGATCGCCTCGTGCGCGGTCTCGCGCTTGGGCTCCTCGAAATTGACGAACACGTTGAGCTGGTCTTGCAGGATGCGCGCGGCATAGGCGAGCGCGTCCTCCGGGCTCACCGCGCCGTTGGTCTCGATCGACAGCGTCAGCTTGTCGTAATCGAGAATCTGGCCTTCGCGGGTGTTCTCGACCTTGTAGGACACCTTGCGCACCGGCGAATACAGGCTGTCGACCGGGATCAGCCCGATCGGCGCGTCCTCAGGACGGTTGCGCTCGGCCGGCACATAGCCCTTGCCGGTATTCACCGTGAATTCCATGCGGATTTCGGCGCCCTCGTCGAGCGTGCACAGGACGAGGTCGGGATTGAGCACGACGATGTCGCCGACGGTCTGAATATCGCTGGCGGTGACCGCGCCCGGGCCTTGCTTCTTCACCACCATGCGCTTGGGGCCGTCGCCCTGCATCTTGATGGCGATGTCCTTGATGTTGAGCACGATGTCGGTCACGTCCTCGCGCACGCCGGCAATCGAGGAAAATTCGTGCAGCACGCCGTCGATATGCACCGACTGGACCGCAGCGCCTTGCAGCGAGGACAGCAAAATACGCCGCAGCGCATTGCCGAGCGTCACGCCGAAGCCGCGTTCGAGCGGCTCGGCGACCACGGTCGCCGAACGGCGCGTATCGGCACCGGCGCTGACCTGCAGCTTGTTGGGCCTGATCAGTTCCTGCCAATTCTTCTGAATCGTCACGTTATCACCCATCGCGTTGCGCGGCGCCAACGTCTCGCGCGCCCCACTCCGCTCCGCGGGGCCAAAATTGGTTTGCTGCTCAAGCGGCGGCAGATGTTCCATTTGTTCCATCAACCGGATGTCCTATACGCGCCGCCGCTTGCGCGGGCGGCAGCCATTGTGCGGGATCGGCGTCACGTCGCGGATCGAGGTGATGGTGAAGCCGGCCGCCTGCAGCGAGCGCAGCGCCGATTCCCGCCCCGAGCCGGGACCGGCAACCTCGACTTCCAGCGTGCGCATGCCGTGCTCTTGCGCCTTCTTGGCGGCGTCCTCGGCGGCGACCTGCGCCGCATAAGGCGTCGACTTGCGCGAGCCCTTGAAACCCATCGTGCCCGCCGTCGACCAGGCAATGGTATTGCCCTGCACGTCGGTGATCGTGATCATCGTATTGTTGAACGTCGCGTTGACGTGCGCGACGCCCGAAGCGATGTTCTTGCGTTCGCGTTTGCGAACGCGCGTGGCGTCCTTACCCATTCTGAACCCTTTCGCGGATCGGAGCCGGCGGCTCCGCTGCCGTCACGTAGTCCTGTTCCACGCGCTATTTCTTCTTGCCGGCAATCGCTTTGGCCGGGCCCTTGCGAGTCCGGGCGTTGGTATGCGTGCGCTGGCCGCGCACCGGCAGACTGCGGCGGTGGCGCAAGCCGCGATAGCAGCCAAGATCCATCAGCCGCTTGATGTTCATGGCGACTTCGCGCCGCAGGTCGCCTTCGACCATATAGTCGCGGTCGATCACTTCGCGAAGTTGCAGCACTTCCTGGTCGGTCAATTGCGACACCCGGCGCGACTCCGGGATCGACACTTTGCCCAGGATCTCATGGGCCTTGGCGCCGCCAATGCCATAGATGTACTGCAGCGCGATCACGATGCGCTTGTTGGTCGGCAGGTTGACGCCAGCGATACGGGCCAAGTTCAGTTACTCCTCAAGCCAGTTCTCATTGCGGCGGCCACGGACGACCCGTAGCGCTCGGCCGCTTTGCATCGGTTCGAATGTCACCTGAGAAGGCCACGAACGTAAAAAGCCAACGCCTGCCTGCCGCTGCGGCCGGGCATCGCTGCTAAATCTCCGACTGGATATTTCAGGCTTATTAATGGATTCCAAGCGCTCCCGTCAACCTCGGCTAGCGGTTCTTGTATAAACTTGCTTAGCCGCGCCGGCGGCTTCGGCCGCCTTTTGGCCGGCGCAGCGTTGGCCTTGCTTTGGCCGGCTTTCTGCGGACCGCAACCGCTGGCAGCTGCGGATTGTTTTCCTATATTGCCGCTTTTCGCCGCCTAACGGGCCGCGATTTCAGTGATTGAGCTCTTCGCTTTTTTTTTTGCCGGTGGCAGACCCCGCCGAGCGGCAAATCGGCTGGCAGCAACTTGTCGATGGTTGCCGTCACATCGGCAATGGGCGCCATGCCGTTAACGGTGCGCAGCACGCCCTTTTGCCGATAATAGGCAATCAGCGGGGCGGTCTGTTCGCGGTAAGCCCGCAGCCGGTTATGCAGCACTTCGGCGTTATCGTCCTCGCGCAGCGCCTCGCCGCGCGCCTTCATCTCGGCGATGCGGCTTTCGATGCGCCGTGATCAGTGCATCCTCGTCGACGCGTAGCTCGATCACGGCATCGAGTCCGAGCCCTTTGGTCTCCAGCAAGCGGTCAAGCGCCACGGCTTGCGGCACGGTACGCGGGAAGCCATCGAGAATAAAACCCTTGCGAGCATCCGGCTCCTCGATACGCTGGCCGACGATGCCGACCACGACGTTGTCGGGCACCAGGCCGCCGCGCGCCATGATCTCTTGCGCCTGACGGCCGACCGGCGTGCCGGCCTTCACGGCCGCGCGCAGCATGTCCCCAGTCGAGAGCTGTACTATTCCGTATTTGCCGACGAGCCGCAGGGCCTGCGTTCCCTTGCCAGCCCCCGGCGGGCCGAGCAGGATCAATCTCATCTACGGCGTCCCCTCAGTTTCGATCTCTTTATCAGGCCTTCGTACTGGTGAGCCAGCAGATAGCCCTGGACCTGCGCCACCGTATCCATGGTCACGCTGACCACGATCAAGAGCGATGTGCCGCCAAAATAGAATGGCACCGCTGCATAGGAAATCAGTATCTCCGGAAACAGGCAGACGACCGCAAGATAACCTGCGCCGATTACCGTGATTCGCGACAGGACGTAATCGATATATTCGGCCGTGCGCTCGCCGGGCCGGATGCCGGGAATGAAGCCGCCGTGCTTTTTAAGGTTGTCGGCGGTCTCCGTCGGATTGAACACGATCGCCGTATAGAAAAAGGCGAAAAAGACGATCAGTCCCACGTAGAGAATGAGGAAGAGCGGCCGGCCGTGCGCCAGTTGGGTGGTGATGATGGTGAGCCATCCCGGCCCCTGCCCGGCGGTAAAGTTGGCCACGGTCGTCGGCAACAACAGCAGCGACGAGGCGAAAGATCGGCGGGATGACGCCCGACGTATTGAGCTTGAGCGGCAGATGCGAGGACTGGCCCTCGAACATGCGATTGCCGACCTGACGCTTGGGATACTGGATCAAGAGCCGGCGCTGCGCCCGCTCCATGAAAACGATGAAGGTGATGACCGCGATCACCATCAGGATGACGATGAGAATGAGACCGGTCGACAGCGCGCCCTGGCGGCCGAGTTCGAGGGTGCCGGCGATGGCCGACGGCAATTGCGCGACGATGCCCGACATGATGATGAGCGAGGTGCCGTTGCCGATGCCGCGCTGCGTGATCTGCTCGCCGAGCCACATCAGGAATATGGTGCCGCCGGTAAGCGTGATCACCGTCGAGATGCGAAAGAACAGGCCCGGATCGCTGACCACGTGAGCCGCGCCTTCCAGCCCTACGGCAATGCCATAGGCCTGGAACGCCGCCAGCACCACCGTCAGATAACGGGTGTACTGGTTGATCAACTTGCGGCCGGCTTCGCCCTCTTTCTTGAGCTGTTCGAGCGTCGGCGACACGGTCGTCATCAGCTGGATGATGATCGACGCCGAGATGTAGGGCATTATGTTGAGCGCGAAGATCGCCATGCGGTGGATGCCGCCGCCGGCAAACATATTGAACATGCCCAGAATGCCGCCGTCCTGCGACTGGAAAATCTGGTCCCAGGCATTCGGATCGATGCCCGGCAGGGGGATGTAGGTGCCGAGCCGGTAGACCAACAGCGCGCCGAGCGTGAACCAGATGCGCTTCTTCAGTTCGTCGGCTTTGGCAAGCGCCGAGAAATTGAGATTGGCCGCCAGTTGTTCTGCTGCAGAGACCATCCGCCAATGCTCCGTATGCGCCCCTGCCTATATAGGGATGGCCGATATGGCCGTCAGGCCGCCTGCTCGCTCGCCTGCGCCTTAGGCGCCAGGATTTCGACCGTGCCGCCGGCCTTCTCGACCGCGGCGATCGCCGATTTGGAGGCGCCGAAGACAGCGAGTGCGACCTTTGCCTTGATTTCGCCGGAACCGAGCAGCCGCACGCCATCCTTGGCCCGGCGCAACAGACCGGCCTTCACCAAAGCCGCGGCGTCGATGGTGCCCGCGGTGTCAAGCGCACCGGCATCGATCGCCGCCTGAATGCGCCCGAGATTCACCTCGTTGAGCTTGCGCGCGAACATCGTGTTCTTAAAGCCGCGCTTGGGCAGACGGCGATGCAGCGGCATCTGGCCGCCCTCGAAGCCCTTGATGCGCACGCCGGAGCGCGCGGTCTGGCCCTTGCCGCCGCGACCGCCGGTCTTGCCTTTGCCCGAGCCGATGCCGCGCCCGATGCGCTTGCGCGTCTTGCGGGCGCCGGGACGGCCGGCGAGATCGTGAAGGTCCATGGCTTATTTCTCCACCACTTCGACCAGATGGGCGACCTTGGCGATCATGCCGCGAGTCGCCGGCGTATCGAGAAGTTCCGCGACACGCCCGATCTTGTTGAGCTTCAACCCGACCAGCGTCTCGCGCTGACTATGGTGCCGGCGCGACGCGCTGCCGGTTTGTCGGACTTTGACGAGCTTGCCGGTTTTCTTGTCGGCGTTCATGACGGGCTCCACACTCAATCCGCCGGCGCTTCGGCATCGACGTCGCGGCGGCGCGCTTGCAGCGTCGAAACCTTGACATTGCGCCGCGCGGCGACCGAGCGCGGCGAATCCTGGTGCTTGAGCGCATCGAATGTAGCGCGCACCACGTTGTAAGGATTGGACGTGCCGAGCGACTTCGCCACCACATCCTGCATGCCGAGCGTCTCGAATACCGCGCGCATCGGACCGCCGGCGATGATGCCGGTGCCGGGCGGCGCGGCGCGCAGATAGACCCGGCCGGCACCGTGACGGCCGGCGACATCGTGATGCAGCGTGCGACCTTCCCGCAGCGGCACCCGCGTCAGCGCGCGCTTGGCGGCATCGGTCGCCTTGCGGATCGCCTCCGGCACCTCGCGCGCCTTGCCGTGGCCGAAGCCGACCCGGCCTTTCTGATCGCCGACGACGACCAGCGCGGCGAAGCCGAAACGCCGGCCGCCCTTCACCACCTTGGCGACGCGATTGATGTGCACGAGCTTGTCGACGAACTCGCTGTCGCGTTCTTCGTTTCTTCGCTCGCGGGGTTCACGTGCCATATTTGTGTGCCTTTGTCGGTCGAACTCGTTTGCTGATCATTAGAAATTAAGCCCGCCCTCGCGGGCGGCTTCGGCGAGCGCCTTGACCCGGCCGTGATAAAGATAGCCGCCGCGATCGAACACGACGTCCTTGACGCCCTTTTCCTTGGCCCGCTCGGCGATGAGCTTGCCGACCGCCTTGGCCGCATCGACGCTGGCGCCGGTTTTCAGGCCCTCGCGCGCCGTCTTCTCGATCGACGAGGCCGAAGCGAGCGTGACGCCCTGATCGTCGTCGATCACCTGCGCGTAGATGTGCTTGGACGAGCGGTACACCGACAGCCGCTTGCGCTCGCCGGCGGCGTGCCGCAAGGCGCCACGCACGCGTCCCTGCCGCCGCATAAACCTATCGCTGAGCCTGCTCATCGCGCGCCTGCCTTACTTCTTCTTGCCTTCCTTACGGAAGATACGTTCGTCGGCATATTTGATGCCTTTGCCCTTATACGGCTCCGGCGGCCGATACTCGCGGATTTCGGCGGCAACCTGCCCGACTTTCTGCCGGTCGCTGCCGGTAATGACGATTTCGACCGGCCGTGGCGTCGCGATCGTGATGCCTTCGGGGATCGGATAGATGATGTCGTGGCTGTAGCCCAGCGCGATCTGCAAATTCTTGCCCTGCACCGCCGCGCGATAGCCGACGCCGTTGATTTCGAGCCGCTGCTCGAAGCCCTTGGTAACCCCGGAAATGAGATTGGCGATCAGCGTGCGCGATGTGCCCCACTGCGCGCGGGCGCGCTTGGTCTCGGCGCGCGGTTCGACCTTGATCTGGCCGTCCTCGAGCTTGACCGCGACGTCGTCGTGCAATGCGACCGAAAGCGCGCCTTTGGGGCCCTTTACCTTCACGGTCTGGCCCTCGACATTGGCGGTGATGCCGGACGGGCACCGCGATTGGTTTCTTGCCGATACGAGACATCAGAACACCGTGCAGAGGATTTCGCCGCCGACATTGGCGTCACGGGCGTCATGGTCGGCCATGACGCCTTTCGGGGTCGAAACGATCGTCACGCCGAGCCCGTTATTGATGCGCGGCATGTTCTTGACCGAGGTATAGACCCGGCGGCCGGGCTTCGACACCCGCTCGATCTCGCGGATCACCGGCTCGCCGTCGAAATATTTCAGCTCGATCTCGATCTCGGCGCGGCCGTCCTTCTCCACCACGGCATAGCCGCGGATATAGCCTTCGGACTTGAGCACATCGAGCACGCTTTCGCGCAGTCTCGAGTTCGGCGAAGAGACCTTCGACTTGTTACGCATCTGCGCATTGCGGATGCGCGATAGGAGATCGCCGAGCGGATCGTTCATGGCCATCGTGCGCTCCTCTTACCAGCTCGACTTAACCAGGCCGGGAATCAGCCCCTTCGAGCCGAGCTCCCGCAGCGCAATGCGCGACAGTTTATGCTTGCGGTAGAAACCGCGCGGCCGGCCCGTCAGTTCACAACGATTACGGATGCGGGTGGCGGACGAATTGCGCGGCAGCTCGGCGAGCTTCAGCGTCGCGGCAAAGCGCTCCTCGACCGGCTTCGACTTGTCGCGCGCGATCGCTTTAAGCCGCGCGCGCCGGCCGGAATATTGCTTCGACATCCGGCGGCGCCGGTTGTTCTTCTCGATCGAACTCTTCTTGGCCATCTAATACTCCTAATGTCCCGCGTCTGAGGTCGCTTCGGCCTCACTGCCGGAACGGAAAATTGAACGCCGTCAACAAGGCACGTGCCTCGTCGTCATTGCGCGCCGTGGTACAGACCGTGATGTCCATGCCCCAAATGTCGGTCGCCTTGTCGTAGTCGATCTCCGGGAACACGATGTGTTCCTTGACGCCGAGCGTGTAGTTGCCGCGGCCGTCGAAACTCTTCGGATTGAGCCCGCGGAAGTCGCGAACGCGCGGCAGCGCGATATTGATCAGGCGGTCGATAAACTCGTACATGCGCGCCTTGCGCAACGTCACCTTGCAGCCGATCGCCTGACCGGTGCGCAGCTTGTAGGTCGCGATCGACTTGCGTGCCTTGGTGACGACGGCCCTTTGTCCGGCGATCAGCCCGAGATCGGCCGCGGCGCCGTCGACCTTCTTCTTGTCGGCGACGCCTTCGCCGATGCCCATATTGATGACGACCTTGTCCAGCGTCGGCACTTGGAAGCGGTTCTTGTAGCCGAACTGCTCGGCGATCTTGGCGCGGATCGTCTCCTCGAACTGCACCTTCAGGCGCGGCGGCACGCGCGGCTCCTGCTCGCTCGGCGCTGCCGGCTTGCCGGCCTTGCCGTCCGCGGCAGCCTTGTCGGCACGCGCTTGCTTGGCGGCCTTCTTGTCGTCCTTCTCCGCCCGCGCGGCCTGCTCGGGCGTCGGTGGCCGTTGGCCCTTGTCCGGCCGTTTGGCTTGCTTTTCGTCCGTGTCAGCCATCGATCTCGACTCCCGAACGCTTGGCGAAGCGCACTTTCTTGCGCTCCTCGCCCTTGCCGAGGAATTTAAACCCGACGCGCGTCGGCTTGCCGTCCTTCGGGTCGGCGAGCGCAACGTTCGACAAGTGAATCGGCGCCTCCTTGGAGATGATGCCGCCCTCCTGCGCGCCGGTTTGGCGCTGGTGCCGCTTGACGATATTGACGCCTCGCACCAGCACGCGTCCATCGTCGCGATGCATTTCAATGACCTCGCCGGTGCGGCCTTTATCGCGGCCGGCAATGACGATGACGCTGTCGCCCTTTTTGATGCGCGCCGCCATCACAGCACCTCCGGCGCGAGCGAGATGATTTTCATGTGATTCTTCGCCCGCAACTCGCGCGGGACCGGTCCGAAAATGCGGGTGCCGACCGGTTCGTTCTGCGGGGTCATCAGCACCGCGGCGTTGCGGTCGAAGCGGATGATCGAGCCGTCGGCGCGCTTGATATCCTTGGAGATGCGCACGATGACCGCCTTCATCACGTCGCCCTTCTTGACGCGGCCGCGCGGGATCGCCTCCTTCACCGATACGACGATGACGTCGCCGATAGTGGCGTATTTCCGCTTGGAGCCGCCCAGCACCTTGATGCACATGACGCGGCGCGCGCCGGAATTGTCCGCCACGTCGAGGTTGGTCTGCATCTGGATCATGGGTTACCCCACTCGTTCTGTTCCGATCGCATCACGTTTACGACGCCTTCTTCTTCTCGCCCCGGACCACCGCCCAACGCTTGAGCTTTGAAATCGGGCGATGCTCTTCGATCCACACCATGTCGCCGACCTTGAACTCGTCGTTCTCGTCGTGCGCGTAGTACTTCTTCGAGCGCCTGATCGTCTTTTTGAACATCGGATGAGTAAAGCGACGCTCGACCTTGACCACCACCGTCTTGGCCTGTTTGTCGCTTACCACGACGCCCTGCAGGGTACGCTTTGGCATTTGGTTCCTCTTAACTCTTCGCCGCAGCGGGGCGCTTGTTGCGCGCAACGGTCTTCAATCGCGCAATGTCGCGCCGCACTTCGCGCACGCGTGCGGTATTTTCCAATTGCCCGCTGGCGCGCTGGAAACGCAGATTGAAGTGCTCCTTCTTGAGCTTGAGCACCTCATCGTCGATCTGATCGATCGTCATCGCTCTGATATCGGCCGGTTTCATGTCACGCGCCTACTCGCTGATCCGCTCGACGAAACGGGTCTTGATCGGCAATTTGGCGGCGGCAAGCGCCAGCGCCTCCTTGGCGACTTCGATGGTCACGCCGTCGATCTCAAACAGAATGCGGCCGGGCTTGACCCGCGCGACCCACAATTCCGGCGTGCCCTTGCCGGAGCCCATGCGCACTTCGAGCGGCTTCTTCGACACCGGCACGTCGGGAAACAGCCGGATCCAGACGCGCCCGGAGCGCTTCATGTGGCGGGTGAGCGCGCGACGCGCAGCCTCGATCTGCCGGGCGGTGACCCGGTCGGGCTCGGTCGCCTTCAGGCCGTACTGGCCGAACGCAAGGCTGGCGGCACTGGTGGCCAGCGCCGTGGATGCGGCCCTTGTGCGCCTTCCGAAATTTCGTTCGCTTCGGTTGCAGCATGGCTTACGCCTCGATTCCCATTCGCTCGTTCAGGCCGCGTCCCGGCGCGGACGGCCGGCTTCGCCCTCGGCCATCTTTTTGTCCTGCGCCATGGGGTCATGCTCCATGATCTCGCCCTTGAAGATCCACACTTTCACGCCGCAGGTGCCGTAGGTGGTGAATGCCGTGGCGACGCCGTAATCGACGTCGGCGCGCAACGTGTGCAGCGGCACGCGACCCTCGCGATACCATTCCATGCGCGCGATTTCCGCACCGCCGAGCCGGCCCGAGCAATTGATGCGGATGCCGCCGGCGCCGAGCCGCATCGCCGATTGCACGGCGCGCTTCATCGCGCGACGAAACGCGACGCGGCGCTCGAGCTGCTGGGCGATCAATTCGGCAACCAGCTGAGCGTCGAGCTCGGGCTTGCGGATCTCGATGATGTTGATCACGACATCGCTGTCGGTCAGTGCGGCGACCTTCCTGCGCAATTTCTCGATATCGGCGCCCTTCTTGCCGATGACGACGCCCGGCCGCGCCGAGTGAATGGTGACGCGGCACTTTTTGTGCGGCCGCTCGATCACGATCTTGGACACCGCGGCCTGCTTGAGCTCGGCCATCAGCGCCTTGCGGATCTCCATGTCCTCGTGCAGCAGCGCGCCGTAGCTCGCTTTGCCCGCATACCAGCGCGAGTCCCAGGTGCGATTGATGCCGAGCCGAAGCCCGATCGGATTGACCTTTTGACCCATAAAGCTCTCCTCGCCGTTCCCGTTACGCCTGCGCCTCGACCTCACGCACCACGATGGTGAGATGCGAGAACGGCTTGATAATCGCGCCGACGCGGCCGCGTGCCTGCGGCGAATGCCGCTTGATCACCAACGCCTTGCCGACATGGGCCTCGACAACGACGAGATCGTCGACGTCGAGGTCGTGATTGTTCTCCGCATTGGCGATCGCCGACTCCAGGCACTTGCGCACGTCGCGGGCGATGCGTTTGCGCGAAAATTCGAGGTCGGCGAGCGCGGTCGCAACCTTCTTGCCGCGGATGAGCTGCGCCAACAGGTTCAGCTTCTGCGGGCTGATCCGCAGCATGCGGGCAACCGCCTTGGCTTCGTTGTCGGACAGCGCGCGTTCGCGCTTTTTCTTGCTCATCGAACCTCTCCCAGCCTCACGATGCGCCGGCCGCCGGCGCAGCAGCCGGCGCCGCGGCGCCGCCGCCTTCGCCCGAAGCCGCACTCGACGCGCCCGGCCCCGCGGTGCGCTTGGCTTTGCGATCCGATGAATGGCCGTAGAACGAGCGGGTCGGCGCAAATTCTCCGAATTTGTGCCCGACCATTTCCTCGGTGACGATCACTGGGACGTGCTTCTGGCCGTTATAGACGCCGAACGTCAGCCCGACGAATTGCGGCAGGATGGTCGAACGCCGCGACCAGATGCGGATCATTTCGTGACGTCCGGACGAGCGCGCGGCATCCGCCTTTTTCAGCAGATAACCGTCGACAAACGGACCCTTCCAGACCGAACGCGTCATGGTCGCTCCTACTTCTGCTTCTTGCGTGCGTGGCGGCTCATCATGATGAACTTCGCCGTCGACTTGTTCTTGCGCGTCTTCTTACCCCTGGTCGGCTTGCCCCACGGCGTCACCGGATGCCGGCCGCCGCGCGTGCGTCCACCGAGCGGATGATCGACCGGGTTCATGGTTTCGCCGCGGACATGGCCGCGCCGACCCATCCAGCGGGTGCGCCCTGCCTTGCCGATCGAAATATTCATATTGTCCGGGTTCGACACCGCGCCGACGGTGGCGAGACAGCGGCCGTGAACCAGGCGCTGCTCGCCCGAATTCAAGCGCAAGATAACGTATTCGCCGTCGCGGCCCACAATCTGCGCATAGGTGCCGGCCGAGCGTGCGACCTGACCGCCCTTGCCGATTTTCAGCTCGACATTGTGAACGATGGTGCCGACCGGAATATTGGCGATCGGCATGGCATTGCCGGGTTTTACGTCGACATGCTCGCCGGCGACGATACTGTCGCCGACCGCCAGCCGCTGCGGCGCCAGGATATAAGCGAGTTCGCCGTCCTCATATTTGACCAGCGCGATGAAGCCGGTGCGGTTCGGATCGTATTCGAGCCGCTCGACCTTGGCCGGCATGTCGAACTTGCGGCGCTTGAAATCGACCAGGCGATAGGCCTGCTTATGGCCGCCGCCGCGGTAGCGAATCGTGATCGAACCGCCATTGTTGCGGCCGCCGCTCGAGTTTTTGCCCTCGGTCAGCGCCTTGACCGGCTTGCCGGTATGCAGCCCGGCGCGATCGACCAGAACGAGCTGGCGCTGGCCCGGGGTGACCGGATTATATGTTCTCAGTGCCATCGCGCGTTCCCTACAGCCCCGTGGTGACGTCGATCGTTTGGCCCTCATCGAGGGTCACGATCGCGCGCTTGGTGTCGGAGGTGCGGCCATAGCGGCCCTTGAACACTCGCATTTTGCCCTTCCGGCGCAGCGTGTTAACGCTCTTGACCTTGACGTCGAACAGTTTCTCCACCGCTTCCTTGATCTGCGGCTTGGTCGCGGTCATAGCGACCTTGAACACGACCTTGTTGAACTCGGACGCGTTGGTCGCCTTCTCGGTGATGAGCGGCGCGATGATCACGTCGTAATGGCGCGGATCGGTGGTGGTCATTTCAATCGCGCCTCCAATGCGTCGACGGCGGCACGGGTCAAGACGAGCTTTCGCCGCCGCATGATGTCGTAGACATTGATGCCGACGACGGGCAGCACGTCGATATTCGGGATATTGCGCGCCGCGGTACGTACCTCGGCGGCGACCTCGGCGCCGTCGACGAACAACGCGTTGGCAACGCCGAGCTTGTCGCAGTGGCCGCGCAGCACCTTGGTTTTGGCGTCCTTCACGGCAAGCGCCTCGATCACGATGATGCCGCCGTCTTTGGCCTTGGCCGACAGCGCGTGCTTGAGCGCCAGCGCGCGAACCTTTTTCGGCAGGCCGATCTCGTGGCTGCGCGTCTGCGGACCGAACGAGCGGCCGCCACCACGGAATAGATTAACGCGCGCGGAGCCGTGGCGGGCCGAGCCGGTGCCCTTCTGACGGTACATTTTCTTGCCGGTACGATGGATATCCGCGCGGTTTTTCACTTGCATGCGTGCCGGCGCGGCGCTTCGCCAGTTGCCACACGACGCAACGGTGGATGAGATCGGTGCGCGGCTCGAGACCGAAAATGGCGTCGGACAGAGTGACCGATCCGGCTTTCTTGCCATCGAGGCTGGTGACTTGCAGTTCCATGTCACGCACCCTCCCCGGCCGGGCCGACCGCAACCGGCGCCTGCGCCGCATTATCGGCGAGCTTGAACTTGCCGGGCTTTGGTATGCCGTCCGGCAGTTTCTTCTTCACCGCGTCGCGCACCGTGATCCAGCCGCCTTTGACGCCGGGTACGGCGCCTTCAACCATGATCAGTCCGCGGGCAACGTCGGTGCCGCGGACTTTGAGATTGAGCGTGGTCACCCGATCGACGCCGAGATGCCCAGCCATCTTCTTGTTCTTGAAAGTCCTTCCAGGATCCTGGCGGCCGCCGGTCGAGCCGATCGAGCGGTGCGAAATCGATACGCCGTGGCTCGCGCGCAAGCCGGCGAAATTCCATCGCTTCATGCCGCCGGCCCACCCCTTGCCGGTCGAAGTGCCGGTGACATCGACATATTGCCCGACGACGAAATGGTCGGCGGTAATCTCGGCGCCGACCGGAATGAGCGCATCGTCATCGACGCGGAATTCGGCGAGCTTGCGCTTGGGCTCGACCTTGGCGACGGCAAAGTGGCCGCGATCGGCCTTGGTCGTGCTCTGCACCTTGCGCAAGCCGGCGCCGAGCTGCAGCGCGACGTAGCCGTTCTTTTCCTTGGTACGGTGACCGACGACCTGGCAATTGCCGAGCCGCAGCACCGTTACCGGCACATGCTCGCCGGCCTCGGTGAAGAGACGCGTCATCCCGACTTTTTGCGCAAGTACCCCGGAACGCATTTTTCTCTTCTCCACGCCTTAGAGCTTGATCTCGACGTCGACGCCGGCGGCGAGATCGAGCTTCATCAGCGCATCGACCGTCTGCGGAGTCGGATCGACGATATCGAGCAGACGCTTATGGGTGCGCATTTCGAATTGCTCGCGACTTTTTTTATCGACATGCGGCGAGCGGTTGACCGTGAATTTCTCGATCTTAGTCGGTAGCGGGATCGGGCCGCGGACCTGCGCGCCGGTGCGCTTGGCGGTGTTGACGATCTCGCGCGTCGACGCATCGAGAATGCGGTGATCGAAGGCCTTGAGCCGGATGCGGATATTCTGGCCGTTCATGATCGTCTCTCTGTGTCTGTCATCGTCCGCGCAGGCGGACGATCCAGTAATCGCTTGGGCCTCGGATCAACCGCGCGTCTTGCGGTTACTGGGTCCCCCGCCTTCGCGGGGGACGACAGCGGTGTCTTCTCTACTCGATGATGCTCGCCACCACGCCGGCGCCGACGGTACGGCCACCCTCGCGAATGGCGAAACGCAGCTTCTCTTCCATGGCGATCGGCACGATCAGCGTGACTTCCATGGCGATATTGTCGCCGGGCATCACCATCTCGGTGCCCTCCGGCAGCGTCACCACGCCGGTCACGTCGGTGGTGCGGAAGTAGAACTGCGGCCGATAATTGGTGAAGAACGGCGTATGGCGGCCGCCCTCCTCCTTGGTGAGGATATAGGCCTCGGCCTTGAATTTGGTGTGCGGCTTGACCGAACCCGGCTTGCACAGCACTTGACCGCGTTCCACCTCTTCGCGTTTGGTGCCGCGCAGGAGACAGCCGACGTTATCGCCGGCCTCGCCCTGGTCGAGCAGCTTGCGGAACATTTCGACGCCGGTGACGACGGTTTTCACCGTCGGCTTGATGCCGACGATCTCGACCTCCTCGCCGACCTTGATAATGCCGCGCTCGATGCGGCCGGTGCAGACCGTGCCGCGTCCGGAGATCGAGAACACGTCTTCGACCGGCATCAGGAACGGCTGATCCTTCGGCCGTTCCGGCTGCGGGATGTTGGCGTCGACTGCCTTCATCAGCTCCAAAATCGCGTCATGGCCAAGTTTCGGATCCTTGCCTTCGAGGGCCATCAGAGCCGAACCCTTGACGATCGGAATCTTGTCGCCCGGGAAATTGTACTTCGACAGGAGTTCGCGGACTTCGAGCTCGACGAGCTCGAGGAGCTCCGGATCGTCGACCATGTCGACCTTGTTGAGGAACACGACCAGCGCCGGCACGCCGACTTGGCGGGCGAGCAGAATGTGCTCGCGGGTTTGCGGCATCGGGCCGTCAGCCGCGCTCACCACCAGGATTGCGCCGT
Organism: uncultured Alphaproteobacteria bacterium; assembly: GCA_963714345.1. Classification (GTDB taxonomy): domain Bacteria; phylum Pseudomonadota; class Alphaproteobacteria; order Rhizobiales; family Xanthobacteraceae; genus BOG-931. The sequence goes on along the minus strand of CAVQOD010000025.1, from coordinate 4,276 downwards.
CCATCTGCGCCGCGCCGGTGATCATGTTCTTGACGTAGTCGGCATGCCCGGGGCAGTCGACATGCGCATAGTGGCGCTTCTCAGTCTCGTACTCGACATGCGCGGTCGCAATCGTGATGCCGCGCGCCTTCTCTTCCGGCGCCTTGTCGATCTGGTCGTATGCGGTGTAGGTCGCACCACCAGTTTCCGCCAGCACCTTGGTGATCGCCGCGGTCAACGACGTCTTGCCGTGATCGACGTGCCCAATCGTGCCGATGTTGCAATGCGGTTTGGTGCGCTGGAATTTTTCCTTGGCCATGGGGCTCTCCGTTCGGGTCTCTCTAATCCTTGTGAATATTCGTCAGGCGAATTTCGCCTGAACCTCTTCGGCGATGGCTTTCGGCACTTCTGCGTAGTGGTCGAACTGCATCGTGAACGTGGCGCGCCCCTGTGACATGGAGCGCAGATTGTTGACGTAGGAAAACATGTTGGCGAGCGGCACCATCGCATTGATGACGTTGGCGTTGCCGCGCATGTCCTGGCCCTGGATCTGGCCGCGCCGCGAATTGAGGTCGCCGATGACGGAACCGGTATAGTCCTCCGGCGTCACCACCTCGACCTTCATGATCGGTTCGAGCAGAACCGGCCCGCCCTTTTGCAGCGCCTCGCGCATCGCCGCGCGAGCGCAAATTTCGAACGCCATCGCCGATGAATCGACGTCATGGGAGGCGCCATCGATAAGGCTGACCTTGATATCGACCACTGGGAAGCCGGCGAGAACACCGGAACCGAGCGAGCCTTCGAGGCCCTTCTCGACAGCCGGGAAAAACTCGCGCGGCACGGATCCGCCGACGATCTCGTTCTCGAACACGAACCCGGCGCCCGGCTCGCTCGGCTCGGCGATGACCTTGATGCGCGCGAACTGACCGTGGCCGCCGGTCTGCTTCTTATGGGTATAGTCGACCGTGGCCGGGCGGGTGATCCTTTCGCGGTAGGCGACCTGCGGGGCGCCGATATTGGCGTCGACTTTGTAGGTGCGCTTGAGGATGTCGACCTTAATGTCGAGGTGCAGCTCGCCCATCCCTTTGATGATGGTCTGGCCGGATTCCTGATCGGTGTGAACACGGAACGACGGATCTTCGGCCACGAGCTTGGCGAGCGCGACGCCGAGCTTTTCCTGGTCGGCTTTCGACTTCGGCTCGATCGCGATCTCGATCACCGGGTCGGGGAATTCCATTTTTTCCAGGATCACGGGTTTCTGTGGATCGCACAGCGTGTCCCCGGTACGCACCTCTTTGAGACCGGCCAGCGCGACGATGTCGCCGGCAAAGGCTTCCTTGATGTCTTCGCGATTGTTGGCATGCATCAGCAGCATGCGGCCGACGCGTTCCTTGCGCTCCTTGGTCGAATTCATCACGCCGGTCGAGGTCTCGAGCTTGCCGGAATAGATGCGGCAGAACGTAATGGTGCCAACGAACGGATCGTCCATGATCTTAAACGCAAGCAGCGCCATCGGCTCGGCATCCGACGCCTTGCGCTCGACTTCATTGCCTTTGAGGTCGACGCCTTTGACGGCAGGCACGTCGGCCGGCGACGGCAGATAATCGACCACAGCGTCAAGCAGCGGCTGCACACCCTTGTTCTTGAATGCAGAACCGCACAGCACCGGGAAGAAGGCGCTGGAAATGGTCGCCTTGCGGATCAACCGCTTGAGCGTCGCAACGTCGGGCTCTTTGCCTTCGAGATAGGCGGTCATCGCGTCGTCGTCGAGCTCGACGGCGGCCTCGATGAGCTTCTCGCGATATTCCTTGGCTTGGTCCAGAAGCTCGGCGGGAATTTCGATATCGTGATATTTCGCGCCGAGCGTCTCTTCGTCCCACACCACGCCGACCATGCGGACAAGATCGATAATGCCCTTGAAATTGTTTTCAGCCCCGATCGGCAGCTGGATGGCGACCGGTTTGGCGCCCAGACGCTCCACGATATCCTTCAGGCATTGGAAGTAATCGGCGCCGGTCTTGTCCATCTTGTTGGCAAATACGATGCGCGGCACGTTGTAGCGGTCGCCCTGGCGCCAGACCGTCTCGGTCTGCGGTTCGACACCCTGGTTGGAATCGAGCACGCAGATGGCGCCGTCGAGCACGCGCAGCGAACGCTCCACCTCGATCGTGAAATCGACGTGGCCGGGCGTATCGATGATGTTCAGCCGCTTACCGTTCCAGATCGCAGTGGTCGCGGCCGACGTGATGGTGATGCCGCGCTCCTGCTCCTGCTCCATGAAGTCCATGGTCGCGGCGCCGTCGTGCACCTCGCCCATCTTGTGGCTTTTGCCGGTGTAATAGAGGACGCGCTCGGTGGTCGTGGTCTTGCCGGCATCGATGTGCGCCATGATGCCGAAGTTGCGGTAGTCCTCGATGGAATGGATGCGGGGCATTTTGGGGGATCCTTCGCTGTCGCCGGCTCTACCAGCGATAGTGCGAGAACGCGCGATTGGCCTCAGCCATCCGGTGCGTGTCTTCGCGCTTCTTTACGGCGTTCCCCCTGTTATTCGATGCATCGAGCAGTTCCGCGGACAGCCGCTCGGTCATTGTTTTTTCGTTGCGTTCGCGCGCGGCCGAGATGATCCAGCGGATGCCGAGCGCTTGGCGGCGCGACGTGCGCACTTCGACCGGAACCTGGTAGGTGGCGCCGCCGACACGCCGCGACCGGACCTCGATCGACGGCATGACGTTATCCAGCGCCTGCTGGAAAACGCCGACCGGGTTGCCGCGGGTCTTACCTTCGATGATGTCGAGCGCGCCATATACGATGTTCTCGGCGACCGACTTCTTGCCGGCATGCATCACCGAGTTCATGAATTTCGTGACCACGACGTTCCCGAATTTCGGGTCCGGCAGGATCTCGCGCTTATCTGCCCTGTGACGGCGGGACATCTCGCTATTTCCTTCGTCTCGCGTTCCTTGAACGACGCAAAACGACCCTTACTTGGGTCGTTTAGCTCCGTACTTCGATCGCCGCTGCTTGCGGTTTTTTACGCCTTGCGTGTCGAGCACACCGCGGAGGATGTGATAACGCACGCCAGGCAAATCTTTGACGCGGCCGCCGCGGATCATCACCACCGAATGCTCCTGCAGATTATGGCCCTCGCCCGGGATATAGCCGATCACTTCGAAGCCGTTGGTCAGCCGCACCTTGGCGACCTTGCGCAGCGCCGAGTTCGGCTTCTTCGGCGTCGTGGTGTAGACGCGGGTGCAGACGCCGCGCTTTTGCGGGCTGCCCTGCAAAGCCGGCACCTTCTTTTTCGCGTGCTGCGTGACCCGCGGCTTGCGAATGAGCTGGTTGATCGTCGGCATCCGTTACTTTGCTCCTCGTCGTCGTCCACTGGCGCGCATCACGCGAATCCATCCACGCAAAACCAAATCGCGCCATCCGCTTCCCGGCGCGGAAGGGCGCTTGGCCTGCGCAGAGGACCGCGATGCGAGCGCGGTCATGCCCTCGTCGTCTGACTTTCCGAAGTCAGAGGCAGCGTTTGAGCTTCCTTCGTCGAGGCGTCACGCCGCGTCCCTTGGCCCAAGAAGTGCCAATAAAGCTATTACTTTCAATAGCTTACAAGGGGACCCGGCAGGGCCGTTCCGACGGGCGAAGCTCACCGCCTGCCGTAAAGTGGGCGGTATGTATCGGCGCTACCGTTCCAAGTCAAGCAGATATGGTCATAAAACTGCGATGGCGCAAGCACATCTGCGATATTTGCCGGTAACGAATCAGCCCGGCTCCATGCCCTTCGCCCGGATGAGCCGCGCCACTTCGGCAGTGCGCATAAACGCGATGCAGTTTCGGGCCACGGCGCGATTTTGGGCACCCGTTGAAAGCCCGGCGGCATAGACAATCACGTTTTGCAATTCGCTCGGCAGCGGGCCAACCAATTCGGCGCCCTCGATTGGCAGGATGGCGACGATCTGCTGCATGCCGACCTCGGCCACGCCGGCGGCAACGAGCTCAGCCACCGGACGGCTGGTCAGCTTGGTTTTCGGCTTCATTTCAGCGGCAATGCCCAGGCGATCGAGGAGTTCGGCGATATAGGCGCCGCTCGGCCCGTCGCTGTAGGCGATCGACTTTGCTGCAAGAAGCGCGCGCTTGAGTGCATCGATAGTGCCAATATCGGGTTTCGGCGCGCCGGCGCGCACTGCGAAGCCGACCGCCGAGCGCGTCACGTCAGAGGTGGAGTCCGGCGCGATCCGCCCGGCCCGCACCAGCGCATCGAGCTCGGGCCGCGGCAATAGCGCGATGTCGAAAACCG
>CAVQOD010000024.1:0-53598 GCA_963714345.1 uncultured Alphaproteobacteria bacterium | reverse complement strand
CCTCAGCGAAAGCCGCCACTTCCGCGGCAAGCTGGTGTTCCAGGTGCGGTGAGCGCGGCGTTACACGTGCTGGCCGCCGTTGATGTGGATCTCGGCGCCGTTGACGTAGGACTCGGTGTCGGTGCACAGCACGTAAATGATCTTCGCCACTTCGTCCGGCGTGCCGAGCCGGTGCATCGGAATATTCTCGACGATCTTATCCGTTCCCGGCGACAGCATCGCGGTGTCGATCTCGCCCGGCGCGATGGCGTTGACGCGCACGCCGCGCGAGCCGAAGTCGGCCGCCATCTCGCGGGTGAGCGCAGCGAGCGCCGCCTTCGACGTCGAATAGGCCGCGCCGGCGAACGGGTGCACGCGCGAGCCCGCGATCGAGGTGACGTTGACGACGGAGCCTTTGGCGGCGCTCAGCTCTTCGAGCAATCCGCGCGCCAGCATGATCGGGGCGAAAAAGTTCACCTGGAAAATATGACGCCAATCGTCGCGGGAGGTTTCGATCGAGCCGAGCCGCTTGCCGCCCGCGGCCTTGGGCGAAATCGCGGCGTTGTTGACCAGCGCGTGCAGTTCGCCGTTGAGGCGCTCGCTTGGTTTCCGCGATCGCCGCTTCGGTGTTTTCGGGATCGGCGAGGTCGACCTGGATGTGATCCTCCGGGCCCGCTTCCCACGGACAATTTTCCGGGAACGGATGGCGCGAGCAGGTGATGACGCGCCAGCCGGCGGCGGAAAACCGCTTCACCGTGGCATGGCCGATGCCGCGGCTGGCCCCGGTGAGAAGGAGCGTACGGCGCGGCTGGTTGTTTGGTGGCATCAATTTTTCCAGTCGAAATGATCTACGGGTAAAGTCTCGTCTTGGTCCACGGCGCGCCGATGCGCGCACGCGCAAAGGCGATGCGGTCGTGCAGCCGGAATTGCCGCTCCTGCCAGAACTCGATCTCGGACGGCACGACGCGATAGCCGACCCAGTACGGCGGGCGCGGCACCGTGCCGATGGCGAATTTCGCGGTACAGCGCGCGATCGCCTTTTCGAAGGCGAGCCGGCTTTCCAGTGCGGACGATTGCTTCGACGCCCAGGCGCCGATCTGCGCCATGCGCGAGCGGGTCGCGAAATAGGCGTCGGCTTCCGCGTCCGGCACCGTTTCGACACGACCGCGCAAGCGCACCTGGCGCTGCAGCGCTTTCCAGTAAAATGTCAGGGCCGCCTGCGGCGTGGCGGCGAGCTCATGGCCCTTGGTGCTCTCGGCATTCGAGTAAAACACGAAGCCGTGCTCGTCGAAGCCTTTCAACAGCACCATGCGCGCATTGGGCCGGCCGTCGGGGTCGACAGTGGCAAGCGTCATGGCCTCGGGATTGACCGGTTCGGAACGTTTGGCCTCGGCGAACCAGGCGGCAAACAGGCGCAACGGCTCGTCGGCCTCGGTGAAGTCACCGCCCGTTAACCCTGTCGGGTGTTCTATGGACGCCGCGTCTGACATGCTCGGAGTACCCAGTGCTCGTCTGCGGCGATCGAGAAAGCTGCCGCCGGTCTCAATATAGTGGAACGGCGGGCTTGCGCCTATGTCGGCGGTTGCCTGGGATAGCGCTCGTTGCGGCCATCGTGAGCGCGCTTGGCCTTGCCGGCTGCTCATACCGGCTCGCCGCACTCGTCTCGCAGGACGATACCGACGTGACGACAACCGGCTCGGTCACGCGGCCAACAGACCGCGCGATGCCGGTCGCCATTCGCTCCGGCCCCGCCGAAGCGGACCTTGCCTATGCCCGCGCGGCCGCCTCAAACGTGCTCGCCAGCGGCGGCAAAAATGCCAGCGTGCCCTGGCAAAATCCACAAACCGGCGCCAGCGGCAACATTACGCCGCTCGATACCGCGTATCGTGAAGACGGCCAGCCGTGCCGCGACTTCCTTGCCAGCTACATGCACGGCCCAGCCCAGGATTGGCTGCAAGGCGCCGCCTGCCGCACCTCGAGCGGCGCCTGGGAAGTCATGCGCTTGACGCCGCTTAAACCGAGCTAAAGCGGGTATCATCCGTCAAAGTGTCAGCCGATTCGCTTGTTACATTGCGTGACAAGCGATTTATTCCCACATTGAAAGCACGTAAGAACCAGTTGGGCGGGCGGGGCCGGCCCCAAAGATTTAAGACGGAGTTCGGCAGGGATGCGTGATCCCTATGAGGTCTTGGGCATCGATCGCAAGGCGAGCGCGGGCGATATCAAAAGCGCCTACCGCAAGCTTGCAAAAAAACTGCATCCGGACGCCAACAAGAACGATCCGAAGGCGGCGACGCGCTTTGCCGAGCTGAATGCCGCCAATGAGATTGCTCGCCGACGAAGACAAGCGCAAAGCCTTCGATCGCGGCGAGATCGACGCCGAGGGCAAGCCGCGCTTCCAGGGCTTTGACGGCGGTTTCGGACGCGGGCCAAGGCCGGGCGGCGGCGCCGGGTTCGGTCCCGACGCGAACTTCGAAAGCTTCAATTTCGGTCCGGAGGGCTTCACCCGCGCCGGCCGGCGCGGCCGCGGTGGCGGCGGCCTCGGCGGTTTCGAGGACATTCTCAAGGAGGCTTTCGGACGCGGCGCCCGCGGCGGCGCCGAGGCCAATTTCGAGCCGGAGGATTTTGGCGTCGGACGCCGACACGCAAGCCGAAATGTCGGTGTCGCTGCCGGATGCTGCCAATGGGTCGACGCAGCGCCTGCACTTGCCGAACGGCAAGGATGTGGACGTCAAGATCCCCGCGGGAATTCACAACGGCCAGACCATCCGCCTCAAGGGCCAAGGCATGCCCGGACAGCACGGCGCCGGAGACCTGCTCATCACTGTGTCGATCGCGCCGCATCCGGTCTTCACGCTGGAAGGTCTCGATATACGCCTCGACCTGCCGATCACGCTTTACGAAGCGGCGCTCGGCGCCAAGGTGCGGGTGCCGACCCTCGACAAGCCGGTCGAGATCGCGATCCCGCCGTCAACCTCGAGCGGGCGAACCTTCCGTCTCAAAGGCAAGGGCTTTCCCGCTAAATCCGGTCGCGGCGATCTCCTCGCCACCGTGCGCATCGTGCTGCCCGAGAAGAGCGATCCCGAACTCGAAGCGCTGATGAAGAAGTGGCGGAGCGAAAAGCCCTACGACCCGCGCAAGGATATGTGACTTCGTCATTGCTCCACGTCTCGGAATGACGGCTGTTACCCGCCCTGCGGCGCCGGCATTTGCCGATCGATCTGCTCATAGGCAGCCTGCGCGATCTCGTGCAGCTTGTCGCGCTCCGCCGGCCCCGACAGCACGTAAGCGAGGTCGCCGTCGACCCAGTAATAGGCCGCATTTTGCGGGCCGGTCGTGTAGCGCAACGCGGTGTCGCGGTCGCTGGTGCGTCCGCAATAGAGCGTGAAGCGCTCGCCCGACGGGGTTTCGTACATGAAAAACGCGGTCGCTCCGGTCGGTCCCGGCAACAGCCGGCCGCCGACGAGCTTTAATCCGACCTTGTCGAGTTGCGGCGCGCGCAGCGGCGAGCCGACCCGCTTCGACAGCCATTCGTCCAGATGCGGCCGCTGATCGCCCGGCACCTCGACCGGGTGGCGGACTTCGACCACGTAGAGCCGGTAGGCGTCGAGCGCGTCGGCGGTGAAGCGCGTGAGATCGGACGGGCTCGCCCCCGCTTCGACGCCGCGCACGGTCCAGCCGAGCACGCCGCCGGCAAGGAATGCCGCGACGATCGCCGCAGCGGCGGCAGCCACCGCACCGTAGCGGCGCGCGTGTCAGCCGGTCGACGTTGAACCGTTGCGGCGGCATTTCGTCGGCAACGGCGCCGTAACGCGCACGGATGAGCTCGGCCTGCTGGCGCCAAGCGGCGACCCTGGCGGCATCGTCGGGATGCGCCGCAAGCCACGCTTCGACGATCGCGCGGCGGTCAGCGGGCAATTCGCCGTCGACATAGGCGTTGAGTTCATCTTCGCCGACAATTTGGTCTCGATCGATCATAGTTCGCTCTCTCTATTCACTTCACGCGGCGCAACGCCGGACGTTCGCCGTCGAGATACGCTTTTATTTGACTGCGCGCGCGCGCCAGCCGCGACATGACCGTGCCGATGGGCACGCCCTGTACTTCCGCGACTTCGCGATAGGTCAGGCCCTCGAGGACGACGAGCAACAGCGCGGCACGCTGGTCCTCGGCAAGTTCGTCGAGCGCACGCGAGATATCGCGGCCGCCCGCTTCCGGCCCGCCGGTGGCCGCATCGCTGTCCTTGATCGGCGCCAGGACCGGCCGCCGCGACAAGGTGCGAAGCCGGTTGCGGTTGAGGTTGGTCAGGATGGTGTAGAGCCATGCGCGCGTATCCCCGCCGTGAAACAAATGCTCGGAGCGCAGCGCCCGAACCAACGTATCCTGAACAATGTCATCTGCCGTCTCGGCGTCTCGGGTCAGGGCCCGCGCATAACGCCGCAGCGCCGGGATCGCCACCTTGATGTGCTCGTGAAACTCGCTCAAGCCTGTCACCTGTTAAGCAGCGTTAAGAGCTGTGGCGCCGACCGCTATGAGCGGCGTGCGCCCGCATTCAACAACACCACCGGCGGCAGCCTATTCCGCCATCGCGCGCGCGATGACCCCAAGCTTGATGGCCCCAAGCTTGCTGGTCTAGTGACCCTATGCCATAGGAGGCCGGGGGCTGAAAACGCCGTATGGGGTCGAAGGATGGCCGAAGTCTCGGGCCTCATGCGCGGCAAACGCGGCCTCGTCATGGGGGTCGCGAACAATCGCTCGCTCGCCTGGGGCATCGCCAAAGCGTGCCGCGCGCACGGCGCCGAGCTCGCTTTCACCTATCAGGGCGATTCGCTCAAGAAGCGGGTCGAGCCGCTGGCTTCGCAGCTCGGCGGGATCGTGGTCGGCCACTGCGACGTCACCGAACCGAAGACCATCGATGCGGCGTTTGCCGCCGTTCAATCGGCCTGGGGCGCGATCGACTTTCTGGTTCACGCCATGGCCTATTCCGACAGGGACCAGCTCGACGGACGCTACGTCGACACGACGGAAGACAATTTCACCAAGACGATGCTGGTGAGCTGCTATTCGTTCACCGCCATTGCGCAGCGCGCCGAGAAAATGATGCCGAACGGCGGCGCCATGCTGACGCTGACCTATTACGGGGCGGAGAAATGGATGCCGCATTACAATGTGATGGGCATCGCCAAGGCGGCGCTGGAGGCTTCGGTTTGGTATCTCGCCGCCGATCTCGGCGTGAAAAATATCCGCGTCAACGCTATTTCGTCGGGACCGATCAAGACGCTTGCCGCGGCCGGCATCCGCGATCTGCGCTATATCTTCAGATGGAACGAATATAATTCGCCGCTGCGGCGCAACGTGACCATCGAAGACGTCGGCGAAGCCGGCGCCTATTTGCTCTCCGACATGTCGCGCGGCGTCACCGGCGAAGTGCACCATGTCGACGCCGGCTATCACATCGTCGGCATGAAGCATCCTGACGCGCCGGACATCGCCGTCGGCAAGGAGTGACGCAGGGGCGCCCGATAATCATGCCGGTCCTCTATTACGTCCGTCACGGCGAGACCGACTTCAACGTCGAGGGGCGACTGCAGGGCCGTCGCGATATTGCGCTCAATGCCCGCGGCCGCGAGCAGGCCGCCGAGTGCGGAGAATTGCTGCGCGATTTGTTCGCGCGCGAGGATCGCAAAGCCGCAGATTTCGCCTACGTGGCGAGCCCGCTGCTGCGGGCGCGCAGCACGATGGAAGTGTTGCGCGGCAATCTCGGGCTCGATCCGCATGCCTACGCTATCGACGATAGGCTGATGGAGATTTCCTACGGCGAATGGGAAGGGTTGACCCTGCCGGAAATCGACGCCCGTATGCCCGGCATGCTGGGGAAGCGCGAGCAAGACAAATGGGACTTTGCGCCGCCCGGCGGTGAAAGCTATCGCGCGCTCACCGCGCGCATCGGCGAATGGTATGACGCGCTGACGCAGGCCACGGTGGTTGCCGCTCACGGCGGCGGCGTGCGCGCGCTGATCGCGCTGTTTGGGTTGCTGCCGCGGGATGAAGCGACGCATGCGCAAATCGCGCAAGGCGTGGTCTATGCCTTTGCCGACGGCAAGATGGCCCGCTACGCCTGAGGGGCCTTCACAAGCAAAAGCGGGCGAACCTCGGTTCGGTCGGAGTTCTAAAAATAAAGCGGCCAAACAGCGTTTGGCCGCTTTTGCGAGATCGAAATCTCGCGAAATCCGAAATCGATAGCGTGGCCCCAATACGAGGCCTCGCGCTTACGACTTGGTTTTCTTCTTCGCTTTCTTCTTCTTCGAAGCCATGATTGTGATCCTTGGAGTTTGTGATGAACCTACGGCAGGGTTGGTTCAGTCGCAGGCTTAATCTCGGTCCCTGGGCCATCGCCCCCTTACCACGTGGAACAATGCCACAGAGCGGCGCGATCCGCAATCGAAAAAACGAAAATAATCTATATTTTTCCGTAGCTTAACGGATGTTCAGGTTTTCATGAAGCGCCATTCAGCGACATGAATGCGAAATGAATGCTTGCCACAATCCGGATGGGGCGCTGCGTATTTCGGCGGCAGAATTGGCATGGAAAATTTTGCGTGCGCGAAAGCGATGCATAGTTTTTGCCGCACCTGCGAATGATGCCGGCGCGAGGGAAGTGCATTTGACCCGATGGAGTGCGCGGGCTACCAAGCCCGAATAAGCCAAACTGCCTACATTCAAAGCCATTCGGCGTCACCGGCGCGTCATGTCCTTCAATACGTTCGGCCATTTATTCCGAGTCACGACCTTCGGCGAAAGTCATGGGCCGGCGATCGGCTGCGTGGTCGACGGTTGCCCGCCGCGCATTGCGCTCACGCGAGGGCGACATCCAGCCTTATCTGGACCGCCGCCGTCCCGGCCAGTCGCGCTACACGACGCAGCGCCAGGAACCCGATGCCGTCAAAATCCTTTCCGGCGTGTTCGTCGACGAGGCAAGCGGCGCGCAAGTCACGACCGGCACGCCGATCGCGCTCGTCATCGAGAATGTCGACCAGCGCTCAAAAGACTATTCCGACATCAAGGACAAATATCGTCCCGGCCACGCTGACTTTACCTACGACGTCAAATACGGCTTGCGCGATCATCGCGGCGGCGGCCGCCAATCGGCGCGCGAGACGGCGATGCGGGTCGCCGCCGGCGCGATTGCGCGCAAAATCGTGCCGGACCTGACGGTGCGCGGCGCGCTGGTGCAGATGGGGCCGCATCGCATCGATCGGGCGCGCTGGGATTGGGCCGAGGTTGAGCGTAATCCGTTCTTCTGTCCCGATGCCACGCTCGCCGCCATGCTCGGCGATTATCTCGACGGTTTGCGCAAGCGCGGCTCATCCATCGGGGCGGTGATCGAGATCGTCGCCGACGGCGTGCCGGCGGGGCTGGGCGCGCCGATTTACGGCAAGCTCGACGGCGATCTCGCCGCGGCGCTGATGAGCATCAATGCCGTCAAGGGCGTCGAAATCGGCGCCGGCTTCGCCGCCGCCGAACTGACCGGCGAGCAAAACGGCGACGAGATGCGCATGGGCAATGACGGCAAGCCGCTGTTTCTTTCCAACAATGCCGGCGGCATCCTGGGCGGCATTTCCACCGGGCAGCCGGTGGTGGCGCGCTTTGCGGTGAAACCGACTTCGTCGATCCTTATCCCGCGCCGCACCGTCGACCGCTACGGCCGCGAGACCGAAATCTCGACCACCGGCCGCCACGACCCTTGCGTCGGCATCCGGGCGGTGCCGATCGGCGAAGCCATGGTGGCCTGCGTCATCGCCGACCATTATCTACGCCAGCGCGGTCAGGTCGGCGAAACTCCGGCTTGGCCGTTTCCATCGATAAAAAAATGAACGACATCCACCAGCACATCCAGTCCGTCGTCGCCGCCTTCGCGCGCGGCGAGATCGTTATCGTCGCCGATGACGACGATCGCGAGAACGAAGGCGATCTGTTCGTCGCGGCGAGCCTGTGCACGTCGGAAAAGATGGCGTTCATCATCCGCAATACGTCCGGGATCGTCTGCGCGCCGCTGGCTCCGGAGGAAGCGCGGCGGCTGCATCTCGATCCGATGGTGGCGCTCAACGACGCGCCGCTCGGCACCGCATTCACCGTCTCGGTCGACGTCCGGCACGGCCTCACCACCGGGATTTCCGCCGAAGAACGCAGCAATACCGTTCGCGCGCTTGCCAACGGCAATTCCGGCGCCGACCGATTTCGTGCGGCCCGGCCACGTCTTCCCGCTGGTGGCGAAGAACGGCGGCGTGCTGATGCGTTCGGGCCATACCGAGGCCTGCGTCGATCTTTGCCGGCTTGCCGGCTTGCCGCCGGTCGGCGTACTGGCCGAGCTCATGAATGACGATGGCACGGTGATGCGCGGGCCGGAGCTTGCCGCCTTCGCCGACCGCCACAAGCTGCAACGCATCACCATCGCGGAGCTGATCGCCTACCGGCAGGCGCGCGACAAGCTGATCGAACGGGTCGGCGAATTTCCGGTGCAATCCGAGGCTGGCGCGCTGACCGGCTACGCATTCATCACGCCATTCGATGCGGTCCATCACATGGCTTTCGTCTATGGCGGTATCGGCGACGGCAGGAACGTGCTGACCAGATTGCACCGCGCCGACATCATCGCCGACGTGTTCGGTGGCGCCAAGACCATCCATCAGGCGCTGGCGCGCTTCAAAGCCGAGGGCAGGGGCGTGCTGATCCTATTGCGCGACGGCACCGCAGGCGTGCCGGTGATTTCCATCCCGAAATCCTCCGACACCGCCTCCGGCGAAGCGCGCACGCGGCAATGGCGTGAGATCGGTCTCGGCGCGCAAATCCTCAAAGATCTCGGCGTCAGCTCCATTCGGCTCATTACCTCGTCGCGCCCGACAACCTATGTCGGCCTGTCGGGCTTCGGCATCGAAATCGTCGGCACCGAGCCGATCGACGGCTGACGTGACCTGTTGGCTGGTCGCGAACGCGCCTATACTCCCGCGTGAGACATCGGGCCGACTGATGCCCGGGCATCGGCACAAATTGAAAGCCGCGAATTGGGGGAGAAAAATGAGCAACGTCGCTATAGCCTCGGCCGCAACTCCGACCACCAACCAGATTTATAAAGTCGCGCTCGCCAGCATCATCGGCTCGGTGATCGAGCAATACGACTTCCTGGTCACCGGCGTGATCGCAGCGACCGTCTGGGGCGGCATCTTCTTCAAGCTGCCCGGCCTGGCCGCCGTTGCCGCCGCGATCGGCGTCTACGGCCTCGGCATCATCATCCGTCCGGTCGGCGCCTTCATCTTCGGCAATATCGCCGACACCTACGGCCGCAAGGACGCCATGGTCTATGCGCTGGTGCTGATGGGCGTCGCCACGCTTCTGATCGGGCTGACCCCGACCTACGACAGCATCGGCGATCGCCGCGCCGATGCTGCTGATCGTCTTCCGGCTGCTGCAGGGCATCAGTTTCGGCGCCGAGTTCGGCACCGCCTCGACCTGGGTGGTCGAGCAGGCGGCGCGCTCGAAATACCGCGCCTTCTGGGGCGCCTGGGTCGGCTTCGCCATTCCGATCGGGCTGCTGCTCGGCTTCGGCTCGGTGATCTTCGTCAAATCGCTGATGAGCCCGGAAGATTTCACGGCCTGGGGTTGGCGCATCTTCTTCATCATCGGCTTCCTGGTGGCGATCGTCGGCCTCATCATCCGCACGCGCACCATGGACAGCTTCGTCTTCGAACAGCACAAGGCGCAGATCGCCATTCTCAAATATCCCGCCAGTCAGGTCTGGCGGGAAATGCCCTGGACTATCCTGCGCACCTCGCTGGTCAACGCCATGTTCGGCGGCGCGTTCTTCCTCTATTTCGTGTTCGGCACCGGCTACATGAAGGCGGTCGGCTTCACCGGAAACCAGCCGGAATATATCGGCCTGATCGCCGCGGGATTTATGCTGGTCTTCATGATCATCGGCTCGTTCCTCGCCGACTACATCAGCCGGCGGGCGATCCTGCTGATCGCGGCGATCGTGCTTTTCTTTTTCGCGATGCCGTATTTCTATCTGGTCAATACCGGCAGCTTCCTGCTGGCGACAATTGCCGAGATCATCGGCTTCGGTTTCGTGTTCGGCTTCGGCTACGGCGCGATCCCGACGTTCTATACGGAGAATTTCCCGACCCGCTATCGCGCCTCGGGTGCGAGCGCGGGCTATCAGATCGCGCAGGTCTATGGCGGCGGCCTGATCCCGATCGTCGCCGGCGCAGATCCTGCGCGTCTACGGCATTAAGGATGCCTATGTCTATATCGGCGGCTTGGTGATGTTCTACGCCGTGGCGGCGATCATCGCCATTCTGCGTACGCCGGAAACCAAGGGCGTCGATCTCGAGAACTGAGCCGCTCGCACGCGCGCGTCAAGCGATCGGCACCGCCCGGTTCGGAAACAATTGCGGCCGCAGCTTGGGATGGCAGCCCATCATCTTCGGCGCATAAGCCGTCTCGGCGCCGAGCTCTTCGGCGGCGTGCCAGGCCCAGCGCGGATCCCACATCGCGCCGCGCGCCAGGCAGATCAGGTCGGCTTTGCCGGAGGCGACGATGTCCTCGGCCTGCCGGTAGCCGGCGATCAGACCGACGGTCATGGTCGTAATGCCGGTTTCCTTTTTCACCTTTTCGGCGAACGGCACCTGATAGCCGGGCGCCAGCGGAATCTTCTGTTTCGGATCGAGCCCGCCGCTCGATACGTCCATATAGTCCATGCCGCGCTGCTTGAGCTCCTTGGCCAACAGCACGGTCTCCTCCGGCGTCCAGCCGCCGTCGACCCAGTCGGTGGCGGAGACGCGCATGCCGATCGGTTTGTGCTCGGGCCATGCCGCGCGCACCGCCTCGTACATTTCGATGGCAAAGCGCATGCGGTTCTCGGTCGAGCCGCCGTACTCGTCGGTGCGCTTGTTGGAAATCGGCGACAGGAACTGGTGGCCGAGATAACCGTGCGCGCCATGCAGTTCGATCACGTCGTAGCCGATGCGGTCGACGCGCTTGGCGGCGGCGGCGAATTCGCCGATGCAGCGCTTGATGTCGTCCTTGGTCATGGCGTGCGGCACCGGCCAGCCGGCGTCGTAGGGGATGGCCGAGGGCGCCTCCGGCGTCCATGCGTCCGGGCCTTCCAGAATCGGCTTGCCGCCCGCCGCCGGCGGCGTGGTCGGACCCTTGCGTCCGGCATGCGCCAATTGCACGCCGAGCTTAGCGACGCCGTAAGTGCGGCAAAAATCGTGCACCCGTTTGAGCGCCGCCTCGTTTTCGTCCGACCACATGCCGGCGCATTTTGGCGAAATCCGCCCCTGCGGATTGACGTCGGTCATCTCGCACATCACCAGCCCGGCACAGCCGAGCGACATGTTGCCGAGGTGCATGAGATGCCAATCGTTCGCCGAGCCATTGTCGGAATTGTACTGGCACATCGGCGAAACCACGACGCGATTGGGCAGCGTAAGCCCGCGCAGCGTG
Organism: uncultured Alphaproteobacteria bacterium; assembly: GCA_963714345.1. GTDB lineage: Bacteria > Pseudomonadota > Alphaproteobacteria > Rhizobiales > Xanthobacteraceae > BOG-931. The sequence goes on along the minus strand of CAVQOD010000024.1, from coordinate 42,119 downwards.
ATCGGGGAAAACAGGACGCTAGCCATAATTACGGATCCTTGGTGCTGAGATTGAAACGACGGGGACCTGCAATAACACGAATTCGGCTAAGGCGTACAAGCCCGAGAATGCCGACACTTCGGTGCGGCTCCGGCGGATCAGGCGGAACAATGAGTCGCAACCCTCGGCTACCCGGCCGCGGCGGACATGGTCTAAGCTCGGCACATGGGCTAAGCTGGCGTTCGGGGAGCCAGGGGGGCAGGACTCGTGAACGCGCAGTTCTGGGTCGTTCAGACCTTTAACGGGGTTTCCTACGGCGCGTTGCTGTTTCTCGTGGGCAGCGGGTTGTCGTTGATTTTCGGCGTCATGCGCATCGTCAACCTGTCGCATGGCGCCTATTTTCTGTGGGGCGGCTATATCGCGCTGTCGGTGATCTGGACGACCGGCTCCTGGGCACTGTCGCTGCCGGTGGCGGCGTTGGCGGTCGCGCTGATCGGCCTCGTGATGGAACGGGTGTTCCTGCGGCCGCTCGGCTTCGATCCGCTGCGGCAGGTGCTGCTGACGGTCGGCTTTGCCTATCTGTTTCAGCAGGGCGCGCTCGACATCTGGGGCGGCAATAATATGGAGATCAATCCGCCGCCCGCACTGACCCACAGCATCACCGTCGGCGGCGTCTATTTCCCGCTCTACCGGGTGTTCATGATCGCGATGGCGCTCGTGATCGGCATCACGATCTGGCTGGCGATGGAGAAGACGCGCATCGGCGCCGCGGTGCGCGCGACAGTCGACGACGCGCAAATGGCGCGCGGCGTCGGCATCGACACCAATCGCATCTCCATGTTCGTCTTCGCGCTCGGCGCGTTCCTGGCGGCGCTCGGCGGCGTGATCGGCGGCGCTTTTCTCGGCGTCTATCCCGGCCTCGATTTCGAAATGCTGCCGCTGGCGTTCGCCGTTGTGATTATCGGCGGCATGGGCTCGCTCGGCGGCGCCGCCATCGGCGCGATGCTGGTCGGGCTTGCCGACAATTTCGGCAAGGCGCTGTTTCCGGAGCTCGCCTATTTCACCCTCTATGCGCCGATGGTGCTGATCCTCGCGATCAAGCCGACCGGCTTGTTCGGCCGCGAGTGAGGGCGCGGGGATGAGCCAGACAGCCAAAATTCTCGCCGTCGCCGCGGTTCTCTTGGCGCTCGCCATTATCGTTCCGCTGTCCACCTCTTTCGTCGTGCTGCTCGCCACCCGCGCGCTCGTCTTCGCCATCCTGGCGATGAGCGTCGACATTCTGCTCGGCTTTGCCGGCCTCGCCTCGCTCGGCCAGGCGGCCTATTTCAGCGTCGGCGCCTATCTGACGGCGATCCTCGCCACCAAATACAATTTCGGCCTGGGCTGGGATTTTTGGCTGGTGGTGCTGCTGGGCATGCTGAGCGGCGCGGCGACCGCGGCGTTCTTCGGGCTGTTCGCGGTCCGCGCCAGCGGCGTCTATTTCCTGATGATCACGCTGGCGCTCGGTCAATGCGTCTGGGGTTTGGCCTATCGCTGGAATTCGCTGACCGGCGGCGACAACGGCATCAACGTCACCAGCCGGCCGAATTTCGGGCTCGATCTGACCGAACGAGCGTACCTTCTTCTTTCTGGTCTTCGGCTTCTTCGCCGTCACGCTGTTGTCGCTCTACATCCTGGTGCGCTCGCCGTTCGGCCGCAGCCTGGAAGGCATTCGCGAGCGCGAACTGCGCATGCAGATTCTCGGCTACAATACCTGGCTGCACAAATACATCGCCTTTATCATCGCTGGAGCCGTCGGCGGTTTGTCCGGAGTGCTATGGGCGCATACCAACGGTCTGGTCAGTCCCGATACGGCGGTGCTGACGACTTCGGTGGACGCGCTGCTGATGGTTGTCCTCGGCGGCGCCGGCACGCTGATCGGCGGCGCGCTCGGCGCGGCGATCGTGTTCGGCTTGCGCGAATATCTGTCAACGCTGGTGCCGTGGTGGCAATACGTGCTGGGCGGCGTCTATGTGGTGACGATCCTGTATCTGCCGATGGGGTTGATGGGACTTCCGGCGCGATTTCGGCAACCCCGCGCTTTGTCCGAAATGGCGGAGGAAACGGCAGCGCCGGATCAACTTGCAGCCTAGCTTTCCGGAACGCATGACGGAAGGCGCAAAAATATGGGAGGAAAGACATGACGATCGCATCGCGACCAAAAATGCTTCCGCTATTGTTGGGCGGCGCTTTTGTGCTCGGCTTGAGCATGAGTGCGCCGGCCCGGGCCGACGATCTCCGCATCGGCTTTCTGGCGCCGACGACCGGATTCCTGTCGCAGACCGGCCAAGACATGGAGCACGGCTTCGAATTGTATCTCAACGATCACGGCGGCATGCTCGGCGGCGCCAAGGTCGACTTCATCGTCGAGGACACGCAGGGCAAGCCCGACGTGGCGGTCACCAAGGCCAAGAAGCTGGTGCTGCAGGACCATGTCGACATGTTCATCGGCGGCGTGCTGGCCTCGACCGGCTACGCGCTGGCGCCGGTGAGCACCGAAGAGAAGACGCTCTACATTTCCTCCGTCGCCGCGGCCGACGATTTGACCCAGCGTCAGCTCAGCAAATATCCCTATTTCATCCGAACCACGTGGACAAGTTCGCAGCCCAATCATCCGCTTGGCCAATGGGCCTGTGAGCAGGGCTACAAGAAAGTCGTCACCATCGCCGCCGATTACGCCTTCGGTTATGAATCGGTCGGCGGCTTCCAGAAGGCCTTCGAGGACTGCGGCGGCAAAGTCATCCAGAAAATCTGGCCGCCGCTCGGCAACAAGGATTTTGGGCCCTACATCCCGTCGATCAAAAGCGACGCCGACGCCATATACTCGCTGATGGCGGGTCCCATGTCGCCGCAATTTCCCAAGCAATTGCGCGAAGCCGGCGTGAAGCTGCCGATCATCGCCGGCGGCACCAGCTATGACGACTATAACGTCGCCTTCGACGGCGACGAAGTGATTGGCGACGTTTCGGCCTTGATGTACAGCGCCGCCTTGCAGACGCCGAAGAACGAGGCCTTCGTCAAGGCGTTCCGCGCCAAATACAACGAGGTTCCCGGTTACTATGCGGAAGCAAACTACACCACCGCGCAGATGATCGACGAAGCCATGAAGCAGAATGGCGGCAAGTTCCCCGGCGCGGAAAAGTTCATCCAGACCATGCTCGGCCTGAAAATCGACGCGGCGCGCGGGCCGGTCGCCTTCGACGACATGCGCAACCCGATCGAGAACATCTACATCCGCAAAGTCGAGAAGACGACGCTGTTCGGCGACGCCAAGCCACAGCTCTGGAACGTCGTGATCAAGACCTATCCGAACGTCAGCCAGTTCTGGACCTACGGCAAGGAAAAATTCCTGCAACAGCCGGTTTATAGCCGCGACTTCCCGCCCTGCAAGTACTGCGAATAAGCTTCCGGCTTCCCGACCCTTCCCCGCTGGCGGGGGAGGGTCGGGCGCTGGTAGCTCCATGAGCAGGTTCGGCATGCTCTTTCACGATGGGTGACCGCGTGAGCCACAGTGTCGGGCCGTCGTCTGCCGGCAACGGCGTTGAGCCGGTGCTCGAGCTGAAAAACCTGTCGAAATCCTTCGGCGGACTGCAAGCCGTGCGCGGCGTCTCGCTGAAAATCATGCCCGGCGACCGCAAGGCGATCATCGGCCCGAACGGCGCCGGCAAGACCACGCTATTCAATGTGATCACCGGCATCTATCCGGCGACCTCGGGCAGCGTCCTGCTGTTCGGCCGCGAAGTGACGCGCTGGCCAAGCCATCGGCGCGCCGCGCTCGGCATGGCGCGCACGTTCCAGGTCACGAGCCTGTTTCCGAAACTGACGGTGCTCGACAATGTCCTGCTGGCGATCAAGGGGCCGCGGCTGTCGAAATTCGTGATGTGGCGGTTGCTGTCGTCCTATCGCGAGATCTACGACAAGGCGCATGGGCTGTTGGAACGCGCCGCCTTCCTCGACCGCAAGGACACCGAGGTTCGCTATTTGTCGCATGGCGAGCAGCGCCAGCTTGAAATCGTGCTCGGGCTTGCCGGCGATCCGAACATCCTGCTGCTCGACGAGCCGGCGGCCGGCCTGTCGTCCGGCGAATCCGCGGAGATGGCGCGATTCCTGCGCAAGCTCGATCCGAACATGGCGATCCTGCTGATCGAGCACGACATGGACATCGTGTTCGACGTCGCCGACGACATTTCGGTGCTGCATTTCGGCGAGGTGCTGGAAAGCGGGTACGGCCGAGCGCATCCGCTCGAGCGCGCAAGGTACAGGAAATCTATCTGGGAGCCGGCTGAGCGCGATGCCGCATCCTCGATGTCCAGGACATCCACACCTATTACGGCGACGCCTATGTGCTGCAGGGCCTGTCGCTGCAACTCGAGCAGGGACAGATCCTCGGCCTGCTCGGGCGGAACGGCGTCGGCAAGACGACGCTGGTCAATTCGATCGTCGGCTTTACGCCGCCGCGACGCGGCAAGATCTATTTCAAGGGCGCCGACATCACCGGCGATTCGTCGTTCGCCATCGTGCGCAGCGGCATCGGGCTGGTGCCGCAGGGCCGCCGCGTCTTTCCCACGCTCAGCGTCGAGGACAATCTGTTGGTCGCCGAGCACCACGCCGAACGCCACGGCTGGAGCCTCGCAGCGGGTTTATGCGCTGTTCCCGCGGCTGCGCGAGCGGCGCAGCCAGCGCGCCAAGACGCTGTCGGGCGGCGAGCAGCAGATGCTCGCCATCGGCCGCGGCCTGATGACCAATCCCGATTGCCTGATCATGGACGAGCCGTCGGAAGGCCTCGCACCGATCATCATCCAGGGCCTGTGGGAGGCGATCGCCAAGCTCAAGAGGAGGGGCTTTCGATCCTGCTGGTCGAGCAGAACGCGGCGCTGGCGCTCAAGCTCGTCGACTTCGTGCACGTGATGAGCAAAGGCCGGCTGGTCTATTCGGCGCGGCCGGAGGAGCTGTGGGCGAATCGACGAGATCAAATCGCGATTTCTCGGGATTTGAGATCGCACCGACAAGTTAGGGCCGCCAGTTGAGCTGTACGACTTTGTTGCCGCTGGCCTGATTATATTGGATCGCCTGCGACTTCATGCCGGCAATCGACTGCGCGTTGCCGAGCGGACATTGCACCGAATCGTGCGCCACCTGCGCATGGTCGAGCGCGCCGGCGAACTCGGACTCGACCGTCTCCATCAATTCATCGACCGAGAATGGCGCCGACATGTACACCGTATGCTGGGCGGGCGCGACGGCGAGGCAGTATCGCCAATCCGCGGCGCGAGCGCCGCCGCCGTTCCAGGCGCCGGCCAAGAATGCGAGTCCCAAGAGCAACCGGTGCAACCGACTTCGCATGGCGTCACCCGCGGCGAATCGAAGTGGCAGATCCTAGCGGGCATGATCCCGAAAAGTGGAAATTCCGATTTGACCGGTGGCCGCGCTATCCTGCCCCGCGTGCGGCATGTTCTTCACTCTGCCCCCGAGCCGTTCCGGAATAGGGGGTAGGGCAGGAACACATGATCAAGAAATTCCATGTCCTCTATGTCGGCCAGATCGAGCTCGACAATGTCGGGCTTGACGGCACGCCGGCCAACGACCGGCGCTATTCCGACGAGCGGCTGCGCGAGGCGTTCTTCACCGCGCGCGACGTCGCCCAGCTCATGGACGAGCTCGGCTTCGACGTGCTGTGGACCGCCGAGCATCATTTCCAGCGCGAGGGCTACGAGGTCTTCCCCAACCTCATCCAGCTCGGGCTGTGGCTCGCCACCCAGACCAAGCGCCTGAAGTTCGGCTGCGCCTTCAACGTCCTGCCGATGTGGCATCCGATCCGCATGGCGGAAGACTACGCCATGGCCGACATCGTCACCGACGGCCGCGTCGTCATGGGCGTCGGCCGCGGCTATCACACCCGCGAGGTCGAGAGCTTCGGCGCGCCGCTCCTTGACGCCGACAAGAACCGCGAACTGTTCGAGGAGCAGCTGCGGCTCCTGCTGACCTGCTTCAACGAGCAATCGTTCCACTTCAAGGGCAAATATTACGAGGCGCCGCCGCCGGTCGATTACCGCGGCTACAAGCTTACGGACATCACCATGGTGCCGCGGCCGAAGCATCTGCCGGTGGAAATCTGGATGCCGATCGCCAGCGGCAAGACCATCGAGATGATGGCGCAATATGGGCTCAAAGCGATGGTGACGCTCAACGGCGAGAAAATCCTCGACGACGTCATTCGCGCCTATCACGCGGCCTGCCTCAAGCACGGCCGCAACAAGAAGCTCGGCGAGGACGTGATCTGGGGCGCCGGCGTTTATCTCGCCGATAGCCGCGACGAAGCGATCAGCAAGCTCGAGCCGGCGCACGACGAACGCTTCAAATGGTTCGCGCCGTTCGGCTTCGTGCGCTATGCCGACGAAGCAGGGCCGCACCTGGGGCACGCCCGGCGCGCCGTCGCGCACGCCGCTCCTGAACGACGGCGTGGCGCAGAAGGCCTGGTTCTGCGGCCCGCCCGCCGAGGTGATCGACGGCATCAAGTCGATCGAGGCGAAATATCCGGGGCTGGAGAATTTCATGATCCATTGGGCCGAAGGGCTTTCGCCCAAGGAGTTCAAGGAGCAGCTGCGCTGGTTCGCCAAGGACGTGATGCCGGCGTTCAAGTAACTGTTCAAGTAACTGTTCAAGTAACTTGGCGTTACTTCTCCAGCCGCGCCACGATCTCGACATGCGGCGAATAACGGAATTGGTCGACCGGCGTGACCGCGGTGATCCGGTAGCCGCCGTCGACGAGAATGCGCATGTCGCGCGCCAACGTGGCGGCATTGCATGACACCGCGACGATGATCGGAACGCCGCTCGCTGCGAGTTCGCGCGCTTGGGCTTGCGCGCCTTGGCGCGGCGGGTCGAACACGACCGCATCGAAGCGGTTGAGTTCCGCCGCCTGGAGCGGATTTTTGAACAAGTCGCGGCGTTCCGCCGTGACCGGCTTTAAGCCTGACGCGGTTGCGGCGGCGCGCTTGAGCGCGGCCAGCGCCGCTTCATCGGCGTCGACCGCGACAACACGCGAGCCCGCGGCGAGCCGCAGCGCAAACGGCCCGACGCCCGCGAACAAGTCGGCGATGGTCTTGGCGCCGGCGCAGGATTGCAGCACGAGCCGCGCCAGCGCCGCCTCGCCGGCCACCGTCGCCTGCAGGAATGCGGCGGGCGGCAGGACGACAGTCGCGGCGCCGATCTGCAGCGTCGGCGCGCGCGCTTGCGCGATCAGCTCGCCATGGCGCGTCAGCCGCGCAAGGTTTTGCTGGGCGGCGACGCTGCGCCAATTTGCCGGTCGAGGCTGCCGTCAGCGGACCCGAGCCGCGGACGTCGACATCGAGGCCGGTATCGGTCGCCGTCGCCTGGATATCGAGCGGCTTTTGCATGGCGCCGAGCCGCTCGGCGATGGCCCAGGCTGCGACGAGCGCGCCATCGAGGCTCTTGGCCAGAATTGGGCAGCGGTCGATGGCGACCAAGTGATGCGCGCGCGCCGCCGAGAAGCCGACTTCGAGGACATCGTGGGCGCCGCGCCGGGCATGAAACACGGCGCGGCGGCGGCCGTCGCCGTGCGCGTCGACGAGATCGGCCACCGGCGCTTCAATGCCGGCCTGGCGGAGCGCCTCGACGACGAGACCGTGCTTCCAGGCGCGGTAAGGCGTGTTCGCCCAATGCTGCAGCGCGCAGCCGCCGCAGACGCCGAAATGCGGGCAGATCGGCGCGATACGCTCGGGGCTCGATTTTTCGACGTTGAGGAGCTGCCGGCGATCCGGATGACCGGGCCAATCCGCGACCTCGACGCATTCGCCCGGCAGCGTGCCCGCGACGTAGATCGGATTGCCGGTATCGCCGGCCACGCCGTCGCCGCGATGGCCGAGTGCGTCGGATCTCGAGGCGCTCAACCACGTGCGGCCTCGATGAAGAATTCCTGGTTGCCGTCGCCGCCGCGGATCGTGGCAGGAACGACACCGCCACTGCGCCAGCCCAGCGTCGTGACGAACGCGGCCACATCGTTGCAAACGGCGGCGTGCACGGTTTCGTCGCGCACGATGCCTTTCTTGATCGACTTCTTGTTGCCTTGTCCCGCCTCGAATTGCGGCTTGATCAGCGCCAGGATTTGCGCGCGCGGCTTGAGCAGATGGCCGATCGCGGGCAGCACCAGCTTGAGCGAGATGAAGCTCACGTCGATGGTGGCGAAATCGGGCCATTCCGGCAAACGCGACGGATCGAGCTTGCGGATATCGGTCTGTTCGATGCTGACAACATCGTCACGGCCGCGCAGGCGCGAATGCAATTGCCCGGTGCCGACATCGACTGCGTAGACGAGCTTGGCGCCGCGAGCGAGCAGCACTTCGGTGAAGCCGCCGGTCGAGGCGCCGACATCGAGGCAGGCACGGCCGGCAACATCGAGCCCGAAATGATCGAGCGCGGCGGCGAGCTTGACGCCGCCGCGCGACACATAGGGATGCTCGGGCGCAGCGGCGATGATCGCGGCGGTGGGAATTCCTTCGGAGGCTTTGCGCACGGGCTGTCCGTCGGCGGTTACCCGGCCGGCGGCAATCGCGGCTTGCGCCCGGGCCCGGCTGTCGAACAGGCCGCGCGCGACCAGCAGCCGATCAGCTCGTTCTTTGGGAGGTCATGGTAGTTATCCGTCACCCTGAGGCGCGAGCGAAGCGAGCCTCGAAGGGCGACGGCCCGGGCCGTGCATCCTTCGAGGGCCGCTTCGCGGCCACCTCAGGATGACGGGAATTCAGGCGAGCTTGATCACTTCGCCGCGCATGTTCTGGCCGAGCGCCTCGAAGGCCTTGGCGACGATGCCTTTGGCGTCGAGGCCGGCCTTGGCGTACATGGCATTGGGCGAATCCTGGTCGATGAAAAAATCCGGCAGCACCATCGAGCGGACCTTTAGGCCGCGATCGAGCGCGCCGTGCTCGGCGAGCGCTTGCAGCACGAAGGAGCCGAAGCCGCCGATCGAGCCTTCTTCGATGGTGAGCAGCACTTCGTGCTCGCGAGCGAGCCGCAGCAGGAGGTCGACGTCGAGCGGCTTGGCGAAACGCGCATCGGCGACCGTGGTCGGTAGCCCGTAGCCGGCGAGTTCGTCGGCCGCTTTGAGGCATTCGCCGAGGCGAGCGCCATAGGAGAACAGCGCCACTTTGGTGCCTTCGCGCAGGATGCGGCCCTTGCCGATTTCGAGGGGTTTACCCTCTTCCGGCATGGGAACGCCTCTTCCCTCGCCGCGCGGATAGCGCAGCGCCGACGGGCGATCGTCGATCGCGACGGCCGTCGCCACCATGTGCACCAGCTCGGCCTCGTCGCCGGCGGCCATCAGCACAAAGCCGGGCAGGCAGCCGAGATAGGCGACGTCGAAGGCTCCCGCATGGGTCGGCCCGTCGGCGCCGACCAATCCGGCGCGGTCCATGGCGAAACGCACCGGCAGGCGCTGGATGGCGACGTCGTGCACGACCTGATCGTAAGCGCGCTGCAGGAAGGTCGAATAGATCGTGGCGAAGGGCTTATAGCCTTCGGTCGCAAGCCCGGCGGCGAACGTCACGCCGTGCTGCTCGGCAATGCCGACGTCGAAAGTCCGGTTGGGAAATTCCTTCTGGAACAGGTCGATGCCGGTGCCCGACGGCATCGCCGCGGTGATGGCGACGATCTTGTCGTCCTTCTTCGCTTCCTTGATCAGGCTTTCGCCGTAGACTTTCTGATAGGCGGGCGCAGTCGGCTTCGACTTCACCTGGGCGCCGGTGGCGACGTCGAATTTGACGACGCCATGGTATTTGTCGGCGGATTTTTCCGCAGGCGCGTAGCCCTTGCCCTTTTGCGTGACGACGTGAACGAGGATCGGCCCGTTCTTCATGTCGCGGACGTTTTGCAGCACCGGCAACAAGTGATCGATGTTGTGGCCGTCGATCGGCCCGACATAGAAGAAGCCGAGTTCGTCGAACAGCGTGCCGCCGGTGACGAGGCCGCGGGCATATTCCTCCATCGCCATGGCGCGCTGCTCGAGCATTTTGCTCGGCATGTGCTTGGCGACGCTGCGGATCAGCTTGCGCAGGCGATGATAGCCGCGGCCCGACACCCGGCGGGCGAGATAGGCCGACAGCGCGCCGACCGGCGGCGCGATCGACATGTCATTGTCGTTGAGCACCACGATCAGCCGCGAATTCATGGCGCCGGCATTGTTCATGGCCTCATAGGCCATGCCGGCCGACATCGCGCCGTCGCCGATGACGGCGATGACGTTGTTTTGCTTGTCCTGCAGATCGCGCGCCACGGCCATGCCGAGCGCTGCCGAGATCGATGTCGAGGAATGTGCGGCGCCGAACGGATCGTATTCGCTCTCGGCGCGCTTGGTGAAACCGGACAGTCCGCCGCCCATGCGCAGCGTGCGGATGCGCTCGCGGCGGTTGGTGAGGATTTTGTGCGGATAGGCCTGATGGCCGACGTCCCAGATCAGCCGGTCGGCCGGGGTGTCGAACACGTAGTGCAGCGCGACCGTGAGCTCGATGACGCCGAGCCCGGCGCCGAGATGGCCGCCGGTCACCGCGACGGCGTCGATGGTTTCGCGGCGCAGGTCGTCGGCAAGCTGCCGCAACTGGTTGGGCTGAAGGCGCCTTAAGTCTTGTGGGGTCTTGATTTGGTCGAGCAATGGGGTCTTTGACGAAACCGTCACGCTACGCTCCTTTTTCAGACCAATCCGTTGGTTCGGCCTGACGCCGATAATTGGGGCTGGTGACGCCCGGCGATGGTTCACGCAGATAGGGACGCTTCATGCAGATTCTAAGGTCCCTACACCATTCTATGCCGGTAACGCAATTTGATCGGCACTGTCGGCAACGAACGGTCTAGAAGGAACCGCGAGCCTTTCTAAGGGCTTACAACTACAATCCCATTCCCCTATCTAACGTCCTGCATCACCCCGTTAACTCCATGATGTATGTAAAGTTCGGCACTTTACCAGGGCTGGCATGTCCCGTTGGGCGGGATTCCGCCCCCTGCTATAAGTCTTAGAGCCGGGCGAGGTGGTTCACCGTGGCGCTCGAATTATACCGCAAGAAACGGAAATTTGATGTCACCTCCGAACCGCGCGGCCGCAAGGCGGCCCGCGGCGGCAGCCGCTATGTCATCCAGAAACACGACGCGACCCGGCTGCATTACGACCTTCGCCTCGAGCTCGACGGCGTGATGAAGAGCTGGGCCGTCACCCGCGGCCCCAGCCTCGACCCGTCCGAAAAGCGTCTTGCCGTTCACGTCGAAGATCATCCGATCGAATACAACACGTTCGAAGGCACCATTCCGCAGGGCGAATATGGCGGCGGCACGGTGATGATCTGGGATCGTGGCCGGTGGTTTCCCGAAGGCGATCCGCACAAGGGCTATGCCAAAGGCCACCTCGAATTCACGCTCGACGGCGAAAAGCTGCACGGCCGTTGGCACCTCGTGCGCATGCGCTCGCGCGATAAGGACCGTCACGAGAATTGGCTTCTCATCAAAGCCAAGGATGAAGCCTCGCGCGGCGGACGCAGCCGCGACATTTTGGAAGAGGAGCCGTTGTCGGCGGCGACCGGCCGCTCGATGGACGAGATCGCCGAGGGTAAGGGCAAAAAGCGGGTCTGGCATAGCAATCGCCAAAGCACGGCCACAGCCGGCCCGGCGTCCGATCCGGCCGGGCCGCAATCGCAGCGCGAATTCAAGACGCAATTGCGGGCGTTGGCCGCTACACCAAGAAAGAAGAACTCCAGTTCGCGAACCGGGAGGACGGCTGAGGAAAAACGCGCGCCGAAGCGGCCGCCTCGGCGTGCGGCAAAGCCGAGATCAAGGGCTAAGGCCGCAGTCGCGGCGGCTGCGAGCAAACGTTCAGGTCCGCCGCCGCGCACCCGCAGAAGCGGCCGGTTGCCCGATTTCATCCCGCCAATTTTGTCGCGCCAAGTCTGGCCACATTGCACGACACCGCGCCGAGCGGCCCGGATTGGCTGCACGAGATCAAATTCGACGGCTACCGCATCGAAGCGCGGTTGGATCGCGGCAAGGTCAAGCTGCTGACGCGCAAAGCGCTCGATTGGACGCATCGCTTCGAACGGATCGCGCGAGCCGTTGCGGCGCTGCCGGCCGACACCGCGCTCCTTGACGGCGAATTGGTGGTCGAGAACGACAAAGGCATTTCGAGTTTTTCGATGCTGCAAACCGATCTGAAGGAGCACCGCGGCGATCGCTTCGTCTATTGGGTTTTCGATCTGTTGTATTTGGACGGCCGCGATTTGACCGATGCGCCGTTGATCGAGCGCAAGGCCGCGCTGCAGCGCCTGCTCAAGGGCAGCGGCAAGAACGGGCCCATTCGCTATGCCGAGCATTTCGACGACGACGGCGCGGTGATTTTCAAGCATGCCTGCGAAATGAATCTCGAAGGCATCGTGTCGAAGCGGCGCGATGCGCCCTATCGTCCGGGGCGCTCGGACAATTTCATCAAGGTCAAATGCCACAACGCGCAGGAATTCGTCGTTGCCGGCTTTTCGCCGTCGACGGCGCTGCCGAAAGCGGTCGGCGCGCTGACGGTTGCCTTTCACGACAACGGCAGACTGCGCTACGCCGGCCGCGTCGGCACCGGCTATACCCGCGAGACTGCCCGCGATCTGTGGCGGCGGCTAGAGCCGCTGCGGATCGATCGCCCGGCCGTCACTTTGCCCAAGGACGAACGGCGCAAGAATGTCATCTGGGTGAAACCGCAAATTGTTATCGAGACCGAGTTCCGTGGCGTGACCCATGATGGCTTGCTGCGGCAAGCCGCCTACAAGGGGCTGCGCGAGGACAAACCGGCGCGCGAAGTGGTGCGCGAAACGCCCGCTGCCGCTCCCCCTTCCGCGACCGCGGCGCAACGCCATGCGGTGCGCAAGTCGCCGCCGAACCGCACCAACAAGAACAGCCGGAAAAGCGCCAAGGGGAGCGCCGAAATCGCCAATGTCCATCTGACCCATCCCGACCGCGTCTATTGGGCCGACGTTGGCGTCACCAAGCAGGACTTGGCGGACTATTACGTCAGCGTGTGGGATGTCATGGCCCCGCATGTCGTCGACCGGCCGCTCGCCATCGTGCGCGGCTCCGGAAGGCATCGGCGGCGAGCTGTTCTTCCAGAAGCACATCGCCGCCAATATCAAGCAATCGCCGCTGCGCCATGTCGTGGACGCCAAGGAGCACGACGTCATCGCGGTGGAACAGCTCGACGATCTCATCGCCTTGGTGCAGTCCGGCGCCTTGGAGATTCACACCCGCGGCTCGCGGCTCGGCAAGCTCGAGACGTGCGACCGCATCGTCTTCGACCTCGATCCGGGGGAGGGCGTGTCGTGGAAGCAAATTGTCGCGGCGGCGGTTGAGACGCGCGACCGGCTCAAGGCGGAGAAGCTCAAAAGCTTCGTCAAGCTGTCCGGCGGCAAGGGCGTTCACGTCGTCGTGCCGATCGACGGCGCCGACTGGGACGCCACCAAGGCGTTCACCTCGCGCATCGCCAATGCCATGGCCGCCGATTCGCCAAAGCTCTATCTCGCCAAGATGACCAAGGCGCTGCGCCACGGCAAAATCTTCATCGACTATTTCCGCAATACGCGCGAGGCGACTTCGGTCGCTGCCTATTCGACGCGCGCGCGCGCCGGCGCGCCGGTGTCGATGCCGCTGTCATGGGAGGCGTTGGCGCGCACGCGCGGCGCCAATCAATTCACCGTGCTCAATGCGAAGAAGCATCTCCGCAACGACGCCTGGGCCGAGATCGGCAAGGTGCGGCAGAGGCTGCCTTCCGTCCCACGTCCCCGCCGGGCTTGACCGGCCGGTCTACTCCGAAGATCGGGTTGTGGGAGAGAGTGATCCCTCACCCTGAGGTGCTCGGCGCGAAGCGCCGAGCCTCGAAGGGCGAGGGCCGAAGCATCTGGGCCGCATCCTTCGAGGCACGCCTACGGCGTGCGCCTCAGGATGAGGGAAGGAGGGTCAAGCTCGGCAACGACCATTAGCCCGCAAGCCGAAATCTCTCCGCCTTCGGCTCGAATTGCGAGCGGAAAATCTCGGCGTCGAGCGGATCGGCGAAGCAATAGCGCACGAAGGCGGCGTAATCGTCCTCGACATACATGTCGAATTTTTCGACGTATTTGATGAGGAAATCCAAAATCTCGCTGTCGTCGGCGAGCTGCCGCCGCGGCAGTACGACCTGATAGGGGCATTCCTCATCGAGCTTGCGCAGCCAGGCGCTTTTCTTGTCCGAATCCATGGTCTTTGCCCCGAAATCCCGTTTCCTTTGGCACCAATCCGAACCGGCGAGTGTTCACTATTTGTTCTAAAGAATCAAGTGAAATTCCGTTGTGGCAATTGGCGATGGCATGGCGGGGTTAATTCCTTGAGCGGCCCGGTTGGGCGCAAATTACGGAGTAATTCTCGTGAAAGCCATTTTAGGACTGACGATTGCCGTTGCCGGCGCAGCGGCGGCGATGTGTTTTGACGTTCCGGCGAGCCGGGCATCGTCGGGGGATGCGCCTTGGTGCGTCATGCGATTTAGCGATGACATCTATTGGGACTGCCAGTACCAAACAGCCCAGGAGTGCCTGGCGAGCATTGCCAGCGGCAATCGCGGCTCTTGCAACTTAAACCCGTCGCCAGGGCCTTCTTCGCCCGCCGCACCGGCGCAGCCGCGACGCCGAAAATAGCGCGTAGGGCGGATTTGCCGAAGGCGTAATCCGCCGTCTTCAGGCAGCGGAATGGCGGATTACGCTCCGCAAATCCGGCCTACGCGCTAAGTCTTCGCCGCGGCACAGGACGAAGAGAAAATTAGGTTCGAGGGGGAAAGATCGACAGGACGGCAAGCCAAAAGAAGCCAAAGCCGCCAGAAAAAAGGCAAAGCGTTCGGAATGATTTTGCCGGATCGTCAACAGGTTGCACAAAACGAAAACCAGAAATCGCGCCCGCTACAAGCGCCCCGGCCGCTATTTTTCGACTTGCGTGAGCTTTTGCGGCTGGCAAAATAATTGTTTTAAGCCATCCTACAAATCTTCCCGATTGTGAAGATCGACGCATTTATAGCGGATGCCATACAGACTTTTGATTTACTGACTTTTCCGCTGCATACATGCCGACCGCGGCTAAAATTAAGCCGATCGCCAATACAGTCGTCGCCCAACCTCGGTCCGAAAACCAAGCCGAAATAAAACCGCCAAGCGCCACTAGGAGGCCGACGGCAACTGCAATTGCTGCCCAGTCGGGAATGCAGTCAGCATCATCGCTTCGTCGCTCATAAGCGGCGCTTGCTACAAAATATGTGATCTTTACTTCCCTGCCAGGTAGTTCATGAAAAACTGCATCGGTCATGGCTTATATAGCCCCTTTTGATGCTGCCTAGTTACATAAGGCAAATCCGCCCATCGAAGGGACGTCGACCGGTGACAGCCGATCGATGGGGCGGGTGCGGTGCCCGCGGGCGGGCTTGTAACCCGCTCCCGGGCGGCTCCGGACACCGCCCGGCCGGTAATAACGACCGGCCTGCGAGGAGCTCGCTGGACTGGGATAGGGGAAGATGCGGGTGACACCCGATGACGCCGAAACCCAGGAAGCGCGGCTGGAGCTGAGCTGAGGCGTTAATTCGCCGAAGCAAGTCCGCGGTGGAGCGCCGGAAGGCGCGCGCGCGGCGATCCGCGCGCTGCCGCACCCGCAAGGTGCGGACCCAGTATGCGCCTTTCGGCGCTCCGCCTCCCTTTATCGGGAGGCGCTGGCAGGGCTTTCTTAAAGCGTGAAGCAAAACTCGGATGCGCAAGGCGCATCGCGAGAACGAGACCGCATTTTCACTTCTCCCCGCGTGCGGGGAGAACATAGGCGTCCCCCGGACGCCGTTCTTGAGTGGAGTAACGCCGATGCGAAGCATCGGCTATGGAGCGAAGCGACGAGGATGAGGGGGCCTCTCCGCGATTCTGAGCGGCGCGGTTTGTGCGGCGGCGCTTCAGATGCCAGCCGCAATTCTGCGCCCAGCGGAGAGGCCCCCTCATCCCGACCTTCTCCCCGCGCGCGGGGAGAAGGAGCGCGCATCGCGAGAGATGGAGCTTCGTGACCGTTGCAGAAGGAGCTCGGACATCAACATGGAACACCGAATCTTGCGTAGCGTCGAGGCCCGCGCCCCGCCCACCGCGCGAAGCTTGTCATCGGGCCGGCCACTTTGGGCCGGACCCGTTCGCGCGGTCCCCCCTCCCCGCTATCGCGGGGCGGGATGCGGCCTATTCGCCGTCGAGCGGCTCGGTGCCGGTGGGCTTGCCGGTTGCATCGAGCGTGATCTTTTCGACGCGCGCCTCGGCCGCCCGCAACAGATCCTCGCAGCGGCGCTTGAGCGCTTCGCCGCGCTCATAGATGGCGACCGATTCCTCCAGCGGCACCTTGCCCTCTTCAAGCCGCTTGACGATCGTTTCAAGCTCCTCGATCGCCCGCTCGAACGGCATTTTCTCGATATCGTTGTTGTTGCTCTGCGCCTGCGCCATCGTGCACCTGAATGTAGCCCGGATTACGCGCCGCGTAATCCGGGAGAGTCTTGCTCCCGGATTGCGTCTCGCGCAATCCGGGCTGCAAAATTATCCCCGCATCAACGCGTTGACATGCGCGGCCACCGAATTGCCGAGCGCTTGGAGATCGTAGCCGCCTTCGAGCACGGAGACGACGCGGCCGCCGGCGTGACGGTCGGCGACGTCCATGATCTTTTGCGTCGCCCAGGCGAAATCCGCCTCGTCGAGATTGATATTGGCCAGCGGATCGCGGTAATGGGCGTCAAAGCCGGCGGAGATAATGACAAGCTCGGGCGCGAATTCGGCGAGCCGCGGCAGAATCCGGCTTTCGAAGGCATCGCGGAATTTCTCGGGTCCGTCGCCGGGGCGCAGCGGCGCATTGACGACGGTGTTGTAGTCGCCGCTTTCGCCGACCGCGCCGGTGCCGGGAAACAGCGGCATCTGATGCGTCGAGCAATACATCACGGTTTTATCGGCCCAGAAAATCTCCTGCGAGCCGTTACCGTGATGGACGTCGAAATCGACGATCGCCACGCGGGCGATGCCGTGCTTGTTCTGCGCATGGCGCGCGGCGATGGCGGCGTTGTCGAAGAAGCAAAATCCCATCGGGTGGGCGGTTTCGGCGTGATGGCCGGGCGGCCGGGTCGCGACAAAGGCATTGGCGGCGCGTTTACTCAAAACCTCATCGACGGCATGGATCGCGCCGCCGGCGGCGCGCAAGCCGGCCTCGAAGCTGCCCGGCGACATCGAGGTGTCGCCGTCGAGCTGGACGATGCCCTCTGTGGGCGTGGCGTCGCGCAAGGCCTCGATATAATCCATCGGGTGACAGAGCGCGATGGTTTCCAAGGGCGCGCGCGGCGCCTCGACCCGCGCCAGCATCTGGAATTTTTCCGCTTCGAGCGCGGCCTCGACGGCGCGCAGCCGGTCGGGCCGCTCCGGATGGCCGGCCGGCGTCAAATGCAGCAGACAGGCCGGATGGCTGATGAGGAGTGTGGACATTGCAACGAATGTAGGACGGGCCACGCCATTGCGAAACCCATCATTTGCGTAGCGCTACGAAGCAAGCGCCGCATCGGCGTTAAGTACGCCGTCGCCGCCCTCGACCACGGTGCGTTCCAGCGCGCCGGCCTGGACCGCGACGTTTTCGGCAAAAAACCGCGTGATCGCGAGGCGCGCCGCCGCATCGCCGCCGAGCCGCAGCGCCGCCAGAGCCTCTTTCGCCAACAAGCAGCCGCCGGTGGCAATGCCGAACAGCCGCAGATAGGGGCTTGCCCCGGCCAGCGCCGCGTCGGGCTCCTTGTCGATTTTGGCGCGGAGCCAGGCCGTCGTCCGCGACAGGCTTTCGACGGCATCGCCAAGCCGCACCGAGGTCCAGCCGAAGGCCGGGTCATTACTGGCGTTGAGCGCCCCGACGATGCCGCGCAGCTCGTCGCAATGCGCCGCGACGGCGGCGCCGTTCGCCAGCGGCAGCTTGCGGGTCACCAGATCGATCGCCTGGATGCCGTTGGTGCCCTCGTAGATCGGCGCGATCCGCGCATCGCGAAACAACTGCGCGGCGCCGGTTTCCTCGATATAGCCCATGCCGCCGTGCACCTGCACGCCAAGCGAGGCGACTTCGTTGGCGATATCGGTGGAGAACGCCTTGGCCACCGGCGTGAGCAGCGAAGCCTGCGCATGGGCGGCTTTGCGCGCGGCATCGTCAGCGCTGCGTTCGCTGCGATCGATCGCCATTGCCGCCGCGTAACAGATGGCGCGTGCGGCTTGCGTGAGCGCGCGCATGGTCAGCAACATGCGGCGCACGTCGGGATGGGCGATGATCGGCGCCGTCTCGGTCGCTTTCATCCCGGCGGTGCGGCCTTGCCGGCGCTCGCGCGCAAAGCTGAGCGCCTGTTGCGTCGCGCGTTCGGCGATGCCGACGCCTTGCAAGCCGACGGCGAGGCGGGCGCGGTTCATCATGGTGAACATGCAGGCCATGCCGGCGTTTTCCTCGCCGATCAAAAATCCAATGGCGCCGGCATCGTCGCCGAGAATCATGGTGCAGGTCGGCGAGCCGTGAATGCCGAGCTTGTGCTCGATCGAATGGGCGCGGATGTCGTTGCGTGCGCCGAGCGAGCCATCGGCCTGCGGCAAGAATTTCGGCACCAGAAACAGCGAAATGCCGCGCGTACCGGGCGGTGCATCGGGCAGACGCGCCAGCACGAAGTGGATGATATTGTCGGTGAAGTCGTGCTCGCCATAGGTGATGAAGATCTTCTGGCCCTTGAGGCGATAGCTGCCGTCGCCGGCGCGTTCGGCCCGCGTGCGCAACGCGCCGACGTCGGAGCCGGCCTGCGGCTCGGTGAGCTGCATCGTGCCCATCCATTCGCCGGAAACGAGCTTCTCCAGATAAGTTTTCTTGAGCGTTTCGTTGCCGTGCGCGTGGAGCGCGTCGATCGCGGCCATGGTCAGCATCGGACCGTTGGCGAAGCCGACCGAGGCGGAGTGCCACATCTCGGTGCAGGCGGCATTGACGGTCTGCGGCAGGGCCTGGCCGCCCCATTGCGCCGGCGCCGTCACCGCATTCCAGCCGGCCAACCGCCAATCGCGGTAAGCTTCCTTCCAGCCCGGCGCCGTGGTGACGGCGCCGTCCTCGAACTTCGCCCCGAACGTGTCGCCGATGCGATTGAGCGGCGCGATGACCTCGCCGGCGAAACGGCCGGCCTCCGCCAGCACCGCATCGACGTCATCGAGCGAAAGGTCGCCGAACAGGCCTTGCTCGATTGCGGGCCCGAGCGCGGCGCCGTATCTGAGCGCGAAGCCGATATCGTCAAGCGGAGCGCGATAGCTCATGGGCGTCTCCAATCTGCGGTGTGGGCTTGCTCATCCCGTGGCGATGGTTACGCCCGGCGGCGGCGCACTATCGTCCGGCACGAAAAAGTCCGGCGCCAGCGTTTGTGTCGGATCGACGCGATAACGATCGAAGTCTGTGACGCCATTCTCTGCCAAGAAAGTATCGTCGATGACGAATTGACCGGTAAATTGGCGCGAAGGCTTGGCGAATATGGCGTAAGCCGCGTCCGCCACGATGTCCGGCTTGCGTCCCCGCGCGGCCATCGCGGCGCCGCCCAGAAGATTCTGCACCGCGGCCGTCGCGATCAGCGTGCGCGGCCACAGCGCGTTGACGGCGATTCCCTTCCCCCGCAATTCGCCGGCGAGCCCGAGCACCACCAGGCTCATGCCGAATTTAGCCATGCTGTAGGCGGTGTGCGGCGCGAACCATTTTTCCTTCATGTCGAGCGGCGGCGAGATCATGAGAATATGCGGATTGACGGCTTTCTCCAGATGGCCGATCGCCCATTTCGAGACCATGAAGGTGCCGCGCGCGTTGATCTGGTGCATCAGATCGAACCGCTTCATGTCGGTCGCCGTCGTATTGGTAAGTTGAATCGCGCTGGCGTTGTTCACCACGATATCGATGCCGCCGAATTCTTGCGCCGTCTTGTCGAGCGCATCGCGCACCATGGCTTCGTCACGGACATCGACCACCAGCGGCAGCGCCTTGCCGCCGGCGCGTTCGATGTCTTCGGCGGCGGTATAAATGGTGCCGGTAAGCTTCGGGTGAGGCTCCGCCGTTTTTGCGGCGATGGCGATATTGGCGCCGTCGCGCGCGGCGCGCAGCGCGATCGCAAGCCCGATGCCGCGCGAGGCGCCGGTGATGAAAAGTGTCTTTCCGGAGAGCGCCATTACCGGGATTGCTTCTTGCGCGACAGGAAGGCGGCAAATGCCGCGCGCGCTTCGTCGGACTGCAAGCGCTCGCGAAAATGCATGATCTCGGTATCGATCTGCCGATCGATGGCGTCAACCCCGCCGCGCATCAGCGCCCGCGATACCGCCACCGCGCCGGCCGGAAGCGCCGCGATCTCGCGCGCCGCTTGGCGCGCCACACCGTCGACGGCAGCGGTCTCGACCACGCTATTGACGATGCCGGCTTCTTTGGCCTCGGTGGCTGAAAGCGGCCGGCCCATCACCAGCATCGAGAAGGCACGCGCATAGCCCATGCGCAGCGGCGCCAAGAGACTCGATGCGGCTTCGGGAATAAGCGCAAGTTTGAGGAATGGCGTGGTGAAAGTCGCATCGGCCGAGGCCACGACATGATCGCAGTGAAACAGCATGGTCACGCCAATGCCGACCGCAAGGCCTCGCACGGCCGCGACCAGGGGTTTGCGATTGTGCGCGATCGCCTTGAGAAATTCGACGGTGCTGGGCCGCAGCGCGCCGCTTTGCGCCGAATTCGAGAAACTCGCCGATGTCGGCGCCGGCGGAGAAAGCGCCAGGGCCGCCGGCGATGACGATGCAGCGGATCGCTTTGTCGTCTTGCGCTTCGCCGAGCGCGCCGGTCATCGCGGCATACATCGGCTGCGTCAACGCGTTTTTCTTCTCCGGCCGGTTCATCCGGATGGTGCGGATGCCGGCATCGTCGCTGACCTCGATGGAGATCGGACATTGGCCGTCTTTCGCGGCTGTGGCCGGCGGGGTCGCCGGCACAATAGACATTATTATAGAGTACGGAATCGACGCCGATAGCCGGGGATATTATTGATCCCAGGGGAGCCCGCCGTTATGGTCCGCCGGGCCGTGGGCGATCCCCGGCGCCAATCCGGATTGGGGCGTAGCCAAGTGGTAAGGCAGCGGATTTTGATTCCGCCATTCGGAGGTTCGAATCCTCCCGCCCCAGCCAGCGCGTGCGGTCTCAGCAGCGCATTTCCGGATTGTCGGAAAGGAGCCGACATCGTTGGCTGTTAGCGCGACATCAACAGTCTCTTCAATAAAAGAGAGCGCTGTTGGCACACGGCGCTCCTATCCTCCGGCTCTAAATTCACCAGCGGGCGCGGAGGTACTCCTCGACGCAGGCGGCCGATGCCTTGGCATAAGTGCCGCGGCGGCTGACCACTGATCCCGTAATGCGGCTCAGCGCGAGCGCCATTTCGGCGGCCTTGGCTACGACCGCGATGCCGTTGAGCACCAGCGCGCCGTCGATGATGAAAGGCCGCTCGCGGGAGAACAGCAGCATCGGCAGACCGCCCGCCGGGATAATCACTTCGGCGCCCGCAGCGACGAGCGGCCGTACCTGCTCGATGAAATCGGCTCGAACCTTGGCGTAACTCGCATCGTCCGTAAAAGCGCGCATGAATCCCGGCAAGTCGATTTGAATGGCACGCACGCCGACCACGCGTTGATCGAAGCAATGCGCGCGCAATCTGGCGCTCGATGCCAATCGATGAAGACCGGATCGATCGTCACGAGGCCAAGCCGGCCGCCCATGCTCAGCGCCGCTAGCATGCTCGCCTCGCCAAGGCCGATTACGGGAATATCCACCGCGCCGCGGATTTGCAGCAGGCCCGGCTCCTGGAAGTGGCCGATGACGAACGCATCGTAGCCCGCTCGCTCGGCTTCGAGCGCGTTGCGGATCGTCTGGGCCGCGCAGCGGAATTCGGTCAGCGCATGAAAATGCCGGTCGGGCGGATCGAGGCCGTGAACTTCGAATCTCGACGCCGGGCGCCGGCGGCCTTGTCGAGAAACGCTTGCAGCCGCTCGATGTAGGGCGCCTGCTCGGCCGGATGGACGAAGCTCTGATACCAAATCCGGGCGGGACGGGACGGTTCGGCCATGGCGATCCCCGGTGCGAAAACGTCGGCACGTGTTGTCGCACCAAGCGCCGGGAGCGCGCAATAGCTGGCGCTTGTTGCGGCGGACTGCGCCGAACCGATAGAACTGAGCAGCTGATGGATGATATTTATTTCGAAGACGTCATCGTCGGCGCCGTGCTTCAGGCCGGTCCTTACGTCATCCCCGAACAAGAAATGATGGCGTTCGCGGCGGCGTGGGATCCGCTGCCGATGCACGTTGACAGGGCCTACGCCGCCAAGCATCACGGTGGTCTGACGGCGCCCGGGATCTATCTGCTCGCGGTCAAGCTCAAGCCTTGTCCATACGCTGCCGTTCCGACGAACGGTCATTGCTTCAACCGGCTATGACGAAGTGCGCTTCCATCGGCCGGTGCGGGCGGGCGAAGCGGTGACGCCTCAGGCTTGACATGGACCGGACAAGCGGCGCTCGAATCAAAACCGGACAGAGGGATCGTGAACGGACGCAATTTGCTGATCGACGCGGCGGGCGAGGTCGTGCTCACGCCACCGAGACACGCTGATCATGCGGCTGCGCAATCCGAGCGCGTGAGTTCGTTTCACCGCAGGGGTTCGACCACGCGGGTCGCCATCGCGTAATGGTTGTTCGGGCCGCTGAACCTGGGAAAAGTGCTTGAAAGTCGGCGCGCATTTCGTGGCGCACCGGCGAATTGAGCGCATGCGTCAGCGCTTCGGGGCTGTCGAACGCCACCTTGTTGCGTTGCATGAAATTCACGCGCGGCCATGGCAATGCGCTGACCCAATCGAGCCGGGTGTAGACTTCAAGCTCGCGGATGCCGGGAAACATCGCCATGTGGCGGGTGTGGTTTTCCAGATAATGGCCGTGCCAAGCGTTCAAATCCTCCGCCTCGCCTTCGTAGGATACGAGATAAGTGCAATACGGCTCGTCCGGCGCATTCTTGAACGCCGGATCCGGCACCGCGAAACGGCGGACCAGCATCGCCTGTTGCGCGACATCGGCCGCTGCCAGCGCCGGAAATTGTCTTGCGCGGTAAGCGCGCGAGATGGCCGGTCGCGTGACAGCGCGGCCTCGAGCTCAGGCACGTCCGGAAATAAAGCTGCAAGACCAGCGAGGGCGGCGCGCCGTCCTTCACGTAAGGATCGGCTGGTGCTCGACGAGGTGTGGATCAGGCCTTTGCCAAGCTTTGGCGTGGCGCGAAGATGCCGCTCGAGCTCGGCCAATTCGTCCGCGGACGGCCCGGTACGATACCTGAAGGTCAGAAATAGACATGTCGTCATGGCGGCTGTTCTATGCGTGCTGCTGTTCTATGCAGATTGGGCGCGGATGCAATATAAATTGAGCATGATACGGTCGCCTTGGCTGTCGAGGATGCCGCTACTCGGAGGTCGAGCTTGGAATTGGCGCAGCGTGAGCTTGGAGGACAAATACACCCTCCAATCCGGACGCATCTATCTGTCGGGCATTCAGGCGCTGGTGCGGCTGCCGATGATGCAGCGCCAGCGCGACCGCGCGGCGGGCCTCAACACCGCGGGCTTCATCTCCGGCTATCGCGGCTCGCCGCTCGGCGGCTACGACAATGCGCTGTGGCAGGCGCAGCGCGCTGCTCGACCAGAACGACATCCACTTCCAGCCCGGGCTCAACGAGGACCTCGCCGCGACCGCGGTGTGGGGCAGCCAGCAGGTCGGGCTGTTTCCCGGCGCCAAGGTCGATGGCGTATTCGGCATCTGGTACGGCAAGGGCCCGGGCGTCGACCGCTCGCTTGACGTGCTGCGGCACGCCAACTGGGCCGGGACCTCGCCGCGTGGCGGCGTGCTTGGCGATTGCCGGCGACGATCACGGCGCGCAATCCACCACCACGGCCTATCAATGCGAGCAGGTGTTCGAGGCGGCGATGATGCCGATCCTCAATCCGGCGACGATTCAGGATTATCTCGATTTCGGCCTGTTCGGCTTTGCGCTGTCGCGCTTTTCGGGCTGCTGGGTCGGCTTCAAGGCGACCAGCGAAGCGGTCGACAGCTCGGCGTCGGTCGACGCCGATCCGCAGCGCGTCATGGCGCTATTCCGCGCCCGATTTCGAGATGCCGCCGGGCGGCGTCCATATCCGCTGGCCGCGGCCGGGGATGGATTATGGCCTGGAGCAGGAGCGGCGTCTGCTCGGACCCGAAGCTGGCGGCGGTTCGCGCCTTTGCGCGCGCCAATGCGATCGACCGCATGGCGATCGATCCGCCGCAGCCGCGGCTCGGCATCATCGCGACCGGCAAGGGATATCTCGATCTTCGGCAGGCGCTGTCGGAGTCTCGGCATCACCGAAGAGATCGCGGCAACGCTCGGCATCCGCGTCTACAAAGTCGGTCTCACTTGGCCGCTGCAAGCCGATGGCGCGCTGCGCTTCGCCGAAGGCCTCAAAGACATTCTCGTCGTCGAGGAAAAGCGCGGCTTCGTCGAAGACTCAGCTTATGCGCCTCCTCTACAATATGGACGCCGCGCGCCGGCCCAGCGTGGTCGGCAAGATCCGACGAGACCGGCGCGGCGCTTATTCCGAGCATCGGCGAGTTGACGCCGACCGTTGTGGCGCGCGCGCTCGTCTCGCGGTTAAAGCGGCTGGGATTGGATGAGCCGCGCGAGCGGGAATTCGCGCAACGCCTGGCGCGGCTCGAAGCGTTCGAGCGCCCGTCCGCGACGCCGGCCTCGAAAATCGCGCGCACGCCGTTTTTCTGCTCGGGCTGTCCGCACAACACCTCGACGCGCGTGCCCGAAGGCAGCCGCGCCATGGCCGGCATCGGCTGCCACAGCATGGCGCTGTTCATGCCGGGCCGCGAAACCGCGACGACCACGCACATGGGCGGCGAAGGCGTCGAACTGGATCGGCCAGGCGCCGTTCACGAGCGAGAAGCACGTCTTCCAGAATCTCGGCGACGGCACCTATTCGCATAGCGGGCTTGCTGGCGATCCGCGCCGCCGCGGCGGCCGGGCGTCAACATCACCTACAAGATCCTCTACAACGACGCGGTGGCGATGACCGGCGGCCAGCCGGTCGAAGGCGCGCTCACCGTGCCGCAGATCGCGCGCCAGGTCCTGGCCGAAGGCGCTCGGCGCGATCGTCGTGGTCAGCGACGAGCCCGACAAATATCCGGCGAATGCCGGCTTCCCACAGGCGACCGAAATCCGCCATCGCGACGAGCTCGACGCCGTGCAGCGCGAGCTGCGCGACGATCGCCGGCCTCACGGTGCTGATCTACGACCAGACCTGCGCCGCCGAGAAGCGCCGCCGCCGCAAGCGCGGCCTTTATCCCGATCCGCCGAAGCGCGTCTTCATCAACGACGCCGTCTGCGAAGGCTGCGGCGATTGCTCGGACAAATCGAACTGCATCTCGGTGCAGCCGGTCGAGACCGAGTTCGGCCGCAAGCGGCGGATCGATCAGTCGAGCTGCAACAAGGATTTCTCCTGCCTCAAGGGCTTCTGCCCGAGCTTCGTCACGGTGCGCGGCGGCACGCTGCGCAAGCTTGCCGGACGGCGTGGCGGCGACGACGACGACGCTATTCGCTCGATCTGGCCGAGCCGCAGCTGCCAGCCGCTCGATCGGCCCTACGGCATCCTCATCACCGGCATCGGCGGCACCGGCGTCATCACGCTCGGCGCGCTCCTCGGCATGGCGGCGCATCTCGAAGGCAAGGGCTGCACCGTGCTCGATTTCACCGGGCTCGCGCAGAAGAACGGCGCGGTGATGAGCCACGTCCGCCTCGCGCCGAAGCCGAGGATCTTCACGCCGTGCGCATCGCCGCCGGCGGCGCCGATCTGCTGCTCGGCTGCGACCTGGTGGTGGCGGCGACGCCGGCCGCGCTCGCGCGCATCAAGCCGGCGTCACCAGGGCCGTGGTCAACAGCCACGTGCAGCCGACCCCGGCTTTCATCTTCAATCCGGACGTCGATTTCGAGGCGCCGCGATGCTGCAGGCGATCAAGGCCGCCGCCGGCGACGGCGGAGCCGA
This sequence comes from uncultured Alphaproteobacteria bacterium, assembly GCA_963714345.1. Classification (GTDB taxonomy): domain Bacteria; phylum Pseudomonadota; class Alphaproteobacteria; order Rhizobiales; family Xanthobacteraceae; genus BOG-931. The sequence goes on along the minus strand of CAVQOD010000024.1, from coordinate 15,940 downwards.
TATCGTCGACGGCACCGGGCTGGCCTCGGCGCTGATGGGCGATTCGATCGCCACCAATCTGTTCATGCTCGGCTATGCCTTCCAGAAAGGCCTCGTGCCGCTCAGCCTCGCGGCGCATCGAGCGCGCCATCGAGCTCAACGGCGTCGCGGTCGAGAGCAACAAGCGCAGCTTCACCTGGGGCCGCCTCGCCGCCGCCGATCGCGCGCAGGTCGAGGCGCTGGTGCGCAACGCGCTGCGGCGAGGACGCGGCTGCCGAACCGCAGGGTCTCGATGCGCTGATCGAGCATCGCGCCGCGTTTCTTACCAAGTATCAGAATGCGGCCTATGCGCGGCGCTATCGCGATGCCGTCGCTGCGATCAAAGAGGCCGAAGCGACGCGCGCGCCGCGGCCACTCCGGCCTTGCCGAGGCGGTCGCGCGCAACCTGTTCACGCTGATGGCCTACAAGGACGAGTACGAGGTCGCGCGGCTTTATACCGACGGCACGTTCCTGCAAAAAGCTGCGACGGCAATTCGACGGCGATTTCACCTTGGAATATCACCTGGCGCCGCCGCTCCTCGCCGCGCGCGATCCGGCGACCGGCGAGCCGCGCAAGCGCGCCTTTGGCCCGTGGATGCTCACGTGTTCAGGCTTCTGGCGCGGCTTCGGCGCTTGCGCGGCACCGCGCTCGATATTTTCGGCTACACCAAGGAACGCCGCATGGAGCGGCAACTGATCGCGGAATACGAAGCGACGCTTCGCGAGCTTGCGGCGTCGCTCGATCCCGACAACCACGCGCTCGCCGTCGAGATCGCCTCGCTGCCGGCCAAAATCCGCGGCTTCGGCCACGTCAAAGCGCGCAACGCCGAAAGCGCCAAGGCCTGCGAGGCCGAATTGCTGACGCTGTGGCGCAGCAAAGAAGCTGCCGCCACGGCGGCCTAGTCCGCGATCCGACCAATTGAATTGGATCACGTGACTCTACGCTGGAGCATGATCTTTTCCGAAAACCGGTATCCACTTTTCGGGATCATGCTCGAACTCCGGTCAGGATGACGGAGCGGACGCGAGCGCCGGCCAGCGCGCTTCAGGCTCATCGGGCGGCGACCGAGGAGATCAGCGCACGCGTGTGCGGGTGCTGCGGATTGGCAAAGACGGCCTCGATCGGTCCCTGCTCGACGATCTCGCCGCGATACATCACCAGCACGCGGCTGCAGAGATGGCGCACCACCGAGAGGTCGTGAGAGATAAACAGCATGGCGAAGCCGAGTTCGGCGCGCAGCCGCGCCAAGAGATTGAGCAGCTGCGCCTGGATCGAGACGTCGAGGCCGGAAACGATCTCATCGGCGATCAGAATCTTGGGAATGTTGCAGAGCGCGCGGGCGATATTGATGCGCTGGCGCTGGCCGCCCGACAATTGTCCAGGCAGTCGCGAGGCGACATCGGCCGATAGCCCGACCTCGGCGAGCAGTTCCCTGGTCCGTGCCAGGCGTTCGTCCCACCGCGCATGGCGGCTGCCGGCCTCCATCGCCTGGGTGACGATGCTCGCGACGCGACGCCGCGGATTGAGCGCCGAATGCGGATCCTGAAACACCATCTGCAGGCGTTCGGCGCGGAGCGCATGGCTCCGCCGCGAAGGCAACGTCAAATCCTCGCCATCGAGCAGGATGCGCCCGGCGGATGGCTGCTCCAGGCCGACCAGCAGCTTCGCGATGGTGCTCTTGCCGCTGCCGCTTTCGCCCACCAGGGCGACGAACTCGTTTTCGGCGATGCCGAAAGACGCGTCCTTGACCGCGGTAACGGTGTGCGCCGCGCCGAACAAACCGCCGCCGACGGCATAGTGCTTTTGCAACCCTTTCGCCTCCAGCACGTGATGTGCGGACGTATGGGCAACGGCGGCTTGGCGCTCCATCGCGGCGATGCTCGGCGTTGCCGCCGCGCGGAGGCAGGCGACGCGGCGGCCGGCGGAAATCGCAAGTCCGGCGGCTCGGCTGCGCCGGCATTCCTCCGCGACGAGCGGGCAGCGCGGCGCAAAATGGCAGCCGGTCATGCCTGCGAGCTGGCGCAAGCTCGGCATCTGCTCCGGCATGACGTAGAGCGCGCGCCGCTCGGCGCGCATCGACGGATTGGCAAGCTGCAGGCAGCGCGTATAAGGGTGCGCGGGGTTTGACAGAACGGCGCGCGCCGGCCCGCTTTCGACGGCGCGCCCGGCGTACATGACGATCACCTCGTCGCAGATTTGCGCGGCGAGCCGCAGATCGTGGGTGATGAAAATGACCGCGGTGCCGTGCAGCCGCTGCATGTCGGCGATCAGCCCGGATGATCGGCGCGTGCATGGTGACGTCGAGCGCGGTCGTCGGCTCGTCGGCAATGACCAGGCGCGGATTGCTGGCAAACGCCATGGCGATCAGCACGCGCTGGCACATGCCGCCCGACAATTGATGCGGGATATCGCCGAAGCAAGTTCGCTTGCCTGCGGCAGCCGCGCCGCGTCCAGCATGGCGAGCGCGCGCTCGCGGCGATCGCTGCGTCGTAGCGCTCGCCGAGACGGGCCAGGTGCTCGTCGAATTGCGCGCCGACCGTCAGCACCGGATTGAGCGCGGTCATCGGCGCCTGCGGAATAAACGCAATCGCGCGCCCCAGCAGAGCGCGCCGCTGCGCCGGCGGCATCTGCAAAAGGTCCTCGCCCTCGAACGCCAGCGATGCCTGCCGTGATCGCAAAGCCCGGCGGCAGCAGCTGCGCGATGGCGCGGCCGACCATCGATTTGCCGGCGCCGGATTCGCCGACCAGGCCGAGAATTTTTCCGGGCGCAAGCGCAAACGACAGCGCGCGGATCGCCGGGACGACCGTGCCGTCGATGCGCGCGCCGACCACGAGATCCTTGGCCTGCAGGGCGAGCACGATCTAACGCCCCATTTCCGCGAGCCGCACGTCGAGCGTGCGCCGCAGCCCGTCGCCGAGCAGGTTGAACGCGGCAACGGTCAGGAAGATCGCCAGCGATCGGCAGCAGCAAATTCCACGGCGATTGATAGACGTATTGCCGCGCGTCGGCGATCATCTGCCCCCAGGCCGGCTGATCGGCGCCGACGCCGAGCCCGACAAAGGACAGGATCGCCTCGACCACGACCGCGATCGCCATTTCCAGGCTGACGAGCGTGATCAGCAGCGGCAGTGTCGCCGGCAGCACCTCGCGCACGATCGTCTGCCAATGGGTAAAGCCAAGAGCCGCGCCGCGGCGACGTAATCGTGCCGCGTCACGATCAGCACCTCGCTGCGCAGCACGCGGCAGAAGCGCGTCCAATCCACCAGCACGATGGCGAGGATGACCTTGCCGAGGCCGACGCCGAGGCCGACCATCAGGATGAGCGAGAGGATCACCGGCGGAAACGACATCCACACATCGACCATGCGTCCGATGATCCAATCCACGGCGCCGCCGAAATAGCCGGAAATATGGGCCAGGATCGTGCCGATGATCATGGCGCCGAGCGACGCGAAGAGCGCGACCAGCATCGCGGTGCGGGCGCCGTAGATCAGCCGCGACAGCACGTCGCGGCCGAGGCTGTCGGTGCCCAGCAGATAGCTCGGATCGCCGCCGGTCGCCCATGCCGGCGGCGTCAGGATCGACAGCAGATTCTGTTCGTCCGGATCGTGCGGCGCGATCCAGCCGGCAAAGATCGCGCAGCACGGCGATGCAAAGGATCATGCCGAGCGCGATCAGGACCCGGGGCGAGCGCAGCGAGCGGGCGAGCGGACCGGCCATCAGCGCACCCGCAGTTTCGGATTCAGCACCACATAGAGACCGTCGACCACCGTATTGATCAGCAGCACCACGACGCAATAGGTGAGCCCGATGGCCTGGATCAGCGGCAGATCGGCGTTGCGCACCGCATCGACCATCAGGTTGCCCATGCCGGGATAGGAATAGATCACCTCGACCAGCAGCGTGCCGCTGAACAGGATGCCGAACTGCACGCCGGCAAGCGTCAGCGTCGGCAGCGACGCGTTCTTGAGCGCGTGGCCGAGCAGGATGCGCCGCTTCGGAGAGGCCGCGCAGCCGCGCCTGCTGGATGTAGTCCTCGTGATAGACGTCGAACAGGCTCGAGCGCAACACCCGCATGATGGTCGGCGAGAACGCCAGCCCGAGCGCGAGCGCGGGCAGGATCAGGTGCTGGCACGCGCTCGAGAAATACATCGAAGCGGCCGATCAGCAGCGATCGAGCAGCAGGAAACCCGGTGATATGCGGCAGCGGCAGGCCCGGCGCGACTTCGCCGGTGAACGGCAGCGCGCTGCAGCACCACGCCGAACACGAACAGCAGGATCAGCCCCCACAGAAATTCCGGAATCGACAGCAGCAGGATCGAGCCGAGGTCGGCCACCGGCTCGAACAGTGTGCCGCGCACGTGGAACAGCAGAAGGCCGCCGCCAAATCCCAGGATCGCCGGCGATGCACCATGGCGGCGAGCGCGAGCTCGATCGTCGCCGGCAAGGTCGCGGCGACCAGCGATCCGGCCTCGCCGGCGAAATTGGATTGATCGGCCGAAGTCGCCGTGCAGCGCGTCGCCCAGCCAGATCACATATTGCTCCGGCAGCGGCCGATCGAGGCCCATCTCGCGGCGCTTGGCTTCGATTTCGGCGATCGTCGCGTTCGGCGGCAGCGACATCGCCGCCGGATCGACCGGAAGCGCCCGCAGCACACAGAACAACAGCGCCGAGACGATCAGCAGGATCGGAATCGCCGCCACGAGGCGGCGCGCGATCAGTTTGATGACGGTTGCGATCATTTGGCTGCGCCCATAGCACACGCAGCCGAGACACTCAGCTCCACTGCAAGGTCTGCGGCAACAGCCAGCCATTGCCATATTTCGTATAGGCCAGATTCTTCTTGCGCACGACCGTCACCACGCTTTGCAGCAGAGGCATGGTCGCGCCGTTTTCGACCGCGTAGCGTTCCAGATCGCGGTAGCCGGCAATCCGCTTGTCATAGTCGGCGACGTTGAACAGCGCCAGCACCCGGTTGCCGATATCCTCGTCCTTCCACGGCGAGAACGGCATTTTCGGGTTGAGCTGATAGCCGGAGAAGATCTCCGGATCGCCGGTCGCATTGTCCCAGCTATAGAGCGTCGCCTCCGGCAATTTGTTGCCGCGATTGAGCTCGAAATATTTGGCGTATTCGATGACCTGCAGGTCGGCATCGATGCCGACCTGCTTCCACATCTGCGACGATGGCGCGCGCGATGTCGTAATCGCTGGGGAACTGGCCGTTGGTGGTGGCGAAGCCGATCTTCACCGGTTTGTCGGGCGTGAAGTCCGGATTTGGCCAGAAGCTGCTTGGCCAGCGCGGGATCGTATTTGAAAGTGAAGTCGCTGAGATAGCCGGGCGTTCCCGGCGTCGCCAGCACCGACAGCGGCACCGCGGCGCCGCCATAGAACGCCTTCGACAGCGCCGCCTTGTCGATGGCGTGATGCGCGGCCAGCCGCACGTTCTTGTCGGCGAACGCCAGATCGGCGCGCACATTGATCAGGATCACGCGGGTGATCGGATTGATCTCGGCGGCAAATCCGGCTTCCTGCTGGAAGCGCTGTACCTCGCGAACCGGGACGTTGAGGGTGCAATCGACCTGCCCCGACTGGATCGCCGCCACCCGCGCCGACGGATCCTTGATGATCTGGATGGTGACGCGTGCGACCTTCGCCTTCGGCCCCCAATAATTGTCGTTGCGCTCGAGCACGATGCGCGAGTTCAGCTCGTATTCGGCGAGCTTGTAGGGTCCGGTGCCGACCGGCTTCTTCAGGAAGTTGTCGAGGCCTTTGCTCTCGATGTAGTTCTTGGGCACGACGTAGCTGCCGAGGAACGCCATCCATTGCGGCATGGTCGGCGCCGGCGAGCTGAATTTCATCGTCGCCTTGGTCGGCGATTCGATGACGATATCGTCCACCTTTTTCATGGAATTGGCGATGTCGAGCTTGAGGCCGGACTTGATGCGCTCGAGGAACGTGTAGCGGAAATCCTCGGTCGTCATCTTGTCGCCGTTGTGGAACGTCACGTCGTCGCGCAGCTCGACCGCCATGCTCAGAGCGTCCGGAGCCAGGTTCCAGGCCTTGATCAGATGCGGGATCAGTTTGAGCTGCGGATCCTGATCGAGCGGCTGGTCGAACACGGCCTTGAAGATCGGCTGCGCATCCGGCGTGAAGCGCTGATTGGGATCCCAGATGGCACGTCGTTCGGCCAGCCGATGGTCGCGGCGTCGTTGGCGGCGGCGAGTGCACGGGCAAATGGCGCGGACGCGCCAACGCTCGCGGCCGTTCCCATGACCATTTGCAAGAACGTCCTTCGCTTCAGCTCTGAACGCCATGATGTGCTCCTCGTGCCCAGCTGGCAACAATCCGCGATTATAGCTGCAATTCCCGTTCCGTCACGCCCGGCTTGGCGTCGGCTGCGACACTGTTGCCTACTCAAGCGCGGTACCGGTCGCCGCCGCTTCGCGATCCCATGTGCCGGGCGTGACGCCGCGATCGCGCAGCTTGTACTTTTGCACTTTGCCGTTTTCCGTCGTCGGCAGTGTGTCGACGAACTCGATGAAACGCGGCATGGCAAAACGGGCAAGCCGCGGCCGGCAGAATTCGCTTAAAGCGCTTTCTGTGATCGCGCTGCCCGGCCGCCGCACGATGGCAGCCATGACTTCCTCTTCGGCAAGTTCGGATGGCACGGCAAACGACCGCTGCCGAGGCGACGTCGGGATGACTCAAAAGCACCTGCTCGACCTCGAAAGAGGAGATATTTTCGCCGCGGCGGCGGATGGCGTCCTTCAAGCGGTCTATAAAGCGGAAGGAACCGTCGGCCTCGCGGACGACGCGGTCGCCGGTGTGAAACCAACCGTCGCGGAAAGCCTCGGCGGTCTTGTCGGGCATCGCGAAATAGCCGGTGGCGAAGGCGAGTTGTTCGTCGGATCGCAAAATGAGCTCGCCGGCCTCGCCCGCCTTGGCCTCGTTGCCGGCTTGGCTCGAGGACGCGCGCATGATAGCCGTCGCATACTCGTGCCCATGCTGCCGGGTCGCTGCTCCGCGGTGGTGCTGCCGATGACGAAATTGGTCTCGGTCGAGCCATAGCCGTCGATCAGCCGGATGCCGGAACGCTGCTCGAAGGCGATGTGGAGATTGGCCGGAACGCCGGGCCCGAGCCCGCATCGCACGTTATGGCCTTGCTCCTGCGGCGATGGTTCTCGGACAGCAAGATCGGCACCATGGCGCCAAGCACATAGGCCGCCGTCGCGCGACGGTCGACGAGACTCTGCCAGAACCGCGACGCGGAAAAGCGCGGCTCGGCGACGAGCGTCGAGCCCGACAACAAGGCTTGGTAGAACGTGCCGAGCGCATTGGAGTGAAACAGCGGCAGCGTGGTGCACAGCACGTCGCCCTCGCGAATTTCGAGATTGCGAATGCCATTGATGCCCCACCAGAAATATTGCGCGTGCGGGCAGCAAACGCCTTTCGACGGTCCGGTCGTACCCGAGGTGTAGAGGATCGCCAGCAGTTGGCGCGGGATCGTTGGCGCCCGGACTGACGGCTTCGCCATGCGGCGGCACGCTGGTGACGGCAACCCGATCGAACGGTGTCGGAGCTTTGCCGCCGATCAGCCAGATGCGCTCGAGCGCCAAGCCTTCCATATCGACATGTTCGAGCGCATCGAGCAATTCCGTCTCGATGATCAAAAGGCGGGCGCCGGAATTGCTCAGGATGTGGCGGAGCTGCGGTCCGCGCGAGGCGACATTGATCGTGCACCGCGATGGCGCCGAGCCAGGCGCAACCGAGAAAGATTTCGATGAATTCGGCGCGGTTGGAGCACATCAGCGCCACGCGATCGCCGGGTCTGATGCCCGCCGCGGCAAGCGTCCCGGCAAATCGCGCCGCAATCGCGGGCGCATCCGCGAAGCTCCAACTGACTTCGCCCGCGCGTGAACAGCCGATGCCCGCCATAGCGGCGCGCCTGCCGTTGCAGCATGGCGGGCAGCGTGCGCTCGCCGGGCGGAAATGCGGCCAGGATGTCGGCGACGCTCATCGGCGCTTGTTCCGAGTACGGCCTTTCGTTCTTGGCGCGCTTTTGCGAACTGCGTGCCGGCGCGGTTGCCGCCGACGGCACCAGCGCGAGCACGCGCAACGGGCTGCCGCTGCCTTCTTTGATTTTGAGCGGCGCCGCGATGACGACCGCGCCGGTTGGCGGCAGGAGGTCGAGATTGGTCAGGCACTGCAGACCGAACCGCCCCGAGCCGTGCATGTAGTAATGGCACGGATAAGGCGGCTTGAGATGAAAGGCCTGGCCGGCATCGGTGCCGATCGCTTCCGAGCCAAATCCCAGCACCTGGCGGTCATCGACGAGAAATTTCACGGCGTCGGCGTCGGGCCCCGGCGTGTGCTGGCCGGTCTCGTCGAGATTCTGATAGGCGACGGGATCGGTACGCTTCGACCAATCGGTCCGCATCAGAATCCACGATCGCTGCCGGAATGCGGCCGTGACGGCGCTCCCACTTGCGCAGGAAATCGACGGTCAAGAGAAAGTCGGCATCGGCTGCCGCTTCGCGCGAGCAATCGAGCACGCAGGCCGGCGCAATGAAGCGCGTCGCCGGAATTGTATCGGTGCTGTTGTCGGGCAGATGCCGGCCCGAAATCCAGTGGATCGGCGCATCGAAATGCGTGCCGGTATGCTCGCTGCAGGAAAAATTATTCCAATACCAGCCGGGACCGCGCGCGTCGTAGCGGGACGCTTCCTCGATGCGAAACGGCCAAGCCTGCCCCATCTCGGGCGGCAGCACGATCTGCGGGAAATCGGGCGACAGCGTCTGCGTGAGATCGATGACGCGGATACGCCCGGCGGCAAGCTCGGCAACCAATTGCAAGAGCACAGGCTTCACTCATCTGGGCATGACCGCAAGTTCGCGTTCCAGCGCCTTCGGATTGTCGCGCCATCGCGCCAACCAATCCTGCGCGATGTCGCCGGGAAAGACGTCCTCAGCCCCGCCGCGCAGCGCGTCGACAATGTCGTCGGCAAGCCGGGCGGGCGCGATTTTCGGCGGCGGCAGCGCCTGATTCCATTCGTCATCGATCGGGCCGGGAAACACGTTGATGACGCGGACGCCGGCCGGCGCCAATTCGGCGCGCAGGCATTGCGCCAGCGAAAGCGCGGCGGCTTTCGAGGCCGAGTAGGTGCCGTGCGGCGGAAAATTCGAAAGCGCGAAAACGGACAGCAAGTTGACCCAAGCGACGGCGCTCGACTGGCCGTCCGCGCCGCGCGCGCGCATCGCCGGGGCGAATTCCTGTGCGAGCCGTAGCAAGCCGAAATAGTTCGTGTCCATCTCGGCGCGCGCCACCTCGATGCCGTCGCGCGCCGCGATGCCGAAATTGCGGTGATGGTCGGCGGTGTTGATGAGAATGTCGACGCGACCGCCGATCTCGCCGGCGAGATCCTTGACGGCGCGCGAATTGGTCAAGTCGAGCGGCACCAGCGAAACCTGCGGCAGCTTCGACAGGCGCTCGAAGCCCGGCGGCTTTTTCCAGGGCTCGGCATATCCCGCCCAAACGAGATCGGCGCCGGCTGCAACGACGGCCTCGACCAAAGCCTGCCCCAGCGCGGTTTTGGCGTCCGTGATCAAGACCTTGCGGAATTTCGGATCGCAGGTCATTTCTCGAAGCTCGCGATCGTCAGCCATGTTCGGGGTATCCTTTTCGGGAATCGCGAGGAGCGCCGCTTGGCCGGCACGGTCGATATGGGCGCGCACGCGCACGCGCGACGGTACAGGCGCACAATCGCCGTGCAGGTGCGCGATGACGACCGGACCGCAATCGAGCTTGATCATGCCGAGCCGCCACGGCATGCGTTCGCGATAAAACAGTTCGTTGCTGTGGTGCAGCGTCGTGTCCGAGACCAGTTCGCCGCCGCCGTCCTGAGCCCGCCAATCGAGCCGCCGCGACAGGCAAACCCGGCAGGCTTCGCGCGGCGGATATTGCACGGTCCCGCAATCGCGGCAGACTTGCAATTCCAAGCGGCCACGGGCCGCCGCCGCCGTGAGCCCGAGCGCAACGCGGCTACGGCCTCCGGGCGGAAGCGTTGGCACGCGTGTGCGCAGGATCGGGTTCTTGCGCGGCGGTCGCACCAATGGACGCGTCATCGTGTCATTGCCCCGCTGCAAGGATGGCGGCGCCGCTGCACAGCCCGCGATCGTAATTGATCATACCGAAGCCGCTCGCCAGACCAAGCCGCGCCTTGGCCACGGCAGCGCCAAGCGGCTGTCCGGTCACTTGGCGGATTATTTCGACCAGACCGAGGAAACCGCCGGCCGCGCCGGCTTGGCCGACCGACAATTGTCCGCCCGACGTGTTGAAGGGAAACGAGCCGTCGGCGGTGAAACTATGTCGGCGAACGAAGTCCGGGCCTTCGCCCTTCTTGCAGAAGCCGAGATCCTCGATCTGCATGATGTTGATCACCGGGTAATCATCGTAGGCGGCGACGACATCGATGTCCGTCGGGCCGATGCCGGCTTGCGCATACATTTCGTCGCAATCGAGCGCCCATCCGCCACGATACTGAATTGGATCGTCGGGATAGGCGTTGTGCCGTTCGATGGTCGCCAGAATGCGCGCATAGGGCAAGCCGAGCTTCTCGGCCTCGCCGCGGCGCAGCACCAGAAACGCCTCCGCGCCGGCGCAGGGCATGACGCAGTCGAAGAGGCGCAAGGGATCCGCGATCGGTCGCGCCGTCAGATATTCGTCGAGAGTGAGCGGCTTTTTCATCAATGCATGGGGGAATCTCAGCGCGTTACTGCGCTGGGCGACGCACAGCTTGCCGAAATCCTCTGCTTTGGCGCCATAGGTTCGCATGTAATGGCTGGTGAGAAAGGCGAAACTCGCATTGGGCCCGCCTGAGCCGTACGGGTAGCTGGCATCGCGGGCGAATTGGCTGAAGGTCCCCAAATTCTGGCGAAACGAGTCGGTGTGGTTGGTATCGCCCGCGATACAGGCAACGGCTGCCGCGTCGCCGCTTTGCACCGCCCGCGCGGCGCGGCGCAGCGCGACGATGCCGCAGGCGCCGCCCATCGGAATATGGTCGAGCCACCGCAAGGTAAGTCCGAGATGCTGCGTGAGCCCGACCGCCGTGTCCGGAGTGAGCGTGAAGCTCGACACGCACAGCCCGTCGATCCGGTCTTTGCCGAGACCGGATCGCTGCAAAACCTCGGCCAGCGCGCCGGCAAGGAACCAGTGCGCGCCGCGAATGGAGTAGCGTGTATAGGGCACGGTCACAGGCGTAGTGACCACGACATCGTCGTAAGCGGCGCGCCTGTTGTTCATGGTCAATGCGGCACGACGGCCGTGGCCTCGATTTCGACCTTGGCGGCATCCTCCACCAGCGCCACGACCTGCACCAGCGTCATAACGGGAAAATGCGAGCCCATAACGCTGCGATAGGCCGCGCCGAGATCGCTCAATCGCGACAGGTATTCTTTCTTGTCGGTGACGAACCATGTCAGGCGGGTGATGTGCTCCGCGGCGCCGCCGGCCTCACGCACGAGCGCAACGATATTCGCAAGCGCTTGGCGCGCTTGCGCGACAAAATCCACGGTTTCGAATTGCTGCTCGGCGTTCCAGCCGACCTGGCCGGCGAGGAAAATCATGCGGCCTTCCGCGGCGATACCGTTGGCGTAACCTTTCGGCTGCTTCCAGCCTCGCGGATCGAGAAACGCATGCGGTGTTGTCATTGTATCGGCCCCGGTTATGACGCGTCGTGCCGCAGGCGAAAGCGCTGGATCTTGCCGGTTTCCGTCTTCGGCAACGCATCGACGAATTTGACCGAGCGCGGATATTTGTACGGCGCGATCGTCGCGCTTGACGTGATCCTGCAGCCGCTTGACGGTATCGACCCCGGCCAGCACGCCGTCTTTGAGCACCACATGCGCCTTGACGATCTTGCCGCGGCCCTCATCCGGCGCGCCGACCACGGCGCATTCCTTGACGTCCGGGTGCGACAACAGCGCGGCCTCGACTTCGGGGCCGGCGATGTTGTAGCCGGCCGAGATGATCATGTCGTCGCTGCGGGCGGCAAAGTGGAAGTAGCCGTTGTTCGTCCTGCGCGAACGCATCGCCGGTCAGGTTCCAGCCGTCGCGCACATAATTGCCTTGCCGCTTGTCGGCGAGATAGCGGCAGCCGGTCGGCCCGCGCACCGCGAGCTTGCCGACTTCGCCGCGCGGCTTTTCCTTCATGTCGTCGTCGACGATCTTGGCCTCATAGCCGGAAACCGGCTTGCCGGTCGATGCCGGCGCCGCGTCGCCGAAGCGGTTGGAGATGAAAATGTGCAGCATTTCGGTCGAGCCGATGCCGTCGAGAATGGGCTTGCCGGTTTTGGCGACCCAGTCCTTGAACACCGGCGCCGGCAAAGTTTCGCCGGCCGACACCGCTGCGCGCAACGATGAAAGATCGGCGCCCTGGTCCATCGCCGCCAGCATCGCGCGGTAGGCGGTCGGCGAGGTGAAGGATATCGTCGCCTTATAAGTTTCGATGATCTCGATCATATTCGCAGGCGAGGCGTTTTCCAGAAGCGTCGCGGTGGCGCCGAAACGCAGCGGAAACACCGCAAGTCCGCCGAGCCCGAAGGTAAACGCCAGCGGCGGCGAGCCGACGAAGACGTCGTCCGGCGTGACGTTGAGGATCTCCTTCGCATAGCCGTCGGCGATGATCAGGAGATCGCGATGGAAATGCATCGTCGCCTTGGGCTCGCCGGTAGTGCCGGAGGTGAATCCGAGCAGCGCGACATCGTCGCGGCCGGTCTTGACCGCGTCGAAGGTCACCGGCTTGCTCAGCGCGATGCGGTCGAGTTCGGCATCGTGGTTGGAGGTGCCGTCGAAGCCGATCACCTGCTTGAGATATCGGCTGGTCTTGGCGCAGGCGACGAGCTCGTCGGCGATCAGTCGGCTGTCGGTCAGCGCCAGCGCGACCTCCGCCTTGTCGACGATCTTGCCGAGTTCGCCGGCGCGCAGCATCGGCATGGTGTTGACGACGACGGCGCCGGCCTTGGTCGCGCCAGCCAGCACGCGACCAGCGCCGGATTGTTCGCCGAGCGGATCAGCATGCGATTGCCGGGCTTGACGCCGAAGTCCTCGACCAGCGCGTGCGCGAGGCGGTTGGACCAATCGGACAGTTCCTTGTAGGTGCGGCGGCGGCCGTTGCCGATCAGCGCGACGTGGTCGCCGAACCCCTTCGCGACCATGCGGTCGGTCAGCTCGACCGCGGCGTTGAGATAGTCGGGATAGGCAAAGGCCATCGAGCGAAATTTGCGGCCATTGCTGCGACGGCGGAAGATTGTCGCGGGCGAACGGGTCAGTGTGTGCCGTAGGACCAAGCGATGTCATGATCATGCTCCCGAGAGCACTTGTCGCGCGATGACGACCTTTTGGACTTCGGACGCGCCCTCGTAAATCCGCAGTGCCCTGATTTCCCGGTATAGCCGCTCGACGATGTGACCGCGGCGAACGCCGTCGCCGCCATGGAGCTGGACTGCTTTGTCGATGACGGCTTGCGCGCGTTCGGTGGCAAAGAGCTTGGCCATCGACGGCCTCGCGCGTGACGCGCGGCGGCGCCGCTGTCCTTGGCCCAGGCGGCGCGATAGACCAGAAGCGCCGCAGCGTCGATGTCGACCGCCATGTCGGCGATGTAGCCTTGCACCAGTTGCAGATCGGCCAGCGGGCCGCCGAATAGTTGCGCGTTTACGTGCGCGCGCGCTCGCTTCGTCGAGCGCGCGGCGCGCCAGACCGAGCGCGGCGGCGCCGACCGTGGCGCGGAAAATGTCGAGCGTTGCCATTGCAATCTTGAAGCCCTCGCCGGGGCCGCCGACCACAGCCGATCCCGGGACACGCACGCGATCGAATTTAAGGCGCGCCAGCGGATGCGGCGCGATCACCTCGATGCGCTCGGCGACCGAAAGTCCCGGCGTGGCGCCGGGCACAAGAAAGGCCGAGAGGCCCTTTGCCCCGGGGCCTCGCCGGTTCGCGCGAACACGACATAAATGTCGGCAATGCCGCCGTTCGAAATCCAGGTTTTCTCGCCGTCGAGGATGTAAGCGTCGCCGTCGCGGCGGGCGGTCATCGCGATATTGGCGACGTCCGAGCCGGATTTCTCTTCGGTCAAGGCGAAGGCGGCGATCGCTTCGCCCGGAGCGCGAGCGCTTGAGCCATTGTCGCTGCTCCGCGCTGCCGAACAGGCTGATCGGGCCGGCGCCAAGCCCCTGCATGGCGAAGGCGAAGTCGGCAAGCCCGTCGTGGCGTGCCAGTGTTTCGCGAATGAGGCAGAGCGCGCGCACGTCGAGCGGGGCCGGCGCGTCGGGATCGGGCGCGGTGTGGGCGAGGAAACCGTCGCGACCGAGCTTTCGCACGAGTTCGCGGCAGGCTCGCATCGACATCGCCGTGCGCGGCCGGCAGATTGGCCGCGCTCCAGCGCTCGATCGCTTGCGCCAGTGCGCGATGGCGATCGGTAAAGAACGGCCAGCCGAGGAAGCTCGTGTCCGCCATCAATCGCCCTCGAATACCGGTTTCTGCTTGGCGATGAAGGCGCGATAGGCGCGTTCGAAGTCCTTGGTCTGCATGCAGATCGCTTGCGCCTGCGCTTCGGCCTCGATCGCCGCATCGAGGCTCATCGACCATTCCTGAGCGAGTTGGGTCTTCGTGATGCCGTTGGCGAAGGTCGGACCGGATGCGATGCGGCGCGCGAGCGACAGCGCTTCGTCTTCCAGCGCGTCGGCGGCGACCAGGCGGTTGAAGAAGCCCCAGGCTTCGCCTTCCTGCGCCGTCATGGCGCGGCCGGTATAGAGAAGTTCGGCGGCGCGGCCCTGGCCGATGATCCGCGGCAGGATCGCGCAGGCGCCCATATCGCAGCCGGCAAGGCCGACGCGGTTGAACAGAAACGCGGTCTGCGCCTGCGGCGTTGCGAGGCGAATGTCGGAAGCCATGGCGATGATCGCGCCGGCGCCGGCGGCGACGCCGTCGATCGCGGCAATAATCGGCTTGCCGCAAGACAGCATCGCCTTGACGAGATCGCCGGTCATCCGCGTGAAAGCCAAGGCTCCTTAGTCGCCATGGCGACGAGCGGCCCGATGATGTCGTGTACGTCGCCGCCGGAACAGAAGTTGCCGCCGTTGGGCAAGAATCACCACGGCATTGACGTCGTCGGCATAGGGCAGCGCGCGGAAGGTGTCGCGCAGCTCGGCATAGGATTCGAAGGTCAGCGGATTTTTGCGATCCGGCCGATTGAGCTGGATGGCGGCGACGGTACCGTCCATGCGCCAGAGAAAATGTGCAGGCTTCAAGGCGGCCATTGCGCTCATGTCGAGCCCTCCCAATCGCTGCGAAACGATTTCAGCTTGGCCGACAATTGCTCGGCGTCGCGCACCGAGATGCCGCCGAGGAGTTCGTCGACCCAACTTTCATGAGCGCCCGCCATATCGGCGAACGCAGCGCGGCCCTTGCGCGTGAGACTGACGAAGGAGGTGCGGCGGTCGCCGTTACGTTGCGAACGGACGACAAAGCCGTCGGACACGAGCCGGTCGACGATGCCGGTGACATTGCCGTTCGAGACCATGAGAAAGCGCGAAATTTCGCTCATCAGCATGCCGTCCGGCTTGCGATAGAGCGCAGCCATCACATCGAAGCGCGGTAGCGTCGCGTTGAATTGCGCCTTGAGGCGCTCGCGCGCTACCGCTTCGATCAGCCGGCTGGCGCGTAGCAGCCTGATCCATAGCCGCAGCCGCGCCTTGCTGTCGGCTTCACGGCGCTGGGCGGGAAACGGCGCGCTCACCATGTCTCGCCTCCCGACACTGAGATCGCCTGGCCGGTGATGGCGGCGCTGCCTTCGCTGCACAGCCAGACGACCGCATCGGCGACTTCTTGCGGCTGAAAGAAGCGTCCTTGCGGATTGTTGCCCGCG
>CAVQOD010000023.1:0-43596 GCA_963714345.1 uncultured Alphaproteobacteria bacterium | reverse complement strand
TCCTCGCCTGAGGTTCTGGTCGTGGCGCCGCAGCTTGGCGTCAAGACCTATCCGGAGCTTGTGGCCTACGGCAAAGCCAATCCCGGCAAGCTCAATTATGCCTCGGCGGGCGTCGGCACTACGCCGCATCTCGCCGCCGCGATGTGGGCGCAACGCACCGGAATCGCCGCGGTCCACGTGCCCTACAAAGGCGTGGGTCCGTCATTCGTCGACCTGATGAGCAATAAAGTGCAGATGGAGTTTTCGAGCATTGCCGGCGCGCTGCCGTTTACCTCGAAGGGCAGCGTCATCGCTCTGGCCACCACCGGCGTGAAGCGCTCGCCGGTCTATCCCGACCTGCCGACGGTGTCGGAGTTTTTGCCGGGATACAGCGTCGATCTTTGGCTCGGCGTTTACGCGCCCGCCGCCACGCCGCCCGACGTTCTCGCCAAGCTCAACGCCGGCATCGCCAAGGCGCTGCAGGACGATCAGCTCAAGGCGGCGTTCGCCAAATTCGGTCTGACCCCGCGCGGCACCAGCCTCGACGACGGCGCCGCTTTCACCAAGTCGGAATACGAGAAGTGGAAAAAGGTCATCGCCGACGGCCACATTACGCTGGATTGAGCAAGGCATGAACGCGGCCGACACGACCAATCCTTGGCCGACCGAATTGCGCCTGCACAAGGATCGCAAGACGCTCACCGTCGCCTTCGTCGGCGGTGAGCGCTTCGATCTTGCTGCCGAATATTTGCGGGTGCGCTCACCGAGCGCCGAGGTGCAAGGCCATTCGCCGAGCGAACGGCGCACCGTCGGCGGCAAGCAGGCGGTGCAGATTCTGGAGCTGCATCCGGTCGGCAATTATGCGGTGCGGATCGTATTCGACGACATGCATTCCACCGGCATATTCAGTTGGGATTATCTGTTCGAGCTCGGCCACAACCGCGAAGATTATTGGCGCGATTATCTTGCCGAGCTCGCCGCGCAGAACCTGTCGCGCACGCCGGCGCGACGGTAAAGCGAAAACGCGGGCGCTTTTACCGTTGTTTTGCCGACAATCGTCCGGCCGCGCTTAACGGCGCGCTGCGGCCCGGTCGGTAGATTTCCCTACACGCGTTGCCAACGCGGACTCGGGCACGGCTTGCACGAGGGCTCTCAAACGGGTGGAGGATCGGCATATGCGCATTTTCGGCAATTGGCTTTCGCGCTTGATGACGCATGAGCACGGCGTAACCGCGATTGAATACGGCCTGATCGCGGCCGGCATCGCAGTTGCGATCGTCGCCACGATCGCGGCGCTCGGCACCGGCCTCAATACCACCTATTCTCGACGTCTCCAGCGGTCTGTAAAAAAAGCGCACGATGCGAACGCCGCGGCGGACGCCTCATGCGCGTCAACCATCGGTCAACTTACGCGCGGCATGATGGCGACAGTGTCGGGGAGGGGCGTACGATGGGGCGCTTTGCCGACATCAGAACGGCCTCGATCCCTCTCCCTCGGGATCGGGGCCGTTCGTTATTCCACGGTCCACATTAATCTGCACAGCTCTTCTCGTTTGCTCCTGACATGCGCGAAACACGCCGCCGCGCGTTGGCCGCCGGCGCCGAAGGCATGCGTTCTCCCGCGTTGCCCGGGAATTTTACCCGCATGGTTGATAGATCGTTGTCGTCCGCCGGCGGGCCCACAGGACGATAGGCCGGAATTCGGCGCCCGGCCGGCGGGAAGGCCTGGGACGAGGCGCTTTTCTTCGGCTAAGATTGGCTAGCGGCCGAAAAGTGCCGCCGACGAGGGAGGAATACGATGAAGTTGCGTGGTTTGACCGCGATCGCGTTGGTTACAGGCTTGCTCGCTGCCGGGGCTGCCTATGCGCAGCAGCAAGCGCCTGCAGGGCCGCCCGATTTGAACGCCATTCCCGACAAAATGCCGTTCAACCTGCCGTTTGGCACCCCGATCGATTTGGCAAAGGCACAAGCCCTGGTTCAGGCCGCGACCGCCGAGGCCAACAAAAGAGGCTGGCCGGAGGACTTCGCGGTGGTCGATTGGGGCGGCAATCTGGTGGCCTTCGCGCGGATGGACGGCGCCCAGCTCGCCTCGATTGCCATTGCCGAACACAAAGCGCGCACCGCGGCCCGCTATCGCCGCCCGACACGCGCTTTTGAGGATGGCGTGCAGCACGGCGTCCTTTACCTTTCGACGCTCGACGACGTCATCGCTTCGCGCGGTGGCATTCCATTGGTCGACGGCGGCAAAATCATCGGCGCGATCGGCTGCTCCGGCGGGACCGGCTCGCAGGACGAGGCGCTGTGCCAGGCCGCGGTTGCCGCAGTGATGAAATAGCGGCGAGGCAGCAACGCTCGCCACTTCACCACAGTATCTCCAATTCGAGGGCGGCAGCGATGCCGCCCTCGTTGCGTCACAGAATCGGCTATGAAGGAGCGAGTTGAATCGGAACGGGTTTGGACAAGCCGGCCACGCGGATGAGGATCGGTCCGACATATCGCCGCGCGCTTTATCTGTTTGCCGCCGTCATCGTCATTGCGCCGGCGATGCTTCGACTGCCCTTCGCCGCCGCCCAGACCGGTCAGCCGACGCTCGAACCCGCAAATCCGTCATCGGCAATGGCGGAGTATCTCCGCGCGCTCGACAGCTACGACAGGGCCCACGCGATCTATGCCGCCGCGGCGAACGCGTACTGGCATGACGATCGCGGCGAAGCGGCAATTGCGCAATGCCAAGCGCGCGCGCAGCGAAGCGCTTTCGCTCGAGGATTATGTGCTCGACGCAGCCGCCGCTCTATAGCGGACCGCCGAAGCCGCGCAATCCGGTCCAGCCGGAAGTGCCGCCGCGGCCGGTCTATGTGCCGGTCGTCGCCGATTTTCTTGCTGCCGCGCAACGGGAGTTCAAGTTCGCGCCGCAACTGCCGCAAAGCGACGATCAGTTCAAGCGCGCTTATGCCAGGACGGCGCTGGCGGCCGGCCTGAACCGAGAACAGGTCGTGCGCATCTACAGCTTCGAAGCGACCGGCAACGGCAGCTACGACGTCGAGGCCGGCCGCGAATACAACAAGCACGCCCGCGCCATTACCACCGCGCTCGGCTACAATCAGCTGTTGGCGACCAATACGGTCGAGATCGTGGCCGAAGACGGCATCCATTTCCTCGCCGATTTGCAGGCGAGGGCCGCGCAACTGCCGGGCGACCAAAAATGGACGCTGGCAAACAAAATCGACGTCATGCACAGGATGATCGCGTTCGCCAGAAGCGTGCCTGACGCCTGGGGCCAGCATGAAATCCTGGCCAACACCGAAAAGGGCCTGGCCGTGCATGCGCTCAATCTCGATCTCGACGTCGGCCCGCTGCTGCAGACGCAAAAGCTTCTGGATTCGATCGTGTTTGCGCGGCGCAAGGGGTTCGCCCGTACGCTCAGCGCGGCCGAGCTTGAAATGATGAATCTGACCGGCGACGGCAACGGTTTCGATATGGTGACCATGCCGCTGCCCTGGCGCGACAAGGTGCCGACCGCCAATTTCTTCCAGCCCAGCGGTTATGCCGACAATCCGGTGGCGCAGCGCAACAACGTCGTCGCCAAGCTGCTCGCGGCAACCAATGCGCGGATGGACGAAGAGAGCAAAAAGCCCGGCGCCGAGGAACTGGCGGCCTTGTTGCATTGATCGCCGATAGCTGCTCCGGTGGTGTTCCGGTACGGAAATTTGGCCATAGCGATGCCACGGTGGGTCGATACGATGGCCATATCGAGATCGTCTAAATTCTCACCCTCCAAATTCTCACCCTCAAAAGGTTTGTTTGGGCAGTCGTGAAGCGGCGTGAATTCATAACATTGCTTTCCAGCGCGGTGGCGTTCTGGCGGGGCCTGTTGCCGGTTGCGGCGCAGGCTCAATATCAAATGCCACCGCCCTATCCCGCGCCGGCATATCCGCCCCAGCAGGTGGCGCCGCCGCCACAGCAGGCGCCGGCCGCCGCGCCCGCCGACAATTCAGTAGGCCAGGTCGCGACCGTACAGGGTAGCGCCACCGTCACGCGGGCCAATGCTGCGGTTGCGGCGTTGCAAGTGTCCGATCCGATCTTCAAGGACGACACGCTGGAGACCGCCGCGGATTCCGCGCTCGGCGTCACCTTCGACGATGAAACGACGTTCAGCCTGTCCGCCGATACCCGCATCGTCGTCAATGAGTTCGTGTATCAGGAGGGCGGCACCGGCAATGCCGCCTCATTCAATGTCGCGATCGGCACCGCCGCTTTCGTCGCCAGCCTGGTCGCCAAGACCGGCGACATGACCATCACGACGCCGGAGGCGGCCATCGGCATTCGCGGCACCACCGGCGTGGTCGACGTGCCGGCGGCGGGGGAACGGCTGCGCCGACGGTCAAGCTTTATCCCGATGCCGACGGCCATGTCGGCCAGATCGACCTGTTCGACCGGCAGGGCAACCGGCTCGGCGCGCTGACCCAGGGCGCGAGCGCATTCTCGCTCCGTCGCGGCGCCGGCGGCCGGCTGATCGCCCAGCCGTACCGGATTCCGCCACAGGAAGAGGCGCGCGACCGCGGCGTGCTGGCGCGGCTCAATGCGACGCACACGATCGGCCGGCAAATGCTCATCCAGCGGCGGCAATTGCGCGGCCCCAATCGGCAACGGCCGAACAATCAACGGCCGGGCCGGCAGAACTTCCGTGGCGGCCCCGCCGCGCGGGCCGAAGGACAAACGAAACCGATAACCGCGCCGGACCAATCCGGCCCGGACAGAAACGAGGAAACCCATGCGAGCCTATCAAATACCCAAGGGCGGCGCCGGCATCGAGTCGGTGGTTCGGGTCGAGCGTCCCCAACCCAAGCCGGGCCATCGCCAGGTGCTGGTGAAGGTCAAAGCCTGCTCGCTCAATTTCCGCGATCTTGGCATCGTGCGCGGCACTTACCGCGTGCCGGTTCGCGAGAACGTCATTCCGCTGTCCGACGGCGCCGGCGAAGTGGTCGAGGTCGGGCCGGGCGTGCTGCGCGTCAAAGCGGGCGATCGCGTCGCCGGCAATTTCTTTCAACGCTGGCCGGGCGGCGAGCCGATGCCCGACGCGCATGCGCAGCGCGCTGGGCGGCGGCATCGACGGCATGCTGGCGGAGTATGTGGTGCTGGAGGAGGACGGCGTGGTGAAAGTCCCGCCGCATCTGTCGCTGGAAGAGGGCGCGACGCTGCCCTGCGCCGGCGTCACGGTCTGGCACGCCATGATGGAGCACGCCAAGCTCAAGGCCGGCGATACCATCCTGTTGCAAGGCACCGGCGGCGTCTCGATCTTCGGATTGCAATTCGCCCATGCCATGGGCATCCGCGCCATCATCACGTCGTCGAGCGACGAGAAGCTTGATCGCGCCAAGAAACTCGGCGCCGCGTTCGGCATCAACTACAAGACCACGCCCGACTGGGACAAGGCGGCGATGGAATTCACCGGCGGCGTCGGCGTCGATCATGTCGTCGAAGTCGGCGGCGCCGCGACGCTGACGCGATCGTTTGGCGCGCATCCGCGTCGGCGGCAAAATCACCATGATCGGCGGCTTGAGCGGCGGCGCCACCGAGCTCAATCCCGGCCTGATCTTCTCCCGCCGCGCCAACGTGCAAGGCATTTCGGTCGGCTCGACGCAAATGTTCCTGGCGATGAACCGCGCCATCGAAGCCAACGCGATCAAGCCGGTGATCGATAAAGTCTTCGCCTTCGCCGATGTGCAGGCGGCCTACCAGCACATGGCGTCGGGCGCGCATTTCGGGAAGATCGTCATTCGCGTGGAGTAAAGAAGAAATATTGTGTGGCTTGCCAGTCGTAGCTCGCGGCGGCAAGCGCCCGCCTACGCTAAAGCTTCGGCGGGTCAGTCTTCACTCGCTTCGCGAGCGAAGGCTGGTGGGCGCTGTAGGGATTGAACCTACGACCTCTCCCGTGTGAAGGGAACGCTCTCCCGCTGAGCTAAGCCGGAGCAAGCTCCGAAGTCCTACAATCTCAACTGCTTGAGCAGAATACACCAAACAGCGTTCTTATTCAATCAACGCTTTCATGCCCCTTTTCTTGTGACCGTTGTGACCAGAGTGTGACCGAAAGGCCCGGACGGGGCCGCTCTCAGATTGAATTTCCCCCCAGGCCCTAGGGTCCCCTTCGCGTTGGCGTATGGGTCCCATCGTTTTGGCCATAGCGTGCTGCCCGATTTGATCCTGCGCTAGCGATGCCGCCAGAGGAACGTTCCCCAAATTTGGATGCGTTGCTGTTCGATGAGGCGCAGAAATAAAACATAAAGAACAAAAAACAGACGAAATGCCGGCGCAGATTTTCGCGCACCTCCCATTACTCGATCTTTGTGCAGGTCCCACCAGCAAGGTAAGCTGGGTGACGCGTATAGCCAGGCGTCTCAAATCCAGGTGGTAGGTCAAATATATATCCAACCATATTAGCCATCAGAAATCTTTTGATGCTGAGATTAAAAGCAAGCTCTCGGTCCCCTGCGCCGCAACGAAACACCACACCGCCGGCAGACACTGTGACCTTATGTTCAAGCTCTGGCAGGTCAGCTCCTATTGATTGATCATCGTCGCAGTAAGCTGACTTGTCTGTGCCGGTTGGTGTAATCTTTGCTTGGTAGCGATCGAAATCCAAATCAATGTGGGTTGGGCACCGCTTACCATCGCACCACTTACCATCAGTATCCCGCACTGGAACTGGGTAGCGCTTGGTATCAATGAAAGTCATTCGCAGAACAAATTTCTCGTCCATCTTGAATGGCGTTCCGTGCCAAACCTTCTGAGAGCTGTCATAGGATATGCCGCCAGCGACTTCGGTGACGCAATAATATGCACCTTCCAGTCCCGCGCCGATACTCAAATCGCTACTCGCAATGAGCGCGACTATAGCGGACGATCCAACAGCAACCCACCTCATTTGTTACCTCCTTAAACACGACTGCGATCCAAAAGCCCAAGATTGCAAGAATGCAAAAAGTCGTTTGATGGGTTGCAATCTAGGAGGCGCAACCGTGCACAATGGACGGGAGACGAACACGGCGAAAAAGGCAAGTTATGCCGTGTTTCCGGGTTTTTGGGGGCCTAGACCCTCTCGCTAGAGCCGGGGGACAAAAAGCCGTTAGAAAGCCGTTAGACAGTCTCCTTGAAATCAGGCCGGGTCACCGGCCAATGAAGCGACCGTTTGGCGCTAATTCACATTGCCCGCTCACATAGGAGCCATCGGGGCAAAGAGTGATCTGTCCGTTGCCGCCGACAAAGCTGCCACTCGGTGCCATTCGCGGCATACCGTTCGTATAGGTCCCATTCGGAGCAAGCCGGATGTTGTCATTTCCACCAACAAAAGAGCCGTTTGGGGCGAGCCGACAAGGGCCGTTCACAAAGCTGCCGTCTGGGCAAAGCGTAGCAGCCCGTACTCCCGAGATTAGGGCCATCAGCACAACGAGAACTATGATTGTCGGCTTCATGACGATCCGTTCATTCACTCTCTTTTGTTGCACCTTAGCGGTGGGTACACGGCTATTCGCCAACGCATAAAAGGCGTGTCGAAGCGTAGGTGACCCAGGGTTACTGAAAGAGGTTGGACTTCAATTCGATCCAAAGCTGATCCGCCGCCTGCATGGACGCGTGTTTGGCATCACAGGCCGTTACGTTGTTTGCATTTGCGGCGAGGCAAGCGCGATAATCTGCCACTGATTGTTCGTATGCTACCTGAGCTTGGTTTACCCTCCCAATTGGTGAGTTGGCGCAGGCACAGAGCGCTAGGGGCGCGGCTAAAATCAATGCAGTGCGTGTCATGTCACAACCCCTTACTGGTTATGATACTAGCGCATTTTGTTCAATATATCGAGATGCGATATATTGAGGTAGGCGCTTTGCTTCTCGCATGGATTTGCGAGGGGCATTTGCCACTAATCTGCGCCGCCTTCGGAACGAGCGAGGGCTATCGCAGGACGACCTGGCCTATGAGGCGGAGGTGAGCCGCAGCTATCTCAGCCAGCTTGAAAAAGGCGCTTTCTACGCCAGTCTCAAAGTCATCGGCAAGCTTGCACGAGCACTGAAAGCCGAACCCGCCGAGTTTCTCAAGCTGCCACCGCGACGATCACGTTGATTGTTTTTGCCTGCGTCGCGGCCTTGCAAAATTGCGAGCGTGCAACATTGCATCCTTGCACCCTCTGCATTCTAGATAACTAGTTCGCCCACACGCCGTACACGTACCGTACCCCTAGAAAACACATGGTACGTACGCCTTGAGTAGGGGGGAGGAGACGTAAAACGTCTCTCCTCCCCATCCCACTTTACTGGCTCGCTGGTACGCTACTAGGCACTAGACGAAACATCCCCGCTGAGGACAGCCGCTGGCGAGGCTGCGCCTTTCTTGGTGAGCGTGTAGCGCCTGGTCTCGCTGTCTATTGCCACAAGCTTGGATTGGCTAAGCCGCCCAATAGCCTTTTGGACACGCCGCTTGTCTGGCTGCTCCTTGTTGTTCTTCCATCCGAGCGACTTCGCCATGTCCATTAAAGACTGTCCTGGTCTTATGCTCATAAGCGCGAGTAGGGAATTGCCGTCCTGATTTTGGCTCGCTTCGATTGCAGCCCGGTCCTCCTCGGATAGAGGGACGGAAATGACAGTGCGGATAGGACGCCCCTTACTGTCCTTCAACTTGACCGCCGTCACGGGGTGAAGCTCAAACGAGATTGGCTCGAACTCCGGCCCTCGAAACTTACCCAGCCAGTGAAGCTCTGAAACGGCATCTTGTTTCTGAACGGTGAAGTTGCCGTCTACCTCAGCAATAAATGCGCCACCCCCACGGGGCAGCAGACTTACACTTTTGGCGTTCTTAGTGGGATGGGTCAGAACAATTACACTGGGACCATCCGAAACCTCAGTCAGTGATCGGAACATGCGCGCATGTCTTCCGGCCTGTACGTTATTGTTCTCGTCATCGCATTCCTCGCAATTGAAGTAAGCAGCGCTTGTGTCCACAATGATTAGCGAAACCCCATTGAGAGCGGCAACCTCCGCAGCAATTTGCTGCTTCACTTTTGCAATTTGGGTTTCAGCGCCGACAATGAAATGCACGTCGATTGTGTTTACATCAAAGCCCATCTGCTCCGCTAGAGCTATCCAACGCATTCGTAGATCGTCTGGATTTTCTCCGGCAAAGTACAGCACACGCCCTTGTTCAACGTCGTAATCGCCAAGTGGCAGACCTAGTGCCACGTGTGCAGCAAGCCGCAATGCAATAGCTGTTTTGCCTGCGCCAGTATTCCCAGTAAGGGAGTAGATAAACCGACGCTGTGCCAGGCCATCAATAAGATAGTCGGGCGGGGTGAAGTCCTCGGTGAATTTTCTGCTAGATACGATTAGCGATTTTGGGGTCAGATGCTCGGTGCCAGAGTTGCCTCTCGGCTCAATTGTTTCTGCTCGCCTATTTCGCGAAATCGAGGGTTTGGTAATAGACGGGCTGGCAAGTTGAATATCCGCTCCCCCTTTGGGAATGCGGCCATAAAGTCCCGGCTCGGCTCGATTAGTTTCGTTTGGCTGTTGGTTTGTTTGTTCATTGCATTCCAACTCCATTTGGTTTTTGGCTTTGTAGTCGCGATATTCCATAAATATTGACATTCCTCTTCTGCTTTTGCATCTAGGATTGCGGCGGTCGCACAACAAATCAGCTAGAATTTCCGCGAAATTTAGTTCGCCGGAATTGTCGTGGCGGCTTTGGGGTTTTCCGCCTCCGCAAATTAATTGGGGCGTCCATTCTTGCGACGCAAGGTTCAGAAATTCTGGTGGCGAGTAGATGCAGCGCTGTGCCGAAGGTTTGTTTGTATGTTGTTAGCACCCCATGAGCACCCCATGAGCACCCCATGGCAATGTCGTGATCGTCCGACCCGCGACTGCGGAATTAATCACAATTTCGTTATCTCTTTCGCTGCCATCTTTTTCTGTAGGAAATAATCCCCGTGGTCCGACACCGGGCAGTCGAGTTTCCTCAAAATCCCCTCGCTCATCGGGTGCGTATACCTCAGCAACATTCGCAAATCGCGGTGGCCGCTGATTAGCGCAACCTCAGGCACGCTGAGGCCCTTTTCAAAGAACCGGCTTATCGCCTCGTGGCGCAGATCATGAAAGTGCAGGTCCGCAATTCCCGCCCGCCGCTTTACACGCTCCCAGGCCAACCGAAATGCGTTGGCGGTGGTCGGAAACAACCGCCCGTCAGTCGCACCGTGCTTGCTCAGTAGCTCAACGGCGGGGATGCTCAGCGGGATTGTTCGCGCGCGACCGTTCTTGCTTTCGGGGATGAGCAAGGTCCGCTTGTCAAAGTCGATATGGTACTTCTTGACGGCCAGCATCTCGCCTCGCCGCATTGCCGTCTCCAAGGCGAGAGTGACCAATGGGCAGAACAAGCTTATTTCGCGATTGCTTCGCCACCTCGATCAGGACTTCCAACTCGCCCGGCCTAAGCCTTCGCTCCCGCCGCTGATCGCTGTCCCCAAACTTTAGCTTGCTGAGTGGGTTCTCGCGGATTGGCAAATCCCATTCGGTGCGGGCAACCTCGTACAGGTTGTGAATGGGGACCAAGGCCCGTTTAACCGACGCGGGCTTTAGGCGTCTTGAGGCGCTCGTCTCGGTAAGCCGCAAAGTGGGCGGTGCTAATGTCCGACAGGGGCCGCCGACAAATGGGGTGACGCAGAAAGGCATTGAGGACGAGGCGCTCCGCCTGGTGTGTACGTTTTCGCGGTGTTACGCTGTCCCTATAGCGCTCGACTAATTCGCCCAGCGTTATCCCTCTAAGGGCCTCAGGACGGGCGGGAAGATCGCCTCTATCCGCTCGGGCCTCCATGTGCCTCGCCCACGCTTCTGCATCCTTGAGCGCGAGAAACGATCTTGAGGCCGCTCCGCTTCCTTTCCGCCTGATCTGAACCTGCCACTTGTCTTTGCGCTTCCGAATGGTCGCCATGGCCCTCTCGCTGTGACACAGGTGTGACCAGTCGAGAGAGAGAACTTTGGAGCGACACTCAGAGCGAAAACTACCGCTGGTATTTGCGGCAGCGTTTCAATGGATTAGCTTTAGCGAAGGCTGGTGGGCGCTGTAGGGATTGAACCTACGACCTCTCCCGTGTGAAGGGAACGCTCTCCCGCTGAGCTAAGCGCCCGGTCCAGAACCGCGATTTAGTCGGCGGCCTTCGGGGTGTCAAGCGAGCGGAAAAGCCGCGCGAATCCCCGCTTAATTCGTCGACGCCACGCGCGAAGCGGTCGATTGCAGCGCGCGGATGCGGTCGGCGAGCGTGTTCTTGTTTTCCGCCGCGGGATCGCCGTTCGCGGCAGCTTCCTCGCCGCGGCCGGCAGCCGAAGCGGCGCGGCCGACGCTGGCGGCTTCGACCAGCAAGGATTTCGATCGGCGAGCCGGGGCCTTCCAGCGTCGCCGTGAGGCGGGCGACCTCGGCGGCGACGTCGTTGATGCGTTCGCGCAACAGCGCGTTCTCGACGCGCTCGGCCGCCCAGGTCGATTTGGTGTCGCGCTTCATGGTGCCGATCTCGCGCTGCAGCTTGCTGCGTTCCTCGATCGCCGCGGCAAGCTGGGCTTCGAGCTGCGCGTTGTCGGAGCGGAACCGTTCGACTGCCGTGCTCGAGCGGCTGCCGGAGGTGGCCAATTCGCTGCGCAGATCGGCCTCGGTCTTGCGCGCATCTTCGAGTTCGTTGCGCAGGCGCTCGAGCTGATAATCGCGCTCGGCCAAGACGCGGCCCTGATCGCCAAGGCGGGTTTCGAGATCCTGGACGCGGCGATTGAGCACTTCCGCTTCGGTCTGATGGACGAAGAGCTGCCGTTCGAGATCGGTGGTGCGCGTGCCGAGATCGCCGAGCTTGCCGCGCGCCGCGGTCAATTCATTCGCCGCGGCTTCGGCGTCGGCGCGTTCGCGCCCGAGCCGGCGTTCGGTCTCCTCGACCGCCCGCTCGTAATCGGCGACGCTGACTTTCATTGCTTCGACCTGGGTGCGGAACGCCGCGATCTCGGTGCGCTGGCTGTCGGCGACCAGCGATCGTTCGCCGAGCTCGCCGAGCAATTTCGTCAGCTCCGCCTCTTTGTCGGCGAGCTGCCGCTCGGCCTCGCGCAGCGAGCTCGACTTGATCTGGAATTCCTCTTCGGTCGAGCGCAATTGGTCGCGTAAGCTCTTGTCGCGGGTTTCGAGCGCGAAGATCGCGGCGGTCTTGTCGCCGAGCTCCTTCTTGAGCTGATTGATGGCGTCGCTTTTCTTGCCAAGCTCGGCGAGCTGCGTCGTGGTCTTGGCTTTCATCTTCTCGACGCTCATTTCGAGGCGTCGGGTCGACATCGCGAATTCGGCGCGGAGCTGATCCTTGTCGGCGCGGATCTCGGCGATCGACAGCGGGGTGGCCGCTTCGAGCCGCTTCATCGTCAGGCGGACGGCGCGGTTGTGCACCAGCGGAACGAACAATAGGCAAAGCAACGCCGCAACGAGGAATCCGATGCCGAAATACATGACCGATTCGATCATGACGCTACGCCTCCAAGCCCCCTCCGCTTTCTCACCCAGCTTGCGCGGCATGCAAGGGAAGGGGAACGCAAGACCATGCCACAGGGTGCGTACCATGGGGGGTGCAAACCGCACCACATTGACGAGCCGTTAACCTAAACCGAGTTCGTCCGCAGCGCCATCGTCATCGATCGGTGTCGCGACTTTCGCCGCAAGTCGAGCGATCAAAACGGATTCCACGTCGGGTGGTCGGTGAATTTCAGGTAGCCGAGATTGGCGCCCAGGCGGAAACCGACGCCGGAGCGGATCGGCACCAGCACGATATTATCGGCCGTCAGTGCGGTCATGCCGAAACCGCCGATAAAATAGGCGGAGCCGTTGACGCCGCCAAACCGGCTGAAGATCGCCTGGGTGGCGGGGAGATTATAGACCAGCATCATGGTCCGCGCGCCGTCGGCGCCGGCATCAAAGCCGATGCTGGGCCCCTCCCAGAACAGGCGTAAATCGCCGGCATTCTTTGTGTAAAGCGTGCCGTCGCCGTAACGCAACCCGCCGACAAAGGCGCCACTGCCTTCTTCGCCAAGGATGTAGCCGTTGGGCTCGCCCCATTGGCTGAACGCTTTCTGCATGACCATGGCCAGCCCGCGCGACACCCCGCCGAAGAAGTGATGTCCGGCCTCGATCAATTCGTCCGGCGAGAAGTGATTGGAGTCCCGGGCCGGCGGCGGGCCGGAAACGGCCGGCGGCGGCTGCTGCTGGGGCTGGGGCGGCATGGTCTGGGCGCCGACCGGGCTCGCCACCAGCCAGGCAATGACGATGGCACTCCCGGCGATGCGCAAGGTGACATTCATCGTCAGCTCCCGCTTAACCCCTTGCTCACGCAATCGGCTCTAACTTGGTGCGAATCAGCCCAGCTTTTGCCGAGACTATGACGACAGCACGGCGGAAACGGAAGCAATACTGCGCTGCCAGTGCGGCCTGCGCCGGGCTTTTAGCCTATGCCGGCCTCATTTTTGTGCTCACCGCCGGACCGCCGACCTTGCGCGCGGCCGCCAGCGAACGGATTGTGGTGGACTGGCATACCGGTCTTGCGATCGACGGCTACGATCCGGTTGCCTTCTTCACCGACGGCAAGCCGATCGAGGGCAGTGCCGATCTTGAATTGCGCTATGGCGGCGCGGTTTGGCGTTTCGCCAATATCGGCGATCGCGCGGCGTTCGCGGCAAGCCCCGACGTCTATATGCCGCAATATGGCGGCTACGATCCGCTCGGCATCGCCCATGGCGTCGCCGTCGCTGGTAATCCGAACATTTGGCTGATCGCCGGCGAAAAGCTGTTCCTATTCTATGATGCCGACCGGCGCGACAAGTTCACCGCCGATCCGGACCGCATCGTCGGACCGGCCGAGCGGAAATGGCCAAGCGTGCTGGGCCGGCTCATCCCGTAATCGGCCGGCCGGTTGCGACGAAAGCCGGGATCAAGAGCTCCGGCGTACCGTAGCGCAGCGGCGTTCCGTCGGGCGCCGTCACCTCGCCGCCTGCCGCTTTGAGGATGGCGTGACCTGCCGCGATGTCCCAGTCGTGCGTCGGCGCCAGCCGCGGATAAAGGTCGGCTGCACCTTCGGCGAGCCGGCAAAATTTTATCGATGAGCCGGATTGCACGAGTTTGGCCCGCGGAAAGCCGTCGACATAGGCGCGCGTGCGCGCATCGAGATGCGAGCGGCTGACCACAATCACGGGCTCGTCTTGTGGCTGCGGCCGGGTGCGGATCGGCGCCGGTCCGCCGGGCGAAAGCATCGGCGATAAGCGGTGGGCGCCGCTGCCGACGATGCCCCACCAAAAGTCGCGAAGCGCCGGCGCGCAGATGATACCGAGTACCGGCGTGCGATCGGTCATGAGCGCGATATTGATGGTATATTCATTGCGGCCGGCAATGAATTCCCGTGTGCCGTCGAGCGGGTCGACAAGAAAATAGCTGCCCTGTTCGATCGCTTTCGGCTTTTTGCGCGAGGCTTGCTCTTCCGAGACGATTGGCACATCCGGAGCGAGGCGTTCTAGCCCTGCGCAAATGATGGCTTCGGCGGACTCGTCAGCCGCGGTCACCGGCGAGCCGTCGGCCTTAATCCGTACATCGGCTTTGGTGGCCAATTCCACGATCTTTTCCGCCGCGTGCGAGGTGAGCTTGATCAGCTCGTCCATGAGCCCTGCGCAGGCGGCGGCGTCTAAGCTTGGCACGGAGGGTTCCTAGGGTTCCGAGGGATTGCGATCTAGCACGCCCTGGGCTTGAGGGCACGATTGCCGAATTGCCCGCGCTGTGACACGGACGGGCTTTATTCCGTGCCGCGGAGTTACTCATGTCGGCCTCCGTTAACGGCCCCATCAGCATCGGAGCCCTCGATCTTGCGGCGCTCCTCTGCTCGCGCGTTTGCCACGACCTGATCAGTCCCGTCGGCGCCATCGTCAACGGGTTGGAAGTCCTGGAAGAGGACAAGGACGAGGAGACCAAGACGTTCGCCCTCGATTTGATCAAGAAAAGCGCGCGAGCGGCTTCCGCCAAATTGCAATTCTGCCGGCTGGCGTTCGGCGCGGCAGGTTCTGCCGGGGCGCAGATCGAGCTGGGCGATGCCGAAAAAGCGGCGCGCGGTCTCATCGAGGACGGCAAAACGACGATCGTCTGGAACGTGGCACGGGAGCTGGTGCCCAAAAACCGGGCTAAGCTCCTGCTCAATATGCTGATGGTGGGTGTCGGTGCCATCCCGCGCGGCGGCACCCTGACCGTCGAATTCCGCCGATGGAGGATATCGGGTCACCGCGGCAGGGCTGAATGCCCGTATTACCGCGGCTACCGCCGAACTCCTGGGGGGTAGCCCGGCCCAGCCGGTCGACGCCCATGCCATCCAGCCGCTCTACGCCGGAATCCTAGCCCGGGACTGCGGGTTGACGCTGTCGGCGGCGCCCGAGGGTGAAGCCGTGGTCGTAACCGCCCGTTGAACAGCCTTTTCCCGGTTGGTTCGCCCGATTGCGGGTGTCCTGCAACCGAAATTAAACCCTTTGGCAACAGACTAAGCCCGCCCGATCAGGCGCAGCGCGCCTGGCGAGGACGGCGCGCGTCGTGCGCGGCTGGCGATGGAACGCACGCTCTGCGTGTGCCGGCGGCTTGCCGGTGGCGACGAGGCGCCTTGAATGGACGAGTTGCTGCGCGACTTTCTCACGGAAACCGGCGAGAGCCTCGATCTCGTCGACTCCGAGCTCGTGCGTTTCGAACAGGAGCCGAATAACGGCGGCATTCTCGGCAATATTTTTCGTCTCGTCCACACCATCAAGGGCACGTGCGGTTTTCTCGGACTGTCCCGGCTCGAAACGCTGACGCATGCCGCCGAGACCCTGATGGGTAAATTCCGCGACGGCATGCCGGTCACCGCCGAGGCTGTGACGCTCATTCTTGCGACCATCGACCGCATCAAGTCGATTCTTGCCGAACTCGAGGCGAAAGAGCAGGAACCAGCCGGCAATGACGCCGGCCTGATCGAGCAGTTGGCGCTCATGGCGCGGCATGAGGCGGCGGCGGCGCCGCAGCCGCCGACGCAGCAAAAGCCTGTGGCCGCGGATCGCGATGAGCGCCGCGTTGCGACCGTAACCGCCGAGGCCGAAAAACCCGCAGCCGAGACCGGCGAAAAGCTCGCCGGTCATTCGATCCGCGTCAGCGTCGAAACGCTCGATCGTCTTATGACCACGGTTTCCGAACTGGTGCTCACGCGCAACCAGCTTTTGGAAATCGTGCGCCGACACGAAGAGTCCGACTTCAAAGTGCCGTTGCAGCGGCTCTCCAATGTCACCGCCGAGCTTCAGGAAGGCGTGATGAAGACGCGCATGCAGCCGATCGGCAATGCGTGGCAGAAACTGCCGCGCGTGGTGCGCGACTTATGCGCCGAACTCGGCAAAGAGATCGAGCTCGAAATGCACGGCGCCGAGACCGAGCTCGACCGCCAGGTGCTCGAATTGGTGCGGGATCCGCTGACGCATCTGGTGCGCAATTGCGCCGATCATGGCGTCGAAAGCCCCGCCGAGCGCATTGCCGCCGGCAAATCGAAGACCGGCACGATCCGGCTTACCGCCTATCATCAAGGCGGCCACATCATCATCGAGATTGCCGACGACGGCCGCGGGCTCGATGTCGCGCGCATCAAGGCCAGGGCCATCGAGACCGGACTCGCCAGCGAAGCCGATCTGGCCGGCAAATCCGATGCCGAGATTTGCAGTTTCATCTTCGCGCCCGGCTTTTCCACCGCCGCGCATGTCACGAGCATTTCCGGGCGCGGCGTCGGCATGGACGTCGTGCGCAGCAATATCGAGCAGATCGGCGGTACGGTGGATCTGAATTCATCGGCCGGCGTCGGAACGAGTTTCACCATTAAGATTCCGCTCACGCTCGCCATCGTCTCGGCGCTCATCGTCGAAGTCGCCGGCGAACGCTTCGCCATTCCGCAGCTCTCCGTGCTGGAGCTCGTTCGTGCCGGCGGCGGCGAGCACCGCATCGAGCGGATCAAGGACACGCCCGTGTTGCGGCTGCGCAACCGGTTATTGCCGCTGCTCTACCTCAAGGAGGTTTTCCGGCTCGGCGACAGCGAGCGCGAGAGCGGCTTCGTCGTCGTCATCCAGGTCGGCAATCAGGTGTTCGGCGCCGTGGTCGACGGCGTGCTGCATACCGAGGAAATCGTGATCAAGCCGGTGTCGTCTAAGTTGCGGCACATCGCGGTGTTTTCCGGCACCACCATCCTCGGCGACGGCTCGGTCATCATGATCGTCGATCCGAATGGCGTCGCCCAGGCGCTCGGCCGTGCCGCTCAGGCCGCGCAAGCCGATGCGGCCGAACTCAAACAAAGCGAGGAGACCGCGGTCGACGATATCGTCTCGCTTCTGGTGTTCCGCGCCGGCTCGCAGCGCCTCAAAGCCGTACCGCTGTCGCTCGTCACCCGCCTTGAGGAGATCGATTGCCGCCGCATCGAAATCGCCGACGGCCGCCATCTCGTGCAATACCGCGATCAGCTGATGCCGCTGCTTCGCATCGATGCCGCTGCCGGCTTAAAGAACGAAGGCGCCCAGCCGATCCTGGTATTTTCCGATCATGGCCGCTCGATGGGCCTCGTGGTCGACGAGATCGTCGATATCGTCGAGGACAGGCTCGACATCGAAGTGGCGAGTGATCGCCCCGGCGTGCTCGGTTGCGCCGTGATCAAGGGCAACACGACCGAGATCGTCGACGTCGCGCACTTCCTGCCGCAGGCCTTCGAGGACTGGTTCCGCCGTCGCGACGGAGCGGCCAAAGGCCCGGCGCGCACGGTGCTGCTGGTCGATGACTCGCCGTTTTTCCGCGACATGCTGGCGCCGCTGATCAAGGCGGCCGGCTACCGGGTGATCGCGGTCGCATCGGGCAGCGAGGCGCTGACCGCGCTCAAGTCCGGCGGCCGTATCGACCTCGTCGTGACCGACGTCGAAATGCCCGACATGGATGGTTTTGCGCTGGCGCAAGCGTTGCGGGTGGCGCCGGCGACCGCCGCCATCCCGATCATCGCCCTTGCCGCCATGGTTTCCGACGACACGATCGCGCGCGGACGCGCCGCCGGGTTCCACGATTTTGTCGCCAAATTCGACCGGCCCGGACTGATTGCGGCGATCAAGGAACAGAGCGCCGATCGGGAACGGGCAGCGTGAGCGCGATGAGCGACAACAGCAACGTCACCGATTATGTCACCTTCACCGCGTCCGGCCAGCTGTTCGGTCTGCCGATCGAACGGGTGCAGGATGTTTTCAAGCCGGCCCGGATGACGCGGGTGCCGCTGGCCGGATCGGAGATCGCGGGCGTGCTCAATCTGCGCGGCCGCATCGTCACGGCGATCCATCTCGGCAATCGACTCGACCTCCAGTCGCGGCCCGACGAAAGGCCGCCGATGGCGATCGGCATCGAGTGCGGAGCCGAATTGTTCGGCCTTCTGGTCGACGGCGTGGGCGAGGTGCTCAAGCTGCCGGACGGCGAACGCGAGGCCAATCCGATCAATCTCGATCGCAAGCTGGCCCGCGTCTCTGCCGGCGTATTCCGGCTCGATGGCCAGCTTCTCGTCGTGCTCGACGTCGATCGCGTGCTGGAGCTGGGCGGCGAGACCATGGCGGCATGAATGAATTCGGGCGGCATGAAATCGGAACGGCACGGATAGGAACTGCAACGAGACGAGACAGCGGCTTGGCCCGCGCAAATGTGGAGCGAGGAAACTATGAAAACGTGTTTGGTTGTTGACGATTCCAGCGTCATCCGCAAGGTGGCGCGGCGAATTCTCGAAGGGCTTGAGTTCCAGATCGTGGAGGCGGAGAACGGCGAGGAGGCGATTGCATCCTGCCAGACGCAAATGCCGGACGCGATCCTGCTCGATTGGAACATGCCGAAAATGGACGGCTACGATTTTCTGCGGGCGCTGCGGCGGCTGCCGAGCGGCGATCGGCCCAAAGTGGTGTTCTGCACCACCGAGAACGACGTCGCGCACATCGCCCGCGCGCTGCATGCCGGCGCCAACGAATACATCATGAAGCCGTTCGACAAGGACATTGTCGAAGCCAAGTTCCAGGAAGTCGGCCTGATCTAAGTCCGGCGGTGCGTCACGTTGTAGCGCTTCGCGTATCGAAGTCCGCGTACCGAAAGTCCGTGTAGCATGAGTACCGTCCTTGCCGCCGCGACCCCTGCGCTCCGGACCGCAAACCCGATCCGGGTAATGGTTGTCGATGACGCCATCGTCGTGCGCAGCCTGTTGGCGCGCTGGGTCGATGCCGAACCCGATATGCAGGTCATCGCATCGTTGCGCACCGGCCGCGAAGCGGTGGCGCGGATCGAGCGATGCGACGCCGACGTCGTCGTGCTTGACATCGACATGCCGGAGCTCGACGGCATTTCCGCTCTGCCGCTGTTGTTGCAGAAGAAACGCGATCTCGTCGTCATCATGGTGTCGACGTTCACGCGGCGCAGCGCCGAAATAAGCTTGCGCGCGCTTGGCGCTGGGCGCCGCCGACTATATTCCAAAGCCGGAAACGACGCGCGAGGCGACGACATCGGTCGACTTCCGCCGCGAGCTGATCGAAAAAATCCGCACGCTCGGCCGCAACCGGTTTGCGCCGCGCGCCTATGCTCCGTCGACCGGCGCCGGATTTAACGCCGGCACTGCATGGCAAAGCAGGCCGCGGTGCGCCGGGCGCGAAAAAGCATCTCGCACGAGGCCGAGCCGTTACGGTTGCGGCCGTTTTCCGCCGTGCCGCCGCGCGTGCTTTTGATCGGGTCTTCGACCGGCGGCCCGCAGGCGCTCACCGCCTTGATCGAAAAGCTGCCCGCCGCGGTCGACCGCGCGCCGGTCCTGATCGCGCAGCACATGCCGCCGATGTTCACCACGGTGCTGGCCGAGCATTTGTCGCGCGCCGGCGGCCGCGGCGCGCACGAAGCCGAGGACGGCGAGCCGGTGCTGGCCGGCGGCATCTATGTAGCGCCGGGCGGCCGCCATATGCGCGTGGTGCGCGGCGACGGCGGCATCAGGATCGCGCTTGGCGACGACCCGCCGATCAATTTCTGCAAACCCGCCGTGGACGCCTTGTTCGGTTCGGCGGTCCCGGTATGGGGCGCGGCCACCCTGGCGCTGGTTCTCACCGGCATGGGCGCCGACGGCTCGCGCGGCGCCTCCGAAATCGTCGCGGCCGGCGGCAGCGTCATCGCTCAGGACGAGGCGACGAGCGTAGTGTGGGGCATGCCGCGCGCCGTGGCGCAGGCCGGCTTGTGCTCGGCGGTGCTGCCGCTCGACCAGATCGCGCCGAAAATCATTCGCCTGTTCTCGGGGGTGCGTTCGTGACGCCGCTCGATTACGATTTCCTGCGCAGCAGCCTCAAGGCGCGCTCCGGCCTCGTACTCTCGGCCGACAAGCAATATCTGGTCGAAAGCAGGCTGTTGCCGGTTGCCCGCAAAGCCGGCATGGCCAATCTCGGCGAGCTCGTGGCGGCGCTCAAGCTGGCGCAAGATCCTGCATTGATGACCGCCGTCGTCGAAGCGATGACGACCAACGAATCGTTTTTCTTTCGCGACAAGACGCCGTTCGAGCATTTCCGTTTGACGATCATGCCGGCGCTGTTGGCGGCGCGGCGGCCGACGCGCAGTATCCGCATCTGGTGCGCCGCCGCGGCGACCGGCCAGGAGCCGTATTCGCTTGCCATGTGCCTCAAAGAGTTCGAGGCCGAAATCGCTGGCTGGCGTATCGAATTGCTGGCCACGGATCTCTCCGGCGAGGTGCTGGAGAAGGCGCGCAGCGGACTCTACACCCAATTCGAGGTGCAGCGCGGGCTGCCGATCCAGCTTCTCATCAAGCATTTCTTGCAATCCGGCGAGTTGTGGCAGATCGCGCCCGAGCTGCGCGCTATGGTGCGCTACCGGCAGCTCAATCTCTTGGCCGATTTCAGCCAGCTCGGCACGTTCGACTTGATCTTCTGCCGCAACGTGCTGATCTATTTCGACCAGGAAACCAAGATCGACGTGCTCAACCGGCTGGCGCGGGTCATTTCCGGCGAGGGTTATCTCGTGCTCGGCGCGGCCGAGACGGTGGTCGGCCTGACCGACCGCTTCAAAATGGTGCCCGACAAACGCGGGCTTTACACGCCGACCGTAAACGCCGCCCGGCTGTCGCCGCTCAACTCCGCCAAGCCCGGCCCGCGGCTCGTCGCCGTCAACGGCGGACGGTAAGACAGTCCGCCGCCAAAACCACGGTGCCACCGTCAATTCTGTGCTATTTTATTGGCGACTGGTGCCTGTGGGAGCGTGCAATGGCGACAATCTTTGCAAAAGACATCCTGCCGCTATTTCGACCGCAAGACATCGCCTGCATGAGCAAAGCGGGCGTCCGTCTCGGCGAGGCGGCGTGGATGTGCGATCCCGCCGGCAATAATGGCTTTGCCGACCATGGTAATGCGCGTCACGTTTATGCCGCGCTTGAAAAAGGGGTCATGCCGCCCGACAAAAAATGGTCGCAACAGGCGCTCGATACGTACAAGACCTGGATGAGTGACGGCTTCGGCGTCTTAGACTTAAGGGGGCAAACAAAAACCCCGGCCGCTGGCCGGGGTTTTGCCGTCTCGGTCTTACCGTGTTCGTCAGGCCGGCATCAGGCCGGGATTTTGACCTCGTCCTCGGCCGGCTCGCGCAGCACGTAGCCGCGGCCCCACACCGTCTCGATGTAGTTCTTGCCGTTCGAGGCATTGGCGAGCTTTTTGCGCAGCTTGCAGATGAAGACGTCGATGATCTTCAGCTCCGGCTCGTCCATGCCGCCATAGAGGTGATTGAGGAACATCTCTTTGGTCAGCGTCGTGCCCTTGCGCAGGCTCAGGAGCTCCAGCATCTGGTACTCCTTGCCGGTCAGATGCACGCGCGCGCCATTGACCTCGACGGTCTTGGTGTCGAGGTTGACGCACAGATCGCCGGTATTGATGACCGACTGAGCGTGCCCCTTGGAGCGGCGCACGATGGCGTGGATGCGCGCGACCAATTCGTCCTTGTGGAACGGCTTGGTCATGTAGTCGTCGGCGCCGAAGCCGAGACCGCGGACCTTGTCCTCGATGCCGGCGAGACCGGAGAGGATCAGGATCGGCGTCTTGACCTTCGACACCCGCAGCGAGCGCAAAACCTCGAATCCCGACATATCCGGCAAGTTCAGGTCGAGCAGGATGATGTCGTAGTCGTAGATCTTGCCGAGATCGATGCCTTCTTCGCCGAGATCCGTCGTGTAGACGTTAAAGCTCTCGGATTTAAGCATCAGCTCGATCGATTGCGCGGTGGCGCTATCGTCTTCAATCAGCAATACGCGCATGCAATGCCCCTTCTTCGCCGCGCGGGCCCAAGGTCGGCACACCGCAGCTGGCGGCCTTCCGGAAAACGCCTTGCACAACTGATTCGGGACAGTAACGGCGCTATGGTTAACAAAACCTGATTCTGGTACGCAAGCATCGAATAGGCAAATTCCGGCGAATCGCCTTAAGATGTTGCGTGGTAGTGGTTTTTTAGCCACGTTTGCGTTCATGTCCCGGATTAAGTCTCGGCGCTAACCGACTCAAACAACTCATCCCTCCGTCCTGGAGGGGTGAGCGTACCTTGGCCCTAAGGACGACTGCGCAATGATTAACGTCCCGGGTAAACAAGCGATTAAGAAGACGGCCTCCGCAGTAACCATTCTTTTGCGGAGATGGCCGGGCGGCATGGCGCGGCGTCACCGGCATAGCGGTGGAACCGGGCCATGAAGGCGCTCGCCGAACAGATTAATGAGCTCGACGGCATCGAAATCTATGGCCGCGTCGTCGGGGTTCGCGGACTGATGGTCGAGGTCGCAGGCCCCTTGCATGCGATGTCGGTCGGCGCGCGGGTGGTCATCGAGACGTTCGACCAAAGCCATCCCTTGCGAGGTCGTCGGCTTCTCCGGCGTTAACGCGCTCTTGATGCCGTTTGCCCCGCTCGAAGGCGTGCGCCGAGGCTGCCGCGCACTGGTGACCTCGGTCGCCGGCGCGGTACGACCGTCGACGGGCTGGCTCGGCCGGGTGGTCAACGCGCTCGGCGAACCGATCGATGGCAAGGGCGCGCTGCTGCTCGGACCCTCGCCCTATCCGTACCGCAACACGCCGCCGTTGGCGCATGCGCGTCGCCGGGTCGGCTCACCGCTCGATCTCGGCGTGCGGGCGCTCAACACCTTCGTGACCTGCTGCCGCGGCCAGCGCATGGGCATTTTCTCCGGCTCCGGCGTCGGCAAATCGGTGCTGCTGTCGATGCTGGCGCGCAACGTGTCGGCCGATGTCACGGTGATCGGGCTCATCGGCGAACGCGGCCGTGAGGTGCAGGAGTTCTTGCAAGACGATCTCGGCGACGCGGGCCTCGCCCGCTCGGTGGTCGTGGTCTCGACCTCCGACGAGCCGGCGCTGATGCGCCGCCAGGCCGCCCATGAGACGCTCGCTATCGCCGAATACTTTCGCGACGAGGGCAAGGACGTGCTGGTGCTGATGGATTCGGTGACGCGGTTTGCCATGGCGCAGCGCGAAATCGGTCTCTCCGCCGGCGAGCCGCCGACCGCAAAAGGCTATACGCCGACCGTTTTCACCGAACTGCCGCGGCTGCTCGAGCGGGCGGGGCCGGGCACCGAGCAGGGCACCATCACCGGCATTTTCACGGTGCTGGTGGACGGCGACGATTACAACGAGCCGATCGCGGATGCCGTGCGCGGCATCCTCGACGGCCATATCGTGATGGAGCGCGCCATCGCCGAACGCGGCCGCTATCCGGCAATCAATGTCCTCAAATCGGTCTCCCGCACCATGCCGCGAGCGGCCGATCAGGCCTATCTGCCGGCTTTGACCCGGGCCCGGCAGGTCATGGCGACCTATGCGGATATGGAGGAGCTCATCCGGCTTGGGGCCTACCGGGCCGGATCGAGCCCGGAAGTCGACGAAGCCATCCGCCTGCACAAGCCGCTGGAGGACTTTTTGAGCCAAGGTAAGGAAGAAGCAACCAGCTTGGCGGAAGGTTACAGCCGTTTGGCGCAGATCGTCGCGACCGCGGAAACCTAACGCTAACGTTATCCGTGCCACAATCGGTCGATCCGGCGCCGTGCGACGGGGTTCGCTCGGGCATTAATGCCCAAGGTTTTCCGGAAATGGCTTCGGGGGAGTAGCAGTCGATGAAGTCCCGAGAGACACTTATTCGCCTGAAGAAATTTCAGGTCGACGAGAAGCGGCGCAAGGTCGCCCAGATCGAGACCATGATCGCCGAATTCGAGCGCATGGCCGGTGACCTTGAGCGCGAAATCCGGGCCGAACAGGATCGCGCCGGTATCCATGATCCCGGCCATTTTGCCTATCCGACGTATGCCAAGGCCGCCATCGCGCGGCGCGAGAACCTCAAGCGCTCGGCCGACGAGCTGCGGGTGCAGCTCGAGGACGCCAAGGGGGCGCTGGGCGAGGCCTTCGACGACCTCAAGA
Organism: uncultured Alphaproteobacteria bacterium; assembly: GCA_963714345.1. GTDB lineage: Bacteria > Pseudomonadota > Alphaproteobacteria > Rhizobiales > Xanthobacteraceae > BOG-931. The sequence continues at coordinate 19,088 of CAVQOD010000023.1, read as the reverse complement.
AGGTCGAGTTGCTCGACGAGCGCGACCAGCTGCGCGAACGCGAAGCCGACAATGCCGCCGAGCAGATCGAGCTTGACGGTATTGCGCTGATGCGCGCTCGCGGCATCGCTCCGGCGTAACACTCCAAACCGTCATTCCGGGGCCGAGCGTCAGCGAGGAGCCCGGAATCTATAACCACTGCCGGTGCCGGTCTTGCGCCGGCCGTGATATGGATTCCGGGGCTAGCCGCTTCCGCCTTCGCGCTTCGGCGGACTATACCCGCCAAGCTCGCTTAGCGAGCGGAGGCGGGTCGCGGCGCCCCGGAATGACGAAAAGCCCCGCATTCGCTCTCGACGAAGGCCACGCTCCGCGGCGATAATCGGCCGGAGCAGGGGCCCTGTGGGCGCTCGTGTGGCCTTATCGGGGCCAGAGGCTGCCATGTTGATGCAGACGGAACTGGTCTGGCTGCTCGGCGCCGTCGCCAGAGGCGACGAGGCGGCGTTTGAACGCCTCTATATCGAAACGCGCGCGAAACTTTATGGGGTATTGCTCCGTATCTTGGGCAGGCCCGCGTTGGCCGAAGAGGTCATGCAAGAGACCTACCTCAAGGTTTGGAAAATGGCCGACCGGTTCGACCCCACGCTGGCGAGCCCCATCACCTGGATGGTGGCGATCGCGCGCAATCGCGCCATCGACATCGTGCGCAAACGCGGTGACGTTTCCATCGAGGAGGAGCCGGAAGCGATGGAGACGGCATCCGAGGCGCCGTCGCCGCTGGCGCGGCGCGAGATGACCGAGGAGCTCAAGCGGCTTTTGTCCTGCCTTGGCAAGCTCGATCCAGAGAAGCAACGCATCGTGCTGTTGGCCTATTACAGCGGTTGGAGCCGCGATCAGCTGGCGCAAAAGCTCGATATTCCGGTGAACACGATCAAAACCTGGCTTCGCCGCAGTCTCCTCGAAATTCGCGAGTGTATGGGAGACCGAGCATGATCCCGAAAAGTGGATACCGGTTTCCCGCCTTCGCGAAGCCCGCTTCGGCGGGCGAAGCAAGGTCGGACAAGATCATGCTCATAATGAGCGGCATGATCGTGCTTGAGAAGAACCTCTTGAGGTAGCGATGTACGACGACGATCGGGATGCTCTTGCCGCCGAATATGTCTTGGGAACGCTCGCCGCCGACGAGCGCGATCAGGCCGAGGCGCTGCTCGTGATCGATCCGGGCTTTGCCGAGATCGTGCGCCTGTGGGAGCGCCGGCTGGGCGAGCTCAACGTCATGGTCGAGGCCGTCGAACCGCCGCCGGACGTTTGGGACAGGATCAAAACCGAGGTCGACGGCGCCGAGCAGCACATCGCCGCCGAGATCGAAGCCGCTCGGCCGGCCAACGAGCAAAATGCGCCGGCGGCCGAAACAAGTCTGCTGCCGACGATCGAAGAAGCGACGCCGCAAATCGCGCCCGAAACGCCAGTGGAGGAGACGCCGGAGGTTGCCGGCGAGCCGCCTGCGGAGCCGACGCTCGATTTTTCGTCGGCGCCGGCCGAAGATTCGGCTGCTACCCCGCCGGAAGATCCGGACGACAGCGCGGCGGTTGCGGCGCTGGCTTCAAGCCTGTTGCCGCCGGACGAGAACACCGAAGCGCAAAAGCCGCCGTCGCTCCAGCCTACTCCCGCGCCAGCGGGGCCAAAGATCGAGCGCAGCGCCGAGGTGGTCTATCTTGCGGGGGAGGCGCGGCGCTGGCGCGGGTTTACGGTGGCGATGAGTGCGATCGCCGCTTTGCTCGCGGTCTATATCGCGGTCGGCCAGTTCGCGCCGGGGCTTCTGCCAATGGGCCGGCTGCCGCAATCGGCGGCGACGGCGCCGCCCGGCTCCCGGCTTGTCGCGGTATTGCAGCAGGAGCCGACGGCGCCGGCATTTCTGCTCACGGTCGATCCGCAAAACCGCACCATGACGGTGCGCAGGGTGACCGCAAGCGCGGACCAAGGCCGCAGCTACGAACTGTGGTTGATCCCGAACAACAATCCGAAGCCCCGTTCGCTCGGCCTTGTCGGCGCCGACGAATTCACCACCCGAGCGTTGCCGGCAGACTTCGATCTCGCGGCACTGCGCGCGGCGAATTATGCGGTATCGCTCGAACCCGCCGGCGGCTCGCCAAGCGGTGCGCCGACCGGGCCGGTTCTCTTCACCGGCAAAATGGTGGAATCCGTCCCGGCTGCGACGCCGCCGAAGACCTAGAAGTTAGCGAATGGTCGGGAGTTGTCCGCTCAGCGCGGTCGGCTGGCCAGCCTTAACCAGGACGTCGGTGCCAAGATTGACGCGGCTGACATTGGCGAAAATGCCGACCACGGCGACCAGGGTCGCGCACAACAGCCCGATCACCACGATCTTCAAATGGGTGGCGCGGTCGGCGCTATACATCGAATGGTTCATGACAATCCTCCCGCTTCTGCCCCATTGGTCGCAGCAGCCGGGCTTAGGGTTTCGTTCAAGCGCCACACATAGGCAGCGATAGCGGTCACAAAAACGCCTGTTCACCGAACCTTGAAGACACTTGATAATGATTGAAGAGACGTTTGGTTCCTGCCGCAGCCGACAAACCGGGTCCGAGTATCGCCTAAGTCCATGTCTCAACAGCGATATTTCAGAAGGATCAGAACGTGAGCCAGATCACATCCGAACTTGCCCCAACGGGCGTGCTCCGCGCCGGGATCAATATGAGCAATTTCCTCTTGGTCACGGGAAAAACCGCCTCGGGCGATCCGCAAGGTGTGGCGCCCGATATGGCCGCGGAGATCGCACGGCGGCTTGGCGTGCCGGTGGCATACGTCAAATTCGAGCGGCCCTCGCATTTGGCCGATGCCGCCGGCACCAATGTTTGGGACATCGGGCTCATTGGCGCCGAGCCGCAGCGGGCGGAAAAGATCGCGTTCACTCCGGCTTATTGCGAAATCGAAGCCACCTATTTGGTGCCGCCCGGCTCGCCGATCTCCAGCATTGCCGATGTCGACCGTCCCGGCGTGCGGATCACGACCCGACGCGGTGCGGCCTACTGCCTCTGGCTCGAACGCAATATCAAAGCAGGCCAAGCTCCTGCTCTCGGACACGGCGGAGGGACCGTTCGACCAATTCGTCGCCGAGAAACTTGAGGCCTGTGCCGCGCTGCGGCCGCAGCTTCTCACCGACGTGAACAAGCTTCCCGGCGCCAAAATCCTGCCGGGGAATTTCATGACCGTGCAGCAAGCGATCGGCACGGCCAAGCCGAATACCGCCGGCGCCGCGTTCCTCAGCGAATTCGTAGCAGAGGCAAAAAAGTCGGGTCTGGTGGCGCGCCTGATCGAGAAGCATCACGTCAAGGGCCTCTCGGTCGCGCCCTAGACCATGCTCCGATCGAATTGAAGCGCCATTAAATGCTTGCCGACCGTCTTCAGCCGCGCCCGCGGATGGATTTCCGACTGCGACAGCACGGTGGTCTGCGCGCGGAAGCGCTCGACCAGCCGCGCACGAACGGCCGGATCGCCGCCGAGGTGACCAGCACCGGCGCCTCGCCTTCGCGCGCGGCCTGCTCGAACTTGTCGCGCACCAGGTTCATGAATTCGGACAGTTTCGACGGCTGCATGGCGAGGCTGCGCTCGTCGCCCTGGCCGACGATCAACTCGGCAAAGGCCTGCTCCCATTTCGCCGACAGCGCGATCAGCGGCAGAGTAGCCGGCCGCGGTGATATGCTGGGCGCAGATCTGGCGCGCCAGGCGGGCGCGGACATGTTCGGCCAGCATCGGTGGCGTTGCGCGAGACCGCCAGCGCGTCGGCGATGCCTTCGAGGATGGTCGAGAGATCGCGGATCGAGATGCGCTCGGCCAGCAGCATTTGCAGCACGCGCTGGATGCCGGAAATCGTGATCTGCGCCGGCACGATGTCCTTGATCAGTTCGCCCTGCTCCTTCGGCAGGTCCTTGAGCAGCTTCTGCACCTCGCCATAGGACAACAGCTCCGACATGTTGGTCTTGAGCAGCTCGGTGAGATGGGTCGAGAGCACGGTGGCGGCATCGACCACGGTGTAGCCCTTCAGCGAGGCCTCTTCCTTCAGGCGGCGTCGACCCAGGTCGCCGGCAGGCCGAAGGTCGGCTCGGTGGTGTGGATGCCGGGCAGCGTGACCTGGTTGCCGGCCGGGTCCATGACCATGAATTGGCCGGCCAGACCTTGCCGGTGCCGGCGTCGACCTCCTTGATCTTGATGATGTAGGTGTTGGCGTCGAGCTGCACGTTGTCGAGGATGCGCACCGCCGGCATCACGAAGCCCATTTCGATCGCGAGCGAGCGGCGCAGCGCCTTGATCTGCTCGGTCAGCCGGTCGGTGCCGTCGGGGCCGTTGACCAGCGGCAACAGCGCATAGCCGAGCTCGATCTTGAGATCGTCGATCTTCAGCGCGCTGGCGATCGGCTCTTCGGCGGGCGCCGCCTTGGCGATCGCCGCTGTTTTCGCCTCGGTCGGTGACCGCCTGCTTGGCGCGGCGGTCGATCACGTAGGCCAGCGCCGCCGCGCCGCCGCCGAGCGCGAGGAACGGCAGCATCGGAATGCCCGGCAGCAGCGCCAGCACCAGCATCACGCCGGCCGACATGCCGAGCGCCTTCGGATAGCCGGAGAGCTGGCTCAGCAGCGCCTTGTCGGCGGCGCCGGTGACGCCGGCCTTGGAGACCAGCAGGCCCGCCGCGGTCGAGACGATCAGCGCCGGAATCTGCGTGACCAGGCCGTCGCCGACGGTCAGCAGCGTGTAGGTCTGGGCGGCTTCGGCAAAGCTGAGGCCCTGCTGCGCGATGCCGATGATGATGCCGCCGATGATGTTGATGAACACCACCAGCAGGCCGGCGATGGCGTCGCCGCGGACGAATTTCGAGGCGCCGTCCATGGCGCCGAAGAAGCCGCCTTCGTCCTCCAGGCCTTGCGGCGCGCCGCGCCTCCTTCTCGTCGATCAGGCCGGCGGAGAGATCGGCGTCGATCGCCATCTGCTTGCCGGGCATGGCGTCGAGGTGGAAGCGCGCCGCGACTTCGGCGATGCGGCCCGAGCCCTTGGTGATGACCACGAAATTCACGATCACCAGGATCGCGAACACGATGATGCCGATGACGAAATTGCCGCCCATCACGAAATTGCCGAACGCCTGGATGACGTGGCCGGCGGCGTCGGTGCCCTCATGGCCGTGCGACAGGATCAGCCGCGTCGAGGCGAGGTTGAGCGACAGCCGCAGCATGGTCGAGATCAGCAGGATGGTCGGGAACGAGGAGAATTCCAGCGGCGCCTGGATGAACAGCGACGTCATCAGGATCAGGATCGGAACAGCGTGATCGAGATCGCCAGGAAAAATCGAGCAGGACCGACGGCAGCGGCAGGATCAGCACCACCAGGATGGTGAGGATGCCGAACGCCAGCGCGATGTCGCCGCGCCGGAGCATGGTGCCGAAGTCGGCGAGCCGCGACAGCGCCGTCTCTCCGCCCTGCGCTGGTAATGCGTCGCTCATGCCGTTCGATCGGCTCCGTCTACGGTCGCGCGATTCAAAGCTGTGCGCGGCGGCCGGTGGGCCACCGACGTGAAGAAGCGGAGCCGCGCTCGAGTCCAAGGCTGACCCCAAAGAGCGTTAGAAGAGTGCAGTAGAAACGGTTACGCCTCCCAGGCAAAATGTGCCGGGTATATGGTTAGCGGTTGGTTAACGGCGGGCGCTTTACGGTCAAATGGCCGCGGCGAGAGGCGATAAAGGGAGAGTGCTTGTGGCTTGCCGCGTCGTCGCGATCGTTGCGTTTGCCGCCTACGGATTTGCCGCTTCGGCGGCCGGCGCCGACGGCATCGAACCCGGACTGTGGAAAATCACCTCTCGCGCCGAGAGCGCAGGCATGGTCAGTCCGCCGCACGAATCGTCCAAATGCCTGACCCCGGAGCAGACCAGCGACCTCGGGACGACATTCTCGCCGACTGGGATGACCGTAAATTCCGACTGCGCGCCGATCGAACGCAGCCTCAAGGGACCGCTGTTGACCTGGCATTTGGTCTGCAAGGGCCAGCTCAACATGGATCTGAGCGGCGCCTTCAACTTCGACAGTCCGCACCACTATACCGGCACGGTGCGGACCAAGGCGGAAATGGCAGGGATGGCGACGGTCGATTCGCAAAATACGGTCGAAGGGGAATGGGTTTCGGCGTGTCCGCAACAGTGAGCGGCGAATGGCGAAATGGCGAGTGGCGCAACAGGACAAATGCGAATAGCGGGAAGCGAGCACCAACGGCGAGAATCTATCTATTCGCCATTCGCTACTCGCTAGTCGCGGCGTTCCTCTTGGCGTGCGCAACGCAAAGCCTGCTCGCCCAGGATCGCCCCGCCGTCTTTCGTCGATGCCGCAACGGTGGTGCCGGGGCTGATCGTCGAGATGCGCTATGCCGGGTCGCATAATTTCACCGGCCGGCCGGTCGACGGCTACGAGGCGCCGCACTGTCTGCTCACGCGTCAAGCCGCGGATGCCCTCGCTGACGTTGCACGTGACGTGGCGCCAAGCGGGCTGCGTATCAAGGTATTCGACTGCTACCGGCCGGTGCGCGCGGTGGCAAATTTCGTCCGCTGGGCGCGCGACCTCCGCGACCAGACGACCAAGGCGGAGTTCTATCCCGACGTCGACAAGGGCATGTTGTTCCGCGACGGCTATATCGCCTCGCATTCCGGCCATTCGCGCGGTTCGACCATGGACTTGACGCTGGCGAAAATCGACGGCACCGAACTCGATATGGGCACTCATTTCGACTTCTTCAGCCCGAAATCATGGACCGACGATCCGACGATCACGCCGGCGCAGCATGCCAACCGCATGCTGCTCGCCACAGCGATGCGCCACCGCGGCTTTCGCGGCTACGACAAGGAGTGGTGGCATTTCACGCTACGCGGTGAGCCGTTTCCGAAGACCTATTTCGATTTTCCGGTGCAGTAGGCGCGTCAGCGCCAGGCGGCTGCGGCGCTTACAGCCCCAAATAAAATTTCTTGATCAAATCGTTGTTGTTGAGCTCGTCCATGGTGCGGCCCTCGAAGGCGATCTTGCCGTGGACGATGACATAGCCGCGGTCGGCGATGCGGATCGCTTGGGTGAAATTCTGCTCGGCCATCAAGACGGTGAGCGAATAGCGCTGCTTCATCTCGTTGATGGCGTCGATGGTGCGGCTGACCAAGATCGGCGCCAGGCCCACCGAGGGCTCGTCGACCAGCAGAATTTTCGGCGCCAGCATCAGCGCGCGGCCGAGCGCCAGCATCTGCTGCTCGCCGCCCGACATGCTGCCGGCGAGCTGGCCGCGGCGCTCGGCAAGCCGCGGGAAGGTCTCGAAACAAACTTCCAGATTGCGCGCCATCTCGCGGCGCGCGGTGCGCCGGAAGGCGCCGAGCAGGAGGTTTTCCTCGACCGTCAGCTTGGGGAACAGCCGGCGGCCCTCCGGCACCAGCGCGATGCCGAGATCGACGATCTGTTCGGTGGTGCGGCCGACCAGATCGTGATGGATGCCGTCGATTTCGGCGACGATGGAGCCTTGGCTTGGCCGCACCAGGCCCATGATGCATTTCATCAGCGTCGACTTGCCGTTGCCGTTGGTGCCAAGCAGCACGACGGTTTCGCCGCCGCCGACCTTGATCGAGACGTCGTCGATCACGCGCACGGCGCCGTAGGCGGCGTGGATACCGGCGATGGTGAGGCTGCTAGCCAAGGTAAGCCCGCTCCACTTCCGGGTCGCGCACGACATCGTCCGGCGCGCCGTCGGCGATTTTCTTGCCGGACACCAGCACGACCAGCCGGCGCGAGAAACTCATCACCGCGCGCATGATGTGTTCGATCAGAATGATGGTGACGCCCTGGTCGTTCAAGCGGGACAGCAGCGTCAAAATCTCCTCGATTTCCGAATGCGTGAGCCCGGCCATCGCCTCGTCGGCGATCAGGAGCTTCGGCTCCGCCGCCATGGCGCGGGCGAGTTCGAGCTTGCGCATCTCGACCTGGGTGAGGTCGCGCGGCAGCCGCTGTGCTTTGGCTTCGAGGCCGACTTCGCCCAGTAAATGATGGCAGCGCTCCTCGACCTCCCGCGCCGAATGAATGGTGCCGCGCGCCGCGACGGTATAGAGCAGCGGGACGCGGATATTGTCGGCGAGACTCAAGCTGGCGAACGGCCGCGGCAGCTGAAAGCTGCGCGACAGGCCGAGGCGGGTGCGCTGATGCGCGTCGAGCCCGTCAAGCTTGCGGCCGTCGAAGCGCACCACGCCTTGTTCGTTGCGCAGCGTGCCGCAGATGCAATTGACCAGCGTCGACTTGCCCGAGCCGTTGGGCCCGATCAGGCCGAGGCGCTCGCCGGCCGCGACCGACAGCGAAATATTCTCCAGCGCGACGAAACCGCCGAAGCGCTTGCCGAGATTGTCGATCTGGAGGAGGTCGGGTTGATCGTGCACCGTTGGCAACGCCGCTCATGGCACGGACTCCGGCGCATCGGCGTCGACGCGGCGGCGGCCGACGAAATCGTCCGGCTTGCGCTGCCAATAGGTGTGAACGAGCCCGACAATGCCGTTCGGCGCGACGATGACGAATACCACCAGAAGAACGCCGACCAGCAGAAGGTTGACCGCCGACGAGATCGTCACCGTGGCGACCTGCTGCAGCGTGCCGAGCAGCAACGTGCCGATCAGCGGGCCGACCCAGCTCGTGGTGCCGCCGATCAGCGGCATGGCGATCGAATTGACGGCGTAGTCGAGGCCGAACGTCGAATCCGGCTGCAGGAAGCCGATGTAATACGGGAACGGCGCGCCGGCCATGCCCATCAGCGCGCCGGAAATCGTGGTGGCGATGAGCTTTAATCGCAGCGTCGGCACGCCGGATGCTTCCGCCGCCAGTTCGTCGTCGCGGATGGTGGCGAAGCCGTAGCCGAGCCGCGAATGCTCGATCAGCCGCGCAATGGTGATCGCCGCGACGGCGAGCAGCATCATGACCAGAAACAGATATCTGATATAATTGCCGATCGCGACAGATCTCCTCGGGGCGGATGATGTAGGCGCCGCGCGAGCCGCCGACATAATCCCAGTTGACCACCAGCGTCTCCAAAACGACGGCCAGCGCCAACGTCGCGATCGAGAAGAACGCGCCGCGCAGCCGCAGCGTCAGATAGCCCATGCCGAAGCCGACGATGCCCGATACGATGCCGCCGACCAGCATCATGACCGGAATGGGAATCGGCGAGGGGTCGTCGCCGGTGGTGAATTTGTAGATCGCGACGGTCGAGTAGGCGCCGAGCGCGAAAAAGCCGGCGGTGCCGAAATTCACATAGCCACAATAGCCGCCGAGGATATTCCATGCCGTCGACAGCACGACATATTGCAGAATGACGTAGCCGGCGAAGAACACGTAGTCGTTGCCGATCGCGAGCGAGCCGGCGAATACGATGGCGGCGACGACGAGACCAGATGAGAAGGAAGACGGGCGTGCGCACGGTCAGCGTCCCAACAGGCCGGCCGGCCGCACCGCCAGCGTCAACAGCAGGAAACCGAACGATACCGCCGGCGCCCAGGACGGGCCGTAGAACGTCGAAGTGAGGCTTTCGACAATGCCGATCAGCATCGCCGCGATCACCGTGCCGGGCAGGCTGCCCATGCCGCCGAGCACGCAGATGGCGAACACGCGGCCGATATATTGGCGTCCGACGGACGGCTCCACCGGTTGGATGATGATGAGAAACGCGCCGGCGAGCGATGCGGTCGCAATCGAAATGCCGAACGCGATGCGCTTGATGCTGACCGGATCGACCGCCATCAGCCGCAGCGCCAGTTGATCCTGCGCCACCGCCATGATGGCGCGGCCGATGAAGGTGCGCGTCAGAATGAGCTGCAGCACCGCGATCAGAAGCAGCGACACCACGCACGGCACCATCATTCGCAGCGGCAGGTCGACGTCGCCTAAGTGCCAGGTCGGGCCGATATAGGGCGCATTGACGTAGCGGTAATCGACGCCGAAAATACAGAACCAGCGACACTTCGGTGATGAACAGAAGACCGAAAAAGAAGGCGAGCCCGCGCAACGATTCCTGGCCGCGCTTTTCGAACGAGACGTAATAGACTTGATAGATTCCGGCGCCGAGCACGTAGAACAACGGCGTGGCAACGATCGCGGTCACAATCGGATCGATGCCGTAGGTCGTGTTGACGATATAGGCGACGTAGGAGCCGAGGATGATGAAGGCGGGGTGGGCGATATTGACGATGTCGAGAATGCCGAACGCCAGCGACACGCCCGACGTCACAGCGGCATAAAAGCCGCCAATCAGGATGCCGGAAACGATGGCGTTGATGAGAAGATCGAAGGAAAAAATCATTACTCAGCCACTCAGCCCCCCATGAGCTTGAGGGCTTCCCCCCTTTGGCTACGCCCGTTCTTAGTCTTCACTGTCCGCGCCGGCCGACAGTCCCGCACCCCTTTAGATCAGGGCTTTCCCTCTGGCCATGATCTTCCCCCTGACCATGATACTGGATGCCGCGCTTTCCGCCTACGCGCTCCGGCGGACCAAAAACCCGCCGCAACTCGGATCGCGAGCCAAGGCGGGTCGCTGGACACCACGGTCGAGCCGATCGGACATTACGCCGCGGCGCGTACCTTGTCCGGGATCGCGAGCGGCTTGTTGGCGCTATTGAGGAATTCGATGGTCATGAAGACCATTTCCTTGTCACCGAGATTCTCGAGGTCGTGGACCTTGAATTCACCCGGCCCATAGGTTTCGTGGCGGGTCTCGCCGGGCTGATAGCTATATTCGACGGTCGTGCCGTCGTGCACGTGCTGGCGGCCGCGCCCGCCGGTCACCGCGGTCCAGAAATAATCGAGCACATGGCGGTGAAACCCGATCCGCTCGCCGGGGGCAAGCCGGATGATCCAGACCCGCACGCGCTCGCTCTCGGACAGGAGCGTCGAGCCGACACAGCCGTTATTGTTGTGCTTCTCGCGCTCGAATTCGGCGGCGATGGCCGGGGGCCATGCCGACTTGTCAGCGCGATCCGTCGTCTTATCCAGCATGGTCAGGGCCATGGCGCTCCTCCAAGGATTATAGGCACAATATAGAAAACCTTTGCGGCTTGGGAAAGCTTTGCAAAGGCTAGGATTTGGGCAGGGTCGGGCTAGGTGGAGAATGTCCGGGAAACGCCGCGCGCTGGTCATCGGCGGCTCGATGAGTGGGCTGCTGGCCGGCATCATGCTGGCCCGGCGCGGCTGGGACGTCGATATTTTCGAGCGCGTCGAAAAGGAGCTGGCCGGCCGCGGCGCCGGCATCGTCGCCCAGACCGAACTGATCGCGCGCCTGGATGCGCTCGGCCTCGACACCCGCCAGCTCGGTGTCGCCATGACGACGCGCCGGATCCTGGACAGGACCGGCCGGACGGTGCTCACGCTCGAGTGCCCGCAGGTGCTCACCGCCTGGGAGCGCGTCTATCGCGTGCTGCGCGATGCCTTTGCGCCGGAGCGCTATCATCGCGGCATCGGCTTGCAGGCGGTTGAACAAAGCGGGCAGGGCGTCGTTGCGCATTTCAGCGACGGCAGCACGGCCCTTGGCGACGTGCTCATCGGCGCCGACGGCTTGCGCTCGACCGTACGCCAGCTCTGCGCCCCCGCTGTTGCGCCGCTCTATGCGGGCTATGTGGCCTGGCGGGCGCTTTTGCCCGAAAGCGCCATCCCGCCGGCGATCCATCGCGAGCTCTATATGGACATGACGTTCTGTCTGCCGCCCGGCGAGCAATGTCTGGGCTATCCGGTCGCCGGGCCGGACAATGAGCTGCGCGCCGGCCAGCGCCGCTACAACGTGGTGTGGTACCGCCCGGCGGACGAGACGAGCGAATTGCCGGCGCTGCTCACCGATACGGCCGGCGTTGTCCATTCGATCTCGATTCCGCCGCCGCTCATCCGCGCCGAGCCGATCGCCGCCATGCGCGCGGCGGCCGAGCGGCTGTTGGCGCCGCAGTTCCGCGCGATTGTCGGTCTCATCGACGAGCCGATCCTGCAGCCGATCTACGATCTGGAGTCCCCGCGGCTGGCCTTCGGGCGGATCGCGATCATCGGCGATGCGGCCTTTGTCGCGCGGCCGCATGTCGCCGCCGGGGTTTCCAAGGCGGCCGACGATGCGGCGGCGCTCGCGCAGGCGCTCGACGCCGAGGACGTCGCGGCGGCGCTACGCCGCTTCGAAACGGAGCGCCTGCCGGATAACAAGAAAATCATCGAACGCGCCCGCCACCTCGGCGCCTTTTTGCAGGCGACGCAAACCGCCGAGGAGCGCGCCCGCTCGGCGCGCCACAGTATTCCCGAGGCGGTGCTGGCCGAAACGGCGGTGCTGGATTTTCTGCACACGTGAGGGACGTTGGATTTTTCGTTTTGAGCATGATCTTTTCCGACCTTGCTTCGCCCGCCGACCCTCCTACGCTCGCTATGCGAACTTCGGAGGGTTTGAGTCCGCCGAAGCGCAGAGCGCGAAGGCGGAAGCGAGCTTCGCGAAGGCGGGAAACCGCTAGCCACTTTTCGGGATCATGCCCTAAAGCACCCGCCGCGACGCCGTGTGAATGTAGCGCATCAGCGCATCGACCGACGGCAACGTCGATGTTTTCTTGAAAAACATCAGCGGCGGCGCGATGAATAACCCGAGCGTGACCACCATCGCGCCCAGCAAAATGGGATAGCCGATGACGCCCTGGTACAGCCAAACCATGCAGCGAATATAGGTGACCCCGACGAACGCCAAGGCGGCCACGATATAGGCGGTGGCAAATAGCAACGTACCGAACGAACTTGGCGCTCCGCCGAGTTCGGCGGACGGATTGGAGGTCCGGTTGTCGCTTTTCGCAGGCGCTGCTGCGGCGGCTTTAGGTGCCGCGCTCGGCGCCAAGCCTGGCGCCAAGCCTGGCACCAAGGCCGGCGTCCGGTTCATTGCGTTCCGATGCGACGGTTGCCCCCCACCATCGCCTATCGCGTCCGGCTGCACGGCCTGGAGAATCTTCGAAAGCGATCTTGCAGTATTGTCGGCTCGCTCTTGCGCGCCGGCGACGGCGGCACGCTGGCGCGGCGCCGGCGCCGCTGCCGGGTTCTTAAGCGTTTGGGACGGGCCGGCTCGCGCTTCGGCCTCAATCCTGCGGATGGCCGTCTCCAGCGCAGCCTGCTCGCGCATCGCCTCCTGTGCCGGGTTTTGCGGGGTACGGCCGCGCAGCTGCTCGGCGACGACGGTTCGGGCGCGCGCGTACAAATCCCGGCGCGCCTTCGCGTCGTTATGCGGCAAGCTCGCAACGGCCCGCGCCAGAACCGGATAGTAATCAGCCATTGTAGGCCGCCCCACGCGTACAACCGGCAAGATACTATGCCTTTTCGCCGCTGAAATCCACGCCTTACAAATATCCCGCGCCGGCGCCGGCTGCGAATTTTGCCGGCTCGCCTTCCCAAGCGATGCGGGCGTGTTCGAGCACATAGACGCGGTCGGCGTGCGGCAGCGCGAAGGTGACGTTCTGTTCGCCGAGCAGCACGGTGATGTCGGTCGTTTGCCGCAGCCGCTCCAACGCCTTGGAAATCTGTTCGAGGATGACGGGCGCCAGTCCGAGCGTCGGTTCGTCGAGGATCAACAGCTTCGGCTTCATCATCAGCGCGCGCGCGATCGTCAGCATTTGCTGCTCGCCGCCCGACAGCGTGCCAGCGGCCTGCTTCTGGCGCTCGCGCAAAATCGGAAACAGCTCGAACAGCCAGGCGATCTGCTCGGCGCTCTCGGCTGCCGGCAGATGCTGGCCGCCGAGATCGAGATTTTCGCGCACCGTCATGTCGGTGAAAAGTTCGCGCCCTTCCGAGCATTGCACGATGCCGTTGCGCGCGATCGTCGCTGCGGTTTGGCCGCGCAATGAGGCGCCCGCGCGGCGAATGTTGCCGGTATAGGGCAGCAGACCCGGAAATAGCGTTGAACAGCGTGGTCTTGCCGGCGCCGTTTAACCCCACGACCGAGACGAATTCGCCGGCATGGACGTGGATCGATACGTTCTGCAGCGCCTGCGCCTTGCCGTATTGGACGCTGACATTGTCCACTTCGAGGAACGGCGTGGTGCGGTCGCGGAACGTGGATTCCGGTCGCGCCGCCGTCTCGATGCTGCCGCCAAGATAGACGCGCCGCACGGTCTCGTTGCGCATCACCTCTTCGGCGCTGCCTTCGGCGATGCGTTCGCCGACATACATTGCCAGCACGCGGTCGACCAGGCGGGCGACGCTCTTGACGTTGTGATCGACCAGAAGCACGGCGCGGCCGTCGTCGCGCAACTCGCAAATGAGGTCGGAGAAGGCCGCCGTCTCGGTCGAGGTGAGGCCGGCGAACGGCTCGTCGATCAGCAGCACCTGTCGGATCGCGCGCGATCGCCTTGGCGATCTCGATCTTGCGCAAGTCGGCGAACGGCAGAGTGGCCGGCCGCCGGTCAAGGACGCCGCTCAAGCCGACGCGCGCCGCGATGGCGCGGGCGCGCTCATCGGTCTGCGGATCGACGAACAGCCGGGTGAGCTTGTCCGGCAACAGCGCGAGCTTGATGTTCTCCAGAACCGTTTGGCGGTGCAGCGGCCGCGAATGCTGAAACACGATGCCGGCGCCCAAGCGCGCGATCCTGTGCGACGGCCAACCGGCGACTTCGGTGCCGTTGATGCGGACCGAGCCGGCATCGGGGCGTTCGATCCCCATGATCAGCTTCATGACAGTCGACTTGCCCGAGCCGTTCGGGCCGATCAGGCCCAGAATCTCGCCGGCGCCCACGGAAAAGCGTCATCTCCTTGACGGCAACCAGGCCGCCGAAGCGCTTGGTGAGGCCGGCCACTTCAAGATGGGCGCGCTCGGGCATGGTCAAGCGCCGTCCGTGGACCGCGTCAGCAGGCCGAAAAAGCCATTGGGGAAGAACAGCACCACGCCGAGCGCCATGGCGAAGACCACGAAATTCGACAGATCGCCGAGCGGCCGCAGCGCCTCGCTCATGGCGACGAGAAACACGGCGCCGAGCACGCCGCCCAAAATCGTGCGCCGGCCGCCGATCACCGCGGCGATGATGATCTGGACGCCCACGGTGATATCGACCAGCGAGCTGGCCGAGGCCGAGCCGACGTAGAAAACCAAGAGCGCGCCGGCGAGGCCGGAAAAGAACGCGCTGATGATGAAGGCGGTGAGCTTGTGCTTGGTCACATTGAAGCCGAGCGCGCCGGCCTGGACGGCGTCCTGGCCGCTCGCCTGCAGGATAAGCCCGACCGGCGAGCGCGACAGCGAGAACAGAATCGCGCCGCTGATCGCCATGAACCACAGCGCGATTTCGTAATTGGTGGTGTCGCTGATCGAGATGACGTCGGGCACGGTGAGCCCGTTTTCGCCGCCGGTCAGGTGGGCGTCGACCACGATGAAGTTCTGCAGCATGAGGACGGCGACCAGCGTGGTCAGCCCGAAATACGGCCCGCGCACCCGCAGCGCCGGAAGCGCCAGCACGACGCCGCCGACGACGGCGGCGAGCGTGCCGGCGACGACGCAGAGCCAAATTGGCGGCTGATAAAGATTGTCGAGGATGCCCGCCGTATAGGCTCCGGTGCCGATCAGAAAGGTCGGTCCAAAGTTGACCTCGCCGGCAAAACCGAACAGCAGGTCCCACGCCATCGCAAAGACGCCCGAGTAGTAGGCCATCGTCAACAGCCCAAGAATGTAGCCGGTGACCCACAGCGGCAGAAACGACAGCAAGGAGCGACCACGCCGAGAGCGACAAGAAGAATGCGGGCGGCCTGCGAACCCATCTAGCGGCGTCCCAATAGGCCGCGCGGCCGCACATACATCACCGCGACAAGCAGCAGCAGCGCCGGGATGGTGCGATAGGCCGGCGAGATCAAATAGGCCGTCATCGTTTCCAGATAGCCGACCACGTAGGCGGCGATCAGCGCGCCGGAGACGCTGCCGAGCCCGCCGAGCACCACGATCGAAAATGCGCTCGCCGTCAGCGGCCCGACGCTATAGGACGACACGCCGAGAAACATGCCGAGCAGCACGCCGGCAATGCCGACGAGGAGACCGTAGATCGCCCAGATGGCGATGTAGACGTGCGACAGTTCGACGCCGAGCAGCGTCACCCCGCGCGGATTCATCGAGGCGGCGAGAACCGCCTTGCCGGCGCGGGTGCGGTTGACCAAAAGCCATAGCGCCGCGATCACCAGCCAGCACACGATGGCGGTGAAAATCTCATTCGCCGGCGTGCGCACGCCGGCGATGGAGATGACGCCCTGCACGATCGGCGCCACGGTCTTGGCGTTGTCGGTATAGAGATAGGCAATCAACTGCTGGATCATGATGCCCCACAGCAGCGTCGCGGTAAGAATGAAAATCTCCTTTTCCTCCTCGCGGATTTTGCGCGTGAGCTGCAGCGGCCGTACCACGACGAAATAGGTGAGGAGCGAAGCGACGAAGCCGATCGCCACGCCGAGCGCGGCGCCGGCATAAGGTCCGGCATGCAATCGGTCCCCGGCCGCCCAGGCGGCGACGACGGCCGCCACCATCAGCGCGCCATGCGACAGATTGAGCACGCCGGAGACGCCGAAAATGAGCGCAAAGCCGGTGGCGCCGAGCGCGTAGAGCGAACTGATCGCAAAACCGTCGATCAGGATTTGCCAGAACAGCGTCATAAGATCACGTTGCGAAACGCCCGCCATCGATCAAGAAAACTCCCCGCTCGCGAGCGCGGGCGGGGAGAATTACGCACGGGCCGATCATTGCCTTATCAGTCGGCTGCGCCAAGCTTGATGAAGGGCGGGAACTTCAGCTTGCCGTTGGCGACGTTGGCCGGCCACAGATTGACCTGTTTGCCGTTCTGCCATTGCAGCATCAGCCCGGTGATGGTGCTCGGCGCCGATCTTGAGCGCGTGCGGATTGGGCGATGTCCTTGCCCTTGAACTGCGACGCGGCCGATGGTGCCGACGTAATCGCGTCTTTTCCAGCGCATCGACCAGCTTGTCGGAATCGGTCGAGCCGGCCCGCTTGATGGCGTCGGCGAGGTAATAGACCTCGTCATAGGCGGTATAGCCGCAATAGGACGGGTTGTTGCCGAAGCGCTTCTTGAAGGCCGCGACGAACGGCAGCGTCTTCGGCGTCACCGCGACATCGGGACCGGAGACGCCCTGGTAGAGCACGCCTTCGGTGGCGCCGTTGGTGTCGTTCCAGAAGCTCGAATTGGTCGCCTGCGAGGAAACGCCGAACATCGGGATCGGCACTTCCTGCTGCTTCCATTGCACCGTCGGCTGCACGCCGACGTGCGAAATGCCGGTGATGATCACGTCGGGCTTTTCGCCTTCGATCTTGTTGAAGATCGGCGTGAAATCGGTCGTGTCGGGCGAGAAGCGGATATGATCGAGCACCTTGAGCCCGATCTGCGGCAGACATTTCAGATATTCGGCGTCAAGCGGCGTCGTCCAGGCGGCGTCCTCGCTCATGACCACGGCCGATTTCATGTGCAGTTGCTTCACCAGCAGTTCCTTGGCGGCGGCGCAAACCTGGATCGGCGATGCTGGTCGACGTCAGATAGCCGTGGAAGGTGTATTTGAGGTGGTCGTAATCCTTGGCGATATTTTGCGTGATGACGTCGGAGGCGGCGCCGGGCGTGACCATCACGGTCTTGAGGCGTCCGGTCCACGGCTCGAGCGCCAGCACGACCTCGCTGATGTAGCTGGCGATCACCGCGTTGACGTGGTCTTCGTTGACGGCGCGCTGAAAGGCGCGCACCGCCTCCGGAGCCGTCGAATGATCGTCGTAGGAAATGATCTCGATCTTGCGGCCGTTGACGCCGCCCGCGGCGTTGATTTCGTCGGCCGCCATCTGGGCGGCTTGCGGAATCGACGAGCCGGCGACAGCCTGGGCTTCGGCAATGACGCCGATCTTGATGGGCTCGTTGGATTGCGCGTAGCCGGGCGTCGCCAGCGCCAGCGCGACAACGGCCGCGCCTGCCGAAAGCAGCGCGGACGCCCCGCGCCTGACAGAGTTACTCATTGCTCCTACCTCCCTGAAATTAGCAGTCGTCTCTTCAAGATGACGGCTTGGCGGCAGTCTATCTTATCGCCCTTGCGCGGCAAGCCTCGGCAAGCCAACCTCTGGCGCTTTTGGACCGGCCGGCCGGTTTGTCGCAGGGCAGCGGCATCGTCCCGGCCAAGGCGACAACGACGGTGGATCGGGAGGAAAGTATTCAGATGAAAGCTGCGTATCTTGAACAATTTGGCGGCGCGGAAGTCTTGAAATATGGCGACCTGCCGGATCCGGTGGCGGCGCCGGGCGAAGTGGTCGTCGACATTTTCGCGGCCAGCATTAACGCTGCCGACTGGAAGTTTCGCGCCGGCCAATATGCCCGCCACTCCCAGATCAAATTTCCGCAGATTCCGGGCCGGGACTTTTCCGGCGTGGTCAGCGCCTCCGGCGGCGGCGCCGATCTCGCCGTCGGCGACGCGGTGTTTGGCGTGCTCGATGCCGGGCGGGAAGGCACCTATTGCGAAAAGCTCGCGATCAAGGCCGCGATCATCGCCAAGAAGCCCGACGGTCTGTCGCACGTGAACGCCGCCGCCTTGGCGCTCACCGGCCTGACCGCGGTGAATTCAGTGGAAGACACGTTGAAGCTCAAGCGCGGCGAGACGATCTTGATCCAGGGCGGCGCCGGCGGCGTCGCCGGCTTTGCCATTCAGTTCGCCAAGCATCTTGGCGCGCGGGTGATCACGACCACAAGCGCGGCGAACGCCGATTACGTGCGCTCGCTCGGCGCCGACGAAGTCATCGACTACAACAGCCAGGATTTCACCAAGGTCGTGAGCAACTGCGACGCCGTGTTCGATACCGTCGGCGGCGATGTCGCGGAGAAATCCTTTGCCGTGCTCAAGCCCGGCGGCCGCGCCGCCTTCATCGCGTCGGGCATGGAAGCGCCGAAGCCCAACCGGCCCGATGTCACCGCGCTGCGGCCGCCGGTGCCGCGCTCGCGCGCGGCGATGGAGCGCGTCGGCCAGCTCGTCGCTTCCGGCGCGGTGCGTCCGCCCGAGATCAAGCTGTACCGCCTGGACCAGGCCGCCGACGCGCATCG
>CAVQOD010000022.1:0-10131 GCA_963714345.1 uncultured Alphaproteobacteria bacterium | reverse complement strand
CGGGGGAGGGGGCCTCACCGCAATTCTAAGCTGAGCGGATGGAGCGACGGCGTTTCAAATATTCCCGCGAGTGAGAGCCCAGCGGAGAGGCCCCCTCATCCATAGCCGATGCTCCGCATCGGCGTTCTTTAGGTAAGAAGAACGGCGGCCGAAGGCCACCTTTGCTTCTCCCCGCACGCGGGGAGAAGAAGTCGCTTGCACATCCGCTTCAGGACTTACCGCACACTCCGCAGCGTCAGCCCGGCGACACCGAGCGCGAGATTGACGCCGACATTGCCTTCGACCGACAGCGGCTGCAGCGCGACCGATTTGTGCGAACCGCCGAGGAGCGCGTTGGCGCCGACGCCGACGCCGAGGGAAGCGCTGCCGGAGCCGCCGACATAGGTGCCGGCCAAGGCGCCGTGGTGATAGCCGTTGACCGGAGCAAAGACGGCCCAGGTCATGACGCCGCCGCCCTTGACGCCGAGATCGAGGCCGAGCCGGCCGATATGGCCTTCGTAATTCTCCGGCGGGCCGTTATCGGGCGTGAAGCTGCAGCGGATTTTTTGATGCGAGCCGATGATGAGGCCGAGGCTTGCGGATGTCTTGCAGGTGAGCAGGCCGATTTTGGTGCCGCCCGACTGCTGCGCCGCAGCAGGAGCGGCAAGCGCGACGGCAAGGGCGAGGCCTAAGAGTGTATGGGCATGTTTGGTCATGATCGGTCCCTCATAAACGCTCCCCATTTGCGGATGGCGTGTTCCCGCCCAATCGCTGGTTTTATTGCGCGGTAAAGAGCATAGCTGGCGGCGGCGGGCAAGATCGCGGGGCCGCCCCCGCGTCCCTTGATTCACGTCCACCGGCCCCGTTGAATGCCGCGGCCTCGCACTTTGAGACGTGAAAAATGCCTGCGCCCGATGCCAAAACCGTGCTCGCCGAGCTCTGGCGCAGCGCCGGTCATGACGACGCGGCATTAAGCCAAGTCCGGTTCACCGGCGCCGAGCCGGTGCTGCCGTCGTCGTTCGCGGTGGCGACGGCGGCGCAAGCGACGATCGGCGCGGCGGCGCTCGCTGCGGCGGAGCTGTGGCGACTGCGCACCGGCCGCCGCCAGAGCGTCGCGGTCGACATGCGCCATGCGGCAATCGAATTCCGCAGCGAGCGTTATCTGCGCGTCGACGGCAAACGGCCGGCCGAATATCACGACGACCTCGCCGGGCTTTATCGCTGCGGCGACGGACGCTGGGTGCGCCTGCACACCAATCTGGCGCATCACTGCAGCGGGCTGCTCAAGCTCCTTGGCGTGCCGCACGACAAGGCTGCGGTGCAGCGCGCGCTCGACGGCACGACGGCCGAGGCGCTCGAAACCGCGGCCGCCGAAGCCGGCCTCGTCGTCACCGCGTGCCGTTCGTTCGCCGAATGGGACCGCCATCCGCAAGGCGCCGCGGTGGCGAAGCTTCCTTTGTTCAGTATCGAGAAGATCGGCGACGCGCCGGCAAAAAAACTGCCGCGGCGGATCGGCCGCTCGCCGGCGTGAAAGTGCTCGATCTCACGCGCATCATCGCCGGTCCGGTCTGCGGCCGCACGCTCGCGGCGCACGGCGCCGACGTGCTGCTTGTCACCGCCAAACATTTAGCGTCGATGCTACCGCTGGTGATCGACACCGGCCGCGGCAAATTATCGACATCGATCGATCTTCGCGAGACAAGCGGCCGCGCAATGCTGGCGGCGCTCGTGCCCGACGCCGACATTTTCGTGCAGGGCTACCGGCCGGGCGCGATTGCCGCGCACGGTTTTTCGCCGCAAGACGTCGCTCGCTTGCGGCCGGGGATCGTCTACGCCTCGCTATGCGCCTACGGCCACGAAGGCCCGTGGGCCGGGCGGCGCGGTTTTGACTCGCTGGTGCAGACCGCGAGCGGATTCAATATCGCCGAAGCCGAAGCGTTCGGCGCGCCAAAGCCGAAAGAATTACCGGCGCAGGAGCTCGACCACGCCACCGGCTATTTGATTGCGTTTGCGGTGATGACCGCGCTCAAGCGCCAAGCGGAAGAGGGCGGTTCGTGGCACGTGCGGGCCTCGCTGGCGCAGACCGGCGCTTGGTTGCGCCGGTTCGGCCGCATCGACGGCATGACCTGTCCCGATCCCAGGTTCGACGACGTGCGGGATCGTCTCGAAGAGACCACAAGCGGCTTCGGCCGGCTCACCGCGGTGCGCCACGCCGCCGTCATGTCGGACACGCCACCGCATTGGATGCGGCCGAGCGTTCCGCTCGGTACCGACGCACCGGCCTGGCCGCAATAGCGGCAATTTGCGCCTGCCTTTGCCTTGCGGGAGCCATATCGCTGCGCCACATGAACAGCGGTGAGGTCGGGTCAGCACAGCTCAGCTAAGCACATGCCAAAAATCGCAAAAAACAATGCCGTCAAACGGCCGGCGGCGCGTGCCGCGGCCGGTCGGCAAAACCGCGCTCGGCAAATTGCCGGAGTGGAATCTCAACGACTTGTATTCCGGCCTCGACGATCCGGCCATCAAGCGCGACCTTGACCGCATCGACGCCGAATGCATCGACTTCGAGACCGCTTATAAAAGCAAGCTCGCCGCCATGGCTAGTGGTGACATGGCGACCGGCGCAGACGGCGGCTCGGCGCTCGCCGCGGCGGTGCGCCGTTACGAGGCGATCGACGATCTGATGGGCCGGCTCGGCTCCTATGCCGGGCTCGTTCATGCCGGCGACACCGTCGATCCGGCGCGCACCAAATTTTACGGCGACATGCAGGAGCGGATGACGGCCGCCTCCACGCATCTTCTGTTCTTCACGCTCGAGCTCAACCGCATCGACGACGCGGTGCTCGACGCCGCGATGTCCGCTCCCGCGCTCGGCCACTACCGGCCGTGGCTCGAAGACGTGCGGCGCTACCGGCCGTATCAGCTCGAGGACCGCGTCGAGCAGCTGTTTCACGAAAAATCGGTGACCGGCTATGCGGCCTGGAACCGGCAGTTCGACGCCACCATCGCCAAGCTGCGCTTCAAGGTATTGGGCAAATCGCTCGCCATCGAGCCGACGCTTAATCTGATGCAGGACCGCTCCGGGGCCAAGCGCAAGGCCGCCGCGCAGGCGCTGGCGAAGACGTTCGGCGAAAATGTCCAAGACTTCGCACTGATCACCAATACGCTCGCCAAGGACAAGGAAATCTCCGACCGCTGGCGCGGCTTTGCCGACATCGCCGATGCGCGGCACCTGGATAATCGGGTCGAGCGCGAAGTGGTCGATGCCTTGGTCGCGGCGGTGCGCGCTGCCTATCCGCGGCTGTCGCATCGCTACTACGCGCTCAAAGCCAAATGGTTCGGCAAAAAGAAATTGCCGCATTGGGATCGCAACGCGCCGCTGCCGATGGTGGCCACGCGCACCGTCGGCTGGACCGAAGCGATGGATACGGTGCTGACCGCTTACGGCGCGTTCTCGCCGCAAATGGCGGCGATCGCCGAGCGGTTTTTCGCCGGGCGCTGGATCGACGCGCCGGTGCGGCCGGGCAAGGCGCCGGGCGCGTTCGCGCATCCGACCACGCCGTCGGCGCATCCCTATGTGCTCCTTAATTATCAGGGCAAGCCGCGCGACGTGATGACGCTCGCGCACGAGCTCGGCCACGGCGTGCATCAGGTGCTCGCCGCGCCGAACGGCGCCCTGATGGCGCCGACCCCGCTGACGCTCGCCGAAACCGCGAGCGTGTTCGGCGAAATGCTGACGTTCCGCAAATTGCTGGCCAACACCCGCGACGACAAAGAGCGCAAGGCGATGCTCGCCGCCAAGGTCGAGGACATGATCAATACCGTGGTGCGGCAGATCGCGTTCTACACCTTCGAGCGGGCCGTCCATACTGAGCGCAAGAGCGGCGAACTCACCGCCGCGCGCATCGGCGAATTATGGCTCGACGTGCAGCGCGAAAGCTTAGGCCCTGCGATCGAGTTGAAACCCGGCTATGAGACCTTCTGGGCCTATATCCCGCATTTCGTCCACTCGCCGTTCTACGTCTATGCCTATGCGTTCGGCGATTGCCTGGTGAATTCGCTCTACGCCGTTTACGAGCATGCCGCGGACGGCTTTGCCGAGCGCTATCTCGCCATGCTCTCGGCCGGCGGCACCAAGCACCATTCCGAACTGCTCGCCCCGTTCGGCCTCGACGCCCGCGATCCCGGCTTCTGGCAGGGCGGCCTGGGGGTGATCGAGCGGCTGATCGAGGAGCTAGAAAGCTTGGACTAACAGTGGTTTAGGTACTGTAAAACAATTGTTGAACAGGCCATCGGCCTGTTATACAAACTGTACAACGATTGAGGTCGATCATGAATGAACATTCGCGAACAGGTGGCGCTGAGGGCTATGTGCTTCAGGTCAAAAAAATCGGCAATTCGACGGGACTTATTCTGCCGAAGGAATTGCTCGCGCGTCTCAAGCTCAGCGAAGGTGACAAGCTTCACGTGGTCGAACAGACCGAACGCGGCATCAAGCTCAGCCCCTACAATCCAAAACATGCGAAAGCGATGGAAATCGCTCGGAGGTCATTTCGTAGATATGCTGACGCGTACAGAGCGCTGGCGAAATGAGCGAGCCAGATTGGCTCGAAATCGACATCGTCCTTGATTTCCACGCCGAACAACTGGCTCTCTTCGGCGGTCCCGATGGTGTCCGCGATATTGGCCTTCTTGAATCAGCGCTGGCGAGACCGATCAACAAGTTCGCTTATGGCGAGACCGATCTTTCCGTGCTTGCGGCGGCATACGGGTTCGGAGTCTGCCAAGAATCATCCGTTCGTTGACGGCAACAAAAGAACGGCTCTCGCCTCGATGATCGTGTTTCTTGGGCTCAATGCCGTTGACTTAGACGCCGCACAAGAGGAGGCCGCAGCAATTGTTCTTGCTCTCGCCGCAGGCGAAATCGCCGAGGATATATTGGCGCGGTGGATTGCCGGTCACAGCAAGCCGCTCGTTGCTCCTGGCATAGTGCCCTAACGTGCTTATCGCCCGACAATCGCACCGCTGATCATGCCCGTCGACCGCGAAAAAAACCGCTTCTCCGCCCGCGCTGCGCGCTATGCGCGGGTCGGCGCCAATGTCAGCGGCGTGGCGGCGCGCTATGCCGGGCGGCGCGTGCTCACTGGCGCGGGCAACCGCGCCAGCGAGGCGACTGCGCTCGCTTCGGCGCTTGGCCGGCTTAAGGGTCCGCTGATGAAGGTCGCGCAATTGATGGCGACCATCCCGGATCTGCTGCCGCCGGAATATGCCGCCGAATTGCAGAAGCTGCAGAGCGAAGCGCCGCCGATGGGCTGGGCCTTCGTCAAGCGCCGCATGATCGCCGAGCTTGGCCCCGACTGGGAGAAGAAGTTTGCCAGCTTCGAGCATCATCCGGCCGCGGCGGCTTCGCTCGGCCAGGTGCACCGGGCGCGCTCGCTCGACGGCGTGCAGCTTGCCTGCAAGCTGCAATATCCCGACATGCAGTCGGCGGTCGAAGCCGATCTTCAGCAGCTCGAATGGCTGCTGGCGATTTGCCGGCGCTTCGACTCCGCCATCGATACGTCAGAGATCGGCAAGGAGATCGGCGCCCGGGTGCGCGAGGAGCTCGACTACCGGCGCGAAGCCAAGCACGTCGCGCTGTACCGCGAGATGCTCGACGGCATCGACATCGTGCGGGTGCCGCGCGCCTGGCCGGAATTATCGACCGGGCGGCTCCTCACGCTCGATTGGCTCGACGGTACCAAGATGCTCGCACACAAGAACGATCCGCTTCGCGTTCGCAACCGGCTCGCCACCGCCATGTTCACCGCCTGGTGGTTTCCGTTCAGCCGGTTCGGCGTCATCCATGGCGACCCGCACCTCGGCAATTATTCGGTCTTCGAGCACGGCGGCGCGCCCGCCGGCATCAATCTCCTCGATTACGGCTGCATCCGCATTTTTGCGCCGAAATTCGTCGGCGGCGTCGTCGACCTTTATCACGGCCTGCTCCGCGGCAAGGACGATCTGATCGTCAACGCTTACGAGACCTGGGGCTTTCGCAAGCTGTCGCGCGAGGTGATCGATACGCTCAATATCTGGGCGCGCTTTATCTATGCGCCGCTGCTTGATGACCGCGTGCGCACCGTCGCCGACGGCGTGGCGCCCGCCGAATACGGCCGCCGCGAAGCGTTCCGGGTGCATCAGGCACTCAAGAAGAAAGGTCCCGTCAAAGTGCCGCGCGAATTCGTGTTCATGGATCGCGCCGCGATCGGGCTCGGCGCAGTGTTTCTGCATCTCGGCGCGGAGCTGAATTACTATCGGCTGTTCAACGAGGCGATCGAGAAGTTTTCGCTCGACCGCGTCGGCAAGCGCCAAGCCGCGGCGCTCCAGCGGGCGGGGCTCACCTAGAGCCCTTTATGGAGCCGCCCAAGTGGCATATCATATGACTATGACTAAGCTCCTTGAACAAGCGTTGGAAGCCGTGACTCGCCTGCCGCCCGAGACGCAAGACGAGATTGCGCGCGCGATGCTGAGGCTTGCTGAAGGCGACGGTGAACCCGAAGAAATCAGCGCGGCGCATCTTTCTGCGGTCCTTGAGGGCCTTGCTCAGGCCAAACGGCGCGAATTCGCTACCAACTCCGAAGTGGAGGCCGCTTTTCGACGCTTCGATCGATGAAGCTTCGATTCACGCCACGTGCGACACGAGATCTCTCTGACATTGCCGATTATATTCACTTGCGCAATCCGAATGCCGCGTTGCGCGTGCGCGCTGCAATTCTCGATTTACTGGAAGACCTCGTTTTATTCCCTGAACTTGGACGCCGGCAAATGCTGGAAGGCGTACGCAAACTTGTAACTCGAAAGTATTCTTATCTTGTGTACTACACCCTCGACCGTATCGCAGACGAGATTGTTATCCTAAGTATCCAGCATCAGGCGCGTGAGCGCGAGTATGAGGATCTCAGCAACATGCGAGCTCCTCGCCGTCGAGCGCCACCAGCGCATTCTTCATGAACGCTGGCGGCAGATCGTCTTCCGTCACATCGCTAAGCGGCTTGAAGATCTTGAAGTGATGCCGTCCCGCCGCCGTCCAGAACACGACGTGAGTTTCGATCGGCGGGCAGCCGGGCACCGCGCAGGCGATTTCCGACACCATGACGGTTTCTTCGTCGGCCAGCGCGAAGCGCGCACGGGTCCATTCTCGCACGCGGTCGGGCGCGGCATCGTGGACGGGGCTTTTCTTGGTGAAGCCAAGCATGGCAAAACAAGATCAAGCTGTGGCTGGCCGGGGTCAAGCCCGGCCAGGACTAATGACATGACGACAGAAAGGGAGTGAACGTGGCCGAAACAGTACTGGCGGCGGTGCGTACCGGGCCGAGCAAGACCGAAATCCGCGACTATCCGATGCCGGACATTCCGGAGGATGCCGCGCTCTTGAAAATGGAGGTCGGCGGCATCTGCGGCACCGACGTCAAGCTCTACAAGCACCCGCCGTCCGCCGCGCCGGTGATCATGGGGCATGAGAATATCGGCACCATCGCCAAGGCCGGCCGCGAATTCACCCGCCGCAAGGGCTTTAAGGAGGGCGACCTCGTCTTCGTCGAACACTATGTCAGTTGCGGCAAATGCGAATGGTGCCATGCCGGCCAGTATCGTCACTGCGAGAACACCAATTGGCGCACCAATCCCGACGCCATCCGCTACGGCTACACCTCGGCGGAAAAGGCGCCGCATCTGTGGGGCGGCTTTGCGCAATACGCCTATCTGCCGTGGAATGCCGTGGTGCATCACGTGCCCAAGGGCGTTTCGGCCGAGCTTGCCGGCCTGGTGACGCCGATGGCCAACGGCGTCGAATGGTCGCTGTTCGATGGCGGCGTCGGCTACAATTCGACGGTGCTCATCCAGGGCCCCGGCCAGCAGGGCCTGTCGCAGACCGTGATCTGCAAGCAGGCCGGCGCGTCGCTGATCATTGTCACCGGCACGTCCAAGGACAAAGCCCGCATGGAGGTCGCCAAGAAACTCGGCGCCGACTACGTCATCGACGTGCAGAAGGACGATCCGCTGGCCCGCATTATGGACATCACCGGCGGCAAGGGCGTCGACGTGGCGCTTGACTGCACCGCCGGCGCCGGCGCCATTCCGATGCTGCTTGGCATCGAGGCGCTGAAAAGAAAGGCCGGACTGATCGTCGCCCAAGGGGAGATGACACAGTTTCCGAATTTCCCGTTGGAAAAATTCTGCGTGAAGTTCATCACCATGAAGAGCGCGCGCGGCCACAGCTACAAGGCTTGCGAGCTCGCTTTGGCGCAACTCGCCTCGAAACGCTTTCCGCTGGAGCTTGTCACTACGCACCGCTTCGGATTGAACGACGTCGATCTCGCCATCCGTTCGGTCGGCGGCGAGGGCGTGGCCGACGTCATCCACGCCTCGCTGATGCCGTGGATGTGAGCGGACACCGGCAGCCATCATTCTTGACTTGTCATGCTCCGCGAAAGCGGCGCATCCAGTAAACGCCGCTG
Organism: uncultured Alphaproteobacteria bacterium; assembly: GCA_963714345.1. Classification (GTDB taxonomy): domain Bacteria; phylum Pseudomonadota; class Alphaproteobacteria; order Rhizobiales; family Xanthobacteraceae; genus BOG-931. Next base: position 1,654 of record CAVQOD010000022.1, on the reverse strand, counting down.
GTATGGCGATTACTGGATCATCCGCCTCCCCGGATGATGACAGCTTCGGTGAAACCGCAAGGCGCTTTGGTCGTTGTTATTTGTTCTTAATGGGATTGACCGTTGGCCCGCTTTTTAATCCGCAAATCGATTGCCGCATTGCAGGCCGAAGCGGCCGATCCGGAAATTCAGGGGCTGACCGCGCATGACGGCGTGCCGCTCAAGCGCAGCCTCACCGCCATCCACGTCGTCGGGCTCGGCATCGGCGCCATTATCGGCGCCGGCATTTTCGTTCTCACCGGGCATGCCGCCGCGGCCAATGCCGGGCCGGCGATCACGCTGTCTTTTCTGCTCGGCGCCGTGGTCTGCGGCTGCGCCGGGCTGTGCTACGCCGAAATGGCTTCGACCGTGCCGGTCGCCGGCAGCGCCTACACTTATGCCTACGCGACGCTCGGCGAGCTCGTCGCCTGGATCATCGGCTGGGATCTGATCCTGGAATATGCGCTCGGCGCCACCACCGTGGCCATCGGCTGGTCGGGCTATGTCGTGAGCTTCCTGAAGGATCTCGGCATCGTCGTGCCGGCCGCCTACGCCGGCTCGCCGCTGACCTATGACGCCGCGCAGCACGCCTGGCACTTCACCGGCGCGGTGATCAACGCGCCGGCCATGGTGGTGATCGTCCTGATGACGACTCTGCTGGTCGTCGGCGTTCACGAATCCGCCCGCGTCAACAACGTCATCGTCGCCATCAAGCTCATCATCATCGTGCTGTTCATCGTCGCCGCGGCGCCGCATGTCTCGACCGCGCATTGGACGACGGCGAAAAACCCGGCCGGCGATTTCATTCCGCCCAATCTCGCCCCCGGCGAGTTCGGCTGGAGCGGCGTGTTGCGCGGCGCGGCGGTGGTGTTCTTCGCCTATATCGGATTTGACGCGGTGTCGACCGCGGCACAGGAAACCAAGAATCCGCAGCGCGACATGCCGGTCGGCATTCTCGGCTCGCTCCTGATCTGCACCGTGCTCTATCTCGCGGTCGGCTTCGTGCTCACCGCCATTGTTTCTTACGACAAGCTCAACGTCGCCGATCCGATCGCGGTTGGCATCGACGCCATCGGGTTGAGCTGGCTCTCTCCGGTGCTCAAGCTCGGCATCATCCTCGGGCTGACTTCTGTGATCCTGGTCGGCATGCTGGGCCAGCCGCGCATTCTCTACACCATGGCGCATGACGGCCTGATGCCGCCCTTTGCCGCCAAGGTGCATCCGCGTTTCCGCACCCCCTATGTGACGACGCTATTCACCGGCAGCATTGTCATGGTGCTTGCCGGCTTGCTGCCGATCGGGCTGGTCGGCGAACTGGTTTCGATCGGCACTTTGTTTGCTTTCGCTATTGTCTGCCTGGGCGTGTTGGCGCTGCGCATCAAACAGCCCGATTTGGCGCGGCCGTTCAAGACACCGGCCGTCTTTATCGTCGCGCCGCTTGGCGCGGTCTCGGCGGTGTTCCTAATGTGCGGGCTACCGATCGATACTTGGCTCCGCCTTGGCGCGTGGTTCGTCATCGGGGTTGTCGTTTACTTCTTCTACGGTATCCGGCATAGCCGGGCGCAGCAACAAATGTAGCCCGGATGAGCAAAGCATCCGGGGCTGCATCGAGCAAATGCGCCCGGAACGATACAGG
>CAVQOD010000021.1:0-78088 GCA_963714345.1 uncultured Alphaproteobacteria bacterium | reverse complement strand
TTCCGCTTCGACATCGGCTGATAGTCGCGCGCCGGCGAGCCGGTATAGAGCTGGCGCGGCCGGCCGATTTTTTGGTGCGGATCCTCGATCATCTCTTTCCACTGCGCGATCCAGCCGACGGTGCGCGCGAGCGCAAACAGCACGGTGAACATCGTGGTGGGGAAGCCCATCGCCCGCAGCGTGATGCCGGAATAGAAATCGACATTGGGATAGAGCTTCTTCTGGATGAAATATTCGTCGTGCAGCGCGATCTTTTCGAGCTCCATGGCGACGTCGAGCAGCGGATCCTTGATGCCGAGCTCGTTCAACACCTCGTGACAGGTCTTCTGCATGATTTTCGCGCGCGGATCGTAGTTCTTGTAGACGCGATGGCCGAAACCCATCAGGCGGAACGGGTCCTTCGGGTCCTTCGACCGCTTGATGAATTCCGGAATGCGATCGACCGAGCCGATCTCGCCGAGCATTTTCAGCGCCGCCTCGTTGGCGCCGCCATGCGCCGGGCCCCACAGGCAGGCGATGCCGGCGGCGATGCAGGCGAACGGATTGGCGCCGGTCGAGCCGGCAAGCCGCACGGTCGAGGTCGAGGCGTTCTGCTCGTGATCGGCGTGCAGGATGAAAATGCGGTCCATGGCGCGGGCCAGCACCGGATTGGCCTTGTAGTCCTCGCACGGCACCGCGAAGCACATGCGCAGGAAATTCGACGCGTAATCGAGCTTGTTGTTCGGATACATGAACGGCTGGCCGATCGAATATTTGTAGGCCATCGCGGCGAGCGTCGGCATTTTGGCGATCATGCGGATCGAAGCGATCATCCGCTGCGCCGGATCGGTGATGTCGGTGGAGTCGTGATAGAACGCCGACAGCGCGCCGACCGAGCCGACCATCACCGCCATCGGATGGGCGTCGCGGCGGAAGCCCTGGAAGAACCGGCTCATCTGCTCGTGCACCATCGTGTGATGGATCACGCGGTCGACGAAGTCCGCCTTCTGGCTGGCGGTCGGCAATTCGCCGTAGAGCAGCAGGTAGCAGGTCTCGAGAAAGTCGCCGTGCTCGGCGAGCTCGGCGATCGGATAGCCGCGGTAGAGCAGGATGCCTTCGTCGCCGTCGATATAGGTGATCTTGGATTCGCAGCTCGCGGTCGAGGTGAAGCCGGGATCGTAGGTGAACATCCCGGTTTCGGCGTAGAGCTTGCTGATGTCGATCACCTCGGGACCGATGGTGCCGTCGTACACCGGAAAACTGTGGTTCTTGTCGCCGATTTTCAGCGTGCCGGTCTTGATGTTGGCGCCGGTTTTCGCGTCCATGATCGTACCCTCGTGTGAAACCGGATTGGCAAGGCCGCGCGGCCGTATCGACCGATGCGCCGCGGGCGGCGTATTTGACCCGGCATTATTGGCGTAGCGCAACCTCGTGTGCACTGCAAGATAATAGCCTGTGATATAGGCGGAAGGGCCGAACGGGCAAAATTTGTGCAACTGACATACCGGCTTCAGCCGACGCCCGGCTGCGCCTGCTCAGCCGCACCGCCTGATCGGCAAGCCGCGCCAGGCTTTCCGCCTTGCCGAGCACCGTCAGCACTTCGAAAATCCCGGGCGAGGTGGTGCGGCCGGTCAGCGCGGCGCGCAACGGCTGCGCCACGGCGCCGAGTTTTGCGCCGCGCCGTTCGGCGAAGCTGCGCACGGCCCCTTCCGTCGCCTCGGTCGTCCACGGCTCGACGGCCGCAAGCGCGGCGGCGACGTCGCGCAACAGGTCGCGCGCCTCCGGCGTGAGCAGCGCGTTTGCTTTGTCGTCGAGCGGAATCGGCCGGTCGGCGAGAAGAAAACTACGCCCCGTCAATGATATCGAGCAGCGTCTTGGCGCGTTCCTTTAAGCTTGGCATGGCCGCCAAAAGCTGCGCCCGCAAGGCCGGCGTCATCTTGGCGGCCAGCGCCGCGCCGGCGGCGATATGCGGCAACAGCCGGTCGATGGCGTCGAGCAGTTCGGCATCGTTGCTTTGCCGGATGTAATGGCCGTTGAGGCTTTCCAGTTTGGCGAAATCGAACCGCGCCGGCGAGCGGCCGATCTGCGGCAGGTCGAAGGCCGCGATCATCTCCTCGGTGGAGAAGATTTCCTGGTCGCCGTGGCTCCAGCCGAGCCGCACCAGATAATTGCGCAGCGCCGCCGGCAGATACCCCATGGCGCGATAGGCATCGACGCCGAGCGCGCCGTGGCGCTTGGAGAGTTTCGATCCGTCCGGTCCGTGGATCAGCGGAATATGCGCCATCACCGGCACCGCCCAGCCGAGCGCGTCATAGATCTGTTTCTGCCGCGCCGCATTGGTCAGATGATCGTCGCCGCGAATGACATGGGTCACGGCCATGTCATGATCGTCGACCACGACCGCGAGCATATAAGTCGGCGTGCCGTCGGAGCGCAGCAGCACGAGATCGTCGAGGTTTTCGTTCTGCCAGACGACGCGGCCCTGGACCTGATCCTCGATCACCGTCTCGCCGGTGACCGGCGCCTTGAGCCGGATGGTCGGCTTGACGCCGGCCGGCGCATCGGCCGGATCGCGGTCGCGCCAGCGCCCGTCATAGAGCTTGGCGCGGCCGTCGCGGCGCGCCGCCTCGCGCATCGCCGTCAGTTCTTCGGGGCTGGCGTAGCAGTAATAGGCCTTGCCGGACGCGAGCAGCGCCTCGGCGATTTCGCGGTGCCGCGCCGGCGCGCGAACTGATAGATGGCGTCGCCGTCCCAGGCGATGCCGAGCCAGCTGAAGCCCGTCGAGGATGGCGTCGATCGCGGCCTGCGTCGAGCGCTCGCGGTCGGTGTCCTCGATGCGCAGCAGCATCTTGCCGCCGCGGCCGCGGGCATAGAGCCAGTTGAACAGCGCGGTGCGGGCGCCGCCGATATGCAGGAAGCCGGTCGGCGAGGGGGCAAAGCGGGTGACGACGGTCATGTCGCGCGCCGTGTAGCACAACCGGCCGCGAATGGAAGCGAGGATGCGGCGGCGGGATTAATCATTGCAGGGCGCAGCGCCGTCACGGTCGCGACCCGGCTTGGGTGTTGGCTTGGGATTTCTCGCTGCTGTTGGCCCGCCGTTTCTGGTTCTTCGGATCGTGCAGGCAGAGCGACGTGGGCCCATAATGGTGCGCCCCGCGCGTGAAACTGTCGGCGTTCGGCGGCGCTTCGGCGTCCATCCGCAGTTCCGCGGCAATACTGACGTCATAGGGCACGCTCCGGCAGCGGCTCTGCAGACAGAAGCCCTGATCGCCGACGCAGCGCCTCGCGGCCCGGCACGGTCTATACCGGCAGTCGCGCCAGAACTCGAACATGTCGCAATATTTCCGCGCAACGATGGCGCAGGCGGCGTCATGGCGCGCCTGCCATTCCTTCGGCGACAGATTGTCTTCGCTTTTGCTCATGGCACTTTCTTTCTCCTGCTTTCGATGTGGGGCGCTGGACTCCCCTCTCCCCGCACGCGGGGGAGAGGGTGGGGTGAGGGGGCCTCTCCGCCGGCCTGAGCGCTCAGCGCTCAGACTCGCTGCCAGAGGCCCCCTCATCCTCGTTCGCTTCGCTCACTCGCACCTCTCCCCGCACGCGGGGAGAAGTGAAAAAGCGATCCCGTTCTCGCGATGCATCTCGCATCCGAGTTTGGCCGTCACGCTGTAAGAAAGCCCTTCCCAAATCCTCTCTCCAATAAGGAGGGAGGCGAAGCGCCGAAAGGCGCCATTCCACTGGACCGCATCAGCAGATGCGGGCGTTGCCACCGTCACGTGCTCGCCACGGCGCGCGCGCATCGGGGCGCGCACGCCTTTCGGCGCTCCACCGCGGCTCTCGCCAGCGGCCCGAAGACCGGCTGGCTCACTCCAGGCCATGCTTCCTGGGACGTGGATCCAGCGGGCGTTACCCGCCTTCACCTGTCCCAGTCCAGGGACTGCACCTCCCGCGCCGGCCGTAGTACCGGCGTGACTGATGCCCGGAGCCGCCCGGGCGCGGGTCGTAACGCCGCGCGCGGGGACCGCTCCCGCTCCACTTTCGAAAGTACCCTCGCGAAAGGTCCCTCCGTGAACGAGATGGGGAGGATGTAATCGGAATGGGGACGGATGTCAAGGGATGGTCTCTGAAAAGAGAGACAGTATCTGGCCAATGCTTTTAAGCCTTTTGGGTTATTAGGCCGTCTACCCATAAATCGTAGATCCGATATTTACTAAGCGCGGCTCTGTGAGTGCGGCTCAGGCCATGTCCGCTTTGTTCCGAAAGCGACGGAAATGCTGCACGGCAGCGAAACGATGCGATGGGCCAATAACGGAACTCCGCGAGAGTATTCAAGACCACATTCAAGGCCGAGCGCCGCTACGAGGTTCGCCCTTGGCAGTCGAGGCGAATGTTGCAGCTTAACCGTCAATTGCTGCCCGTAAACGCGTCTCGTAATGATCGGCCAACGCGCGCAGCGCGCTTGATCCATCACCGGAGAACGACGAGCCATGCATCGTGGCCAATTGTGTTGGCTTGAGATCGGCCAGCTTACGAATAGTTGGCGCCGTTGTTGGGCCAAGGCTCGTCGCGTGGAAAATGTCTTCGGCGGCCATTGCAGGCTCGACGATGTCGCTCCCGGTCAGCGCGGGTGGATTTCCCAGATGAGCGAACAAATCTCCGCAGAATAGCGTGGCGGTTATCTCTTCGAATAAAATTCCAGCATCCCAGCCGTGGGGCACATGCGGGGTGTCGATGTAACGGATGCGCTTGCCACCGATATCGACCACTTCGCCGTTGGACAATACGCGTGGTGGCTTATCGGCCATGTCGTCGATGGAAACCCGACAGCTCACCATACCGTGCATAAGCTGGGCCCGGGGCGCTGCCGCAAGCCACTCGTTCATTGAACCGCACTCGTCGGCCTCGAAATGACCGAAGCCGAGCCAACGTAGCCGCTCAATGGGAATAATCTTGGCGACGGCGGCTGACACCAGCGGGAACATTTTTCTCTTCCCGCAGTGAAAGAGCATCGGCTCATCTCCGAGAATGAGAAAGTGATTGTAGGTAAAGCCTGCGGGCGGGGCGATGTCAGGCACGAAGATAGAAAGGCGATACATGCGATCGCCGATCTCGTCGATTGTTGTTTCCATGAATAGGTCTCCCAGTAAATCTCCGCATTTGCAGTTTATATTTCAAATGGCTTAAATACAGCCAGTCACAATGGAAGGCGTCAGTGCAGCGCCGCGCCTGAACCAGCGGCACCCAAGAAGTAAGGCGCATGTCCGAGTTGGGTCAATTACTGCCGAAATCGGATGTCCGCTCAATGTCCGCTACTCTCGGAAGCGGACAAATCGCCACGCCGTCCCAAGTGACGCTCCGGGCCGATTGTGTTGCAAAAGTCGAAAGTTGCAGGTCTATGAATTTTCCGCGAAAACACGAAGCGGGAAGCAATCGCCAATTTCGTCTAACCTCTATCGCGTTACCGAAGTCGCCTGTGAGTTTAACGTGAGGCGATGAGGTCCCTCACATCTTTACACGAAAGCCGCGCCTGTAGCCCGCAGAATTTTTGATCACCAGTGCAAAAGGACTTTTGCAACACAATCGGCCAATAGCAAACTCGTGCGCCTCAGCTATCACCATCTATTCTATTCGATCATTTCGCCGCTTTCTCCGTGCGCTGGCGCGGCACTAAGCGCCCTTGGAGCCGAGATCGATCCATCGACAACAGCATCCTGAACCTTGCATCGCTCGTGCGAGGCAAGCCGGCGGCTGGCGGAGATAAAGAAACTGAAAATTATGGGCGAAGGCCGTCGGAAAGAAAGCAAACCGACAAGTTAAGCGCGCGCTGTCAGCACCTCAGATTGGAATTGATATTTCACAGAGCAATCCTGTCGGATGCCAATCAGACCTTATCTCTCCGCCCGCCTGCTTGATCATACTCGCTATAACCCTCGTGCCGACACCCTTACGCGTGGGCGTCGATACGGCGGGGCCACCTGTTTCAGTCCAGCGCAGGACGAGTCGTCCGCTATTGTTAAGGGTCCAAGAGACGACAATTCGGCCTTCGATCACAGACAAAGCACCATACTTGACTGCATTAGTCGTCAGTTCGTGAACGACCACGGCAATTGTCTGTGCTGTGTCTGGTTCAAGCGCAATTGCAGGCCCTTCGATAGCGACACGCGTGCCGTCGCCTTTGCGGTAGGGCGCAAGCTCTTTGGTAACAAGATCATGCAGTTCGGCACCGGACCAGCGCGACTTAACAAATAGTGTATGGACATTGGCGAGAGCTTGGACGCGTCCCTCGACTGCATTCTTATAGTCCGCGACGGTTTCGGCTTCCGTGAGATGAACGATGGCCTGTACGGTCGCCAGTACGTTCTTTGCTCGATGTTCTGCCTCGCGCGCAAGGATCGAAATATGGGCTTCGGTTCGCTTGCGCTCGGTAATGTCCCGCGCGATTTTGGAAGCGCTTATGACCCTCCCGTCCGCATCCATGATCGGCGACACGGTCAGAGAAATGTCGATCAGGCTTCCATCCTTGCGACGCCGGACAGTCTCATAATGCTCGATACGCTCACCACGCCGAATGCGATTGATGATTTCCGGTTCCTCATTAAGCCGATCAGCGGGGATCAGCATTTCCACGGACTGACCAATCGCCTCGCTCGCGGTGTAGCCAAAGATTCGCTCGGCACCGGCGTTCCAGCTTTCGATTTTGCCTTTGAGAGATTTGCTGATGATTGCGTCGTCGGAGAACTGCACGATCGACGCGAGACGCTGTTTGACTTCTTCGGCGCGTTTGCGATCCGTAATGTCAATTAGCATATTCACTGCGCCGATGAGGTCGCCAGAAGCGTCGAACAAAGGCGTCGGGTAGGGCTCAAAGGGCACGCGTGTACCGTCTGGGCGTTCAGCAATCGCTTCCAGCCCACGCACGGTGCGTTTTTCCTTGATCGCTATCGCCATGGGGCATTCCCCATGAGGCAGCACACGTCCGTCGGGCCAAAACAGTTTCCAAGAGCCGCACCATTCGCTCGTCCCTACGGAAGGACGATGACCCCACAATGTGGCTGCCGCTTCATTGAAATAGGTGATGCGGCCGATGGCGTCGGTCACATAGATTGCCGCCGGTAACTCATCGACAATCTTGCGGAAATAGCCTTCGCGCGAATTGGCCCCGACTGTCCCGGCAAAGAAAATCTCGGCAGCCGCCTTGGGAATTCGGTCGCTGAAAACATCACTCATGGACATCGTCCCATGCGCGCACTATCGACCAGAAGACAGGACCCGCCAATCCGACAAAAGCTAAGAAGTATTTGTATGAGTAAGCGCCGCTATTCGCGCATTTTGCGCTGGCTGAGCACGCCGTAGTCGCTCGACTTGGCTCCCTCGCTTGCCATCGACCCGGTCCGCGTCCCTGCTACCGACAGACCAAGGCGAAACAACTCCCGGACCGCGGCAGCTCTACTGGGCATCCTGTGCTGGAAGCGAAATGTATCCACCGCATGCAGTTCATCGGCATCCAGCATGATTTGCAAGCGCTCTCCCCTGAGCGCGCTTTCCGTCTGTCCGTCCTTTCCATTCTTCATGGCATCCACTCCGGCGACAATTTAGCTTAAGACGCGAAATACTGCACTTACTCATTTATGTCAATAGTCTTAAATTTATGAATTCCCTCAAATGTCTCGTTCTTATGTTCTTGTTATGTTTGATATCTTTGCGGCTCGACTCCGACCGTCAAAGAGGCCCACATATTTCCCATCATCGACAGTAGCCGTGGGTCAGGCGTCGGTGGCTGAGAGTGATTGCGCTCCCGCCTGCGAGAGAGGAGCGCTTATGATCATCTATCAGCCAAAGACACCGCATTCGGATTCGATTAAACGGCCTGACTGCGCCGAGTGCGGAACGAAGACGCGGCTCTTCGGCATAGAGCCCGAGCGGCCCGGACATGAATTGCACTCGTTTGAATGCCCTGCGTGCCATCACATCCAAGTTGCAATCGGCGAAACCCTATAGGCCGCTGTCGGTTACATCGAGGCTTATTCCTTGATGTGCACTCAGCCTTCAATTCACGACTGCCAAGCCGCTCGGCGTGGCGTTTCCGCTGCCGCTGCTCGGCCGCGCCGACAAGGTGATCGAATAAACCTTTCGCACTGCGTCAATCGATGGTGGCAAATGTCCGAGTTGGGTCATTTTCGACCAGGTCGGGTCGTCTTGCCTCTCAGCTCACGTCCGCTTCGCTCCGAAAGCAAGCGTAGCCCGGATGAGCGAATTGACATCCGGGGCTTTGCCTCTCCGGGCGTTCTGGCATCCCGTCGAAACGAACCGCGCAAGGCCGGGCTACCGCTGCCCCGGCGGATTGATTTATGCTCCCCACGCCGAGCGCGGGCTTAACGCGCCGGCGCAATCGCGGAGGACGTCATGCGAAATCTGATCGCCGGACTATTCATGCTGGGGTGCGCGCCGGCCTTCGCGCAACAACAGACGGCGCAACAACAGGCGCCGCAACAACAGACGCCGCCGACCATCGCTTTCGATTCCGTCCCCAATCCGCTGCAGCTGCCGCCCAACATGTATTTCGGCGAAGTCTCCGGCGTTGCCGTCAATTCCAAGGGCCATGTCTTCGTGCTGTCGCGCGGCAACACCACCGGCCCGGCCTATGCGCGCCGCCGCGACGCAGCTGCTGGAGTTCGACGCCGAAGGGCCAGTTCGTCCGCGAGATCGGCAAGAACCTCTACGCCTGGTCGTTCGCGCCACACCGTCAAGGTCGATCCGCCAGGACAATATCTGGGTGACCGACAAGGGCTCGGACATGGTGATCAAGTTCGATCCCGAGGGCCGCGTCGCTCATGGTGTTCGGCCGCAAGCAGGAAGCCTCCGACGAGGACACCGGCCCGCTGAAGCATCCGAAGCCGCCGCTGCCGGCCGAGGACGGCCGCTTCCGCCAGGTCACCGACGTGGCCTGGGACAAGGCCGGCAACACCTTCATCAGCGACGGCTACATCAATTCGCGCGTCGCCAAGGTCGACAAGGACGGCAACTGGCTGAAGTCGTGGGGCGAGCGCGGCAACGGAGCCCGGCCAGTTCAACACGCCGCACTCGATCGCGACCGACGCCAAGGGCAATGTCTATGTCGCCGACCGCGGCAACCGCCGCATCCAGGTGTTCGACGGCGACGGCAATTTCCTGCGCCAGTTCACCATCGACGTGCCGGTGCCGCCGGACGCCAAGCCCGCGATCGGCAACATGCCCGACGAGGCGATGATGGCCGGCGGCACCTTTGCGCCGGGCTCGCCCTGGGCGATCTGCATCACGCCGCCGCCGCACCAGGTGCTCTACAGCTCCGACGCCTGGCCGGGCCGCATCTACAAGCTCAGCCTCGACGGCAAGGTGCTCGGCATGCTCGGCCAATCCGGCAAGCAGCTGAAACAGTTCGGCTGGATCCACGCGATGGCGTGCCCGTCGGAGAACGTGCTGTATGTCGCCGAGCTGTTGAACTGGCGGGTGCAGAAGCTGATCCTGCATCCGTAGGCCGCCATCACCGCTGCACGATCACCGTGGCGCCGATCTTGGCGCGATTGTAGAGGTCGATGATGTCGTCGTTGGACATGCGAATGCAGCCTGACGACACGCCGCCGCCGAGCTTCCAGGGCTCGTTGGTGCCGTGGATGCGGTAGAGCGTGGCGCCGAGATAGAGCGCGCGCGCGCCGAGCGGATTATCGGCGCCGCCCGCCATGTGAACGGGTAGCGTCGGAAACCGCTGCCGTTCACCCGGCGTCGGATTCCAGTCCGGCCATTCGCGTTTGGCCGTCACCGTGCTCACGCCAGACCAAGCATAACCCTCCATGCCGACGGCAATGGCGTAGCGAATGGCCTTGCCGCCGCCAAGCACGTAATAGAGCCGCCGCTGACCGGTGCTGACGACAATCGTTCCTGCAGCGCGCGCGGTGGGATAATCGACGGTTTCGCGGCCGATGATGCCGTAGATGATGCCAAACGGTGTCGTCAGCGACCACACTTGGCCGGAATTTTGGCCGGAATCGGCGCGCGCACTGTTGACGCCACCGACGCCGAGCAAGCTGGCGGCGATCATGAGGAAGAGGAGGCCAATCCGTTTCACGGTGTTTCAACTCCGCGGGGCGCAGGGCAACGGCTCAGCGGCCAGCATGGATCATAACAAGCGGCCATCGCGGCTGCTGTCACCGCTGCGCCACAGTGGAGGAAAACCGGGGAGGCGCTTGGGCGAGGTACCGGCGCGACTGCCTTACCGAACCTGCGACATCGGCACTTTGCCATCATGTGTAAAGGTGCGGTCCGGCATGATAAAATGATGCGCAAGGCGCCGGCGGCCGGGTTTGGGACCCGGAAGCAGCAGGCGATGCGTTACAGGCGATCGATCACGAGCGAAAAATGGGAGGACGCAGATGAGATTATCCCGCCGCAGATTGTTTGCGCTCGCAGCCGCGGGCGCCGGGCTGCCGTCGTGGCCGGGCCTCGCCGCCGCGGAGACCTATCCGTCGCGGCCGGTGCATTTGATCGTCGACCTGCCGCCGGGGCTGGCGCCCGACGTGCTGGCGCGGCTGGTCGGACCGCAGCTTGCCCAGCGGTTCAACCAGGATTTTGTCGTCGAGAACAAGCCGGGCGCCGGCGGCAATGTCGGCGCCGACTACGTCATCCACTCGGCGCCTGACGGCTACACGCTGTTGGTGATGATTTCGGGCAACGCCGCCAACGCCACGCTTTATCCCAACCTCGGTTTCAATTTCGTCCGCGACATCGTGCCGGTGGCGTTCCTTGGCTACACGCCGTTCGTCGTCGTGGTCCATTCGTCGATACCGGTGAAGACCATCCCCGAACTCGTCGCCTACGCCAAAGCCAATCCGGGCAAGCTCAATTATGCCTCGCAGGGCGCCGGCACCGCGCCGCATCTCGCCTTCGAACTGTTCCGGATGATGACCGGCGTGGACCATCGTTCACGTGCCCTATCGCGGGTCGTATTTGCCCGATCTCCTGGCTGGGCAGGTGCAGGTCGCCTTTTCCACCGTGCCGCCGGCGCTCGGCTATATCGATAACGGCAAGCTCACAGCGCTCGGTGTGACCAGCGTGAAGGCGATGGAGGCGTTGCCGGATGTGCCGCCGATCGGCGCATCGCTGCCGGGCTACGAAGGCAGCGGCTGGGCCGGCGTCGGCGCGCCGCACGGCACGCCGGCCGACATCATCGAGACGCTCAACAAGGGCATCAATGCCGCGCTGGCCGATCCGGCGCTCCGCGACCGCTGCATTTCGCTCGGCGCCGTGCCGGAGCCGATGACGCCCTCGCAATTCGGCACGCTGATCACCAGCGCCGCCACCAAATGGGCCAAGGTGATCAGCTTCGCCAATATCAAGGTGGATTGAGGCAAGTAGCCACGCCAACCGCGGACTTGACCGCATGGGCCAACTTGTCCAATCGGGGGGCCGTCACGATTTATGCCAGCCGTGCTTATTGCTGACTTGAGCTCCTCACCCTGAGGCGCTCGGCGCGAAGCACCGAGCCTCGAAGGGCGAGGCCGCGGCACCTCGGCCTGCATCCTTCGAGGGCCGCTTCCGCCTACGCGCTCCGCGCTTCGGCGAACTCAACCGCCGTAGCTCGCCGAGCGCGCGTCGCGGCCAGGCTCCAGGATGAGGTCGATATTAAGTGCCGTTGGTATTATGCCTTAGAATCGGACGCGCCGTGGGCTAAAGGGCGCGCCGAAGGGAACGATGGAATGTCAGTTGCCGAAGCAACAACCCGCGAGGCGGGCGAGGATTTTATCCGCGACATCGTGCGCGCCGATCTCGCTGCGGGCCGGCACAAAAGCGTCGTCACGCGCTTTCCACCCGAGCCGAACGGCTATCTGCATATCGGCCACGCCAAGTCGATCTGTCTGAATTTCGGCATCGCCGAGGAATTCGGCGGGCACTGCAATCTGCGTTTTGACGACACCAATCCGACCAAGGAGGAGCAGGAATATATCGACGCCATCGAGGCCGACGTGCGCTGGCTCGGCTTCGATTGGGGCAAGCAATCTCCATTACGCCTCGGATTATTTCGAGCAGCTCTACGACTGGGCGGAAGTTCTGATCCGCGCCGGCAAGGCCTATGTCGACGATCAGAGCCAGGACGCGATGCGCGCCGCGCGCGGCACGCTCACCGAGCCGGGCCGGAACAGCCCGTTCCGCGAGCGCGGCGTCGAGGAAAACCTCGATCTGTTCCGCCGCATGCGCGCGGGCGAGTTTGCCAATGGCGCACGCGTGCTGCGCGCCAAGATCGACATGGCTTCGGGCAATATCAATCTGCGCGATCCGGTGCTCTATCGCATTCTCCATGCCGAGCATCCGCGCACCGGCAAAACCTGGAGCATTTATCCGAGCTACGATTTCGCCCACGGCCAGTCCGACGCGCATCGAAGGCATCACGCACTCGATCTGCACGCTCGAATTCGAGGATCACCGCCCGCTCTACGACTGGTTCCTGGCACAACCTGCCGGTGCCGTCGCATCCGCATCAATACGAATTCGCGCGGTTGAACCTGACGCATACGGTGCTGTCGAAGCGCGTGCTCACCGAACTGGTGCGCGGCGGCTATGTCAGGGCTGGGACGATCCGCGCATGCCGACGCTTGCCGGCTTGCGGCGGCGCGGCGTGCCGCCGGAGGCGATCCGCGATTTCGTCAAGCGCATCGGCGTCGCCAAGGCCAATAGCGTCGTCGACATGGGCATGCTGGATTTTTCCATCCGCGAGCATTTGAACAAGACCGCGGAGCGCCGCATGGCGGTGTTGCGGCCGCTCAAAGTGGTGATCGAGAATTATCCGGAAAGCGAAAGCGAAGAGATCGAGGCGCTCAATCATCCGGACAATCCGGCGGCGGGAACGCGGCGCCTGCGGTTCTGCCGCGAGCTTTTCATCGAGCGCGACGACTTTATGGAAAACCCGCCGAAGAAATTTTTCCGGCTGTCGCCCGGCACCGAGGTGCGCCTGCGCTACGCCTATTTCATCACCTGCCGCGAATTCGCTGAAGAATGCCGCCGGCGAGGTGGTCGAGCTGCGCTGCACCTACGATCCCGCCACCAAGGGCGGCAACGCGCCCGACGGGCGCAAGGTCAAGGCGACGCTGCATTGGGTGTCGGCGGACGCACGCGCTGCCGGCCGAAGTGCGGCTCTATAATCCGCTGTTCACGCGGGCCTCGCCGGAGATCGGCAATTTTGCCGCCGAGATCAATCCGAGTTCGCTGGAAGTCATCGCCGACGCGCGTGTCGAGCCGGCTTTGGCGGCAACGAACGCCAAAGCCAACGCCAACGCCGCCGTGCAGTTCGAGCGCCAGGGCTATTTCTGTCCGGATCCGGATTCGACGCCGCGAGCGGCTCGGTGTTCAATCGCACCGTCGGCTTGCGCGACACCTGGGCCAAGGTGTCCGCCGGCGGCCCCCCACCCTGACCCTCCCCCGCATGCGGGGGAGGGAAGGGAGGGGGTTGTGCACACAGGACTTGTGCACACAGGACTTGTGCACACAGGCCCTCGCCATGCCCTACACGCCTCGGTAGCATAGCCCCTCCCTGACCCGCCCCCGCACGCGGGGGTGGGAAGGGTGGGAGTTAGCGCGCTGGGGGCGCGCCGTGGCGCAAGACGGCCGAGAGACAACGCAGGACACCACGGTCGAGAACCGCGCTCGGACCGGCGCGTCAACCTGGCCGGTCGGCGGCTGCGCGCGGCGGGTCGGCTGTCGCCCGGCCGGGATTCGAATTCGCCGTCCCGGCACGCCTGCGTGACTGGGTGGCGGCCGAATGCGGTGCGGGCCGCCTGTTGCCATGGCTTGCGGTCGCCTATGGCTTTGGCGACGTGCTCTATTTCACCGCCGAGCGCGAACCGGTCGGTTGGGCGGTCCTGACGCTCGCAGCGCTTGGTGCGGCCAGCGCCGTCATCGCGCGCCGGAGCAGCGTCGGCTTTCCGGTAGCGCTGGCATGCGCCGCGCTCGCCACCGGCTTTGCCGCCGCGACGCTGCACACGGCGTGGCTCGCGCATCCGGTGCTGCGGCGGCCGGCGTGGGGCGTCGCCATCACCGGCTTTGTCGAGACCCGCGAGGAGCGCGAGAAGAGCGACCGCATCGTCGTGCGCACGCACACGATCGAAGGCCGCCGCGTCGAGCCGGCGCCGCAGCGCGTGCGCGTTGCCGTGCGTTCGGGAACCGCACCACCGGTCGGTGCATTCGTCGACGTTCAAGGCGGATCTGATGCCGCCGCTCCAGCCGCTGCGGCCTGGCGGCTACGATTTCGCGCGCGACATGTATTTTTCTCGGCTCGGCGCCTCCGGCTTCGTGCTCGGCCGGATCACGACCGCGCCGCCGCCGGCGGAGGGCGGCGGCGCCTGGCTGCGCTACGCCGCGGCCGTCGAGGGTATGCGAGGAGCGATCGATAAGCGCATCCGCGCCGTCATTCCGGGTGACGCGGGCGCGATCGCCTCGGCGGTGATTACCGGCAAGCGTGGCGAGATTTCGCCGGCGGTCAAAGACGCCTTCTACGTTTCCAGCCTTGTCCATGTGTTGGCGATCGCCGGTTTCCACATGGCGGTGGTGACCGGGATCATATTCTTTTTCGTTCGCGGCGGGCTGGCGTTGATCCCGTCGCTGGCAAGCCGCCGGCCGATCAAGAAATGGGCCGCCGCCGCCGCGTTCATCGTCGCGACCTTCTATCTGGTGGTCTCCGGGGCCGGCATAGCCACACAGCGCGCCTTCGTGATGATCGCCATCGTCCTTATCGGCGTCATGGTCGATCGGCCCACGCTGACGTTCCGCACCTTGAGCCTTGCCGCCTTCGCCGTCCTGATCGTGGCGCCGCAGGCCATCTTGACGCCGAGCTTCCAGTTGTCGTTCGCGGCAACGCTCGCTCTGATCGCCGCCTATCGCTACGGCCTGCCGTGGCACGCCAAGAGCGACACCGCGTTGCGAGCGCGCGTGGCGTTGTGGGGCGCGCGCGAGATCGGCGCCATCGCCTTTACCTCGGTCGTCGCCGGGCTCGCCACGATGCCTTATGCCGCCTACCACTTTCATCGCTTGGCGCCTTATGGCGTGCTCGCCAATGTTTTGGCGATGCCGGTGGTCTCGGTGTGGATCATGCCGATGGGCATTCTCGGCGTACTGACCTTGCCGCTCGGCTTCGATGCGGTGTTCTGGCGGCTGATGGGCGACGGCATCGGCTGGATCATCGCCGTCGTGCTGTGGGTGGCGCATCTGCCCGGAGCGGTCGGCCGCATGCACGCCTTCGGCACCGGCCCGCTGTTGCTCTTTAGCGCCGGCTTGCTGTTGCTGGCTTTGCTGCGCACGCCGTTGCGCCTGAGCGGGATGCCGCTGATGTTTGCCGCCGCGCTGTGGGCGGTAACGACGCCGCGGCCGGATCTCTTGGTGTCCGCCGACGGCGAGACCGCGGCGCTACGCGGGCCCGATGGAAGGCTCGCCGTGTTGCATGTCGGCCGCGACGACTTCGCGGTCGAGGATTGGCTGGCCGCCGACGCCGACGGCCGCGACGTGCACGATCGCGGGCTTACGCAGGGCATTGCCTGCGATGCTTCCGGCTGCATCGGCAAGCTCGCCAATGGCGGCGTCGTCGCCTATGCGCTCGAGCCCGATGCCTTCGAGGACGATTGCGCCCGCGCCGCGCTCATCGTCGCGGTGCACGACGATCCGCCGCCCGATTGCGCCGCCCAGGTGATTGGACGCCGCACGTGGTACGACCGCGGCGCGCTGGCGCTGCGTTTCACCGGCTCGGGCTTTGTCATGGATTCGACGCGGCCGAAGAATTTCGACCGGCCATGGGCGCCGGCGCCGCCGCAGCGACAGAAGCCGGCGTCACGGATGCCGAACGGCGCGCACCGCCGCGCGATGCGACGCCGCTCAGGACGATATCGAAGCGGATCAGTAGCGCTCGTCATTCCGGGGCCGAGCCAACGGGTCCGGCCCGAAGTGGCCGGCCCGATGACAAGCTCCGCGAGGAGCCCGGAATCCATAATCACGATTCCTGCAGGCAATGCGCGGCGATCATTCTGGCTGACTTGTGAATATGGATTCCGGGCTCGCGCCTTTGGCGCGCCCCGGAATGACCTCATCAATACCTTCGGAACAGCCCGACGAGCTTGCCCTGAATGCGCACGCGGTTCGGCGGCAGGATGCGCACCTCGTAAGCGGTATTGGCCGGCTCGAGCGCAATCGAGGCGCCGCGGCGGCGGAAGCGCTTGAGCGTGGCTTCCTCGTCGTCGATCAACGCGACGACGATGTCGCCGGTGTCGGCGGCATCGGTGCGCTTGAGCAGCGCCATGTCGCCGTCGAGAATGCCGGCCTCGATCATCGAATTGCCGCGCACTTCGAGCGCAAAATGCTCGCCCGTGGTGAGAAGATCGGGCGGCATGTTGATGGTATGGCTGCGGGTCTGGATCGCTTCGATCGGCGTGCCGGCGGCAATACGGCCCATCACCGGCACCGCGACAGGGCGCCCACCATCGTCCTCCGAGGACGTGCGAACGCGCCCGAGATTGCCCTCGATGACGCTCGGGGTGAAACCGCGCGAGCGGCCCGAGCTCATGCCTTGGGCGATCGATTCCGGCAGCTTGATCACTTCGATGGCGCGCGCCCGGTTCGGCAGGCGGCGGATGAAGCCGCGCTCCTCGAGCGCGGTGATGAGGCGGTGGATGCCGGACTTGGAACGCAGATCGAGCGCATCCTTCATCTCGTCGAACGACGGAGGGACGCCCGCTTCCTTCAGCCGCTCATGGATAAACCGCAACAGTTCGGCCTGCTTGCGCGTCAGCATCGGCGGTTCCTCTTCACTTCCCCGGTTAGCCCGCGAGTTCCGCTCAGGTCGGCCCGCGGCCGAAACAAATCATGAACGGACACTATCCGTTCCATATGTGTTCTGCAACCATTTAATTTGAAGTGAACAAAACAAAGGCCGGAGCGAACCGCTGCTTAACGCTCGAATTTAACGATCGTGCAGGAGCTGCCGGCTTTCGCGGCGGCGCATAAGGCTCTCGGATCACAAGACAATCGGCCTTGGCCAACGGGGCCATCATGGAACTGTCCTGCACCGGAAACGGCGTCGCCACCGCACCGTTGCGGCCCATCGTCAAGCGTCGCGCGCAGATAATCGGCACGCTCGTCGTTTTGCGGCAGGTCGCATGCCGAGCACCGCCGATTCGGGCGGCGCGTCAGATCGGTCCGTCCGCTCATGCGCCGGATCAGCGGCACCAGAAACAAAAACGCGCAGACGTAGGACGAAACCGGATTGCCGGGCAGGCCGAGCACATGCATGCCGCCGAGCCGGCCGTGCATCAGCGGCCGGCCGGGGCGCATCGCCATTTTCCAGAACGACAGGTCCATGCCCTCTTTGGCGAAGGCCTTGTGCACCAGATCGTAATCGCCGACCGAGGCGCCGCCGGTCGTCACCAGAATGTCGGCCGGAATGTCGCGCGCGTCGGCAATCGCGGTCAGCGTCGCCTGATCGTGTCATGGACGACGCCGAGATCGGTGACGTCGGCGCCCTCGGCGCGGGCCAGCGCGGCAAGCGCAAAGCCGTTGGAATAGACGATCTGTCCCGGCCCCGGCTCGCGCCCCGGCGGCACCAATTCGTCGCCGGTCGCGAACAGCGCGATTTTCGGCCGGCGATAGACCGGCAGCAGCGGATGGTTCATGCCGGCGGCAAGCGCCAGATCGCGCGCCGGTGAGCCGATGGCCTTTGGTCGAGCAGCACTTGGCCTTGGCGAAAGTCCAAGCCCTGCGGGCGGATGTTGCGGCCCTTTGGCGGCGGGCTTGTTGCATCTCGACGCTGTCGCCGTCGCGCTTGGTCAGCTCCTGGATGACGACCGTATCGGCGCCGCTCGGCACGAAGCCGCCGGTGAAAATCCGCGCCGCCTGGCCGGCGCCGACGCTGCCGGTGAACGGCCGGCCGGCGGGCACCTCGCCGATGACTTTCAGGCGCACCGGGGCGTTGGCCACGTCGGCGGCGCGCACGGCGTAGCCGTCCATGGCCGAGACGTCGGCCGGCGGCTGGGTGCGCAGCGCCTTGAGATCGTAGGCCAGCACGCGGCCGTCGGCTTCGGCGAGCGGCACCTCCTCGGCCGGCAGCGGCGCGGCATGCGCCAGCACCTGTTCGAGCGCCTCGGCGACCGAGATCAACGCCACGCGTAGTCACTCCTGTATCAGCTTTTCGCGCGATAATGGCCGGACCGGCCGCCGCGCTTCTCGATGAGCCGGATGCCTTCGATGCGCATGCCGCGCTCGACCGCTTTGACCATGTCATAGATCGTGAGGCAGGCGACCGATACCGCGGTCAGCGCCTCCATTTCCACCCCGGTTTTGCCCGCCACCTTGACGCGTCGCCGTGACGACGATGCCCGGCAGCTTGGCGTCGGGCACGATGTCGACCTCGATTTGCGAGAGCGGCAGCGGATGGCACAGCGGAATCAATTCATGGGTGCGCTTGGCGGCCAAGATGCCGGCGATGCGGGCCGTGCCCAGAACGTCGCCCTTTTTCGCGTTGCCTTGGCGCACGATGGCGAGCGTCTTCGGCGCCATGACGACGCGGCCTTCGGCCACGGCCTCGCGCTCGGTCGCGGGCTTTGGCCGACACGTCCACCATGCGGGCTTCGCCGCGGTCGACTGAGATGGCGTGAGTTTCTTTGGCCACGCCGCGGCACGGTTCTCACCGGGCCGGCGCGAGCGACGGCGTGTGGCGCGCCAGCAGCGCGCGCGTCGCGGCGGCGACGTCGTCCTGCCGCATCAGGCTTTCGCCGACGAGGAAGGTCGCAATGCCGGCCTTGCCGAGCCGCGCGAGATCGTCGGGCGTGAAAATGCCGCTCTCGCCGACAATGACGCGGCCGGGCGGAACGAGCCGCGCCAGCCGCTCGCAGGTCGCAAGCGTGGTGGCGAAAGTTTTCAGATCGCGGTTGTTGATGCCGATGAGCTGCGATTTCAGGCGAAGCGCGCGTTCCAACTCCTTCTCATCGTGAACTTCGACGAGCGCATCCATGCCGTGCGCCATGGCCGCCTGCTCGAGCTCGGCGGCGCAGGCGTCGTCAACCGCGGCCATGATGATGAGGATGCAATCGGCGCCGCAAGCGCGGGCCTCGCTCACCTGGTAGGGCTCGTACATGAAATCCTTGCGCAGCACCGGCAGGCTGGCGGCCGCCCGCGCCGGCGCGCAAATCGTCGAGACTGCCCTGGAACGAGGGCGCATCGGTCAAGACCGAGAGGCAGGTCGCGCCGCCGGCCTGGTAGGCGCCAGCGAGCGCCGCCGGATCGAAGTCGTTCGCGGATCAGCCCCTTCGACGGGCTCGCCTTCTTGATCTCGGCGATCAGCGCGTAATCGCCGCCGGCAAGCCGCCGCTCGATGGCGCGCAGAAATCCGCGCGGCGGCGCGGCGGCTTTGGCGTCGCGCTTCGAGCGCGGACGAGCGGGCGCAAACGTTTGGCCGCGGCGATTTCCTCGCGCTTATAGGCTTCGATCTTGGCCAGAATGTCAGCCATCGTTCGATACCACGATCAGCCGATCGAGCCGGCCTTCGGCCTCGCCGGAATCCACCGAATGGACGGCGAGTGCGAAGCCCGCCTTGAGATCCTTGGCTTTGCCGGCGACGACAAGCGCGGCCGCCGCGTTGAAGCAGCGCGACGTCGCGGAACGCCGTCGGCTTGCCCTCGAGCACGTCCTGCATCGCGCGCGCATTGGTCGCCGCATCGCCGCCGCGCAGTGCTTCCGGCTTGACCTTGCGCAAGCCGACGTCTTCCGGCGCGATCTCGAAATTGCGGATGACGCCGTTTTCGAGCGCCGCACACGCTGGTCGGGCCGGACGTCGTGATTTCGTCGAGCCCGTCGGAGCCGTGCACCACCCAGACGCTTTCGGCGCCGAGATTTTTCAACACCTGCGCCAGCGGCTCGGTCCATTGCCGCGAGAACACGCCGACCATCTGCCGTTTCACGCCGGCCGGATTCGACAGCGGACCGAGCAGATTGAAGATCGTGCGGGTGCCCAGCTCCACGCGCGTCGGCCCGACGTTCTTCATCGCCGGATGATGCGCCGGCGCGAACATGAAGCCGATGCCGGCCTCGCGGATGCAATGGCCGATCTGCTCGGAATTGAGATCGATATTGACGCCGAGCGCCGCCAAGCACGTCGGCCGCGCCGGATTTCGACGACAGCGCGCGGTTGCCGTGCTTGGCGACCGGCACGCCGGCGCCGGCGACGATGAGCGCCGCGCAGGTCGAAATATTGAACGAGCCGGAGGCGTCGCCGCCGGTGCCGACGACGTCGATGGCGTCGGGCGGCGCCTCGACGCGGAGCATTTTCGCGCGCATCGTGGTGACCGCGCCGGTGATCTCGTCGACGGTCTCGCCGCGCACGCGCAACGCCATCAAGGAGCGCGCCCATCTGCGACGGCGTCGCTTCGCCCGCCATCATCTGCTCGAAGGCGGCGGCCGCTTCGTCGCGACCGAGCGTGGCGCCGGTCGCGACCTTGCCGATGAGCGCCCGAAATTCCACGGTCACGGTGGCGTCCTCAATTGACCGGCGCCGGCGCCCCTCCGTTCCTCCCCCGCAAGCGGGGGAGGGTAGGGAGAGGGTTGCGCCGAGGCTGCTGAGATCTTGCGCCGCCCGGTCGAAGCATTCCAGGCCGCGGCGATGTCGAGAAAATTTTTCAGCATGCGGTGGCCGTGGTCCGAGGCGATGCTTTCGGGATGAAATTGCACGCCGTGCATCGGCAGCGTCCGATGCGCAAGCCCCATGACCAGCCCGCCGTCGGTATCCGCGGTCACCGACAATTCGCGCGGCATCGCTGTCCCGGTCGACGACCAGCGAATGGTAGCGCGTCGCCTGAAACGGGCCATTGATGCCGTGAAAAATTCCGCCGCCTTGGTGGCGGATTTCCGAGAGCTTGCCGTGCACCGGCAGCGGCGCGCGCACCACTTTGCCGCCGAAGGCATCGCCGATCGCCTGATGACCGAGACAGACGCCGAGGATCGGAATAGTGGACGCCGCCTGCGCGATCAGATCGAGGCAGATGCCGGCCTCTTTCGGCGTGCAGGGGCCCGGCGACAGCACGATGGCGTCGGGGTCGGCGGCGATCACGGCCGCGCTCGTCACCTTGTCGTTGCGGCGCACGTCGACCTCCGCGCCCAGTTCACCGAGATAGTGCACCAGGTTGAAGGTGAAGCTGTCGTAGTTGTCGATCAGCAGGATCATGACATGCGACTAAATGTTTGGTGGAACATGCCCTTTTCGCAAAAATGATGCTCCACTTTTGCCGGACATGCTCTAGACACGCACCGCGAGAGGGTCAAGGTAAGGCAAAAGGCGGCGTGAGCGGTTAGGATCCCAAGCATCGGGCTAGATTAGTCCACTTCCCGTGGCAGAACGAGGCAAAAGGGGGACGCATGATGCGATCGCGCAGCGGCTGGATTTTGCACGGCCTGTCGTGCGCGATGCTCCCCGCCGCCGTGCTGGCCATCGTATTGGCCCTCGGCGGCAACGGCGGTCAGGCCCAGACACAAGCGCAGGATTACCCGAGCCGGCCGGTCAAGATCATCGTGCCGACGCCGCCCGGCGGCCCGGTCGATGTGATGGCGCGCATCACCGCGAATTATTTGCAGACTGCGCTCGGGGTGGCCTTCGTCATCGAAAATCGCGGCGGCGCCGGCAACACCATCGGCTCGAAAGACGCAGCCGAAGCGACGCCGGACGGCTACACGCTGCTTTATTCCAGCGCCAGCGGGCTCGTCATCGCGCCGCTGTTGCATCCCGACGCCGGCTACAATCCGCAGACCGATTATGCTCCGATCGCGCTCGTTGCCGCGACCTCCAACGTCCTGGTGGTCAATCCCGCGGTGCCGGCCAAGACCGTGGCCGAGCTGGTGGCTTACGCCAAGGCCAATCCCGGCAAGGTGAACTTCTCCTCCGGCGGCATCGGCGTCTTGCCGCATCTGATCGGCGAAATGTTCAAGGCGCAGGCCGGGCTCGATATCGTGCACGTGCCTTACAAAGGCGGCGGGCCCTCGATCAACGATCTCATCTCCGGCAATGTGCAGATGACGTTCGAAAGCACGACCGTGCTATTGCCGCTGATCAAGGCCGGCAAACTGCGCGCACTCGCGGTGACCACGAAGAAACGCATCCCGCAATTGCCGGACGTGCCGACCATGGTCGAAAGCGGCTATCCGAATTTCGTCACCACCGCCTGGACCGGGCTATTGGCGCCGGCGCATACGCCTGCGCCCATCGTCGCCAAGCTCAATACGGCCATCAATGAGGGTCTGACCAAACCGCAACTCCTCGACGCTCTGGCCAAGCTCACCATCGACCCGCTCGGCGGCACGCCTGCCGACTTCACGGCGCAAATCAAATCCGATACCGCAAAATGGTCGCCGATCATTGCCGCGCTGGGGCTTTATCGCCCGGCGAAATAAAGCCCCGCGGCAAGAAAGCATCATGCCCTATCGAGCGTCATTCTCGGCGATGATCCGCGCTTGCTGCGGCTGGGCGAGCGGACGACTGGCATCGCGCAAGCAGGCGGCCTCGAAATAGGGCCAGGCGTTTTGCGAGCACTGCGTACCCAACGGCCGGATGTCGGCCCGATCGCCCTTGGCGCCCGGCACCGGCGAACTCGCTTGCACCGACAACGACAAGCTCGGGAACGCGACGAAACAAGCCGCCACGATCGCAGCGACGGCGATAGCGTAAACGGTCTTGATCATGACACCCATCCCTGTCTGCAACCTTGGTCGGTCACTAGAAGCAACGCGTTCAAAGCGCCGATGGTTGCTTTTGATCCGACGAATACTTGTAAGCGGCGGCGTCAGATCCGGCAGTGACCTCCATCACCGTTTGAAAGAGTTCCGTAAGGCATTGAATTATATAAATATTGCTTCTAAATCGCCGCCGGTGTCGCGGATTTGCGACCGGCCGCCAAATTGGGTTGAGCGTCCCCGCAATCGGCCCGATGGCACCTTGCGGTCGCCCAAGGCGCGGGCTAGACCGCCGCCCAGTCAGGAACCGCCATGCCAGGACCCTCGCGCCGCGTTGCGCTGTTTGCCGGATCGTTCGATCCCATCACCAACGGCCATCTCGACGTTATCGGCAAGGCCGTGCACCTTGCCGACCGGCTGGTGCTGGCGATCGGCATCCATCCCGGCAAGGCGCCGCTGTTTGCCGCCGACGAGCGGCTTGCCATGCTGAACGAGATTTGCGCGCCGCTCGGCCGCGCTGCGGATTGCGAGATCGCCTGTGTGACCTTTGCCGATCTGGTCGTCAGCGCGGCGCGCCGCGAAAGGGCGACCGTGCTGGTGCGCGGCGTGCGCGACTCGACCGATTTCAACTACGAAATGCAGATGGCCGGCATGAATGCCGCGATGGCGCCCGACGTGCAGACGATATTCCTGCCCGCCGCCCCGGCCGTTCGCCCGATCACCGCTACGCTCGTCCGGCAAATCGCCGGCATGGGCGGCGACGTCTCGGCCTTCGTGCCGGCGCAGGTCGTCGCACGGCTGAAACAGAAATTCGCCAAAGCTTAATATC
Organism: uncultured Alphaproteobacteria bacterium; assembly: GCA_963714345.1. Taxonomy (GTDB): domain Bacteria; phylum Pseudomonadota; class Alphaproteobacteria; order Rhizobiales; family Xanthobacteraceae; genus BOG-931. The sequence goes on along the minus strand of CAVQOD010000021.1, from coordinate 54,564 downwards.
CACCCCGGGAGACGATATGCGCGCGCTTGCCGCCCTTCTGCTTGCCTTGACGATCGCGGCGCCGGCCTTCGGCCAGGCGCTCACCAATCCCGCGGCGCTCACCCAACAGGCGCCGGCGACCTACAAAGTGAAGTTCGACACCAGCAAGGGTGCGTTCGTCGTCGAGGTGCATCGCGATTGGGCGCCCAATGGCGCCGACCGGTTTTATAACCTCGTCAAGAACGGCTTCTTCAACGACGCCCGCTTCTTCCGGGTGGTCTCCGGCTTCATGGTGCAATTCGGCATCAATGCCGACCCGCACGTCGCAGCGGCCTGGCGCGACGCCGCCATCCCCGACGATCCGGTCAAACAGAGCAATGCGCCGCGGCATGCTCACCTTTGCCACGCGCGGCCCCAATACCCGCACCACGCAACTGTTCATCAATTACGCCGACAACGGCACGGCTCGATGCCCAAGGCTTTGCGCCGTTCGGTCAGGTGGTATCGGGCATGAACGTCGTCGATGGCCTGTTCAGCGGCTATGGCGAAGGCGCGCCGCGCGGCGGCGGGCCGGAGCAGGGCCGCATCCAAAGCGAAGGGAACGCCTATCTGATAAAAGAGTTTCCCAAGCTCGATTACATCAAGACCGCGACCATCGTGCCGTAGCGATAATTTGATCCGAGTGAAGTATCCGAATGAAGTAGAGGACATCGAACATGGCCAATGAATTGCCCGCGGGCGTCGATCCGCAAAACGCGCTCATCCTTGAAACCACGCCCGGCACCATCGTCATCAAGCTGCACACCGACATCGCGCCGGGACATGCCGAGCGTATGAAACTTCTTGGCGCGCGAGCAGTATTATGACGACGTGCCGTTCCATCGCGTCATCGACGGCTTTATGGCGCAGACCGGCGACGGCGAGCACGGTAACGGCACCGGCGGCTCGTCCTATCCGGATCTGAAGGCGGAATTCTCCGACAAGCCGTTCGTGCGCGGCACCGTCGGCATGGCGCGGTCGCGCAATCCGAACTCGGCCAACAGCCAGTTCTTCATCATGTTCGACGACGGCGATTTCCTCAACGGCCAATATACCGTGGTCGGCGAAGTGGTCTCCGGCATGGACGTGGTGGACAAGCTCAAGCGCGGCGAGCCGCCGTCCAAACCCGACCGCATCGTCAAGATGCAGGTGGCGGCCGACGCCAAGTAGCCGCCAGATTTTGGCTAGGGCGCGGACTCATTAGGACGCAGTCTGTCGGGCAAAAGCGATGCCAAGGGGATATCAAGATGGCAAACGACGCCGGAGGGTTCGAAGGAAAGATGGGCTTTGCCCCTTAGTTCGCCAACAAAGCCTTGTTCGATCAATCGCGTCCCAATAGCTCTGGTGTGTCGGTGTCTGAACGGACGGGCCGCCGGTCTCCACCCAGGAGATAACCAAACCGCTCATTCGAGGCATTAATAGCCGCTGATATCGTCACACGGCCGTTGGCATTCGACAATGCGCCGTACTTAACCGCGTTAGTGCACAGCTCATTGAGGATCATTGCGAGGGGAAGAACGGCGGAAGGGCTAACGTCAATATCTGGAATTTCAATGGAGAAAGCGCGCCCGTCGAATGGATTAATCGCGGTGCTAACAATCAACTCCAGCGGCGCACTTGGCCAATTCAGTCTTCAATAGCAAGTCGTGCACTCGGCCCAATGCGAACAAGCGATGCTCGATTGCTTCACGCCTTGCTCAACGCTGTCTGCATGCCTTAAGCTCTGAGACGCGATAGCCATAACGGTCGCAAGTCGTTCTTTATTCGATGATGTCAATTCTTCCAACAAAAGGCGTTGCAAGCCCTCGATCACCCTTTGCTCAGCGGCGTCGATCGCGGCTTGCGCCAATAGCTGCCGCAGGTTTGCGTTCTGCAGTATGCGAGCCGCAGTTCATTTGCACTGACCAATTTTGCGATGCTCCATAGAGGCGAGCAGTAAGCTCCGTCGCCGGTGCTGGCCACGGTTTGCGGCGATCGCAAGCTTATACGCTGGTACGAAACCGTACAGCCGCCAACCTGGTCGCTATTGGCGCTTGGTGTCACTTCGCGGCAACGCAGCGCTTCGGTCGGTTTCCGACTGAGGCGGACATCGAATCGGAATTATGGGTACACACGTCCTAGGCCGGCGCAGCGACCGCCGTTATGCTGCCGGGCCTTCTGCCGGGACAGGTAAGGCTCGACCGCCTCGAATACCTGCGCCGGCGAAAGTGCGCTGCATGCCGTCGGGCGACCAACCTCCAGGCGGTTCGATCGGGTGGATGAATTTCGAATAGGTCAGCACCGGCGTCGAGCCGAACAATCCGAAAGCATCCGTCCCGCCGGCGGCCGCGAGATTCATCGGACCCGACGACGGGCCGATAAAAAGGTCGGCGTGGCGCAACAGCGCCGCCGCTTCGACGAGGCCGAGATCGCAGGCGTTGACGGCCGCCGCGCCCACGCTCTTCGGCGATGAAATTTTGCGCACGCGCAAAATTGGCCGGGCCGCCGACCAGGAACACCGTGCCGGTGGCGCGGCTGCGCAGCAGGCTCACGAATTCCGCCCAATGCTCGTCCGGCCAATCCTTGTCGGGATGCGAGGCGCCGATGCCGAGCGCGATCCATGGCCGGGCGCAAGCCTTGAACCTTTCGGCGACGCCGGCGAGCGTTGCGCTCGGGCAGATGCAAATCCGGCTCGGTCGAGAGGAACGGCACTGTCATCGCCGCCATCAGCGCGCGCAGCCAATCGATCGGCAGATCGTGAAAATGGCTGTGGTCGATGCCGGGATTGGTGATGAACAAGCGTTGCGGACCAAGCCCGAGCCCGATGCGCTCCGGTATGCCGGCAAGCGCTGCGGCAAGCGCCGGGCGGATGGTGCGGTCGAGAATCCAGATCGAGCTGAATTTGCCGCGCCGCAGTAGCGCGGCCAGCCGAAGCAAATTGACGCCCCGCTGCAGTTCGGTGCCGGAATGCTCGAAATAGACCGTTTCGGCGACCGCCGGCTCGGCCGCAAGCAGTTCCTTGGCGTGGCTCGATGGCGGCGCCAGGAACGTGACGCGCCCGCCCGGCGCGACGGCGGCAATGGCGCGGATGAAGGGCAGGTGCCAGATGACGTCGCCGATGCCGGGTTTCACCTGGATGACGGCGGTCGCGGTCACGTTGATTGTCGTCCGAAAGGTTGCTCTATGCGCGTTGTAATGCACCCGGGTCGTTGATGGAATGCGCACCGATTTGTTCGATTTCGTCCTGCCGGAGGACCGCATCGCGTTGCGGCCGGCGGCGCCGCGCGATTGCGCCAGGCTTTTGGTGGTGCGGCAATCGTCCGTTGCTGGCGGCAACTGTCGAACTGCGAAGACCGCGTCATGCGCGATCTGGCGGCGCTGCTGCGCCGCGGCGACGCCGTGGTCGTCAACGATACCAAGGTGTTTCTCGCCAATCTGCACGGCCGCCGGCTCGGCCGCGGCGAGCACGAGCCGGCGATTGCGGCGACTTTGATCAAGCGGCTCGACGGCTCGCGTTTCCGCGCTTTGGTCAAGCCGGCAAAACGGCTCGCCGTCGGCGATATCGTCCGCTTCGGCGGCGAAGGGCGGAGTCTGCTTCCTCGAACAGCTCGACGCCACGGTGGAGCACAAAGGCCAGGGCGAGGAGGGCGGCGAGGTGACGCTGGCCTTTTCGTTTTCCGGCGCCGTGCTCGACCAGGCGCTGGCCGAACGCGGCGACGTGCCGCTGCCGCCTTACATCTCAAGCCGCCGCGACGTCGACGAGCACGACCGCACCGACTACCAGACCATGTTCGCGCGCGAGGAAGGCTCGGTCGCGGCGCCGACTGCCGGACTGCATTTCACCGAGGCGCTGACCGCAAGCTTACGCGACGCCGGCATCGATCTTTTTCGCGTGACGCTGCACGTCGGCCCCGGCACTTTTCTGCCGGTCAAGGCGGACGACACCTCCGGCCATAAAATGCATCCCGAATGGGGCAGCGTATCCGCCGAGACCGCCGCCGCGTTGAACGCCACGCGCCGCGCCGGCGGCCGCATCGTCGCCGTCGGCTCGACCTCGCTGCGGCTATTGGAAAGCGCGGCGGGCGAAGACGGCACGCTCGAGCCGTTCTCCGGCGAGACCGCGTTATTCATCACGCCCGGCTACCGCTTCCGCGCGGTCGACGCGATGCTGACCAATTTTCATCTGCCGCGCTCGACGCTGTTCATGCTGGTCTCAGCCTTTTGCGGGCTCGATACGATGCGGCGCGCTTATGCGCACGCCATCGCCGGCGGCTATCGCTTCTATTCCTACGGCGATGCGTGTTTGCTGTTCCGCTAAGGCGTGACCGGGCCGGCGTTCAATCCGCCGGCCGGATATGTGCGCTATTGCCGAGTGAAATCGTTGCGGCCACGTCGTCGGCAAAGAATTGGCCGTACTGGTCCGGGTCCATCTGCGCCGGCTTAAAGCCCATGCGCTCTAATCTGAATGCGATCGCCGGCAGGTGGAGGACGTTGCCGACGGCCTCGTTGAGCGTGTCGACGATGGCGCGCGGCGTGTTCGCGGGAGCCGAGAGCCCGCACCAGATCAGAAACGTGGAAATCGGATAGCCCGCTTCCGCCGAGCGTCGGCAGGTTGGGCAGCGACGGCCAACGCGCGATGGTCGATACCGCGAGCGGCACCGCCTTACCCTGCGCGGCCAACGGCAGTGCCGGGGTGATCGGCACGAAGTAGAAATCGACGCGCCCGGCCGTCAGATCGTTGAGAGCCTCGACCGGCCCAGGATAGGGCACGTGTTGAACATTCAGTTCCGCCACTTGGCTGAAGCGCAGCCCGGCGAGATGCGAGGCCGAACCGATGCCGACGGAAGCGAATTTGAGCTTGCCGGGATTGGCCTTGGCCGCCGCCACGAGGTCGTCCACGCTCGCAATGCCCTTGCCCGGCGCCGCGAGCAATAGGCTCGGCTCGCCGCCGAACATCGCCACCGGTTCGAGATCGCGCCGCGCGTCGTAGGGCAGCGATTTATGCAGAATGACCGCGGCGCTCATCGACGAGGTGCTCAACAGCAAGGTGTAACCGTCGGGCGCGGCTTTCACCACCGAGACGACGCCGACGGAGCCGTCGCCGCCGGGCCGGTTGTCCAAGTCAAAGGGCTGGCCGAGCTGCCGCGCGACCTGGTCGAGCACGATATGCGCAACGAGGTCACAGGTTGTGCCGCCGACAAACGGACTTACCACCGTGACGGATCGCGTCGGCCACTCCGCCGCCACAGCGGCGGCTGCCGAGCGCAATCGCCGCTGCGCCGGCAACCGCCGCTTTTATCGCAACCAGCGACCTCATGCGGTCCTTCCAATCGGAATGACCTAGGCCGCGACCTCGTATTTGTCGCGCGTTACTTTGGCGAGATCGATGCCTTCGATACGGATCAACCGGGTGTCGGTCTCGCGGCGCGGCGAGTGCAAGACGCCCTCGTCGTACAAATAGGCCATCCCCGGCGTCATTTTATAGGAACGGATTTTTGCGACTTTTCCGGGCTGTCCGTTGGCCGGCATAGCAAGCTTCCGCCAGTCGGTCATTTCGGTGACGCCGACAGCCTGGCCGTAGATCGCCCAGCTCGGCCCGTGATCGTGCGGCGAGCTCGACTTCGCCCCTTTGTAAACGTGGGCGAGGATGCAGAAGTGCAGATCCGGATCTTCATAGAGGATTGCCCGTTCGGCATCCGTGTCCGGGCCGAGATGCTCGGCGACAAATTCCGGGTCGGCGCAGGCTTTTTCGGTGTATTGGCGCACGATTTCCGCGCCCGGCAGGGCCGGGATCTTTGAGCAGCGCGGCGCGGCAGTCGGCCGCGAACTGGTCAAGCGTATAAGCCATGGTCTATCTCCTTGGCAGGGGAACGTCCCCCTTTTGATTTGATCGGAGTTTAGCGACGTGCCTGTGCCCAGTAAATCGCCCAGTAAATCGCCCGTCATGACGCCGCGATGCAGCAGCCGTTCTCCTTCCGCCTGATCGCCACCGACGGCGGCGCGCGGTGCGGCGAAATCGCGACCGCGCATGGCGTGGTGCGCACGCCCGCCTTCATGCCGGTCGGCACGCAGGGCGCGATCAAAGGCGTGCATCACGACGACGTGCGCGCCTCCGGCGCCGATATCATGCTCGCCAACACCTATCACCTGATGCTCCGCCCGGGCGCCGAACGCGTCGCCGCGCTCGGCGGCTTGCATGAATTCATGCATTGGCCCTATCCGATCATCACCGATTCCGGCGGCTTTCAGGTGATGTCGCTTGCGCCGTTGCGCAAAGTCGCCGAAGCGGGCGTGACGTTCCGCTCGCATATCGACGGCGCCACCGTCGAGCTTTCGCCGGAGCGCGCCATTGCGGTGCAAAACCTGCTCGGCTCCGATATCGCCATGCAGCTCGACGAATGCGTATCGCTTCCGGCCGAAAGGAGCGAAATCGAGCGCGCCATGCGCCTGTCGCTGCGCTGGGCGGAGCGCTGCAAACGCGCCTTCGAAGGCGTCTCCGCCGGCCGCGCCTTGTTCGGCATCGTGCAGGGCGGCGACGATCAAGGCTTGCGCGAGCAAAGCGCGGCTGCGCTGATCGATATCGGCTTTCACGGCTACGCCATCGGCGGTCTTGCCGTCGGCGAGGCGCCGGAGGCGATGCGCACAGTGGTCGCAGCGACCGCGCCGGCGCTGCCGGCGGAGCGGCCGCGCTATCTCATGGGCGTCGGCATGCCGGCGGACCTTCTGGCCGCGGTCGCGCAAGGCATCGACATGTTCGATTGCGTCTTGCCGACGCGCAACGGCCGCCACGGGCTTGCCTTCACCCGCTTCGGCCCGATCAACATCAAAAATGCGCACCATGCCGAGGATGCGCGGCCGCTCGATGCCGAGAGCCGCTGTCCGGCGGCGCGGGATTTTTCGCGCGCCTATCTGCACCACCTTGTTAAGGCCGGTGAAGCGCTTGGCGGTACCCTTTTGTCGATCGTCAACCTGTTCTACTACCAGGAGCTGATGGCGGATGCGCGCGCTGCGATAGCGGCAGGACGATTGGCCGACTACGTGGCGCAAACGACCGAGCAATGGTCGGCCAAGCGCGAAGTTGCGAGCCAATAGACCGCCGGCGCATGTCCCGCGGCAATGGCGCCCGGGCCGGGAACCGGCCCGAACAAAAACGAACCCGCCGATCCATGGTACGCAGGATCGGCGGGTCACATGACGCGCCAGTAAAAACGCGACGTCCCAGCGCGGTTACGACTTCACGAATTGGCCGCGCACTTCGCCGGCAGGATTCGCCTTGGTGTGCAGGTTGACGTACCACTGGCCAGCCATCAGGTCGCCTGCCTGCGCGTCGGTCAATTTCACCGAACCCTTGAACGGGCTCGCGAATTCCTTGCCTTTTTCCGAAATCCAGAATCTGGACGCCGGCGTTCTTGCCGGCCTCGGCCGGGCCGTGGAAATGCGCCGCCATCACCGGGCCGGTAAGACCCGAGAAACTGCCGCTGTAGCTCAATTCCATGGTCGCCGGATCGTAGGTCGCGGTCACCGAGCCGGTTCCGGCTGTGGTGTTCGGCGGAACTTCGCTCGCACCTTTCAGATCGGCTTTGAATGTCGTGGTGGCGGCATAGCTCGGCGCGCCAGACGCCAACAGCGCGGCGCCGGCGGCACTGCCGATGCAAATCCCCAATACTGATCGACGATCGAACATTTGACGCATGTGATCCTCCTGGACGGTTTCGCGACAACGGCACAAACACCGGGTCGGGCGGCATTATTGCTTGTTATCGCTGCCCGCACTAGGCCATCGGCCGGGGCATCGCCGCCCGTCTCGGGACGCAAACACTCAAATTACTGAACTGACACAGCCTGTTACGCAGCCTTTATCACGCTTTCGACTAACGCGGATACAGTCGGATAGAAGTGGCGAATGTGTTGCCGCAATCGCGAGGACCAATCGTGGTCGATCCGGCCTATCGCATTGGAACCCATCGCATTGGAACCCATCGCATTGGAACCCATCGCATTGGAACCCATCGCATTGGCAGCACTGGTGTCGAACCGGGATTCCTCGGCGACCAGCAAAACAACTGCCGCAACGCGGACACTTTGGCCGGCTCAGATTTTCGCTCGCCAATAACCGTGGCGCTGGAACTTGGCGACGCGCGGAGATTTGGCGCGCGGAGATTTGGCACACGGATTGGACGATCATCGTCGATCCTCCTCGACGGACGCACCCTCACCGCAACCCTGACATTGCGACATAACCCGCCGCCTATGGCACCAGCGCGACGGCGGCGTGAAAGTCTTGTGGTTTTCCCGTCCGGCCTGCGCTAACGGCTGTCGCCAGCTTCAATGCGACTGGGTGTCGATCGGCATGCAATTGGTGCGGCCGGACATGACGCAGTCCTCGATCTTGCCGTTGGCGTAGAGTTCGCGCGCCAGAACCCAGCCGACCACGAACAAGACCACAACAACGCCCAACGCGATCATCGAGCGGCGCTGGTTGGCCTTTTGCTGTCATCATTCGCCATGCGATCTTTCTTTGCGTCCGATCATTCAGCCCTAACGCACTGAAATGTAAGCGAGCGCTTGTCAAATTGAAGCGCGCAAATCGCACGGCGCGTTCCCTCCAGGCAGGCCGCAAAAGCAAACCCGCCCGAGGGGGAGTCTCGGGCGGGCGGGCAACAATTGGGGTAGGGGGACGTTCTTTCGATCAGGCGTCGTAAAGGCTGTGCTCGTAGTACCGGTGAGGCGGCCGGTTATTGTCCCGGAAAGTCTTGAACCATCGGGCTAACCGCTTACCGACTTGCTTCGTGGCTGCCATAGCGACCTCCTGAATTCGATGAACCCTAAGATACCGTACCGGCGGCGGCGCGAAGTGACGGCCGTCACAAAGGGTCGCTTTTCAGGCTGGCTTTTTCGGTGGCCGTCCCGGGGTAGAGAAATCCAAAAATGCCCGGTTTTATTGGTGAGCGCGGAGGGGCTCGAACCCTCGACCCCGTGATTAAAAGTCACGTGCTCTACCAACTGAGCTACGCGCTCCACCTGCCGGATCAGATACTTAAGTCGGCCGGGATTTACCAGCCTTGCGCGCGCCGATTGCGCGCTTTTTCCCGCCGGCTTTGCTAGATTGGCCTCAATCGCCCGGGTGAGCCGCAAAACGAGGACGTTTGCCATGCCGATCGTCAACCGCGTCGCCGATTTGCACGCCGAGATCAAGGAATGGCGGCATGATTTCCATGCCCATCCGGAGCTGCGCTACGACGTGCACCGCACCGCGGCGTCGGTCGCCGACAAGCTCAAAAGCTTCGGCTGCGACGAGGTCGTTCCCGGCATCGGCCGCACCGGCGTGGTCGGCGTCATCCGCGGCCGCAAGCCCGGAAAAAAGGTCCTCGGCCTGCGCGCCGACATGGATGCGCTGCCGATCGAGGAGGAAACCGGCCTGCCGTATCAATCGACGGTGCCCGGCAAGATGCACGCCTGCGGCCATGACGGGCACACCGCCATGCTGCTCGGCGCCGCAAAATACCTCGCCGAGACACGCAATTTTGCCGGCACCGCGGTGGTAATTTTCCAGCCGGCGGAGGAGGGCGGCGCCGGCGCCGCGGCGATGATCAAGGATGGTCTCATCAGCCGCTTCGGCATCGACGAGGTCTACGGCATGCACAATTATCCGGGCATCCCGCTCGGCCAATTCGCCATCCGCCCCGGCCCGATGATGGCCGCGGCCGACCACATCGAGATCGACATCGAAGGCAAAGGCGGCCATGCGGCGCGGCCGCATCTGGCGATCGACACGATCTTGGTCGGCGCCCAGATCATCAACCAGCTGCAATCGATCGTGGCGCGCAACATCGATCCGCTGGAATCGGCCGTGGTGTCGATCTGCATGTTCCAGGCCGGCCATACCGACAACGTCATCCCGCAACACGCCAAGCTCAAAGGCACCGCGCGCAGCCTCACCCCGCAGGTGCGCGAGCTTTTGCACCGGCGCATCGCCGCGGTGATCGAAGGCACCGCGCAGCTTTACGGCGCCACCGCGAAAATCACCTACACCAACGGCTATCCGGTGGTGGTCAATCACGAGCGGCAGACCGCGTTTGCCGCCGACGTCGCCCGCGAGATCGCCGGCAAGGACAGGGTCGACACCGCGTTGCCGCCGGTGATGGGGGCGGAGGATTTCGCCTTCATGCTCAACGAGCGGCCGGGCGCCTTCATCTTCGTCGGCAACGGCGACAGCGCCGGGCTCCATCACCCGGCTTACGATTTCAACGACGAGGCGATCCCGCTCGGCACCTCGTATTGGGTGCGGCTCGCGGAGACGGCGTTGGCGGGCTAGACGCGTCTTCGTAAAATGCTTGGGACAATGTCGGCTTTTGGGCAGTAAATGGACATGCCAAACTGGAGTTGCAGGGTCCGCTGGGGAGATTGTAGCGCACCGGCAATTCAAGCCCGGACTGGGTTGTAAAATTACATATATGCTCGTTAAGTGTGCGGTCGCCACGGCACCAGACCAGAAGATTCTACTGGGAGCCAGGGCGTGGGCGAGACAAGATTCGGCCTGATAGAAGTATTTGAAGAAGATTTTTCCTCGACCGTTGCCGATAGAGCACGTTGCCGCATTTTCGGGCGGCGGCGACCAACATACTATCCAATTTGCACGCCGGATATGCTGTAACAAATAAACCTTGGCTCATGAGACGGTGGCGTCGCGCACCACACGTTGGGGAAAATCCACCGTGAGGCAACGCTTATTACAACAGACGCTGCTGGCGACGAGTTCGGCGTTCGCCTTGCTCATTGCCGCTGAGGGATCGGCCGCCGCGCAGTGCTTTTATAACAACGTGAACGGCGGGGTCGACAACACCACCCCGCACAATTGTATCAGCTACAACAACGGCACGGCCTTCACCGGCAACGCCGTCAACGATTCAACGCTCACGGCGACCCACGTCTATGCCCCGGTTAACCCCGGCACCAGCACGGGCATCAGCGTTTTCGGCCTCGGGACAACTCTCACCGGCAATATCGTCAACAACGGCACGATCACCGCATCGCAATACGGCATCAGCATTGGAGCCGGAGCCACCACTGGCGGGGCAACAGGAGCCGGGGCGTCGCTTGTTGGTTCGATCACCAATAACGGCACGATCAACGGCGGCGGCGGCGGTTCCATCGTTGTGTACGAGTCGTCCATAACCGGCTCGATCGTCAATGCCACAGGCGCAACGATCAATGGCGTCGCCGGGGGAGTTGGCATCGACGTCAGCGGAGTCGCTGCGCTCGGCGCGTCCGTCGGCGGCTCCGTCATCAATAACGGACTGATCGACGCCACCAGCGAAGACGGCATGTTTGTTCAACATGCGACGGTCACGGGCTCGATCGCCAACACTGGCACGATCGATACCAATGGTGGTTCCGCCGGCATCGTGGCGGCGAGAGGGTCCGTCGGGGGCTCCGTCACCAATAGCGGCACAATTAATGCCAAGGTTGTCGGTATCGACATCGACGGCCAGTTCGTCGGGGGCTCGGTCGGAAATATCGGCGGCACGATCAATGCTCAATACGGGATCGGCGTTACCGGACTCGCCGGACTTCCCGCCGTCATCACCGGCAACGTCGCCAACACCGGTACGATCAATGCGAGCGCCTACACCGGCATTGCCATCTATGCCTATAAGGGCGGTGCCACCGTCGGCGGCAGCGTTCTTAACAGCGGCACGATCAATGCCACCGTCGGCACCGGTATCGGCCTCTATGGCGCCTCCGTCACGACTGGCATTACCAACAGCGGCGCGATCACCGCCCAAAACGCCGGCATCCTCATCAGCAATACGACGGCGGTGGTGGCCGGCGCGGCCACGATCACCGGCGGTCTGACCAACCAGGGCACAATCAACGCCGCGACCGGCATCGTGGTGAGCGGCGGCAGCACGATCATCGGCGGCATTACGAACTCGGGCACGGGCACGATCAACGGCAGCACCGCGGCGATCAATCTCACCGGCGAGGGCGGCCCGACGACGATCGATATCGACGGCGGGGTGATCACCGGCAATATGATCGGCGGCGGATCGGACACGATCAACTTCGCGCCTTCCGGAACATTCACCTACAATTCGAATTTTTCCGCCGTCAGTGTGGTCAACATCAATTCCGGCACGGTGGTCCTCAACGGCGCCACCAACAGCGCGACTACGCTCAATGTCAGCAACGGCGGCACGCTCGCCGGCACCGGCACGATCGCGACGGCAATGACCGTCATGAACGGCGGCATTTTTGCGCCCGGCACGCCCGGCACGCCGGGCACCGCCATGAGCATTACCGGCAGTGTCACGTTCAACCCGACCGCTACCTATAGGATTTATCTTAATCCGACGACTGCTTCGCTCGTCAATATTACGGGGACCGCTGCGCTGGGCAACGCCACCGTGAATGCCGTCTTTTCGGCCGGCAGTTATGTAGCAAAGCAGTACACGATCCTCACTGCGAGCGGAGGGCTTGGCGGCACGAGTTTCAATCCGACGGTGGTCAATACCAATCCACCGATTGGCGGAAGCAATTCCTTGAGCTACAGCGCCGATGACGTTTTTCTGAATCTGATGTCGAACTATGGCAGTGGCGGCAATCTCAACGGCAACCAGCAGGCTGTCGCCAATGCGTTGACCAGTTACTTTAATGCCCATGGTGGAATTCCAGCGCAGTTTTTCGGCCTCACTCCTGGCCAGTTGACGCAGGTCGACGGCGAAGCGGGCACCGGCGCGCAGACCGCCGGCTTCGCGATCATGACCGATTTCCTCAATCTCATTCTTGATCCGTCGTCCGGTGGCGGCGGCAATGGCGGCAGTGGTAATGCACCCGGCTTTGCGGCGGAAGAGCAAGCGAGCCTGCCGCCCGACGTCGCCCTGGCTTATGCTGGCGTGCTCAGAGCGCCGCCGAAGCAGGCATTCGACCAGCGCTGGAGCGTGTGGGGATCCGGTTTCGGCGGCACCGGCACCATTAACGGCGACCCCGCGGTTGGCTCGAACAATCTTACGGCAAGCGCGTATGGCGTCGCCGGCGGCATGGATTATCGCTACACGCCCGACATGATCCTGGGCTTCGCGCTTGCTGGCGGCGGCACCAATTGGAGCTTGGCGCAAAACCTCGGCGGCGGCCGCAGCGATACATTCGAAGCCGCGCTCTACGCCAAGTCGCATGCCGGCCCGGCTTATATTTCGGCTGCACTTGCCTTCGCCAATCATTGGTTCACGACAAACCGTATTGCCGTCGGCGATAACCTCACCGCCAAATTCGACGGCCAGAGCTACGCCGCGCGCGTCGAGGCCGGGTATCGCTACGCCGTACCCGGTAACGGCTTGATCGTCGGCATCACGCCTTATGCCGCGCTACAGGCGCAAGACTTCCACACGCCAGGCTATAGCGAGACCGATCTCAGCGGCGGCGGCTTTGGGCTCTCTTACAATGCCGTGAACGCGACCGACACGCGCAGCGAACTCGGCGCGCGCTTCGACGATCTCACGACGCTCGATGGCCTGCCGCTCATTTTGCGCGGCCGCCTGGCTTGGGCGCATGACTGGGTTAGCAATCCGTCGCTCGGCGCGGTCTTCCAGGCGTTGCCAGGAGCGAATTTCACCGTCAACGGCGCGACGCCGCCGGCCAATTCGGCGCTCGCGAGCGCCGGCGCCGAATTGCACATGACTGCCAACTGGACGCTCGCCGCAAGATTTGACGGCGAATTCGGCACGGGTTCCCAGACCTACGCCGGCTCAGGCACGTTGCGTTATACCTGGTGAGCAAGGTCGCGTTGGAACGGCCAAGCTATCCAGAGTTCAAGCCCAAGGTTCGTTCAATTGCGAGACTGCTTTTGCGCCCGCGTCGGCGGATGCGGCCCGGGCGGGGGCTGATAGAGCGTATTGCGCTCGCAGAACCCGCCCATCCCTTGCACCGTGGTCAGGCATTGCTGGAAGCTGACAAAGCCGCAATTCATGCCGCCGCCCATGTCGCCGCCGCCGTAGTCGGCGCACCACGGATAGTTTTGCGCTTGTGCCGGCGTGCCGAGCACGGCCGCGGCAGTGATGCCAAAGACCGCGAGCCACGACTTCATGGGTGCCGCCCGGATTTCGCGGCCGGATGGGGCGGTGGGTATAAGTTGTTGGCTTCGCAGAAGCCGCCGATCCCGCTCACGGTCGCCATGCATTGTTGGAAGCTAATGAAGCCGCAGGTCGCGCCGTCGCGGAAGCTGTATCGCGCACACCACGGATAATTTTGTGCCTGCGCGCGCGTGCCGAGCGCGGCCGTCATCGCGAATAGCCCTAAAGCAAAGACAAGCCACTTCATGACGCGGTCTCCTTTGGATTGCGCTCACTGTGGATCAATAACACCGAAGTCGATATTTTATTTCCCCGTCGCGCAATCGTGACGACAGCCGGCCATGCCGGTCATTCCGGGGCCGTGCCAACGGGTCCGGCCCGAAGTGGCCGGCCCGATGACAAGCTCCGCGCGGAGCCCGGAATCCATAATCACGATCGGTGCAGAACGTGCACAGAGTCAGTCCTGCGCGACCTGTGGCTATGGATTCCGGGCTCGGCCCTGCGGGCCGCCCCGGAATGACGGCTGTTACCGCAGCGCCAATTTTACCTTAGCGCCAAATGCTGGCCGTCGTAGATCGTCGGCTGGCAATACAGACCGAGCGCGGCGAGTTGCGCACAAAGCTCCGCCGCGGTTCCGGGCTGCGCGATGGGCCCGGCGACGAGCCGCAGTTCGATCCGGGTGCTGTGGGGCACTTCCCGTACGCTGATGATCGGCTCCAAACCTTCAAAGAGCTGCGGATGCGCGGTGCGGATCGTCGCCCAGCGCGTGCGCAGCGCTTGGAGCGTCAGGCCGCTGCCGATGTCGACGCCGAATGCGGTCTTCGGCAGCGGCGGCAAGGCCGATTCTTCGGCCGCCTTGGTCGAACCCGGCGCAGGCATGGTCGCAGGCACGGATGCAGGTGCAGCGGCGGACGGGATGTCGGCCGGCGCCAGCATCGACGCCGAAGCTGCGGCGGTGGCCACCACGGACGGTCCGTCTTCGACGTGCCGGCTCGCATCGGCCGCCTTGATCTGTTTGGTGATCGATCCGGTGAAGTCATCCATATCGTGTTCGACCGTGGCCAGCCGCGATGTGAGCGCTTCGTCGTTGGCTTTCAGTCCGCGCACCGCCGCGGCGAGCTGCTCGGTCGCGGCCTGCGCGTCGAACGGCGGCGTCGCCGCCAGCTTTGAGTGATGAAGGACAAGTGCGATGCGATCGGCGGCGACGTCGCTGCGGCTCGCCAGCACCACAACGAGCACCGCGGCGGCGGCCGCGGCGCCCCAGCCGGCGAGACGCTGCAGGCCTTGCATGGTGAATGGCCGTTTGGCCGCACCGCGTTTCTCCCCGAGCGGCGCGTCAAGCCGCGGGGTTCCAGCAAAACCTGGCCGTTCTGCTTTCAGCGCCTCGGCAAGATCGACCATGTTCCGCACCGACGGTTCCTCACCGAATCAGTGCTAAAAACTAGCAGAATTCTGTTATCCCGCGTGTTCCGGGGAACGCTGTGGCCGGATTTGCCGCGGCTTGCCGCAGCGAAATTCGCTGCTTTCGGCGGCGGGTCGCCTCGGCTAAGACAACGCCGCGGAGGCTAAGGATGGAAGCCCGGACGGCTGACCGGACGTGTTTGGCGATCGTGCTGGCGGCCGGCGAGGGCACGCGCATGCGCTCGGCGCGGCCCAAAGTGCTGCACGCACTGGCCGGACAATCGCTGCTCGCCCATGTCCTCGATGCGGTCGCCCAAGCGGGCATCACCGCGACCGCCGTCGTCATCGGTCCCGGGCAGGACGAGGTTGCCGGCGAAGCGCGGCGCGTCCTGCCGGATGCCGCCACATTCATGCAGCACGAACGCCGCGGCACCGCGCATGCGGTGCTCGCCGCGAAGGCGGCCATCGAACGCGGCCCGACGACATCCTGATCGTCTATGGCGACACGCCGCTGATTCGGCCGGCAACGCTGTCGCGGTTGCGCGCGCCGCTCGCCGCCGGCGCGGCGCTTGCGGTGCCGGCTTTCGCCCCGCCGATCCGACCGGCTATGGGCGTCTGATCATGCAGGGCGACGAGCTCGTCGCCATCCGCGAGGAGGCCGACGCCAGCGCAGGCGAACGCGCGATCGCGCTGTGCAATGGCGGCATGATGGCGCTTGCCGGCAACAGCGCGCTTGCCATCCTGGAGCGGATCGGCAACCACAATCGCAAACGCGAATTTTATCTGACCGATGCGGTCGAGATCGCGCGCGGCATGAAGCTGCGCGCGGTCGCGGTCGAAGTCGAGGAGGACGACGTGCGCGGCATCAACACCAAAAGCCAACTCGCCGAAGCGGAAAGCGTGGCGCAGCAGCGCCTGCGCAAGGCCGCGCTCGACGCCGGCGTCACGCTGATCGCGCCGGAGACCGTGTTTCTTTGCGCCGACACCAAATTCGGCAGCGACGTCGTGGTCGAGCCCTATGTGGTGTTCGGCGAGAAAGTGACGGTCGAGGACGGCGCGGTCATCCGCTCGTTCTCGCATCTGGCCGGCGCGCATGTCGGCAAGGGCGTTTCGGTCGGACCGTTCGCGCGGCTGCGGCCGGGCACGCGGCTCGGCGACGGCGCGCGCATCGGCAATTTCGTCGAGGTCAAGGAAGCCGTGATCGAGGCCGGCGCCAAGGCCAATCACCTGAGCTATATCGGCGACGCCTTTGTCGGCGCCAACGCCAATATCGGCGCCGGCACCATCACCTGCAATTACGACGGCGCGACAAGCACCGCACCACGATCGGCAAGGATGCCTTCATCGGCTCGAATTCGGCGCTGGTGGCGCCGGTCGAGATCGGCGAGGGCGCCTATGTCGGTTCCGGCTCGGTGATCACCGAAAACGTGCCGGCGGATGCGCTGGCGCTTGGCCCGCGGCCGCCAGACCGTTAAGGAAGGCTGGGCATCGCGCTTGCGCGGGCTGAAATCGCTCGGCAAAAAGAAAGCGCATTCGCGCGATTGAGCGGTTGCGCCGCCGAATCTGTCACCATTCGAAAACTATTTTGATTGTCGGGATTTGAATGGTTCCGCTTTAAGAGTTAACGGCGCCGCTGGCGACGAGGGGTATTTTCGGCAAGATGTGCGGCATTATCGGAATTATCGGGCAGGAGCCGGCGGCGCCGCAGCTCATCGATGCGCTCAAGCGCCTCGAATATCGCGGCTACGATTCCGCGGGCGTCGCCACGCTCGAAGCCGGCAAGCTCGACGCGCCGGCGCGCCGAAGGCAAGCTCAAAAATCTCGAAGCCCGGCTGTTGCGCGAGCCGCTCGCCGGCACCATCGGCATCGGCCACACCCGCTGGGCGACGCATGGCCGGCCGACCGAGAACAACGCGCATCCGCACGCCACCGAAAAGCTCGCGGTCGTGCATAACGGCATCATCGAGAATTTCAGCGAGCTGCGCCGCGAACTGGAAAGCCAGGGCGCCAAATTCGCCACCGATACCGACACCGAAGTCATCGCGCATCTCGTCACCGAGGAGATGAAGCGCGGCGCTTCGCCGGTCGCCGCGGTCAAGGCGGCGCTGCCGCGGTTGCGCGGCGCCTTCGCGCTCGCCTTTCTGTTCGCCGGCGAGGAGAATCTCTTGATCGGCGCGCGCAAGGGCTCGCCGCTCGCGATCGGCTTCGGCGACGGCGCGATGTATGTCGGCTCCGACGCGATTGCGCTGGCGCCGTTCACCGACACGGTCAGCTATCTCGAAGACGGCGACTGGGTGGTCGTGACGCGCGACGGCGCCGAGATCCACGACGGCGACGGCGCAGTCGTGCAGCGCGCGGTGCTGAAATCGCAGGCCTCGGTGATGCTCATCGACAAGGGCAACCATCGCCACTTCATGGCCAAGGAAATCCACGAGCAGCCCGAAGTCGTCGGCCATACGCTGGCGAATTATATCGACATGGCGGCCGAACGCGTGGCGCTGCCGATGACGCTGCCGTTCGATTTCAACGACGCTCAATCGCATTTCGATCGCCGCCTGCGGCACCGCCTATTACGCCGGCATGGTGGCGCGCTACTGGTTCGAGCGCTTCGCGCAATTGCCGGTCGAGGTCGATATCGCCTCGGAATTCCGCTACCGCGACGTGCCGCTCGCGCCGGGCAATCTCGCGATCTTCGTCTCGCAATCGGGCGAGACCGCCGACACGCTGGCGTCGCTGCGCTATGCGCGGGCGCACAAGCAGCACGTTCTTTCCGTCGTCAACGTGCCGACCTCGACCATCGCGCGCGAGAGCGACGTCGTGATGCCGACGCTGGCCGGCCCGGAAATCGGCGTCGCCTCGACCAAGGCCTTCACCTGCCAGTTGGCGGCGCTGGCGGCGCTGGCGATCGCCGCCGGCCGCGCCCGCGGCGTGCTCGCCGAAAGCGACGAGAAGACGCTGGTGCATGCGCTGATCGAAATGCCGCGCCATCTCAACGAGGCGCTGGCGCTCGAGCCGCAGATCGAGCAGCTGGCGCGCGATCTCGCGAAATGCGCGCGACGTGCTTTATCTCGGCCGCGGCACCAGCTTTCCGATCGCGCTCGAAGGCGCGCTCAAGCTGAAGGAAATCTCCTACATCCATGCCGAAGGCTATGCGGCCGGCGAACTCAAGCACGGCCCGATCGCGCTGATCGACGAGAACATGCCGGTGATCGTGATCGCGCCGCACGACCAGGTGTTCGAGAAGACCGTTTCGAACATGCAGGAAGTCGCCGCGCGCGGCGGCCGGCTGATCCTGATGACCGACGCCAAGGGCGCGGCCGCGGCCAACGACGGCCAATCGGTGGTGACGCTGACTTTGCCGACGGTGCATCCGGCGGTGGCGCCGCTGGTCTATGCCGTTCCGGTGCAGCTTCTCGCCTATCACACCGCCGTCGATCATGGGCACCGACGTCGATCAGCCGCGCAATCTCGCCAAATCGGTGACGGTGGAATAGGGCCGCGCCCGTCGCACCGCGCACTGCGGACCGACGCGGCGGCGGCCGTGCAAATCGTCCCGTCGGGCGCCTTATATTTCGGCAGCCGGCAACCGCGACAGAATCGATGACCAACGACAACATTCGAAACAATCAGCTGACGCCGCCGGTCAAAGCCGCCGCCCGGCTTCGTGAGCCGTATCCGCAACTATTTTCTTGACCGGACTGATCGTCGCCGGCCCGGTGGCGGTGACCCTCGTGGCTGATCTGGTGGTTCGTCACCTGGGTCGACAATCTGGTGCGGCCGCTCATTCCGGTGGCCTACCGGCCGGAAACCTATCTGCCGGTGAACATTCCCGGGCTCGGCCTGATCATCGCGTTTGTCGCGCTGACGCTGCTCGGCTTCCTCACCGCCAATTTGATCGGCCGCAAGCTGGTCGACTTCGGCGAGAGCCTGTTGAGCCGCATGCCGATCGTGCGGCCGATCTACCGCACCGCCAAGCAGATTTTCGAGACGCTGTTCTCGAAGTCGGATTCGAGCTTCCGCCGCGTCGGCCTGGTCGAATTTCCCTCGCCCGGCATGTGGTCGCTGGTGTTTCTGACCCAGTCGCCGACCGCGGAAATCTCCGAGCGGCTGCCGGCGACCGAGCATGTCTCGGCGTTCATGCCGTGCACGCCGAACCCGACCACCGGCTTTTTCTTCTACGTGCCGCAGCGCGACGTCATCGATCTCGACATCACGGTCGAGCAGGCGATGACGCTGATCATGTCGGCCGGCATGGTGCAGCCCGGCGGCGATGCGCAGCAGACGCCAAGGCAAGCTCGCGGCGCTCGCCGAAACCGCGCGCGCCGCGCAGGCCGCGCGCAAGGCGGAGCCGACGCGCGGTGGAATAAAGTCGGCGATCCGCCGGCCGAATGTAAATCGATGTAGTAGCTGACGCGCGCGCCGCTGCAGTGCCGGGAGCCGGGAACTAAGAGGCCTTGCACGAACGAGCATCAGGATCGGCCGAGGATTCTCGAATTGGTTGCAGGAAAAGCCACTCGAAATAGGTCGTGGCGTTCCGTCTGCTGTTGCGGCTGTCTCGGCTGCTCGGCCACAACAGGTGTTGCGGCACGTGCCTTGAACAGTAGCGCCCCTTGCCGAACAGGCCGCTGTCGGTACGAAACGAGGCCGATACTCGTGGTTGCGAATCGGGATATCTGAGCATTCGCATGACACTCTTGCTCCGCGTTTGGCGTTCCACCTGGATCGACGGGGGGTCCACTTAACCGTCGCGGACAGGGACCGGTCAGCCGAAAGATTCATGCGCCGTCTCGACTCGGCATCCCAATGCTGTCGACCGGCACTCATGCGACCAGAGTGGCGATTCCAGAAGTCCGTACTCATTCTTTCGACATGGGCTCGTCGTGACCGCCATTGATCAGCCGCCGCTGCAACCGGCCGCTTTATCCCGCCTCCAACAGCCTGATCGCCTCGTCGCGGGCGAACAGATAAAGCAGGTCGCGCAGCGCCTGCGCCGCGCGGCGATTTCAGTTTCGGATCGCGCGTCAGCATCAGCGTCGGCGTCGTCGCGCGCCGCGCCAAGAGCTTGCCGTGAACCTCGATGCGGGCGATGCGGAAGCCCGGCACGCCGCTCTGGCGCGTGCCGAGCACGTCGCCTTCGCCGCGCAGCTTCAAATCTTCCTCGGCGATGCGGAAGCCGTCGTCGGTCTCGCGCAGGATGGCGAGCCGCGCCTTGGCGGTCGCGCCGAGCGGCGCCTTGTAGAGCAGGAGGCAGGTCGAGCGCTCGGCGCCGCGGCCGATGCGGCCGCGCAATTGATGCAGTTGCGCGAGCCCGAAGCGCTCGGCGTGCTCGATCACCATCACGCTCGCCTCCGGCACGTCGACGCCGACCTCGATCACCGTGGTGGCGACCAGAAGCCGCGTCTCGCCCGCGGCGAAGCGCGCCATGGCGCGATCCTTGTCGGGCCCGCGCATGCGGCCGTGGACGAGATCGACCGCGTCGCCGAAGCGCTTTTGCAGAGCCGCGTAGCGTTCCTCGGCGGCGGCGAGATCGATGCTTTCGGATTCCTCGACCAGCGGGCAGACCCAATAGACGCGGCGGCCGTCGTCGAGCGCGCGCGCCACCGCCTCGATCACTTCGGCGAGCCGGTCGAGCGGCACGGCGCGGGTATCGATCTTCTGCCGGCCCGGCCGGCTTTTCGCGCAATTCCGAAATGTCCATGTCGCCGAAATAGGTCAGCACCAGCGTGCGCGGGATCGGCGTCGCGGTGAGCACCAGAAGATCGACCGCTTCGCCCTTGCGCGCCAGCGCGAGCCGCTGATGCACGCCGAAGCGGTGCTGCTCGTCGACGATCGCCAGCGCGAGATCGCGGAACGCGACGTCTCCTGGAACAGCGCGTGGGTGCCGACGATGAGATCGATGTCGCCGGCGGCGAGGCTGCGAGAATGTCGTCGCGCTCGCGGCCGCGCTCGCGGCCGGTGAGGATGGCGAGCCGGAGGCCGGCGGCTTCGGCGAGCGGCGCGATGGTGGCGAAATGCTGGCGCGCCAGAATTTCGGTCGGCGCCATCAACGCCGCCTGCCGGCCGGCCTCGATCACATGCGCGGCGGCGAGCAGCGCCACCACGGTCTTGCCGGAGCCGACATCGCCGTGCAGCAGCCGCAGCATGCGCTGCGGCTGCGCCAGATCGGCGACGATGTCGGCGACCGCGCGCGCTTGCGACGGCGTCAGCGCATAGGGCAGCGCCGCGATGATGCGCGCGCGCAGCAGGCCCTCGGCGGCGCTGCCGCGGCCGGCGCGCAGCCGCATATGCGCGCGCAGCAGCGCCAGCGCGAGCTGGCCGGCCAGCAATTCGTCATAGGCGAGCCGCGACCAGGCCGGGCTTTTCGGCGCGATATCCTCCGGCGCGGTCGGGCGATGCATCGCGCGCAAGCGCGTCGGCGAAGCTCGGAAAGCGTTGCGCGCGAGCCAGGCCGCATCCTGCCATTCCGGCAGCGCCGGCAGCGCGCTCGAGCGCCGCATCGATCGCCTTGCGCACCTGGTTGCGGATGCAGCCCTTCGGTGAGCGGATAGACCGGATCGAGCAGCGGCAGCTTGGCAAAGCCCTTCGCATCGACCACGCGGTCGGGATGCACCATCTGCAGATGGCCGTCGTAGAGCGTCGCGGTGCCCGACACGTAGCGCAGCTCGCCCTCGGGCAAGAGCTTTTCCAGATAATCCTTGCGCGCGTTGAAATAGGTGATGGTCAGCGTGTTGGTGTCGTCGCTGGCGTCGATATTGTAGGGCGCGCGCGGCCGGTTCGGCGGCGGCGGCCGGTGCCGGTCGACGGTGACCGCGACGGTCACCACCGTGTCGGGCTTGACCTCGGACAGCTTCGGCTGGTTGCGGCGGTCGACGAAGTCCGGTCGGCAGGTGAAACAGCAGATCGATGACGCGCGGCGGCTCGCCGTCGCGGCCGAGCAGCCGCGCAACAGCTTTTCCAGCTTCGGCCCGATGCCGGGCAGGGTCGTGAGCGAAGCGAACAGCGGATTGAGGACCGGCGGGCGCATGCGAAAGCTTATAGCTCAGTCCGTCATCCTGAGGTGGCCGCGAAGCGGCCCTCGAAGGATGCGAGCCAGGAATCCGAGGCCCTCGCCCTTCGAGGCTCGCTTCGCTCGCGCCTCAGGGTGAGGGCAAGGCGCTGACAAGCACGGTCTCGCCCTCTATATACCGCTCGCCCGGCCGCGTCCGGGCTTTTGGCGTTTGGCATTGCAAAGGCGGCGACGATGACGGAACGATCGAGCGAAGGACTGGATGTGCGGCGCCGCCGGCTGTTGTTCCGGGCTTGGCGGCGCGGCGTGCGCGAGATGGATCTCATCGTCGGCCGCTTCGCCGATGCCTATATCGACAAGTTCGACGAGGCCTCGCCTCGACGATTTCGAGCGGCTGATCGAAGTGCCCAATGCCGAGCTCTATGCCTGGGTGGTCGGCGCCGAGACCGTGCCCGCCGACTACGACACCGCGGTGCTGCGCCAGCTCATCGGCTTTCATGCCAGCCTTCACGCTTTCACCGCGGCGGAGCCAAAAGCCTGAATGGCGGCAGGTTCCCCAAACCGCGCTCTTCAAATCGCCGGCCGAGCGGCTCTCGCCCGGCCGGGCGCTGACGCTTGCCGGCATCGCCGACGGCGCCGAAGGCCTGGTCCTCGCCGATCTCGCCCGCGCCATCGCGGCGCGCGCCAAGCCGCCGGCGATTTCGCTTGCGGTGGTCTGCCGCGACGGCCCGCGCATGGCGACGCTGTCGCGCGCGCTCGCCTTCTTCGCCCCCGACATCGAGGTGCTGGAATTCCCGGCCTGGGATTGCCTGCCCTATGACCGGGTATCGCCGCATGCCGCCGTCGTGGCGGCAGCGCATGATGACGCTGGCGCGGCTTGCCCGCGTCAAAGGGCCGCGACCATCCGGCGGTGCTGCTGACCACCGTCAATGCCACGCTGCAGCGGGTGCCGGCGCGCGAGCTCATCGCCAAGCAATCGCTCTCGGCCGCGCCCGGCAACATTCTGCCGATGGCCGGCATCACCGCATGGCTCGAGCTCAACGGCTTTAACCGCGCCGCGACGGTGCGCGAAGCCGGCGATTATGCGGTGCGCGGCGGCATCGTCGATCTGTTCGCGCCCGGCATGGACGAGCCGGTGCGGCTCGATTTTTTCGGCGACACGCTGGAATCGATCCGCAGCTTCGATCCGGAAACGCAGCGCACCGACGCCGACCTGCGCGCGCTCGATCTGGTGCCGATGGCGGAATTCCAGCTGACCACCGACACCATCCGGCGGTTCCGCACCGGCTATGTCGCGGCCTTCGGCGCCGCCGGCGCCCGACGACCTGCTCTACGAAGCCGTCAGCGAAGGCCGCCGCCATGCCGGCATGGAGCATTGGCTGCCGCTGTTCCACAAGCAGATGGAAACGCTGTTCGATTATCTCGACGGCAGCCCGATCGCCATCGAGCCGCTGGCCGAGGAGGCCGCGCACGAGCGGCTCGCGCAGATCGCCGATTATTACCAGGCGCGCAAGGAAGCGCTCGATCATTCCGGCGCGCGGCGCGCCCTACAAGCCGCTGCCGCCGGACCGGCTCTATCTCGCCGAAGCCGAATGGCGCGAGCGGCTCGACAAATCCGCGCTGGCGCGGCTGACGCCGTTCGCCGCGCCCCCGGATGCGGGGAGGGTAGGGAGGGTCATCGATATCGGCGCGCATGCCGGCCACAATTTCACCGCCGAACGCGCCACGCCGGGCGCCAATGTGTTCGAGGCGGTCGGCAAGCACGTGCAGGCGCTGCAAGCCGCCGGCAAGCGCGTCGCTGATCGCGCTGTGGAGCGAAGGCTCGCGCGAGCGCATGGCGCATGTGCTCGCGCGAGCACGGGCTTGCTTAATCTCACGCCGGTCGCGTCCTGGCCGGCCGCGCTCGGCTTTGCCGCGCCACGCAGGTGGCGCTCGCGGTGCTCGGCATCGAATCCGGTTTCGAGACCGCCGATGTCGCGCTGATCACCGAGCAGGACATTTTGGGCGAGCGGCTGGTGCGCGCCGCCGGCAAGCCAAGCGCGCCGACAATTTCATCGCCGAGGTGACGAGTCTGTCCGCCGGCGATCTCGTCGTCCATGTCGATCACGGCATCGGCCGCTTCATCGGCCTGCGCGCCATCGAGGCCGCCGGCGCGCCGCACGATTGCCTGGAAATCCATTATGCCGGCGGCGACAAGCTGTTCCTGCCGGTCGAGAACATCGAGCTGCTGTCGCGCTACGGCTCGGAGGAGGCCGGCGTCGAGCTCGACCGGCTCGGCGGCGGCGGCCTGGCAGACGCGCAAGGCGCGGATGAAGAACCGCATCCGCGAGATCGCCGGCGAACTGATCAAGGTCGCCGCCGAGCGGCAACTGCGCGAAGCGCCGCGGCTTGCGGTCGAGACCGGCGTCTATGACGAGTTCTGCGCCGGCTTTCCCTACGAGGAGACCGACGACCAGGAGGCCGCCATCGCCGCCGTCCTCAACGATCTCGTCGTCCGGCCGGCCGATGGACCGGCTCATCTGCGGCGACGTCGGCTTCGGCAAGACCGAAGTGGCGCTGCGCGCCGCCTTCATCGCCGCGATGAACGGCAAGCAGGTCGCGGTCGTGGTGCCGACGACGCTGCTCTGCCGCCAGCATTTCAAGACATTTTCCGATCGGCTGAAGGGCTATCCGGTCCACGTCGCGCAAGCCTCGCGGCTCGTCTCGGCGAAGGAACTGGCCGCGGTCAAAAAGGGCCTCGCCGAGGGCACGGTCGACATCGTCATCGGCACCCATGCGCTGCTCGGCAAGGCGATCAAGTTCAAGGATCTCGGGCTGATCGTCGTCGACGAGGAGCAGCATTTCGGCGTCGCGCACAAGGAAAAGCTCAAGCAGCTGCGCGCCGAAGTGCATGTGCTGACGCTCACCGCGACGCCGATCCCGCGCACGCTGCAGCTCGCTCTCTCCGGCGTGCGCGACATGTCGATCATCGCCACGCCGCCGGTCGATCGGCTCGCGGTGCGCACCTTCGTGTCGCCGTTCGATCCGGTCGTGGTGCGCGAGGCGCTGCTGCGCGAGCGCTATCGCGGCGGGCAGGCGTTCTATGTCTGCCCGCGCATCGAAGATCTTGGCCGACGCCAAAGCCTTCCTCGACAAGGCCGTGCCGGAAGTGCGCGTCGCCGTGGCGCACGGCCAGATGGCCGTCGACCGTGCTCGAAGACATCATGGCCGCGTTCTACGACGGCAAATTCGACGTGCTGCTCTCGACCACCATCATCGAAAGCGGCCTCGACATCCCGACCGCCAATACGCTGATCGTGCACCGCGCCGACATGTTCGGGCTGTCGCAGATCTATCAGCTGCGCGGCCGCGTCGGCCGCTCGAAGCTGCGCGCCTATGCGCTGCTCACGCTGCCCGCCGGGCGCAAGATCACGCCGCAGGCCGAGCGCCGGCTCAAAGTGCTGCAATCGCTCGACACGCTCGGCGCCGGCTTCCAGCTCGCCTCGCACGATCTCGACATCCGCGGCGCCGGCAATCTTCTCGGCGACGAGCAGTCCGGCCACATCAAGGAAGTCGGCTTCGAGCTTTATCAGCAGATGCTGGAAGAGGCGGTGGCCTCGATGAAGGCCGGCATCACGGCGCCGGCCGCCGACAAATGGTCGCCGCAGATCACCATCGGCACGCCGGTGCTGATCCCCGAAGATTACGTCACCGACCTGCCGGTGCGGCTCGCGCTCTACCGCCGGCTCTCCGAGATCGAGACCGACCGCGACATCGAAGGCTTCGGCGCCGAGCTGGTCGACCGCTTCGGCCCGTTGCCGGAGGAGGTCGAGTATCTGTTGGCGATCGTCGCCATCAAATCGCTGTGCCGCCGCGCCAATGTCGAGAAGATCGAAGTCGGCCCCAAAGGCGCGGTGCTGTCGTTCCGCGACAACATCTTCGCCAATCCCGAGGGGCTTATCACCTACATCGCCAAGCACCCGGTCGGCGCGCGGGTGCGGCCCGACCAGAAAGTCGTGTTCTTCGACGAATGGGACACGGCGGAGGAGCGGCTGAAGGGCGCCACGGATATTTTGCGGACGCTGGTGGGGATTGCGGAGAAGGGGAAGAAGGCGGCGTGAGGAACAGAGATGCATACCGTGGCAGTCGTGGAAAGCCGTAGATGATTTCGCCGCTCCCGCGTGGTAATCTGTCGGGCATGAACAAGCGTCTCGAAACCCTACTCGACCGCATCGCTACTTGGCCCCAGGAGGCGCAGGATTGGGCCGCGTTGGCGCTGGCCGAAGTTGAGGAGAAGGTCCGCATTCTCCAGTCCCTGACGCCCGAAGAGCGGGCCAAGCTTGAGGCGCTGCGGGAGACTATCGACCGTTCGATCGAGCAAGGCGGCAGTTATACCGATCAGGAAGTCGCCGCCTATATCGAGCAAGTGCACGCGGATGCGGAGCACAAGGGGCGCTGATCGTGGCGCGCATTCGCTACACGGTCACCGCGCGCAACGACCTTGGGCAAATCTACCTATATATCAGAGAGCAGAGCGGAAGCGGCGAGACTGCGCGACGCTTCGTTCACGAGCTTCGTCAAAAGTGTAACGCGCTGGCTGCTGCTCCGATCGTCATGGGTCGTCCGCGAACGGAACTGCGCCCGGATCTGCGAAGCCATCCGCACAAATCGTACGTCATTTTCTTTCGCTACGTCAGCGACGTCCTGGAAATTGTCAGCGTGATCGAGGGCCATCGCGACATTCCCGCGCTCTTTGGCGAGGGCGAAAAATGATGCTGAACCCGACGCCCACCGCCCGCATAGCCGACCAAATCGGCGTGTAGTTAGGCAATTAGGCGTGTAGTCAGGCAATTAAATGCCCTGTCATCGTAATTGCGTAATTGCCGTAATTGCACCTATTCAGCTCCTTAAGTGGCCCCTAAAATCAGCCTTTTCTGAAAGTGATTCGTGAGGAACGCGCTCTATGCTTTTCCAAAGCAATGATTTCTCAATTAAGGACTCGCCGCTGCCTTGGTGGACTATGTGCAAAGAGATTGATCCGGGGTGGCTTTATATTCTCAGAAACGGCGACTTGTTTAAAGTTGGCAAGACAACTCACCCCAAGCGGCGCCTACGCGAAGCGCGAACGTGGTTGCCAACCGGAGAAGTAATCGGAATAAAGCCATTTTGGCACGTTCATGAGTTTGAACGGACGCTGCTTTGTGGGATTGCCAATTTTTGGCATGAGGGGGAATGGCACCGCTTCCCGGACGAAAGCTGGTCCGACGTCTTAACCGAAGGCTTCCGCATTTTTGATGATCACGATCGCAGCAAAAATACGGTAGATTTCAGCTACTGGATCGGCGGTTCTGGAATGGGCGAAGTCATCATGGAACAGAACCATCGACGTGTATCGCTGCGTCGATTTCAACGTGATGAACGTGCGCGCAACTAAAGTGACCGGCGCTCCAAATGCAGGCGTGGCTGCAACTGCACCCTAGTTGAGTCCCGCAATGACGAAAGGGATCGCGGCCGCCGGGCTTAACCCGGTGGTCCATGCTGACCTGTCGATGCCCCATGGATTGCCGATCAAGTCTGGCAATGACGAGAAAAGGCCGCGGCTTCGTGCGGTTATCCCGGCAAAGGCCGCGTTCGAATCCTTGCCTCGTCGACGACGGTGTGGCGGCCGTGCAGTTTTTCACCCAAACGATCGATCGCAACCCGAAGCCGATGCTTCTTCAGTTCGTGCTTCGCCGGGTCGATGCGAAGCAGGATAACGCCCGGAATTGCGCGGCGTTGGCGGAATACCAGATCGCCGAAGTCCTTGTCTTCCGTCAGAAGCAGCCGGTCTTCCGCGTTAGCACGCGTTACCAGCTCAGCGTCAATAATCGCGGGCGTAATATCGGCGGCGTAAATAACGTCGTGGCCTATGGCACGCAGATGCAACACCAGTCCCGCATCGATGCATTCATCGGCCAGCCAGCGCACGGCTAGCCGAAAACGAGATCTTCGTCGGCGAGATAATCAGCGGCAAACGCCTGCGCGGCGAGGATATCATCGCGCGTCAGCCGCGGATGATCGGCAAGGATGGCGTCGGCCGTCATTCCGGCACCGAGTTTACGCAGCACCGTTTCGACCGGAATCCGCGTCGCGCGGATCACCGGCTTGCCGCCCATGATCTCCGGATTGATTTCGATACGCTCGTGAGCCATCTGCGCCTCTCGTTCTTTTATATCACATTTGCGGATGTGGTTCGACGAGCATTCAGCAGCCGCGGGAAGCAAGCCGCGGCCCTGCGCCCCTTGCAAAACCCCAAAATCACCTTATTTCCGGCGCGACCGCGTCTCAAACACCTGTTTGAATTTCAATCGGGCGTTTGAGAATGCGTCAGGACGAGCGTCATGAGGTTCCCATGTTGGTGATACAGAATTTATCGCGGCCCTCCGACCATCCGGTGACCGCCGGGCCGGCCTGCCCGAATTGCGGGCGGGCGATGCATCTGGCGCGGATCGCGCCGCGCTCCGAAGGCCTCTCCGACATTCATATCTTCCGCTGCGGCGAATGCGGCGTGTCGCTATCCGAAGCGGCCGACGATCGCACGCCGGCTTACGCCGGATAGGCCAGCCAGCCGGGCGCCGCCCGGTGCCGGTTGGTTCGGCGGCTAGAGCCTAATCGGTTTTGATGGAATCAAAACCGGGCTCTAGCTTTTTGATTGAGCATGATCTTTTCCGAAAACCGGCATCCACTTTTCGGGATCATGCTCTAGGCCCGCATCCGAGTGTGCCGGCCCGAGGTGCGCTCGATGGCGCTGGCCAGATATTCCGGCGATTGCGCGCCGGTGACGATGACGCTCGAGCCGAAGATGAAGCACGGCACGCCGTCGATGCCGGCTTCCTTGGCGCTGGTCACTTCGGTCTCGATGCGATCGATGTCGGCATCGCTGGCCAGGAGCCGGCGCACCAGATCGCCGTCCATGCCGCAATCGACCGCCGCCTGGATCAGCACCCGGGGATCGGTGAGATCGGCGCCTTCGGCGAAATAAAGCTCCATCAGCCGCTGCTTCATGCGCCCCGGATCGGTGGCGCTGCGCGACCACAAAATCAGACGATGGCAGTCGAGCGTATTGGGCTGCCGGCCGATCCTGTCGGGATTGTAGACGCAGCCCCTCCATCGCGGCGGCGGCGACAATGCGCTCGGCGATCACGGCGTAACGCTCGACCGAGCCGAATTTGGTTTCCAGATAAGTCTGCCGGTCGATGCCGTCGCGCGGGATCCAGTCGTTGAGAAAATAGGGCCGCCAATTGATGGTGACGTCGACATCGGGCGTGAGCGCGATGGCGCCTTCGAGCCGGCGCTTGCCGATATAGCACCACGGACACACCACGTCGGACACCACCTCGACATGGACGGCAGCGCGCGCTTCGGGACTATCCGCCATCGGCAAGCCTTCGATTCGAACGCGAGTCGAGCCTAGCCCATATGTCGGCACGCTGGATACCGTCTGCCAGGCTGCCACAGGACAAATGGAACCCGCGCTTTAGCCGGCGGCAGTCTCGCCCACGACCCGCGCGATCAGCGAGTTGATACTGTCGGTCGGCTTCAAGGTGGCGAGCGTCACCGCGGTATCGATGCCGCCTTTCTTGCTCGTGTCCGGCGCCAGCATGGTGTTCTTGAGCACGCTGGCGATGCGGCGCGCCACGACATGCGCGGCGCGCAGATCGGTCTCGGTGAACACCGCGAAAATCGAATTGTCGGCTTCGCGGCAGGCGAAATCGACCTGGCGCATCAAGCGGCCGACGAGCCGCGCGGCATCGAGGCTGATGCGGCGGTCGTTGCCGTCGAAAGAAAACCGCGCGATCGAGAGCCCGACGCCGCGCTTTTCGGCATCGCCGACGGCGCGGTTGAGATCGCGCCAGAACGCTTCGTGGGCCAAGAGCCCGGTATCGGGATCGAGCATGCCTTTGGCGTCGAGCGATTTGAGCATGCGCTTGAGCCTCTGGCTGAAGGCATGAGCTCGCACATAAGGCAAAAAACGTTCGACAAGCCGTTCCGAACCCTCGGAAATGCGTTCGAGATTGGCAAGCTCGATAGCGAACGGCTCGATCACCGCGGGATGGCCGCCAAGGACGGCGACCGGCAGGTCGCGAAAGCGCACATCTTCGGCGAGCACGGTCAGCAAAGCTTCGACGATTTTGCGGGCCGAAACCGTCGCCGATCACCATGCCGTCGATGTCGCGCGCATTGAGCGCGCGCGCGGCGCTTTCGACGGAGAGCGCGCCGACCAGCGCCGACCTGCTCGCCGATCGCGACCGACAGAGCCGGATAAGAGCGGCCGCGCCCGGCGACCAGCACGCTTGCCTCGTCGAGCGGATCGGCGCTCGACAGTTCCGGCAGCTGCTCGCCGCGCGACGCCAGCGTGCGCATGCGGCGCAATACGGTGCCATGCAGCGCGCGGATGCGGAGCGCCGTCGACAGCCGCCGCACCAGCCGCTGCGGGCGAGCGCGTTGGCGGCGATCGCAAACGCATCCGGGATCGCCGGCCCGCCGTCGTCGCGGCTGCGCGCAATGACCGGCATGAACAGGCCGCCGCCTTTCGCCCGCTGCTCGCCCAACAGATCCGCCAGCGCCGCGACGCGCGCCTCGTCCGGGCAGATATCGGCGAGGATGACCGCTTCGGGCTCGACCGCAGCAAGCGCGGTCGGCGCGTCGCTCCAGGTCGCTTCGATGATCGGGAAAGCCGCCGGCCGCACGCAAGGCGTCGACCACCTCGGGCGCTGGGCTGTCGGCAATGACGGCGAACGGACCTTGCAGCGCCATGGTACGCGGATACGCAGTTTGACGGATAACGGCACTCAGCATGCCAAAGCGCTGTTAATGTCCCGTCAACGCAGCGCGCTCGCGAAATCCGGCGCGGCGCCTAGCCGGCGGCCGCCTCGCGCAACACCTGCCCGCCGCGCTCGCCAAAGGCCGCCGTGACCAGCGGATTGACGCCGAGCGCGCGCAAGGCAGCCGCCATGGCCTGCAGATCGGCCGCGCTGCCGACCAGGCGCTGGCCGGTCAGCGGATCGGGCAGCGCCGCCAGCGCCGCGCCGCTATCGATCCGGCCGATCGTTGCCAACAGCGTGCACAGCGGAAAGCGGTAACCGCCGACATTGACGATGCCGGGCGGCGGTCCGGTGACGACGATGCATTTGCTCACCGGATCGATTTCGGATCGGATAGCCGCTATCGACAAAGCCGTCGCGGCCGATCTCAAAATGCGGCTGATCGGAGCGCTCGATGCCCGGCGGAAACACGTGCCGCGGCACCATCGGGCCGCGCAGCGCCAAGGTGCCGGTTTCGGTCGCGGCGAGTTCGACCACCGCCACCGCGTCGTCGGTCCCGCGCGGCGCGGCGACCGGGCCGAGCGGGATCGGCAGCGGCCGGCCGCCCAAGCCACGCCGGGCCGCGACAAAACCCGCCTCGCCGAAAATCGGCACGTCGACGAGGACGGCGTCGCGCTCGGGCCATTCCGCGCTCGCCGCCAGTCGCTCCGGCGCATGCCAGGCGGCGAGCACCGTTGTCGGTCCTTCGCGCGCGAACAGTCCGGTCTCGGCGAGGCGAAACGCCACCGCCGCCGGCAGGATCAGCGTTGAGGCGCGCTCGTCGCGGCGCTGGCGCGCGAAGACCTCCGCATCGAACGGATGATGCAGCGACAGCGTGCCGCCGGAGAGGAGCCAAGGCACCAGCGTCAGGCAGATGCCGGCGAACGAGGTTGGCGAAAGCGCAGACAGCAGACTCGCGTCCTGTTCGAGGCCGGCTTCCAAGAACGCGCCCAAGCCGCCGGCCAGAAATTCAAGATGGCGGCGCGCCACCGGCAGCGGCCCATCCTCGCCGACTTCGAAGGTCGTCACCGCAAGATGCGCACGCGGCATTGGCGGCGCGCTCGAGCGGCGGCACGGAATCGAGTTTCGTCGCGGTGAACAGATCGTCGAGCGCCACAACGCCGTCGGGCAGATTGGCGCCGAAGCCGCAGACGTAGCGGATCGAAAACACTTCGGCGGCGACCGCGCATGGCCAACTGGCAATGCTCGAAAGTGCCGACGCGGCGGCAGACGATCAGCGCCTTGGCGCCAAGCCGCGCCAGCGCCGTGACGGCGTCGGCGCGGCGCCACAACAGCGGCAGCGGCGCCGCGATCAATCCGGCGCGCAGCACGCCGAGGAAGGTCAAGACATGTTCGACGATGTTCGGCATCTGGATGCCGACGATCGCATCGGTCGGCAGCCCCATGCGGCGCAGCCGGCCGGCGATTGCCGAAATCATGCGGTCGGCCTCGGCATAGGTCAGCCGCAGCGGCGCACCGTCGGTCAAGGCTTGCCGGTTCGGCGCATCGGCAAGCGCAATCGCGCCCGGCCGCCGCGCCGCCGCGCGACGAAACAAGTCGTCAAGCGTGATGCGGCTGTCGGCTTGCGCCGCCGCGGTCGTAGCGCCTGTGTGGTCGCCGAGAATCATCGGCGTATGGTAGCGTTGCGCATCATTGCAGAGTCTTCGGCGGCTGGCGCCACCAGGTTTCCGGCAGGTAGCCGAACAGCGACGTCCGCGCCGGATGGCCGATGGCGTTCCAGCGCGCCACCCATTGCTCGGGAAGATAAAACAGCGGGATCACGTAGGAGCCGGACATCAGCACGCGGTCGAGCGCGCGCACCGCGTCGACCAGATCGGGCCGGGTGCGCGCGCGCAACAAGGCCGCGATCATGGCGTCGACCGCGGCGCTTTTGACGCCGCATATAATTGCGCGAGCCCTGCTTCGCCCGCCGCCGCCGAGCTCCAATAAATGCTTTGCTCGTTGCCGGGCGACAGCGACTGCGTCCCAGCGGTATTCGATCATGTCGAAATCGAACGACGCCAGGCGCTCTTCGTATTGCACGGAGTCGACGAGACGAACCTGCGCGGCGATGCCGGCGCGCGCCAGCATGGTCGAGAAGGCGAGCGCCAGCCGTTCGTCGTCGCGGTTGGTCACCATGATTTCGAACGTGAACGGCCGTCCGCTGCCGCGGTCGCGCAGCGTCGTGCCCTCAAGCTCATAGCCGGCGGCTTCGAGCAAGCCGAGCGCCCGCCGCAGCAGGGCGCGGTCGCGTCCCGAGCCGTCGGTGACCGGCGGCGACCAGGTGCCGTCGAGCACATCGGGACGCACCGCATCCGGATAAGGCGCCAGCAGCGCCCGCTCGGCCGCATCCGCCGGGCGCCGATAGGCCGACAGCTCGCTGTCATCGAAGAAGCTCGCGCTGCGTTGATACAGATTGTAGAAGAAGTTGCGGTTGACCCATTGGAAATCGAACAGCAAAGCGATCGCCTGGCGCACGCGGATGTCGGCGAAGATCGGCCGGCGCGTGTTGAAGACGAAATCGGAAGCGAATTTCGGCAAGCCGCTGCGGAACGTCTCCTTGACGACGCGGCCGTCGCGGGCGGCCGGAAAATCGTATCCGGTCTGCCAGCGCGTCGGATCGGTTTCGCTGCGCACGTCGTAGAGCCCGGCCTTGAATGCTTCGAAATAGGCGTTGTCGTCGCGATAAAAATCGAAGCGCAGTTCGTCGAAATTCCACAGGCCGCGATTGATCGGCAAGCGCGCGGCCCCAATAATTCGGATCGCGCTTGAAGGTGACGCTTTTTCCCGGATCGACGGCGGCGACGACATAGGGACCGCTGCCGATCGGTTTGGTCAAAGTCGAGTTCTCGAAGGTGGCGACGTCGATGGCGTGTTTCGGCAGCACCGGCATCAGGCCGAGGATCAGCGGCAATTCGCGGTCGCTGGTATCGGCGAAATCGAACCGCACCGTGCGCGGACCGAGGATCTCCGCCTTGGCCACCCGGGAATAATAGGTGCGGTGATTGGGCCGGCCGTGGTCGCGCAACAATTGCCAGGAAAACACCACGTCCTCGGCGGTCACCGGCGCGCCGTCGGAAAAATGCGCCGCCGGATCGAGCGTGAAAGTGACGTAGCTCCGCGCATCGTCGGTCTCGACCGTGCGCGCCAACAGACCGTAGAGCGTGAACGGCTCGTCGTAGCCGCGCGCCATCAAGCTCTCGATGACATAGCCGCGGATCGGCTGCACGGCGAGACCTTGGACGATCAGCGGATTGAGGCTGTCGAAGGTGCCGAGCACGCCCTCGGTCAGCCGGCCGCCCTGCGGCGCATCGGGATCGACGTAGGGCAGCGCGGTGAAATCGCCCGGCAGCGCCGGCGCGCCGTGCATGGCGATAGCGGGCAGGGCGACGGCAGCTCGGCGTGACGCCGGGCTCGGCTCCGCCATTGCCGAAAGCGCCAGCCCGACCAGCATCGCCGCCAGCAACTGAGTGCCGCTGCATGCGGCCTGCATTCGAGATCCGACGGTTCGCAGGGCTTCCTCGGGGGACAGCGCTAAGCGCGATTCGGTCGACCGCCCACGACTGTACCACGGCCGCGGCAGTGGCTTTCCGCCACAGCCGCGACATAGCCCGGTGACGCGGTTTCGAGTGCGGGCTTTATCTAGCCGTGCAATTGCGCTATTGGGCCGGGCCTAAGGGCGATAAGGGGTCACGGTGTTGCCGTATTCTGCGTCGATTGACGCCTCCCGCGGGGGACGGCGCGGCGCGGCAGCGAATGTCGGCTGGTGCGATATCGGCCCATTGACAGTCAAGTCTGGCCAGGCAGCTCGACCAGTTCGGTTCGATCTGGTTCGATTTGCGGGCGGCGGCAGGAAAGAGGAACTGCATCTCATG
The DNA here is from genome assembly GCA_963714345.1 of uncultured Alphaproteobacteria bacterium. Taxonomy (GTDB): domain Bacteria; phylum Pseudomonadota; class Alphaproteobacteria; order Rhizobiales; family Xanthobacteraceae; genus BOG-931. The sequence continues at coordinate 19,394 of CAVQOD010000021.1, read as the reverse complement.
AACTATCGCAACGCGTCGGCGCCGGCTCGGCCGGTGGGCCGAACGCTCGCTGCCATCGCCGCAGGATCAAGCCAAGAACATTGGCGCCGGCTCGCGGTACTCACCGCGGCGGCTGCCGTGGGCCTGCAGGTCGCGTGCGGCTCGCTCGCTTTCGCGCCAAGCCGAAGCCGGCCGCGAAAAAGCCGGCGGCAGCCCGCCGCGCCGGCAGCGCCGCGCCGGCGCCACAAGCGCCGGCACAAGGCGACGAACAGCAGCAGCCGGTTCAGCTGATCTATTCGCCCTGGACCAAGTTCTGCCTAAAGAACCAGAACGATCCCAACGCCAAGCAGGTCTGCTTTACCGGCAAGGATGCCCGCATCGAGTCCGGCATGCCGGTGGTCGCCGCCGTGCTGATCGAGCCGGAAGGCGAGCCGAAGAAAATCCTGCGCGTCACCTTGCCGCTCGGCATGCAGCTCATCCACGGCACCCGCGTGATCATCGACCAGAACCAGCCGATGACCGCGCCCTACGTGATCTGCTTCACCAATGGCTGCATGGCCGACTACGAGGCCAACCCCGACATGATCGCCAAGATGAAGAAGGGGCAGGGCCTCGTGGTCCAGGCGATCAATTCGACCGGCCAGCCGATCAGTCTCGTTTTGCCGCTCGCCGATTTCGCCAAGGCCTATGACGGTCCGCCGACCGACCCGAAAGTGTTCGAGGAACAGCAGAAGAAGCTGCAGGACGAGTTGCAGCGGCGCGCCGACGAAGCCCGCAAGAAGCTCGAGCAGCAGCAGGGCGCGCCCGGCGCTTCAGCGCGCCGCCGCCCGCAGGCGCACCGGCGAAGCAATAGCGACCTGTTCTCGGACGCAATGCAGCGTCAAAGCGCGCTGCATTGCTGATCCGGGGATATTGCGCAAATTCAGTGCATCATCGCCGCACGCGGGCGATAGCCGCCCGTGCCGTCCTTGACGAAAACTTCGGCGACCTGCGGATGCCGCACCGGCTCGCCGCTTTCGTCGGGCAACAAATTCTGTTCCGAAACGTAAGCGACGTATTCGGTCTCTTCGTTCTCGGCGAACAGATGATAGAACGGCTGGTCCTTGCGCGGCCGCACGTCGGCCGGGATCGCCTGGTACCATTCCTCGGTATTGTCGAACACCGGATCGATGTCGAACACGACGCCGCGGAACGGATAGAGCCGGTGCCGGACGATCTGGCCGATCTGGTACTTGGCGCTTCGAATCTTTTCCATCGCAGCAGGCATTTTACAGCTTCAATGGGGCGAGAATGCAACGATTATGCCGCAGGCGCCGGCGATTGCGAAACGCCCGTCACAACCCATAGCGCTGTCCCATTTCGGGATCTTTCTCGGCGACGAGCCCGGCCAGATCGACCAGCACCTTGGCCTGTTTCCAGGTCGCATCGTCCTGCATCTTGCCGTCGATCATCACCGCGCCGCTGCCGTCCGGCATGGCGGCGATGATCTTCTTGGCGAAGGCGACTTCGGCCGGATCGGGCGAGAACACGCGCTTGGCGATCGGCACCTGGTTCGGATGCAGCGTCCAGGCGCCGACGCAGCCCATCAGAAAGGCATTGCGGAACTGCGCCTCGCAGGCCGCGCTGTCGGCGAAATCGCCGAACGGGCCATAGAACGCTTTGATGCCGGCCGCGGCGCAGGCATCGACCATTTTCGCGATGGTGTAGTGCCAAAGGTCCTGCTGATAGGCCGGCCGCGGCGCGTCGGGCGCGCCGGCATCGGCCAGCACTTTGTATTCCGGATGGCCGCCGCCGACGCGCGTCGTTTTCATGGCGCGGGATGCCGCCAGATCCGCCGGGCCGAGACTGATGCCGTGCATGCGCGGCGAGGCGACCGCGATCGAAGCGACGTTATTGACGCCCTCGGCCGTCTCCAGAATGGCGTGAATGAGGATCGGCTTTTTCACGCCGTTTTTGGCTTCAAGCTGCGCCAGCAGCTGATCGAGATAATGGATGTCCCAGGCGCCCTCGACCTTCGGCAGCATGATGACGTCGAGCTTTTGCCCGATGGCGGCGACGATCTCGGTAATGTCGTCGAGCACCCAGGGCGAATTGAGCGCGTTGATGCGCGTCCACAATCCGGTGTCGCCGAAGTCGCAAGCCTTCGCCATTGCGATGAAGCCTGAGCGCGCCGCTTCCTTGGCGTCGGCCGGGATCGCGTCCTCCAGATTGCCGAGCACGACGTCGACCTGGGCGACGAGCTCCGGCACTTTGGCGCGCACTTTCTCGATATGCGGCGGAACGAAATGAATCATGCGCTCGAGCCGCAGCGGCAATTCGCGCAACGGCGCCGGCGCGCCGATCGCCAAGGCTTTGAAAAAATTGCGCGGTAGTTTCATGACGCTACCCGGAAATCTTTAGAGCTGACGGTAGGATGAACGGCCCGGCCTCGCCAAGCCGCTTTTCGCGGCAGACGGTGCCCAGGAAATGGATCATCTTGCCCCCGCCCGTGGAGGCTGAATTCTAGCAGGAGTGGCAGGCAGTTGCGACTTACGCTATATTGCACCAGTGTGCAGGAATCGGATTGGGCGGATGAACAAATCGGGGAAACATCGTTCGCGTAAGGCAACGAAACCGGGTGAGAAAGCGCCATCGTCGAGCGTTTATCGTGTCCTAGGTCCCCGCAGAGGGACTATCGGTCATGAAGTCACTGTCACGCGAGGGCAGCCGTTGCCGCCGGTGCCGAAAGAGGCACGCCACTACGCGTTGCGCGCCAAATCGGGGCGCTACATCATAACTTCACCTGCCAAGTCCGCGAACTCGGTAATGACGTGGTCCGAAAGCCTTCAAGCAGAAGTAGGCTCCTGTGCCGCGTCCAAATATCTACGCGCGCAGTGTATTTATCAATTGCCCATTTTCTCCTGAGTATCAGCCAATATTTCGTGCGCTCGTCTTTGCGGTATTTGCTTGTACGTACCGCCCTCGCTGTGCACTGGAAATTAGCGATTTAACCGAAAACCGTCTCGATAAGATTGCCGGCATTATCCGAGAGTGCCGGTACGGGATTTACGATATTTCGTTTATGAGCATTGACCCTATAACGAAACTGCCGCGCCTGAACATGTCTTTTGAACTCGGGCTGTTTGTAGCGGCCAAGAGTTTCGGCGCCGGCCGACAACAGAGTAAAGTCGCACTCATTCTCGATCATAGTGGGTATCGGTACCGCGACGCCTTGTCGGATATCTCGGGTCAAGATATTTCGTTTCATGATGGTGATCCGAAAAAGGCAATACGTGAAGTCCGTGATTGGCTAGATACGTGCCAGGGCGGAGCTTATTCACTGCCCGGCGGCGAACATATCGACGATCAATATCAGAGGTTTTGCGATCATCTGCCAATCGCGTCGGCGGGCATTAAGCTCAACCCAGACCAGCTCACTTACGCCGATATTTGCCGGGCCATCGAAGCTTGGCTCAGAGATAACGCTCTGAGCATTACACCATCTCGCCGCGCATCAGCCGCGGCTGCGAGGCGGCCGGCGTCACGCCTTCGCGCATCAAGGCGCGGCGCAGCGGGCCGATGCGATCGACCAGATAGAGCGCGAGCCCGCGCGCGCCGTGCATCGGAAAAAAATCGGTGAGCAAGCTGCGGTTCAGTATATCGACCCCGATGGTTCGGCTGGTCGCATCGGCGCGCCGCTGCCGATCATAGCGCGCCAGCACATCGGGCGCGCCGACATCGCGGTTGTCACGGCGCGCATCGGCGACGAGCTCGGCAAGCGTGGCGCCATCGCGCAGCCCGAGATTAAGACCCTGCGCACCGATCGGCGGCACGACATGGGCGGCCTCGCCGATCAGCGCGATCCGTGCGCGCGCGAAGGCGTCAGCCGTTTGGATCGCCAGCGGGAAAACGCCGCGACCGGGCTCGGCCTGCATCGTGCCCAGGAGCGAATGGGCGCGGCGCTCGATCGCCGCGGCAAGCTCCGCATCGTTCATCGCCGCAATCTCGGCCGCGCGGGCCGGTTCGAGCACCCAGACCAGGCTCGACCGCCGGCCGGGCAGGGGAACGAGCGTAAACGGGCCGCTCTCGGTATGGAATTCGCTCGATGTGTCGCCGTGCGGGCGGGTATGGGCGAGATTAAGCGTCAGCGCCGTTTGCGGATAGCTTCGCCGCCGCGTGGCAATGCCGGCCGCGGCGCGGGCCAGCGACCGCGCGCCATCGGCGCCGACCAGAAGGCGCACGCGCAGCCCGCCATCGGCATGGACGATGGTTACTCCGTCCGCATCGGGTTTGATCGCAAGCGCCGGCGCGGCAATGCGCGGCAATTGCAACGCGGCGGCTTGAGCTTCAAGCGCGGCCAGCAGATGGCGGTTTTCGATGTTGTGACCGAACGCCTCCAGTCCGATTTCGGCGGCATCGAAAAACACCTCGGGCGCACGAAACAGCCGTTGGGTGTCGTCGACGATACGGAGTTTTTTGAGCGGCGCGGCGTGGGGCAGGCAGGCTCGCCAGGCGCCCAGTGTTTGCAGCGCGGTGACGGACCCGGCAAGGAGCGCCGTGGTCCGGTGATCGGGCTTGGCCGGCGGCGCGATCAGGAGCGTTTCGATGCCGGCCGCCTTGAGCGCAATGGCGCAGACGAGGCCGGCCGGTCCGCCGCCGACGACGGCAACTTCGGCGGTAAAGGGCTCACCGGTCACGTTCATAATTGCCACTGCACGCAGTATCGAACTTGCCTGAGACCTAGGTCTAATATTTCACAAGAACAGGGTGATTGGGCACGAATTTCCATTTCACGTATAAGCTTAGCTTATGGACCCAACCGCGCCGAGAAGCGATCCGAAGGCGGTGACTGCGGCCGCGTTTGCCGTCCATGTCTTCACCGCTTGCGGCGCCGCCTGCGCACTTCTGGCCTTGATCGCTGCGGTGCGCGCCGACTGGGCGCAGATGTTCGTGTGGCTTGGCATTGCGCTTTTCATCGACGGCGTCGACGGCACGTTTGCCAGGCGGCTACGTGTTGCCGACGTGCTGCCGCGCTGGTCGGGGGACGTGCTCGATCTTGTGGTCGATATTCTCAATTATGTGTTCGTTCCGGCCTTCGCCATCGCCGCCAGCGGATTGGTACCGCAAGCCGCCGCCGTTGCGCTCGGCATCCTCATCGTCGTCACCGGCTCGCTCTATTTTGCCGACCGGCGCATGAAGACTTCCGATTATTACTTTCGCGGCTTTCCGGCGCTGTGGAACGTGGCGGCGTTTTATTTGTTCCTGCTCAAGCCAGCGCCGTGGCTCAGCGCCATGGCGATTGCGGCGCTTGCCGCGCTGACTTTCGTGCCGTTTCACGTCGTCCACCCAATGCGCATCGCGCATTGGCGGGCCATGACGACGGGCGCACTCATCGTGTGGACGCTGCTTGCCGCCTTCGCGGTGGCGCGCAATCTCCAGCCCGGATTCTGGACCCTTGCCGGATTGTGCCTCCTTGCGATCTATTTCGTCGGCGTCGGCTTTCTACGCCGGCATCATCCTTAGAAAACGGAGTAAACCCGTGCCACGACCTGTGCTTCTCATCGCCGGCGGCAGCCGCGGCATCGGCGCCGCGACGGCGCGGCTTGCCGGCGAGCGCGGCTACGACGTCGCCATCAATTACGTCCGCAATGCCAAGGCTGCGGCGGAGGTCGCCGAGGCGGTGAAGAAATCGGGCGGCAAAGCCGTCACCCTGCAGGGCGACATGACGAAGGAAGACGAGATCGTGGGCGTGTTCGGCGAGACGACGCGCACGCTCGGACCGATCACGCATTTTGTCTACAGCTCCGGCGTCGGCGGCAAGAATTCGCGGCTTGACGCCGCGACCGCCGACACCATCCGCGAAGTGATCGACATCAATCTATTCGGCTGCCTGATCTGCGCGCGCGAAGCGGTGCGGCGAATGTCGACGGCGCAGGGCGGCAAAGGCGGCTCGATCGTATTTCTGTCGTCGATCGCTTCGGTCACCGGCGGCGCCGGTGAATACGTGTTCTATGCCGCCGCCAAAGGCGGTGTCGATGCGCTCACCAATGGCCTGGCGCGCGAAGTCGCCAAGGAAGGTGTGCGCGTCAATGCCATCCGGCCGGGCCCGACCAGGACCGACATCCACGAGCCCGGACGGCTGGAGCGGATCACGCCGCTTCTGCCGATGGGCCGGCCGGGCGAGCCGGATGAGATTGCCGAAGCGGTGCTGTTTCTCTTGTCGGACGCCGCGTCCTATATCAGCGGCACGGTGCTCAATGTCTCGGGCGCGCGGTGAAGCGCGGATTGGACATAGCCGCTTTCGTGTCGTGTGGCTGGCTTTAATCCGTCAGGCAAATTCCGGCTCAGTCGGGTATTTGCACCGGATTGACCGATTGTGGTGCTGCGGCTGGTTTTGAGGGTCGCTGCGGCATGGCTGACGTCGCGGCTGGCGGGTCGGCATTCGCAGTTCCTCCGCTACTTGGTGGGGCCGCGCTGTTGCCATTCGCATCGCTTGGCGCGATCGCGCCGGCTGACACAGGCTTCGCGGCGACCGACGGAGCAGCGCGGTGTCCGCTGACAATAGCAAGAAATCTCGCTGACGACCTGAGCATGCAGTCGCGGTGACTTGTCGATGTTGAGGTGATCGATGTTCGGATCGCCGCTAAGATCGACATTGCGTAGCGAACCCCGGAAGCCGGGTCCGGGCCGCATATAGGCGTAGTCGCGCTGCGTCAGGTTGAGCACACGGGCGACATTGCCTGGCGCCGGAAACGATTGCGTGGCGTCAACCGGCACCACGAGCGCCACCGCGACACCCTTGTCGCCCAAATAGTCGGCCATCTCCATAACGGCATCGGCGCCGAGCGAATGACCGACAAGGATGATCGGTCCTTCCTTCCCTGCCTTGTAATTCGCCGCAGCCCTATCGGCGATTGTTTTCCAGTCGCCGTGACTGTGCGATGAGGCATCGATTCCGCGCTGGTTGAGTTCGTCGGCGAGCGTGTCCATGCCCAGCGAGAAAACGTCGCCGAGCCCGCGGAACAGGTAGACGTGCGCGCGCGATTGCGCGATTCCCGGGCTTGATCCGAGAGCGAGCATCATCGCGAACGAAAGCAGTCCGACCGCGGTAAAACCACGCCAGCGTCCCATAACCACCTCAAGGCCAGCTACCTTCAATCTTCGTATTAAACTCAAGATCGTCAAGGCGCCCAAGCGGGACCGCCTTGTGTTCGACGCTCCTACGCCTATGATCCCGGCCGGGCTTTTCACCGATAATCCGAACAAATTCCAAGGAGAGAAAAATGGTTGCGGCAGTACGCGTGCATAAGACCGGCGGGCCTGAGGTTTTGACTTACGAGGAGATCGAACTGCCGCCACCCGGGCAGGGCCAAGTGCGGGTCAAGCAGCACGCCTGCGGCGTCAATTTCATCGATACCTATTTCCGCATGGGCATGTATCCCTCTCCGGTCGGGCTGCCCTTTGTTTCCGGCAACGAAGCTGCCGGCGAGGTCACCACCGTCGGTCCCGGCGTCACCGACCTCAAGGTGGGCGATCGCGTCGGCTATGTGGTGGCGCTCGGCTGCTACGCCTCCGAACGCAACGTCCCGGCGGACCGCGCTGTGAAACTGCCGGCAAATATCACCTACGAGCAGGCCGCCGCCATGATGCTCAAGGGCATGACGGCGGAATATCTGCTGCGCCGCACGTTCAAGGTCGAGAAGGGCATGAACGTGTTCGTTCACGCCGCGGCCGGCGGCGTCGGCTTGATCCTGTGCCAATGGGCCAATCATCTCGGCGCCAATGTCATCGGCACGGTCGGCTCCAAGGACAAGGCGGAGCTCGCCAAGGCCAATGGCTGTCATCACACCATCCTCTATCGCGACGAGGATTTCGCCGCGCGGACCAAGGAGATCACCGGCGGAAAACTCTGCAGCGTGATCTATGACGGCATCGGCAAGACCACATTCCCGGCCTCGCTCGATTGCCTTGCGCCGCTCGGCTATTTCGTCAGCTACGGCAGCGCCTCGGGCCAGGTCGAGGCCTTCAACATCAATATCCTGCAGACCAAAGGGTCGCTGTTCGCCACCCGCCCGACGCTCAACACCTACGCCGCCAAGCGCGAGGATTTATTGGCGATCGCCAACGATCTGTTCGACGTGGTCGGCAAGGGTGCGGTCAAAATCCCGATCAATCAGAAATACGCGCTCAAAGATGCCGTCAAAGCGCACAAGGATCTGGAAGGCCGCAACACCACAGGCTCCTCGATCTTGGTGCCGTAGCAAAACGTCAATTTTGACTTGCTTCCGTCGCCCTGACCTGCGAGCGAACGGATCCGGCCCGACATGGCCGGCCCGATGACAAACTCCGCGAAGGGCGACGGCGACGGCCGTTCATCCTTCGCGGGCTAGCTTGCGGCTACCTCTCAGGATGACGGTCACATGAAAATCTGGGGCTATTGGGCAACGCTGGGTTGGGCCGCGCTCGCCTTCCTGGTCGGGGAATTCCTCGGCTTTGCGCTCCTGTTCTGGCTGCGCGTCGGGACCTGGGATACGATCGTGCAAACGCCATATGACGGCGTCGTCGTCACGTCGTTTATTTTCATTTCCAACCCGGTCACGATCGGCGTGCTGATGTTCGCCGTGTGGCTGCGCGGCGCGCCGCAAACCGAGTATTTCGCGCTGCATTGGCCGCCAGCGCGCGATGTGACGCTTGGCGTCGCTTGCCTCGTCGGGCTGATCGCGCTCAGTGACGCCGCGCTTTATCGCAAGCGGGCGCGACTTGGTGACGGCATTTCAGCTGCAATCCTACACGACCGCCGCCACGGAAGGCTGGCTGCCGGCCATGGCGGTCGCCGCCATCGTGATCGCGCCGGCCGGCGAGGAGATCCTGTTCCGCGGCTTTATGTTCCGCGGCTGGGCGCGCCCGGAACGGTTCGCTTGGCCGGCGATCGTCGCGATCTCGGTGGTTTGGGCGGGGTTGCACGTCCAATATGATTGGACCGGAATGCTGCAGATTTTCGTCATCGGCCTGTTCTTGGGCTGGATGCGCTTACGCTCTGGCTCGACGCTGCTGACGTTTCTTTTGCACGCGCTGTTTAATCTCGAAGGCACAATGGAAACCGTGGTGCAGGTGCATTACTTCGCCAAATAATTTTCGGTCGCTGTGCCGCGGCCTTATTGGCCGAAAATGCGGCCCAAAGCGTCCGCCGTGTTGCTCGGTCTGCCGCCCGGTTGCGGCGGCACGTCTTGTCTCTGGCGCGGCAGCCCGATCACCGGTTCGGCAAAGCGCGCGATGGCCGCGACCGTATCGTCGAGCGGCACGGTCGATCCTTCCGTCTCGCTGACGACGATCGCCACCACCCGCATGCCACGCCGGAACAGCGCATCGAGTGCGGTCAGCGTATGGCTGATGGTGCCGAGATAGCTGCCGGCGACCAAAATGAGCGGCAATTGCAGCGCCATCATCACGTCGAGGACGGTGCGCTCGCCGTCGAGCGGCACCATGATGCCGCCGGCGCCTTCGATCAACAGAATGTCCCGCCGCTGATCCATCGCAGTCTGGCAGAATTTTATGACCGTATCGACGTCGATGCGGCGTCCTTCGCGCTCGGCCGCGAGATCGGGCGACAGCGCGGCGCGAAACCGCCACGGCGAAATCCGGTCGATCTCCTGCTCGGTCACCGGCAGGCCCAGCGCATTCAACAGAATGCCCGGATCGCTCGCGGCGGCGTGCGCCGGATCGTAGCCGCTGACCACCGGCTTGATGGCGTCAACCAAGCGGCCCATCTGGCGCAAATGACGGACCAGCGAGGCAGCCACATATGTCTTGCCGACATCGGTTCCCGTCCCGGTGATAAAGATGGCGCTCACGCGTCACATGCCTCAACACGCGGCTTCGCACCACGTCCGCAAGCCGGGCGATCTCGGCGTCGGGATGCTGCGCGGTGAAGGCAAAACGCAGCCGCGCCGTGCCTGGCCGGCACCGTCGGCGGCCGGATCGCGACCACCAGAAAGCCCTCCTCGCGCAACAGCTCCGACGCGGCCGAGCGCCGCGTCGGTGTCGCCGACGATCACCGGGACGATGGCGCTCTGGGCTTCGGGCAGATTAAGGGCGCGGGCGAAATCCTTGGCCTTGCGCAAGGGCAGCGCGGCATAGGCCGGCTCGCGTTCGATCACCTCGAGCGCGGCAATGGCGGCGGCAATCACCGGCGGCGGCAAGCCGGTCGAATAGATAAAAGTGCGCGCCCGCGTTTGCATGAAATCGATCACGGCGCGCGAGGCGCACAGATAGCCGCCATAAGCACCGACGCGCTTTGGACAGCGTGCCCATTTGCAGCGGCACCTCGAAAGGCTTTGCGCCGCGCCATTGGCGAAGCTCGAACCGCGGCCGCCGCCGACGACGCCGAGGCCATGCGCGTCGTCAGAGAGAAGCCAGGCGTCGAAGCGTTGCGCCAGCTCCGACAGCGCGGCGAGCGGCGCCAAATCGCCGTCCATGGAAAACACGCCGTCGGTCGCGATCAGCGCGCGTTTTTTGCCGCCGCGATGCGCCGCGAGCAGCGCTTCGGCGTGATCGAGCATCGGCGTGGCGATAGCGCTGCACGGCGGCGCCGGACAGTTTGGCGCCGGCATGAATGCAGGCATGCGACAGTTCATCGAGCAGGATGAGATCGTCGGCGCCGACCAGCGCCGGGATGATGCCGGTATTGGCGAGATAGCCTGAGCCGAAGACGCAAGCCGCCTCGGTGCCCTTCAGGCGCGCCAGCCGGCTTTCGAGCTCGGCATAGAGCGGGTGATTGCCGGTGACGAGCCGCGACGCGCCGGCGCCGACGCCATAACGCGCGGTGGCCTCGATGGCCGCGGCGATCACCTCGGGATGCTGGCTGAGATTGAGGTAATCATTGCAGGAAAACGACAGTAAGCGCCGGCCGTCGCGCTCGGCCCAGATTCCGGCCCGCGCCGTGACCACCGGCGTGCGGCGCAATTTGGCCCCTTCCAGCGCAGTCAGTTTCTCGCCGGCAAAATCATCAAGCGAGCGCATTATTTTCGCTACCCTCGAACAAACGTGACCTCGGCGGAGCCGAGCAGGCACAATGCGCTTCCCCGCAGCTTCCATGAAAGCGCCGAATGCCCGGCAACACCAGCGAAAACAAGGGGATGGGACAGAGCACACAACCGGCTTGGTATGCCGCCGGCCTCGACCATGTCTGGCTGCCTTATGCGCAGATGAAGACCGCAAGTCTACCGCTTGCGGTCACGGCGACCCGCGGGTGCCGCATCGTGCTTGCCGATGGACGCGAACTGATCGATGGCATTGCCTCATGGTGGACCGCTTGCCACGGCTACAACCATCCGCACATCCGGGCCGCGGTCGAAACGCAGCTCGCAACGATGCCGCACGTCATGTTCGGCGGCCTGGTGCACGAACCGGCGCTGACGCTGGCGCGGCGGCTCACCGAACTCCTTGCGCCCGCCGATCTCGATCGCGTTTTCTTCAGCGATTCCGGGTCGGTGGCGGTCGAGGTCGCGCTGAAAATGGCGGTGCAATACTGGCGCAATCGCGGCGTTCGCGGACGCAACCGCATCGTGTCGTTCAAGGGCGGCTATCACGGCGACACCACCGGCGCCATGGCGGTGTCCGACCCGGACGGCAGCTTCCATGAGGCGTTCCGCGGGCTCTTGCCGGAGCAGATCGCGGTCGATCTCCCCGTCGACGACGCAAGCGCGGCAGTGCTCGAGGCGACGCTGGCGCGGCGCGCCGAGGAGATCGCTGCCATTATCGTCGAGCCGTTGGTTCAGGGCGCCGGCGGCATGCTCTTTCACGACGCTCGCGTTCTTAACAATTTGCGCAGTATTGGCAGACCGTTACGAGCTTTTGTTGATCTTCGATGAGATCTTCACGGGTTTCGGCAGGACCGGCGCAATGTTCGCCTTCCATGACGCCGGCGTGGTGCCGGACATCGTCACGCTGTCCAAGGCTTTGACCGGCGGCACACTGCCGCTCGCCGCGACGATCTCCAGCCGAAGGGTGTTCGACGCATTCTGGTCCGACGATCCGGCGAAGGCGCTGATGCACGGACCGACCTTTATGGCGAACGCGCTCGCCTGCGCCGCGGCCAATGCCTCGCTCGATCTGTTCGCGAGCGAGCCGCGGCTTGATCAGGTGGCGAACATCGCAGCCGACCTGCGGCAAGGTCTCGAACCCTGCCGCGCGCTTCCGGGCGTGAAGGATGTGCGGGTGAAAGGCGCCATCGGCGTGGTCGAACTCGACCGCATCGAAAATCTCGATGCCTTGCGGCAACGGTTTATTGCCGAAGGTGTTTTTGTCCGGCCCTTCGGCAATATCGTCTATCTGACGCCGGCCTTTCACCATCGCCGAGGAGACCTCGTCAAGTTGACCGGCATCCGTCCGGCCGCGTGCTCGGCCGAATGCACTAATCACAGCATGATCGGCTTGCCGCGGATATCGATGGCGCTGTCGATCTTGAGCAGAGCGCCGATGCCGGTATCGGCGCCGACATGGGTCTGCTCGCGGGGCAAGAGTTTTGCAAAAATCGCGTCATGCATGGGCCCGCTCTCATGCAGTTCGACGGTGCCGAAGAAGCGCAAGAAGCCGCTCTCGAAAACGTGCTCGCGCTGCGCTTTGAAGTTCGAATACATCACGCAAACGCGCTTGTCGTGGGACAGGTTGTCCAGCGCCGTGCGCTTGGAGCGTTCCCAATAAGCCAGGTGGGCGTCGTCGAACACGATCATGCTGCCCTTGACGGAAATGTTCGGCCCCGCCGGGCCACAGGTGGCGACGAGGCACGGGCAGCCATCGTCCCAGGCGTTGCGAATAAGCGTCTTGATGGTGTCGGGGAGTGGCATGGGATGTCCTGTGATTTTGCGCGGCAAACATCCCATCACTAATGGTGCGATGCAAGCGAAACGGCCGTTAGTAGCCCACCGCGGTGCCATGCAGATCGTAGGCGGGCGCGCTCGATCTTCACGGCGGCGATTTCGCCGACCCGCAATGGCCGGGGGCTTACGGAAGCGCGCGACGTAATCGGTGTCCGGGTGCGGATTGCGCACGCGGTCGAGCAGGGCCTGGTCGGGCGAGGCGGGGATCGCGGCCGGGCGGCCGAGTTGGAGGGGTTTGTTGCAGCCATGCCCTACGCGGCAGCCAAAGGCCGCGCCAAGCACGGCCGACCGAAATCACGCAATAATATTGTGGCTTTTTCGCCACGCGGCCGAGAAAACGCGCAGAATATCCTGAAATAACAGGCGAAATGATTGAGGACCCGTCTACCTGCATGGCGCCATCGGCTAATCTTGGCTGACGTCTGGAGAACTGGTGGGCTCGGCCGGTGGCGGCCGGGCCAAAGGCCGTTGGAATGCGAAGGTCAACGCCAAGCGGACCGGGGCTGCGCGCGCTGTTGGCGACGAGTTCGGTCGCCGCACTGTTGATCGGCGGCGGCACGCCGGCGGCTTACGCCGCGGCCTGCAACAATGTTGTCAGCGCCCCGTTCGACAATCCACTGAACACGACGATTCAGAACGTCTGCGTTGACGCCAGCTTTACCGCGCCCGGCAGCAACATCACCAACGAGGGATCGATCAGTCCTTCCGGCATTGCCTTTGTCGGCGGCACGATTAACGGCTCGGTCCTTAGCGCCGGCGTCATCAATGGCGGCATTTCGCTCGACGCAACCAGCATGATCAGCGGTAGCGGCACCGCCATCTCGATCGGCGGCGCGATCTTTACTGGCGGCATCAGCAATTCGGGCACGCTGTCCGTCGGCGGATCCGGCATTGTCGTCAACGGTCCTTCGACGTTCACCGGCGGCATCAGCAACAGCGGGGCGATCACCGCGTCCGGCAACGGCATTAATATCGGAAGCGCCGGACTGTTCACCGGCGGCATTGTCAATTCCGCCACCGGCACCATCATGGCAACCGGTTTTGGCGTCGGCATTCTCGTCGGCAGCACCGGCGGACCCGGCGTCTACAACGTTTCAAACTTCGAGGGCGGTGTCAGTAACGCGGGCAGCATTTCCTCGAACAGCGGGACCGGGATTCAAATCAACGGCGTCTCCACCTTCGGCGGCGGCATCACCAACAGCGGAATGATCTCAGCGGGCGGCGGCGGCATCAGGGTCGAGCAAACCGTCTCCTTCGTCGGCAACATCGTCAACGCCGCGGGCGCGACGATATCGGGTGCCACCGGAATCGAAATCTGCGATTGCGTGACCTCGTTCCTCGGCGGCATCACCAATGCCGGCACCATCGCTGCGGCCTACACGGGAATTCTCATCAATGGTGTCAGTGTCTTCGGCACCTCCGGCGTCGGCGGCATCAGCAATTCCGGCTTGATCTCGGCAAGTCGCGCCTCCGGCATTGCCGTCAACGCGTCAACCTTCACCGGCGGTATCAGCAATTCCGGCACGATTTTAGCGGGCGGCAACGGCATCTTTGTCGGCGGAACCGCAAGTTTCGGCACCAAAGTCGTATTCGACGTTCTCGGGCGGCATCGCCAATTCCGGAACGATTGCGGCGACCCGCAACGGCATCTGGGTCGGCGGATCGGCCTTTGGTCTCCACAGCACTTTCGCAATCGCGACCTTTGGCGGCGGCATCACCAATTCGGGCCTGATCACGGCCGGCGAATACGGCATCTGGGTCGGCGGCACCGCAAATTTGGGCGGCAGCGTCGCCATTTCGAGCTTTGGCGGCGGCATCGCCAATTCCGGTATGATCACGGCCGGCGAATACGGCATCTTTGTCGGCGGCACCGCATATTTGGGCGACACCGTCGCCATTTCGAGCTTTGGCGGCGGCATCAGCAATTCCGGCATGATCCAGGCCGACTACGTCGGCATTCTTGTCGGCGGATCGAACCCATTCCAACCTTCGGTGTCCACCTTTGCCGGCGGCATCAGCAACAGCGGGACGATCGTAGGAAGCGGCGCCGGCATTGTCGTTGCCAATGTTACGAATTTCATCTCCGGCAATATCAGCAACAGCGGCGACATCGCGGTCAGCGGCACCGCGCTTGTCGTCAGCGGTGTGAAGAATTTCACCGGCAACATCGGCAACAGCGGCACCATCGCGGTCAACGGCACCGGAATTCTTGTCAGTGGCGTGCAGAACTTCACCGGCAATATCGGCAACAGCGGCGCGCTCGCTGCAAATTACGCCACCGGCATTCGTGTCGACGACACGTCGACCTTCACCGGCAATATCAGCAACAGCGGCGCAATCACCGCGGCCCGTTACGGCATCGAGGTCGGCTGCTCGTGCGGGATTTCCACGTTCGACGGCAGCATTTTCAACAGTGGCACGATATTGGCGGGGTCGAACGCAGGCATTGCTGTCGCCAACGTGACCAATTTTACCGGCGGCATCACCAACAGCGGTGCGATTACCGCCGGCCGTACAGGCATCGCCGTCGGCGGCGCCAACGGTTCCGGTGTCGCGGCGGCCTCTGTCTTCGGCGGCAATATCGTCAACAGCGGCGCGATCGCGGCCGGTCTTGTCGGAATTCTGGTTGGCACTTTCATCAGCTCCAATTTCACGCTGTCGACCTTTGCCGGCAGCATTGAAAATTCCGGCACGATCGCGACGGCCGACTACGGCATCTGGGTCGGCGGCGTGGCCCTCACAGGTGGTACAGTCACCATTGCCACTTTCGCCGGCGGCATCAGTAACGCCGGCACCATCTCGGCGGGCGGCAACGGCATCTTTGTCGGCGGCTTGGCCGGCGCCGGCGGTTCGCTGACGATCTCGACCTTCGCCGGCGGCATCAGCAATTCCGGCACCATCTCGGCAGCGGCCGGCAACGGCATCTTTGTCGGCGGTACCGGGTTCGGCGACCTAATGCGTCGGTCACGATCGCGACGTTCTCCGGCGGCATCAGCAATTCCGGCACGATTACTCAACCTCGCGCGATTGGCATTTTGGTCGGCGGCAGCGGCGCCGGCCTAGCGAGGATCTCGACTTTCAGCGGCGGCATCACCAATAGCGGCGCGATCGTCGGTGTGACCGGCATCGTCGTGAACGGCGCGGTTCTCACTTTCAACGGTGCGATCTCCAATTCCGGCACCATTTCCGGCACCGGCGGCACCGCCATTGACGTGAGCACCGCCAATAACGGCATCGCCATCAATCAGGGCGGCGGGCTGATTGCCGGCAACATTCTGCTGTCGGCTCATTCCGACACATTGAACGTCGGCGGCGGCTCGATCGCCGGCAACATCGTCGGGCAGGGCAACGGCACGGTCAATTTCGCGCTCGGCGCCGGCACCTTCGTCTATTCGAACACCATTGCCAACGTGCAAGCCGTCGACGTCAAATCCGGCACGCTGTTCGACAGCGGCGCGATCACCGCAGCTGGCGTGGTCGTCGCTTCCGGCGGCACATTGGCGCCCGGCGCGCCCGGTGTCGCGGGCGGCACGCTGAGTATTTCCGGGACCGCTGAGTTTTGCCGCCGGCGCGGACTACCTCGACACCATCATCGATCCGAACGCGAGCGAGGCCTCGGTCAGCGGTGCGGTTACTCTCGGCGGCGGCACGGTCGCGATCTCGCCGTACAGCGCGGTGCAGACCGGCACGCCGTACACGATCCTGACCGATACCGCGCGGCGGGCTGGGCGTCGGCGGCAACACGTTTTCTCCGACCGTCAGTTACGAGCATCTGACGGGCACGCTCAGCTACAGCAATCCGGACGACGTCGTCCTGACCTTCAGCCTGAATACGGCAGGCTGCGCGACCGGGCTGAACAGCGCGACCGTGCCCTGCGTGATCGAGACCGGCTCGATAGACACGACGCCAGTCGGCAATGCGGCCCCCGGCAATGTCACCAAGACCGGCATCACGGCTTACAACGCCACCATCACCGGAAACCTGATCAATTCCGGCACGGTGACCGGCGGCATCGCGATCGAATTCCAGCACCATCAACGGCCAGATCCTCGACACCGGCACGCTGTCCGGCGGCATCTTCATCGACAGCGCCAGCTTGATCGCCACGACCGGCGCCAACGCCGCGGTAGCGGTGAGCGGCTCGATCTTCTCCGGCGGCATCGCCAATTACGGCACGATCACATCCGCATCCGGCAGCGGCATTTTCGTCGGCGGCAAGGTCACCGGCTCGCAACTCTCGATCAGGTCTTTCGGCGGCGGCATCAGCAATGCCGGCACGCTCGTCGGCAGCGCCGTTGCGGGCGGCGGCAACGGCATTTGGGTCGGCGGCACCGCACTGGCCGGCGGCAGCGTCATGGTGTCGACTTTCACCGGCGGCATCATTAATAGCGGCTCGATATCGGCAAGCCCGGGTGGCGGCAACGGCATTTGGGTCGGCGGTCAGGCCGCGTCTGGCAGTAGCATCACGATTTTGACCTTTGCCGGCGGCATCAGCAATTCCGGCACGATCTCGGCGGGCGGCGAAGGCATCTGGGTCGGCGGCAGAGCGTTTGGCGCGTCGAGCCTGACGATCTCCAATTTCTCCGGCGGCATCAGTAATTCCGGCCTGGTCACCGCTCGTTACAACGACGCGATCCTCGTCGGTGCGACAGCGCCGACTGGTACGGTGACGGTCTCCACCTTTACCGGCGGCATCACCAATTCCGGCACGCTGGTCCCGGAGCAGCAGGCCGGTCACGGCGCGAACGGCATTCAAGTCGGCGGCAATGAGACGGGCGGCACGGTCAAGGTCGGTTCGTTCGGCGGCGGTATCACCAATTCCGGGCGATTGCCTCCTCGCACGCCGCCACTAACGGCATCGTGGTCGGCGGCACCGCGTACCGTGGGCTGGTCGCGGTCTCGACCTTCGGCGGCGACATCTTCAATTCCGGCACGATCTCAATAGGTCACGACGCCGTTGTTGTCGGGGGTGCCGCTAAGAGTGGCGGTTCGCTGACGATCGGCACCTTCTCTGGTCACATCAGCAATGCCGGCGCACTCACGGCGGGGAATAGCGGGATCGTCGTTGGCGGCACCGCAAGCAGCGGAACCATCACGGTTTCCACCTTCGCCGGCGGCATTTCAAATTCCGGCACGATCTCTGCCGGCAACTACGGCATTCAGGTTGGCGGCAGCGGCAACGGCGTAACGGTCCTCAGCTTCGCCAACGGCATCACCAATTCCGGCACGATCTCGGCGGGCATCGCCATCGGCATCGAGGTCGGCGGCGGCAACGTGCTGATCTCGAATTTTTCTGGCGGCATCGTCAATGCCGGGACGATCGATGGCGCCATTCTGGTCGGCGGAACCGGGTACAGTACGGGACTGAAGATTTCGACCTTTAGCGGTGGCATCGCCAATTTCGGTCTCATCTCGACGGCGGGCATTGCTGGTATCTGGGTGGGCGGTCTCGGTAACGTCGCAATCTCCGGGTTCGCGAACGGCATAACCAACGCGGGAACGGTCTCGGCCGGCGGCACCGGCATCTTGGTCGGCGGCTTTGGCTCGGTGGCAATCTCGAGCTTCGGCGGCGGCATCAGCAACTCTGGTCTCATCTCGACGACGGGCATTGCGGGTATCTGGGTGGGCGGTAGAGCATTTACCGCAAACGCAGGGCTTATTATTTCGACGTTTACTGGCGGCATCAGCAATTCCGGCACGATCTCGGCGGGCACCTACGGAATTATTGTAGGCGGGACCCCGGCCTCTCTGGCGGCCTCGGTCACGATCGCCACCTTCTCCGGCGGCATCAGCAACACGGGAACGATCTCGGCCGGCGGCAGCGGCATCTTGCTAGGCGGCGCTCCCGCCCTCGGGAGCGGCACCCGCATCGTGGCGCCGGTGACGATCTCGGCGTTCTCCGGCGGCATCAGCAATTCCGGCACGATCTCGGCAGGTGGCAACGGCATCTGGGTCGGCGGCAGCGCCATCGGTCTCAGGCGGCGTCTCCAATGTCGTCTCGGTCACCATCGGGACCTTCTCCGGTGGCATCACCAACACGGCACGATCTCGGGCGTCGCACGGCATTCTGGTTGGTGGCACCGCGAGCATCGCCGGCGGTACCAACAACACCGCGTTCGTGACGATCTCGACCTTCTCCGGCGGCATCAGCAACAGCGGCAAGATCGTCGCGACCTTGACCGGCATTCACGTCAACGGCGTCACCACCTTCTTGAACGGGATTTCCAATTCCGGCGCGATTTCGGCGGGCCTCGCAGGCATCTCTGTGCAGAGTGTCGGCACCTTCTCCGGCGGCATCAGCAATAGCGGGACGATCGCGGCGGGGACTGCCGGCGTCTATGTCACTGGCGTCACCAGCTTCTCCGGCGACATTGCCAATTCCGGCACCATCTCGGTTGCCGGCGCCAACGACATTTTCATAAGCGTTTCAAGCTTCTCCGGGAACATCAGCAATTCCGGCACGATCCTGGGGGGCTTCCAGGCGGGCATTACCAGTCATCAACACCGCAACCTTCTCAGGCGGCGTCAGCAATTCCGGGATGATTTCCGCCGACAAT